>NZ_JBYTEC010000006.1:0-368778 GCF_058792075.1 Ensifer sp. EB106-03-01-XG145 | reverse complement strand
GGCCCCTTCGCCATCCCCCGCCGAAAGCCAGCCGCGCGTCGCCTCGAGGATCTCGTTCGACAGGGCCGGATCGTCGGTCATCCTGGCCAGGATCAGCGCGCCGATCATGCTCGCCGAATTGCCGATCGCGGCACGGCGCCTCTGCTTTTCGTCCAGGCCCGGCGCTATTTTACCCAGGCGCTCGAACTGACGTTTGAGAAACGCTGTCATTTCCGTGCGTGCTCCCTGGGGTTGCCGGCTCACTTCCGACGCCAGGGCGGCAAGCGGGCAGCCATGTGCGAAATCGTCTCGATGCTCCGCTGAAAGATAGCGCTGTGCGACGGCGGCCAAGTCCGTCGACTTTGGCTCGGCTTCTCCCCGGAGTCCGGCCAGGGTCTGGGCAATCAGATCATCCTTGGACTTGAAGTAGCCGTAGAAGCCGCCGTGGGTGAGCCCGGCCGACTTCATCACATCCGTCACTGTGACGGACTCGAAACCACGCTCCCGGAACAGCCGACCAGCCGCCTCCAGAATGGTTCGCTTGTTGTCTTCGACCTGCTGTCGGCTCACGCGCATCACCGTCTCCTAAATTTCGATTGACATTATACATGATGGCCGTCATATATCCAAATACATGATGACTATCATGAATAAATCAAAGGAGCACACCCGATGAGCAAGAAGTCTGCAGTCCTCGTAACCGGTGCTTCCACCGGTATCGGCGCCGTCTATGCGGAGCGATTTGCGCGCCGCGGTCACGATCTCATTCTGGTCGCACGCAATGCGGTGCGCATGGCAGAGCTTGCCGAGCGGCTGCGGAGCGAAACCGGCGTGAATGTCGACGTTGTGCCCGCCGACCTGACGGACGAGCAGGATCTGGCCAAGGTCGAGCAGCGCCTGCGCGAGGATCAGCGTATTGGTGTTCTGGTCAACAATGCCGGCACATCGATCCCGCGCGGCTTCCTTCAGCAAAAGGGCGAGGACATTTCGAAGCTCATCTCGCTCAATATTACTGCCGTCACCAGGCTGGCCCATGCCGTAGCGCCGCGTTTTGCCGAGAGGGGTGAGGGGGCGATCGTCAACATCGCTTCCGTCGTCGGCCTTGCGCCGGAGATGGGTGCTACTGTCTATGGCGCGACGAAGGCCTTCGTGCTGTTCCTTTCCCAGGGGCTGAACGTCGAGCTGGCGCCCAAGGGCGTCTATGTGCAGGCGGTGCTGCCGGCTGCGACGCGCACCGAGATCTGGGATCATGCGGGCGTCGATGTCGAAACGCTTGCGGGCGTGATGGAGGCCGGCGATCTCGTCGATGCGGCACTAGTCGGCTTTGATCGCCGCGAGTTGGTGACGATCCCGCCGCTGCCGGACGCCGGCCAGTGGCATACGTTCGACGCCGCGCGCCAGGCGATGCTGCCGAATTTCGCACAATCCGAGCCGGCTGAGCGTTATCGGTCGGCTGCCTGATCAAACCGCTGGCCGTGGGAGCGGACGACCGTGTCGGCTCCCACGACAATAGGACAGCAAAGCGCTGGCGGGCGACCCGGCGCATTGCTCGTCATCGCTACCCGCTTCGCACGATCGTCGATAATGCTCGGGCGTTTGCCAAGCGCCCTCGGGCTGGTAGAGATTGAGGATCAAAGATTCGCTACCGCAGCCAGTTGCGCCTGCGGGCGGAAATCCTCCTTCGAAACAATGTTGACGGTGCGAGCATAATCCGATGAGAAAATTCAACCTGGGAACAACCGATCTCTCCGTTTCATCCGCCGTTCTCGGCCTGATGCGGATCGCCGATCTCAGTGATGACGCCATTGCCCGGCTTTATGGCAAGGCGCGGGACGTCGGCATCAACGTCTTCGATCACGCCGACATTTATGGCGGCGAACTGCATGCCTGCGAGCGTCGGTTCGGCGATGCGTTGCGGCTGAAGCCTGCCGAGCGTGAACAGATCGTTATCCAGAGCAAGTGCGGTATCCGGCGCGGCTACTTCGATTTCTCCCGCGACCATATCCTCCAGTCCGTCGACCGCTCGCTTGCGGCACTGAAGACCGACTATCTCGATCTTTTGCTGCTGCATCGCCCGGATGCCCTGGTGGAGCCGGAGGAAGTGGCCGATGCCTTCGACAAACTGCAGGCGGGCGGCAAGGTCAGGCATTTCGGCGTGTCGAACCATACGCCGCGGCAGATCGATCTCCTGAAGACGGCCGTGCGCCAGCCGCTCGTCGCCAATCAGATCCAGCTGAGCATTGCCCACGCCCCCTCGGTCGCGTTTGGGATTGCCGCGAACATGGCGGGTCTCGAGCAGTCGATCGACCGCGACGGCGAGGTGGTCGTCTATTCGCGGATCAACCGCATGACGCTGCAGGCCTGGTCACCGTTCCAGCAGGGCTTTTTCGGCGGTGTCTTCGTCGGCGACGAAACCAATTTTCCCGAACTCAACCGGGTGCTCGACGAACTCTCCGGCAAATATGCGGTGTCGCCGTCGGCCATCGCCTACGCCTGGATCGCCCGGCATCCGGCCAACATCCAGGTGGTCCTTGGAACGACGAGCCCGGAACGGCTGGCAGACATCGCGCCCGGCGCGGATACCACGCTGTCGCGCGAAGACTGGTACCGCCTCTTTACTGCGGCCGGGCACGTGCTGCCCTGACGGCGATTTTGGTGCGCCGGACAGTAAAAAGGCCCGCTCGGATGTGAGCGGGCCTTTTCGTTTTTGGTTCTGGTGCCGATCGATCAGGTGCGCGGCTTCAGGTTCTCGGGGTCGTAGAGCGGCTTGTAGCCGATGCCGACGACTTCGACCGGATAGGTCTCGGCGAAGTATTCGACGTTCAACTTGCGGCCGACCTGGCAATGGGACCAGGGCAGATAGGCAAGCGCGATGTTCTTGCCGATCGTCGGCCCGAAGGCGATCGAGGTGGTGTAGGAGCGGCGGCCGAGTTCGTCGACCAGCACCTTGCCGGTTTCCGGATCCATCACCGGCAGGGTGCCGACCGGGTAGCGCTTCACGCCATTCTTGTCGGTATTCTCCGTCAGAACGAGCGTGCAGAGCATGGCGGGCTGGTGTTCGCGCGCCTTGTATTCGAGGTGCTTGGCCTTGCCGCGGAAGTCGACGTCCTTGACCTTCGGACGGGCAAGGTCGGCCTCGATCAGGTTGTACTGGGTGAGAAGATCGGCGTTCTGCAGGCGCAGGCTCTTTTCCATGCGGCGCGAGTTGGCATAGGTTTCGACGCCGAAGGCCATGACGCCGGTGGCGCGTAGCGCGTCCCAGACGGCAAGGCCGTCCTCGTACTTCATATGCAGTTCCCAGCCCTGCTCGCCGACATAGGAGATGCGGAAGGCGGTGACCTTTTTGCCGGCGATTTCGATCGGCTTGATGGCGGCGAAGGCGAAGTTCTCGAGATCGAGGCCCGCCGGATCGGCAACCACCTTCTTCAGCGTTTGGCGGGCATTGGGCCCCCAGATGCCGATGGTGATGAATTTTTCCGAAACGTCGGTGATGGTGACGTCAAGGCCGCGGTCTTCCGCGACGCGGCGCATGTACTGGAAGTCGCGCGGTCCGGCATCGGCGCCGTTCACGAGACGGCAGCGGTCGGCCATGCGGAAGACGGTGAAGTCGGCCCGCACCATGCCCTCGTCATCGAGGAAGTGGGTGTAGATGCCCTTGCCGATGTTGCCGTCGCCACCGATCTTGGCGGCGCAAAGCCACTCGAGCAGTTCGACATGGTCAGGACCTTCGATGTCGACCATGTGGAAGTGCGACAGGTTGACGATGCCGCAATCCTCGCTCATCGCCAGATGTTCGGCGTTGGACACGCGCCAGAAATGGCGGCTGTCCCACTCGTTCTCGCGCACCGGAACGCGGTCGCCGTATTTTTCGAGAAGATGTTCGTTGGCGGCGTAGCCGTGCGCGCGCTCCCAGCCGCCGAGTTCCATGAAGTAGCCGCCGAGCTCCTTCTCGCGCTCGTAGAAGGGCGAGCGCTTGACGTTGCGGCCGCTGGCATAGGGTTCGCGCGTGTGCACGGCGGGGTAATAGATCTTCTGCGCCGCCTCGAAGCAGCGGCCCTCGATGAACGTCTCCTCGAGCTGGTGCGGGTAGAAGCGGGAATAGTCGATCGAGGCATGGTCGATCTCGGTGCGGCCGTCGGTCATCCAGTCGGCGATCAGCTTGCCGTAGCCGGGGCCGTCCTTCACCCAGATGGCGACGCAGTACCAGAGGCCGCGCACCTTCTGGCTCTCGCCGCAGGAGGGGCCGCCGGCGGCCGATACCTGAAGCAAGCCGTTGAACGAGTGGCTCTCGTTATAGCCAAGCTCGCCGAGGATCGGCGTCAGCTCCATGGCGCGCTCGAGCGGCTCGATGATCTGCTCCATCTCGAGGTCGCGCTGTGACGGCGACAGGCGCGCTTCGTGCTTTTCGAGAATATGCCGGGGATGGCAGAGGCGCGGATTGGTGGTCTCGTAATAACCCCACTCGATCTGGCCGCCTTCGGTGGTCTTCGGGTCGCCGGTGTCGCGCATATAGGCGGAGTTGCCCTGGTCGCGCAGCAGCGGGAAACCGATTTCCTTGCCGGTGCCTTCGAACTCGTTATACGGGCCGAAGAAGGTGAGCGGATGGTCGACCGGCATGACCGGCAGATCCTCGCCGACCATTTCGGCGATCAAGCGGCCCCAGATGCCGGCGCAGACGATGACGTGGTCGGCCATGATCGTGCCGCGGTGGGTGACGACGCCCTTGATGCGGCCGTTCTCGACGATAAGCGACTTTGCCGGCGTGTTGCCGTAGACCTGCAGCTTGCCGGACTTTTCGGCCGCATCGACCAGCTTGCCAGCAACCGTCTGCGAGCGCGGGATGACGAGGCCGGCATCCGGGTCGAACATGCCGCCCATCACCTGGTCCTCTTCGATCAGAGGGAACATCTTCTTGATTTCGGCCGGCGAGACATAGTGCGCGCGGGTGCCGAAGGCCTTGGCGGAAGAAAGCTTGCGCTTGATCTCCTCCATCCAGACATCATCGCCGGTGCGGGCGACTTCCAGGCCGCCGATGCGGGCGTAGTGGCCCATCTTCTCGAAGAAATCGATCGAATACTGCGTCGTCCAGACCGAAAGATAATCGTGGCTGGTGGTGTAGCAGAAGTCCGAGGCATGCGCCGTCGAGCCGATGTCGGTCGGCACACCTGACTTGTCGATGCCGACGATATCGTCCCAGCCGCGCTCGATCAGGTGGTGCGCGATCGAGGCACCCACGATGCCACCCAGCCCGATGATTACGACCTTCGCCTTTTGCGGAAACTCTGCCATTGCTTGCGACCCTAGTTGGATTGGATGCCGGATTTTACGGCTTGAGACGCCCCGACTAGAGCCTGTCTACGACATAATCATCAAACTGCACGACCAGAGCCGAGCAATCTGTGGATCGTGGAACGAGAGCTATCGGGACGGTCATGCCACTGATTTCGTGAGAAAAAGCGCCGAGGAACATCGAAGCGATTTCTCTTAGCATACAGAAGACGCGGGCGCATTCGAATGCGTCATCGCATGGGGCACGAATGTCGGTTTTGCGGCGACGCCGCCCCCTCCGACGCAGGTGATTTACCTGGGGTGTCCCGGCATGCTCTGCGACCTGGCGATCAGGGTGCGGCGCCGAAGAAGGCGAGGCGGGTGAAGAGCACGTAGTGCGATTCCGAGACCATCAGCGCCACGAAGACCAGCACCAGCAGCGGCGGCAGCAGGATCGCGTAGATCAGTGCCAGTCGTTCCCAGGCCATGTGCATGAAGATCGCGACGATCAGGCCGGCCTTCAGCACCATGAAGAGCAGGATCAGCGACCATCTGAGATAGCCCTGCAGCCCGACATAGTCGACGAGATAGGAGAAGGTGCTGAGCACGAACAGCAGCACCCAGACGACCAGGTAGAGGCCGATCGGATGCTGCTGGTGTTGTTCATGCGCCGGTGCCCGCGACCCTGCCTGCGGTATCGTGTCGGTGTGTGCCGTCGTTTCGGTCATGGCCATGCCTCACCACAGATAGAAGAATGCGAAGATGAAGACCCAGACGAGGTCGACGAAGTGCCAGTAGAGGCCGGTGATCTCGACGATCTCGTATTGCCCCTTGCGGCTCGTGAAGAAGCCGCGCCTGCCGGTGTCGAAGTCGCCACGCCAGACCTTGCGGGCGATGATCAGCAGGAAGATGACGCCGATCGTGACGTGGGTGCCGTGGAAGCCGGTGATCATGAAGAAGGTCGAGCCGAATTGCGCCGCACCCCAAGGGTTGCCCCAGGGGCGTACGCCTTCGGTGATCAGCTTGGTCCACTCGAAGGCCTGCATGCCGACGAAGGTGGCGCCGAAGAGCGCCGTCACCACCATGAGCAAAGCGGTTTTCTTTCGATCCTGGCGGTAGCCGAAGTTGACGGCCATGGCCATTGTGCCGCTCGAGGTGATCAGCACGAAGGTCATGATGGCGATCAGGATCAGCGGCACGTCGGAACCGCCGATGTGCAGCGCGAAGACCTCGCTCGGATTGGGCCACGGAACGGCCGTCGACATGCGCGCCGACATGTAGGCGATGAGGAAACAACCGAAGATGAAGGTGTCGCTGAGGAGGAAGATCCACATCATCGCCTTGCCCCAGGAGACGTTCTTGAACGTCCTTTGATCCGAAGCCCAGTCGGCGGCGAAACCGGCAAGTCCCGCCGGGCGGTGGAGCGGTTCTCGGACAGGCGAATGTGTCTCGACGGACATGCCTTGGCTCCTTAGGTCAAGAGTTGCCGGCAGAGCTCGACGAAGTCGTTGGCCCAGCCGGAAAAGAGCGCGAAAAGCACCAGCCAAACGGCCAGCATGAAATGCCAATAGGTGGCGCAGAGCGTGATCGACAGCACGGCCCTCTCGTCCATCGGGCCGGCGCGCGTTCTCACGATCACTCGGGTGAGCGCGAAGAGGCCGCCGAGGATGTGCAGGCCATGCATGCCTGATATCATGTAGAAGAAGCTGTTGGCCGGGTTGTCGGCGATGAGAAAGCCGGCCTCGGTCAGTTCGCGCCAGGCGAAGACCTGGCCCGCGAGGAAGGCGAGCCCCGCGGCAAGCGCGGCGATCAGGGCCGTTCGGCTTGCCTCGTCACGGTGGTTCTCGGCCGTCACGCGCGCAGCGTGAAGCAAGAGGCTGCCGAGCCCGAGGATGGCGGTGTTCAGCCAGAGGACTTTCGGCATTGGCGTCGACCACCAGTCGGTCGATGCCATGCGCATGAAATAGGCGCTGATGAAAAGCGAGAAGAGTGCGGCGACGACGGCGAGGAAGACGCCGAGGCCGATTTTTGCGGGTGGGATCGAAGGACGACCATCTGGACGCGGGTCAAACGCGTGACCGACCTCCAGCCAGGGCTTTGAGAAGAGCCGCTGCCGGCTGAGCCACCAGCCGGCGATCGTGAGAATCACGGCCAGCAGGATCAAGGTGACGTTCATGAGGCACCCTCCGGCGCATGACCTGCGGAGCCCGGCTGGTTCTGCGGAATGAAATCCTCGGCCGCTCCCGGCACGCTGTAGTCATAGGGCCAGCGGTAGACGACCGGCAGTTCCTTCCAGTTGCCGTGGCGTGGCGGCGTCTCCGGTGTCTGCCATTCGAGCGTTGTTGCCCGCCAGGGATTGCCACCGGCCTCACGACCATGGCGAATGCTCCAGATGAGATTGAAGAGGAAGAGGAGCTGAGCGGCGCCGACGACCAGCGCCATGATGGTGATGAACTCGTTGAGCGTATGGGCAGAGGCCGGGACGAAGGCGGTTTCGCCCATTTCATAATAGCGCCGCGGCATGCCGATGAGGCCGAGATAGTGCATCGGGAAGAAAATCAGATAGGCACCGACGAAGGTCACCCAGAAATGGATCTGGCCCATCACCTCGTTGAGCATGCGGCCGGTGATCTTCGGATACCAGTGATAGATCGCGCCGAAGATGACGAGGATCGGCGCCACGCCCATGACCATATGGAAATGCGCAACGACGAACATCGTGTCGGAGAGCGGCACGTCGACGACGACGTTGCCGAGGAAGAGGCCGGTCAGCCCGCCATTGACGAAGGTGACGATGAAGGCGAGCGCAAACAGCATTGGCAGCGTCAGGTGGATATCGCCGCGCCAGAGCGTCAGCACCCAGTTGTAGACCTTGATCGCCGTCGGCACGGCGATGATCAGCGTGGTCGTCGCGAAGAAGAAACCGAAATAGGGGTTCATACCGCTGACATACATGTGGTGCGCCCAGACGATGAAGGAAAGCGCGCCGATGATGACGATCGCCCAGACCATCATGCGGTAGCCGAAGATGTTCTTGCGGGCATGGGTACTGATCAGATCCGACACGATGCCGAAGGCCGGCAGCGCGACGATATAGACCTCCGGGTGGCCGAAGAACCAGAAGAGGTGCTGGAACAGGATCGGGCTGCCGCCGCCGTGCTGCAGCTGCTCGCCCATCTCGACGATCGCCGGCATGAAGAAGCTGGTGCCGAGCACCCGGTCGAACAGCATCATGACGCAGGCGACGAAGAGGGCGGGGAAGGCAAGCAGCGCCATGACCGTCGCGGTGAAGATGCCCCAGACGGTGAGCGGCATGCGCATCAGCGTCATGCCGCGGGTGCGGCCCTGCAGCACGGTGACGACATAGTTGAGGCCGCCCATGGTGAAGCCGATGATGAAGAGGATGAGCGAGGAGAGCATCAGGATGATGCCCCAGTCCTTGCCGCCGGGCGTGCCAGAGAGAACCGCCTGGGGTGGGTAGAGCGTCCAGCCGGCGCCGGTCGGGCCCCCGGGGGCGAAGAAGCTGGCGACGAGCACGAGCACAGCGAGCAGGTAAAGCCAGTAGCTCAGCATGTTGGCATAGGGGAAGACCATATCGCGCGCGCCAAGCATCAGCGGGATCAGGTAGTTGCCAAAGCCACCAAGGAAGAGAGCTGTCAGCAGGTAGATCACCATGATCATGCCGTGCATGGTGATGAACTGGTAGTAGCGCTCGGCGTCGATGAAGGCGAAGGCGCCGGGAAAGCCGAGCTGCAGCCGCATCAGCCAGGAGAGCACCAGGGCGACCATGCCGATGGCGATCGCGGTCGAGGCATATTGCACGGCGATGATCTTGGCATCCTGGCTGAAGACGTAGCGCGTCCACCAGCTATGGGGATGATAAAGCTCGACGTCCTCCACTTCCGCGGCGCCTATCGGTTCGCCCGTGCTATGCCGGATGTCGACCATCTGCGAGAACCTCCCAACACCGGATCATTTCGATCCAACGCTTTGAACCACGCAATTCCGGACACCAACGCTGGAATTGCTTTCGCTCACGAGCGGGATGCGAGCGGAAAACCGCAAGCACTTTTCCTCATCCCGCTTTGGCCGTCGGGGCGCTTCTTACTGCGCCGGGGCGGCATTTCCTGCCTGCGCCGTTTCTTTCGTCCCTGCCTTTGCCTGCAGCTGCGAGAAGGTCTGCTGCTGCGAAAGCCAAGCCTGGTAGTCGGCGGCACTGTCGACGACGACGGTGCCGCGCATCTGTGGGTGACCGACGCCGCAGAGTTCGGCGCACAAGACCTCGAACGTGCCAGTCCGTGTCGGCGTCAGCCAGAAATAGGTGACCATGCCCGGCACCATGTCCATCTTGGCGCGGAACTCCGGCACGTAGAAATCGTGCAGCACGTCGACCGAGCGCAGGAGCATCTTGACCGGCTTTCCGACTTCCAGATGCAGCTCGCCGCCTTCGATGACGTAATCGTCAAGCGCCGCTGCGTCATTGCGGTTGAGGCCGAGCGAATTCTCCGGGGTGATGTCGCGGGTCTCGGAGGTGCCGAGCTTGCCGTCCGCGCCTGGGAGCCGGAAGCTCCACAACCACTGCTGGCCGACGACCTCGACCTCCGTTGCGCCATCCGGCACGGTCACGAACTGGTGCCAGACGAAGAGGCCGGGGGTCAGCATGGCGGCGACGCCGAGCGTCGTGCCGCCGGCAAGCCACCCTTCGAGCTTCCTGTTTTCCGGTTCATAGGCCGCCCGGTTTCCCGGGCGATGCCGAAAACGCAGGACGCAATAGGCCATGAAAAGCACCACGGCGACGAAGACGACGCCGGTAATCCAGAAGGTGATGATGAGCGTATTGTCTATGTAATTCCAGTTGGACGCGATCGGCGTCCACCACCACGGGCTCAACAGATGGAACAACACCGACCCAACGGCCAACAAAACCAGAATAACTACCACGGCCATTTCTGTCCCTCCTCGCCGCTGGCGGCTGTGGGCATGAATACGCAATCCGTAGAGCCTGCTGCATGTTTCCTTTAATCGTCTCCGATTAAAGGACAAAAACATGCAGGAATTCAAAGTTCTACAGCGACCTTTGCGCGTCTGATACGACGCGCGGCGCTGTACCTGCAATAATTGCACGAACGTTGAATAGTCGCAATTCGCCGTCTCCGTGCGGACGGCGCTTGCCTTTAGTCTTTTCAGCCTACTGCGAATACTGCTTGAGGTAGGCAATGAGGTTGGAGATATCCGTGTCGTCCTTCAGCCCGGCAAAGGCCATTTTCGTGCCTTTCACCTTGGTCTTTGGATTGTGCAGATAGTCGCGCAGATGCGCCTCGTCCCAGACGAGCCCACCCTTGCCCGCATCGATCATCGCCGGCGAGTAGCTGAAGTCGGCGTGGGTGCCGGCCGTTCGTCCGAACAGATGGTTGAGTGATGGTCCAACCTTGTTGGTATCGCTGTCGGCAACATGACAGACAGCGCATTTCTTGAAGACGGTGGCTCCGGCTGCGGCATCGCCCTCTTGCGCGAGGGTTGCGAACGGACAGAGCATCGTTGTCGAAAAGGCAAGGGCAACAACAAGAATTCGCATGACACTTCCTCAAAATCGCCGGGCGCAGGCAAGGAAGGCTATCGTCAATCTGTCGTTTTGGCGGTGCTTGCTTCTCTTAAGTTGGCGCCACGGCGGTTGATACTTGCGACAGGACGACCGTACGCCTCGCCTTGTGGAAGTCAACCGGCGCAGCCGGCAGGTCGCCGGTTGCGCCTAAATTTTCACCAGGGACGGTGCGCGCGATTAGACCCGATTGCCGGCGGCGTCGAAGAAATGCAGCCTGTCGACCGGCAGGCGCACGGCAAGCGAACCCGAAGCGGTGAGGAACCGGCGGTCGTTGGTAAAGGCCTTGAAGCCGGCGTGGCCGAAGGAGAGATGCAGGATGATGCCGAACCCGGTCGGCTCGACCAGGTCGACATTGGCGCTCAGCACATCCGGCCCTTCGACGCCGATCTCCACATGTTCCGGGCGAATGCCGAGGGTGGCGCGGGCGCCGTCGGCGAGCGGCGGATGCGGTTGTGCCGGGATGACAACGCCGCCTTCCGTCTCGAATCGCGGGGCGGTGCCGTTCAGGTAGGTGCCCTCGAAGAAGTTCATGCCGGGCGAGCCGATGAAGCCGGCGACGAAGAGGTTTGCGGGACGGTCGTAGAGATCGAGCGGGCTGCCGACCTGCTGGACGAAGCCGCCGTTCATGGCGACGATGCGGTCGGCAAGCGTCATCGCCTCGATCTGGTCGTGGGTCACGTAGATCGAGGTGGCGCCGAGGTCCTTGTGCAGCTTCTTGATTTCGGCCCGCATCTGCTCGCGCAGGCGGGCATCGAGGTTCGACAGCGGCTCGTCGAAGAGAAACGCCTTGGGCTCGCGCACGATGGCCCGGCCCATGGCGACGCGCTGGCGCTGGCCGCCGGAGAGTGCACGCGGCCGCCGTTCGAGCAGCGGGTCGAGGCCGAGCTTGGCGGCGGCCCCTGAAACGATGCTCGCGATCTTCTCCTTGGCCGTCTTCCGGAGCCTGAGGCTATAGCTCATGTTCTTGGCGACGGACATATGCGGATAGAGCGCATAGGACTGGAACACCATGGCGATGTCGCGGTCCTTCGGCGCCAGCTCGTTGACGCGTTTTCCCGCGATGCGGATCTCGCCCGAGGTGACGCTTTCAAGCCCGGCGATCATGCGCAGAAGCGTAGACTTGCCGCAGCCGGATGGGCCGACGAGCACCACGAATTCGCCGTCGCCGATCTTGAGATCGACATCGTGCAGGACCGGGTGGATGCCGTAGGATTTCTGGATGTTGGCGATATCGATGGAAGCCATGAGAGCAATCCTCAGCCTTTGACCGCGCCGGCCGTGAGGCCCTGGACGAGATAACGTTGAATGAGCAGGAAGAAGAGGCAGGCGGGGATGAGCGCGAGCACGCCGGCGGCCATCATCTGCCCGAAGTCGACGGAGAACTTCGACACGAAGGACAGCAATCCAACGGGGAAGGTCGCCTGGTCGTTGCCGGAGATCAGCATCAGCGAGAACAGAAGTTCGCTCCAGGCGGCGGTAAAGACGAAGCCGAGCGTTGCGGCAATGCCGGGCAGCGTCAGCGGCAGGATGATCTGGCGGAAGGCGACGAATTGGGTGGCGCCGTCGATCATCGCCGCCTCTTCCAGATCCTTCGGGATGCCGTCGAAGAAGGACTGCATCAGGAAGGTGGCGAAGGGCACGTTGAAGGCGGTGTAGACGATGACGAGGCCGGTCAGGCTGTTGGTGAGGCCGAGCGGTGAGAGGATCTTGAAGATCGGCGCCACCAGCATGACGAGCGGGAACATCTGCGTCAAAAGCATCAGCGCCACCAGCCAGTACTTGCCGCGGAAGTTGAAGCGCGACAGCGCATAGCCCGAGAGCGAGGCGAGGATGGTGACGATAACGGCGGTGGAGCCGGCGACGATCAGGCTGTTCTTGAAGAACACCGGAAAGGCGCTGTGGCGCAGCACGAAATCGAAATGTTCGAGGCTGGCGCGCGACGGCCACATTCGAATGCCTTCCGAGTAGAGCAGGTCGTTGGGCGTGACTGCAACCTTCAACAGCCAATAGAGCGGGAAGAGCGCGAAGGCGATGTAGGCAAGGATGGCCGATCGGTGCGCGATCATGAGGAAAAGCGGTTTGGCGCGCATCGGTCTCAATCCTTGCTCAACAGCCATTGCCGCAGGATGACGATCAGCATCGAATAGGCGAGCAGCAGTGCCAGAAGCACCAGCGCGATCGCCGAGGCGTAACCGAAATCCAGCCGCTTGAAGGCCTGGGTGAAGATATAGCTGGCGACGATCTGGGTGCGGTCGGCCGGTCCGCCATTGGTCATGACGATGATCAGGTCGGCGAAGTTCGAGATCCAGACGGTGCGCAGGAGGATGGTGATGGCGATGGTCGGCGCCAGGAACGGCAGCGTGATCGAGAGAAATCGCTGTACCGGGCCGGCGCCGTCGATGCTCGCGGCCTCATAGAGGTCGCGCGGGATCGCCTGAAGCGCTGCGAGCAGGGTGATCGCGAAGAAGGGAATGCCCCACCAGACATTGGCGATGATCGGCCCCCACATGGCAAGCTGCGGGTCCGAGAGGATGTTGTTCGGCTCACTCATGATGCCGAGCGCATAGAGCCAATGCGGCAAGGGACCAACGACCGGATTGAAAAGCCAGGCCCAGTTGAGGCCGGCAAGGAAGCTCGGCACCGCCCAGGGCAGGAAGACGAGCGCCTGGGCAAGGCCGCGGCCGTAGAAGGGCTTGTCGAGCAGCAATGCCAGGATCAGGCCAAAGACGAACTGAAAGAACACCGAAGCGCCGGTCCACCACAGCGTGTTGCGCAGCGCCCGATAGAAGGCCTGGTCCTCGGCAAGCGCGCGGAAATGATCAAGGCCGATATAGGCACCGGAGAACGGGTTTAAGAGCTGGATGTCGCGGAAGGCGTAGGAAACGCCAAGCACCAGCGGCACCAGCATGACGGTGACGATCAGGATCAGCGCCGGCGCGCTATAGAGATAGGGCGCGGCGCCGTCGGCGATGCGCTTCTTCAGCGGCGTCCTGCCTGCCGGCAGGCCGCTTTGGCGGGCGACATGGTCCATCGATCGAAATTTCCCCTGTGCGGCCGCCGGTTTTTTCGACGTGCCTCGTTTTCGTTCAGTCGGAGCGGGATGCGGGCGGAGACCGCGCCCACGTCATTCCGCTCAATGTCACGAGGGCCGGCGGCGGCGAACCGCCGCCGGCCGAAGGCTTACTTCTTGCTGGCGAGGAACTTCTGCTGCGCCTTGGTGAGGTAGTCGGCCCACTGGTTGGCGAGCTCTTCCGGCGTGATGTCGCCGAGCAGGGCTTCCTGCGTCGTCTTGATGGCGAGCGAATCCTTGAAGAAGGCGAATTCCTCGAGGTAGGTCGGCATCACCGTCAACACGACGTCCTTGTCGGCAAGCTCGTCGAACCAGCCCTTGAACTGGGCGCTCGCATAGAAGGGATCCTTCTCGGCCGACTTGTGCACCGGCAGCGCGCCCGTGCGCTTGTTCCACTCGATGTTGCCTTCCGGCCCTTCGAGCGTTTCGATCAGCTTCCAGGAGAGGTCCTTGTTCTGGCTTGCCGACAGCATCGACCAGCCGGCAAAGCCGATGGTGGTAAACGCCTTGCCGCTCGGGCCCTTCGGCATGGTGGTGACGCCGAAATCTTCGGATTTCATGCGCTCGGCAATCGCGATCAACGCGTCCGGATCCTGGTCGAGGAAGGCGCAGGTGCCGCTGTAGAAACCGGCGACGATCTCGTTGAAGCCCCAGTTGACGCTGTCCTTCGGTGCCAGACCCTTCTTGTAGAGGTCGATCACCCAGGTCAGGCCCTTGACCCAGCCTTCGCTGTTCATGGTCGAGGTGCCGTCCTCGTTGAAGAAGGTGTTGCTTCCGGCCATGGTCGCGCCGAACATCACCCAGCCATTGAGGCCGCCCGGGCCGCCCCGCAGGCAGTAGCCGGACTTGCCCGGAAGCTTCGACACGGCCTCGGACGCCTTGACGAAATCGTCCATGGTCTTCGGCGGTTCGCTGACGCCGGCTTCCAATAGCAGCTTCTTGTTGTAGAACATCGCCCGCAGATAGAAGCCGTAGGGCAGCATGTAGGCGGTGTCGTTGACGTCGCGGCCGAGTTCGAGCGCACGTTCCGTCAGGCCACCCGTGTGCTCCCACTTGGCGAGATAGGGCTCCAGGCTTTCGAGCATGCCGTTGTTGGCATAGAGCGAAAGCCAGGTGTCGGGCATTTCCATCACGTCGGGAAGCTCACCGGCCGAAACCATGGTCGCGAACTTCTGGAAAGCTTCGCCCCAGGGCAGCGAGATGATCTCGACTGACGTGCCGGGGTTGGCAGCTTCGAACTTGGCGACGATCGATTTCAGCGTCTCGGTGCGCTCGGGGCTGGTGATGACCTCGACGAGCTTCAGCTTGGTATCGGCGAGTGCGCTTCCGGCCATCAGGCTGGCGAGAAGCGTTGCAGTGATCAGTTTCTTCATTCTTGTTCCCTCTTTTCTTCGTTGGTTGGTTCGAAATTTCGTCAGCCAGTCGAGGCGACGGCGAGCGCCGCTTCGAGATCGCTCCAGAGGGCCTCCGTTCCCTCCAGGCCGACATGGAGCCGTACCGACCGCGGCGAGATGCCGAAGGCGGCCGCGGAATTGGGCTGGGCTTTCTGCGACAGCACGACTTCGCCCGGCACGATGAGGCTTTCATGTCCACCCCAGGAAACGCCGAGCTTGAAGAGTTCGAGATGATCCGCGAAGCGCCTGACGTCGACGCCTTCGCGGAAGATGAAGGAGAACAGGCCGGATGTGCCCGAAAGGCCCGGCGGCAGCGTGTTGCCGAGGCCGGGGTGGCAGACGGTCTCGACCAGTGGATGGGCCTGCAGCCGCCGCGCGACTTCAAGCGCCGAGCGCTCGTGCGACTTCATGCGGATGGGCAGGGTGCGTAAGCCCCGGATCAGGAGCCAGGCATCGAAGGGCGAGAGCTTGCCGCCGAGATAAGGGTAGGCTTCCGAGCGGATGCGGCCGATCAGTTCCTTCGAGCCGGTAACCACGCCAGCAACCACATCGCTGTGTCCGCCGAGATACTTCGAAGCGGAATGGATGACGAGATCGACGCCGAGCGAGATCGGCTGCTGGAAGATCGGGCTTGCCCAGCTGTTGTCGATCGCGGTGATGATGCCCTGGTCCTTGGCGAGGCGGGCGAGCGAGGCGACGTCGTGGGTGTCCATCACCCAGCTTGTCGGGCTTTCCATGTAGAAGAGCTTGGCGCCGGGAAGCGCCTTGGCGACCGCTTCCTCGTCGCGACCGTCGACGTAGGTCACCTCGATCTTCATGCGCTTCAGATGCGTGCCGAACAGGCGGAAGGCGTCGGGATAGACATGATTGACGGCGACGATGCGGTCGCCCGGCTCGACGAAGGACAGCACGGTCGAGGAGATCGCCGACATGCCGCTGGCAAAACCGATCGCGTCTTCGCCGCCTTCGAGCTTCGCCAGCATCTCCTCGAACATGCGCACGGTCGGGTTGAGACCGCGGGTGTAGATCGGCCGCACACGCTCGCCCCGGTAGGACGCGACCATGTCGTCGTAATCCTTGAAGGTAAAGAGCGAGGTCTGAACGATCGGCGGCACGACGGCATCGAAGGCGTGGCCTTCGTCATGCGCGACGATCAGCGAGGCGTGGTCGAACGGATCGAGGCCGTTGGTCATTTGGACATTTCCTTGATGTCTTCCTCGACGATCGCGAGGATTTTCAGCGTTTCTTCGCGCGCGGTGTCAGGATCCTGGGCTGCGATCGCGTTGAAGAGAGTACGGTGGAACGGGAAGGAGCGGCGGGCGAAGTCCGACCGATCGAACGGCTCCTCCCAGAAGCGCTCGAAGGCCTCGCGCATCTGTTCGAGCAGCTGGCGGAAGAGCGGATTGTGGGTGGCATCGTAGATCGCCAGATGGAAGGCAAGGTCTTCCGGACCTGACGTGCCCTTGGCGATATGCACCCGCTCCATCTCGTTGAGCTTCACTTCGATGATATCAAGGTCTTCCTCGGTACGTCGGCGGGCGGCAACCATGTTGGCCTCGACCTCGATGCCGCGGCGAACTTCGAGCGTCATCAAAAGCACGTCGCGCAGATGCGCTGCGTCGAGGGTAAGCGGCATATGGACGGTGGCGCCCGTGATCATGCGCAAGAGATAGGTGCCGCTGCCCTTGCGCGCCTCGACGACGCCGAGCGCCTGAAAGTGGCGGATGACTTCGCGAATAGTCGACCGACCGACGGCAAGCGCCGTCATCAGTTCGCGTTCAGCTGGCAGGCGTTCGCCGGGCTTAAGCCCCGATTGTTCGATGTAGTCAGCCAACGCGGCAATGACCTGCTGGGCCCGGTCCGCCGGGGGCAGGGGCATCAGCGCCGCTCTTGCCGGTTCACTCATTCGGCTTGCTCCATGAGGCCAAATTGGTCTGACATCTGAGCACTATGGATAAGGCGAGGGAGGTCGTCAAGCAGGAACTGATGGAACGCGACGGTGGTTGACCTCGCACGCTTCCGGCGTAGACAGGAGGCAAGGAGCTTGAAGATGTTGAAATCGGGATATCTGTTTGCCATCGCCACGGTGGGCGCGGTCATTGCCGTGATGGCTGTCGCGGGCGATGCGGAAGCGCAGATGCGCACAAGGAAGGGCGAGTATTACGAAGGCGTCCAGCGCAAGCCCTATGGTCACTACTGGATCTGGCCGCCGGTTGAGCAGCGCGAGCAGGTTTATGGGCCACGCCCCGGCAAAGACGGTGCAGTAAGTGAACGGCCGAAGCCCCGCAAGCGGCCGGTTCAATAGGCCAGCGGCCTGCTGCCAAACGAATAGCTCAAAGAGAAGCGGCGCCCGAGAGCGCCGCAGCTTTGATCAGACCTTGTTTGATCAGGCTGTGGCGACGTGCACGTCGCGGGGGAGCGAAGAGAGAACCTCCGGCCCGTCCTCGCGCAGGATGACGATATCTTCCAGCCGGATGCCGAAGCGGCCGGGAAGATAGATGCCGGGCTCGATCGAGAAGACCATGCCTTCTTCCAGGACGGTTTCCGAGGTCGCGGTGATGTAGGGCGGCTCATGGCCGTCGATGCCCATGCCGTGACCAGTGCGGTGGACGAAGTATTCGCCGTAGCCGGCATCGCTGATCACCTTGCGGGCGGCGGCGTCGACATCCTTGGCGAGTACGCCGGGACGGGCGGCCTTCAACGCTGCCTGCACGGCCCTTTCCACGATGGTGTGGATCTGGCCGTATCCCTCCGGGGCGCGGCCGACGATTGCCATGCGGGTGATGTCGCTCGGAAAACCCTGCTTGCGGCCGCCGATATCGATGACCACGGCATCGCCTTCCTCGATCACCCGTTCGCTCGCCGAGTGGTGCGGGAAGGCGCCATTGCCGCCGGCGCCGACGATCCAGAAGGCCGGTGCCGCACCTTCCGAGGAAAAGTGTCCGCGGATCTCGGCGGCCAGTTCTTTTTCGGTCATGCCCGGACGGATCTTGGAAAAGGCCGCTTGCATGGCGCGGTCGGCAATGCCGGCATTCATCTTCAAAAGCGCGTATTCGCTCTTGTCCTTGCGCATGCGCAGGGCGCCGAGCGTTGCCGGGGTGAATTCGCGGGCGGTATCCTCCGGCAGCGCATCGATCAGCAGCAGGGCGAAATCGGCGCGCATGGTCTCGTCGAGCACGACGCGGCCAGGTGCAGCCGCGCCGACATCGGCGAGGGCCGAGGTCAGTGCGTCGGCCGGGCCGGCATCATCGGCCCAGTTGTGGAAGGCGATGTCGGTATGTTCGCGCGTGCCCTCGGCGTTGAGCGCCGGCATCAGGAAGGCTTCTCTTTCCGGGCCGATCAGAAGCAGGCAGGGGCGCTCGTCCGGATGCGGATGGTAGCCGATCAGCCAATCCATGTGCGATCCGGGCGCGAGCGCGACAAGGCCGACTTTGCTTTCGGCCATCTTGCGGCGGAGCGCAGCAAAACGGCTCTTGGTGAGTTCGTTCATGGTGTTTCCAGTTCTGGCTTGAGGAAATGAGATGCGCTCGCCATTCACGCGAGTGTAGCGCTCATCGACGGGCGGATGGGGTGGCCGGGCGGACCGACGTGATGTGGCGGTTTTGGGGAATGCTATAGGCCGGCGCAGGTGTTGCCCCAGGCTGAGAATCTTTGGCTCTTCAAGCGGACTCCTCCCCCCTCGAATGCGCGGGCATTGGGCAGGAAGGCTCGCGCCTCCCGTCGCTATGCATCTGTATTTTCACGACTTTGGTGCCGTGCCTGAGCGTTGTCAATACGGAATTTTAGTCACACTAAAATTTATGAGGCCGTGGCCTGCCGTCGGCTCAGGCCGCCAGCCGCAGAAGGCGCGCGACCGCCTGCTGATCGAAGCCGCCGATCCCCTCCCGGATGTCGGCGGCGATCGCATCGGCAACGGCCTCCTCGTCGCGCCGCCTAAGGGCATCGATCGCCTCGCGATGGCGGTCAACGACATAGAGCTCGGTGACATGCTCCATGGCGATGCCGAGGATGGGGCCGAGCTGCAGCCAGACGCTCTCGATCAGCGGCATGGCGACCGGATCGGGATTGGCCGTGTAGATCATCCGATGAAACGACTGGTTGGCAATCAGCGCCGCCACCTTGTTCCCCTTGCGGATTTCCGTCTCGATACTGTCATCGACTGCCGTAATTTTCTCGATCTGGCGCTCGGAGAGATGGGCGACGGCCCGGCGGGCGGCATGGCTTTCGAGCGCGATGCGGAGCAAGATCAGTTCCTCGAACCGCGCGGGCGTGATGTGCGGCACGACGATACGGCGGTTCTCAAGGAATTGCAGCGCGCCGATCGACGTCAGCTGACGTAGCGCCTCGCGTACCGGCGTCGGGCTGCTTTCGAGCGCTTCGGCAAGGCCGCGGATGGTGACGGATGTGCCGGGGCGGAAAGCGCCGACCATGATCGCCTGGCGCAGCCGGTTGAAGGCATAGTCATGCGTGGTCATGCCGTCGGGTCGGGCAAGTGGCGGCAAAACAAGGGGTTTCACGATCGCATGTCCTTCTGCCTGGCGTCCTTCATGCGCCTGATACCATTGCCCATGCTTGACTCCAACTCCTGAATTATGTCAACTATCACAAAATGTGATCACAAAAAGAGATTTGCGATATGTCGCTCGACGCGGAAGACCCCAGCGCATTCAAGGCATGGCTCGAGCAGAACGGGCCGATCGAAAGCATCCAGGCGGTGGTCTGCGACCTCAACGGCATCATGCGGGGCAAACGCGTGCCGGTGGAGCAGGCGGCGAAAGTGCTCGGCGGCGGCATCCGCATGCCGCTCTCGATCGTCGGCGTCGATGTCTGGGGCGAGGACATCATCAACAGCGAGCAGGTGTTTGCGAGCGGTGACCGCGACGGTATCTGCGGCGTCACCGGCCGCGGCGCGCTGCCGGTCAACTGGACCTCGCGGCCGAGTGCCTTGGTGCCGCTCTGGCTGCAGCTCGAAGACGGCAAGCCGTTCCTCGCCGATCCGCGCCAGGCCTTGGCGGCGGTCGTGCGTGAATATCAGGAACTCGGCCTTCGCCCCGTCGTCGCGACCGAGCTGGAATTCTACCTGATCGATCCGGAGCCCGACAGCGCGGTGCCGCCGATCTCTCCCTATACCGGCAAGCGGCTCGATTCCGATGCGATCCTGTCGATCGACGAGCTCGACGATTTCGGCGAGTTCTTCTCGGACGTCTACAAGGAATGTGCCCGGCAGAATGTACCGGCGGACGCGGCGATCGCTGAGAACGGCATCGGCCAGTTCGAGATCAACCTGTTGCACACCGACGACCCGCTGAAGGCGGCCGACGACGCCATCTTCTTCAAGCGCATCGTCAAGGGTGTCGCGCGCAAACATGGCCTCGCCGCCACCTTCATGGCCAAGCCCTACGGCACGCGGTCGGGCAACGGTATGCATATCCATTTCAGCCTGCTCGACGAGGAGGGCAACAACGTCTTCAACGACGGCAGTGACGAAGGCTCGCCGATGCTGAAGAACGCCGTTGCCGGGCTCCTGCGCGGCATGGCCGAGACGACGCTGCTGTTTGCGCCGCATTTCAATTCCTACCGGCGCTTGCGGCCGGATACGCATGCGCCGACGGCCGTCTGCTGGGGCTATGAGAACCGCACCTCGGCAATCCGCATTCCAGGCGGCAATCCGGCCGCGCGCCGCATCGAGCATCGCGTCGCCGGCGCCGACGCCAATCCCTATCTCGTCATCGCCGCGATCCTTGGCGCTGCTTTGGTCGGCATCCGCAACAAGTGGAAGCCGCCGGCGCCTGTTTCGGGTCGGGCCTATGCAGCGGAGAAATTGCCCAAAATTCCCTCCGAATGGGGGCAAGCGGTCGATAGCTTCGAGGCCGGACCGATTGCCGCCGAAATTTTCGATCCCGTGCTGCGCTCGATGCTGATCGCCTGCAAACGCCAGGAGATCGCAGGCTTTGCCGAGCAGGTCACGGATTACGAATTCAGCGCCTATCTGGAAATTGTCTGATGCTCACGAAACAGAACTCCTATGCCGGTGACGGCAGCTACCCGACCAGCTACTACGCCGCATCCCGCAACATCATCCGCACGCCGGTCCGGCTTCAGGGCCGCGTCGAGACCGACGTGTGCGTTGTCGGTGCCGGTTACTCCGGCCTGTCGACGGCGATCCACCTTGTCGAGAAGGGCTACAAGGTTGTTGTCATCGAAGGTGCGCAGGTCGGTTGGGGCGCATCCGGCCGCAACGGCGGCCAGGTCGTCAATGGTCTCAATGCCAGCCTTTCAACGATCCAGCGCCGCTATGGCGACGATGCCGCGCGCTTCATCGGCGGACTGGTGCAGGAAGGCGGCAAGATCATTCGGCGCCTCGTCAGCCAGTATCAGATTGAATGCGACCTGAAGCCGGGCAACATCTACGCCGCCTATACGCCGGCGCACATGAAGGAACTCGAAGCCAAGCAGGCGCTCTGGCGCAAATACGGCATGGACGATCACCAGCTTCTCGATCGTGACGCGCTTCGCAAACTCGTCACGTCGGATGCCTATTGCGGCGGCATGCTCGACACGACCGGTGGGCACATGCATCCGCTCAATCTCGTGCTCGGCGAGGCGCGCGCGCTCGAAAGCGTCGGCGGCACGATCTACGAACAGTCGCCCGTGACGCGGGTCGACCACGAGGCGGCGCGGCCGACCGTCTATACCGAAGGCGGCGAGGTGTCGGCACGTATCGTCGTGCTTTGCGGCAATGCCTATCTCGGCGACGCGGTGCCAAAGCTCGTCTCCCGGGTCATGCCTGTTTCGACGCAGATGATCACGACGGCGCCGCTCGGCGAAGAGCTGGCCCATTCGCTGATTCCGAGCGACATGTGCGTCGAGGATGTGCGCTATATTCTCGACTACTTCCGGCTTTCCGCCGACAAGCGGATGATCTTCGGCGGCGGCACCGTCTATGGTGGCACCGATCCGGCCGATGTGGTCGCCAAGCTGAAGCCCAATCTTGAAAAGGTGTTCCCTGAGCTCAAGGGCGTGAAGATCGACTATGCGTGGAGCGGCAATTTCGCGCTCTCCTTCACGCGCGTGCCGCAGATGGGCCGGATCGGCTCCAACACCTATTTCGCCCACGGCTACAGCGGCCATGGGGTCACCGGATCGCATCTCTTTGGCCGCACGCTCGCCGAGGCGATCGATGGCGACACCACGCGCTACGACGTCTTCGAAAAGCTGCCCTGGTATCCGTTCCCGGGCGGGCGCATGTTCCGGGCGCAATATTCGACGATCGGTTCTTGGTGGTACCAGTTCAAGGATGCGGTCGGATTGTAGGGCAAAAAGCCGATGCCTTGCGATGGGGTGGCTTGCCATAAAGGCGGCCGCGCCCCTTGCACGCGAGTCGAATGGTCGATTTCCCGCGGAGTGTAATTCCGCCTTGCCGGCTGATGCGCTAGTATTAATCCCTTACTGCAGGGTTCCTCAAATCGTCGCCGATTTGAGGATGCAGAAAATCAAAAGTGCTACAGTGACCTTTGCGCGTCCGATAAGACGCGCGGCGCTGTAGGGCATCGGCTTGCCCGTTCGAAGGGCCCGTTGCATCTTTGGCATGCGGCCAGTCCGTGGGAGCGGTGCTCGCGTGCAAACGGATACCAAGGAGGGCCCGCATTTCTGCGGGCACGGCAGGCGGGGAGCATATGACTCCCGATTGATTTCCTGGGAGGCCTCGAGATGTTCGTGCGCTTTGGCTATGAAATCGGCATTCGTTGCCCGCAGCCGACCCCGATGATGACCTATCTTTCCGTCGTGCCGGAACGGCGCGCAACTCTTCGGCGCGAACATGGGCCGGTTTCCATGCCAATCGTGAAGATGGAAGAGATCACCGATCCGCATGGCAATACATGTTTCCGGATGACCGTGCCCGAAGGCGACTTCAAGCTCTCCTATGACGCGGTGATCGAGGATGAGGGCAGGCTCGACGCCTCCGATCCGCTGGCGGATGCTGTGCCGGTCGAAAACCTGCCGGCCGCTTGGCTACCCTATCTCGCGGCGAGCCGTTACTGCGAAACGGATCGGCTCGGTACGCTCGCGTGGCGACTGTTCGGAGGTGTGCCTGCCGGTTGGCAGCGCGTGCAGGCGATTTGCGACTATGTGCATGAGCGCCTGGTCTTCAGCTACGGCTATGCCCAGGCGATGCGCACCGCACTCGAAGCCCATGAGGATCGCGTCGGCGTCAGCCGCGACTATGCGCATCTGGCGATCACCTTCTGCCGTTGCATGAACATGCCGGCGCGCTATGTGAACGGCTACATGGCCGACATCCCGAAGAGCGATCATCCGGCGCCGATGGATTTCAACGCGTGGTTCGAAGTCTTTCTTGGGGATCGCTGGCATACGTTCGACGCCAAGAACAATCAGCGACGGGCAGGGCGGATTGCGGTCGCCCGTGGCCGTGACGCGGCCGACATTCCGCTGATCCAGACTTTCGGCAAACACGAACTGACGGCCTTCACCGTCTGGACCTGTGTCGAGGCCGACAGTGCGCTTACGCGCTCGCATCACGGCTCCGATGTTTCGTTGCTGACCCCGTGGTTCAGCGAAACCTGGTCGAAACACCTCCTGGACCGCGACCGCAATCGCCATTAACGACGGCGGTTTCGCCGAACCGATTTTTTACGACATGCGCATTTAGCGGAAAATAATATCTATAAACTCAATCGATAATATAGGAGAACAAGAGAGAAGGCGGACTAAATCCCGCGAGTGAATGACGGAGAGACGCGATGAACGCTTCGAGGCCGATGGTCCAATCCCGATACGCGGCTTATGCATCAGCACCCCAGCGCCGGTCGTTCGTCCATCTGGTCCCGCACGCAATTGCGATCGTGGCCGCATTCTCCTTCGTCAGCGCCGTCGTCGTGGGCGCTTTCTGATCTTTCTTAATTCAGCTTTGGCGAGACAGATGTTCGTGCACGGCGATCCAATCGCCTGTCGATGCCCGCCGGAACACGATCGTTTCCCGTTCGTCCGCCGTCGCCGGTTCGCCATTGAATTCCAGTTCCGTCTCGACGCGGTGCGTGAAGACCGCGACATCACCCACCGCCTGGACATGCCGTTCGCTCGACCGGCAGGCGCGCACCCGAAAACCATCCCGTTCCTCCCAGAGGGCCCATTCCGCCTCATAAGCCGCACGGCTCAGAAGCGGCCGATCCAGCGTGTGGAAGATGAAGGTGGCATCCGGCGCGAAGGCCGAAAAGTAGGAAGTGCGGTCGTGCCGCGCGAAGGCGGCAACCAGCCGGTCGGCGGCGGAAAGCACCGACTGTTCGAGATCCTGCATCGTGTTTCCTCTTTTATCCGGGCGCAGATTTGCTCCGGTCGTGTTTTTGTGATGGTCAGCGGGCCGAGATCAGTGTCGCGAGCGGACGGTTCTGGCGGGAAACGCGGGCTTTCAGGTCGTCGAGCGTCATTGGTTCGCGCTTGGCGAACTCGGTGAACATCATATTGAGATTGTTGAAGAACATCTCGCCGACCGCCTCGGCGTCGATATCGAGCGCGACGACACCCTTGGCCTTCAGCTTGAGGATCAGGGTCGAGATCTGATCGCAGAGCCGGCGGTCGAGTTCCGTATAGCGCTTGCTGAACGGGCTATCGGGCTGCTGGATGGCAATTGCCATGGCGGTGCGCCACATCTCCTTGCTGAGATAGAAGAGCGAGTGGTCGTAGTATTCGCCGATCAGCGCGTCCAGGGCACCCATGACGGAGGCGGGCGGGTTGTCGACGATCGAGCGGCCGGCAGTGAGCACTTCCTCGACTTCCATCGACACGGTGGCAAGCAGGATGTCGCCCTTGTTTTCATAATAGTTGTAAAAGGTTCCGACCGAGATCTCGGCGCGCTCGGCGATGTCCTCGATGCGCGCGCTGTCATAGCCGACTTCGCGAAAAAGCACGGCGGCGGCGTCAAGAATCCGCCGGTTCCGATCGGCTTTTTGCCGTGCGCGCAGTCCCGTCATCTGATGTTTCCCCGAATTATGAATTGGTTCAAAATTGAGATTGACTTAAAAAATGAATTCATTCAATCTTTTTTTGAAGACGCCGAAACGAGCGTCAAAACCATGAGGGCAACAGCATGATGCAGTCAGTTCGTGACGGTGCGCCCCTGCGCCGTTTTCTCTCCTCCAGCGCCGCAATCGCGATCACCACGCTGTCGGCGGTTGCAGCGCCTGCACCCGTCTTCGCCCAGGAAGAGCTCAATGCGCTCGTCTGGTGCGACCACACCGATCCGGCGCTGCTCGAGCCGTTCGAGAAGGCCAATGACGTCAAGGTCAACGTCAAGGTCTATGAGGGCACCGGGGCAGGGCTCTCGATCCTCGACCAATCGCAGCCCGGCGACTGGGACGTGCTCGTCATCGACGGCGTTGATGTGCACCGCGCCATCGATCTCGATCTTCTCGCCGAAATGCCTGCCGATGCGCTGCCGACCGCCGACATCTTCCCGGAAGTCCGCATGGAGGCCAACAACACCAAGGACGGGAAGACCTACGCCGTCACCGAGAAGTTCGGCTACAACACGATTTCCTACGACAAGACCAAGGTCGACCCGAAGGACATGCAGGACCTGTCGGTCATCTGGTCGGACAAGTACAAGGGCCGCATCGCGCTTTATGACTACTATCTGCCGATGATCGGTCTCGTCGGGCTTGGCCTCGGCAAGAAGACCTCCGAGCTGACCGAAGCGGACATGCCGGCGATCAAGGAAAAGCTTGCGGCGATGCGCGCCGTGTCGAAACAGGTGAGCGACGTCGTGTCCTCGCAGACGGCGCTTGCGACCGGTGAAGTCGACATTCTCGTCGGCGGCGGCGAGTGGATCACCGCGGTTCTCTCGGCCGACAAGCCGAGCCTCGACTGGACCATTCCGGAGCAGGGTGCGGTGCGCTGGGCGCAATCGATCGGCGTCATGAAGGATTCGACCAAGCAGGATCTGGCGCTGAAATTCGTGCAGTACATCTTGAGTCCGGAAGGCCAGGCGCGGCTTGCGACCTCGTCCTGCTACTGGGCGATGCCGGCCAACGCCAAGGCGGGTGAATTCCTGAACGACCAGCAGAAGACGGCGCTGCGCTTCAGCGAGCAGGCCGAATACCTGAAGAAGACGCAGCTCTATCCGATCCCGTCGGCCGAACTCGACCAGCAGTTCCAGGACGCCTGGACGGAGATGCTGCAGCAGTAACGACAAGGGCGGATGCGATCGGCATCGCGTTCGCCTGATCAACGCCGCCTTGGCGGCGAACGAGGGCAAACCATGCCCCGCAACCCTTGAGCCCCGGGATAGCCATGGCAGACGCCGGAACCCTGACATCAGCGACAGCGCTCGAAGACGCCGACCGGCGCAAGGCCTGGGGCTTCGTTGCCCCGGCGCTGCTCTGGACCGCCGCCTTCTTCGTCGTGCCCTTCGCCTTCATGGCGGCGATGAGCCTCTGGAAGCGGGAAGGGCGGGAGCTCGTCCGCGTCTGGAACTTCGACAACTACGCGCGCTTCTTCTCCGAGAACGCGCTGTTCCAGGGGCTGGTCAATTCGCTGGAAATCACCGTCATCGTGACGGTGATCTCGGTGCTGCTTGCCTATCCGCTCGCCTGGATCATCGCCGAGCGGGTGCCGAAGCGGCTGCAGCGCATGGCGCTGATCCTGGCCATCCTGCCGTTCTGGACCTCCTACGTGGTCCGCTCCTATTCCTGGCTGCTGGTTCTGTCGAAGAACGGCGTGATCAATCAGATGTTCATGAACATCGGGCTGATTTCCGAGCCGCTGGAGCTTGCCAGCACCCGCACGGCGACGGTCATCGGCTTCGTACATTTCTTCGTCATGCTTTTGACGCTGACGATCTATTCCAACCTGATCCAGCTGTCGCCCAGCTACCGCCGCGCGGCCGCCGACCTTGGCGCCAATGCCTTCCAGACCTTCTGGCACGTGGTGCTGCCCTTGACCCTGCCCGGCATCATGACCGGCGCGTTTCTCACCTTCGTGCTCTGCATCGGCGACTATGTCACGCCGCAGATCCTCGGCGGCAACAACGAACTGGTGCTGCCGCAGATCATCATGTTGCAGCTTGGGCGCCGCGCGGACTTCCCGATGGCGGCGGCGCTGTCGATCGTGCTGATGCTCGCCGTCACCGTCGCCTACGTTGCCTGCGCCCGCTGGCTGAAGATCGAGAGGGCCTGACGATGTTGCGCAAGATCTCCGCAAGCGTTCTGTCCTGGACCTATCTCGTCCTCGTCTACGCCTTCATCTTCCTGCCGGTTGCCGTGCTGGTGCTCTTTTCGTTCCAGGACGGCCGGCTGCCGGTGCCGCCCTTCAACGGCTTTTCGCTGCAGTGGTACGAGGCGGTTTTCGCCGACCGCAAGCTGATGGCAGCGCTCGGCAACTCAATGGTCGTGGCGCTTGCCTCCTCGGTCATCTCGGTGCTGCTCGGCTTCCTCGCGGCCTATGCGCTGGCGCGCTACAAGCTGCCGGGCTCGGCCCTGCAGCGCGGCTTGCTGATCGCGCCGATGACGGTCAGCTACCTGATCATCGCGCTTGGGCTGCTGTCAGTGCTCAATGCACTGCACGTTCCCTTGTCGCTGATGACGGTCGGGATCGGCCATGTGGTGATCAACCTGCCGCTCTGCTTTGCCATCATCTACGCCTCGATGGGCGACCATCACATCAACATCGAGCGGGCGGCGCGTGACCTCGGCGCCAACGATTTCAAGGTGATGGCGTTGGTGACGGCGCCGATGCTGATGCCGTCGATGCTCGCCGCCTTCTTCCTCTCCGTCACCTTCAGCTGGGACGAGTTCATCATTGCCTTTCTCTTGTCGCGCTTCGACGTGACGTTGCCTGTCGAGATCTGGAGCATGCTGCGCTCTGGCCTCAACCCCAAGACCAATGCCATCGGTTCGCTGGTGTTTCTCGCCTCCGTCGCCGTGCTCCTCATCCTTGAGCTTTCCCTGTTCGGAAGGACGAAAAAACAATGACCGCTTCCGTCACGATCGAAAACGTCAGCAAGATCTTCGGCGCCTTCACGGCGTTGGACAACGTCTCCCTCGACATCCGGGCCGGCGAATTCATCGTCCTGCTCGGGCCGTCCGGCTGCGGCAAGACCACGCTCTTGTCGATCCTCGGCGGCTTTCTGTCGCCAAGCTCGGGTCGGGTGACGATCGGCGGGCAGGACATGACCTATGTGGCGCCGTCTAAGCGCCCGACGACGACGATGTTCCAGGACTATGCGCTGTTTCCGCATATGCGCCTCGTCGACAATGTCGGCTTCGGCCTCAGAATGCGCGGCCTTGCCAAGGCCGAGCGTGACGAAAAGGCACTGGGCTTCCTCGACCTCGTGGGCTTAAAGGCGTCCGCCGGCAAGAGGCCGCATGAACTCTCGGGCGGCCAGCGCCAGCGTGTAGCCCTGGCTCGGGCGCTTGCCGTCGACCCGGATGTGCTTCTGCTCGACGAGCCGCTTGGCGCGCTCGATCTCAAACTCCGTCGCCAGATGCAGGACGAACTGAAGGCGATCCAGAAGCGGGTCGGCACGACCTTCGTGCACGTGACCCACGACCAGGAAGAGGCGATGGCGATCGCCGACCGCATCGTGGTGATGAACCAGGGGCGGATCGAGGATTTCGGCCCGCCCTCGGAGGTCTACATGCGGCCGCGTTCGCTGTTTTCCGCGGGCTTCATGGGCGAGGTCAACTTCGTTTCCGGCCGTGTTGCGGCGGCGGATGCGAGCTCCGCCCGGGTTGAGACCGCGCTCGGCAGCCTGGCGCTGCCTGCTCAGAATTTCACGGCATCGTCGCCGAAGGCCGGTGACCGCATCACGCTCACCATCCGGCCGGAGCATTTCCGCGCCGACGACCGGGCGGAAGGACCGACCGTGGCGCTCGGCGAGGCACGGGTCGCCGGCAGCGCCTTTTTCGGCACCCATTATCGCTGCCATCTGCAGCCCTGTGCCACGGATACCAGGGCGCTGGTGGCGCATCTGCCGCAATCGGCAAGCGTGCGCGAAGGCGAGATCGTGCCACTTGCAGTGCGCGCTGCCGACGTCGTAGCCTTGCCCGCGACAGGCGGACATGCGTAGCACCATGCAGAGAATTGCCCCCAAGGACTGGTATCGCGTGCGGCGGCTCGACGACGACGTCACCGCCATCGACGAGCCCTATATCCAGGAATTCTATCGCTGCAACATCTGGCACGTGCGCGGCCGCGACCGCGACATGCTTGTTGATAGCGGCATGGGCGTGGTGTCGCTGAGGGAATGGGTGCCGCTCGTCACCGAGCGTCCGCTGACCGCCGTCGCCAGCCACACCCACTTCGACCATATCGGCTGCCATCACGAGTTCGACTGCCGCTGCGTGCACGCGGCGGAAGCGCAGCTTCTCGCCCATCCGACGCGCAAGAACACGCTCGCCGACCCTTACGTCGCCGACGAGATCTTTGACGCGCTGCCGCCCGAACCCTATGCCTCCACCACCTACGCGGTGAAGGCGGCGCCGGCGACGCGGCTTTTGGAAGACGGCGATCATATCGATCTCGGCGACCGGGTCTTCGACGTGATCCATACGCCTGGCCATTCGCCCGGCGGTATCGCGCTCTTCGAGGCGAAGACCGGCATCATGTTCTCCGGCGACATCCTCTACGATGGGCCGCTGATCGAGGACACCTATCATTCCAATGCCGACGACTACCTGGCGTCGATGGAACGGCTGCTGAAGGTACCCGCGCGTATCGTTCACGGCGGACATTTTCCGAGCTTTTCCGGCGAGCGTTACAGAGCGCTTATCCGCGACTGGCTTGCTGAAAAACAAAAGACAAACTGACGGGAAGGAGGAGCGAATGCTCGACAAACGCAAGTTCTACATCAATGGCGCCTGGGTGGATCCCATCGTCGCCAACGACCTCGAGGTCCTGAACCCGGCGACGGAAAAGCCTGTTGCGGTGATCTCGATGGGCACGGCCGAAGACATTGACCGGGCCGTGGCCGCCGCCAAGAAGGCCTTTGTCACCTATAGCCAGACAAGCGTCGAAGAACGGCTGGCGCTGCTCGAAAAACTGCTCGCCGTCTACACGCGCCGTTATGACGAGATGGTCGACACCATCACCATGGAACTCGGCGCGCCGAAGACCATGACCCGCGAGCAGCAGGCCGATGTCGGCGTCGGCCACCTGCAAGGCTTCATCGATGCGCTGAAGCGCCTGAAGACCCGCGACCGGCTGCCGAACGGCGACGTGATCCTGCGCGAGCCGATCGGCGTCTGCGGCCTGATCACGCCGTGGAACTGGCCGATCAACCAGATCGCGCTGAAGGTGGTGCCGGCGCTTGCGACCGGTTCGACCTGCGTCTTGAAGCCGAGCGAATTCACGCCACTCAACGCCATGCTCTATGCCGAGATGATCGATGAGGCGGGCTTCCCCGCCGGCGTCTTCAACCTCGTCAACGGCGACGGTATCAATGCGGGTGCTGCCCTTTCCAAGCACCGCGACATCGACATGATGTCGTTCACCGGCTCGACGCGCGCGGGCATCGCCGTCAGCAAGGATGCGGCCGAGACCGTCAAACGCGTGACGCTGGAACTTGGCGGCAAGTCGCCGAACATCGTCTTTGCCGATGCCGATCTCGAAGATCGCGTGACCGGCAGTGTGCTCGAATGCTTCAACAATTCCGGCCAATCCTGCGACGCGCCGACCCGCATGCTGGTCGAGCGCAGCGTCTACGACCAGGTGGTCGAGATCGCCAAGCGCGTCGGCCGCGAGGCAAATGTGGGCGATCCGACCAAGGAAGGCAGCCATATCGGCCCGCTCGTCAGCCACGTCCAGTTTGGCCGGGTGCAGGCGCTGATCGAGGCGGGCATTGCCGAGGGCGCGCGTCTGCTCGTCGGCGGTGCCGGCAAGCCGGAGGGCTTCGAGACCGGCTACTTCGTCAAGCCGACGATCTTTGCCGACGTCAACAATGACATGCGCATCGCCCGTGAGGAGGTCTTCGGGCCGGTGCTTGCGATCATCCCCTTCGACACCGAGGAGGAAGCGATCGCCGTTGCCAACGACACCAATTACGGTCTCGCCGCCTATGTGCAGACGGGCGACCCGAAGCGGGCGGAGCGCGTCGCTGCACGCCTGCGGGCCGGGATGGTGCATATCAATGGCGGACCGCACCGCTACGGCAGCCCATTCGGCGGCTACAAGCAGTCGGGCAATGGTCGTGAGGGCGGCATGTTCGGTCTTGAGGACTTCCTCGAAGTGAAGACCGTGCACGTTCCGGACGCTGCCTGAGCGGCGGTGGAGCGCCACGCATTGAAAATCGGCCGTCGCATCCAGCGGCGGCCGTTTTTTCTTTCGGGCTTTGTGGTAGCAGGGGTTGTCGCCGGCCGCGCCCATCTGATAGCTGCGAAGCGCTCAGGGCCTCTTGCCTCTGGCTACCAAGCCCCTTCCGGATATCTCCCGTGACCCACGCATCGCATTCCACAGCCCACAATCGCGTTGCCATGGCGGCACTCCTCATCGGCGGCGCTGCAATCGGCGGTTCGCCGATCTTCGTGCGGCTGTCGGAGGTGGGGCCGATGGCGACCGCTTTCTGGCGGGTGGCGCTGGCGCTGATCCCGCTGCTCGCGTGGTCGTGGTTTCGCGGGGAGAGTGCCAATGACCGGCGCCCGCAAAAGCTCTCGGAATATGCGCTGCTCATTCTGCCCGGCGTGTTTCTCGCGATCGATCTTGCGGCCTGGCACTATGCGCTGACCAAGACGTCGGTCGCCAATGCCACGCTGCTTGCTAACCTCGCGCCCGTCTTCGTGACGCTCGCAAGCTGGCTTCTGTTTCGGGCGCGTATTAGCACCGTCTTCGTCATTGGCCTCGTGACGGCCGTTGCCGGGGTGGTGACCCTCAAGGGTGGCCCGATGGCGCTGGGCGAGGGCAACCTCGTCGGCGACGGCGTCGCCGTCGTCGCGGCGATGTTCTATGCCGGCTATATCCTGGCGATCGGCCGGCTGCGCAGCCTCTTTGGCACCGTGCGCATCATGATCTGGAGCACCGCTTCGGCGGCGATCTGCATGCTGCCGATGGCGGTTGTCTTCGAACAGTCGCTGTTCCCGGTGACGGCCTTCGGCTGGGCGATGCTCTTCGGACTCGCCTTCGTCAGCCATGCCGGCGGGCAGGTGGCGATCACCTATGCGCTCGCGTATCTGCCGCCTGCTTTTTCGTCGCTAACCCTGCTCTTGCAGCCGGTGGTGGCGGCGATCCTCGCCTGGATACTGCTTGCCGAGCCGGTCGGCCTGATGCAGGCGATCGGCGGGGCGATCGTATTGATCGGCATCCTCATTGCGCGGCGCGGATAACGCCGCGCGCTTTCTGCTGACTTCTTAGAGGCCCGGCGGTGTGAAATTTGCCAGCCGCTCTTCGAGCTTGCGGATCGTCTCGGCGTCCGCATTGGCAAAGGCGAAGCGCAGGTAGTTCTCTTGGCCTTCGCCGAAATAATCGCCCGGTAGGCAGACGACGCCGGCGAGCTTTGCGAGCTTCTCGGCAATGAACTGTGAGTCGATATCGGGGAAGGGGTGGCGGACGTAGGCGAAATAAGCGCCGACCGCCTGCAGCTTCCATTTCGGCAACCGGCTCATGACATCGCGCAGCGCATCGGCGCGCGCGGCAATCTCGGCGCGGTTGGCCTGGCGCCAGTCGGCAAGCGCGGGGATGGCCTTGGCGACGGCGGCCTGGGCCGAGCGCGGCGCGCAGATCTGCAGGTTGTCCATGATCTTCGTCACCTGCTCGATGACAGCAGGGCCGGCGGTGATGGCACCGAGGCGATGGCCGGGTATGCAGAAGGACTTGGAGAAGCTGTAGAGGCCGATGAAGCTCTCCTGCCAGCCTTCGCTCGAAAGCAGGCCGTGCGGCGCGACGGACGCGTCGGGCAGGAAGTCGCGATAGGTCTCGTCGAGGATCAGCCAGACACCCTTGGCGCGGCAGGCCTCGTGGATGCGGGCGAGCAGCTCCGGCGGATAGACGGCGCCGGTCGGGTTGTTGGGCGAGACCAGCGCAAGTGCCCGGATGCCGGGGCGAAGCGCTGCAGAAATCGCGTCGACCTCGGGCAGGAAGCCGGCACCGGCGTCGCAGGGTACGAGCTCGACATTGATGCCGAGCATCGAAAGCGTGGTTTCCTGGTTGAAGTAGTAGGGGTTGGTCATCAGGATCGTATCGCCCGCGCCGGCAATCGCCATCGCCGTGCAGATGAAGGCCTGGTTGCAGCCCGAGGTGATGTGAATGTTGTCGGCCGTCACCGCCGCGCCATAGAGCCCGGCGACATGAGCCGCATAGGCTTCGCGCAGCACTGCTTCGCCCTCGATCGCGCCATAGCCGGTATAGGCGGTGGAGGCGGCGGTCTCGCCGAGCCATGCCAGCATATCCGGATGCGCAGGATAGCCGGGCACGGCCTGCGACAGGTCGATCAGCGGGCCACGGGAGCCGTCGTAGGACTTCGCCCAGGCCAGCACCGAGGGCACGGGCGGCGGCGAGAGCTTTTCGACGAGCGGGTTGAAATGCGGCATGGCGGGTGTTCCTGCGTTAGATCACGATGGTTTGAAGCAGGATGCGGGCGGAAAACCGCGTACATTTTCCTCATCCTGCCTCAGGCCTTGGCTTTACGTTTCTGCGGGCGATCGGCGCGGCGGGCGCGGCTCGGCGCCGAGACCGGCTGAAAGCTGTCCTTGCCCGATTTACGATCTGTTGGCTCCAATTTCGAGGCCCGGCTGCGAATAATCGTGCGGGCCGAAGTCTGCAGTTCCGGCATAGGGTCGCTTTCGAGCGTCGAAAACATCCAGTCGATGAAGATGCGCACGATCGGGGCGGCCAGCACCTCGTTGCGGCAGGCGACGAAGAAGGCGTCGTTGGCAGGCACGGTCAGGTCGAAGGGGGCGATCAGTTCGCCGCGCGCGATCAGGCTGCCGGCGGTGATAGTGTCGCCGAGTGCCACGCCCTGATTGTGCAGCGCGGCTTCGGTCGAGAGCCGCGCATCGCTCATGAAATGCTGCCGCCCGCGCTGCAGGTCACTGGCATCGGCTGCGGCGAGCCAGGTGTTCCACTCGCGTCCATCGTCGCCATGCAGCATGACGTGGTCGCGCAGGTCGCGCACGGAGCGCAGCGGCCGCATGTTGAGCAGTGTCGGGCTCACCACCGGAAAAAGCTCCAGCCGGCTCCAGAGCTTCGCCCAGGCGCCCGACCAGTTGCCATCGCCATAGATCAGGCAGACGTCGACATCGGGCGAATGCAGATAGGCCTCGTCATTGGAAGCGATCAGCGTCAGGCGCACGTCCGGATATTGTTCGGTGAAGAGATGCAGTCGCGGGATCAGCCAGAAGGAGAGAAGTGCGGGAACGCAGGTAATGCGCAGTTCGCCGCTCGTCGTCGGACGCGTCATCGCCGCCGTCGCCGCGGCGATCTCGGCAAAGGCATGGGTGACGGCCGGCAGGAGCAGCGCGCCCTGCGGCGTCAGCTTCAGCCGCTTGCCGCCCCGTTCAAAGAGGGCCGCCTTGACCGAGAGTTCAAGCGCGCGGATCTGGTGGCTGATCGCACCGTGAGTGACGTTCAGCTCACGCGCGGCAGCCGATACGGAGCCCCGTCGCGCCGTCGCTTCGAAGGCTCGCAAAGGGTTCAAGGGCGGCAGGCGGCTGGACAAATCGAGCGGTTCCGGCAATTGCTGTTATGTGAATTTTTCTCACACGAAACGCTATAACAATGTCAATTGATTTTCTAGGGGAATTGCCGCCTAATAATCGTCAACAAAGGCGAAAAAGCCTGGGGAACATGATCGCGCCGGATGAGCCGGCCCCATCCGCAGACAAAATTCTGTGGCGCCTCGCGCGCATGCCTCGGGCTATGGATGACGGAGGATTGAACCGATGGCCTGGGACGACAACAAGCTTGCCGAACTGAAGGCGAAATACGGCGAAAGCCATGGCGGCGAGCTGTTCGACCCCACCTTCCGCAAGGTTGCCGACAAGATCTTCAACAAGAGCGGCACGCGCCTTGCTCCCTATTCCGGCATCCCGACCTTCCTGACCGCGCCGCACATGCCGGTCGATGCGGAAAACCCGGATTTCGGCAACCTTCAGGTGGCGATCGTCGGCATTCCCATGGACCTCGGCGTCACCAACCGCCCGGGCTCCCGCTTTGGACCGCGGGCGCTACGTTCGATCGAGCGCATCGGTCCCTATAACCATGTGCTCGGCTGCACGCCGGTGCAGGAACTGCGTGTCGCCGATATCGGTGACGTACCGTTCCAGAGCCGCTACCGGCTGGAGCTCAGCCATGAGGATATCGAAAAGCGCATCAACCAGATCGTTGATGCCGGCGTTCTTCCGCTCTCGGTCGGCGGCGACCATTCGATCACCCATCCGATCCTGAAGGCGGTCGGCAAGAAGCGTCCGGTCGGCATGATCCACATCGACGCCCATTGCGACACCGGCGGCGCCTACGATCTTACCAAGTTCCACCATGGCGGTCCGTTCCGCAACGCCGTGCTCGACGGCGTGCTCGATCCGACCCGCGTCGTGCAGATCGGTATCCGCGGCTCGGCCGAATATCTCTGGGAGTTCTCCTACGAGTCCGGCATGACCGTCGTCCACGCCGAAGAAGTGACCGGCCTCGGCATTCCCGCGATCATCGAGAAGGCGAAGAAGATCGTCGGCGACGGCCCGACCTATCTCTCCTTCGACATCGACAGCCTCGATCCGAGCTTTGCGCCGGGCACCGGCACACCGGAAGTGGGCGGTCTCACGACCCGCGAGGTACTGGAACTGATCCGCGGCCTCAAGGGCATCAACCTCGTCGGCGGCGACGTCGTCGAAGTGGCGCCGCAATACGATTCGACGACCAACACGGCCCATGCCGGCGCGCAGGTGCTCTTCGAGATTTTGAGCCTGATGGTCTATAGCCCGGCCATTACCGGCAAGTCCGCCTGACACAAACGTTTGTCGGCTGCCGGACCGGAAACGGCGGCCGACCACCAGACTGCACAATCACAAAGCTTCCGGGTAGGGGAATAACCATGACGATCCATGCAAAACTGAAGACAGCATTCGCTGCCGCCCTGATGCTCGGTGCGGCCGCCGGCATCGCTAAGGCCGATGCGCTTGCCGATATCAAGTCCGCCGGCCAGATCAATGTCGGCATCTTCTCCGACTTCCCGCCCTTCTCCTCGGCCAGCGCCGACATGAGCATCAAGGGCTATGACGTCGATGTCGCCCAGCAGATCGCCGACGACCTCGGCGTCAAGCTCAACCTCGTCAGCGTCACCGGCCAGAACCGCATTCCCTATCTCAACGACAAGCGCGTTGACATCCTGATGAGCGTCGGCTTCTCCAAGGAACGCGCCGAGGTGATCGACTTCGCCGCCGCCTACGCACCTTACTACATCGCCGTCATCGGTCCGGCCGAGCTCAAGGTCGCCGGTAAGGAAGACCTTGCCGAGAAGACCATTGCCGTCAACCGCGGCACGCTCGAGGACACCTCGCTCACCGAGGCGGCTCCCGCCAACGCCGACATTCAGCGCTTCGACAACTACAATGCCGTGATCCAGGCCTTCATCTCCGGCCAGGCCCAGCTGATGGTCGTCGGCAACGACGTCGGCGCCCAGGTGCTGGCGCGCCAGGAGGCGCTGAAGCCGGAGCAGAAGTTCCAGCTTCTGACTTCGCCGTCGCATATCGGCCTCAACAAGAACGAAGACGGCCTGAAGAAGGCGGTCAACGACGTGGTCGCCAAGATGCTTGCCGATGGCAAGCTGAACGCGAGTTCCGAGTCCTGGCTGAAGACGCCGCTCAACCCCGACAACCTCAAGGACTAATTAGAGCCTGATGGCCGCGAGGAGCCCTGCTTCTCGCGGACCTGTTCGAAAGGTTGCGACGATGGGCTACGGCCTCAGCTTCGGTTGGCTCAAGGACGCCGCGGGCGCAATCGCCCATGGCGCGGCTATGACCGTGTTTCTGATCGCCTGCACGACGGTGCTCGGCATCCTGATCAGCATTCTCTTCGCGGCCGCCCGCCGCAGCCGCTATGCCGTGCTGCGCAAGGCCGTGGCCGTCTATGTCGAAGTCGTCAGGAACACGCCGTTTCTGGTGCAGTTGTTCTTCATCTATTTCGGCCTGCCGAGCCTCGGTATCCGCCTCGACCCGATCGTCGCGGCGATCGTGGCGATGACGCTCAACATGGCCGCCTATACGACCGAGATCGTCGGGGCCGGGCTCGATGCGGTGCCGAAGGGGCAGAGCGAGGCGGCATTTGCGCTCGGGCTGAAACCGCGACAGGTCTTCATCAAGATCATCCTGCCGCAGGCGCTGAAGGTGATCTTCCCGGCGCTCACCAGCCAGGTCATCATCATGATGCTGGAATCGGCGGTCGTCTCGCAGATCGCGGTGCGGGAACTGGCGCACGAAGCGGATCTCCTGCAGGCGCGTACCTTCCGCTCGTTCGAGACCTATTTCGTCGTCACGCTGATTTACCTCGCCCTCTCGATGGCCGTCCGGCGGCTCTTCGTTGCCGGCGGCCGGCGTGTGCTGGGAGCCGGCGTGTCATGATCGAATTCACCTTCTGGGACATCCTGCGCAACCTGATCTTCGCCACCCGCTGGACCGCTCTTCTGTCGGCCGTCGCCTTCGCCGGCGGTGCCGCGGTCGGGCTCGCGATCCTCGCGGCGCGCATCTCGGAACGTCCGTGGCTGCGCCGCTTCGGTTCCGGTTACATCGCGCTCTTCCAGGGCACGCCGCTCTTGATGCAGCTCTTCCTGATGTTCTTCGGACTGCCGATGCTGGGCTTCCGCATCGAACCCTGGACGGCAGCCGCACTCGGGCTCACTTTCTATGCCAGCGCCTACCTCGCCGAGATCTGGCGTGGCGGCGTGGAAGCGCTGCCGCGCGGGCAATGGGATGCCGGTGCAAGCCTCGGGCTGCATCGGCTTCAGGAGTTGCGCCTCGTGATCCTGCCGCAGGCCTTCGCCATTACCCGGCCGGCCGCCGTCGGCTTCCTCGTGCAGTTGATCAAGAGCACCGCGCTCACCTCGATCATCGGCTTCGAGGAGCTTCTCAGAACCGCCAATGCGATCAATAATGCAACCTTCGAACCTTTCACGGTCTATGGGCTGGTTGCGGTGATCTTCTTCGTGCTGTGTTATCCGCTGACGCAATATGCGCGCATGCTCGAGCGGAGGGCGCCGGCGCACTAGGCCACGGATTTTGGGGCGCCTCCTGATCGCGCCCCGGACTGAAAACATGTAAGGAATCAAATACAACAGGGAACGAGGCGGGCAACGCCGAAACAAAAAAGGAGAACGAGAATGATCACCACTCCCATCAAGCGCCGCACGCTGCTTGGCGCCGGTCTTGCCGGCGCTTCCATGCTGGCGATGCCGTCGATCCTCAGGGCGCAGGACAAGTCGCTGAAGGTCGGCGTCTATGGCGGCTACTTCAAGGATTCGTTCGACAAGAACATCTTCCCGGAATTCACCAAGGCGACCGGCATTGCGGTCGAATCGATCGCCGAGCCGACCGGTGAAGCCTGGCTGGTCCAGCTCGAACAGGCCGCCCGCGCCGGCCAGGCGCCGGCCGACGTCTCGATGATGTCGCAGGTGGCAATGCTGAAAGGCCAGTCGACCGATCTCTGGACGCCGATCGATACGGCGAAGATCAAGAACGCGTCGGACCTGCTCGATCGCTTCGTCAACAAATACCCGGATGGCCGCATTGCCGGCATCGGCGCCGTCTCGTGGTACATCACGCTGGTGACCAACACCGACGTCTACAAGGAAGCGCCGACTTCCTGGTCCGCCTTCTGGGATCCGGCGAATGCCGACAAGCTCGGCCTTCTAGCACTCGTTTCCAACTCGTTCCTGCTCGAAGTGACGGCCAAGACCTTCATGGGCGGCACCAACGCGCTCGACACGGAAGAGGGCCTGCTCAAGGCGTTCGAGAAGCTCGCAGAAGTGAAGCCGAACGTCCGCCTGTGGTACCGCGATGAGGCGCAGTTCGAGCAGTCGCTGAAGTCGGGCGAAATCCCGATGGGCCAGTACTATCACGACGTGACCGGCCTTGCCGCCGCCGACGGCCATCCTGTTCGTTCGACCTTCCCGAAGGAAGGCGGCATTCAGGATTCCGGTTGCTGGGCGCTGTCGCGTGCCTCGCAGAAGTCGGAAGAGGCCCATATCTTCATCGACTATATGTGCCAGCCCTCGATCCAGGCGACGCTGTCGCGTAAGGTCGGGACGTCGCCGACCGTCAAGCGCGAAGTCACGGATCTGACCGACAAGGAATTCGCAGCCGTTTCGTCCGACATCGAGCCGATCGTGCCGCGCTACGACCTCTACCAGACGAAGTCGGATTGGCTGAATCAGAAGTGGACCGAGCTGATCGTCGGCTGATCCTGCCTGCTCCCCGGTCATCGGGGAGAACCACCGACCTAACGACGGGGAGAGGCCTTGCGGCCGCTCTCCGCCCGAAACCCTCCCATGAGGTGGAGGGGACTTTTCCGTGGAGAAACAATGTCCGGACTTGCCCTTCAAAACGTCGTCAAGGAATTCGGAACCTTCAGGGCCGTCAACAATGTCGACCTGACGGTGCCGCACGGCACCTTCGTCTGCATGCTCGGACCGTCCGGCTGCGGCAAGACCACACTCCTCAGGATGATCGCCGGTCTCGACCTGCCGACCGGTGGGGCGATCCGGCTCGACGGCGAGGACATTACCCGGGTTCCGACGCACAAGCGCAATCTCGGCATGGTGTTCCAGTCGCTGGCGCTGTTCCCGCATCTGACCGTCGGCGAAAACATCGCCTATCCCTTGCGCATCCGCGGTGCGGCAAAGGAAGACCAGAAGAAGCGCGTCGACGAGCTTCTCTCGATGATCCATCTCTCTGGTTATGCCGACCGTCCCGTCGCCAAGCTTTCCGGCGGCCAGCGCCAGCGCGTGGCGATCGCGCGCGCACTGTCGATCTCGCCGAAACTGTTCCTGCTCGACGAGCCGCTGTCGGCGCTCGACGCCAAGCTGCGCGAGGCGATGCAGGTGGAACTTCGCCAGCTTCAGCAGAAGCTCGGCATCACCACCATCGTCGTCACCCACGACCAGCGCGAAGCGATGACCATGGCCGATACCGTCGTCGTCATGAGCGGTGGCGAAATCCGCCAGGCCGCGTCGCCGATCGAGATTTATCGCCGACCAGCCGACAGCTTCGTCGCCGACTTCATCGGCCAGACGAACCTGCTCGATGTTACGGGCGACAGCTCTGGCCGCGCCGTCGTTCTCGGCCAGGCGGTCCCCGGCCTTGAATTGCCGGCCGGTGCCGCCAAGGGCACCCTGTCGGTGCGCCCGGAAGACGTGCACCTGACTGCCCCTGGCGCCGGCGCGCTCACCGGCAAGGTCACCTTCGTGCGTGATCTCGGCGGCACGATCGAAACCTTCGTCGACATCGCCGGATATCAGATCGTCGCCGTCTCCACGCCGCGCGCCCGGCCCGACGTTTCGGTCGGCCAGGAGGTCGGCATCGCGCTTACTCCCGATGTCTGCGTGGTGCTGAAGAAATGAGACGCGAACCGCCCCAGACCCTCGGCGACTACGCGCCGCTCCTCTTTCCTGCAGCGATGCTGACGATCTTCTTCGTCGTGCCCTTCGGCACGATGATCGCCGTCAGCTTCTTCCAGCGCCAGCAGGGCGGCTTCTACACGCCGGCCTTCGTCTTCGACAATTACGCCCGCTTCCTCTCCGTCTTCTTCGGCGGGGTGCTCGGCTTCTCGCTGATGCTCGCCATCATCGTGGCGATCTGTTGCGTCGTGCTCGCCTTGCCCTTCACTTACATGCTGACGCGCATGGCGCGGAAGGTGCAGGTCGTCTGGCTGGTGGCGCTTCTGTCGATCCTGTCGCTGTCGGAAGTCATCATCGGCTTTGCCTGGTCGACGCTGTTTTCGCGCACCGCCGGCATCACCAATATCCTGGTCGCGCTCGGCATCATGGCCGAGGCCAAGGCGTTAACGCCGAGTTTCGGTGCGGTGCTGACGGGCATGGTCTATCAGGCCTTCCCCTATACGGTTCTCGTGCTTTTCCCGGCACTCGTGCGCCTCGACCCGACGCTGACGGAAGCGGCGCGCACGCTCGGCGCCTCGCCGCTCAAAGCCTTCTTCACCGTGGTCGTGCCGGCTCTTCGCAACACCATCACAGCCACTTTGATCATGGTCTTTATCTTCGCGCTCGGTTCCTACCTGTTGCCGCAGCTGCTCGGCCGGCCGCAGCACTGGACGTTGTCGGTGCTGATCACCGACCAGGCGATCTACCAATCGAACATGCCGTTCGCCGCCGCCATGGCCGTTTTCCTCGTGCTCGTGACGCTCGGGCTCGTGGCACTCACCGTGATTGCCGGACGCAAGGGAGAAGCGGCATGACCTCGATCTTCCGCAAGGCCTATTTCTTCCTGATCGGCCTGTTCCTGTCGTTGCCGCTGATCGTCGTTGCCGGTGTCTCGGTCAATCAGAAGCAGACGCTCGCCTTTCCACCCCAGGGCTTTTCGCTCTCCTGGTACGGCGAGATCTTCCTCAATCCGGAATGGCGGAACGCCCTTTTTGCCTCGGTGACGCTGGCGGTGCTTTCGGCAGCGCTTGCGGTTGCGATCGCGCTCCCGCTCTCCTGGTTTCTGTGGCGGCGTATCGCGCCCTGGGCGAACATCTTCCAGCTTCTCGGCGTCGCCCCCTTCACGCTGCCGCCGGTCATTACCGCGCTCGGCATGCTCACCTTCTGGGCGACGGTCGGCTTCTACGGCCAGCCCTGGACGGCGGTGGTCAGCCACGCGATCTTCTTCGTGACGCTGCCGCTGGTGACCCTTTCGCTCGGCTTTACCTCGATCGACCGTTCGCTGGTCGAGGCAGCCTCGACCATGGGGGCCGACGAGCGCACGATCTTCCGCACTGTCGTGCTGCCGCTGATCCTGCCCTATATCGTCTCGGGCTACGCCTTCGCCTTCGTGCTGTCGCTGAACGAATACATCGTTGCCTACATGACCGTCGGTTTTACCGTGGAAACGCTGCCGATCAAGATCTTCAACGCGCTGCGCTACGGCTACACGCCGACCATGGCTTCGGTGACGGTTCTCTTCGTCACGACGGCTGCGGTGATCTTCGGCCTCGTCGCCCGCTTCGGCGACCTGCCGAAGCTGCTCGGCGCCATGTCGTCGGATGGAAAATGATGAAGCTTGCCGCTCTCCAGATGCAGTCGGCGGCGGGTGACGTTGTCGCCAATCTCGACCGCATCGCGCGCGCCGCCAGGGATGCTGCGGCCGAAGGCGCGACGCTGCTGCTGACGCCGGAGCTCGGCGTCACCGGTTATGGCGCCGGTGAGGCGCTGACGGCGCTCGCCGAGCCCGCAGACGGTGCGATCGTTCAGCGTCTCAAGGCGATATCGGCGGAGACCGGCATTGCGATCATCGCCGGTTTTGCCGAGCGCGACGGCACCGACGTCTATAACAGCGCCGTCTATGTCGATGGCGCGGCGACACCGGTCGTCTACCGCAAGTCCCATCTCTACGGAGACTACGAGCGTGCGATCTTCCGGGCGCCGGAACCGTCGACCCGGCTCTTCGTGCACCGCGGCGTCACCTGCGGCATGCTGATCTGCTACGACGTCGAGTTTCCGGAGAACGTCCGGCGACTGGCGCTGGCCGGTGCCGAAGCGGTTCTGGTGCCGACGGCGCTGCCGGCCGGCTGGTCCGGAGATTTCATCGCCGAGCACATGATCCAGACGCGCGCCTTCGAAAACCAGGTGTTCGTCGCCTACATCAATCATCACGGCTCGGATCCGCTGTTTTCCTTCGCCGGCCTGTCGCGCATTGCGGCACCCGACGGGCAGTTGCTCGCCAAGGCGGGGGCAGGGCAGGAAACCATGCTGCTGGTCGAGATCGACCCGCGGGCCTATGCAATCTCCCGCCTTGAAAACACCTATCTCGGCGATCTCAATCGGCGTTGAGGGTGTGCGGGTTGCGCCCGATCTCGCTGGTGGCAACCATGAACTAGGTGCTTTTTCAGCGACGATGCGGGGGTGATCGTTCACCGTGAGGGAACGTTCCGTTCTTAATTGATCCACTGTCGGAAACGATCCGACATCCCATATGGTGCTCAACAGAAATGCCACGCATTGGAGGCAATCATGAGCTTGCAACTGACTGGGATCCATCACCTGACGGCGATCACCGCGAATGCGCCGGAGAACCTCAGCTTCTACACCGAGACGCTCGGGCTGCGGCTGGTCAAGAAGACCGTCAACCAGGACGATACAACCGCCTATCACCTTTTCTACGCTGACGGCCGTGCCACGCCCGGAACGGACCTGACCTTCTTCGACTGGCCGGTCGGGCCCGAAGGCCGCGGCACACACAGCATTTCGCGCACGGGTCTGCGGGTTGGTAGCGCGGAAAGCGTGCGCTGGTGGAAGCGTCGTTTCGACGAACTCAAGGTTACGGCCGGAGACGTCATCGAGATCGATGGCCGCATCTCGCTTGATTTCGAGGACGGCGAAGGCCAGCGCTTCCGGTTGATCGACGATGGCGGACTTCAGCCCTCGCATCCCTGGAAAAAGAGTCCGGTTCCGGCCGAACATCAGATCAAGGGCCTCGGGCCGATCACGATCAGCGTGCCCGACATCACCAACACAGAACTGGTTTTGACTCATGTGATGAACATGAGCGCGGCGCGGACCTATCCGTCGCCGGATGGTGAGGGTGAGGTCCATGTCTTCACGATGGGCGAAGGCGGTCCTGCGGCGGAACTGCATGTCGCGGTCCAGCCGGGTCTGCCGATTGCCCGGCAGGGCGCTGGTGCGGTGCATCACGTCGCCTTCCGGGCGCCCGACAATGCGGCGCTGACGGAATGGACCGAACGTCTCAATGGCTTCCGCCTGCCGTCGAGCGGCGAGGTCGAACGCTTCTATTTCCGCTCGCTCTATTTCCGCGAGCCGAATGGCGTTCTCTTCGAGATCGCGACCGATGGTCCCGGTTTCGCCGTCGACGAGCCGATGGAAACGCTCGGCGAGAGCCTGTCGCTGCCGCCGTTCCTGGAGCCGAAGCGCGCCCAGATCGAGGCACGGCTGAAGCCGCTGGTCTAACAGTCTGGTCCGAACGACAAGCCGGGGATTCGTCCTCGGCTTTTTTGTCTCTATCCCTCTGGTCCTGTTGGACATCGGCCGCGCACGGACACATCATGACGGTTGTCGCGTTCTGCATCAGAGCGGGTGAGGAAAACATGTGCGGCTTTCCGCCCGTATCCCGCCCTCACTTTATCGAGGCGCGCCCGCAAGGACCTGTAGAGTAGGAAGGATCAGATCTCATGACGAAAATCCTCGGCATATCCGGGAGCCTGCGCAAAGCGTCGTTCAACACCGGCCTGATGCGGGCGGCCGCGGAAAATCTGCCGGATGACGTCAAATTCGACACCGCGACCCTGCACGGTATTCCGCTCTATGATGGCGATATCGAAAAAGAGAGCGGTATTCCGCCGGCTGTGACGGTTCTGAAGCGGCAGGTGATGGCCGCCGACGGCGTCATCCTGTTCACGCCTGAATACAACAACTCCATTCCCGGCGTGTTCAAGAACGCGATCGACTGGTTGAGCCGGCCATCGGCCGATATCGCCAAGGTGTTTCGCAATCGGCCCTTCGCGCTCGCCGGCGCCTCGCCCGGCAATTTCGGCACCATTCTCAGTCAGAATGCCTGGCTGCCCGTCATGCGCACGCTCGGTGCCGAGCTCTGGTCGGGCAAGCGGCTGATGCTGCCCAAGGCGGACACGCTTTTCGATGACGAGGGGACGCTGACGGATGCCGCTGCTTGCGACCGACTGGCAGCCTTCGTCAAGGCGTTCGCGGATTTTGCCAGGGCGGAAAAAGAATCGTAGGCGGCAGACATCGTCGTAACGCGACGCTCTCGTCATCCTCGGGTTCGACCCGAGGATCCACGATGCGGCACCGGCTTGGCAATGGATGCTCGGGTGAAGCCCGACCAGAGGGGGTGCCCGACAGTCGGAGGCGGGGCGGGGGGCCTTACAGCCCCTTGTCCTCCAGCCATTGCTGGATCGCAGCAATATCAGGTGCGCCGATCTCATGCCCCATGTCGAGTTCTGTCGTCGTCAGATCCGCGCCGGTGCGTGACAGCTCCGCCTTCAGGCGAGGCGCGAATTCTCCGTAGCTGTCGTGCTGGCCCGTCAGCAGCAGGATGTTCGTGCCCGAGAGATCAGGAGGCGGCACATCGTCGAGCACGAGCATCGAGCGCATCAGCACGACGTTGCGGATCAGTCCCGGATGCAGGAGCATCAGCGCGACCAGCAGGTTGGCGCCGTTGGAGTAGCCGATGAAGACGGTCTTCTCGAGATCGATGCGGTAGCCGTCTTCGGCTCCCTCGACGAAGGCAGCGAAGGCATCGGCCTCCGCGCGCACGTCCTTCTGGTCGAAGGTCGTCGGTGAATAGCGGCGGAACCAGCGCGGCAAACCTTCTTCGTTCGCCCGGCCACGAATGCCGACGAGTGTCGCTTCGCGGTCGACCTGGTGCGCAAGATGGAGGAGCTGCGTCTCGTTGGCGCCGCTGCCGTGAAGCAGCATGAAGGTGCGGTCGTTCAGGTGCTCCGGATGGTAGAAACGGTGCACGAAGGGCAGATCCCTTTGCGTCAGGCGCGGTTCTCCCGGCAGTGCGAACTGCGGCATGGCGAGCAGCAATTCTTCCCTGGCGGCGCCGAAATGTGCGGGGACGAAGAGTTCGGTGCCGAGGGTTTCCTCGGGTTCGTCAACCGTGAAGCCGGGCACGTCGCTTGCCAGTTCGTAGAGCGAGCCGCCGGGCTCGCGCACGTAGAGCGAATAGAAGTATTTGCGGTCATGCGCGTTGATGGCGCCGGCGCCATCGCGTCGCAGGTCGACCCCCACTTGTTCCACGGCAGCCCGATCCGGCGCGCGGAAAGCAATGTGGTCGATCGTTCCGGTTCCAGGCGCAGACGTCCAGAAGCCAGTCGCGTCGCGCACGTCGATAACGTCGCCGGAGGCGGAGGTGAGGCGACGGATGGTATCGCTGGAGGCCGTTTCACTGTAACCGAAATGGGTCTTCAGGAAGCGAACGGATTCTGCCGGCTTCTCGGTAAGGATTGTGGCGCCGCGCAGGCGTCGGATCGCATCCTCTTCCGGGATATCGCGCGTGCTCCAGGGAGCCGTGGCCGAAACCGCCTCGGTGCCGACGAGCTTGACGATGACGCCGTCCGGATCCTTGAGGCGCAGCACCGGTTCGCCGAACTCCTGCGACGGCCCTGAGGTGGCGATGTTGAATTGCAGCGCCCGAGTCAGCCAGAAGCCGATGCTCTCCGGCCGGATAGCGAAGGCGATTTCGCTCGGCTGGCTGTGGCCCACCCGGCCGCGACCGCCGTCCTCCCACATCAGGAAGGTGACGAGCGATCCGGGCGAGCCCTCGGCGTCACCATAAAAGAGGTGCAGCTGGTTGGCGTCTTCGTATCCGCCCGTCCGCTTGACGAGGCGCAAACCCAGGAACCCCACATAGAAATCGACGTTTGCCTGGACCTTCCGGGCAATCAGGGTGATGTGGTGGATGCCGCTCGTCATTCTTGATTCCTCATTGGTCTCTGCTCACAAAACACGGAGCGCGGCGCCAGCACCAGAAGCGCTGCGGCGAACGCTGTGTTTACGTCCGGGGATCAGTCGCGATCCTTTTCGAGGAACGCCTTGAACGCTTCCCCGTACTTCGGATGCCAGCGAGACAGCGGCGGCCGGTTCTCGACGATGTCGCCGGCAGCCCAGAGAATGCGTCGCTCATCGGTGGCGCGGGCGACGTCGTTGTCGGGGCAGAGGATATAGAAATCGCCGCGGGCGAGACTTTCCATCATGAAGTCGACGGTCTGCTCGGCCGTCCAGGCGCCGGCGGGCTTCTCGGTGCGGCCATGGGCCGTCAGCGACGTATAGACGAAGCCGGGGATCAGGAGGTGGGCGTGAACCTGGCTGCCGGCGGTGTTGCGCAACTCGTGTTCCAGCGCTTCGGTGAAGACCTTCACACCCGCCTTCGAGACATTGTAGGCCGGGTCGCCCGGCGGCGTGGTGATGCCCTGCTTCGAGCCGGTGTTGATGATGACCGCCGCCTTGCCATGGGCGACCATGCCCGGCGCGAAGGTGCGGGCACCATTGATGACACCCCAGAGATTGACGCCGATCGTCGCCTCCCAGGCTGCCAACGCACCGAGTATGTCGCTGCCGGGCTGGATACCGGCATTGTTCATGAGTACGTGCACCTCGCCGAACCGTCGACGCGTCTCGCGTTCGAGCGCTTCCAGATCTTCGAGGCGCGAGACATCAGTCGGGACCGCAACGACGTGCTGCGCACCCGCCGGCGCGACGGCAGCGACCTCGGCGGCCGCTTTGTCCAATCTCTCGCCTGCGAGGTCGGCGAGCACGACGCGCAGGCCGAGCGAGGCGAAATGGCGCGATGCTGCCAATCCAATGCCGGAGGCGGCGCCGGTGACGACGGCAACATTGTTGGGGGCGAAGGCGGGGTGCAGCATGGCGGAAGCTCCAGCGGTGGGATCGAATGCAAGAGATAGGGCGCCAAGGACGGCCTGTCCATTGGCGTCTCGGCAAGAGGCTCCTGAAAACCATGTGTTTTCAAGGCCGTCCCTTGTCCCGGGCAGCTCCGGCGCTACTTGCAGTTTTGCATTGAACGCGTGGCCGAAGGCATTTTCGCGGATGGAACGATGAACGGAACTGCAACTCGAAACGAAAAACGCACACCTTGCGAAAGCTGTCCATTGCGGAAGCTCGACCATTTTCGCGCCTTCACAAATGAAGAACTCGCCTTTGTGTCGCAATTCAAGACCGGTGAACTCGCAGTCGATGGCGGCGCAACCATCCTCGTTGAAGGCGCGCACAGCGCCCACCTCTTCACGGTGCTTTCCGGCTGGGGCTTTCGCTACAAGATGCTCGATGACGGACGCCGCCAGATCCTGAATTATGTGATGCCGGGTGATCTGATCGGCCTGCAGGGCAGCCTGATGGGGGAGATGCAGCATTCGATTGAAGCGCTGTCGCCGGTGACCCTTTGCGTTTTCGAGCGCGGCAAGCTGAACCGCCTGTTCGCCAACTATCCCGAACTCGCCTATGACCTCACCTGGATCGCGGCGCGCGAGGAGCGCATTCTGGATGAGAACCTCCTGAGCATCGGTCGCCGCTCGGCGCTGGAACGGGCCGCCTACCTGCTTGCCTTTCTCTACCAGCGTGCAAAGGCACTCGACCTTTTCAGCAGCAGTCGCGTCGCCATTCCGGTCACGCAGCAGCATGTGGCCGATACGCTGGGTCTTTCGATCGTCCATACCAACAAGACGTTGAAGAAGCTTGCCGAGCGCGACCTGATCCGCTGGGCGGACAAGGGCTGCAATGTCCGCGATATCGATGGATTGCTTGCGATTTCGGGCTGGGAAGGGTTGAATGAACCCAAGCGGCCCTTCATCTGAAATGCCGTTGAAGGGCGCCGTATCCTTTCCTTTCCGATGCGGCGAACGTCGCCGCATCGATGCCGGACCCCGATAGGATCAGGCTGCGACGATCGCTCGCAGCATCCAAAGCGCCTTTTCGTGGAAGTTGAGGCGATCGGTCAGCATGTCCGTGGTGACAAGGTCGTCGTTCTCGTCCGCCTTGGTGCCGGCATCGCGCATGCGGCGCACGGCCGCCTCGTGATCGGCAATCAGGTCGGCCACCATGTCGGCCGCGCTCGCGTGGTTGACGGAGCCGCCGCTCGGGGCAAATGCCGCCGCCTCGGTGAGTTTGGCTGGGGCGAGGTGACCCAGTGCACGTATCCGCTCGGCAATCACGTCAGTCGCCTGAAAGAGCGTGTTGTAGTGCTCTTCCGTCAATTCGTGCAGCGGCTTGAACAATGGGCCGACCACATTCCAATGGTAGATGTGGCTCTTGATCACCAGCTTGTAGGTATCGGCAAGGATGTCGGACAGTGCCGCTGCCATCTGCTGACGGTAGGCCCTGGTCAGGCCGATGTCGAATTCTTCGTCCTTGACCTTCGGTTTAAGCACGGAGGCTGTCTGCTTCATTCTCCTGCTCCCGTTCTATCTTGAGAAAGCCGCGAAACAGCGATCGCTTGCGATCGTGATCCGCGTACCGGTGTTGAACGTCAGTACCGGTCGGTTGTTCCGCGCTTGGCCCCAATCGACGCTACATGTCTTATTTAAATGCCGGGCCGCCTCGAGGCGCCTATAGCTTGCTCTTATCGGCGCAAATGCCCTGTCGGTGCGCGCAAAAGGTGGAGTAAGCTGGATGGACGAAGTTCCGCCGCAGGTCCGGACCGTTCTTGTTCTCGAAGACAATTTCCTCATTGCATCGGATGCCGAAGAAATCCTGACGTCGCTCGGTATTGCCGAGGTGACGATCGCGGCGAATGCGGACCAGGCGATGGAGATCCTGTCTCGACAGAGCTTTGACTTTGCAATCCTCGACGTCCGTCTCGATAACCATACGAGCTTCGGCGTTGCCGATGCGATGCTTGCACGCGGCATGCCGTTTGGGTTCACCAGCGGCTACAGCGACATGGAGCTTTTCCCAGGGCATCTGCGGGACGTCCCGCGGATAGACAAGCCGTTCAACGAGAGGACGCTCGGCCAGCTGATCGCGGCCGGAATTCGGCAAGAGTGATGGGTTCCCGGCGGGGTCCTTACGGCTTGCCGCGCGAAACGAACCAGGGGTTGGCGAAGTCGCTGTCGTTCTTTTGGTTGCGTTTGCCGTAGGTGAGCGGCGCACCGTCCATCGTCAGTGTTTCGCCGCCAGCCGCCCGGAGGATGGCATCGCCCGCGGCCGTGTCCCATTCCATCGTGCGGCTGAAGCGCGGATAGACGTCGGCGAGCCCCTCGGCGAGAAGGCAGAACTTGAGGGACGAGCCGACCGCTCTGTAGTCGGCTATGCCGTGCTCGGCGAGGTAGGCGATCGTCTCGGCGCTGTTGTGCGAACGGCTGGCTAGACCCACCATGCGATCGCCGCAACTGCGGCAGCCAATGATCGTTTCATGGTCGAGGCGAAAGGTCTCGTCGATGACCGCCTTCACTGCCTTGCCGTGGTTCGCCGCATAGAGGATGCCGAGCGCCGGTGCGTAAACGACGCCGGCCACGGGCGCGCCGTTTTCGATCAACGCGATATTGACGGTAAAGTCGTCATGCCGGCCGATGAATTCCTTCGTGCCGTCGAGCGGATCGACAAGGAAGAAGGATTTGCCGGCGATGTCAGGCACGAAGCCTGCGGCGACAGCCTCTTCGGCGACCACAGGCACCTCCGGGAAGGCGCGGGCGAGGTCCGCCAGGATGATGCGCTCGGCGCAGGCATCGGCGTCGGTGACCGGCGAAAAGTCCGGCTTGTAGGTGACCGCCGGGCCTGCGTTGTAGATGTCGAGAATGGCCCGACCCGCTGATATCGCCGATTGTTGCAGTATCTCCAGCATTCGCCCTTACTTTCCGTCCATCACCAAGCCCATAGCATATCGGGAACAGGATGGTACCCGTGCTTTTGGCGGTAGGCGCATTCGATTGGAGACGAACATCGATCCACTCCGCTGCGCAGCGAAGTGCACGATGAGCCAGCGAACGGTTTTTTGCACCTGCGCCAGGCTTGCGTCTTGGCTTCCGCCTCACGGCTGTGCAAATGTGCCGACGCAACTCACCTGGATGCCTTCATGCGTTATTCCGCCTTCTCGCTCGTCAGGAACGCCCTTTCCGGAAACCTGAATTGGAAGCCGCAATGGCGCCAGCCCCAGCCGAAACCGCATTACGACGTGATCATCGTCGGCGGCGGCGGGCACGGTCTTTCGACCGCCTACTACCTCGCCAAGGAATTCGGCGTGAAGAACGTCGCGGTGCTGGAGAAGGGCTATCTCGGCTCGGGCAATGTCGGGCGCAACACGACGATCGTGCGCTCCAACTACATGCTGCCCGGCAACGAACCCTTCTACGAGTTTTCGATGAAGCTCTGGGAAGGGCTGGAGCAGGATCTCAACTACAATGTGATGCTGTCGCAACGCGGCGTCATCATGCTCTATCACAGCGACGCCCAGCGCGACGCCTATATCAGGCGCGGAAACGCGATGTGGATGGAAGGCGTGGCGGCCGAGCTCATCGAGCGTGAACAATTGAAGAAGATGATCCCCTTTCTCAATTACGACCACGCCCGTTATCCGATCCTTGGTGGGCTGTTGCAGCGGCGCGCCGGCACGGCGAGACACGATGCGGTCGCCTGGGGCTATGCCCGCGGTGCCGACCGGCATGGCGTCGACATCATCGAGCATTGCGAAGTGACCGGCATCCGCCGCGAAAACGGCGTCGTCACCGGGGTCGAAACGACCAAGGGCTTCATCGGCTGCGGCAAGCTGGCGCTGGCTGCGGCCGGCAATTCCTCGCGCGTCGGCGAGATGGCGGACCTCAAGCTGCCGCTCGAAAGCCATGTACTTCAGGCCTTCGTGACAGAGGGGCTGAAGCCCTGCATCGACCACGTGATCGTCTATGGCGGCGGCCACTTCTACATCTCGCAGTCGGACAAGGGCGGCCTCGTCTTCGGCGCCGAGATCGACGGCTACTCCTCCTATGCTCAGCGCGGCAATCTTGCGACCGCCGAGCATGTGATGGAGGAGGGGGTGACGATGATCCCCGGCCTGTCACGCGTTCGGGTGCTGCGCGCCTGGGGCGGGGTCATGGACATGAGCATGGACGGTTCGCCGATCATCGACCGCACCTCGATCGACAATCTCTACCTGAACTGCGGCTGGTGCTACGGCGGCTTCAAGGCGACGCCGGCCTCCGGTTATTGCTTCGCTCATCTGATCGCCAGGAACGATACCCATCCGGTGGCGCGCGCCCTCAGGCTCGATCGCTTCGCGCGCGGCTATGCCGTTGACGAGGCCGGCGCCGGCCCACAGCCCAACCTTCACTGACAGCACTTTGCCGGCCCGCCCGGCAGTACGGAATGAACGGGGGCCGAGGTCGGCTTCAGGATACGGAAGACAATGGCAAGCCTGATTACCTGCCCGCATTGCGGGGTTCGACCGAAGGAAGAATTCGCGGTCCGCGGCGATGCCTCGCGCGGCCGCCCCGAACCGATGGACTCTGACGAAGCCTGGCACGACTATGTCTATGTGCGCGTGAACCCGCGCGGCCGGACCTTCGAGCACTGGCATCACGTTGCCGGCTGTCGCCGCTTCCTGGTGGTCGAGCGTGATACGGCCACCCACGAGGTCTATTCCGTCGTCGATGCCGCCGAGTTCGCGCGGAGGGTTGAGCGATGAGCGGCTATCGTCTCTCCTCCGGCGGTCTGATCGATCGCAGCAAAACGCTGAGCTTCACTTTCGATGGACGGCCGTTGCGCGGCTTTGCGGGCGATACGCTGGCCTCGGCGCTCCTTGCCAACGACCAACTGCTCGTCGGCCGCAGCTTCAAGTACCATCGGCCGCGCGGCATTGTCAGCGCCGGGCCCTCTGAGCCGAACGCGCTCGTCACCATCGGCTCCGGTGCCCGCACCGATGCGAACACCAAGGCGACCGTCGCCGAACTCTATGGCGGGCTGACGGCGCGAAGCCAGAACCGTTGGCCGTCGCTGGGCTTCGATATCGGCGCGGGCAACGGCTTGCTGTCGCCCTTCCTCGGCGCCGGCTTCTACTATAAGACCTTCATGTGGCCGAAGCAGTTCTGGGAGCGGATCTACGAACCCTTCATTCGCCGTGCTGCCGGCCTCGGCCGGGCGGTGCTCGAGCGCGACCCCGAGGCTTATGAGAAATCCTGGGCTTTCTGCGATCTGCTCGTCGTCGGTGCCGGTCCCACCGGACTGATGGCGGCGCTGACGGCCGGCCGCGCCGGCCTCCGCGTCATCGTTGCAGACGAGGATTTCCGGCTCGGCGGTTCCCTGCTTTCGACCAGCGAGACCATCGACGGTGCCCCGGCATCAGTCTTCGCCGACCGCACGGTCGCGGAACTGCAATCGCTACCCAACGTCACGCTGCTTTCGCGCACCACCGTCTTTGGCTGGTACGACGACAACGTCTTCGGCGCGGTCGAGCGCGTGCAGAAACACGTCGCCGAGCCGTCGTCGAAGCTTGCAAGCGAGCGCGTCTGGCGCATCGTTGCCAAGCGCGCGCTGCTCGCAACCGGTGCCGAGGAACGGCCGCTGGTCTTCGGCGGCAACGATCGCCCCGGCGTGATGATGGCCGGTGCCATGACCACCTATGCCGAACGCTACGGCGTGGGCGCAGGCAAGACGGTCGCGATCTTCACCAGCGGCAGCGCCGGCTATCGCACGGCGCGGGCGCTTTCTGCGAAAGGCGTCGCGATCGCAGCGATCGTCGATGCCCGTGCGGAATCCGGCGATCAGGCGCCCGATGGCATCAGGGTCATCCGTTCGGCCTCCATCGTCGATACCAAGGGCAGCAAGCGTCTCAAGGGCATCGTCGTCGAGCGCTCCGGTTTCGAGGAACTGATCGCCTGCGATGCCCTCGGCATGTCCGGCGGCTGGAGCCCGGTCGTGCATCTTGCCTGCCAGCGGGGTGCAAGACCGGTCTGGTCGGAGGAGTTGAAGGCATTCGCTGCCCCCGATGTCGGTGGCGGTCTGCGCCCCGTCGGTGCTGCCAACGGTATCTATACGCTCGCCGGCTGTCTGTCTGATGGTGCGGACAAGGCCGCAGCGATTGCCGCGGATCTCGGTTTCAGCGCCACCTCGGCCGCGATGCCCGTCGTTGACGGTGAAGAAGCCTCTTCCTTCACTGCGCTCTGGTATGTCCCGGGTGCCAAGTCGAAGGCCTTCGTCGATTTCCAGAACGACGTGCATGCGAAGGATCTTGGCCTCGCGCTTCGCGAAGGCTTCGGCCATGTGGAGCATGCCAAGCGCTACACCACCAACGGCATGGCGACCGACCAGGGCAAGCTTTCCAACATCAACGCTGTCGGCATTCTCGCGGGCATGCGCGGTGTCAGCCCGGCGGAGGTCGGCACCACGACCTTCCGGCCTTTCTACACACCGGTCTCCCTTGGTGCGCTTGCCGGGACGGCACGCGACGAACACGCGGCGCCGGCACGGAAGTCACCGCTGCATGGCTGGGCGATGAAAAACGGTGCGACCTTCGTCGAGGCGGGGCTCTGGCATCGCTCGGCGTGGTTCCCGCGCGCCGGCGAGAAGACCTGGCGCGAAAGCGTCGATCGCGAAGTGCTGAACGTGCGAGCCAATGTCGGCCTCTGCGACGTCTCGACGCTCGGCAAGATCGAGGTTTTCGGCCCCGACGCCGCGGAGTTCCTCAACCGGCTCTACTGCAACCCGGTCTTGAAGCTGCCGGTCGGCAAGGCGCGCTATGGCCTGATGCTGCGCGAGGACGGGTTCGTCTTCGACGACGGCACGGTGAGCCGGTTCGACGAGGCGCATTTCTTCGTCACCACGACGACGGCGATGGCCGGCCCGGTCATGGCGCACATGGAATATTGCGCCCAGGCGCTCTGGCCGGAACTCGAAGTCCGTTTCACCTCGTCGACCGACCAATGGGCGCAGATGGCGATCGCCGGCCCGAAGGCACGCGCGGTGTTGCAGCAGATTGTCGACGGCGACATTTCCGACGGCGCATTTCCGTTCCTTTCCGCCCGGAAGATTGTTCTGAAAAGCGGCGTGGCCGCGCGGCTCTTCCGCATCTCCTTCTCCGGGGAACTCGCCTTCGAACTGGCCGTGCCGGCCGGCAACGGCGAAGCGGTGGCGGACCAGATCATGGAGGCCGGCCGGCCCCACGATATCTGCGCCTATGGCGTCGAGGCGCTCAATGTGCTGCGGCTCGAGAAGGGACTGCTGACGCATGCCGAATTCGACGGTCGCGTGACACCCGACGACGCCGGCCTTGGCCGCATGCTGTCGATGCAGAAAGTCGACTTCATCGGCAAGCGGCTGTCGACGCGCTACGGGCTGACGGCCGCCGATCGCATGCAGCTCGTCGGGCTGAAGCCCGTCGATGCCGACAAGGACATGCGCGCCGGCGCCCATCTCCTGAAGGAAGGTACGAAGCCCTCGACGCTGAACGATCAGGGTTGGGTAAGCTCGGCCGGCTTCTCGCCGGTCCTGGGGCATGCCATCGCACTTGCCTTCCTGAAGTCCGGGCGTGAGCGGTACGGCGAGAAGGTCATCGTTTTCGACAAGCTGCGCGATCAGGAGATCGTCGCCGAGGTCTGCGATCCGGTCTTCGTCGATCCGCAAAACGCAAAGCTGAAGGCCTGAGGAGGCGGCGATGGTTCGCGACTACAACAACCGCCACGCACTGGAACAGAAACTGCGCTCTGCACCGAGGCCCGCGGCCGCCGATCACCTGATGGTCGGCCATTGGCGTGCGATGGCGACGGTTCTTGCCCGTGCCGGGCAGGCGGAGGCAGTGCGGCAGTCGATTGCTTCGGTGCCCGAGCTGTCGCTCCGTTTCTCAGGCCCCGGGGAATGGCTGGTGGTCTCCGAGGTGGAGGCGCCGAGCGGGCTCGTGCGTCGCCTCGAAGAGCTCTGCGACGGGGGCGCCTATGTCGTCGACCAAAGCGACGGGCGCGTCGTCTTCCGCCTCACCGGCCCGAACGTGCGCAGCATCCTTGCCAAAGGTATCGGCCTCGACGTCCATCCCGCCACCTTCTCGCTTGGGGGGAGTGCCAATGTTCTGTGCGGCCACATCCCGGTCAATCTCGCCCGGACGGACGAGGATACGTTTGAACTGATCGTGCCGCGAAGCTACGCCGAATCGCTCTTCGACGACCTGATGCGGATGGGGCGGGCGTTCGATCTCACCGCCGCTTTTTCAGACTGAACAGCCTCTTTCGTGAGGCTGAAAACAAATGCGGCATGAAATGCCGCAATCGGGTCGCCGATCCGCCAGCAAACGGCGGAAATGGACAAGCGCCCTTCGCAGCCGTGTCTTTATCGGCGCCGCCTTTCTGACTAGGCTGCCACCATTCGCCGCCTGCGCTTCTGTCCGGAAGGTAAGCGGTCTTGATTTTCTTCCTGACAATTTGGCCATGCCTCCGCCGGAGCATGGAAAGACGGAGTGTACGCATGAAAAGCCATGCCAAGGTCGTCGTTATCGGAGGCGGTGTCGTCGGTTGCTCGGTGCTCTATCATCTGACGAAGTTCGGCTGGACCGATGCTGTCCTGCTCGAACGGTCGGAGCTCACGTCCGGCTCCACCTGGCATGCGGCCGGCGGCATGCACACGATCAACGGTGACCCGAACGTCGCCAAGCTGCAGAAATATACGGTCGAGCTCTACAAGGAGATTGAGGAGTATTCCGGTCAGGACGTCGGCCTGCACATGACATCGGGCATGATGCTGGCGGCCACCAAGGAGCGCTTCGACTGGATGAAGTCGATCCTCGCCAAGGGGCGCTACATGGGGCTCGAGGCCGAGCTGCTGACGCCCAAGGAAGCGCACGACCTGATGCCGCTGCTCGATCCAGACCAGTTCGTCGGTGCGGTATTCGATCCGGTCGAGGGGCATCTCGACCCCTATGGCACGACGCATGCCTATGCCAAATCGGCGAAGAAGAACGGTGCGGAGATCTATCTGCACACCAAGGTCGAGGATCTGGTGCAGCGGGAAGACGGTTGCTGGCGGGTCATCACCAACCAGGGCGAGATTGTCGCCGAACACGTCGTCAACGCCGCCGGCCTCTGGGCCCGCGAGGTGGGGCGCATGGTGGGGCTGGAACTCCCGGTGCTCGCTATGGAGCACATGTATCTCATCACCGAGGATATGCCAGAGGTCATCGAGTTCAACCAGACGCGCGGCAAGGAGCTGATGCACTGCGTCGATTTTGATGGCGAAATCTACTTGCGCCAGGAACGTCAGGGCATGCTGATGGGCACCTATGAGAAGGCGTGCCGTCCGTGGTCGCCGATCTCCACGCCCTGGGATTTTGGCCATGAGCTGCTGGCAGAGGATATCGACCGCATTTCGCCGGAACTCGAAGTCGGCTTCAGGCATTTCCCGGCCTTCAACAAAGCCGGCATCAAGAAGATCATCAACGGCCCTTTCACCTTCTCGCCGGACGGTAACCCGCTCGTCGGCCCGGTGCGGGGCTTGAGGAATTTCTGGTCGGCCTGCGCCGTCATGGCCGGCTTCAGCCAGGGCGGCGGCGTTGGGCTGGCGCTTGCCAACTGGATGATCCATGGCGACCCCGGCTTCGACGTCTTTGCCATGGACGTCTCGCGCTACGGCGATTTCGCCACGCTTGCCTATACCAATGCCAAGGTGCGCGAGAACTACTCACGTCGCTTCTCGATCCGTTATCCGAACGAGGAGCTGCCGGCGGCAAGGCCGCTGCTGACGACGCCGATCTACGACCGGCTGAAGGCTGCCGGCGCCGTCTTCGGCGCGTCCTACGGGCTTGAAACGCCGCTGTGGTTTGCACCCGAAGGCGTCAAGGACGCCTTCTCCTGGCGGCGCTCGACCGACTTCGAGACGGTGGGCGCGGAGGCCCGGGCCGTGCGCGAAGGCGTCGGCCTGATGGAGACATCGGGCTTTGCCAAATATGCGATCACGGGTGAGGGCGCTGAAGCCTGGCTCGACCGGCTGCTCGCCTGCCGTATTCCGCAGGTGGGGCGCATGACGCTGGCGCCAATGCTGAAGGACGACGGCAAGCTGATCGGCGACTTCACGCTTGCCAAGCTCGGGGAGGAAGACTTCCTGCTGATCGGCTCCGGCATCGCCGAGGACTATCACATGCGCTGGTTCGAGGCGCATCTGCCTGAGGACGGCTCGGTTTCGCTGAAGGCGCTGAAGCTGGAACTGGTTGGCCTGTCGATCGCCGGGCCGAAGGCGCGCGACGTGCTTGCCGGTCTCACCCATCTCGACGTCTCCGACGCCGCCTTTCCATTCCTGGACATCCGCCGGATGGACCTCGGCATGGCGCCCGTGATCGTCGGCCGTGTGAGCTACACCGGCGATCTCGGCTACGAGATCTGGATGAAGCCCGAATACCAGCGCTATCTCTTCGAGCTGCTGATGGAGAAGGGGGCAGCGTCCGGGATCCGGCTGTTCGGCCTCAGGGCGCTGAATGCGCTGCGCGTCGAGAAATCCTTCGGCAGCTGGGCGCGCGAGTACCGTCCGCTCTATGGCCCGGTCGAGGCCGGCCTCGGCCGCTTCATCGCGACCGGCAAGGACGCGGACTTTATCGGCAAGGTGGCTGCAATGAAGGAGAAGGCGGACGGTGGTGCGCTGCGTCTCAGGACCTTCGTCCTCGGGGCCAGGGATGCCGACGTCATCGGTGACGAGCCGATCTATCTCGACGGCGTCGTGCGCGGATGGGTGACATCGGGCGGTTATGCGCACACGAGCGGCGTTTCGGTGGCCATGGGTTACGTACCGAAGGAGATCGCTGATCGCAGCGATGGCTGGTCGATCGAACTCCTGGGTGAGATTCTGCCGGCACGCCTCCAGCCGAATCCCTTGTTCGACGCAAACGGGCAGCGGATGCGCACCTGAGCGGCGAAGCAGCGCCCAGCCTGGCCATTCGGTGGCCAGGCTGCCACGCGGATCCCCCGCGCATTTGCGACTAAAGTTGATGATTTTGCGGGCGGAAGCTGCGGAAGTTTTGGTTTTTCTGGCTCTAAAAGCGTCAAATCGATTTTATCGAGGAAGTTTTTGGCGAAGTCGCGTTTTTTAGCTTTCCTTTTCGTTTGAAAGAGGTATGGAATCGACCAAACACAGTGCTCAACAATGAGCTTAAAAAACAAGAGACCGGACCTTTAAGGATCTGGTCCAGGGGAAGATTGATGGAGTATTTCGTCCAGCAGCTCGTCAACGGGCTGACTCTTGGGTCTATTTATGGTATGATCGCAATTGGTTATACCATGGTCTACGGCATCATTGGCATGATCAACTTCGCCCACGGCGATATCTTCATGCTTGGCGGTTTCGCCGCTTTGATTGTCTTTCTGCTTCTCACCTCATTTATAGCAGGCGTGCCGGTTGTACTTGCGCTTTTGCTTATGATGGTCGTGGCTATGCTCGCGGCGTCGCTGTGGAACTGGACGATCGAGAAGGTGGCCTACCGGCCACTTCGCGGGTCATTCCGGCTGGCGCCGCTGATCACCGCAATCGGCATGTCGATCGTGTTGTCGAACTTCATCCAGGTGACGCAGGGACCGCGCAACAAGCCGATCCCGCCGCTCGTCTCGTCCGTCTATGAGGTTTTCGGCATCTCCATTTCGCTGAAGCAGATCATCATCATCATCATCACGGCGATCCTGCTTTCCGTCTTCTGGTACATCGTCAACAGGACGCCGCTTGGTCGTGCACAGCGCGCCACCGAGCAGGATCGCAAGATGGCGGCTCTGCTCGGCGTCGACGTCGACCGCACCATCTCGGTGACCTTCATCATGGGTGCGGCACTCGCTGCTGTCGCGGGAACCATGTACCTGATGTATTACGGCGTGGTCGTTTTTACCGACGGCTTCGTTCCCGGGGTCAAGGCATTCACCGCCGCCGTTCTCGGAGGCATTGGCTCGCTGCCGGGCGCTGTTTTGGGCGGACTTCTGATCGGCCTGATCGAGTCCCTGTGGTCGGCCTATTTCACCATCGACTACAAGGACGTTGCGACATTCTCCATTCTCGCAATCGTTCTGATCTTCAAGCCGTCGGGTATTCTCGGACGACCGGAAGTCGAGAAGGTATAATTCAATGGCAAACATTGCTTCTACAACTGCAAGCGCCGGCACTGAGGTGACGGCGCGGGCCCTGCGCGAGTCTGTCTTCGCGGGCCTCATCACGCTCGGACTGTTCGTACTGTTCGTCGGCCTCAAGACCGACCAGAACATCCGCAACGAGCTGATCCTGACACAACGTTGGGGCCTGCTGGCGATCTTCGTGATCATCGCCATGGTTGGCCGCTTCCTCATGGTCGCCTATGTCCAGCCGCGGCTTGCCCAGCGAAAGGCTGCCAAAGCGGCGGCGCCGGAAGTTGCCAAGGAGGAAAGCTTCTTCAGCCGCAATTTCTCGACGATTGCGATACTTGCCTTGATCCTTTATCCGCCGGTCATCGTCGCGCTAACCGGTGTTCAGGGCTCGCTGAAATGGGTGGACAATTTCGGCATCCAGATCCTGATCTATGTGATGCTCGCCTGGGGCCTGAACATCGTCGTCGGCCTCGCCGGCCTGCTGGACCTCGGTTACGTCGCTTTCTACGCAGTCGGTGCCTATTCCTACGCGCTGCTCTCCACCTATCTGGGCCTGTCCTTCTGGGTGTTGTTGCCGGTGGCCGGCCTCCTCGCCGCCTGCTGGGGCGTGGTCCTCGGCTTCCCGGTGCTTCGTCTGCGCGGAGACTATCTGGCGATCGTCACGCTTGCCTTCGGCGAAATCATCCGTCTTGTCCTGATCAACTGGACCGAGGTCACCAAAGGTACGTTCGGCGTGTCCGGCATTGCCAAGGCAACGCTGTTCGGCATCAAGTTCGATGCCTCCAAGGATGGCTTTGCCGCATTGATGGGGCTGCCGATCTCGTCGGTCTACTACAAGATCTTCCTATTCTACCTGATCCTCGGTCTTTGCTTGATCACGGCTTTCGTGACGATCCGCATGCGTCGGATGCCGATCGGGCGCGCCTGGGAAGCGCTGCGCGAAGATGAGATCGCTTGCAAGTCGCTTGGCATCAACACGGTTACCACCAAGCTGACGGCTTTCGCCATGGGCGCCATGTTCGGCGGCATCGCCGGGTCCTTCTTCGCGGTACGCCAGGGCTTCGTGTCGCCCGAATCCTTCGTGTTCCTCGAATCGGCAGTGATCCTCGCGATCGTCGTCCTCGGCGGCATGGGGTCGCTAACCGGCATTGCGATCGCAGCGATCGTCATGATCGGCGGTACCGAAATTCTGCGTGAGCTTGACTTCCTGAAGGCCGTCTTCGGACCGAACTTCACGCCGGAACTCTACCGCATGCTGATCTTTGGCCTGGCCATGGTCGTCGTCATGGTCTGGAAGCCGCGCGGCTTCGTTGGATCGCGTGAACCGACCGCGTTCCTGCGCGAACGCAAGGCCGTCTCCGGCAGCTTTACCAAGGAAGGGCATGGCTGATGGCCCTCGAGACCACGACGATGACAATGACACAAGACCCCATTCTCAAGGTTGAGCACCTGTCGATGCGCTTCGGCGGTCTGATGGCCATCAACGACTTCTCTTTCGAGGCCTATCGCGGCGACATCACCGCGCTGATCGGCCCGAACGGGGCAGGTAAGACGACGGTATTCAACTGCATCACCGGTTTCTACAAGCCGACGATGGGTATGATCACGATGAAGCAGAAGTCCGGAAAGGAGTATCTCCTCGAGCGGCTGCCGGACTTCGAGATCACCAAGCATGCAAAGGTGGCGCGTACGTTCCAGAACATCCGGATGTTCTCCGGCATGACCGTGCTCGAGAACCTGCTGGTCGCGCAGCACAACAAACTGATGCTGGCGTCGGGCTATACCGTGCTCGGGCTCCTTGGATTTCCTGCCTACCGGCAGGCCTCCAGGGAGGCGACTGAACTCGCCAAGCATTGGCTCGAAAAGGCATCGCTGATCGACCGGGCAGACGACCCTGCCGGGGACTTGCCCTACGGCGCGCAGCGGCGGTTGGAGATTGCTCGTGCCATGTGCACGGGACCGGAGTTGCTGTGCCTCGATGAGCCTGCGGCTGGCCTCAATCCGCGCGAATCGCATGCCCTCAATGAACTGTTGCAGGGCATCCGCAGCGACACCGGCACCTCCATCCTGCTGATCGAGCATGACATGTCCGTGGTCATGGAGATATCGGACCATGTCGTCGTGCTCGAATATGGGCAGAAGATCTCCGACGGCACCCCGGATTTCGTGAAGAACGATCCAAGGGTCATCGCGGCCTATCTGGGTGTCGAGGATGAAGAGGTTGAACAGGTGATCGAACAAATCGAGGAAATCGAAGGCGGGCAGGGAGGCACCAAGCAATGACTGCGCCGCTGCTGCAAGTGAAAGCCGTCGAAACCTACTACGGCAACATTCGGGCGCTGAGCGGCGTCGATGTCGAGGTCCATCGCGGAGAAATCGTTTCGCTGATCGGTGCCAACGGCGCGGGCAAGTCGACATTGATGATGACGATCTGCGGCAGCCCGCAGGCGCGCACCGGCACGGTGATGTTCGACGGCCATGACATCACGCGCCTGCCGACCCACGAAATCGCGCGTATGAGGATTGCCCAGTCGCCGGAAGGCCGCCGCATCTTCCCGCGCATGACGGTTTTCGAAAACCTGCAGATGGGGGCGAGCCTCGACAACCTGAAGCATTTCGACGAGGACGTGGAAAAGATCTTCAGGCTCTTTCCCCGGCTCAAGGAGCGTAAGGCGCAGCGCGGCGGCACGCTGTCAGGCGGCGAGCAGCAGATGCTCTCGATCGGCCGCGCGCTGATGGCCCGGCCGAAGCTGTTGCTTCTCGACGAGCCGTCGCTTGGTCTCGCGCCGCTGATCGTCAAGGGCATCTTCGAAGCGATCAAGAAACTCAACAAGGAGGAAGGCCTGACCGTCTTCCTCGTCGAGCAGAACGCCTTCGGCGCGCTCAAGCTTTCGGACCGCGGCTATGTGATGGTCAACGGACGGGTGACGATGAGCGGCAGCGGCAGGGATCTGCTCGCCAATCCGGAAGTGCGCGCGGCCTATCTCGAAGGCGGCCGTCATTGATCGGCCGCATCTGGAGCAAGTGACATGCAGGGAATTCTCTACGAAGAAGCGTCGATCTGGCAGTTTCTTTTCATAAGCTGCGTGCTTGGCGGCTGGACCGCCTGGCGCACAGGCAAGAGCGTGGCCGAAAGTTGGCATAACGTTCCGCGGCTGCTGCTCTACGTGGCGTTGCTCGGGCTGGCGATCCGTTTCATCCATCACGCCCTCTTCGGCGGCACGATGTTCAGCCTGCAATACTATATCGTGGACACGATCGTGCTTTTGTTGTTTGCTACCGTAGCTTTCCGGTACTACCGGACCAAGCAAATGACCAAAATCTACTATTGGCTCTACGAGAAGGCTTCACCTTTCTCCTGGAAGACCAAATAAAGGGAACAGCGCGTGCCGGTCCGCCGCGGCCGGTGCGAAGGAAACACCGGCGCAACTATGGTGGGCATTGCGCAGGTTGATAACGAGACCCGCTCGAATATTTGGGAGTAACAAGAATGAAAAAATCTCTTCTGTCGGCCGTTGCGCTGACGGCGATGGTCGCCTTCAGCGGCACCGCCTGGGCTGATATTCTCGTTGGTGTCGCCGGCCCGCTGACTGGCCCGAACGCCGCCTTCGGTGCGCAGCTCCAGAAAGGTGCCGAACAGGCCGCTGCCGACATCAACGCCGCTGGCGGTATCAACGGGGAACAGATCAAGCTTGTGCTCGGCGACGACGTTTCGGACCCGAAGCAGGGCATCTCGGTCGCCAACAAGTTCGTCGCTGACGGTGTGAAGTTCGTCGTTGGTCACTTCAACTCCGGTGTGTCGATCCCGGCATCGGAAGTCTATGCCGAAAACGGCATCCTGGAGATCACGCCGTCTGCGACCAACCCGCAGTTCACCGAGCGCGGTATGTGGAACACGTTCCGCACCTGCGGCCGTGACGACCAGCAGGGCGCAGTAGCCGGTGCCTACCTTGCCGCCAACTTCAAGGACGCGAAGATCGCCGTCATTCATGACAAGACCCCCTATGGTCAGGGTCTTGCTGATGAAACCAAGAAGTCGATGAACGAAGCCGGCCTCACCGAGGCCCTCTATGAAGGTGTCAACATCGGCGACAAGGACTTCTCGGCTCTGATCGCCAAGATGAAGGAAGCCGGCGTTTCGGTCGTCTACTGGGGCGGTCTGCACACCGAGGCCGGCCTGATCATGCGCCAGATGAAGGACCAGGGCCTGAAGGCAACGATGATGTCGGGTGACGGTATCGTTTCGAACGAACTGGCCTCGATCGCCGGCGACGCCGTCGACGGCACGCTGATGACCTTCGCGCCGGATCCGCGCAAGAACCCCGCTTCCAAGGAACTCGTCGAGAAGTTCCGTGCTGCCGGCTTCGAGCCGGAAGCCTATACGCTCTATTCCTACGCCGCTCTCCAGGTCATCGCAGAAGCTGCGAAGGCTGGCGGCACGACCGATGCGCAGGCTGTTGCCGAAGCGATCAAGGCCAAGGGTCCGTTCAAGACCGCGATCGGCGAGCTCGGCTATGACGAAAAGGGCGACATCACCCGCCCGGACTACGTCATGTACACCTGGAAGAAGGGCGACGACGGCAAGTACACCTACTTCCAGAACGAGTAGTTCTGATTTCGGACCTTGCGTCCGATCTGTTGGGCCCGGCGAGCGATCGCCGGGCTTTTCTTTTTGGCGAGGCCGAGAGCATAACGCTTTCAAGTGGAACTGCTGGAAGCGGAAGGATGCTCATCTAAGCGATGGGGCTTTGGCGCAGCGATTGGCTATTTCAGCAAGGTGTCTCGCAGTGACGAGACTTCGGCGCGCAACCGCTCGAGATCATCGGCGCCGAGTTTTGTTGCCTCCGTGAGGCCGCGCGGCACATCGACCGCCTTCCGGCGCAGTGCCTTGCCCATGTCGGTCAATTGTACCCGGACCTGCCGCTCGTCCGTCTTATCCCGCACGCGGGCGATGTAGCCGGCCGCTTCGAGGCGTTTCAGCATCGGGGTGAGTGTGCTCGATTCCAGGAAGAGCCGTTCGCCGAGGCTGCCGACGGTCTGGTCGTCCTTTTCCCACAGCAGCACCATCACGAGATATTGCGGGTAGGTGAGGTCGAGTTCCTCCAGCAGAGGCTTGTAGATGCGCGTCAAGGCGTGGTTTGCGGAATAGACTGCAAAGCAGAGGAAACTATCGAGCGTCAGCATCGCATCGTCATCTTTGAGTTCGGTGCCAGTCATCGTTCTCTCCTGTCATTTCCTTAAAATAAATCGTTCGCGATATAATCGCAAGGCATTGACAGGTGTGCGATCACAATATAAAAAGTTGTGCACGATCTAATCGATGGCGATTTAAATGCGAATATATCGCGCACGATTTAATCGCTAGTTATTTACCGGCAGCGCGGCATGACCGCAGGCAAGAAGGAGCGTTTCCATGAGCAAGGCAGTCAGCAAGACCGAAACCAGCAGCATCTCCCGCCGTGATGTCCTCTCGGCCGCTTTCGGCGCTGCGGCGACCGCTGCAGCCCTATCGGCCGCCAACAGCCCGGCCAAGGCCGCCGACGCGTCAGCGGCAAGCAACAACCAGTCGAGCGCCGGTTCGCAAGGTGGGGGGATTTCGGGCAGCCGCATCATCACCCGCGATGGTGTCGAGATCTACTACAAGGACTGGGGTCCAAAGGATGGCCCGGTCGTCGTGCTCAGCCACGGCTGGCCGCTGTCATCGGACAGCTGGGAAGCGCAGGCCTTCCATCTCGCCAACAATGGCTTCCGCGTCATCACCCATGACCGCCGTGGCCACGGCCGCTCGTCGCAGCCCTGGGACGGCAACGACATGGATCACTATGCCGACGACCTGGCCGACCTTATCAATGCGCTCGATCTGAAGGCCATCTTCCTTGCCGGCTTCTCCACCGGCGGCGGCGAGATCAGCCGTTATATCGGCCGCCACGGCACGGGCCGGATCGCCAAGGCCGGGTTGATCTCGGCAGTGCCGCCGCTGATGGTCAAGACCGACAACAATCCCGGCGGCCTGCCGAAGGAGGTGTTCGACGGGCTGCAGGCGGCAAGCCTCAAGGATCGCTCGAAGCTCTACCGCGATATCGCCTCGGGTCCGTTCTTCGGCTTCAACCGCCCGGGTGCGGTTGCTTCCCAAGGCATGATCGACAGCTTCTGGCTGCAGGGTATGATGGGCGGCCACAAGAACACCTACGACTCGATCGTCGCCTTCTCGCAGACCGACTTTACCGAAGACCTGAAGACGTTCGACGTGCCAACGCTGATCATCCATGGCGACGACGACCAGATCGTGCCGATCGACGCGGCCGCACGGGCCTCGAAGAAACTCGTCCCGCATGCCGAGTTCAAGGTCTATGCCGGTGCGCCGCACGGCATCACCGACACGCACAAGGACCAGCTCAACGCCGACCTGCTCGCGTTTGCCAAGGCCTGATGTGTCTGAAGTCACGGGAAGAGGCGCCTGCAACGGCGCCTCCTTCTCGCTTTTCGTGATAGGTGTTTCGCTTGTCGAGATGGCTGTCGTGTCGCGCCGTTTCGTGCACTATCTCCCGACGATTCTGTTCCGGAGGCAGGCATGAGCTCGAAACCCCGCATTCTCGTCACCCGTCGCTGGCCGGCGGCCGTGGAACAGGTGCTTGCAGAGCGGTTCGACGTCACCTTGAACGAAGGCGACGTGCCGATGACGGCCGAAGGGCTGGCCGATGCGCTCCGGACCTATGACGCAGTACTTCCAACCGTTTCCGATCGGCTTCCGGCCGAACTCTTCGCCGGCGGCGGCCTCCGGGCGAAGATCCTTGGAAATTATGGCGTCGGCTACAACCACATCGACGTCGCGGCCGCCAAGGCCGCCAATATCGTCGTGACCAACACACCGGGTGTTCTGACCGACTGCACCGCCGACATTGCCATGACGCTGCTGCTTGCAGTCGCGCGCCGGGCGGGCGAGGGGGAGCGCCAGGTTCGGGCCGGCGAATGGACCGGATGGCGCCCGACCCACATGATCGGCAGCAAGGTCACCGGCAAGACGCTCGGCATCATCGGCTTTGGCCGCATCGGCAAGGCGATGGCCAAACGCTGTCATTTCGGCTTCGACATGGATGTCGTCTTCTACAACCGCTCGCGCATCGACCCGGCGGAAGCGAGCCGCTACGGCGCCCGGCAATTGGACACCGTCGAGGATGTGCTGAGAGCTTCGGACTTCGTGTCGTTGCATTGCCCCGGTGGTGGCGAAAACCGGCATCTGATCAATGCGGAACGCTTGGCGCTGATGAAACCGGGTGCTTACCTCATCAATACGGCGCGCGGCGATGTCATTGATGAAGCGGCCTTGGTTGCCGCTCTCGAAAACGGCGTCATTCGCGGTGCCGGCCTTGATGTCTTCGAGGCGGAGCCGAATGTGCCGGAGCGTCTGCGCAGGCTCGAAAATGTCGTGCTGCTCCCGCATCTCGGCAGTGCCACGGAGGAAACGCGGGTTGCCATGGGTATGAAGGTGGTCGCCAACGTCACCGCTTTCTTCGAGGGCCGCGAGCCTCCGGATCGCGTGGCGTAAGCGGCTGCCTGTTTTCTGCGCAGTGCCTGCATGGAAATGTAGCATGCTGGCGATTTTCTTTGCAAAACAATAACTTGACTTGTCGTTCCGCGATGCGGACGATAGCGCGGAGGCAAGGCGATCGGCCCTATGGGTGTAGCGCCAGGAATCGAAGGACACCGCTCGGCGGTCGAAACATGAACAAGGCAGCAAGCATCGCCCCGCAACGGGCCTGGGGTAAGGGCCGGCTGGTCGCCAAGACGGCGCTCGGCCAAAGCCGCATTGCCGAACTCTATCAGGAAGGCTGCGCAAAGATCCGGTTGCCGAAGACCTTCGACGCCTCCATGGAAGCGGTGCTGATCAATTCCTCCGGCGGCCTCACCGGCGGCGACCGCATGGTCTGGGAGGTTGCGGCAAGGGCCGGAACCGATGTGACGGTGACGACGCAGGCCTGCGAGAAGATCTATAAGGCGAGTGCCGATACGGTCGAGGTGGCCACGCGTATCGAGGTTGCCGCCGGCGCGCGCGTCGACTGGCTGCCGCAGGAGACGATCCTCTTCGACCGCGCCTCGTTGTCGCGTTCGCTGGAGGTGGAGCTTGCCGCGGACGCGACATTCCTGGCGGTGGAAGCGGTTCTGCTTGGCCGCAAGGCGATGGGCGAGGTGGTGCAAACCGGGCTCTTCCGCGATCGCTGGCGCATCCGCGCCGAAGGCAAGCTGCTGCATGCGGACAATCTGGCGCTTGCCGGAGAGATCGCCAGTCTCGGCCAGCGCCGGGCGGTGCTCGATGGCGCAGCCGCCTTTGCCACGCTCCTCTATGTCGGCCCCGATTGCGAGCCCTTGTTGCCGCGTCTTCGATCGCTCATTGACGGCGAGGCTGGCGTCGGCATCAGCCATTTTCAGGTTGATGGCCGCGACAAGCTGGTTGCCCGCTTCGTGGCGCCGGATGGGTTCGCGCTCAGAAAAATCCTCATCCCCGTTATTTCGCACTTGCGCAAGCAGAAGACAGTGCCGAAAGTCTGGGTTCTCTAGGTCATTTCATATTTTTACTGAAACAGTGAAATGATCTAACACGTTGAAACTTTGTAAGTCCTGGCGGAAAATCGCTTCGCAGATTTCCTGGGAATTGCTTCACGAACAACCGGTGGCGACGCATGAATCTTACTCCGCGCGAAAAGGACAAATTGCTGATTTCCATGGCGGCCATGGTCGCGCGCCGGCGCCTGGAGCGCGGCGTGAAACTCAACCATCCCGAGGCGATCGCGCTGATCACCGATTTCGTCGTGGAAGGCGCCCGCGACGGGCGCTCGGTTGCCGAGCTGATGGAGGCGGGCGCCCAGGTGCTGACGCGCGATCAGGTGATGGAGGGCATCCCCGAGATGATCCACGACATCCAGATCGAAGCGACGTTCCCCGACGGTACCAAGCTCGTCACCGTTCACGAACCGATCCGCTAAACGAAGGAAACGCGGCCCTTTCCGGCCGTATCCCTCCAACCCTGATCTCAGGAGGCAAGCATGCTGGCTTTGCGCCCCAATTGCGAGTGCTGCGACAAGGATCTGCCGCCGGATAGCCGCGAGGCGATGATCTGTACTTTCGAATGCACCTTCTGCGTCGATTGTGTCGACGGAAAGCTCGGTGGCACCTGCCCGAATTGCGGCGGCGAATTCACCAGCCGGCCGGTGCGCCCGGCGGCCCTGCTTGAAAAATATCCGGCCTCAACCGAGCGGGTGCTGAAACCGCAGGGCTGCGCCGGTTCGAAGGCGGCTTGAGGAGCGAACCATGATCCCAGGAGAAATCATCGCGGCTGCCGGAGAGATCGAGCTCAACGCCGGCCTCGACACGACAACCATCGAGGTTGCCAATACCGGTGACCGCCCGATCCAGGTCGGCAGCCACTACCATTTCGCCGAAACCAATGCCGGGCTGAAGTTTGACCGGAAGGCCGCCTACGGCCAACGGCTCGACATTCCGGCTGGCACCGCCGTGCGGTTCGAACCGGGGCAGACGCGTCAGGTGACGCTGATCCCTCTTTGCGGCAAGCGCGAAGTCTATGGCTTCCGCCAGCAGGTGATGGGCAAGCTATGAAGCGCCTCGCTGTACTTGCCATCGCTCTCGTTCTGCCGTTTGCGCCGGCTTTGGCGCAGGAGGACAAGGTCGACTGCCAGAATGCGGTGACGCAGATGGACATGAACATCTGCGCCAACAAGGACTACGAGGCGGCCGACACGGAACTGAACAAGGTCTACAAGCTGGCACTGGCAGCGACAAAGCAGCAGGACAAGGAACTCGCCGAGATCGATGCGAACTACGTTGGCGCGGAAGAGGCCCTGAAAAAGGCGCAGCGCGCCTGGATCGGTTACCGTGACGGCCAATGCGAGCTTTCGGGCTTCGAAGCCCGCGGTGGCTCGATGGAGCCGATGCTCGTCTCCGGTTGCCTCACCGAATTGACCAGGGCCCGGACCAAGGAACTCCAGGCCATTGTCGAGCCTGACGGAAACTAGACCTTGAGCGGCGGCCGCATCATCATGATCGTGGGCAATGGCGAAGTGCCTGACGGAGCTGGCGCGGTGATCGATGCCGCCGATATCGTCGTGCGTTTCAACGATTGCCGTTCCGTCGGCCCCGGAGGCCACAAGACCAATATCGTCGCCGTCTGCAACACCGGTCGCCCCGGTCTCTCCATGCTCGGCGGCGGTCGCTGGAAGACGAGTGCGCCGGTGCGTCAGGCGCGCGAAATCTGGTGCGTCCGATCCGGTGCGAAGTTCGCCGCGATGCGGGTCGGGCTCGCCGAAACACATCCGGATCTCGACGATTTCTGTGACGACTACACCGTCGGTTTCGAAAGTTTCAGCCGCTCGACCAACCGCGGTTTTCGCGTCGTTCCGGTGGCGGCGCATGATCAGGTGGACCTTGAGCTCGCCGGCTTCGCGCCGGATCCCTACGTCGTCCCATCCAGCGGCCTGATCGTCATTGCCGATATCCTGTCCAATATCGCGATGGCCGGTGACGACGTCGTTGTTGCCGGCTTCGGCCATGTCGGGTGGCAATGGCATCCCTTTGCCGCCGAGCGCCGCTATGTCGACGCGCTGGCGGCGAGCGGTCGCCTTCGCCGCCTCCACCCACTTTCTTCTTCGTCCCAAGGAGCCTGAACCATGCCCTACAAGATGTCGCGCGCGGCCTATGCCAACATGTTCGGCCCGACGGTCGGTGACAAGGTGCGGCTTGCGGACACCGAGCTCTTCATCGAGGTGGAGAAGGACTTCACCACCTATGGCGAGGAGGTGAAGTTCGGGGGTGGCAAGGTCATTCGCGACGGCATGGGCCAGAGCCAGGCAACGCGCGCCGAGGGCGCCGTCGATACGGTCATCACCAATGCGCTGATCGTCGACCACTGGGGTATCGTGAAAGCGGACATAGGCCTCAAGGACGGGCGGATTGCGGGGATCGGCAAGGCCGGCAATCCGGATACGCAGCCGGGTGTCACCATCGTCGTCGGTCCCGGGACCGAGGTGATCGCGGGTGAGGGCAAGATCGTCACCGCCGGCGGCATGGACAGCCACATCCACTTCATATGCCCGCAGCAGATCGAGGAAGCGCTGGTGAGCGGGCTCACCTGCATGCTCGGCGGCGGCGCCGGGCCGGGGCATGGCACGCTCGCCACCACCTGCACCTCCGGCCCGTGGCATCTCGCCCGCATGATCGAGGCGGCCGACGGCTTCCCGATGAACATCGCTTTTGCCGGCAAGGGCAATGCCTCGCGCCCGGGCGCGCTGGTCGAGATGGTGCTTGCCGGTGCCACCTCGCTGAAGCTGCACGAGGATTGGGGCTCGACGCCGGCGGCGATCGATTGCTGCCTCGGGGTCGCCGACGAATACGACGTGCAGGTGATGATCCACACCGACACATTGAACGAGAGCGGTTTCGTCGAAGATACGATCGCGGCGATCAAGGGCCGCACGATCCATGCCTTCCACACCGAAGGCGCCGGCGGCGGCCACGCGCCTGACATCATCAAGATCTGCGGCCAGCCGAACGTCATTCCGTCCTCGACCAATCCGACGCGGCCCTACACCAAGAATACGCTCGCCGAACACCTGGACATGCTGATGGTCTGCCATCACCTGTCGCCGTCGATCCCCGAAGATATCGCCTTTGCCGAAAGCCGCATCCGCAAGGAAACGATCGCCGCCGAAGACATCCTGCACGATATCGGCGCCTTCTCGATCATCTCCTCCGACAGCCAGGCGATGGGCCGCGTCGGTGAGGTGGCGATCCGCACCTGGCAGACCGCCGACAAGATGAAGCGCCAGCGTGGGCCCTTACCGCAGGAAACCGGCGACAACGACAATTTCCGGGTGAAGCGCTACATCGCCAAATACACGATTAACCCGGCGATCGCCCATGGTCTCAGCCACGAGATCGGTTCGCTGGAGGTTGGCAAGCGCGCCGATCTCGTCATCTGGAACCCGGCCTTCTTTGGCGTGAAGCCGGACTTCGTGCTGCTCGGCGGCTCGATCGCCATGGCGCCGATGGGCGATCCGAATGCCTCCATCCCGACGCCGCAGCCGGTACATTACCGGCCGATGTTTGCCGCCTACGGCAAGAACCGCACGAGTTCGTCAGTCACCTTCGTGTCGCAGGCCTCGCTCGATGCGGGTCTTGCCGCCAAGCTCGGCGTTGCAAAGCAGTTGGTGGCCGTCAGGAACACCCGCGGCGGTATCGGCAAGGCGTCGATGATCCACAACAGCCTGACGCCGCATATCGAGGTTGATCCGGAGACTTATGAGGTACGCGCCGACGGCGAGTTGCTGACCTGCGAGCCAGCGACGATCGTGCCGATGGCGCAGCGCTATTTCCTGTTTTGAGCAAGCAGAGACGGAGGATGAAACGCGGCCTGAAATGGGCCTTCTTCGGCCTGCTGGCTGCGGTCCTGGCGGTCGTTCTCGGAACGCTGCTGCCGCGGCCGCTCTTGCCGGTTTCCGCCTCTGCGGCCGGGGCGGGCGCGACGCGCATCCTGGTGCTCTCGGGCCCCATCCACACCGATATCGCCGTGCCCTTGACGGAGGAAACGAGGGCGCGGTTCGGCTTCATCGAAGCGGCCGGCGTGCCGCTCAATCATCCGCAGGCACAATGGCTGATCTTCGGCTGGGGCGGGCGCTCCTTCTATCTGGAAACGCCGACCTGGTCGGAGCTGAAGGCCATGCCGGTCTTCAAGGCGCTGACGCTCGATCGCTCGGTGATGCATGTGGATATCGCCGGCCGGATCGTTGAGCCGCAGGCCTCCGTTGCCAGCTTCGAACTGGACGCGGCCGGATATGAACGACTGCTTGGCTTCATTGCCGAGAGTTTCATACGCGACGCCGGGACTGTCGTTCCGGTCGACGGCTTCTCCTACAATGGCAATGACCGCTTCTTCGAAGCCGAGGGCAGGTTCAACGCGCTCTTCGGCTGCAACACATGGACAGCGCGGGCGCTGCGTGAGGCGGGCTTGAGAACCGGCCTATGGAACCCGGTTCCGCCGAGCCTCGGACTATCCTTGCGCATCCACAATTGAGGTGTCACGCAGCCATGCGATCATCGCATGGCTGCCATGCCCGCATGTGAATCGAGGCCTTTCGTGCTGCGCCGCAGCGCAATATCCGATAGGAAAGCGGCTGATCGTTCTCGGTTGTCAGAAATCCTCCCAAGACCTGCCGACCGAGAGCCGAACGAGAGCGGGATGCGGAAACGTGTTTGCGGTTTTCCGCCGGCATCCCGCTCTAACTTGATGGATGTGATCACGTTCATGGTTTTGGGTCGAGCCGGTCCAAATTCATCGTGATCCAAAGGAGATGACGATGCTTGGCAGAAAAGTACCCGCTGTAACGTTCCGCACCCGCGTTCGCGACGAGGCCGTTGGCGGCCCGAATCCGTTCCGCTGGGAGGACGTGTCCTCCGACAATTACTTCGCCGGCAAGCGCGTCGTGCTGTTCTCGCTGCCGGGCGCGTTCACGCCGACCTGCTCGACCTACCAGTTGCCTGATTTCGAAAAGCTGACGGCCGACTTCCGCGCCGAAGGCATTGACGAAATCTACTGCATCTCGGTCAACGACGCCTTCGTCATGAATGCCTGGGGCAAGTCGCAGGGCCTCGAAAACGTCAAGCTGATCCCGGACGGTTCGGGCGAGTTCACCCGCAAGATGGGCATGCTCGTTGCCAAGGACAATCTCGGCTTCGGCATGCGCTCCTGGCGCTACGCCGCCGTCGTCAACAACGGCGTCGTGGAGCAGTGGTTCGAGGAAGAAGGCTACTCCGACAATTGCGACAGCGACCCCTACGGCGTTTCCTCGCCGCAGAACATTCTGGAGACGCTGAAGTCTCAGAAGCTTGCTGCCTGATGCGGCCAGAACGCTTCTTTTTCTGAATTGAAAAAGCCCGAATATCGGATCCGGTCTTCGGGCTTTTTGTTGTTCGGGAGCTGCATGCCAGATGGTTGAAAACCGGCTCTGCGACTGGCGCAGAAGCGAATTCTTGATACACTGGCGGGCACAAAAGATATCGAGGGTTCAATGGTTTACATTATCGCCTACCTGACCGCGCACAAGGGCAAGGGAGATGACGTCGTGTCGCTGGCAGCACCGCTGATCGAGGCCACGCGCCGCGAGGCCGGCTGCATCAGCTACGACCTCTACCGCAAGCCTGCCGATCCGGACGCGCTGGTGTTCGTCGAGACCTGGAAGGACAAGGCGGCTGTCGATGCGCATTTCGAAGAGCCGCATCTGAAAGCCTTCCAGGCAGCCATGGCCGATCTGCTCATCGAGGCGCGCATCGAGCTTGTGTCGCCGGAAAAGGTCGAGGTGCTCTGAAGATGCCGTACCGCTCCACCCAGGTGCTTTCGCCGGGCCCAGCCGGCACGACTCCGCTTCACAGCGTGACGCTTGCGCACGACGCCCGTCATCTTCGCCGCAAGTTGCTGCACCTCGAAAACGACGATGTGGTGATGCTCGACCTCAAGGAAGCGGTGATGCTCGCCGATGGCGACCTTCTGGTGCTCGAAGGCGGCGGCTATATCCGGATCGTTGCCGCACCAGAAATGCTCTTCGAAATCTGTCCGCGTGATCCGCTGCATCTCATCGAACTCGCCTGGCATCTCGGCAATCGCCATCTGCCTGCGCAGATCGAGCCGAACCGCATTCTGATTACCCGCGATCCGGTCATCCGCCAGATGCTCGAAGGCTTGGGCGCGCAGGTGAGCGAGGTTTCGGAACCCTTCCAGCCGCTGCGCGGCGCCTACCACGCCGGCGGTCACAACCATGGCCACAGCCATCACCATCATGGCTGAGCGGCTCGATACGCAAGCTCTGCTTCGCCTGGTCACCTGGATGTCCCCGGCCTTCCCGGTCGGTGCCTTCTCCTATTCCAGCGGACTTGAACAGGCGGTTCACGATCGGCTCGTCACCGATGCGGTGGAGCTTCGATCCTGGTTGGAGACAGTCCTCTGCCACGGCTCCGGCTGGAACGATGCCCTGCTTTTTGCCGAGAGTTATCGTGCCGTGAATGACAGCGGCCGGTTGGCTGCGGTCGCAGACCTTGCCGAAGCTCTGGCGGGAAGCCGCGAGCGGCATACGGAAACCATGCTGCAGGGCCAGGCGTTTCTGGCGGCCGCACAGTCGTGGCCGCACGCGGTTCTTGATGTGCTCCCGGAAACCGTCGCCTATCCGGTGGCGGTCGGTGCCGTGGCCGGCGCCCATGAAACGGGCCTCGAGCCTGCGCTTGCCGCCTTTCTCAACGCCGCCGTTTCGAATGCCGTTTCGGTGGCGATCCGCTGCGGCGTCACCGGCCAGCGGGATGGCGTCGGTGTCATCGCGGCGCTCGAACCGATCATCGCGGCGGCGGCAGGCAAAGCGGCCAGCGCCTCGCTCGACGATCTGGGCTCGGCCACGATCATGGCGGATATTTCGGCTTTGAAACACGAAACCCTGCATTCTCGGCTCTTCCGATCCTAGGAAGAGACCCCTTGAAAGGACATCCAGATGGCATCGAAGAACGGTCCCCTTCGCATCGGCATCGGCGGGCCGGTGGGCTCGGGCAAGACGGCGCTGACCGACAAGCTCTGCAAGGCGATGCGGGAGAAATATTCCGTCGCCGTCGTCACCAACGATATCTATACCAAGGAAGATGCCGAAGCATTGGTGCGCATGCAGGCCCTGCCGTCCGACCGCATCGTCGGCGTCGAGACCGGCGGCTGCCCGCACACGGCGATCCGCGAGGACGCCACGATCAACCTGCAGGCAATCGCCGACCTCAACCGGCGCATTCCCGACCTCGATGTCGTCTTCATCGAATCCGGCGGCGACAATCTCGCGGCGACCTTTTCGCCCGACCTTGCCGATCTGACGATCTATGTCATTTCCGTCTGCCAGGGCGAGGAGATCCCGCGCAAGGGCGGGCCGGGCATCACGAAGTCCGATCTGCTCGTCATCAACAAGAAGGATCTTGCTCCCTATGTCGGGGCCGATCTCGACGTCATGCAGCGGGATGCGACGCGGATGCGGGCGGAAAAGCCCTTCGTGTTCACGGACATGAAACGCGGCGACGGCATCAACCGGATCGTCGATTTCCTGACGCTGCACGGCGGGCTGTGATGCCGCCAGGCTTCTGACAGCCGAACCTTGGTCGGCGCGTCAGAAGCGTTCGAGCGCCTGCCGGTCGTGGATTTCGATCACGCGGCCCTTGACCGTGACGCCCGAGCGGCGAAGTGCCGAGAAAGCGCGCGAGAGTGCTTCCGGCGCCAGGCCAAGCTTGCCGGCCAGCACATTCTTCTGGAAGGGCAGGCGGAAGGAAAAGTTCGTGATGCCGTCCGGGCAGTTCCCGAGAATATAGCTCGCGACCCGCTGCGGCGCCGTCAGCAGCCGGTCTTCCGCCAGGCAATCTTCCGCCATTTGCGCGTGCCGGCACAGGAGCTGCATCAACGCGTCGGCGACTTCAGGCGTTTGCTCGGCGAGTTTGCGCAGCTTGCGGCTGTCGATCCGGGCAAGCATCGTCGTCTCGATCGTCTGGGCGTTGGCTGTGGCGCGGTTGCCAAGGAACATGGCGCTTTCACCGAAAAGCTCACCTCGCGGAAACACGGCGATATCCGCCTCGCGTCCGTCCTTGCCCAGCCGGTAGAGACGCACCAGGCCGGAAAGAACGAAAAAGACGTGATCGAGCGGCTCGCCCTGGCCAAAGAGGATGTCGTGCTCCTCGTGGGTTGAAACGACCACATCCTCCAGAATTGCGTTCGTTGCCGCCATCGGCAGCTTCCCGAAGAAGCAAGAACCGAGCAGCACCGCCCTATCGTTCGAGTTCAATCGCAACGTCTTCATCACACCCGTCCTGAGTAAGATCCAAGTGCAAGGTAATAAAGCTTGGCGGAAGGTGGTTTGACCTCGATCAAATAAGAATGACAAAAAGCCCGCGCTTGCAGGGCGCGGGCTCGTTCCTGGATTGTGACAGTTCCGGGCGAAGCTCCGCTTCGGACCTGGCCTATTCGGCGGCGAGTGCCGGATGGTTGATGACCTTGCCGCCGGGTCGTCCCTTGCTCTGGTCCGATTCCAGCGTCTTCAGCCGGTCGTCCAGGCCTTCGATCGTCTTGCTCTGCTCGTGCACCAGACCGGTCAGGGCTTCGCGGTCGAGCGGAAGGTTTTCCTCGTCCTTCTGGCCGACGAAGCTCCCGAAGATGCGGGCGAGCAGCCGCGAGAGGTCGTCCATGATCAGGAAGAACGACGGCACGATCACCAGGCTCAGCACCGTCGAAACGATGATGCCGCCGATCACGGCGGTCGCCATCGGCGCGCGGAACGAGCCGCCTTCGCCGACGCCGAGCGCGGAGGGCAGCATGCCCGCCGACATGGCGATCGAGGTCATGATGATCGGACGGGCGCGTTTGCGGCCGGCCTCGATCATGGCCATCTGGCGGTCCATGCCGTGGTGCATCATCTCAATGCCGAAATCGACGAGCAGGATCGCGTTCTTGGTGACGATGCCCATCAGCATCAGGATGCCGATCAGAACCGGCATCGACAGCGCGTTCTGCGTCAGGATCAGCGCCGCAGCAACGCCGCCGATCGCGAGTGGCAGCGAGAACAGGATGGTGAACGGCTGGATCACATCCTTGAACAGCAGGATCAGCACCACGAGCACCAGCATCAGGCCAAGCAGCATGGCGTTGCCGAAGCTCTGCTGCATCTCCGCCTGAACCTCAGCGTCACCGCTTTCGAGGAATTCGACGGACTTCGGCAAACCGGCCTGGCCGGCGATCTGCTTGAAGCGGTCCGAGGCGGTATTCAGTGCGACGCCGACCGGCAGGTCCGCCCCAAGCGTCACGACGCGGTTGCGATCGTATCGCTTGATCGAGCTCGGACCTTCCGAATAGTTGATGTCGGCGACGCTCGAGAGCGGCACCGTCGTGCCTGAAGCGGTGGTGATCTTCAGGTTGCGGATGGCGGCGATATCCGTGCGGAAATCGCGGTTGATCTGAACGCGGATCGGGATCAGGCGGCCGTCGAGCGCGATCTTGGTCAAAGCCGCATCGATATCGCCGATGGTGGCCACACGGATCACCTCGGAAATCTGCGCCGTGGTGATGCCGAGGCGCGACATCTGCTCGTCACGCGGGCGGATCTGCAGTTCCGGGCGCGGAAGCGCCCCGTCCGGGCTGACATTGGCCAGCAGAGGGTCGCTCCGCAGCTTGCCTTCCAACGTCGCCACCGCCTGGTCGAGTTCGGCCTCGTTGTTGGAGAGCAGGTTGAAGGAGAGATCGCGCTCACCGCGGTCGTTGAGCTTGATGACCCGGACGTCCGGTATGTCACGGACGCGGGCGAAGATTTCCTTCTCGATCTGCGACTGCGGGATGATGCGACCAGCGGGGGCCATCTTCGGTAGGTAGGGGCCGATCAGTGGCGTGCGGCCGATGACGTCGTTGACGATCTTGTTTACGAGCGAATGGTCGAGCTTTTTCAGAAGCACCGTCACGGTCGCGCGGCGCAATTCCAGGTCGCCCTTCGGAGAAGCGCCGCCAAGGACGAATATGTTATCAACCCCTTCGATATTCTTGACCCGGTTGTAGATCTCCGTGGTCGTGCGGTCGGTGTCCTCGAGCATGGCGTCCGGCGGCAGCTCGATCGACAGGCTGACGCGCGAGGCGTCTTCCGGCGGCAGGAAACTGCCGGGCACATAGAGGATCAGCGCGAATACCGACCCAACGGAGAAGGCGATCGCGGCAAGCAGCGTCAGGTAGCGCGTGTACCAGTAGTGTGTCGTGGCGCGCACGAGACGCGTGTAGTTGCGCATCATGAAGCCGTCTTCGTCGTGGTGACCGCTGCCTGCGTCCGAGGGACGCATCAGGTAGGCCGCCATGACCGGCGTGATCAGGCGGGCGACGAGCAGCGAGAAGAACACCGCAACGGCAACCGTCAGACCGAACTGGATGAAGTACTGGCCCGGAATGCCCGGCATGAAGGACACAGGCACGAAGACCGCGATGATCGTGAAGGTCGTCGCGATAACCGCCAGACCGATCTCATCCGCCGCCTCGATCGCGGCGCGATAGGGCGATTTGCCCATGTGGATGTGCCGCTCGATGTTCTCGATCTCGACGATCGCGTCGTCGACGAGGATACCGGTTGCGAGCGTCATCGCGAGGAAGCTGACGAGGTTCAGCGAGAAGCCGAGCAGGTCCATGATCCAGAAGGTCGGGATCGCCGAGAGCGGCAGCGCCACGGCCGAGATCAGCGTGGCGCGCCAATTGCGCAGGAACAGCATGACGACGATGACGGCGAGCAGTGCGCCCTCCATCAGCGTGTGCAGCGCTGCCTCGTAGTTGCCGTAGGTGAAGTAGACGGAATCGTCGACCATCTCGATGGTGACATCGGGATTGGCAGCACGGATCTTTTCGAGCGATTTGGCGACGGTCTCCGCGACGCTCACTTCGCTGGCGCCCTTGGCGCGGAAGACCGCAAAGGTCACGCCGGGATTGCCATTGAAGCGCGAGAAGGAGCGTGGCTCCTCATAGGTGTCGGTGACCGTGCCGAGATCGGAAAGGCGAACGAAGCGGCCGCTCGGCACCGAGATCATCGTGTTGGCGAGCTGGTCGACATTGCGGGTGTCGCCGAGGGTGCGGATGGCCTGCTCGCTGCCGCCGACCTGGCCGCGGCCGGAGCCGAGGTCCATGTTCATGCGGCGGAGCTGGCCGTTGACGTCGGCGGCGGTGATACCGAGCGAATTCAGCTTGTCTTCGTTGAGCTCGACGCGAACCTCGCGGTCGGCGCCACCATAGCGGTCGACACGGCCGATGCCCTTCTTGCCCTGGATCTCGCGCTTGATGACGTCATCCACGAACCAGGAGAGCTCTTCCAGCGACATGCCGGGGGCGGAGACGGAGAAGGTCTGGATCGCCTGGCCCTCGACGTCGACCTTGGAGACGATCGGCTCCTCGATCGAGGTGGGGAGATCGCTGCGGATGCGGTCGATCGCGTCCTTGACGTCCTGCACCGCCTGGGTCGTCGGCACTTCCATGCGGAAGATGACGGCGGTCGTCGACGTGCCGTCATTGATCGTCGACTGGATATGGTCGACGCCGGTGACGCTCGCGACCGCGTCCTCGATTTCCTTGGTGACCTGCGTTTCAAGCTCGGCCGGCGATGCGCCGCTCTGCGTCACGTTGATCGAGACGATCGGCACATCGATGTTGGGGAAGCGGGTGATCGGCAGCGATACGAAGGACTGATAGCCGAGCACCATCAGAACGACGAAGGCAAGGATCGGTGCGATCGGATTGCGTATGGACCAGGCTGAGAAGTTCATGGTCACGGTTCCTGTCAGTTGGTCGCTGGTTCAGCGGACTTGACGGGGTTGATGCGGTCGCCGTCGCGGACATAGGCTCCGGCCCTCGCCACCACTTCCTCGCCAGCCTTCAAGCCTTCGAGGACTTCGATGAACTTGCCGTCGGAAATCCCTGTCTTGACTGGCAGGATGCGGATGACGCCGTTTTCGACCTTGCGGACGATCGTGCGGCCATTCTCATTGGTAACGGCCGTTTGCGGCAGGACCACTGTCTGCTTCTGTTGGGCGGTGATCAGCGCGCTTGCATACATGCCGGCGCGTGCCTTCTCGGTATCCGCCAGGTTGATGAAGACGGTTCCGAGGCGGCTGACGGGATCGACGGTCGGGGCGATCAGGCGGATGGTGCCCTCGACCTTGGTGTTGCCGCCGGCGAGCGTCACGGTTGCCGGCTGGCCTACAGCGAGCTTGATGATGTCGGCTTCGGCGACGTCGGCCTTCATCTCGATCGCGCCATCGCGGATCATGGCGAAGAGCGGTTCGCTATTGCCGGTGGCGATCGCGCCGACCTTGGCGTTCTTGGCGGAGATCACGCCGGCGACGGGCGCCTTGACCTCGGTACGGGCGAGGCGAAGGTCGATGTCGTCGATCTGCGCTTCGGCCACCTTGATGTCGGCATTGGCGACGGCGACGGCCTGCTCCGCGGAAAGGACGCGGGCCTGCGTCGCAATCGCGAGCGCCCGCACTCGGTCGGCCTCAGCCGTCGAAACCGTGCCGTTCTTCGAAAGTCCCGCAGCGCGGTCGCTGACGCGTTTGGCCTCGTCAGCGTTCGCCCTGGTTTCGCTGAGCTGTGCGTTCAGTTGAGCAAGCCCGGCCTCCGCCTTGGCAAGCGACGCTTCGAGTTCGCTCTTTTGCAGGCGAAGCGCGTCGTCGTTCAGGACCACGAGCACGCTGCCGGCTTCGACCTTGTCGCCGACATCGACATTGAGCGTCCGGATGGAAAGGCCGTCGACCATGGGGGCGACATAGACCTGCTCGACCGCCTGGATGGTGCCGGTCGCAACGACGCGGTCGCTGATCGACTGGTCGACCGCTGTGGTGACAACGATGGAGGGGAGGTTTTGCGTCGGCTTCGGTTGCGTCGCTTCCTCCGCCCAGGCGGACGAAAGCGAACCAAAGGTCATCGCAGCGCACACGCTGAGAACGGGCAGTACTTTTAGAGCCATCGGCTTCACAGTCCCGGCAATGGAAACAACATCGAGCGGATCACCGCTCGATGCAGGATCCACGGGCAATCAGGCGATTTTATCACGCCGACATCTCGCCCCGGCGGATTGCGCGGGGACAGGAGACTGCGCTTTCCTCATTTCGCGCTCCGCGTGCACGGTATCAGACCGTAGACGCGGGCGGAACTGGGACCGGTTACCGCAGGCAAAACATCGGGAAAAGGGTGCCCTCCACCATGCCTGCCTCCAACAAACATCGGGGCCTATGTAATCTCGGCCTTCGACGCTTACAAGTGCGCATGAAGCGATGGTGCCTCAATATTCGACCTGTTCTGCGGTTATGGTTGCGATCTTGACACGATCTTGACAATGGCAAGCAAGGGTAGCGCCGTTGCTTCCAGGGTTACCACCCCCACGCCCGGTACCCGGCAGCAACTTGGCGGATGCGAACGGCCGCCGAGAAAACGGAAGAGGGCCGCACGATCGTGCGACCCTCTTCTGACGATTTGGCGATGTCTACTTCAGTGCGGCATCGGTGATCTCGTGCGTCCAGGCGCCTTCCGGCTCCTTGGAGATCACGGGATCGGAGCCGCCCGCGAGCAGCGATTGCACCGTGCGCTTGTAGTCGGCCTCATCCAGCGCGCCGTTCGAGCCGGCCGTGAGCTTGGCCACTTCGCCCATCATGCGCTTCTGGTGTTTTTCCGTCTGGGCGCCGGTGGAGTCGTTTTCGAGCACGATGCCTGCGGCTTCATCCGGGTTCTCTTCCGCGAATTTCCAGCCTTTCATCGAGGCGCGCACGAACTTGACCATCTTTTCCTTGAAGGCGGCGTCCTTGAGCTTGTCTTCCAGCACGTAGAGACCGTCTTCGAGCGTCGCGACACCCTGGTCTTCGTACTTGAAGGTAACGAGATCATCCGCCTTGATGCCGGCATCGATGACTTGCCAGTATTCGTTATAGGTCATGGTCGAGATGCAGGCGGCCTGCTTCTGGATCAGCGGATCGACGTTGAAGCCCTGTTTCAGGACCGTGACGCCGTTCGGGCCGCCATCCGTCGGGATCTTCAGATGCGCCATCCAGGAGAGGAACGGATACTCGTTGCCGAAGAACCAGACGCCGAGGGTCTGGCCCTTGAACTTGTCAGGGCTGGTGACGCCGGTTTCCTTGAGGCAGGTCAGCATCATGCCCGATTTCTTGAAGGGCTGGGCGATGTTGACGAGCGCGACACCCTTTTCGCGGGTGGCGAGGGCAGAGGGCATCCAGTCGACGATCACATCGGCGCCACCGCCGGCGATCACCTGTGCCGGTGCGATATCAGGACCGCCGGGCTTGATGTCGACGTCGAGACCTTCCTCCTCGTAATAGCCCTTGTCCTTGGCGACGTAGTAGCCGGCAAATTGCGCCTGGGTCACCCATTTCAGCTGCAGCGTCACCTTCTCGGCGGCCTCAGCCTGGAACGCTGCCAGCGAAAAGACGCCTGCGGCGAGAAGCGATGCAAGTCTTTTGTTCATGTCAGTTCCCTCTTGTTTTTGTTTCATTTTCTTTCAACTGCGCAATTCCGGACGGAAAACCGTTTCACACTTTTCCTGGAATTGCTCAGGCAGTATGCGTCAGGCGCGCCCTCCGCGGATGGAAGGATGCCAGAAGGTGACAGCACGCTCGATGAGCGCGACTACCCCGTAGAAGGCGGAGCCTGCGACCGCCGCGACGGCGATCTCGGCCCAGACCATGTCGACATTCATGCGTCCCACTTCCGTGGAAATCCGGAACCCCATGCCGACGATGGGGGTTCCGAAGAACTCGGCGACGATGGCGCCGATCAGCGCCAGCGTCGAGTTGATCTTGAGCGCGTTGAAGATGAACGGCCAGGCGGCCGGCAGGCGCAGCTTGACGAGCGTCTGCCACCAGGACGCCGCATAGGTGCGCATCAGGTCGCGCTCCATATGGCTAGCGGCGGCAAGGCCGGCGACCGTGTTCACCAGCATCGGGAAGAAGGTCATGATGACGACGACCGCGACCTTCGACTGCCAGTCGAAGCCGAACCACATGACCATGATCGGCGCGACGCCGATGACGGGGAGGGCGGAGACGAAGTTGCCGAGCGGCAAGAGGCCCTTCTGCAGGAACGGCGAGCGGTCGATGAGGATCGCGACGGCAAAGCCGAGGCCGCAGCCGAGCGCGTAGCCGATCAGCACCGCCTTCAGGAAGGTCTGGCGGAAGTCGGCGCCAAGCGTCGGCAACGAATTGATCAGCTTCTGCCAGATCATCGACGGCGCCGGCAGTAGCACCGAGGGGACCGAGAAGCCGCGCACAACGCCTTCCCAGAGGACCAGGATGGTGATGCCGAAGATCAGCGGGACGGCAAAGCGCGCGGCGCTCCTGGCGGCCTGGTTCTGGAAGTTCTGGCGCACCAGCCATTCGTTGAAGGCCCAGGCGGCGAGCCAGAAGACGATCGCAGCGGCAAGGACAGGCAAATTCATGGCTTGGCTCCCATGCGCTTCAGGACGGCCGTATGGGCGAAGCCGACGATCATGACGAGGACTGCGGCAAGGGCTGCCGCCATGAAGAGCGCCGCCCAGATCTGCACGGTCTGGCCGTAATAGGAGCCGGCGAGCAGGCGGGCGCCGAGGCCGGCGACGGCGCCGGTCGGCAGCTCGCCGACGATCGCGCCGACCAGCGAAATGGCAACGGCGACCTTCAGCGAGGTGAAGAGATAGGGCATCGACGATGGCCAGCGCAGCTTCCAGAAGGTCTGTGCCGATGAGGCGTGGTAGGTGTGCATCAGGTCGAGCTGGATCGTCTCCGGACTGCGTAGCCCCTTCACCATGCCGACGACGACGGGGAAGAAGGAAAGGTAAGTGGAAATCAGCGCCTTCGGCAGCAGGCCAGAGATACCGATGGCGTTGAGCACGACGATGATCATCGGCGCGATGGCGAGGATCGGGATCGTCTGGCTGGCGATCACCCACGGCATCAGCGAACGATCCATGGCGCGGTTGTGCACGATGCCGACCGCGAGCAGGATGCCGAGCGCTGCACCGATGCCGAAGCCGAGCAGGGTTGCCGAGAGCGTGATCCAGGCGTGGTAGACGAGGCTGCGTTTCGACGTGATTGCCTTGTTGAACGTCGTATCCCAGATCTCGGCGATCACCTGGTGCGGCGCCGGCAGCACCGGTCGCTCCTGCGCCATGGTGTTGCGCATGATCTCGGAGAAGGTGATTTCGGTCCCGGCGCGCGCCGCCGTGTCGCGCTCGAAGGGCGCGTTCAGGAACACGACTGCGACGTACCAGAGCGCGATCAGCAGCACGACGACGGTGCCGACCGGCAGCAACTTGTCCCTGAGAAAGCTTGGTTCCTGCATCGTCACGCCTTTCCGCTTGCGGGGAACAACATCAGGCCCATGGCGAGGATGCCGAGAAGGACACCGGCGGCCTGTGTGAGGCTCAACCGTTCACCAAAGACCGCAAAGGCGATGATGTTGACGAGCACGAGTTGCACGATCGCCGAAAGCGAGATTGCAAGGCCGAGACCACCTTCGCGCATCAGCTTCACCATGATGATATTGCCGATCACGTAGAGCCCAAGCGCGAGGAAGAGCATGCCGAGGTGATTGTTCGAAACATAGGCGCGCGAGGCGGTCGCGCCGCCGAGAAAGATCGTCGTTGCCAAGAGCATCCAGAGGCCAAAGGCGAGGTTCATGCCTGCATCTCCTTGGCCTGCCAGCGATAGTGGATATCCGGCAGCTTCTCTTCGTTGTCGCCGTCCGTGCGCCGCACGACTTCGAAGCCCTGGTGCTGGTAGAAGCGCTGGGCGTCACGATTGTGTTCGAAGGTCCAGAGATTGAGTTCTTCCGGAGACAAGTCCTTGGCGGCCTGCACGAGCTGCGAGCCGATGCCGGCGCCGCGGTGAGGCGCGTCGATGTAGAGCGCCGTGACGTAGCGGTCGTCGGAAAGCGCAAGGAAGCCGGCGACGTCGTTCTTCCGCTCCGCCACGATCACCCTGCGTTCGGCAAACACCGTGTCGGCGTAGTAGCGCTCGACGTCGGCATGATCGTGCACGCGCGGCATCCACGGTGTTGCGTCGATCCAGCGGTTGAGGATGCCGGCGCAGGCGGCCATGTCGGTCCGTTCGGCCGGGCGGATCACGGCACTATTCGTCATAGCTGTGTCCCGCGCGCAGGCCCTCGCGAACGCGATGGGCAATCTCCAGGAATTCCGGCGTCTCGCGAATGCCGAGCGGGCGTTCGCGCGGCAGCGTCGATTCGATGACGTCGGTGACGCGGCCGGGACGCGGGCTCATCACCACGATCTTGGTTGAGAGGTAGACGGCCTCGGGGATCGAGTGGGTAACGAAACAGATCGTCTTGTTGGTGCGGGCCCAGAGCTTCAACAGCTGTTCGTTGAGGTGATCGCGGACGATCTCGTCGAGCGCGCCGAAGGGTTCGTCCATCAAAAGCAGATCGGCATCGAAGGCGAGTGCACGGGCGATCGAGGCGCGCTGCTGCATGCCGCCAGACAGCTGCCAGGGATATTTCTTGCCGAAGCCCGTGAGGTTGACGAGGTCGAGCGTGCGCTCGATGCGCGCCTTCTTCTCTTCCCTCGAATAGCCCATGATCTCCAGCGGCAGGGCGATGTTGTTCTCGATCGTGCGCCAGGGATAAAGCGCTGGCGCCTGGAACACGTAGCCATAGGCGCGCTGTTTGCGCGCCTCCTCGGGCGTCATGCCGTTGACGTTGATCTTGCCCGAGCTCGCCTTTTCGAGATCGGCGATCACTCTGAGAAACGTCGTCTTGCCGCAGCCGGAAGGGCCGATGAAGGAAACGAAGTCACCTTTGGCGACGTCCAGATTGACGCCGGTCAGCGCATGGACCGGTCCATCGGCGGTTTCGAAAGTCAGGCAGAGGTCCCGGGCCGAAACCACGGATGCGGTATTGGACGTCATCGGCGAATACTCATTCTGGCTGGTCTGTGTCAGACTGCTATCCGGACCGGCAACATGCAATCGCGGATTTGGGTGCGGAGCCGTTTGTTGCTGGTTTTTCAGGGAATTCTGGAGAACAGTCATGTCTCGATCATCCAATCCGGGCTGTCGCGTGGTTCGTCCCGCAGGCATGACGACCGGCCAGCAGGGGCTCAACTATTTCGAGGGCATTGCGGCGGAGACCGTAGGTGCGACTGGCCTCTGCATGCATATCGTCACGATCCCGCCCGGCGCGCGCGCCAAGGCGCATCTGCACGAGAGCCACGAGACGGCGATCTACGTGCTTTCTGGCGAGGCCTGGACCTGGTTTGGCGAGAAGCTGGAGGAACACGTCGTCGCCCGGGCCGGCGACATGGTCTATATCCCCGCCGGCATGCCGCACCTGCCGGAGAACCGTTCGAATGAGCCCTGTTCGGCCGTCATTGCGCGCACGGACCCAAAGCAATTGGAAAGCGTCGTGCTTCTGCCCGAGCTCGACGCGCTCGTGCCTGCCTGACGCCACCCGCGCCGAAGTGCCCCGCCGATCTGGCAGGACATGTCCGGTGGGACAGAGCTTTGGCGGAATGTCAGCAAGGCTGACGGATGGAGGCAGACGCAGCGATCGGGCCGGCAGCTTTTGGGCCATCTATGATCGCCCTCCGCCTGCCGTCTCTACAGAAACACCGGATCTCCCGACCTTGCGCGCGAAGTAGAAGGCTACTCCTCCGAACATGCCGCAGATCGCACAGCCGCCCAGAAACAATTGATCCGATCGACTCCCTGCCTCGCCAAAGAGACCCGTTGCTTCCACGTGTTCGGGGGCGCCTTGAAGCAGCGACGCCACATATCCCGCGAAGAGAAATGCTGCGAACGTCACCGCGACGCAGACAACACCCGCAAGGCAATGATGGTGCAAGTCGCGTCGCTCAAGCCGCTCCATGAGCCAGTAAAGGCCGAAACTCGCCGGAGCAAAGGCGACCAATGCGATGAAAGATGCGCAGAAAGGCAAAAGGATACCGGCGGGAATGAGAACCTGCAAAGGGACGCCGGCAACCGATTTGGGATCAACGATCACCAGCAGTGCAGATGCCGTATATGTGCCGGCGAGGGCAGCCGCGGCATGCAGCTGCGGGAACCCATTCTCGCGCTGATAGGCAGGCATCGGTAAAACCTTGTTCGGGTTCTCCTTCATTCAAACCCCGGTCGCCGGAATGCCGGTGCGCTGGACGGCGCGCGGTGCCGTGACTTCCTTCCAGGTCGAAAGCGCGGAGCTGACGGCCGGGAACGGATCGCGGCGGACGAATTCGCCGTGGCCTTCGCGGGTCTTGATCGCGCCTTCCTCGATCGCGACGACGCCGCGGGTCAGCGTGTAGCGCGGCAGGCCCTTCACTTCCTTGCCCTCGAAGACGTTGTAGTCGATCGCCGATTGCTGGGACTTGGCGGAGATGGTCTTGGTGCGCTTCGGGTCCCAGACGACGAGATCGGCATCGGCGCCGACGAGGATCGCGCCCTTCTTCGGGTAGATGTTGAGGATCTTGGCGATGTTGGTCGAGGTCACCGCCACGAACTCGTTCATGGTGATGCGGCCCGTGTTGACGCCATGGGTCCAGAGCATCGGCATGCGGTCTTCGAGACCGCCGGTGCCGTTGGGGATCTTGGTGAAGTCGCCGAGGCCGGAGCGTTTCTGTTCGCTCGTGAAAGCGCAATGGTCGGTCGCCACCACCTGCAGCGAGCCCGAGGCGAGGCCCGCCCAGAGTGAGTCCTGATGCAGCTTGTTGCGGAAGGGTGGCGACATCACGCGGCGGGCCGCATGATCCCAGTCCTTGTTGAAATACTCGGTTTCGTCGAGCGTCAGATGCTGGATCAGCGGCTCGCCGAAGACGCGCATGCCCTTGGCGCGGGCCCGGCGGATCGCCTCATGCGCCTGCTCGCAGGAGGTGTGCACGATATAGATCGGGCAGCCGGCCATGTCGGCGATCATGATCGCGCGGTTGGTTGCTTCGCCCTCGACTTCGGCCGGCCGCGAATAGGCGTGTGCCTCCGGACCGTTGTTGCCTTCGGCAAGCAGCTTCGCCTGGAGCTGGGCGACGACATCGCCGTTTTCCGCGTGCACGAGCGGCAGCGCGCCGAGGGCTGCGCAGCGCTGGAAGGACGAGAACATCTCGTCGTCGTCGACCATCAGCGCGCCCTTATAGGCCATGAAGTGCTTGAAGGTGTTGATGCCCTTATCCTTAACGATGGTCTCCATCTCGTTGAAGACCTGCTCGCTCCACCAGGTGATCGCCATGTGGAAGGAATAGTCGCAGTTGGCGCGGGTAGACTTGTTGTCCCACATGGTGAGCGCTTCGAGCAGCGACTGGTTGGGGGAGGGCAGCGCGAAATCGACCACCATGGTCGTGCCGCCGGCAAGTGCCGCACGCGTGCCGCTTTCGAAATCGTCCGAGGAATAGGTGCCCATGAAGGGCATTTCGAGATGGGTGTGCGGGTCGATGCCGCCGGGCATGATGAAACAGCCGCTCGCATCCAGCGTCTCGTCACCGGAAAGATTGGGGCCGATCTCGACGATCCTGCCGCCCTCGATCTTGACGTCGGCCTTGTAGGTCAGGTCGGCCGTGACGATGGTTCCACCCTTGATGACAGTGCTCATGGTACTTGATCCTCGCGATTGCGCTTCCGGCGCCCACACGGCCGCCACGAAAAAGGGCGGAACTTTCGTCCCGCCCACAAACTCATTCGACGATTTCGGCCGTTTCGACGACGGCGTGGAAGAGGACGTCGGCGCCGGCGCTGGCCCACTCCTTGGAGATATCCTCCGCCTCGTTGTGGCTGAGGCCACCGACGCAAGGGCACATGATCATCGTCGTCGGCGCCACCTTGGCGGCCCAGCAGGCGTCGTGGCCGGCGCCCGAGATGATGTTCATGTGGCTGTAGCCGAGCCGTTCGGCGGCATCGCGCACGGCGGTAACCAGTTTCGGGTCGAAGGTCACCGGTTCGAAGTGGCCGATCGCCTCGATGGAACAGCCGACGCCGAGCGGCTCGGTGATCTTTGGCGCTTCGGCCTCGATCCTGGCGCGCATGCGATCGAGCTTCTCCTTGTCGGGCGAGCGGATATCAACGGTGAAGACCACCTTGCCCGGCAGAACGTTGCGGGAATTGGGGGAGAAGACCACCTGGCCGACGCCACCGACGGCACCCGGCTGGTTCACCATGGCAACACTCTGGACCATTTCCATGATGCGGGCCATGGCGAGGCCGGCATTGACGCGCATGTTCATCGGCGTCGAGCCGGTATGGGCTTCGCGTCCCGTCAGCGTGAACTCCAGCCACCAGAGGCCCTGACAGTGGGTGACGACGCCGATGTCCTTCCCCTCGGCTTCGAGGATCGGGCCCTGCTCGATATGGTATTCGAAATAGGCATGCATCCTGCGGGCGCCGACCTCTTCGTCGCCGACCCAGCCGATGCGTTTCAATTCATCGCCGAAGGTCTTTCCTTCCGGATCCTTGCGGCCATAGGCGAAGTCCTGGCTGTGCACGCCGGCAAAGACGCCGGAGGCGAGCATGGCCGGCGCGAAGCGTGCGCCTTCCTCGTTCGTCCAGTTGGTAACGACGACCGGGTGCTTGGTCTTGATGCCGAGGTCGTTCATCGAGCGAATGACTTCGAGGCCGGAGAGCACGCCCAACACACCGTCGAACTTGCCGCCGGTCGGCTGGGTGTCGAGATGCGAACCGACATAGACGGGCAGAGCGTCCGGGTCGGTGCCGGCGCGTGTGAAGAACATGTTGCCCATACTATCGACGCCCATGGTGAGGCCGGCCGTCTCGCACCAGGACTCGAACAACCGGCGCCCTTCGGCGTCCGCGTCGGTCAATGTCTGGCGGTTATTGCCGCCAGCAACGCCAGGGCCGATCTTGGCCATTTCCATAAGTGAATCCCACAGGCGGTCGGCATTGACACGCATGTTCTCGCCAGGTGCAGCCACGGCGGTCTCCTCATCTTTTCAGGGCCTTGCCTCAATCGGCGCGCCCTTATGTTCCCTTGGTCAAATCCAGGCTTGGTTTTTTCTGGTGCCCTTCGATCAGCCGTTGCCTTTGGCGGTGAACTGGCTGATAATTTGACCGGTTGGTAAACATTACAACTTCCATTGCGGCACTCAAGCCGGAAAAGCAAAAAAACGAAGTTGTTGCCCAAGAAGATGGCGAGGCCGGAAATTGGGCAGATCGGTTCTTGCGCGGCGAGGCGCGCGGGGATCGCCAGGGGGACAGATGGTACTACCGAGAGCGGCCAGGACCCAGAGGCGGACACGCATCCAGGAAGAGAAAGAAGAGCGCATTCTGGAAGCGGCGCTTGAAGTCTTCTCCGCCAATGGTTTCCGCGGCGCGACCGTCGACCAGATCGCCGAAGTGGCGGGCATGTCGAAGCCCAATTTGCTTTATTATTTCCGCACGAAGGAAGCGATGCACCGGGCGCTGATCGACCGGGTGCTCGATACCTGGCTCGATCCCCTGCGCGAGTTCAATGCCGAGGGAAATCCGGTCGCCGAGATCCGCAGCTACATCCGGCGCAAGCTCGAAATGGCCCGCGACTATCCGCGCGAAAGCCGGCTCTTCGCCAACGAGGTGCTGCAGGGTGCTCCGCATATCGAGGACGAGCTCAAGGGGCCGTTGAAGGCGCTGGTCGACGAGAAGGCGGAGGTGATCCGCGCCTGGGCGAAAGCCGGCAAGATCGCCAAATGCGACCCCTACCACCTGATCTTTGCGATCTGGTCAACGACCCAGCATTATGCCGACTTCGACGTGCAGGTACGCGCCGTGCTTGGCCAGGGCAATGCCGGCGAGGGACGGTTCGAAGACGCAGCGCGCTTTTTGGAGCGGCTCTTTGTCGACGGGCTGCAGGTCAGCGAGCAGCCGGCGGCCTGAGCCGCCCGCACATCTTCAATCGGGCAGCAGCGCCATCAGGAGCAGGCCGCAGGCCGTGGTCAGCGCGCCGGCCAGAACCGGCAGGCTGGTCCAGCCGTGGCCGAGCAGCCCTTCGAGCAGAATGATGAAGCTCGGCGTCAAATAGCCATAGCCGAGCACCTTGGATGCCGGCAGCCGCATCGAAGCATATTGCAGCAGCAGGAAGGTGATGGCGGTGGTGACGACGGCGAGATAGAGGACGGCGACCCAGACGATCGCGGGAAGCGCTGTAAAGTCCGTGGTGATGAGACCGATGCCACCGGGCACCAGCAGCCAGGGCACGGTGAAGACCGCGACCCAGAAGCCGAAGGCGAAGGGGTTTTCCTGTCGGCCGAACTTGCGGATCAGCGGCACATAGATCGCGTGGCAGACGACGCCGACGAAGAAGATTAGCTCGCCCTGGCCGATATCGAAGGCAAGGATCGCCTGGATATTGGCGCGGAAGATCACCCAGACGGCGCCGAGGGCTGCGATGATGAGGCCCGCGAGCACGCCCGGGCGCGTGCGCTGGCCGAGCAGCAGATAGGCGAAACCGGCGCTGAGCAACGGCATCAGGGTGAAGACCGCGCCGGTGGAAACCGGGTTGGTGAATTCCAGCGCCTTGAACATCGTCAGCATGTAGACGGCGATCAGGCCGCCGAGGATCACGAAGCGCCACGATTGCTTGGGGAAGTGAAAAGGCACGCGCGCATAGCCGAAGGTCATCAGCCCCAGCACGATGACAGTCAGCAGATAGCGCCAGAGCGTCAGCGGTCCGGCGCCCATGTGCTGGGTTGCAAGACCACCGAAAGAGAAGGAACCGGCGATCAAAATGGCAAAGCTCATCATCGCCAGATGTGCCCTCAGCTTCTCGATGCCTTTGGCGTGAACCTGATGGGGCGTTTTCGGGGATACGTCCTGCTTCATTCACGATTCCGGGGAGTATGAGGGCGGGGATACCAACCTAAGCGTTTGACGGCGTTGGTTGCAAGGCCGCGGAGATTCGTGCGGCATCCTCGACGATCCAGGTTTCGAGCGTCGCCTGCCGGCCGCGCAGGCCGATGTCCAGCCGCTCATGGCCTTCGATCACGAGACCCGCCCGGTTGACGAGTTCGGCGGAGACGGCGAGCTGCACGTCATGCTCTTTGGCGAGGCCCTCCAAGCGGCTGGCGGTGTTGATCGTGTCGCCGACGGCCGTCAGCGACGTCGCCTGGCCATAGCCGATCTCACCGATGATGGCGGGGCCGGAGTGCAGCCCCATCGCGATGCGCAGCGGTTCGTCGAGTTCGCCGCGGAAGGTCTGATTGAGCGTCTCGATACCCTTGGATATGCGCACGGCGGCGGCGAGCGACTGCCGGCAGGCCTCGGTATAGGAGCTCTTGAGGCCGAAGATCGCGAGCGCGCCATCGCCGATGAACTTGTCGATGACGCCGCCGGAATCCTCGACCGCTTCGCCCACCATCTCGAAGTAGCGGTTGAGCAGGAACACTGTGTCGAAGGGCAGCTTGTGTTCGGCAATGCTGGTAAAGCCGCGCATATCGCAGAAGAGCACGGCGATGCGTCGCTCCCGGCCTTCGCCGCCCTCGCGTCCGATCTGTTTCTTGATACCGAGGCTGTCGCTGTCGAGGATCGGCACGACGGTCACGTTGTGCACAGGGCGGAACTGGCAGGCGAGACGGACATTGTCGGGCGCGCCGATACGGGTCAGCGTCGCAAGCTCGGCGTCCTCAGGGGCAGGCTGGTCTTCCAATCCCTGGATGACGCGGACGCGGCAGGTCGAGCAACGCCCGCGGCCGCCGCAGACCGAGACATGCGGGATACCGGCGGCGCGGCTTGCTTCCAGAACGCTGAAGCCGAGATTGACGGTCGCGGTCCGGCCATCTGGATAACGGACGCGAATGCGGCCACCCTTCGGCATGGCCCGCAGCAGGAAGGTGCCACCGATCAGCCCACCGAAACCGAGATAGAGACCGAGGCGGATGTCCTCGAGAAGCGTGAGATCGACCGCCGGCTTGGTGTAGGCCCTGTCGCCGTAGCCACCGTGTTCTTCATAGTTGCTCTCGATCGAGCGGGCGCCGCTGACGAAGCCGAGCAGCGCGAAGATCGGCACGAGGATTGCGACCGTGTAAAGCAGGATTTCATAGCGCGGGAACCAGGGGCGACCGCGCATCCAGAACCAGGCGCCGAGGCAACCATGGCCCCAGACGAGCAAGAGGGCGACCGATTGCCTGATGGCGTTAACCGAGTTCGACCAGAGAATCCGGAGCATGTCCGGGTAATCCGTATCGACGCCTGTGAAGAGCGGTTCGACGCGCGCGGCGGTAACATGGCCGATCAGCAGAAACGGCAGGCTGAGACCGAAGATGATCTTCAGCGCTTCGCGCGCCGGCATTCTGAGGGTCTGCCGGCGGTAGATGCTTTCAAGCGCCATGGCGAAATGCAGCAGCAGGGCGCCGTAGAGGAGCACCGTGCCGGGGACGCTGTGCCAGATGAGATTGAAGGCCTTGCGGGCGGTTTCCATCGCTTCGATGGAAATGAGACCGAGCGAATGGTTGAAGAAATGGGCCAGCACGAACGAACCGAGTATCGCCCCGGAGACGAGGTGCATTCGCTTGCGTCGGTTGGCCGAAATGATCGTCAAGCAAAAGTCCGGCTCTGCCGGAGCTTTGTCCGGCCGCAGTTTCAAAACCGTCGGAAGATGCGTCGCCAATCCCTGATCGAACGTCGCGCACCCCCGTGTGAGTTCTCCCTTATTATCCAGATCGCGCGGGCCGACAACTTACCATTTTTACACAATCTGTTTCGTTTTCGTGTCCTGTTCGTTATCGGCGGGGAACGCTATTCAGCGGGGTTCGGTGCCGGAGTTCGATCGGGTTGGCCTGCATGTCGAACTCCTCATGCTTTTGGCTTGTGATGGCGGCGCCGGAAACAGCGGCCACCGCTTGCTTCATTCCATCATGGCCGGCAGGCGTGCGGCAAGCGTATCGATGAGCAGCCGCAGCTTTGGCGGCATGTATTGGGTTTTCGGCCAGACGACATAGGCGCCATAGGAGAGCGCCGGCGCATCGGCGAGAATCCGCACCAGCGAGCCTGAGACGATGCGATTGCCCGCGAGCCAGCATGGCAGCCAGGCGATGCCGAAGCCGTCGGCTGCGGCATCGGCGATTGACGTCAGATCGTCGAGCCGCAGCCGCGCCGGCGGCGTGATGGTCCGCACCTGACCCGTCTTTACTGGAAAGGACCAAGCGAGCGGCTGTCCGCTGCGCCGATAGAGGATCGCCTGATGCGACATCAGGTCATCGATCGTTCCAGGCGTGCCGTTTGCTTCAAGATAGGCCGGTGAGGCGCACACGGTCATCCGCTGGTCGGCGATCTTTCGCGTCATCAGTTCGGGTTCGCTACGCAGTGGACCGGTGCGGATGGCAAGATCGAAGCCGTCCTCGACCAGGTCGACGTTGCGATCACTGAAGTTGAGGTCGAATTCCAGGCGCGGGTGCAGCCGCAGCAGTTCCGACAGCAGCGGCATGATGCATTGGCGGCCGAAATGCACAGGCATCGACAGGCGCAGGCGGCCCTGGATCTCCTGTTTGCCCGATTCCAGCAGCGCCTCTCCGGCTTTGATTTCGCCGAGCGCCCTCAGGCAGTTTTCGTAGAAGAGCTGGCCTTCGTCGGTCAGGCTCTGGGTGCGGGTAGTGCGATGGAAGAGGCGAACGCCCAGCCTCTGTTCCAGCTTGGCGACCGTTTTGCCGACTGCCGAGCGCGACAGGTTGAGCCTTTCGGCCGCTGCAGAAAAGCCGCCGGCTTCGGCCGCTTCCACGAACACCGAAACTCCGTTCAGGTAGCTCATATTTGTATCCCTAGTGGAACCAATATGGCGAAATGATATCGCAACTGGAGAGATAAATTCAACGCTATGGTTTCTTCATCAGATCAAACCGATGAAAGGAAAGACCATGGCAAGACTGATGAAGGAATGGACGATCGATACGTTCGGCGCCTCGAACCTGAAGGTCACCGAGCGGCGCGTTCCTGAGCCGGGTGCGGGCGAGGTGCTCGTTCGCACCACCGCCTTGTCGCTCAACTTTCGCGACAAGCTGGTGCTGGAAAACGGCATGGGCATGCCGCTCGTCTTCCCCTTCGTGCCTGGGTCCGACATGGCCGGCGTGGTCGAAGCGGTCGGCCGCGACGTCACACGTTTTCAGCCGGGCGATCGCGTGATTTCCGTCTTCGATCCGACCTGGATCGACGGTCAGAAGCCGGGGACCGCCCGTCATCCGACGTCGTTTGCGCTTGGGGGCCTCAACCCGGGTGTTGCCTCCGAATATGTCGCCTTCCCAGAGGACTGGTTCGTGAAGGCACCTGAGAGCCTCGACGATGGCGAGGCGAGTACCTTGCCCTGCGCCGGTCTGACCGCCTGGTTCGCTCTGGTCGAGAGGGGACATCCGAAAGCCGGCGACCGCGTCGTCGTGCAGGGGACCGGCGGTGTTTCACTGTTCGGGCTGCAGATCGCCAAGGCGCACGGGGCCGAAGTGATCGTGACATCAGCCAGTCAGGAAAAGCTCGAACGTGCGCGCGCGCTTGGAGCCGATCATGGCGTAAACCGGCTGTCGGAAGACTGGGCGGAGCGTGTTCTCGAGATTACCGGCGATGATGGCGCTGACCATATCCTCGAGCTCGCCGGTGGCGCCAATCTCGGCAAGTCGTTGCAAGCGGTGGCCGTGCAGGGGCGGATCTCTATCATCGGCGTGCTCGAAGGCGGCGAGATCTCGGCGCCGGCGCCGTTTGTCCTGTTGAAGTCGCCGGTCATCCAGGGCATCGGCGTCGGCCATCGCCGGGCGCTGGAAGATCTGGTCGGCGCCATCGACCGGACCGGGATCAGGCCGGTCATCGATGCCCGCTACCGGTTCGCAGAGTTGCCCAAGGCGCTGACGCATCTCGATCGCGGGCCGTTCGGCAAGGTGGTCGTCGAGTTCCAGGGTTGAAAGACAAAGCCGCCGGATGGATGTCCGGCGGCTTTGCTTGATGCAATCGCGGGCGAACCCGCTTGGGCGCCCTTACTCCGCGGCCTGGCGGGCCATCGGGTTGTTCGGGTGGGTCGTCCAGTTGGCGTAGTTCGGGTCGACCGGCTTGCCGGTGCGCTGGTCGATCGTGCCGGCCGGCAGTTCTTCCATGGTGATGCAGTTCTCGACCGGACAGACGCTGACGCAGAGGTTGCAGCCGACGCACTCGTCTTCCATTACCTCGAAGTGGCGCACGCCATTGACGAACTGGGTGATCGCCTGGTGCGAGGTGTCCTCGCAGACGATGTGACAGCGGCCGCACTTGATGCAGGAATCCTGATCGATCTTGGCCTTGGCGATATAGTTGAGGTTCAGATACTGCCAGTCGGTGACATTCGGCACGGCGCGGCCGGTGATGTCGTCGAGGTCGCGGTGACCCTTGGCATCCATCCAGTCGGAAAGGCCGGAGATCATTTCCTGGACAATCTTGAAGCCGTAGGTCATCGCCGCGGTGCAGACCTGCACGTTGCCGGCGCCAAGCACCAGGAATTCGGCCGCGTCGCGCCAGGTGGTTATGCCACCGATGCCGGAGATCGGCAGGCCATAGGTTTCGGGATCGCGGGCGATTTCGGCGACCATGTTGAGTGCGATCGGCTTGACCGCCGGGCCGCAATAGCCGCCATGAGTGCCCTTGCCGCCAACCGTCGGGTTCGGGGCGAAGTTGTCGAGATCGACTGACACGATCGAGTTGATCGTGTTGATCAGCGACACGGCGTCGGTGCCGCCGGCCTTGGCGGCGCGGGCCGGCTTGCGGATGTCGGTGATATTCGGCGTCAGCTTGGTGATGACAGGCATGCGCGTGTACTGCTTGCACCAGCGCACGACCATCTCGATATATTCCGGCACCTGGCCGACGGCAGCGCCCATACCGCGCTCGGACATGCCGTGCGGACAGCCGAAGTTGAGCTCGATGCCGTCGGCGCCGGTTTCTTCCACCAGCGGCAGGATCGCCTTCCACGCCTCTTCCTCGCAGGGCACCATGATCGAGGCGATCAGGGCCCGGTCCGGCCAGTTCATCTTGACCTGCTTCATTTCGCGCAGGTTCACATAAAGGTCGCGGTCGGTGATGAGCTCGATATTGTTGAAGCCCAGCAGCCGGCGGTCGGCACCCCAGATCGCGCCGTAGCGCGGTCCGTTGACGTTGACGACCGGCGGTCCTTCTTCGCCGAGCGTCTTCCAGACGACGCCGCCCCAGCCCGCCTTGAAGGCGCGCTCGACGTTATAGGCCTTGTCCGTCGGCGGCGCGGATGCCAGCCAGAACGGATTCGGGGATTTGATGCCGACGAAGTTATTGCGAAGATCAGCCATTGGTTTCTCCTCCCGATCCTTTAGGCAACTGCGCTCGCATGCGGCGCTGCCGCGGCGAGGGCCTGGTTGATCGATTCAGCCGCATCGCGGCCCATGGCGACGGCCGAGACGGTGAGGTCTTCGCCGCCGAGCACGCAGTCGCCACCGGCCCAGACGTTGTCGATCGAGGTTCGCCCTTCGGCATCGGTGACGATACGGCCGCCTTCAAGCTGCAGGGCGCCAAGGCCGCTTCCGAGGAAGCTCTGGCCGATTGCCTTGAAGATCTGGTCGGCGGCAATGATACCCGTTTCGCCGATCGCCGTCAGCTTTCCGTCTTCAAGCGTGGTGTATTCCAGCTCGATGCCTGCGACCTTGCCGTCCTTTTCGGCAATGCGCTTCGGCTGCAGCCAATGGCGGATGGTGACGCCCTTGGAGGTGGCGAGATCCTGCTCGAACCCGGAGGCGTTCATGTGCTCCTTGCCGCGGCGATAACAGATCGTTACCTCTTCGGCGCCGAGCAGCTTTGCCTGGACGGCGGCGTCGATCGCGGTCATGCCGCCGCCGAGGACGACGACACGGCGCCCGACGGGGATGTCGGCCTTCGTCTTCGACTGACGCAGCGCTGCGATGAAGTCGACGGCATCTTCGACGCCCTCGGCGTTTTCGCCTTCCATGCGCAGGGCATTGACGCCGACGAGGCCGAGACCGAGGAAGACGGCGTCATACTGCTCGGAAAGCTCGGCAAGGCTGAACTCCCGGCCGAGTGCCTGGCCGTTGCGAACCTCGATGCCGCCGATCGACAGCACGTAGTCGACTTCCTTCTGGGCGAAGTCGTCGACCGACTTGTAGGCGGCAATGCCGTATTCGTTGAGGCCGCCCGACTTCGGACGGGCGTCGTAGATCACGACGTCGTGGCCCTTGACGGCGAGCCGATGGGCCGCCGCCAGTCCCGCCGGTCCGGCGCCGACGACGGCGACCTTACGGCCGGAGGAAGCGGCGCGGGTGTAGAACTGCTTGTTCTCCTTCATCGCCACGTCGGTCGCATAGCGCTGCAGGCGGCCGATCTCGACCGGGCGCTCCTCGGCGGTGTTGCGAACGCAGGCCTGTTCGCAGAGCGTTTCGGTGGGACAGACGCGGGCGCACATGCCGCCCAGGATGTTCTGGTCGAAGATCGTCTTGGCCGATCCGATCGGGTTTCCAGTCGATATCTGCCGAATGAACAGCGGGATATCGATGGAGGTGGGACAGGCTGTCATGCACGGCGCGTCATGACAGAAATAACAGCGGTCGGAAGCGACGAGGGCCTCGTGCTTGTCGAGCGGCGGATGGAGGTCGGAGAAATTGCTCTCGTACTCCCCGAGCGGCAGGCGGCCGCCGAGGATCCCAGATTGTGTCGTTCCCATTTTTGGCTCCCAATGTTTTCTCAGGATGATGGAACGGTAACACGCTTTATTTTTTTATCAAACGGTAAAAGTTTGCGGTCGAAATCACCGGAAAGCCTTGTGATCCCGGGCTTTTCTGCCGGCGCGCCAAGCCATTGTTCTTGGCCGATGTTTGACAGGACAGGACAAATAGTGGCAGCAAATTAGAGCGGGATGAGGAATGGTGTTTGCGGTTTTTCGGCCGCTCCCCGCTCTAACTTAAGAGAATCGATCACGATGTCTTTGGGGAGTTCGACCCAAAATCATCGTCATTCGGGGGAACGGAGAACAGGCATGGCGCGCAGGGGCGAGGCGAACAACAGGCTTGATGATGCCGCCCGGGCGGGCTGGCTATACTATGTCGCCGGCCGCACCCAGGACGAGATCGCGACCGTCATGGGGATTTCGCGCCAATCGGCGCAGCGGCTCGTTTCTCTCGCCATGTCCGAGCGGCTGATCAAGGTTCGGCTCGACCATCCGATCGCCGCATGTCTGGAGGCGGCGGCGGGCCTGCGCGACAGATACGGGCTGAAGCATGTGGAGGTCGTGCCGAGCGATCCGGGGTCGACCTCGACGACCGTCGGCATTGCCGAGGCGGGTGCTGCCGAAATCGAGCGCTGGCTGAAGTTGCCGGAGCCGCAGGTGTTGGCGATCGGTACCGGACGCACGCTGAAGGCGGCGGTCGACCAGCTGCCGCCGATGGAATGTCCGCAGCACCGCATCGTTTCGCTAACCGGCAATATCGGCCTCGACGGCTCGGCCGCCTATTACAACGTCATCTTCAGCATGGCCGATGCGGTCAAGGCGCGGCATTTTCCGATGCCGCTGCCCGTGCTCGCCGCCTCGCCGGAGGAGAGGGAAGTGCTGCACAGCCAGAGCCTGGTTCAGGTGGCCCTGAAGCTCGGCGCAGAAGCCAATGTCGCCTTCGTCGGCGTCGGCGAACTCGGCCCGGACGCGCCGCTTTGCCAGGACGGGTTCCTGGCGCAGGACGAGATGGCCGGTCTTACCAGAGCTGGCGCGGCCGGCGAAATCTGCGGCTGGATGTTCGACCATGACGGCGTATTGCTCTCCGGCAGCTTCAACGAACGCGTCGCTTCGGTGCCGCTTCCCTCGCGGGACAAGGCGTCGGTGATCGGCCTTGCCAAGGGGCGGCGCAAGTACGAAGCGCTGTGGGCGGCCGTGAAGGGTGGAATCATCAACGGTCTTATCACCGATGAGGCGACGGCGCGCTATCTGCTCAACGCCTGATCGCAAAGAGCGCGTCCGTTAAAAGGCCGGCCCAGCGCCGGCCTTTCGCACTTGCGTAAAGAAAAAATCGGCAATCAAAACAATCTTCTAATGTTTCTGTGTGCGGCGCAGCAACGATTGCGCATTGACAATTTGTCATGAGAAGTGAGTAATTGCCCATGAGCGAGGCAAATGCTCAATTCTTCTGGGAGGAAGTCGATGAACTTGAGAACTTTCCTGCTGGGCACGTGCTCGGCAGTCGCGCTGTCGGGTCTGGCCCAAGCAGAAACCCTGACGATCGCGACCGTGAACAACGGCGACATGATCCGGATGCAGAAGCTGACGGAGGATTTCACGTCCAAGAATCCGGACATTCAACTCGAGTGGGTGACGCTCGAGGAAAACGTGCTGCGCCAGCGCGTGACGACCGACATCGCCACCAAGGGCGGCCAGTACGACATCATGACGATCGGCACCTATGAAGTGCCGATCTGGGCGAAGCAGGGCTGGCTGCTGCCGCTCGACAATCTCGGCGCCGACTACGACGTCGACGACCTCCTGCCGGCGATCCGCTCCGGCCTGACCATCGACGGCAAGCTCTATGCTGCGCCGTTCTACGGCGAAAGCTCGATGGTGATGTACCGCAAGGACCTGTTCGAGAAGGCGGGGCTCACCATGCCCGACGCGCCGACCTGGGACTTCATCGCCGACGCGGCGCGCAAGATCACCGACAAGAACAACGAACTCTACGGCATCTGCCTGCGCGGCAAGGCCGGCTGGGGCGAGAACATGGCCTTCCTGACGGCGACCGCGAACGCCTTCGGCGCCCGCTGGTTCGACGAGAACTGGAAGCCGCAGTTCGATCAGCCGGAATGGAAGAACGCACTCGACTTCTACGTCAAGCTGATGAACGACGCCGGACCGCCCGGCGCTTCCTCGAACGGCTTCAACGAAAACCTGTCGCTGTTCCAGACCGGCAAGTGCGGCATGTGGATCGATGCGACGGTTGCGGCCTCCTTCGTCACCAACCCGAAGGAATCGACCGTTGCCGACAAGGTCGGCTTCGCGCTCGCTCCGGACACCGGCCTCGGCAAGCGCGGCAACTGGCTCTGGGCCTGGAACCTCGCGATCCCCGCCGGCTCGCAGAAGGTCGCTTCGGCCGAGAAGTTCATCGCCTGGGCAACCGGCAAGGACTATCTGAAGCTCGTGGCTGACAAGGAAGGCTGGGCGAACGTACCTCCGGGCACGCGAACCTCGCTCTACGCCAACCCCGAGTACCAGAAGGCGGCGCCGTTCGCGAAGATGACGCTCGACTCGATCAACGCGGCCGATCCGAAGAACCCGGCCGTCAAGCCGGTGCCCTATGTCGGCGTGCAGTTCGTGGCGATCCCTGAATTCCAGGGTCTCGGCACGGCGGTCGGCCAGCAGTTCTCGGCGGCCCTTGCCGGTCAGATGAGCGTCGACGATGCGCTTGCCAGCGCCCAGAAGCTGACCGAACGCGAAATGACCAAGGCCGGTTACATCAAATAGCGCTCCCAAGGGCCCGGGGTGCCGGCCGCAAATGGCTGGCGCCCCGGTAATTCCCGGAGGCGGCCACTGGGCTCGTGCGGACAAACGCGCCGGCCCGGCCCGATCTCGAAACAGCATTGAATTCCTTCATTGGGGGGACGCCATGGCGACCTTGCACACCCGCTCCGCCGCGCGGCTGATGATCGCGCCTTCGGTGCTTCTGCTTCTGGCCTGGATGATCGTTCCGCTGGCCATGACCATCTACTTCTCGTTCCTGCGCTACAATCTGTTGATGCCGGGGATGGAGGAGTTCGCCGGCTTTTCGAACTACAGCTACTTCCTCACCGATCCCGCCTTCTTCCAGGCGATCTTCAACACGCTCGCGATCGTGCTCGGTGTGCTGTTCATCACCGTCGTCGGCGGCATCGCACTGGCGCTGTTGCTCGACCAGCCGATGTTCGGGCAGGGGATCGTGCGCATCCTGGTGATCGCGCCGTTCCTGATCATGCCGACGGTCGCCGCACTCGTCTGGAAGAACATGTTCATGAATCCGGTCAACGGGCTCTTCGCCTGGGTGGCCAAGCTCTTCGGGCTGCAGCCCTTCGACTTTCTCGCCAATGCACCGCTGATGTCGGTGATCCTGATCGTCGCCTGGCAATGGCTGCCCTTTGCGACGCTGATCCTTCTGACGGCCCTGCAGTCGCTCGATGAAGAGCAGAAGGAAGCCGCACAGATGGACGGCGCCGGCGCCTGGAGCCGCTTCATCTATCTGGTGCTGCCGCATCTCTCGCGCGCCATCACCGTGGTGATCCTGATCCAGACGATCTTCCTGCTCTCGGTCTTCGCCGAGATCCTGGTGACGACCAATGGCGGGCCGGGTACGCAGAGCACGAACCTCACCTTCCTCGTCTATGCGCAGGCCCTGCTGCAGTTCGACGTGGGCGGCGCATCCGCCGGCGGCATCATCGCCGTCATCCTCGCCAACATCGTCGCATTCTTCCTGATGCGCATGATCGGCAAGACGCTGGAGGCTTGAGAACCATGGCACGCAATGTCTCCACCCAAAGAAAGATCGTCGTTACCGTCGTCGCCTGGACGATCGGCATCCTGATCTTCTTCCCGATCCTCTGGACGTTCCTGACGAGCTTCAAGACCGAGGCCGAGGCGATCGCCTCGCCGCCGTCCCTGTTCTTCTTCGACTGGACGACGGAGAACTATCACGAGGTGCAGAGCCGATCGAATTACTTCCTGCACTTCATGAACTCGGTCGTCGTCTCCTTCGGCTCGACGCTGATCGGCCTGATCATCGCCATTCCGTCCGCCTGGGCGATGGCGTTCTCGCCGACCAAGCGCACCAAGGACGTCCTGATGTGGATGCTCTCCACCAAGATGATGCCGTCGGTCGGCGTGCTGGTGCCGATGTATCTGATGTTCCGCAACACCGGCCTGCTCGACACCCGTACCGGCCTCGTCATTGTGCTGACGCTGATCAACCTGCCGATCATCATCTGGATGCTCTACACCTACTTTAAGGAGATCCCCGGCGAAATCCTGGAGGCCGCCCGCATGGACGGCGCCTCGCTCTCCAAGGAGATCATCTATGTGCTGACGCCGATGGCGATCCCCGGCATCGCCTCGACGCTTCTGCTCAACATCATCCTCGCCTGGAACGAGGCGTTCTGGACGCTGAACCTCAGTGCCGCGAAAGCCGCGCCGCTGACTGCCTTCATCGCCTCCTATTCGAGCCCCGAAGGCCTGTTCTACGCCAAGCTCTCGGCCGCCTCGACCATGGCGATCGCCCCCATCCTCATACTCGGCTGGTTCTCGCAGAAACAGCTCGTACGCGGCCTCACCTTCGGCGCGGTCAAATAAGGGATACGACAATGGGAAGCATTACACTCAGCAAGGTTTCGAAGGTCTTCGGCGCCCATGCCGTCATCCCCTCGATCGACCTCGACATCAACAATGGCGAGTTCGTCGTCTTCGTCGGCCCGTCCGGTTGCGGAAAGTCGACGCTGCTCAGGCTGATCGCCGGCCTGGAAGATGTCAGCGACGGCGACATCGTCATCGATGGCAAGAACGCCACCGAACTGCCGCCGGCACAGCGCGGCCTGTCGATGGTGTTCCAGTCCTACGCGCTCTATCCGCACATGAGCGTGCGCTCGAACATCGCCTTTCCGCTGAAGATGGCGGGCGAGGACAAGGCCGTCATCGACAAGAAGGTGTCGGATGCGGCGCGCGTGCTGAACCTTACCGATTATCTCGACCGCAAGCCGCGGCAGCTTTCCGGCGGTCAGCGCCAGCGCGTCGCGATCGGCCGGGCGATCGTGCGCCAGCCGAAGGCCTTCCTGTTCGACGAGCCGCTGTCGAACCTCGATGCAGCGCTTCGCGTCAACATGCGGCTGGAGATCAGCCAGCTGCACCAGGACCTGAAGACGACGATGATTTACGTCACCCACGATCAGGTGGAGGCCATGACCATGGCCGACAAGATCGTGGTGCTCAATCGTGGGCGCATCGAGCAGGTCGGCTCGCCGCTCGACCTCTACCACAAGCCGGACAATCTGTTCGTCGCGGGCTTCATCGGTTCGCCGCGCATGAATATCGTCACTGGTCCTGCGGCTTCTGCCTATCAGGCGCATACGATGGGCATCCGCCCCGAGCATCTGGCGCTCTCCAAAGATAGTGGCAGCTGGCAGGGCACGGTCGGCGTCGCCGAACACCTCGGCTCCGACACCTTCCTGCACGTCAATGTCGACGACGGCATCGGCACGGTGACGGCGCGCGTCAGCGGCGACTTTGCCGTCACCCACGGCGATCGCGTGTTCCTGACGCCGGACCCACAGCGCGTCCACAGGTTCGACGACAAGGGGTTGGCAGTGCGATGAGAAGGCTCGAAGGTAAAAGCGCGCTGATCACCGGGTCTGCGCGGGGGATCGGCCGTGCCTTCGCGGAGGCTTATATCCGCGAAGGCGCCACGGTCGCGATCGCCGACATCAATATCGAACGGGCGCGGCAGACGGCCTCCGAGATCGGTGCCGGCGCCTACGCGGTCGAGATGGACGTGACGCAGCAGGCATCGATCGATGCTGCGATCGCGGCGGTCGTCAGGCAAGCGGGCGGTCTCGATATCCTCGTCAACAATGCAGCACTCTTCGACCTTGCGCCGATCGTCGAAATCACCCGCGAAAGCTATGACCGGCTGTTTTCGATCAATGTTGCCGGCACGCTGTTCGCACTGCAGGCGGCCGCAAAGCAGATGATCGCCCAGGGCAGGGGCGGCAAGATCATCAACATGGCGAGCCAGGCGGGACGCCGCGGCGAAGCGTTGGTCGCGATCTATTGCGCCACCAAGGCGGCGGTCATCAGCCTTACCCAGTCGGCCGGCCTCAACCTCATCAAGCATGGCATCAACGTCAACGCTATCGCGCCCGGTGTGGTCGACGGCGAGCACTGGGACGGCGTCGATGCGCTGTTTGCGAAATACGAGAACCGCCCGCTCGGCGAAAAGAAGAAGCTGGTTGGCGCGGAGGTGCCCTTCGGCCGCATGGGAACGGCCGAGGACCTGACCGGAATGGCGATCTTCCTCGCGTCAGCCGAGAGCGACTACGTCGTCTCGCAGACCTACAACGTCGACGGCGGCAACTGGATGAGCTGAGCCTGCGCCAGCCGGTGAAGCCTCGAAAGGATACGGGATCATGACGACCAAACTCTCACTTGCCGCCCTCGACACGATCAAGGCCAAGGCCGGCGTGCCGAAGTACGACCGGTCGCAATTGACGGCGGGCATCGTGCATTTCGGCGTCGGCAACTTCCACAGGGCGCACCAGGCCGTCTATCTCGACGATCTCTTCAATGCCGGCCACGATCGGGACTGGGCCATCATCGGTGCCGGCGTACTTGCCTCCGACGCGACGATGCGCGCGAAGCTCGCGGCACAGGATTTCCTGACGACGGTCGTCGAGCAGGACAACAACCGCACCGGCGCCCATATCACCGGCGCGATGATCGACTATCTGGAACCAGGCGACATCCCGGCGATCGTCGCGAGGCTGACCGATCCGGCGATCCGCATCGTGTCGCTGACGATCACCGAAGGCGGTTATTTCATCGATCCGGCGTCGGGTGTATTCAACCCGACCCATCCGGCAATCGTCGCCGACGCGCAGAACCCGGCTGCTCCGAAGACGGTATTCGGACTGATCGTCGCCGGCCTGAAAGCGCGCCGCGACAAGAACGTTCCGCCCTTCACCGTGATGTCCTGCGACAACATCCCAGGCAATGGCGAAGTCACCCATGCGGCGGTTGCGGGCCTCGCACGGCTCGTCGATCCGGCATTTGCCGATTGGATCGATGCCAATGTCGCTTTCCCGAACGGCATGGTGGACCGGATCACGCCGGCAACCGGCACGCGTGAAATCGGCATTGTCGCCGACGACTACGGCATAGAGGACGCCTGGCCGGTGTTCTGCGAGGAGTTCAAGCAATGGGTGCTTGAAGACCATTTTCCGCTCGGCCGTCCGGCGCTGGAGAAGGTCGGCGTCCAGTTCGTGCCCGACGTCGCGCCGTACGAGCACATGAAGATCCGCATCCTCAACGGCGGTCATGCAGCGATCGCCTACCCGGCGGCTCTGCTCGACATCCATTTCGTGCATGAGGCGATGGAAGAGCCGCTTATCCGTGCCTTCCTTGCCAAGCTTGAACATGACGAGATCATTCCGGTCATTCCACCCGTGCCAAACACCGATCTTGGCCATTACTACAAGCTGATCGAGACGCGCTTCTCCAATCCGAAGATCGGTGACACGATCCCGCGGCTGGCGCAGGACGGTTCCAACCGCCAGCCGAAATTCATCCTGCCCTCGACGGCCGATCGGCTCGCGCGCGGCGAAGATGTCGTCGGCCTATCGCTGGTTTCGGCACTGTGGTGCCGCTACTTCGCCGGCACGTCCGACAGCGGCAAGGCGATTGTCTTCAACGACCAGAGCGCTGACCGGCTGAGCAAGGCGGCGCTTGCTGCCAAGAACGATCCGGTCGCCTTCCTGGAGCTCGGCGATATCTTCGGCGATGTCGCGCGCTCCGATCTCTTCCGCCGCCGTTTCAGCCATGCATTGAAAACCCTCTGGGAAAAGGGTACGCGCGCTACGCTCCAGCTTTATCTGGACGACAAGCTCACCGCATAATTCCCCTGGATCAAATCGACCCAGGGCCAGATTATGCGCCAATTCAAAGTGTTACAGCGACCTTGGCGCGCCTTGAATGTCGCGCGGCGCTGTAAGGGGTAGGGTGCGATGGCGGACGCTGCGTCCAGGCTGGTGATTTTCGATTGCGACGGCGTGCTTGTCGATAGCGAGCCGATCTCGCTGGAAGTGCTCGTGGACGTGCTCTCGGCCGCTGGCGTTCCGATGACCGCCGAGGAAGCGACGGAGCGATTTCTCGGGCGTAGCCTGAAAAGCATGTCGGCGATCCTCCACGACGAATATGGTCTCGCCACCGACGATGCCTTCCTCGAGGGCATGCGCCTTCGTCTTTATCAGCGGTTTCGCACCGAATTGCAGCCGATTGCAGGAATTCGCGAAGCGGTCGAAGGGCTCGAGGGCGCGTGCTGCGTCGCCTCGTCCAGCCAGCCGGAACGCATCCGCCTGTCGCTAACCGTCACCGGGCTTATCGACCTCTTCGAGCCCAATATCTTCTCCGCCACCATGGTGAAACATGGCAAGCCGGCGCCTGATCTCTTCCTGCATGCGAGCCGCGAAATGGGTTTCGCGCCCAGGGATTGCGTCGTCGTCGAGGACAGTCCGGCGGGTATCGAAGCGGCGAAGGCGGCGGGCATGCGGGTCTTCGCCTTTGCCGGCGGCAGCCATGCCCGATCCGACAGGCACCGCCAAAGTCTCGCGAATCTCGGTCCCGACGTGCTGTTTGACGACATGGGCGAATTGTTACAGTTTGTCCGCCGATAGCAGGGACAAGAGGGGCGGGACTTTCATTGATGCGTGAATTCGTCGTTGCGGTCGATGTCGGCACCGGCAGTGCGCGCGCCGGTATCTTTGACCGGAAGGGCACGCTGCTTGCGCGTGCCGATTTGCCCATCGCTATGAACCGGCCGGAAGAAAACCACGCCGAACACGATTCCGAAGATATCTGGCGTGCCGTCTGCGGTGCGGTCCAGGCGGCCAAGGACAAGGCCGGGATCGCCGCTGAAAGCGTTGCCGCGATCGGCTTCGACGCCACCTGCTCGTTGGTGGTGCGCGACCGCGAAGGCGAGCCGCTATCCGTCAACCGCAAGGGCGAGGCGCGCTGGGACACGATCGTCTGGCTCGACCATCGGGCGCTCGCCGAGGCAGATTTCTGCACGGCGACCGGCCATCCGGTGCTCGACTTCTCCGGCCGCGTCATGTCGCCGGAAATGGAAATGCCAAAGCTGATGTGGCTGAAGCGCAATCTGCCGCAACAATGGCAGAAGGCGGGTTTCTTCTTCGATCTGGCCGACTATCTTTCCTGGCGGGCGACGGGGAGCGCTGCGCGTTCGCGCTGCACGCTGACGGCGAAGTGGAATTATCTGGCGCATGAGAAGCGCGGCTGGCAGCCGGACTATCTCGAAAAGATCGGGCTTGAAGATCTCATCGAAAGCGGCGGGTTGCCGGAAGAGACACTGCCGATCGGAAGCTCGGTCGGTCATTTGAGCGCTGCGGCCGCCGCAGAGCTTGGGCTCGACGAAGCCTGCCAGGTGGCGCCGGGCCTGATTGACGCCTATGCCGGTGCGCTTGGTGTCGTCGGCGGGTTCATCGGGAAGCCGGAGAAGCTTGAAAAACAACTCGCGCTGATCGCCGGTACATCGAGCTGCATCGTCGCCTTTTCCAAGGACATGAAGCCGGGCTTCGGCATGTGGGGCCCCTATTACGAAGCGGTTCTTCCGGGCGCCTGGCTGATCGAGGGCGGGCAATCGGCGACAGGTGCGCTGCTCGACCATATCGTGCGGCTGCATGGCGGCGGCCTTGAACCGACGGCCGAGACCCACGGCCGGATCATCGCCCGGGTGCAGGAACTGCGCGCCGAACAGGGCGCCGCTTTTGCCGATCGCCTGCATGTGCTTCCTGATTTCCATGGCAACCGCTCGCCGCTCGCTGACCCGCACGGGCTCGGGGTTATCAGCGGCTTGCCGCTCGATTCCTCCTTCGATGCGCTCTGCCGTCTCTACTGGCGCACCTGCGTCGCGATCGCGCTCGGCATCCGTCACATCCTGGAGATGATGCGGGAGGTCGGCTACCAGCTCGACACGCTGCACGTCACCGGCGGCCACGTGCGCAACGCGCTTCTGATGGAGCTCTACTGCGATGTCACCGGCTGCCGTGTGGTTGCGCCGCAGGCGCCGGACGCGGTGTTGCTCGGTACGGCGATGGCGGCTGCGGTTGCCGGCGGCATCCACCGGGATCTCGCCGCCGCAGGGGCAGGAATGGCGTCGGAGGGGCACGAGCGCCTGCCGAATACAAGTGTTCGCGGCACCTATGACCGCGATTACCGCCGCTTCCTGGCGCTCTACCGCCATCGTGATGAACTCGACAAGATGCAGTGAAGCGGTAGGCCGAGGCGGTCAGGGCGGGCGTTTGGAACCTTTTGCCCCGTCGCGCATTCTGCTTGCGACCGGACGGTGGCGCGCATAGCCCCCAATGCCGCGCCGGAGGCAGACCGCCGGCCTACAACTCACACTCCCCGAGTGAGTTGCACATACCAGCCAGTGCCTTCCCTCGGCACTGGCTGTCGTGTTTCCGGGGTAAGCCAAAGAGATGCTGCGGGAAATGTGAAACGGCGGGATGAGGCCGGTTGACATGAAGTCGCGCCGGCGAGTGTGCCTCCGCGCGAATATCGGGAACTGGCGGAAATATCGGGAACGGCTGGGAAAGCCGGTCATTATTTCGCCGCTTCGACGAAACGGTAAAATGGACTACGGCGTCGCGGCCCTTTGTGACGCGCGACGCTGTAGCACATTGAATGACCTGCATGTTCTTGCCTTTGACCGGCTGCGGTCAAAGGAAACATGCAGGTTGCACTCAGGCCGCCGCCTTGGTCGATTCGTTGAAGAACAACGCCTGACTGATCAGTGCCTTGACCATATCCGGGTTGAACGGCTTGGTGACCAGGAAGGTCGGTTCCGGCCGCTCGCCAGTCAGGAGCCGTTCCGGGAAAGCGGTGATGAAGATCACCGGAATGGCGCTCGTCTTCAGGATGTCGTTGACCGCGTCGATGCCCGAGCTGCCGTCGGCGAGCTGGATATCGGCAAGCACCATGCTTGGCCGCGTCCTCTTGTAGAGGGCGATCGCTTCGTCGCGCGTCCGGGCGATGCCGGTGACCCGATGGCCGAGGCTCTCGACCATCTGTTCGATATCGATGGCGATCAGCGGTTCGTCCTCGATGATCATGATATCGGTCGCGACCTGGCGCGAAATTTCCTGCGAGGCGCGGTCGAGCAGGCTGCCGACCTTATCGGTGGACACGTCGAGAACCTCGGCGGCTTCCTCGGGACGGAAACCTTCGACCGAGACCAGCAGGAAGGCCTGGCGGGCAAGGGGCGAAACGGTTGCGAGATTGATCGATGCGCGCTGTTCCCAGGCAAAAGGCGAGATCGGTTCCGGCACAAGCACGGACGAGGAACCGAAAAGTGAGGTGAAGAGCCGGAACAGGCCAACGCGATCATTGCTCGCTTCCGGGAAAATCGACGTGTCGGCGATCAGCGCTTCGAGAACGGCAGCGACATAGGCGTCGCCTGATGTCTGCGAGCCGGTCAGCGCGCGCGAATAGCGGCGCAGATACGGCAGAAGCGGTGCTATCCGCGTGGACAATGTCATAGGGGAACTCCCTCGGGTATCTTTCTACGGTGACGTTGCGAGAACGCCGGACGTAAAAAAAGGTTCCGCGAGGGAACATTTCAATTTTCTGCTGCGTTATGGCGGCTATGGACACTCGAAGGCGACAGTTTGACAATGAAATATAAAACAGGGGCAGGGCGGACTACCGGCACGACCTTATGGACAGAAGACCCAAATGCGCAGATCGCAGCAAAGCTGAAAGCGCTTTATCAGTCCGTGCAGGAAGAGGCGATACCCGCGCGTTTTCTCGATCTTCTGGAAAAGCTCGACGCAGCCGAGCAGCAATCGGCGCTGCAGGGCAGGGAGTAAGTGCCAGAATGTCGTCCGAAAAAAATGATTTCAAGCGAGAGATGCTTGCCGCCTTGCCGAGCCTGCGTGCCTTCGCCATGTCGTTGATCGGTCGCCACGACCGTGCCGACGATCTGGTGCAGGACACGATCATGAAGGCCTGGGCGAAGCAGGACCATTTCGAGATGGGCACCAATATGAAGGCCTGGCTCTTCACGATCCTGCGCAACGAGCTCTACAGCCAGATGCGCAAGCGCGGGCGCGAGGTGCAGGACACCGACGGTCACTTCACCGAGTCGCTGGCCCATCATCCCGAGCAATACGGCTCGCTCGACCTGCAGGATTTCCGGCGCGCGCTCGAGATGCTGCCGCCGGACCAGCGCGAAGCGATCATCCTGGTCGGAGCTTCCGGCTTCTCCTACGAGGAGGCGGCGACGATCTGCGGCTGTGCCCTTGGCACGATCAAGAGCCGGGTCAACCGCGCGCGTCAGCGGCTGCAGGATATCCTGCAGGTGAAGGGTGAAAACGACTACGGGCCGGATGAAACCTCGGCTCCGATCACGTCGCGGGCCTTCATCTCCTGAGGGAAGAATTTCGGGCAGGACACCGTTGCAAAAGTGGCGGTGTCCTGCTTTCACTGGCGGCTTGAGCCCAAGGGGGACACGCCGTGACGGCTGGCATCGACTGACGAATGCGCAGTGATGACGATTTTGGGGCGAGACGCTCCAGAATCGAGCGGGATGCGGGTGGATCGCCAGGGCTTCCTCATCTCGTTCAGATTGAGAATTGAGACCGTATGCACGTGAGGACAGAGAAAACGGACCCGCCCGTGACGAAGCTGCTCGACGCGCCCGAGCGTCTTGGCGTTCTGCATGCGACCGTCCCCGACATGGCCATCCCGGATCGGGATTTCGACGGGATCGTCGAAATTGCTGCCGGGCTTTTCGACGCTCAGATCGCACTGGTGACGCTGATCGACCGCGAATGGCAGTGGTTCAAGGCGGCTGTCGGCACCGATGAGACCCGTGCCCCATCCGAAGACGCGTTTTGCCCGCATGTGACCGCTGCGGCCGACTCCAGCCTCGTCGTGCTCGACGCTTCGACCGATCCGCGGTTCGCGCGTCACCGACAGGTCAAGGGGCCGCCATTTCTGCGCTTCTATGCCGGTGCGCCGATCGTGCTCGACGGGCAGGCAGTGGGCACGGTTTGTGTGTTCGACGACAAGCCGCGCGCTGAGGTGTCGCAACCGCTCATCCACCAATTATGCCGGCTTGCCGCGCTCGCAGCCTCGCTCTTCAAGGTCAAGGACGAAGCCCGTCGGCGCGCTCTAAAGGAGGCGGCGTTGTCGCGCGAGGAGCAGCGGCACGCGATGGCGCTCGAAGCGGCCAACATCGGCAGCTGGCTTTGGGATATCCGCTCAGGTGCGATCGCCGGCAACAGCGCATTGAAACGTATGTTCGGACTTTCGGCCGAGCGTTCGGTTGGCGTCCGGGACATCTTCGGCGCGATCCACGTCGACGACCGCGGCGCGACTTTCGCCAAGCTTCGCCAGGCGATGAAGGCTGACGATGAATATGACGGCATGTTCCGCATTGGCGATACCGGTCGCTGGCTGCTTGGCCGCGGCCGCGTGCACGACCGTGACGGCAAGGGCAATCCGCTTACGTTCATCGGCGTGACGATCGATGTCACCGACCAGCAGGCTTCGGCGCAGCGCACTCGGCTCCTGCTCAAGGAGCTCAATCATCGGGTCAAGAACACACTGGCCATGCTGCAATCGCTTGCGCGCCAGACGCTTCGCCAGACGAGCGACCCGGCCGAATTCATGACCGCGTTTGCCGGCCGCTTGCAGGCGATCTCCGAGGCGCATGGTCTGCTCTCTGATCACGAGTGGGGCACCATCCGGCTTGCCGACCTGATCGCCAAGCAACTGCTGCCGCATGTGAGCGCCTATGCGGACCAGATCGAACTGCACAAGGACGAAGTGTCGCTTGGTCCCGACCAGGCCGTCGGCCTCGGGCTGGTCCTGCACGAGCTTGCAACCAACGCCGTGAAATACGGATCGCTGTCGGTGCCGAAAGGCAAGGTGGTATTGACGGCGCGAAACGTCGTCGAAGACGGCGACACCGTTCTTCATCTCACCTGGACCGAGGTTGGTGGGCCGCCGGTGCGCGAGCCAAAGCGGCGCGGCTTCGGCTCCATCCTCATCGAGCGCAGCCTCGACAAGGTGCTGGGTAGTTCGGTGAAGGTGGAGTATCTCCCCGCCGGGGTCACGGCGCTGATCCGGTTGCCGCTCTAACGGGATCGCACCCGCCATTGAGACGACTGGCTTGCTGCGTGCATCAGTCGTCGTGTTTGCGTCCGCGTCGCTTGCCGGCGCCGAGAAGCGCGCCGATCGCAACAGCCGTCGCGACGGCGAGAAGCGGCTGTTTGCGCAGGATGCCGGCGGCCGCGAGCAGGGTCAGATTGGTCTGCATTTGCGTGCGACGGCGGCGTTCTTCCTGGCGCCGCCGGTCACGGTTCTGCAGAGAGATGAGGATGCCAACCAGCACCAGCGCGGTGGCGACAAGCGCCCCGGCGATTGCAGCCGCGGCCGCGACCGGGGAATAGCGCGCGCTGAGATAAAGAAAGGCGGCGGCTAGCGCGAAGACATAGGCGGTGACGAGCAACAGCCCTATGACGCTCCATAGGGCTGCGTTGCGCTTCACACGAGAGGCGGCGGCGCTGATATCGGCGGCCAAGAGGCTGGCCAGGGCGGCCGTCAATGGTCCCATGCGTTACTCCCCGTCGTGATAGGGCCTCTTAGGCTAGGTCGGGATACGGGCGGAAAACCTATATGCTTTTTCTCATCTCGTTCGAAACCGCGAGCCGTTGCCCGCGGGTCCGGTTCGACCGACCGCAAGTCAGCGCCGAAGCAGCGCCGCCACCGCGAGCCCAATCAGGGCGGCGGCGCCGAGCGTGGCGAGGGGATGCTCGCGAATGGCGTGGCGGACCTGTTTTTCTGTGCCGGCATAACGGTCGCGAAGTTCGGCCAGCAGGTCTTCGCCGCTTGCCAGCAATTCGCTGATGCCGGCTTCGGCCTGTTCACGGGCGTCCTGTGCCTTGCCACGTGCCTGCTTTGAGGCGGCCGCTCCACGATCGGCCAGCAATGCGACGAGCGTTGCCACATCACTGCGCAACTCGCCCAGTTGTTCTTCGATGGAGATATCGGCGAGCTTGCCGTTGCTTTTTGTCGATCGCGAGCTCGAGCCGGAGAAGAGGCTAGGCGCCATGATGGATACTCCCTTTCACGCATGCGCCGGCCGCGAACGGTCGGCGCTGTCTGACGGTACCGGCGGGCACAACTAGAGGCCCTTGCCGGCGCTTCGGGAGAACAACGCACAAGTGCGGAAATTGTTTCGATAAATCTTGGTGTTGACGCTTGAGAAATCCGGACGCCCCAACAGGCATCTACCGGATCCGCGGGCGTGGCGTCAGAGCGATGCTGTCTGCGGCAGGACGAACGGAACGTGCGGCGCCGGTGCGACACCCACCTGCATGCGGCAGCCGAAGACGGCTTCCATCGTCTCGTCGGTCAGGACCTCGCGAGGTGCACCGCTGGCGCGGACCTTGCCGGCCTTCATCATCACCATTCGGTCAGCGAACATGGCCGTCAGGTTGAGGTCGTGCATCACTGCGACGACCCCCCCGCCGCGCTCGCAGAACTTGCGGGCGAGCTGCATGATCCCGAGCTGGTGGCGGATATCGAGGCTCGAAACGGGTTCGTCGAGCAGCAGGTAGCGCGGCTCGCCGTCGATGAACGGATCGGTGATCTGGCAGAGGACGCGGGCAAGCTGCACGCGCTGCTGCTCGCCGCCTGACAGTTCCTGGTAGAAGCGTCCGACAAAGCCGGCCAGATCCACCGCTTCCAACGCCTCGGCCGTGACCCGGTCGTGCACGGCGGGATCCACATTGGCACCGGCGGCAAGACCCAATCTCACGACCTCGCGCACGGTGAAGGGGAAGGAGATGACCGTAGACTGGGGCAGCACGCCGCGCATCAGCGCGAGCTCCCATGGCTTCAGCCCGCGCAGGTCGCGGCCATTGATGCGGATCGTTCCGCTCGACGGCGACAGCTCCCCGGAGATCGCCTTCAGCGTCGTGGTCTTGCCGGAGCCGTTCGGGCCGACGATGGCGGTCAGTGCGCCGGGCAGCGCCTCGAGCGAGACGCCGTGGATGACAGGTCGCCCGCCAAGGCGAACGGAGAGATTGGAAACGTTGATCATGGTTTCGCTCAGAGTCCCATGTTCGAACGGCCGCGCAGCAGGATCCAGAGGAAGAACGGCGCGCCGATAAAGGCGGTAACGATGCCGATCGGCAGTTCCGCCGGAGAGACAATGGTGCGGGCGATCATGTCGGCGAGGATCAACAGCGTGCCGCCGAGCAGCGCCGAGGCGGGCAGCAGGTAGCGATGATCGGGGCCGATGACGAGACGCAGCAGGTGCGGAACCACGATCCCGACGAAGCCGATGCCCCCGCTGACCGCAACGGATGCGCCGGTTGCCGCGGCGACACTGACGATCGCAATGTTCTTCAGCCGCTGGACGGGAATGCCCATATGGAAGGCGGCGGCTTCGCCGAGCGTGATGGCATTCAGCCCGCGCGCCAGGAAAGGGGTAACGGCGAGCGAAGCGGCGATGATCGGCGCTGCAGCCAGGATCTTTGTCCAGTTGGCGCCGGCGAGCGAACCGAGCCCCCAGAAGGTCAGGTCGCGCAATTGCTTGTCGTCGGCTCTGAAGACGAGAACGCCGGTGACCGCACCGGTCAGCGCGCCGAGCGCAATGCCGGCAAGCAGCAGCGTGGCAATCGACGTCTGGCCGCCGCGGGTGGCGATACGGTAGAGCAGCAGCGTCGTGACGAGGCCGCCGACGAAGGCTGCTACCGGCAACGCATAGAAGCCGAACAGCGCGAAGAGCGGCCCGAAGGCGGCGGTTCCAAGCACGATCAGCAGCACGGCGCCGAGGCTCGCGCCTGAGGACACACCGACGAGGCCGGGATCGGCCAGCGGATTGCGGAAAAGGCCCTGCATGACGACGCCGGAAACCGCGAGCGAAGCGCCGACGAGCATGCCGAGCACGGCGCGCGGCAGGCGGATATCGAGAATGATGATGCGGTCGCGGATGCTCAGGGCCTGATCGGCCTCACCCATCAGCCAGCGCCAGACGTTGGCGAGCGATGCATCGGCGGCACCGGTCATGATCGAGCCGACGAAGGTCGCGACCGCAAGCGCGATGAGGGCGACGATGACGAGACGTGCCAGCCGGGACCGGTTGCCCGAGCGCCACTCGTTGCGGATATCGGCGGCAAAAGCGGTCAGGCGCATGCCGCGGGCCAATGCCTCACTGCGAGGCATTGGCCTTCTTCCCGTAGATTGCGGCATTCAGTTCGCGGACGGCGCTTGCGGTGCGCGGGCCGAAGCCGAGCAGGTGCAGGCCGTCCATGCGGATCAGCGCCTTGTTCTTGGCGGCAGGGGTAAGGCTGAGCGCCGGCAGGGCGAAGAGTTCGTCCGCCTCGGCGGAATGTTCGCCGCCGCGGTCCATCATCAGGACGACATCTGGCTTGGCCTCGATTATCGCCTCGTCGGTCAGGGCCTTGTAGCCGGGGAAGGTGCCGACCGCGTTGATGGCGCCCGAGAGCTCGATGATGCCGTTGGCCGCGGTTCCCTGTCCCGATGCCATGACCTTGCCGCCCTGCGTGCTCAGGATGAAGAGCACACGCTTGCGTTCGGCTTCCGGACGGGCGGCATTCTCGGAGACTGCCGCATCGAGATCGGCTTCGACGCTCTTTGCCAGGGTTTCGGCCTTTTCCTCGACACCGAGGAAGGTGCCGACCGCACGGATCTTGGCGGGGATGCCGGCCTTGTCAAAGGCCTCGGGCACGCTGGTAAAGGCGATGTTCGCTTCCTTTAGCACCGCCAACGCCTCCGGCGGACCGCTGCCTTCGACGGCGATGATTGCGCTCGGGTTGGCAGCGATGATGCCTTCCGGTGCGAGCTGGCGCATGTAGCCGACATCCGGCAGCGCCTTTGCCGCTTCCGGATAGGTGCTGGTGGAATCGCGACCGACGAGGCGACCTTCCTCGCCGAGCGCATAGATGATCTCGGTTATCGCTCCGCCGACCGATACGACGCGCGAGACGTCGGCCTTCTGCATGTCCTCGGCCATCGCCGGCCGGATGAAGGAGGGGGCACCGGGTGCCACCGCTGGCAACAGGAAGGGAGCCGAAAGCGCGAAGGCGGCGAGCGCCAGTTCCCAGCGGCGAAGGCGACGGAAGTCGAGACCCTTGATCATCTGAGTGTCCTATCCTGTCCTCAGGCGGCGACAGTCGTGTCGAGACGCGGCAGGCCTTCGGCGATGGAGCGCCATTCCGGCCGTTCCGCGAGACCCTCTTTCCGCTTGCCGAAGAACTGGATGATCATCTCGCCCTTGGCGTCGAGCGCCTCGATCGAAGTGACATGGCCGTCGGCCGTCGGCTTGCGTACGGCCCAGAGTTCGGCGATGTGATCGGTGCGCAGATGCAGATGGAAAGTCGGGTCCATGACGTTCAGCCACGGGCCCATCGGCGCGATCTTGGCAATCGGACCGGAATGGATCTGGATCATGCCGCGGTTGCCGACAAAGCACATGATCGGCAGTTCGATTTCGGCGCTCGCGCGCATCATCGCTTCGATGCTGGAGGGGTCGAGCTGCCAGGCGAAATCCTCGCCGATGTTGCTGAGCGCCTGGCGACGGCCGATCTTCAGCTTGCGCAGCATGCCGTGGAACTGGTGCGTGTCCGTCATCTTCGTCCAGCGGTCGCGCAGTTCGACGACATCGACCACGGTTTCCGGCTTGTCGTCGGCTGCCGGCACGCTCACGTCGGCGCTGAAGTCCTGCGTCTGGTCGGCAAGGCGGAAGTCCGAGACGATCTTGTCATAGGCCGCAACATCCGATTCCGGGCGCAGATGCACCTTGTGCACGGCATTGCCCCACTTGTCGAAGAACTGCAGGCTCTTGCGGGCTTCACCCTGATCGTCGGTCTTCGTCACGGCGAAAGCGTGTGCCCAGGCGCTCGGGAAGACCCGGAGGTCGATCTGCTCGCCGAGCACGATGCTCGCCATCTCGCCGGTGGTGATCTTCTCGTAAACGCCGATCTTCTCGTGGACCGCGCTTTCGTTGCGGGTCAGCGCCATGACTTCGCCGAGTTCCTCGACGCGCGACAGGAAGCGGTTGGCGTCGGCATCGATGCGCACGGCGGTCAGCCCATATTCGGCAGCAACGAGAGCGGCTTCGGAAACACCGAGCTGGGCTGCGATATCACGCTCGCGCATCTTCGGGTTTTCTGCGCGGTAGGCGCGGATCTCGGAAGGAGTGGGGCGGAGGCTCTCGGTCATTTTCATCTGCCTATTTGTTCAGGATCAGTTTGCCTTGGCGGGTGATCTTCATGCGGTAGATCGCGCCGTCGTGGGAAATGAGGATCTCGTTTTCGCTGCCGAAAAGTTCGCGACTTTCGATAATCCGCTGCGCGCGCCCGGCCTGGATCGGCGGCTCGGATGGGCGTGCAAGGTCACTGTCGTTGGTCACTGCGTTTGGCCGTTTCGAGAGGGCAGGCCGCGCTGTTTTTCCAGCATTTCCTGCCGTGCAATTCGTTTACTATCTTGACTTCATTACTCATATTTATTTATGGACGCAATACCGGACTTCTGCACTCAAGTTAGTTATTGCCGGCTTGTGGACAAGGGCGTGCGGGTCTCGTTCGGTGGTTCGCTGCAACCTTTGGGGTGATGTCGATATGAAGTTTTCCAGCCTTCCAGTTGTTTCCGCTGCTCTTGCGGCCCTTATCGCTGCGGGCAGTGTCAACGCCCAGGAGGCTGTGCCCACCGCCGGGCTGACGATCGAGTTGAACGACGTTGCGCCGTCGCAGAAGGGTTGCAAGCTCACCTTCGTCGCCGGCAACGCGCTTGCGCAGTCGCTGAGCAAGGTTTCCTTCGAGTTCGTGATCTTCGACCAGAAGGGCCTCGTCGAGCGCATGGCCGTGCTTGACTTCCGCGATCTGCCCGCCGGCAAGACCAAGGTTCGCCAGTTTGATCTCCCCGGCACCAACTGCGATGCGGTGAAGAGCCTGTTGATCAATGATGCGCCGGCCTGCGTCGGCAACGGCGTGCAGCCCGGCGCCTGCATGAGCGGGATCAAGACCGGCTCGAAATCGGCGGTGGAACTCAAGGGCTAAGTGAGGCCGCTCCTTCGGAGCGTGAAGTTTGCGCCGCCCGGTGCGGCGAAGGTAAGGCTGTAATGAAGCGTATCGTCATCTGGGCTGGGGCCGCCATCATCTCGCTTGCAACGCATGGCGTCGTGCTTGCTACCTTGTTTGGCCCAGGGCCGCCGGAAAAAGAGCATGCCCTCATGCTCGGCGGAGAGGCGACCGAGGTCGCGATCCTTGGCGATGCCTTTGAAGAGTCGCTACAATCCGGCGATCCTGCGGAGATCGTCGAGCCGACCGAGGACGTTCCGGATGAGGTCAAGCCGGAGGAGATATCGCCCGTCGAAGATCTCACGTCGACAACTCAGGAAATCGTTGCCAAACAGCCGCATGATCTGACCGCGACCGAGGCAGACGTGATTTTGCCGGCTGAAGAGATGCCGACCCTTCAGGTCGCCGAGGCCGTCGTGACGGCGAGTGTTGCGCCGGTCGAAACCGTGGTGCCTGAAGAAAAGCCCGAGATCGAAGAGCCCAAGAAGGAGAAGGTTGAAAAGCCGGAACCGAAGAAGGAGCCGGTCAAGAAGAAGAAAGTGACCCGCAAGAAGACGGGTGACAAGGGCGAGCAGGCGCAGAACCAGGTCAAGGGCAAGCAGGACGGCCAGGAAAACGGCAGTTTCGCAGCCGCGACCGGCAATAGCCGCGCATCCGAGGTCGGCAATGCCAATATGGAAAATTATGACGGCAAGGTCCGCAGGAAGATCATGCGGAGATTCAAGGTGCCGTCTTCGGCAAGGCGCGAAGGCGTTTCCGGCACGGCGACCGTCCGCTTCACATTGACCGCCAACGGTGAATTGACGCGGGTAAACGTCGCCGGCAGCTCAGGTTCTCCCGCCATCGACGACGCAGCCGTCGATGCCGTGCGCAATGCGGCGCCGTTCCCGGCCTTTCCTGCCGGGGGGCCGAGCTCCAAATCCTTCATCGTTCCGATGGTTGCCAGCGTCCGCTGAGGCGGGCGCCGTTCCGTATGCTCATTTGTGCGGGCCGGGATTTGGTTGAAAAAATATGATGAAAAAACTCATGTTTATACTTTACTCCGTTTATCAAGTTTAATAGGTTGCGCTCGTCACGCAGCCTAAGGGTGTGTGTCGAGATGATGTCCCGATGCGACCGGCTGCCTGTGAAGGCCCTTGTCGCACGATCAGGCGGAGAGGATTGCATGCGCGGCAAGCGTCACCAGAATGCGGCGAAGAATGGCAAGGGTCGTTCGGGTTCAGAACCGACCGAAGCCCGCCAGGAGGCCGGCAAGGCAACGCTCGAAGGGCGCAGTTTTCTCTATGTCGGCGGCCGCGATTGTCAGGTGGCGCACTTACGCGAAATCGCCAGCTCGTTTGGCGCCGAGCTGCTTCACCATGATGGCGGCCTGCGCGAAGCCGTTTCCCGTATCGACCGGGTGCTGCCGTCGGTCGACTGCGTCTTCTGCCCGATAGACTGCATCAGCCATGACGCGTGTCTTCGCGTGAAGACCGGCTGCAAGAAGTGGGGCAAGGCCTTCGTGCCGCTGCGCAACGGCTCGAAATCGAGCCTGGAGCGGGCACTTCAGGACCTCACCGCCAGCCGCGACGAGCGGTAACCCTCCCAAGACAAGACGAGAGTTTGCAATGAACGAAGAACGTCCTGACCTGTGCATGATGATCGGTCTGCACAAGCTGGCGGCGCAGCATGGCGATGGCCTGGTGCCTGAACTCTACGAGATCCTGACGCGCCGCGCGCGCATGCTGGACGACGCCAACGTCGCCGAGTTTCCAACCTGGCAGACGCGCCCGCCGGTTCGCGACCCTCTCGGTCTTGCAGAGCCGAAGGAAGGAACTATTCTCGCCTTTCCGCGGGCTGCAAACGATGCCGCCCGCAAGAGGGAAAGCGCCTAAGAGCAGCTCCAGGAAAAGTGCGAAGCGGTTTTCCGTCCGGAATTATGCAGTAGTTCAAAGGTCGCTGTAGGAGAGCATGATGTTCGTAGCCATGAATCGTTTCCGTATCGCCATCGGCCATGAAGAGGCCTTCGAGGCCGTGTGGAAAGGGCGCGATTCCAGCCTGTCTGAGATGCCCGGTTTCGTTTCCTTCCACCTGCTGCGCGGCGACAGCGTGCCGGAGGAGGGCTACACACTCTTCGTTTCGAATTCGGTCTGGAAGGACAGGGATTCGTTTTCAGCCTGGACGAAGTCGGAGAATTTTCGCGCGGCGCACAGGAATGCCGGCGAGAACAAGGCGATGTATCTCGGTCCGCCGAAGTTCGAAGGTTTTTCGGCAGTCGAAGGCGCCTGATCAGGCGGCCTCGCGCGCGATCTGCCGCGTAATGTTTTGATTTTACATGCCATTTACCTCCCAAATGGGTCCATTCGGGAGGTGAATTTTTTTCTCAGGCTGTCTTTCGCGGCAGGAAGGCGCCGAGGGAAACGGCAAGCCAGCCCGCCATGATCGTCGTGCCGCCGAGCGGAGCGGACATCGGGAACAGGCCGTGACCCGAGATGTGGCGCATGGCGAGATCCGCCGAGAACAGCGCCGTTCCAACTGCAATCAGCAAGGCCGCGGCGGCCGCCGTGCGAAAGCTCGGCCAGGCTGCGTAGAGCGCGATCAAGGCCGGGGCATGCGCCAGGCACATCGCGGAAATGCCGGCGAGCAATCTTGGATCGTCGCCGTGCGAAGCGGCGGCCGCGCTGACAACGCCGGTCAGGCCCATCAAACCGGCAACAAAAAGCGTCGTTGCGCGAAATCCGCTGTGCGACATCACGGCTATTCCTTGTTCTGCATATGAAGGGCGAGGCGGGTGATCGGGTCGAGAATGATCTGCCTCAGCTTCGGATGGGCGATCGCTTCTTCAAGCGCTCGGGTAAAGCAGAGCAGCCATTCGTCACGCTCCTCGGGGCCGATCTCAGCGACGAAATGGCGGCGGCGCAGCATCGGATGGCCGCGCTTCTCGACATAAATAGGCGGTCCGCCAAGCCAGCCGGTCAGGTACTCGTAGAATTTCTCTTCACTGCCCGAAAGGTCGGGCGGATGCACGGCGCGGCATCGTGCCGCTTCCGGCAGCGTGTCCATCAACTCGTAGAAGCGGCGGGTCAGCGCGCGAACTGTCGGGTCGCCGCCGATCGCTTCGTAGAGGGTCGTGGTTTCCGTTTCCGCCATGCTCGCGTCCTTCATTCCCTGCGGTCCTAGCGTGCGGCGACGGGGCGGACAACGATTTTCAGAGCACCGGTTTGCGGCGTTTCATCGCGGTCGACCAAGTTCCCTCTTGACAAACCGTCCAGACGGTATCTTTATGGAGCATGACCGAAGCTCATCGTCGCAAGAAACAGCCGGAACAGGTGCGCCAGCAATTGTTGGAGGTTGCCGCACGCCTTTCGCATGAGCAAGGCGTTGCGGGCATCACGCTCGACGCCGTGTCGCAGGCGGCGGGCGTCAGCAAGGGTGGGCTGCTGCACCACTTCCCGAACAAGCTCGCTTTGCTCGACGGCCTGTTCGACGACCTGGTGACGCGGTTCGATCGTGAGATCGAGGCGGCGATGGCGCACGATCCGGTGGCGAAGGGGCGCTTTACCCGTGCCTATATCGACGTCTGCTTCGCGCTCGACCCGGCGACCGACGTACCGGGCTGGCGCATGCTGACGATCGCCCTCATTGCCGAGCCGCATCTGAAGAGCCGCTGGCGCGACTGGGTCCGCCGGCGATCAACGGAGTTCGCAGAAACGGACGCCTCGACCGGCTGCGTGCTTGCCCGCTTTGCCTGCGACGGCGTCTGGCTGGCGGATCTGATGCAGAGCCACGATCTCGATGCGGCGGCGCGGGTCGGCCTTGTTGAAAACCTCAAAGCGCTTTCGGCGCAGTAACCCGGATGGAGTCCGTCATGAACCCCGCCATGCTCTACACCGTCCTGGTTGCAGCGATCGTCTTTGAAGTGCTCGGCACCTCGGCGATGCAGGCGGCCCAGCACTTCACCCGGCTGGGGCCGACGGTGATCATGGTCGTCTGCTACGCGATCGCCTTTTTCTTCCTGTCCTATACGCTGCGCTTCATCCCTGTTGGCATCGCCTATGCGGTCTGGAGCGGGCTCGGCATCGTCTTGATTTCGCTCGTCGGTTACTTCGCCTTTGGGCAGAAACTCGACCTGGCGGCGATCCTGGGGCTGGGCCTCATCATATCCGGCGTGGTTGTGCTCAACCTGTTCTCCAAGTCCACCTTCCATTGAGGCGGTCGGCGGCCAGTCCTCAGGCGCCCTCTGGCGGGGGTGCGGTCGATTCCCGCAGGATCAGTTCCACCGGCCAGAGTTCGTGAACCTCTTCGGTCGGCCTGCCCGAGAGAAGCTGCAGCACGAGATCGGCCGAGCGTGCGCCGGCCGCGCGCATCGAAGAGCGCGTCGCCGAGAGCGACGGCACCATGTTTTCCGCCGTCAGGTAGGGGAACACGTCATCATGGGCGATGACCGAGACTTCGCGACCGATTTCCAGGCCTATGGACCGCGCCGCCCGATAGATGCCGAGGGCCGTCATCATCGAGCCTGCGACGAAGGCCGTCGGCCGCGGCGTTTGTTCCAGGAAGGAGCGTGCGAAGCGGAAGCCGAGTTCGTCGGTGAAGTTGCCGTGGGCAACGAGGCGCGGATCGAACGGGAGCCCGCGCGCCTGGAGCGCGTCGCGGTAGCCCTTGTCGCGGTGAAGCGAGAAGGTGCGTCCTTGCCGGCCGTTGATCATGGCGATGCGGCGATGGCCGAGATCGATGAGATGCGAGGTCGCGCGGCGGATGGCGCCCTCATTGTCGATATCGAGCCACGCATGCGGCACGTCGATATCGGATCGACCGTGGACGAGAAAGGGCATGCCGAGCTTGTGCAGGAGGGCGATGCGTTCGTCGTTCGGCTCGGGAGAATGCACGATCACGGCGTCGACGCGGCCGCTGACGGCGAGCCGGCTGTAAAGCTGGATTTCGCCCGTAGGGTTCTTGTCATCCATCGGGCTGACGAGGATGTCGATGTCCTCGGTGCCGAGCCGCTCGGCCAGGCCGCCCATGAATTCGGAGAAATGGAATTCGCCGGAGCGCCCCATGACGACGCCGATCGCACCGGCGCGACCGGTAGCGAGCCTCACGGCATTGATGTTCGGACGATAGCCAAGGCGAGTTGCCTCTTCGGCCACGCGCTTGCGCGTCTTTTCGCTGACCTCGGGATAGCCGCTCAGCGCTCGGCTGACGGTGGTCGGCGAAAGGCCCAGTTGTTGTGCGAACTCCCTCAGTTTCATTCGGTATGCGTTTCCTCAGCCTAGCCCGGTCCCAGAAGTATACACCTTCGTTGCCGGTAACAATCGGTTTGTCGCGTGCATGCAGCGCCTCGAACCACGATGGAATTTTACCAAACCGTTTTAAATTAATGCAGTTCCCCTTTGATTTTATGGGTTGTTGTTAGGTGCGGGTGAAATTTCTCCTCATCCGTTATAATATTGAAATTAAATAATTATTTTAAATTATTCACGGCCGAACGACTTTTTCTGATCCATGGATTGACAGTTTTTCCGTCTTCTGCCAACTTTTTTCAATCCAAACCGCTTTCGAATTTGCTGAGGAGCTTTCGTGCGGTGGAGGGGGAACAGGAGGAGTCGACCCAATGACAACCATGCTCAATGCCCTGAGTTTTTGTGCCGCAATCGTTGCAGCCGGAACGGCCAGCGCCGCCGAGCTCTCGCTCGCCGCCAACACGACCGGCAAGAACGTCAATTTCATCCGCGAGCAGCTCGCCATCTTCGAGAAGCAGACGGGGCACAAGGTGAGCCTGGTCACCATGCCGCCGTCGAGCAGCGAGCAGTTCAGCCAGTACCGTCTATGGCTCGCCGCCGGAAACAAGGATGTGGACGTCTACCAGACCGACGTCGTCTGGGCGCCGCAGCTTGCCGACCAGTTCGTCGACTTGACGGAGGCGGCGAAGGATGTCGCCGGACAGCACTTCCCGTCGATCATCGCCTCGCAGACGGTCAACGGCCGTCTCGTGGCCCTGCCTGCTTTCACCGATGCGCCGGCGCTCTTCTATCGCAAAGACCTCCTGGAAAAGTACGGCAAGGCGCCGCCGAAGACCTGGGATGAACTGGCGACGACCGCCAAGGAAATCCAGGAGAAGGAACGTGCCTCCGGCCAGGCCGACCTCTGGGGCTACGTCTTCCAGGGCAACGCCTATGAAGGGCTGACCTGCAATGCGCTCGAATGGATCAAATCGTCCGGCGGCGGCCAGATCGTCGAGCCCGATGGCACGATCTCGATCAACAACGAGAAGGCGGCCGCAGCTATCGACCGCATCAAGGGGTGGGTCGGCACGATTTCGCCGCAGGGCGTGCTCGCCTATCAGGAAGAGGAATCACGCGGCGTCTGGCAGACCGGCAACGCCGTCTTCATGCGCAATTGGCCCTATGCCTATGCGCTCGGCAATGGCGACGACAGCGCGGTGAAAGGCAAGTTTGCCGTGACGCCGCTGCCGACGGCGACCGATGGCGATCAGCCGTCCTCGACGCTCGGCGGCTGGAACGTCGCCGTCTCCAAATATTCCGACGACCAGGAAGCAGCGATCGCGCTTGCCAAATTCCTCTCCTCGGCAGAGGTGCAGAAGCGCCGAGCGATCGAGCTCTCCAATCTGCCGACGATTGCCGCACTCTACGACGACGCGGAGGTCGCCAAGGCCCAGCCGTTCATGCCGGCATGGAAGCCGATCTTCGAGAGCGCCGTGCCGCGCCCGTCGGCGGTCACCAAGGTCAAGTACAACGAGGTTTCGGCCAAGTTCTGGAATGCGGTCCATAACTCGCTCTCCGGCAACGGCACGGCTGCGGAAAACCTGGAACTGCTCGAAGTCGAGCTCACCGAGATGAAGGGCGATAGCTGGTAATCCTCCCGGGGGCGAGGGGAGCGCCTCCGGGCCTTCCCTCGCTCCACCGAGCAATCGCCGACGACGCCCAGCGCTCTGAACAAGTGCTTTGAAAGCAAGCAATTCTGGATGGGAAAACGCTTCACACTTTCCTGGAATTGCCTGGTGGCGTCGTTCCTCTCGGGCCAACCGCTCGGCCGCGCGCCGAATGGCAAGAGTGAGCCAAGACAATGACCGATCTTTCACTCGCAGATCCCCCTTCCGTCCTCGGACAACAGGCAGGGATCCGTTCCGACCTCAACGCCAGCCGCATTCGCTCCGCCTGGATCTTTCTCGCGCCGACCTTGCTGGTGCTCGCGCTCGTCGCCGGGTGGCCGCTCATACGCACCGTCTATTTCAGCTTCACCAACGCGTCGCTGACCAACCTCGAGGGTGCCGAGTTCGTCGGCTTCAAGAATTATCTGAGCTGGATCACGCTGAAGAGCGGGCGCACGGTCTATAACGGGCTGCTTGCCGATCCGGCCTGGTGGAATGCCGTCTGGAACACGCTGAAGTTTTCCGCCGTCTCCGTCACCATCGAGACGGTGCTCGGCCTGATCGTTGCTCTGGTGCTGAACGCCCATTTCCCGGGCCGCGGGCTGGTGCGCGCCGCGATCCTCATTCCCTGGGCAATCCCGACCATCGTTTCCGCCAAGATGTGGGCCTGGATGCTCAACGACCAGTTCGGCATTCTCAACGATCTTTTGCTCGGCCTCGGCCTGATCAGCCAGAAGATCGCCTGGACGGCCAATCCGGAGACCGCGATGGTCGCGGTGCTGATCGTCGACGTCTGGAAGACGACGCCGTTCATGGCGCTGCTCATCCTTGCCGGCCTGCAGATGGTGCCAACGGATATTTACGAGGCGGCCAAGATCGACGGCGTGCATCCGCTGAAGGTCTTCTGGCGGCTGACGCTGCCGTTGATCCGGCCAGCGCTGATGGTCGCCGTGATCTTCCGCATGCTTGATGCGCTGCGCATCTTCGATCTCATTTACGTGCTGACGCCCAACAACGCCCAGACCAAGACGATGTCGGTGCTGGCGCGCGAGAACCTGTTCGACTTCGACAAGTTCGCCTATGGCGCCACCGCCTCGACGATGCTGTTCCTGATCATTGCGGCGATCACCGTCGCCTACATGTGGTTCGGCCGCGTCAATCTTGAGGGAGAGCGCTGATGGTTGCCACCCTTGCCAAGCGCACGGCGTTCTACGCCCTTGTCGCTGCCATCATCATCATGGCCGTGTTCCCGTTCTACTACGCGGTGCTGACGAGCTTCAAATCCGGAACGGCATTGTTCCGGGTCGATTACTGGCCGACGGAAATATCCTTCGACAACTATGCAGGTATCGTCACGAGCAGCGGCTTCCTGCGCAACCTTGCCAATTCGCTGATGGTTGCGACTGTTGTCGTCGCGGTGTCGCTGCTGCTTGCGGTTACAGCCGCCTATGCCTTGGCGCGGGTGCGGTTCCGCGGCCGCGGACTTCTGCTCCTGACGATCCTGTCGGTGTCGATGTTTCCGCAGATTGCGGTGCTTGCCGGCCTGTTCGAGTTGATCCGCGCCGTCGGCATCTTCAACACCCCCCTGGCGCTGATCTTTTCCTACATGATCTTCACGCTGCCCTTCACCGTCTGGGTGCTGACCACCTTCATGCGCGATCTGCCGGTCGAGATCGAGGAGGCGGCGATCGTCGATGGTGCGACGCCCTGGGTGATCATCACGCGCGTGTTCATGCCGCTGATGTGGCCGGCACTGGTGACGACGGGGCTGCTCGCCTTCATCGCCGCTTGGAACGAGTTCCTGTTCGCGCTGACCTTCACGTCATCAGACAGCCAGCGCACCGTGCCGGTCGCGATCGCGCTGTTGTCCGGCAGCAGTGAGTACGAAGTCCCTTGGGGCAACATCATGGCCGCATCGATCATCGTCACCGTGCCACTGGTTATCCTCGTGCTGATCTTTCAGCGGCGGATCATATCCGGGCTCACGGCCGGCGGCGTCAAAGGATAAAGGGAAAAAACATGGCAGAGCTTCAATTGCGCAACATCCGCAAGTCCTTCGGTGCCTTCGAGGTGATCAAGGGCGTCAGCATGGATATCCGGGCCGGCGAGTTCATGGTCTTCGTCGGACCTTCCGGCTGCGGCAAGTCCACGCTGCTGCGCCTGATCGCCGGGCTTGAAGACATCTCTTCGGGCACGCTTTCCTTCGACGGACAGGTGGTCAATCAGTTGACGCCGTCCAAGCGCGGCATCGCGATGGTGTTTCAGTCCTATGCGCTTTACCCGCATATGACCGTCTTCGAGAACATGTCCTTCGGCATGCAACTCGCCGGCAAGGATAAGGAGCAGTGCAGGAAACGCGTCGAGGCGGCAGCGGAGATGCTGCAACTGACCCCCTATCTCCAGCGGCTGCCGCGGCAGCTCTCGGGTGGCCAGCGCCAGCGCGTCGCCATCGGTCGTGCGATCGTACGCGATCCCAAGGTCTTTCTCTTCGACGAGCCGCTCTCCAATCTCGATGCAGCGCTTAGGGTTGCGACCCGGATCGAGATCGCGAAACTGCATCGCAGCATGCACAACACGACGATGATCTATGTCACCCACGACCAGGTCGAGGCGATGACACTGGCTGATCGCATTTGCGTGCTACGAGATGGCCGGGTCGAACAGATTGGCACGCCGCTCGAACTCTACGAGAGCCCGAACTCGGTCTTCGTCGCCGGCTTCATCGGTTCGCCGAAGATGAACTTTCTCTCTGGTGCTCTTGCTGCTCCCTATGACGCCCACACGATCGGCATCAGGGCCGAGCATCTGGAGATCAGGTCGGGCGACGGCAGGTGGTCAGGGACGGTGGTGCACTCCGAGATGCTGGGATCCGACAGTTATATCTATCTCGACATCGGTGCCGCGGAACCGGTCATCGTCCGGGAAGGCGGCACCTCGCACCACCAGCCGGGAGACACAGTGCAGATCTCGCCGGTCGGCGACAACATTCACCGCTTCGATGCGGCGGGGCTGGCTTTGGGTCGTGCGCCCATGAGAGGGGCTGCCTGAAAGCTCAGGCGAACCTGGAGCTTCGGGGTCGCCAATTCCTGGCGACCCCATCAATCGCAGGACGACATGCCCGTGAGGGCAAACGCTAAGGAGAATGAACGTGCCTATCAGAACAGTTGTTTGGGGCGAGAATGTCCACGAGCAGACCAACGAGGTGGTCCGCAGCATCTATCCGAACGGGATGCACAACACGATCGCGGCGGCGCTGAACACGGAAAGCGCGATCGAGGCGACGACGGCGACGCTGCAGGAGCCGGAGCATGGTTTGAGTGTCGAGCGCCTTGCCAATACCGATGTGCTTCTGTGGTGGGGTCACAAGGACCACGGCGCCGTCAGCGACGAAATCGTCGAGCGGGTCGCCAAGCGCGTCTGGGAAGGCATGGGTCTGATCGTGCTGCATTCCGGCCACTTCTCCAAGATCTTCAAGCGCCTGATGGGAACGCCCTGCGCACTGAAGTGGCGCGAGGCAGGCGAACGCGAGCGCGTCTGGGCGATCAACCCGCGCCATCCGATCGCCGAGGGGCTTGACGAGAACTTCGTACTTGAGAACGAGGAGATGTATGGCGAGCAGTTCTCGGTGCCCGAGCCGCTCGAAACCGTGTTCATCTCCTGGTTTGCCGGCGGCGAAGTGTTCCGTTCGGGGCTCACCTGGCGCCGTGGCGCCGGCAACATCTTCTATTTCCGCCCCGGTCATGAGACCTACCCGACCTATCACGACGCCAATGTCCAGAAGGTGCTGCGCAATTCGGTGAAGTGGGCCTACAACGCCGATAACCGCTACACGGCGATCCACGATGCGCCGAACGTGCCGGTCGAAAAGGCGCTGGAGCCGATCGTCGAGCGTGGCCCCCGGCTGCACCAGGCCGGCGAAGCAGGATACAGGTGAGCATCATGCGTCTTCTTGTAGTTGGAACCGGCGGCATGGCGAACAGCCATGCCCAGGCCTTTGCCAAAATCGAAGGCGTCGAGATGGTCGGCGCGGTCGATGTCGACCCCAAGCGTGCGCGTGCCTTTGCCGACAAGCACGGCATTGCCGAGACCTTCACCTCGCTCGACGAGGCGATCGCTTGGGGCAAGTTCGATGCGGCGACGAACGTGACGCCCGACAAGGCGCACCACCCGACGACGCTAGCATTGCTTGCCGCCGGCAAGCACGTGCTTTGCGAAAAGCCGCTTGCGGAAAACTACGCCAAGGCGGCGGAGATGGCGGACGCGGCCGAGCGTTCCGGCCTGGTGACGATGGTGAACCTCACCTATCGCAATGTCGCGCCGCTGCAGAAGGCACGGGCGATGGTGCTCGCAGGTGATGTCGGCCAGTTGCGGCATCTGGAGGCGTCCTATCTGCAGAGCTGGCTCGTCTCCAAGGCCTGGGGCGACTGGGCAACGGAATCGCAATGGCTGTGGCGACTTTCGACCAAGCACGGCTCGAACGGCGTGCTCGGCGATGTCGGCATCCACATTCTCGACTTCGCCGGCTACGGCGCCGGCACCGACGCGTCGCGGGTTTTCGCCCGTCTGAAGACCTTCGACAAGGCACCTGATAACCGCATCGGCGAGTATGATCTCGATGCCAATGACAGCTTCGTCATGACGGCGGAGTTCGGCAACGGCGCCATGGGCGTCGTCCATGCCAGCCGATGGGCGACCGGGCACTTGAACGAGCTCAGGCTCAGGCTGCACGGCGACAAGGGTGCGCTCGAAGTGGTGCACACGCCCGATGGCTCGACGCTCCGGGCCTGCCTCGGCACTGACGTTGAAACCGCGACTTGGCGCGATGTCGACGCGGGTACGGTTCTGACCAACTATGAGCGCTTCGTTGCGGCAGTCCGCGAGGGCAAGACCGAAGAGCCCGGGTTTCGTCACGCGGCGAACCTGCAGAAGGTGCTCGACCTCGCGATGGTGACGGAAGCCGAGCGGCGCGAGCTGCCCGTCTAACGTGAGTGACGGTCGGGGGAGCTGCTTTTGGCAGCTTCACCGCCCTCCGGCGGTACCCAAGGGGTCACTGCCGAGCCGACGGTGTTTTCCATCGATTGACCCAGACGGCGCAGCTGCGCGTCGTAGTTCTTGCGGGTGTTGGGATCGAAGATCATGATCGGCGTCGAGACCGCGAGACTTGCGGCACTGCCGACGGTCTGCGTTGCGCCGAGCGTGACGGCGCCCAGACGTTCGCCGAGCCCGACATCGGAATCGGTCACGGTCTGGCCGGCGATCAGCCGGTTGCCAAGCAGGCGCACGACTTCCGGGCTTTCGGCGAACTTGCCATGGTTCAGCTTGTCGCCGCCCTTCAGCGCCGTCAGATCGATGACGCTGATACCTGCCTGTTCGAGTTGTGTGCTATAGGGCTCGGCGGTCGGATCGATCTGGCCAAGACGGTCGACATTGCCGGAAATGCGCCTGGAGAGCGTCAGCGCCCGGTCGTCGCGCGACACGAACAGCGTGAATTTCGGGCGCTTGTCGCCCATGGCGCGGATCTGCTGGCCGAAGACGTCGACGTCGAGATCGGGCGAGGCCAGGATGACGTCGGTGATCTTGGGCGCGATGCGTCCGTCGCGGATCGCCATCTGGCGCAGAGCTTCGACCGTCACCCATGAGCCCATCGAATGGGCCATGACGGTGATTTCGCCGACCTGAGGATTGCTCGACGCACGCCGAAGCAGTTCCTCCAGCGCGTCACGCGAATAGTTGGTGCTTTCCTTGTCGTAATTGTAGTCGAAGATGCTGGCCCGCGAGGGCCAGGTGAAGATGACGGGGGCGACGTCCGTGCCGCTATCGTGGACGATCTGGGCAAAGCGGTAGACCGCGTCCTCGTAGCGGTTGTTGAAACCGTGAACGAAGATCAGCACGCGCCGGCTCTTCGGCAGGTTACCCTTCAGCCAGCTTTGGACGTCGTTGCCCTCACGCAATGGCGTGACGCTGACCGTGGAGAAGTCGCGCTCCGGATTGGCCGGAAGCTTCTTCGGCCATTGCACCTGGCCGACTTGCCGGTTTTTCTCCGGCGGAATTGAAACGACGATTTCCGTCAGGGAAAGCTGGTCCGACCGTTCGCCGCTGAAAAGCACGCCCGGTTCCGCCGTGGGCGCGCGCGTTGTCGCGACCATCAGGTCGACCTGGGAGGCGCCACCCGTCGTGCCCGAAGGAACGAGCACGCCGACCGGCCGGCCGGCACAGGCCGCAAGGGTTACGGCGAGGAGGAGCGTGGCGGCGATGCGGCTCCAATGCCCTTGCGAACCTGCGAGTGAAAACGGACGCAGCAACCAAACCCCCAGTACCGCATCATGCGGTGCGACATCCCTGCGAGCGGGACCGAGCCAATTCCTTGCATTAGAAACGCCAGATTTTCATCCCTTGATCGGCATTGCACACCTGTCGCCGCTGTGTTTGACGGCGAGATTGCGACAATCATGCAACATTTCGCTACAGGCAGCCCTGGGTAAAACCCCCTGATATTCATTGAAAAGGCTTTGGCCTTTCACTAGCATCGCCACAACCTTTCCCCGGACGCGGCCGTAGGTGCTCCGTTCGATCTCCCTGAAATGATGAAGGAATTCAGGAATGCAGGCGGTTTTCGATGGCCATAACGACGTGCTTCTGCGCCTGTGGCAGAACGCCCGAAAGGGGGCTGACCCGGTCCGCGAATTCGTCGACGGTATCGGCGAGGGCCACATCGACGCGCCGCGCGCCAAAGCGGGCGGCCTCATCGGCGGCATTTCGGCGATCTACGTGCCCTCGGGCGATCTGGTCCTGCAGCCGCCGGATGAAAACGGCCATTACGAAACGCCGCTCTCCGCGCCCCTCGAACACTTGCCGTCGCTGGCGATCGCCATCGAGCTCGCCGACATCGCCGTTCGCCTCGACCGGGCAGGGGCCTGGAAGCTTTGCCGCTCGACCGCCGAAATCCGCGGAGCGGTCGAGAAAGGTGTCTTCGCCTCGGTGCTCCACATGGAAGGCTGCGAGGCGATTGGTGCGGATCTGTCGGCGCTCGAAACCTTCTATGCCGCCGGCCTGCGCTCGCTTGGGCCGGTCTGGAGCCGCCACAACGTCTTCGGCCATGGCGTGCCGTTCTCCTATCCGAAGTCGCCGGACACAGCGCCGGGGCTGACGGATGCGGGTTTCGAACTCGTGCGTGCCTGCAACCGGCTGGGCATCCTGATCGACCTCGCCCACATCACAGAGCAGGGCTTCTGGGACGTCGCGAAAACCACGGACCAGCCGCTGGTTGCCAGCCATTCGAACGCGCATGCGCTGACGCCGGTTGCGCGCAACCTGACGGACAAGCAGCTGGACGCCATCCGCGAAAGCAAGGGGCTCGTCGGGCTCAACTATGCGACAACGATGCTGCGCGCAGACGGCCAGGAAAATGCCGCGACGCCGCTTTCCGACATGGTTCGCCATGTCGACTACATGGTCGAGCGCATGGGCATCGAATGCGTGGCGCTCGGATCGGATTTCGATGGCGCAACGATCCCCGTGGGGATCGCTGACGCAGCCGGTAACCATGCGCTCGTTACTGCGTTGAGAGGCGCCGGATATGGTGACGCCGAACTGGCAAAGATATGCCGGGAGAACTGGTGGAGAGTTCTGGGGCAGGCTTGGCACGAGGCCGCCTGAACCCATGAAGAAGGGCCCAAAAGGGCGCAAACGAGGGAACTGCAAAAAATGATGCACAAGCTCAATGGACGTCTTCGTCTTCTGACCGCTTCTGCGGCGCTTGCCATGGTGATGGCCGCGACCGCACCGGCCTTTGCCGAAACGCCGAAGGACACGCTGGTCGAAGCCTTTGCGATCGACGACGTCATCTCCATGGATCCGGGCGAAGCCTTCGAGCTGACCGCGGCCGAAATCACCGGCAACACCTACAGCATGCTGGTGCGCCTCGACATCAACGACACAACCAAGGTCGTCGGCGACCTCGCCGACAGCTGGACCGTGTCCGATGACGGCCTGACCTATACGTTCAAGCTGAAGTCCGGCCTTAAGTTCGCCTCCGGCAACCCGGTAACCGCCGAGGACGTCGCCTGGTCGTTCGAGCGCGCCGTCAAGCTCGACAAGAGCCCCGCCTTTATCCTCACCCAGTTTGGCCTCAACGGCGACAACGTGACGGAAAAGGCCAAGGCTACCGACGAGACGACCTTCGTCTTTACCGTCGACCAGCCCTATGCTCCGAGCTTTGTTCTGAATTGCCTGACGGCGACCGTGGGCGCAGTCCTCGACAAGAAACTCGTTCTCGAACACGTCAAAGCGGTCACGCCGAGCGACGACTTCAAGTACGACAACGACTTCGGCAACGAATGGCTGAAGACCGGCTACGCCGGCTCCGGTCCGTTCAAGCTGCGCGAGTGGCGCGCCAACGAGGTTATCGTGCTCGAGCGCAACGACAACTACTATGGCGAACAGGCCAAGCTCGCCCGCGTCATCTATCGCCACATGAAGGAAAGCTCGGGCCAGCGCCTGGCGCTCGAAGCGGGCGATATCGACGTCGCACGCAACCTCGAGCCGGGCGATTACGACGCCGTTTCGAAGAACGCCGACCTCGCCACGACGAATGCGCCGAAGGGCACGGTCTACTACATCAGCCTCAACCAGAAGAACGCCAACCTCGCCAAGCCTGAAGTGCGTGAAGCCTTCAAGTATCTGGTCGACTATGATGCGATCGGCTCGACGCTCATCAAGGGCATCGGCGAGATCCACCAGAGCTTCCTGCCGAAGGGCGTTCTGGGTGCCCTCGACGAGAACCCCTACAAGCTCGACGTCGCCAAGGCGAAGGAACTGCTGACGAAGGCCGGCCTTGCCGACGGCTTCACCGTCACCATGGACGTTCGCAACGGCCAGCCGGTCACCGGTATTGCCGAATCCTTCCAGCAGACGCTCGGCCAGGCCGGGGTGAAGCTCGAAATCATCCCGGGCGACGGCAAGCAGACGCTGACGAAGTATCGTGCTCGTAACCACGACATGTATATCGGCCAGTGGGGCATGGACTATTTCGATCCGAACTCCAACGCTGAAACCTTCACCAGCAACCCTGACAATTCCGACGAAGGCAAGAACAAGACGCTTGCCTGGCGCAATGCCTGGGACGTTCCGGAGCTGACGAAGAAGACCAAGGACGCCCTGCTTGAGCGCGACAGCGCCAAGCGTGCCGAGACCTACAAGGAACTGCAGAAGACCGTTCTGGGCGAAAGCCCGTTCGTCATCATCTTCCAGCAGACCGAAGTCGCCGGCTACCGCGGCAACGTCAAGGGCCTGAAGCTCGGTCCGAGCTTCGACACCAACTTCGTCGCCGGCATCACCAAAGAATAAGCCGTCTCGAAGGAATAAACCGAAAGGATCGTTCCCTTGAGCATGAGCGCAACAGGGACAGTGGGCGGGCGCAAACGCGCCCGTCCCGGTAAGATCGTGGCAGCGGTGCTGCGCTTTCTTGTCGTTGTCGTCACCACCTATCTCGGCCTTCTGGCCGTCACCTTCTTCATCGGCCGGGTGATCCCGATCGACCCGGTTCTGGCCGTCCTCGGCGACCGGGCGCCGACGCACGTCGTCGAAAGGACGCGCGAGGCGATGGGGCTGAACCTGCCCCTCTACCAACAATTCTTCATCTATGTCCGCCAGGCGCTGACCGGCGATTTCGGCGTTTCGGTGCTGACCACGAACCCCGTCATGACCGACATCCGCCGCGTCTTCCCGGCGACCATGGAGCTCGCGACGCTCGGCACGCTCATCGGCGCCCTGTTCGGCGTTCCGCTCGGCGTACTTGCGGCCGTCAAGCGCGGCAGCATTGCCGACCAGATCGTGCGCGTCATCGGCCTCGTCGGCTATTCCGTGCCGATCTTCTGGCTGGCGCTGCTGTCGCTGCTGGTGTTCTACGCGCGGCTGAAGTGGGTCGCCTATCCCGGCCGTATCGATATCGTTTTCGAGTACACGTTCACGCCGATCACAGGCTTCTACCTGTTCGACGCGCTCTGGCAGCGGCAGTGGGACGTGCTCTGGGATGTGTTCCGCCACATCATCCTGCCGGCCTCGCTGCTCGGCTACTTCTCGCTCGCCTATATCAGCCGCATGACGCGCAGCTTCATGCTCAATGAGCTGCAGCAGGAATATATCGTCGCCGCGCGCGCCAAGGGCCTGTCGGAGACCCGCATCATCTGGGGACATGCGCTGCGAAACGCAGCCGTGCCGCTCGTGACCGTCATCGCGCTTTCCTATGCCGGCCTGCTTGAGGGCTCGGTGCTGACGGAAACCGTCTTCGCCTGGCCGGGCCTTGGCCTCTACATCACCAACTCGCTGCAGAATGCCGACATGAACGCCGTCCTTGGTGGCACCATCGTCATCGGTTCGGTCTTCATCGGCATCAATCTTTTGTCCGATCTTCTCTACCGGACGCTCGACCCGAGGACGCGCCAGCGATGAGCACCGTTACCGAAACACGTCCCCCGACACGCCCGATGACGCGGCGCGAATGGCTGCTGTCCGATCGCCCGCAGTCGCGCACCCAGGCCCGTCTCGGCCGCGCCTACATGACCTGGCAGCGCTTTGCCGCCAACAGGCTTGCCGTTCTAGGCCTCATCATCCTGCTGGCGCTGGTCTTCGTTGCGGCCTTCGCCGATGTCCTGGCGCCGCACTCGCCCTATATCGGCGATCTTGCCAACGCCCGGCTGCAGCCACCAGGAAGCCCCGGCTACCTGCTCGGCACCGACGATCTCGGTCGCGACATCCTTTCGCGGCTGATCCATGGTTCGCGGCTGACGCTTGCCGTCGTGCTGCTGGTCGCTGTTATTGCAGCGCCGATCGGCCTGATCGTCGGCGCGGTCGCCGGCTATGCCGGTGGCTGGGTCGATGCGGTGCTGATGCGCATCACCGATATCTTCCTTGCCTTCCCGAAGCTGGTGCTGGCGCTCGCCTTCGTCGCGGCGCTCGGACCGGGGATCGAAAACGCTGTCATCGCGATCGCGATCACCTCCTGGCCGCCCTATGCACGCATTGCCCGCGCCGAGACGCTGACGGTTCGCAACTCGGACTATATCTCGGCGGTGCAGCTCATGGGCGCGTCGCCGATCCGCATCGTCTTCCGGCACGTGATGCCGATGTGCATGTCGTCGCTGATCGTGCGCGTCACGCTCGACATGGCCGGCATCATTCTGACGGCCGCTGGCCTCGGCTTCCTCGGCCTCGGTGCCCAGCCGCCTTTGCCGGAGTGGGGTGCGATGATCGCCTCGGGCCGCCGCTTCATCCTTGATCAGTGGTGGCTTGCAACCATGCCCGGCATTGCGATCCTGATCGTCAGCCTCGGCTTCAACCTGCTCGGCGACGGCCTGCGCGACGCGCTCGATCCCCGGGAGAGCGGCCAATGAGTACGCTTCTGACGGTAGAAGACCTGAAGGTCTCGTTCCCGACCCGTACCGGCCTCATCGAGGCGGTGCGTGGCGTCTCCTTTACACTGGGCCGCGAACGCCTCGGCATCGTCGGCGAAAGCGGCTCCGGCAAGTCGCAGACGGGCCGGGCGATCATGGGGTTGACGCCGGGCTATGCGCAGGTGACGGCCAAGCAACTGTCCTTCGACGGTATCGATTTGCTCTCCGCATCGCCAAAGGTCCGTCGGGACCTCCGGGGCAAGCGCATCGCGATGATCCTGCAGGACCCGAAATATTCGCTGAACCCGGTCATGAGCATCGGCCGGCAGATCGTCGAGACGCTCAGGCAGCATGAGAGTGTCAGCCGCGGCGAAGCCCGGGAGCGGGCGCTCGACATGCTGGCGGCCGTGCAGATCCGCGATCCGAAGCGCGTCTACGATCTCTATCCGCACGAGGTGTCGGGCGGCATGGGGCAGCGGGCGATGATCGCCATGATGCTGGTTGCGGGGCCGGAACTGCTGATCGCCGACGAACCGACATCGGCGCTCGACGTGACGGTGCAGCTCGAAGTGCTTGGTATCCTCGACAAGCTGGTTGCCGAGCGCGGCATGGGCCTGATTTTCGTCTCGCACGATCTCAGGCTCGTCTCGTCCTTCTGTGACCGGGTGATCGTCATGTATGCCGGCAGGATCGTCGAGGAACTGGCGGCGTCCGAGCTCGCCAATGCCAAGCATCCCTATACGCAAGGCTTGCTGAACTGCATGCCGGCGATCGGCTCCGATCGCCATCCTCTGCCGGTTCTCGACCGCAAGCCGGAGTGGGCTCAATGACGTCAGCTGTTTCCGTTTCGAACCTCACCGTCACCTATGACGAGTTCAAGGCGCTGAACGACGTCAGCGTCGAGATTGCGCCGGGCGAATCTTTCGGCCTCGTCGGCGAGTCCGGATCGGGCAAGTCGACGCTGCTCCGGGCAATCGCCGGTCTTGCGCCGGTCACGGGCGGCACCATCCGGGTCCATGATCGTGTGCTCAAGGGGGCCAAGCGCGACAAGGCCTTCTATCGCGCCGTGCAGATGGTGTTCCAGGATCCCTACGGCTCGCTGCACCCGCGCCAGACGATCGACCGGCAACTGCTTGAGCCTTTGGCGATCCACGGCGTGACGGACGGCGAACGCCGCATCCTCAAGGCGCTCGACGAAGTCGGCCTCGGGTCGGGGTTCCGCTTCCGCTATCCGCATCAGCTTTCTGGTGGGCAGCGCCAGCGTATCGCCATTGCCCGGGCGCTGATCCTCGAGCCCTCGATCCTGCTTCTCGACGAACCGACGTCGGCGCTCGACGCTTCGGTGCAGGCAGAGGTCCTGAACCTGCTGGAGCAGGTCAGGCGCGACCGCAAGCTCACCTTCATCATGGTCAGCCATGACCTCGGCGTCGTCACCCATATGTGCGACCGGCTGGCGGTCATGCAGGGCGGGCGCGTCGTCGAGTACCTGTCTTCCGGCGATCTCGTCGCCGGGCGCATCGGCGAGGACTATACGCGCAGCCTGATGGTGGCGAGCAAGGGGTTCCAGCGCAAGGACGCTGCCGCGACCGCGTGACGGCACCAGCGCAAGCGGGACGAGCGTCCCGCTTGCGTAACCCTTGATAGGGGGAACCGCGCCCTACAGCGCCGCGCGTCTTATCAGACGCGCAAAGGTCGCTGTAGCACTTTTAAGTGCTGCATGTTTTTGTCCTTTAATCGGGTACGATTGAAGGAAACATGCAGTAGAGCCGGCACGTTTACGCGCTTTGCCGCCAGTTCGAGGCCGAGTCGGTGATCACCTTCCGGATGCGGCGCTGTTCGCGCCATTCCCGTCCGATGTCCTTGATGACCGGGCGGGCCTCAGGCGAGAAGATGTAGTTCCGGCACCGGGCGACGTAGGTTTCCATTGCCGGATTTACGCCGGAATAGAACTGCTTCTCGGGGTCACGAGAAAAATCCATCAGCCCGGCGCAATGGCGCGCAAAGCCGCCGCGAAGGATGGAGGGAGACGTTGTGAATTTCGGGAAGGTGCGAAACAGCGGGATCCTGATCCCGAGGAAACGCGCATACTCGTTTCGCCGGTGGAAGTGACCCTTGCGGCGGATATCCCAGTTCTGGTCCGCCGTATGGAATGACACCTGGGTGATCGCCGGATCGGCAAAGGGTGCCAGCAATTCCTCTCCCATGTCCCTCAGCACGATCCAGTCGTCCTCAAGATGGAAGACCCAGTCGGCGCTGGTCGCCGACCAGAGTGGCGCGACAGCCGCGCAGAAGCTGGGGTTCTCTGGCTGGAAGACGATGCCGTCGGGGAAGTGGCTGCGGAAGATCTCGACGCAAGCGCTGTGATCCTCGGGCGATCCGAAGATCGGATCAAGGTTGAGATAGGCGCCGCGCAGCTTGAGCGTGAGAAAGATCTTGTCCCGGAAGCTGGCCAGGGTCTGGGCAAGCAGGTCCGGTCGCCGGGTGGCGACAAGGCATAGGTCAATAGTGGACATTGCACCTCCTTAGGGTGCTAATTTGCAACTGTTGGAACCCACGCCATCGCCGAATTTCAATCTGAACACGTCAAATTTGGGGCAGACCAACCCCAGGCGATATACATTATGGATTTTCGCTGCTTCGTGTGCGGTCCGGGCGGAAGTATGTCCACATTTTCTCCGCCCGGCGCCGGGAATCAGAAGATTTTCAGCTCCGGAATTGCAACGACGAACTGTCCGTCCCAGTCGCGGATTGCGGCATTGTCCGCAACGATTTCCGTGGTCAGGTTCCACGGCAGGATGACGAGATAATCGGGCTTCGCAACCTGCAGGTGGGCCGGTGCGTGCACCGGGATATGGGTGCCCGGTAACAGCTTGCCCTGCTTCAGATCGTTGCGGTCGACCGCGAAGGCAATGTCGCCCGGCTTCACGCCGCAGACATTGAGGAAGGTGTTTCCCTTGGCGGCGGCGCCATAGGCGGCCACCGTCTTGCCTTCGGCCTTGGCACGCGCCAGGAACTCCTGAAACCCTTTGCAGACGGCGGCGATCCGGTCGTCGAAGGCAGCATAGGTTTCCATCCGCATCAGGCCGGCAGCGGCTTCCTTCTCGCGGACGGCCGCGAGCCTTTCGGTCGCTTCGCGCGCACCGGAGGCAAGTTGAGCAAAAACACGCAGCGAACCGCCGTGGGTCGTGAGTTCCTCGACGTCGAAGACCTTCAGGCCAGCGTTTTCGAAGATGCGCTCGACGGCGGCCAGCGACAGATAGGAATAATGCTCGTGGTAGATCGTGTCGAACTGCACGCCTTCCATGAGGCGCAGCAGATGCGGGAACTCGAACGTCGCCACGCCGTCAGGCTTCAACAGGATGGCGAAGCCGCCGACGAAATCCGCGATATCGGGCACATGCGCCAGCACGTTGTTGGCGGCCGTCAGGTCGGCGCGGATGCCGCGATTGACGAGCGCCGTCGCGGTTTCGCGGCCGAAGAAGGCCACCTCGGTTGGAACGTTGCGGTCTTCGGCGATCCGTGCCGCATTGGCGGCGGGCTCGACACCGAGCACGGGCACGCCCTTGGCGACGAAATATTGCAGCAGGTAGCCGTCATTCGAGGCGATCTCAACGACCTGCGACGCGTTCCCGAGTCCGAAGCGCTCGGTCATGGTCTCGGCGTAGCGGCGGGCGTGCTCCAGCCAACTGGTCGAGAACGACGAGAGATAGGCGTAGCCGTCGGTGAAGATCTCGTCGGCCGGCACGGTCTCCGTCGTCTGCACCAGCAGGCATTCGGAGCAGACCATGGCCTTCAGCGGAAACGAACGTTCGCGCGCGATCGCTTCCTCTGTCGGCTCCAGGAACGAATTCGACCAGGGCGTCGATCCCAGGTCGGCGACGACGGTCGTGAGCGGCGTCGAACAGAAACGGCAGTTGTAGGGCATCGAAGTCGTTAGCCTCTCATGAAAGCGTCGATTTGGCCGAGCGTCAGGTCGCGGGCGGAGCCACCGCGACGCCAGCCGTCATACCAGTGCGCGGTCCAGGCGATCGCCTGATCCTGCGAGAGCCGCGCGGTCCAGGACAAGGCCTTCAGCGCAAGCGCGGGGTCGAGGCCGAGCGCCTGCATCTCGCGCGGCCGATCCTCAGACGAGCGGTCGCGCCATTCCGTCGGCAGACCCATGGCGATCTGGATTGCGCCGGCGACATCGCGCACGGGGATCTGCCGTTCTGCGGGGGAGGGGCCGAAATTCAGTGCTGCAACATCGGTTTGGCCCTCGTGCAGCGCTTCGGCATAGACGAAGTAACCGTTGAGGCAATCGAGCACGTGCTGCCAGGGCCGGGTCGCCATGGGGCTGCGGATATCGAGCATCTCGCCCGAGAGTGCAGCTCGGACGATATCGGGGACCAGTCGGTCGACGGAGAAGTCCCCACCGCCCAGCACATTGCCGCCGCGGGCGGTCGCGACCCGGATGCCGCGCTCGCGCAGGAACGAATCCCGCCAGGTCGAAACGACCAATTCGCAGGCCGCCTTCGAGCCGGAATAGGGGTCATGGCCGCCAAGCACGGCCTCTTCCGGAAAATGCCGGCCGCTTTCGTCGTTGCGGTAGACCTTGTCGGTGGTCACCACGACAATCGTCTTGACCGCGGGCGCCGTGCGCGCGGCTTCCAGCAGCCGCACCGTGCCCATAACGTTGACATCGAAGGTCTCGGCCGGCGTCCGGTAGCTTTCGCGTACCAGCGGCTGGGCCGCCATATGCAGGATGATTTCCGGATCGAACTGTCGGATGGCCGTCGCGAGCGTTTCGCCGTCGCGGATATCGCTCAGATGTTCGCCTGCGGTTTCGCCTGGCCCGAGCAGGGCGTGCAGAGACGGCTCAGCGGCAGGCGGCAAGGCATAGCCGGCAACGCGGGCGCCCATCTGCGCCAGCCAGAGCCGCGCCCAGCTTCCCTTGAAGCCGGTATGGCCCGTCAGAAGCACGCGCTTGCCGGCCCAGAAGGCGGGGTTGGCAAGCCGGCTCATGACCAGACTTTCCAGGGCGCCGAACCGTGTTGCCAGAGTTCTTCGAGCTGGTTCTTGTCGCGCAGCGTGTCCATCGGTCGCCAGAAACCGTCATGCGGGAAGGCCATCAACTGGCCATCGCTGGCCAGGCCTTCGAGCGGCGTGGTTTCGAACGAGGTGTGGTCGCCCTCGATGCGGTCGAGCACGGACCGGTTGAGGACGAAGAAGCCGCCATTGATGCGATTGTTGTCGCCGGCGGGCTTCTCGATGAAACTCTGAACCCGCCCGTCGCTGACGGCGAGCGCGCCGTAACGTCCCGGCGGAACCACGCTGGTCACGGTCGCTTCGCGGCCGTGACTGCGATGGAAATCGGTAAGCGCCTTGATGTTCACGTCGGCAACGCCATCGCCGTAGGTGAGGCAGAAAGTATCGCCCAGGTGATCGGCGACGCGCTTCAGGCGCCCGCCGGTCATGGAATCCGTGCCGGTGTCGACCAGCGTCACGCGCCACGGCTCGGCCTTGTTGGAGTGGAACAGCGTCTCGCCGGTCGCCATGTCATAGGTGACGTCGGAAGAGTGCAGGATGTAGTTGGAGAAGTATTCCTTGATCATGTAGCCGCGGTAGCCGAGGCAGATCACGAAATCCGAAAACCCGTAGTGGCTATAGATCTTCATGATGTGCCAGAGGATCGGCCGCCCGCCGATTTCGATCATCGGCTTGGGTCTCAGATGGCTCTCTTCCGAGATGCGCGTGCCGTAACCACCGGCGAGTATGACGACTTTCATGCAGCTACCTCATAGTGGCGCGCGTACGCCGCGCGACGCATTCCTCCCGTTGAGATAACCCATGCTACCTTGCGCGTGGATCGCTCGTGCGATGTTGACAATCCAGGCGATCGAATTATCACAGCCGGAAACGCGACTTTCGGGGCGGACGCGCACGGTTCATTGCACGATTTGCCGGCTCAATCAATTGCCGGGAAGGACACGGAAATGGCGCGGGTGGGTATCGGGCTGCCAACGTATAACGGCGCGGATTTCATCGCTGAGTGCCTCGCCTGCCTTCGGGACCAAACGTTCGAGGATTTTGAGGTCTTCATTTCGGACAATGGATCGACCGACGGCACGTCCGACATCTGTGCCGATTTCGCAAAGACCGACGCACGCTTTCGGCATGTGTTCTACCGGGAGACGGTTTCGGCAACTGAGAACTTCCACAGAGCGCACGCTATGAGCAGCGCTCCTTATTTCTGCTGGCGTGCCGACGATGACCTTGCCGATCCGAACCACATTTCCGGTCTCGTCGCGGCGTTGGACAGGGAGCCGCATGCCTCGCTTGCCGTTTCGCCGGTGTTGAGGATAGTGGAGTTGCCGGAGCGGATCGAGCGACTTTACGGCCTGCCGTCTCAGCTATCGGGGGAGCGAGCGCTACGCATCCGCGACATCCTGCTCGGTTGCCACCCGAGCTGGTTCTACGGCCTATGGCGCCGAGAAGCCACATCCATGGCACTGCGGCGTCTTCCCGACTACGGGTTCGCGTGGGCTGCGGACCATCTCGCGCTGCTGCCTGCGATTTTCGACAATGCAGTCGCCCTGTCACCGGAAGGGCGTTTCATTCAGCGCATCAAGCGCAAGGCCGACTACCACCTGCCGCCGCTCGACATGCTGGAAGCACGCAGGCGCTACAAACGAATTGCACTTGAGATGATTGCAGAACGACAATGGTCGGCCGCCGAACTGAAGGCAATGAAGCGCGCGCTTGAGCTGCACATGGACCGCCGGGTCGCTCCATGGTTCAAGACGCACAAACGGGCGCTCCGACAGAAGCTCCGATCAGTCCTGTCGCTTCGCTGAGTTCGCCCCTCACTGTGCTGCGCAGTCGCGCAATACCTGCACCACCCGCGTGATCTCTTCGGACGTCATGTCGTGATAGCTCGGCAAATTGATCGCCCGGCCGGGAAGGTCATAGGCAACAGTGTTTGCCGGCACGCCCTCGAAGGGGGGCAGCGAACTCAGCGGCCAGAAGAAGACGCGGGCGTCGATGTTTTCGGCGGCGAACGCACCCTGAAGCTTCTCCCGCGTGACGTCGGTTTCTGGCGCGAAGACGACCGTCGGCATCCAGAAGCCGTTCTTCGTGTCTTCCGGTTCCGGATTCATGGAGATGGCGTTCACGCCCGCGAGCTGTTCCCGGTAGGCGTAGAAGATCTCGCGCTTGCGCTCGACCAGTTCGCTGACGCGCTCGATCTGCGCCAGGCCGACGGCCGCCTGAAGGTTCGACATCTTGTACTTGAACCCGACCTCGTCCGGCCAGAACTGTTTCTTTTGTCCGCGTGCCCGGCCGTGATTGGAAAGGGTCAGCACCTTTTCATAGAGCTTGCTGTCGCTGGTGACGAACATGCCGCCTTCGCCCGTCGTCACGGTCTTGGTGCCGTGGAAGGAAAATGCGCCGAAGGCACCGAGCGAACCGGCCTTGCGTCCGCGCCATTCCGATCCGAGTGCTTCGGCTGCGTCTTCGACAATGGGAATGTTGTGCCGCGCGCCGATTTCGAGCAGGCGATCCATGTCGCAGAGATTGCCGTAGATATGCACGGCCATGATCACCTTGGTCTTCGGCGTGATGGCCGCCTCGGCCTTGTCCGGGTCGATGCACCAGCTGTCGGCGAGCACATCGACGAAGACCGGTTTTGCGCCGAGGTGGACGATCGGGGCGGCGGATGCGGTCCAGTTCGTGTCTGCGAGGATGACTTCATCACCCGGCCCGACGCCGAGGGCGGCAAGCCCCATGTGCAGCGCGCCGGTGCAGCTCGATGTCGAAATCGCATGGGTGACATCGAGATGTGCGGCAAAGGCGGACTCGAAGCGATTGATGTAATCGTAGCAGCGCTCGCCCCAGCCGTTCGCGGCTGCATCGGTGGCATAGGCGACTTCGCGTTCGGTGATTGAGGGCTTGGTGTAGAGAATGCGCGGTTTCGTCATGTGGGTCGCCTGTGCTCAAGCCGATCGGTCGTTGGTTGCGTCTGCGGCAACGATCTTGTCAATCCGGCCGCCGATCTGCGCGCCGAGATAGAGGTTTTCGTAGAAGCGCTCCGGAAAGCCCGCCTGCCGCATGTGGTGGGCCGTCCTGTCGATGTCGTAGGCGACACGGTGGAGTTCGATGCCTGTCGGCGAGAGCGTCGCAAAGGCGGCGCGCGGGTCGCCGTCGCGCGGCTGCCCGACCGAGCCGGGATTGCAGAAGACCTTGCCGCCGATTTGCAGGCGCACCTGCACATGGGTGTGTCCGGCAAAAAGCCGTTCGCAGCCGTCGGGAAACTGCGCCTGCGAGACCTTGTAGAGATATTCGTCGATCGGATCCTGCCAGCTGCCGTGAACGAAATAGGTCGATCCATCGACGACGCAGGTTTGCGATCCGGCGAGCCAGGCGCGTTGATCGGCCGAAATGATGCCCCTCTGGTACTCGATGATGTCATTGACCATCTTCGATCGCGGGCAGCCTTCTCCGCTGACGATGTAATAATCGTGATTGCCCAGGATGTTCGCAATGCCGCGTGCTTTCAGCACGTCGACGCACTCGCCCGGCTGAGCGTAGTATCCGACGACGTCACCCAGCGACAGGATCGAGCTGCAGCCGAGTTCTTCGATGCGGGCGAGTACCGCCTCGAGCGCGGGAAGGTTGCCATGAATATCGGAAATGATGGCAATCATAGAACCACCAGATCCTCGGAGTAGCGCCAGGCCCGGCCCCTCTTGATCTCGGGCGCCTCGGGTTTTCTCCCGTAAACATAGTAGTCGAGCGCCATCGCCGCCTCGTTGTAGCCGAAGGCGGCACGCAGGGACGTACTGCTCGAGAAACGAGGATTGATTTCGAGCAGGTAGGGGATCGTGCCTTCCAGCCGGAACTGATAGTTCGTCGGTCCGAGCGGCTTGAAGAGTTCGGCGAGCTTTCGAACCGCTCCCGTGATAATGGGAGCGTCGACGACCTCGGCGTATTGCGTGTTGCCGGCAACCGACAATCTCCGACGGAAGACAATCGGTGGCACTATCGTGCCGTCCCCAAAGCCGAATGCGCCAACGGTGTACTCTTGATCGTCCGTGCCGACACGCTTTTGAATGAGGAAATCGTCGGCGCTCTTGTGCGTCCAGTAGTCGAAATCCGCCTTGTCACGGAGCAACACGATGCCCCGCGAGCCATTTCCGCGGCGAGGCTTCAAGAGCAATGGCAAAGGGCCCAATTCGTTTACACAGTCGGCCAGGTTGCGGTTGAGCGTGCTGGGGATTGCCGGAAGTCCCGCCTGCGACAGTACCGTGCCCATATCCCATTTGTCCTGGGCGAGGACGATAAGGTCGGCCGTGTTCAACGCTATGCGTGTCGCCATCATGTCGAACTGGGCGCGATGGTTGTTGAAAAACAGTACATCGTGTTCCAGGCCGGGCAGCACCAACGCGACGTCTTCGCGCAGCAGCAGTTCCAGCCAGAAATCGAGATACTCCGGTGAAGCCTCATCGCAGTCCGGCTTCGCAACGAAATGGTCGCACCAATGCCGACCGATGCCATCGGCGTCCCTGTCGACGCCGATGATGCGAATCGGGGCATCCAGCTTTCGTAGCGATGCGGCTATGCCTTGGCCGATGATCGCACCGACTGCCGTTACGACAACCGTGATCGTCCGTTGCGACTGCTTGCCGCCTTTGTCCATCATTTCACGTCCATCGGTCCGAATGCGCCGGCCGTACCGGCATCCCGGATGCCGCTGATGCCTTCGCGCATTGTGATCAAATATCGCTTCCCCAACGACCTCAGCGTTTCCGCCGCGTCGGGTGCGTCAACAGGCCGGAAGGGCGTCTTTTCAGGTGCGATTTCGACCATTCCGCCGAGGCCGAACACGTCGTAAGCGATATTGGCGATATCGCGGTAGCTCAAGGGATCGGAGTGTACCGCAGCATGGACTCCCGATAGCCCCTTTTCCACCGCACGTATCATCAGATCTGCGGCATCGCCGACATGGAGGAAATTTTGAGGGCCTCGCGATTCCGGCATCCGAATGGTTGCACCGCGAGAGGCGTAGGCGATGATCCGGCCGAACCACGGCTGATGTGCGCGGCAGCGACCCTCGGTATCGTACAGTTGTGAAAGTCGAAGACTGCAGAAGAGCTTGCCCTGTTTTTGCAACTGCCAGCTCAACATCTGCTCGGCGAGCGCTTTGGTGAGCCCATAGGAAGTGAACCTGTCTCGGTTCGCGTCGTCATAGGACCAGATCGAGCCGGCATAAACGAGGGCTCTGGCATTCAGTCGAAGGACGAGTTCGGCAACACCCAGGGAACTCGTGGTGTTCGTCGCGTAATTCTGCCTCAGGCCGGCGTCGCTGTCGTCGCCAAAGCTCGAAGCGCAGTGGAATACGACATCGACGGACATGTCGGAGGTACTGGCGAGAGCGCCTTCTAGATCAAAGAAGAGATCGTCCTCGGGAGAACGCCCGACGCTTAGCGCTTCAACGCCGCACGCTCGAAGCTGTGCAACCACCTGGCTGCCAAGCATCGATCGTGCGCCGATGACCGCAGCCTTCTTCATACCGGCTCGGCTTCCATCAGAAGGCCGACGCATAGATCCGGGAATTCTATGCCGACCTGCAGCATGGCTTGCAGATTAGCTTGGAAGTCGGGAAGTGTCTGAAGAACGGGCAGCGGTAACGGCTTCAGATAGATACCTTCCTCATGCACGACCCGGAACCCATGATTTTGCAACTCGGAGCGGAACGTGTCGCGGCAGTACTGGCGCTTGTGTCCGAGCGCGAGATCGTTGGCGTTCAAGCTATATATGTCATCGATCTTGCCGAGCTCTAGGCCGAGCCGGCGGTTCAGGGACTTTGCGTTTGGCACGGCAGCAAACAGCCGACCGCCAGGCTTGAGGAAGCGCCTGAAGCGATCCAGCACGAAGCCGGGATCGTCCACGTGCTCGAGGATGAAGCCCATCACGATGACATCGAAGCGCTCGTCCGTGTCGAAATTCTCGAAGTAGGAGAAGACGATTTCACCGGCAAAATCGGGGCTCTTCTCCTTGAAGAGGTCGATCACCAGCTGCGATCCTTCGACGATTAAATGACGCTCGCAAACCGCATTGAAGAGATGCGGGGTGTAGCCATGGCCGATGCCGAGATCCAGCAACGAATGGCAGGACCCGAACCGCTTGACCACACGCTGCGGATACCAGTTGAGGATCAGGTCGTTTTCGATCGCGGTCGGTGCATTCGGAAGGTATTCCGATGCGACCGCATCTAGGTTCTCGGAGGTCATTGCGTAAATTCCTTCCAATCGATCGCTCCCGACCGCACAACACTTGCACCTTCCGGCCCACAATTGGCAACCAGATCCAGGCCGGTGACATAAGGGGTGAATTCGCCATAGAGCTGCGGGTAGGGTGTGAGCTCGTAGCTCATGTAGCGCACGTTGATGCCGTTACTCTCGAAGAGTTCGTGGTCGAGATAGTTTTTTGCCCCGTGGCCCGTGACGTAGATGGTTCCGTCGAGCCGGGTGACGATATCGTAAAGCCTCTGGCTACCTGAGCCGCCGATGCCGAGCGCGCGCGCGTTCAAGAACTCGGGGGCCGGGAGATCGAAATAGCGCACAAGTTCAAGGATCGAATGACGGGCGAGTTCGGCCAAGGTCGGTGCCTTCTGATTGAAGACCTTGTCCACAATCTTCAGCATGTCGTCGCGGAATGGCGCCTTTTGGTAGGCGTGCTGCAGGACCTTTCGGTGCTTGCTTCGCCAGTCCTCTCGGTCATCGATGATGACCTCGTCGATCAGGTCACCCTGGTGATGGTCCCGCAACGGAACCGTAATCCAGTTCCGACCGCCACTGGTTTTCACCTGCACCCGATTGAAGAAGCCTCGGGCAAATTGAACATCGTCGTAGTGCACAAAGACATCCGCGAGGCGGACTTGTTCAAGCAGCCCAACCCACGGGAAATACATAGATTGCGAGACAACGATGGTGCGGTCCATGAGCTGTTCGTTCGTTAGCCTTGCTGTCGGGATGGTTTCCTTGGCCAAAGTTGCCGTTGTCAGGCGGCCTTGATGCAGCGAAGATAGCCGCGCGGCGAACTTGAAAGGACAAGCTTGCCGTTCAGGGCCTCATCGGTCTCGAAGCGGGTCGATTCTTCCATATACGCCTTGAGCGCCGCATAGGGCTCGTCGCCGGCGCGCCAGATTTTCGAGCGTTTGGTGGGTGTTTGCGATGAATCGGCCCATCCAAGGACCGTATCCGCCACCACCATGTACTGGCCTTCGGTGACCAGCGGGCCATAGGTGCGCAGTTCATCCAGCACGTGGTCGCGGCTGTGGTCGCTGTCGAGCACGACCATGACCGAGGCGCCCTCAGGAATTTCCGCCTTCACCTTCGCCAGCGTCTCGGCCGCCGTCGAGGGGCCTTCGATCAGTGTGATGCGCGACGACATCGGATGCTTTTCGATCGAATCCCGATTGTGCGCACGGATGTCGATATCGACGCCGATGACCTTGCCCTTGCCGATCAGTTGCAGCATCGCGGCCATGAAGATCACCGAACCGCCGCGGGCGACGCCCGTTTCGATGATGACGTCCGGCTTGCTGTTCCAGATCACTTCCTGGGTTGCCATGACATCGGCCGGCATCTGGATGATCGGCACGCCCATGAACGACCAGAGATAGGCATAGTCGTATTTGTCGAGCGTCACCAATGTCTCGAGCGACTGGCGAAAGGCGTCCTCGTCCTTGCCGAGCGCGAGCGACATTTCCTTCTTGTGAGCCTCGAATGCGAGACGATCGTCTGCTGCTGCCATAACTGCTACCCTTTATTCGGATACGCCGCAGGTCACGATTCGCGATCTTGCAGCCTCGTCGATTCGTAACGCTTTCCTGTGAACGCTTTCATGTCGACAATTGCAAATACGGTCAAGGCCGGTTTCTTAAGGGGGGAAAGCGGGGGCGCCTCGCTCACTCGTGGAAGTTTCAATGTCGCGTTTTGACCGTATTCCTACACCCCTGTCGGGTCTCGTTGTTGTCGAACGCCAGCGCTTTGGCGACGATCGCGGCTTCTTTTCACGTTTCTTCTGCCGCGAGGAACTCGCCGATTTTGGCGCCGGCGGCTCTATTGCCCAGATCAATCATACGCTTACGCGGGTGGCAGGCACGGTTCGCGGCATGCATTTCCAGCGCGCGCCGCATGACGAGACGAAATTTGTCTCCTGTCTCGCGGGCACAATCTTCGATGTCGCCGTCGACATGCGGCCGGACTCCCTGACCTATCTTCAGTGGCATGGCGAGGTCCTGAGCGCTGAAAACGGCCGGTCGATGATGATCCCCGGCGGTTTCGCGCACGGGTTCCAGACGCTTTCCGCTGATTGTGAGCTGATTTATTTGCACGACAAGCCCCATGCGCCCGATGCCGAGGGCGGGCTCAATGCCCTGGATCCGAGGCTCGCGATCGCCTGGCCGTTGCCGGTGGCCCAGATGTCGGCGCGTGACCAGGCCTTCGCGATGCTGAAGGACGAGCGCTGATCGTCGGTCCCGTCCGTCGTTGACTTCGTGGTGGATGGGAGGACAATAACCTTTCCGCGCCACCACGGAAGAAGGGGTGTCGACGATGACGATCGCCAGAAAACTACAAGACTATATCGATGGTGCGGGTGTCGCCTATGACACCGTCGCCCATCACCGCACAGCCACCACCAGCCAGACGGCGAGAGCGGCACATGTGCCCGGCAGCAGGCTTGCCAAGTCCGTGGTCGTTCACCACGAGATGGGGTACGTGCTTGCCGTTGTGCCGAGCACGCACCGGGTTGAGCTCTCCACCTTGCAGGACGTGATGGACCGGCGCCTCGGTCTCGCTTCGGAAGAGGAAGTCTGCAACCTCTTCGCCGATTGCGATATCGGCGCGGTGCCGCCGATCGGCTCGGCCTATGACGTGCCGGTGTTGCTCGACGAAAGTCTGGGCGACGTAAACGACGTCTACTTCGAGGGCGGCGACCACAGGACGCTGGTGCACATGAGCGGATCGAACTTCCGCAACCTGATGAAGGGTGCGCAGATCGCCCGCTTCAGCCACCCGGCCTGACGGCCGCTCAGAGAATATGCCAAGCCGGCGGTTCGCCGGCGGCCGCCTTCGCGCGCCGTTCTCTTGGGTCGGAGATGACAGCCCACCTGCGGTCGAACATTGCCGAGTTCGAATGCAGCCTGTCGGGCTTGTCAAAGCGGGGGCTTGGCGTCACCATCCTTTTCGACGGACACCTTATCTATACCGGGTTGGGGGGATCGATGGTGCGCATACGCTCTACGAATATGTCCAAGTCTCTGACACTGCTGCTGGTTGCGGCCAGCGCTCCAGCTTTCGGATCCGTTGCCCTCGCGGAGGGCAATCTGTTCGATCAGTTTCCGTTCGCTGTCGCCTGCGAATACAAGGGCACGCAGCATGCCTTTTACCTGTCGAAGGTAACGGCCGATGGCACGGCGACCTACTTGGCCTCGGACAACTTCGCCGGGACGATTACCCTGGGCGGAGGGGCAAAGGCCGTGGGCACCGAACAGGGCGGAAGCTGCCTCGGCAAGACGGTCGAAGAGCTGAGAGAATCGGGCCAGGCGCGGGACATCAGGGCCAACTAAAGCGCGTCGCGATCTTTCAGATTCGCTCCTTGCGCTTTAAGTTTTTGATATTTCGCGTGTCGTTATCGCAAAACCGCTGCGCACTTTTGCGCGACAGGCTTTAGGACCGCGCTCGCCAACGAGCCTGTTGCAGGTGACATGATCGACAACCGCTGCCTTGGTTCCCAAGATGCCGCGAGGGTATGTTCGCCCAATTGTCGTCACCCAATGTTGTGAAATTCGACAATAACCAATGTGCCATTGTTGCGACTACTGAGAAGAGCCAATCGATTATGGCGCTTCGCAAGCGTCACTTGCCGGTGTTGCTCACGGGGGCGATCGATCCGGCGATAGACCCTATCCCCTAGACCTGCAGAGCAGGCAAAATCGCGTGATAGTCTGCAACTATCGGCGAAACGCTTCTTGCAAAACAGTCATTGAAAGAATCGGTGCCTGATAATTTTCCGTTGTGGCAAATGAAAAATCTGATTTACTGCGGCTCGCTGCTTGGCTTTTCGGGGGATATTGCCGATGGAATGCACCCGCAGGGATATTATGCTTGGTGGTTTGGCGCTGCTTAGCGCAGGCGCAGCCCAGAAACCGGCCTTCGCTGCCGCGGCGTCCTATTTTTCCGACCCCGCAGTCGATAATGGCGTGACCTACCGAAGCACGAATTTCGCCAAGATCGACAGGAAATGGCAGCGTCAGGTCGTCAAGTATTTCAGCACCGAGCCGATCGGCACGGTCGTCGTCGATACCCGGCACCATTTTCTCTACCTGATCATGGAGAACAAGACAGCTATCCGCTATGGCGTCGGCGTCGGGCGCGAGGGCTTCAAATGGTATGGCCGCGCTACGATCGACCGCAAATCGCTCTGGCCGCGCTGGACGCCGCCGCCGGAAATGCGCGAGCGTCACCCCGAACTGCCTGAGTTCGTCGAGGGAGGCTCGCCGAAGAACCCGCTTGGCCCGCGCGCCATGTACCTGCTTCGTGATGGCGTCGATACCGGCTATCGCTTCCACGGTACGCTGGAGCCGGGCAGCATCGGCAAGGACGCTTCCAGCGGCTGCATCCGCATGTTCAACGAGGACGCGATCGATCTTTATCAGCGGTGCCCCATCGGCACCGCCGTGCAAGTCCTGCCGCACATTGCCGACAAGGCCCCCGAGGTCAGCCAAGCAACCCCGGTCGCAACCCAGGTCGAATGAGGAATACCACCCCGATGCCCGCTACGCCCGGATATACGAGGCTGCTTTCTGCTGCGGCCATTCTGCTGACGCTGACCGCCTGCAACACCACCGAGATTGCCGCGGTCGAAGAACCGACCGTGGTGCCGATGACCGGAAAAACCGACGATCCGGCGCCCGGCTTCGAGACTGTCTCGGCCGGCAGCGAAGAGGATTTCATCCTCAATGTCGGCCGCCGGACCTATTTCACCCAGGACTCGGCCACGCTCGATCCCGTCGCCAAGGCAACCTTGGACAAGCAGGCCATCTGGCTCAACACCAACCCGCGCTGGCTCGTCAAGCTGCAGGGCTTTTCCGACGACAGCGGCTCCGCATCGAAGATGGCGACGTTGTCGCAGCAGCGCGCCGATGCAGCGATGGCCTATCTCGCCTCGAAGGGCGTGGACCCAAACCGCATGTGGGCCAAGGGGTATGGAAACGACCGCGAGGTGCGCGACTGCACGGAGCGCTCCTGCAAGGTACAGAACCGCCGCGTCGTCTCCAATCTGCGCACGGAGCGCGACGCGATTTGATAGACGCAGCGGGTCTACCGGCTTTTGCGGCCCATCGACAGGCGGCCGGAGCCGGCAAATGAATGCGATGGCCGAAATGCTATTGCCACACCATTTCCTTCGCGAAGTCGGGGTCAGCCTTTGACTGCTCGGCCAGCTTGCAGGCGCCCTCGGACATCGCCGTCAGCTCTCCGCCGACCAGCATCCCGTATATGACAAGGATGTGCTTGTCATGATAATCCTTCTGCTCTGCAGTCATCTTGTCAGCACCGACAGGTGCGAGTGCTTCGAAGGCCTTTGAGACTTTCTTGTCGTCCAGGGTGAACCCATCGCACACAGCGGCGATGGCGGCTTGGTGTGCTATGAGTTGCAGTTTCGCGGTTTGGTCTGCATTCAGCGCGCCTTCCAACAGGTCGATGGCGTGCAATCGCACAAAGCTCGTCGCGGGATCCTTGGCGCTTGCGTGGACCGAAGGCAGATAGAGGAAGGCGCCAACGGCGAGTGACAGCCAGAACTTCATGGTGGAATCCTTCGACAGGGTCAGAATACGCGGCTCGTCCAGGCAGGAAGGTAGGTCCCGTTGTTGTTGTAGCAGGCGACTTGGTTCGGGTAGCAAATCACGCCGGTGGAAGGGCTGAAGGGTGCGCCGCCATAGGCTGGCCGGGGCGCAATATATTGGTTCTGATGGTGGTGGTCATGGGAGGATGCAGCCGCTGCGACGCCGCCGAGAAGCAACCCTCCGACCAGTGCCGCCGTATCGTCCGAGTGCCAACTGCGCGCGGAGGCAGCCCCCACTGTTGCGCCTGCGCACAGGCCGGCCAAAAGTATTCTCGCTACAAACCTCGCCATTGTTGTCTCCCGCAAAGCTCAGGCGCCTTTTGCTAAAACTTCTCCTTGCAAGGTGCCATGCTACACGCGCGAGTCAAGACAACACGCAGAATCGTCGCGTCTGAAATCGGCTTGATGAAGCAATTGAAAATAATGGCGCACCGGACGAGATGAAACGGCGAACTCGTATGTAATTGTTATCGCTGCCGACTTTTGAGCGGCAGTTCTGCATTGCACCGTCTCTGGCCCCTGGGCATACGACACCGCAAGATCGCAAGCCCGGACATGGTTCCCGTAGAAATTATGCAACCTTGCGAGTTCAGCGGCATACCCGTATTTTAAGTCTCTCGGGATTTTGCGACCGATGTGCGCCGTGCCATCGTACGAACGTGCCTTTGACAATCACAAAGGACCCCATCATGCCGGACAAGTCTGCGAAAGGTATTGATCGCCGCGATCTGATAATGGCATCCATTGCCACGGTCGGCGCCGCAGCCGCGGCCGCTGTCACCGTCAACGCTGGTGCTGCGCATGCCCAGGACGCAGCGAAACCTCCTGCCAATCCGACATCAGGAACGGTCTATACCGGCGATGTTATCGAAGGCAAAAAGGTCGTCAGCGCGCTCGACGTCAACGACCTTGATCCCGGCAAAAAGCACCTTTTGTATTTCCAGGGCGTTGAGATGCCGACCGGACAGCACTGGTATGTGTCCGTGACGGTCGCCAAGGGAGCAAAGCCGGGCAAGCGCGGTGTCCTGACCAGTGGCGTGCATGGCGACGAGATGAGTTCTGTGCATACGGTCCACACCGTGATGAACCAGCTCGACCCGGCGCAGATGTCGGGCACGGTAATGGCGGTCACGGACGTGTCGCGCCCGGCCCTGGAAAGCATGCAGCGCAGATGGCCCAACCAGGGCAGAGGTATCGATCTGATCGATATGAACCGGGAGTGGCCCGGGAACGAGAACGGCGCCACCGCACCCAGCCGACACGCCGGACTTCTGTTCAACCGGCTGCTGCGGCCGAACGCCGACTTCGCGATCGACTTCCACACCGGGACAACCGGATTTGAAGTCACTGCATTCAATATTGGCGGCATGGATGTGCCCGAGGTCAAGGCGATGATGGAGCTGTATCCCGTCGGCCAGATCTTCGACAATCATGTCTATCCCGGTGTCCTGCACAACGCATTTATGGACGTGGGCATCCCGTCCTTCACGCCGGAAATCGGCGCTGCGCGCGTCCTGAGCCCCGAGATGATCTCGCTCTTCGTCGAAGGCACAATGAACGTCCTCAAGCATCACGGTATCGTCGCCGGGCCAATGGGACGTACAGGCAAGGACGTGACTGTCTTTGTCGGCAACAGCGCATTCCCGATCCTGGCGACCGCGGGCGGGCTCGTTGAGCATCTGGTCAAACTCAACGACAAGGTCGGAGCTGGACAGAAGGTTGCCGTCCAGCGCGATAGCTTCGGCGAGGTGGTTGCGGAGTATGCAAGCGGCGTGGCCGGAGAGATAACCGGCCTGCGCAGCGATGCAATGTCCGAGCCCGGCAACCCCTTGGTATTCATCCTGTTCAACAAGCCGGAGCCGGAGGACGTTCAAGCCTATCCTGAGTAGTCGCCGCCTCGACCTCAAGGCCGGTGACGCGGCTTTCAATGTGGCGGTTCACGACGGCTAACCCGTCTTTTGCGGTCTCGGCAATCTCGACGGCCACATTGAACGGTCCCCGACCGCAAGCAGTGTCCCGGCTCTCGCGCCCGAGAAAGTTCCTGCGGGAGTGCATTGCGTTGTTCTCCTTCGATTCCCAGTCTGTCCAGGTCGAAGGCGGCAGCCGTGGCGGATTTGCGCGAATCCCAAAGTCTTCAAAAATACCGTGTTCAGAAGCGGCGGTAAGAGCGGTGGGGTGCAGTCGAGGAGATTTCGTTGCGACACAGCGCCAGCCTACCTAGCACCACGCGAATGGACCAATCCGTGACCAAGACCGGAGCCACCACGGCAAATTGTTTGGAAATGGCGCACCCGACAGGATTCGAACCTGTGACCTTTGGAATCGGAATCCAACACTCTATCCAGCTGAGCTACGGGTGCATCCGTTGGCGGCAGGGCCGCCGAAGTAGGCTGTGAGCGGTTCATAGCTTAGCTTTGGCGCCGCATCAATGGTGAAAAGGCGGAGTTCGCAGGGGAATTTGCGGTTGTTGCTGAAAATGCAACCGCGTGCCCTGTCTCTGCCGGTCGACAAACGTGCTCGGCGGCGGGCCGGTTAGGCGCGCCGCCGAGTGAGGGGTCACGCCACCTGCATGGCGCCGGGGCCGGGGATCGCTTTCGGGGGTACCTTGCCCATGATGATCATGCCGAGCACCTCGTCCTTGGTCACGTCTTCGGTGCGGGCCTGGCCGACGACCTGGCCGTTCTTCATCACCGAGACGCGGTCGGCGAGGTCGAAGACGTCGTGGATGTCGTGGCTGATCAGGAAGATGCCGATGCCTTCGCGCTTCAGTTGCTTGATGAGGTCGCCGACCTGGGCGGTTTCCTGTGGCCCGAGCGCTGCCGTTGGCTCGTCCATGATCAGGATGCGGGCGTCGAAGAGGATCGCGCGCGCGATCGCCACCGATTGCCGTTGACCGCCGGAGAGCGCCTTCACCGGCTCCTTGAAGCGCTGGAAGTTGGGGTTGAGGCGTCCCATGACCTCGCGGGCCTTGGCCTCCATCGCCACGTCGTCGAGCGTGCCCCAGGGGGTCCTGAGCTCGCGACCGAGATAGAGATTGGCGGCGGCATCGACATTGTCGGCGACGGCGAGCGTCTGGTAGATCGTCTCGATACCGTATTTCTTGGCGTCGCGCGGGTTGTTGATGTCCGCAGCCTCGCCATTGATCAGGATCTCGCCGGCATCGCGCTTGTAGGCGCCGGAGAGGATCTTGATCAGGGTCGACTTGCCGGCGCCGTTGTGGCCGAGCAGCGCCACGACTTCGCCGGGGTAGAGATCGACGGAGGCGTTGTCCACCGCGTGGATGCCGCCGAAGGAGATGGAAATGTTCTTCATTTCCACGAGCGGAGTGCGTTGGTCTTTCATGGATCGTACTCCTTACTTGGCGCGGGCGCGGTAGATGGTGTCGAGCCAGACGGCGACGACGAGAACCACGCCGACGACGATGCGCTGGAACGGACTGTCGATCCCCAGGAGCACCATGCCCGACTGTAGTGATTGCATGACGAGCGCGCCGATCATGGCGCCGGCGATCGTGCCGACGCCGCCGGCAAGCGAGGTGCCGCCGATGACCGCGGCGGCGATCGTGTAGAGCTCGTCGAGTTCCCCTTGCGCATTGGTCGCCGCATTGAGGCGGGCGGTCGAGATTGCCGCGGCAATGGCGCACAGAATGCCCATCAGCGTGAAGATCTTGACGGTGACCCAGCGCGTCTTGATGCCGGCAAGTTCGGCTGCTTCCGGGTTGCCGCCGAGCGCGAAGACGTAGCGGCCGAAGCGCAGCCGTGTGGCGATGAAGGTCATGACGATGCCGACGGCGATGGCGACGAGAACCGGAATGGCGATGCCGTGCGAGATCTGCAGTCCGCCTTCCGGCCAGGCGATGCCGTTGGCGTCGGCATATTTGCGGGCGATGTTGGTCGGCCAGTAGTAGCTATTGGCGACGGTGATTGCGCCCAGCACCAGGATACAACCGAGGATCGCCAGGAAGTACTCCGCCCAGACCGGGCGCAGCGGGAAGCGGAAGCGCTTGCGCTGCTTTCGCGAATTGAGGATGGCAGCGACGATGGCAATGCAGGCGAGGATGCCGACGATCCAGCTTGCCGTTGCGCCGATCGAGCCTTCGGTGCCGCCGCCCATCAGGCGGAAGGTGGTATTCATCGGCGCAACCGTCTGGCCGCTGGTCACGAACCAGGTGGCGCCGCGCCAGACGAGCAGGCCTCCGAGCGTGACGATGAAGGCGGGCACGTTGAGGAAGGCGACGATCGAGCCCTGGAGGGCGCCGATGGCGGCACCGACGGCGATGCCGCTCAAAAGCGTGATGATCCAGATGGCCGGATGTTCCAGGCCGAGATACTGCGGCAGGAATTTTACCTGCATGACGCCCATGACCATACCGCAGAAGCCCAGCACGGAGCCGACGGAAAGGTCGATGTTGCGGGTGACGATGATCAGCACCATGCCGGTCGCCATCACGGCGACGGAAGACGTCTGGACCGTCAGGTTCCACAGGTTGCGCGGCGTCAGGAACAGGCCGCCGGTCATGATCTGAAAGCCGATCCAGATGATGACGAGCGCGCCGACCATGCCGAGCAGCCGGGTGTCGATTTCGGTGGCGCGGAAGAAGCGCTTCACCGGGTTTTCGTCCGCTGTGCGGGCGCGGTTTGCTTGTGCGCCCTGCGTATTGCCTTGTGTGATGTCGGCCATGGACGTGCCTTCCCCCACTTTTTGTGTTGATGTCGTCGCGTCAGGCGGCACCAAGAGCCGGGATCGACGCGACAAGTCCGGTGCGACGGCAGAGATCGAGCGTTTTCGTTGAGCTGCGCTGGTTGTGCATCTGGCATTGTCCGCCCGGCACACACCTTGCGCAAGCGCCGCAACGGGTTGCGTTGCGGCGCTTGTCTGAAGTCAGCGCTCAGTTCTGCTGATGCGGTTTATTTGCAAGCCGCGACGTCGCCCTTGACGCCCTGGCAGGCTTCTTCCTTGGAGATCCAGCCTGCGTCGATCACGACGTTCAGGTTGTCCTTGGTGATCGGCAGCGGTGCGAGGAAGACCGACTGCATGGCCACGCCCTTCGGCCCGCCGTTGAAGGTGGTGACGCTGGCGACTTCTTCCATCTTCTTGCCGCCGGCAAGTTCGACGGCGACTTCTGCGGCGCGCTTGCCGAGTTCACGGCTATCCTTCCAGACCGAAACGGTCTGCGTGCCCAAGGCAACGCGGTTCAGCGCCGCCTTGTCGGCGTCCTGGCCGGAGACCGGAACCGAGCCTGCGAGACCCTGCGCATCGAGGGCAGCGATCGCGCCGCCCGCGGTGCCGTCGTTGGAGGCGACGACCGCATCGACCTTGTTGTCGTTGGCGGTCAGGAACTGCTCCATGTTCTTCTGGGCGTTTTCAGGCTTCCAGCCATCCGTGTAGGCTTCGCCGACATTCTTGATCTTGCCGGCATCGACGGCTTCCTTCAGCACTTCCATCTGTCCGGAGAAGAGGAAGTCGGCGTTCGGGTCAGCCGAAGAACCCTTGATGAAGACGTAGTTGCCTTCCGGCTTCACCTTGAACACTTCGCGGGCCTGCATGCGGCCGACTTCCTTGTTGTCGAAGGTGATGTAGAAGGCGGCCGGGTTTTCGATCAGGCGGTCGTAGCCGACGACCGGAATGCCTTCGGCAGCGGCCTTTTCGATCGCCGGGCCGATGGCGTCGCTGTCCTGGGCAAGCACGATCAGTGCATTGGCGCCCTGGGCGATCAGCGACTCGATGTCGGTCAGCTGCTTGGCGGCGGACGACTGTGCGTCAGCGGAGATGTACTTGTCGCCGGAGGCTTCGAGTGCGGCCTTGATGGCGGCTTCGTCGGTTTTCCAACGCTCTTCCTGGAAGTTGGACCAGGAAACGCCGACGACCAGGTCCTTTGCCTGGGCAACGGAATGCAGGGAAACGATGACGGCAACACCTGCCATCAGCTTCAAAACGGATTTCATTTCATCCTCCCGAGTGAGGGCCGGCCGAGCGTGCGAACCTCCCGCACCATCCTCCGCCAGCCTTGGAACGCTGTCGTAGATCGTGCCGCTACACCGTGCGGAATTATTTTCTCGACAGTCGAGAAAATGAATGTCATGGATTTTTGAGGCTGTCAACACGGCGTGAATGCGGTGGTTGCGGCATCAACAAAGTGCTTCGCGAGCGGTCGCGTCCGTTGTTTCTCGGCCGCCGATAAAATCCGTGCCACAAGGCTGTCGACAAGGCGCCCGGCGCCTTGTCTTGCCGTTCAACAGATGCTTTGGGAGGGGCATGTGTTCGAAGGATCCGCCACTGACAGGGACGTCTCATGCTGACCAAGTCCAGCACTGAGCTCGTGCGTCAGCAAAACAGCGCGCTGGTCCTTGCGGCGCTCAGGCGCGCCGGCAATCTCTCCCATACGGAAATTTCTGCTGATACGGGGCTTGCCTCGGCGACCGTTTCCGCGATCACGGCGGAGTTGGAAAAGGCGGGGGTGCTCGCCAAGGCCGAGCACCAGGTGCAGGGTGGGCGAGGGCGGCCGCGTGTGCTCTTCACGCCGCGGCGCGACTACGGCCATCTTGTGGTCGTCAGGATCTCCTCCGACATCGTGCAATATTCGCTGATCGATTACGGCGGCACGCTTCTCGACCGCTTCGACGAATCGCGAAACCACGACGAGCGCGGCACGGTCCCTTTCGCCCGCGCATTCGTGGATGCGCTCGAACGTCTGCTGCAGCGCTCAAGGCTGGAGCGGGATCGCGTGCTCGCCGTTTCGATCAGCAGCAAGGGGCTGGTCGACAGCGACACGGCGCGGCTTTTGTGGTCGCCGGTCTTCGGTCGGGAAGAGCTGGATTTCGCAGCACTGCTTGCGCCGCAATGGCGCGCGAAAGTCATGCTCAGCAATGAGACGCTGCTGGTTGCGCAGGCGCTTGCAGCACAAGCCGAACGCAAGCCGGAAGGTGGGTTCAGGGCGCTTGCGGCGATCTCTCTCGGCCACAGCATCGGCCTTGGCGTTGCCCGCAAGAGCCAGAGCGGCGAGATGGATGTCAGCGCGCCGAATTTCGGCCATATGCTGCACGCGCCGTCGGCGGGCCTTTGCCGTTGCGGCGCCTATGGCTGCATCGAGGCGGCAGCCGGGTTCTATGGGATTCTGCGTGCCGCCTTCGAGGTGCCGGCGGATACCATCCCCGCCAAGTTCGTTCCCGTCGCCGAGCTCGACAAGATCGCGGCCAGCGCGCGGCAGGGACATCGCATGGCCGGCTACGCGTTCCGCCAGGCGGGCATTGCGCTCGGCAACGGCATCTCGCGCATGCTGAGCCTTTACGAGCGCATGCCTGTCCACGTCACCGGGCCCGGCATCCGATACTTCGATCTCATGCTGCCGGGGATCGAAGAAGGACTTGCCCAGTCCATGCAGGTCCGCCTTCAGGGCGCTCCCGAAATATCGGTCGCGCCCGACGAGCAACGCCTCGTCTTCGAGGGACATCTGGAGCGGGCGCTGGGCGCGATCGACGGCGATATTACCGCCACCGGCGTTTCCTGATGCGCGGTTGAAGTGCAACGCCTGACGCAACCTTTTTTGGGGTTGTATCGAAGGTGAGCACCTCCAGTAATACAATTTACAGTTATTTAGCGACTCCTTGTCAATGTGGCCGTGACGCGGGAGACACTCATGTTTTCAGTGATTGCATGCATACGCGATGACCATGACTGGCGCCTTATCGTGGCCGCCGCGATCGTCTGCCTGGCGGGTAGCGTCGCAACGATGTTGCTGTTGCTGCGCGCCCGGCGAAGCGAAGGTAGCCAGCGCAGCCTCTGGATCGCGGCCAGCGGTTTTGCCTGCGGTGTCGGTGTCTGGTCGACGCATTTCATCGCCATGCTGGCCTATGATGGTGGTGTGCCGGTTGCTTACGGCCTCTGGGGCACCGCTCTGTCGGTGGTCGTCGCCATAGCCGCGTCGTGGGTCGCCTTTGCAATCGGCCTCGGTGGTGGTTCGCGTCTCTCGATGTCCTGCGGCGGCTTCGTGCTTGGCGCCGGCGTCGCGGCGATGCATTTCACCGGCATGCAGGCGATCGAGATTCACGGGCACATAACCTACGATCCGCAAGCGACTGTTTCGGCGCTCGTCGTGGGAACGCTGCTGGCGGGTGCCGCGCTTCATGCTTTTCATGCCCTGCGCAGCATCCGGCGGCTGGTCGTCTCGTCCTTGCTGCTGGTACTGGCAATCTGCACCATGCACTTCACGTCGATGAGCGGCGTGACGCTCATGCCGGAGGCCAATGTGGCTGTCGCCGGCACCATTCATCCCGCCTGGCTCGCCGGCGGGGTCATCGCAGCCTCCACGACATTGATCGTGCTCGCCTTCGGCGCCCTCTTCGTCGATCGGCAGCTGACCGATCTCAGAGGGCTCGCCAACGCCTCGCTCGAAGGCATGGCGATCGTTTTCGATGGCCTCATCGTCGAAGCCAACGAGCGCTTCTCCGGCCTCACCGGTCGGACGTTTTCCGATCTGTCCGGGCGCCGCCCGTCGGAGATCTTCGTCTTCGGCGAGGAAGGGCTCGAGGGACACAGGCGCGGGGATGGTCCCGGCGAGATCGATCTTCTCAACGCCGATGGGCGCACCATTCCGGTGGAATTCATGTGCCGGACGATCGAGTATCGTGGCCGCGAATGCGAAGTGATCTTCGTGCGCGACTTGAGGGCACGGAAGGAAGCCGAGCGCACGATCGAGCATCTGGCCCATCATGATGCGCTCACCGATTTGCCGAACCGCGCCTTCTTCGACCGCAGGCTGGCCCAGACGCTGGCGGCGGCCTCTGCGCGGGGCGAAGAGTTGGCGATCCTCTGCCTCGACCTCGACCGCTTCAAGGCAGTCAACGATATCTTCGGCCACGGCGAAGGCGACCGCATCCTGAAGAAGGTTGCCGATATCCTGCGCCAGGCTGCCGGAGAGCACGACACGGTCGCCCGGCTCGGCGGTGACGAGTTCGCAATCATCCACGTGGGCGGCAAGCGGCCGGCGGCGGCGCGCCAATTGACGGACCGCATCCTGGCGCTGTTTGCCGCGGAAATGGATACCAATCGCGATCCGACCGCCGTCGGCGTCAGCATTGGTGCTGCGCTCTATCCGGTCGACGGGCAGACGGCAGATCAGTTGCGCAACAATGCCGACACGGCACTCTACCGCGCCAAGCAGAGCGGCAAGGGCATCGCCTGCTTCTTCGACCGGGGAATGGATGAGGCGGTTCGCACCCGCAGGCAGATCGAAAACGACCTGCGCCATGCGGTGCTTCGCCGCCAGTTCTTTCTCGAGTACCAGCCGCTGGTCGAAGTCCAGAGCGACAGGATCATCGGCTACGAGGCACTGCTGCGCTGGAGCCATCCGCAGCGCGGGCTGATCGGCCCTGACGTGTTCATCCCGATCGCAGAGGAAAGCGGCTCGATCATCCAGATCGGCGAGTGGGTTCTGGAACAGGCCTGCACGGAAGCGGCAAAATGGAATGAACCGCTGCCGATTTCCGTCAATATCTCGCCGGTCCAGTTCCTTCTGCCCAATCTCTTCGACCAGGTCGCGAGCATATTGCGTCGGACTGGCCTTGATCCCTGGCGGCTGGAGCTCGAAATCACCGAGGCGGCGCTGATGCACAATCGCGAGGATGTGCTGGCGGTGCTGGTTCGCCTGCGCGTCCTCGGCGTCCGGATCGTCATGGACGACTTCGGCACCGGACATTCTTCGCTGAGCAACCTGCAGACCTTCCCCTTCGACAAGCTGAAGATTGATTGTAGCTTCACCGCTGCCCTCGAAAAGGACCCTTCCGCACAGGCGATCGTCCGCGCCATCATCGCGCTCGGCCACAGCCTCAGGCTCGCGGTCGTGACCGAAGGCGTCGAAACCGAACGGCAGAGGCAGATCCTGGCGGAGGAGGGCTGCCTGCAGATCCAAGGTTATCTCTCCGGCCGACCGGGCGCTGCGCCCAGCACCGGCCGGGAAGCGCCGCGATGGGAGAAGATGCCGGTGTGCGCCGAGGGCTGAGGCACCTGCGCGGATGCCGGTTTGCCAGAGTGGTGGCATGAAAAAAGCCGGGCGTGTGGCGCCCGGCCTTTCCATTTGATGTGTTACCGGCCGTAGCCTCAGGCGACGCTGATCTGACGCTTCTCGACAACCGACTTCACGGCGGCGTCGGCGAGCGCCAATGCTGCGAGACCATCCTTGCCCGACGGCGTGATTTCCGCACCCTTTTCGATCGCGGCGATGAAGCTCTCGATCTCGTTGGCATAGGCTTCGGTGTAGCGCGTCATGAAGAAGTCGTGCAGCGGCGGGCGGGTGTAGCCTTCGCCATTGGCGATCTCGATCGAGACCGGACGCTGGTTTTCAGCCGAGACGACGCCCTTCGAGCCGTGCACCTCGATGCGCTGGTCGTAGCCATAGGTGGCGCGGCGGGAGTTGGAGATGATCGCTTGCTTGCCGGAAGCCGTCTGCAGGATGACCGAGACGCTGTCATAGTCGCCGGCTTCGCCGATCGCCTTGTCGACGAGAACGGCGGCGGTTGCCGTCACGGAGACCGGCTCCTCGCCGAGCAGGAAGCGGGCCATGTCGAAGTCATGGATCGTCATGTCGCGGAAGATACCGCCCGAACGCTTGATGTAATCGACCGGCGGGGCGCCCGGATCGCGCGAGGTGATGGTCACCATTTCCACGTCGCCGATCTTGCCGGCGTCGATCGCCTTTTTGACGGCCATGAAATGCGGGTCGAAGCGGCGGTTGAAGCCGACCATCAGCTTGGCCTTGGTCTCGTTGACAACCTTGAGGCAGGCCTTGACGCGCTCGGCATCCAGATCGACAGGCTTTTCGCAGAAGATCGCCTTGCCGGCGCGGGCGAAACGCTCGATCAGGTCGGCGTGGGTGTCGGTCGGGGTGCAGATGACGACGGCGTCGATGTCGTCAGCCTTTTCGATCGCCTCGATGGTGCGCACATCGCAGCCATATTGCTTGGCGATGGTTTCGGCGGCGGCAGGGAAGGCGTCGGCAACGGCGACGAGCACGGCATCCGGATTGCCGCTGACGGCTTTCGCGTGAACCTTGCCGATGCGTCCGGCGCCCAGAAGACCAAATCTGACTGTCATCTCAGTTTCTCTCGAATTCCGGCTCGCGACCGGGAAGGGGCGTGATGATCGGCGCTCATCGCGCAAAGGCGCCGCGGAACACTGATTCCGCGAATCGATCGGAGAATTGCCACGAAAAATCGCGTGTTGGAACGCTGCGCCGGCGCCTCTCCCTTGGTACCTCCGCACCCAGTCGGCCCGTCCATTCATTTGGAATGAAGTAGCCGATGTGGATTATTTCAGAATTTTTATTCCATTTTTGTGGTCTCCGTCAAGGGGCGTGAGTCGCCGCTGGACTTGCCGTCTCAGGCGAAGTTCTCGTAAATGGGCGGTGCACGAAAAGGTTACCAGAGGACAGAATGCTCAAGTTCATCGACCCGGACCACCCCTTTTACCGCCCGCTATGGGTCCGCCTGCTGATCGTGGTCTTCTGCGCCGGGTGGACGGTGGTCGAATTCCTGGGCGAACAGGCGATGTGGGGCATGATCTTCCTGGCGGTCACGGCCTATGCCTCGGCAGCGCTGCTGGTCTTCTACAAGCCGAGCGAGAAGGCCGAGGAAAAAGCCGCGGACGAGGAGCAAGGCAAAAGCGACGAGGGTGGCACCGCGGGCTGAGGATCACGGTGCCGGGTTGATTGCGCGTATCTGCTGCGAGGCTTCGTCAATCAGCATGTTGGCGAGTTTCATGCGCACGGTCGCATTGGCGCGGAAAGCGGCCGGCAGGCGGTCCGGATGGTTCAGGGCGGCGAAGGCACGCCGCTTTGCCGCGAGCGTCATTATCGTTTCGTCGTCGGCAAGCGCCAGTTCCGCAGCAACCTCGGCAAGACTGGTGCGATCGAGATAGTCGGGCATGACCGGCGGGGCAGGCGGCTCGACGAAAGCCGCATCGAGGTAGGCGCGTTCGACCGTGCCAAAAGACGCCACGCCAGCGCTTTCGACAGCGAACGCGCCGGTGAAGATCGGCACGCGCGGCGTCGCCTGTCGGGCCTCGACCTCTTCATCGAACTCGCTTTCCTCTTCCGTCTTCAGTCGCTCGAGCACCGACTGAAACACCGACATTCCAAACATGACGCCTCCAATTGGAAGGAAACCATGACAGGCGGAGGTTATCCCGGGCTGATCACATGATCATGCCGGGCTGATCACTTGATCATGCCGGGCTGAACGTTTCGATCATGCCGGGCTGATCACGCACGGCCCTGCTTCAGGATGAGATCGTAGAGCAGCTTGGCGCTCGGCGGCAGCGCGCGGCCCTCGGCGGTGATCAGCCCATAGGGCTTGATGCGGATCGGGATTTCGGTCTTGAGGATGCGGATCTCGCCGGCCGGTGTGCCGTTGCCGGCAATCAGGTTGGCGACGTCGAGCGCCACCGGCGCGATCGCATTGGTGTGGCGCACGATCGACAGCGTCAGGATGATCGAAGAGGTGTTGATGACGGTCGCCGGCAATCTCACGCCGGCCGCCACGAAACTATCCTCGACGGCGCGCCTGAGCAGCGTGCCCGGCGGCTGGAACACCCAGTCGTAGGAGGGCAGATCCTCGGCGCCGACCACAGGTTTGTCGAGCAGCGGATGGCCGTCGCGCACGATCAGGCAGACTTCTTCAAACCCGATCTCCACCATGTTGAAGAGCCGCGGCGGCTGGTCGTCGGGGATGCGCCCGATGATGAAATCGTGGCGCGCGGCAAGCAACTCCCTTGCCAGAACGTTGCTGTTTTCGATCTGGACGTTGATCTCGATGCCGGGATAGGCGGTGATCACCTGGCGAATGGCGGGGACGGCGAGATTGAGCGCCGGGCCGGTGACGGAACCCAGAGAGACCGAGCCGCCGCTGCCCGTCTTGAGCTCGTTGATCTCGCGCGAGGCTTCTCGAAGCTCCAGAAAGATCGTGCGCGCCCGCCGTGCCAGCGCTTCGCCGTAAGGCGTCAGTTCGACGCCACGGGCAATGCGTTCGCAGACCGGCGCCTTCAGCATCGTCTCGATTTCCGACAGCATACGCGAGGCTGCCGGCTGCGAAGTCCCGAGGGCTTCCGCGGCGGCGCTGATGCGCCTGTGGTCGTCAATTGCAAGAATCAGCCGGAGGTGGCTGATCTTCAAGCCGGAGCGAAAGAGTGCTGAATCGAAGAGTTCGCCGGCCGTCCCGGTGGCGCTTGCCTTCTGGTCACGCATTTCCAACCCCTGTGGTTTTTTTGGTTTTCAAATATTTTCAAAAATCACACTGTTCGCACGTGCTATAACAATTTTGATATGCGTTCAAAGTAATATTGTATTTGACAGTTATATGTTTTGATTCCAGTTTTTGCTCATGTGCCAGCGCATGTAGGAGCATGCGAGGCGGGGAGGCCTCTCCTTCACCTTGATCCGCGGCCGGAGACGAGATCCCGGTCCGCGGATTGCTGCGCATAGACGGAAAGGCTCTGCCTGCCGGCTTCAACTTTTTTGGGAGAGAACTGATGAAATTGATGACTTCGCTTCTCGCAGCCGCTGCGATTTCGATCGCGTCCTTCGCTGCGCCCGTATTTGCGCAGGACAAGGGCACGGTCGGCATTTCCATGCCGACGAAGACGTCGACCCGCTGGATTTCCGACGGCGAGACGATGGAGAAGCTGTTCAAGGAAGCCGGCTACACCCCGGACCTGCAGTTCGCTGACGACGACATCCCGAACCAGCTCGCCCAGATCGAGAACATGGTGACCAAGGGTGCCAAGGTTCTGGTCATCGGCGCCATCGACGGCACGACGCTCTCCGACATCCTGCAGAAGGCCCATGACGCCGGCGTCAAGGTTATCGCCTATGACCGTCTGATCCGTGACTCTGGCAATGTCGACTACTACGCCACCTTCGACAACTTCCAGGTTGGCGTGCAGCAGGCGACGTCGCTGGTGCAGGGCCTCAAGCTCGATGGCGCAACCGAGCCCAAGAACATCGAGCTCTTCGGTGGTTCGCCTGACGACAACAACGCCTTCTTCTTCTACGACGGCGCGATGTCGGTTCTGCAGCCGCTGATCGACAGCGGCAAGATCGTCGTCAAGTCCGGCCAGAAGGGCATGGACCAGGTCGGCACGCTGCGTTGGGACGGTGCTGTCGCCCAGGCCCGCATGGAAAACCTGCTGTCGTCGAACTACACCGACGCCAAGGTCGATGGCGTGCTTTCGCCCTATGACGGCCTCTCGATCGGTATCATCTCGGCGCTGAAGGGCGTCGGCTACGGCTCGGGCGACATGCCGATGCCGGTTGTCACCGGCCAGGACGCCGAGCTGCCGTCGGTCAAGTCGATCCTTGCCGGCGAACAGTATTCGTCGATCTTCAAGGACACGCGCGAACTCGCCAAGGTAACGGTCGGCATGGTCAACGCGATCATGGAAGGCAAGGAGCCTGAGGTGAACGACACCAAGACCTATGAAAATGGCGTCAAGGTCGTTCCGTCCTACCTGCTGAAGCCGGTTGCCGTCGACAAGTCCAACGTCAAGGACGTGCTCGTCAGCTCGGGCTACTACACCGAAGACCAGATCAACAACTGATCTTTTTCAACGGGAAGGGCCCGTGCAAGCGCGCGGGCCCTTTTATCCAGAAGACGGAGCCGGTACTCTCTCGCAGACTGCCGCTGGAATGACTGAACATGGACAATATCATTCTTGAAATGCGGGGCATCACCAAGACGTTCCCGGGCGTCAAGGCGCTGGACAATGTCAGCTTCAAGGTCCGCGAAGGCGAGATCCACGCGCTCGTCGGCGAAAACGGCGCCGGCAAGTCGACGCTGATGAAGGTGTTGAGCGGCGTCTATCCCGCCGGCACCTATGAAGGCGAGATCCACTACGGTGGCGAAGCGCGTCGCTTCTCGACGATCTCCGACAGCGAAGACCTTGGCATCATCATCATCCACCAGGAACTGGCGCTGGTGCCGCTGCTGTCGATCGCCGAGAACATCTTCCTCGGCAACGAGATCGCCAGCAACGGCGTGATCCACTGGCCGCAGACCTTTGCCCGCACCCAGGAGCTCCTGAAGAAGGTGGGCCTCAGCGAGAGCCCGGCAACGCTCATCACCGACATCGGCGTCGGCAAGCAGCAACTGGTCGAGATCGCCAAGGCGCTTTCGAAGAAGGTGCGGCTCTTGATCCTCGACGAGCCGACCGCCTCGCTCAACGAAACCGATTCCGATGCGCTTTTGAAGCTCCTGATGGAGTTTCGCACGCAGGGCATGACCTCGATCATCATCTCGCACAAGCTGAACGAGATCCGCAAAGTCGCCGACCAAATCACCATCCTGCGCGATGGCGGAACCGTCGAAACGCTCGACTGTCAGACCGAAGATGTCGGCGAGGACCGGATTATCAAAGGCATGGTCGGCCGCGCTATGGAAGACCGCTACCCGCCGCGCGAGCCCAAGATCGGCGAGACGCTGCTGGAGGTGAAAAACTGGAATGTCTTTCACCAGCACCACCGCGACCGGCAGTTCCTGCACGACGTCAATTTCACCGTGCGCGCCGGCGAAGTGGTCGGCATTGCCGGGCTGATGGGGGCAGGGCGCACCGAGACGGCGATGAGCATCTTCGGCAAGTCCTGGGGCCACAAGATCACCGGCGACGTGACGATGCGCGGCAAGCCCGTCGATGTCAGCACGATTCCGCGGGCGATCGATGCGGGTCTCGCTTACGTCACCGAAGACCGCAAGCAGCTCGGCCTCGTGCTGATCAACAACATCAAGGAGAACACGACACTCTCCAACCTGAAGGCGGTTGCCGCGAACGGCGTCATCGACGACCGCAAGGAAGCGAAGGTCGCCTCCGACTATCGCTCGAAGCTGCGCATCCGTTCGCACTCGATCTATCAGGAAACGGTCAACCTCTCGGGCGGCAACCAGCAGAAGGTCGTGCTGTCCAAATGGCTGTTCACCAATCCGGAAGTTCTCATTCTCGACGAGCCGACACGCGGCATCGATATCGGCGCGAAGTATGAGATCTACACCATCATCAACCAGCTTGCCGCCGAGGGTAAAGGCATCCTGATGATCTCATCGGAAATGCCGGAGCTGCTTGGAACCTGCGATCGCATCTACGTCATGAACGAGGGCCGCATCGTCGCCGAGCTCTCGAAGGCGGAAGCGAGCCAGGAATCCATCATGCGTGCCATCATGCGTTCAGGGGAGAAACACTAATGGTCGCCGATACGAGCACCCAAAACAACAAGCCCTCGATCGGGGACTATCTCAAGAACAACATCCGCGAATACGGCCTGCTCGTCGCGCTCGTGGTGATCATGCTGTTCTTCCAGTTCGTGACCAACGGCGTGCTGTTCAAGCCGGTCAACATCACCAACCTGGTGCTGCAGAACTCGTTCATCGTCATCATGGCGCTCGGCATGCTCCTGATCATCGTCGCCGGCCATATCGACCTATCGGTCGGCTCGATCGTCGCCTTCATCGGCGCGATCTCGGCGATCATGCTGGTCAAGTGGGGGCTGCCGGCCTTTGTCGTCATTCCCGCCTGTCTCGTCGTCGGCGGCATCATGGGTGCGGCGCAGGGTTATTGGGTCGCCTATCAGAAGATCCCGTCGTTCATCGTCACGCTCGCCGGCATGCTGGTTTTCCGCGGGCTTACCTATGTGGTGCTTGGCGGTCGTCCGATCGGACCGTTCCCGAAGGAGTTCCAGCTGCTGTCGACCGGTTTCGTCCCCGACTTCCTCTATTTCCTCAATCCGGCGCCGGAAATGATTCAGAACCTGGTCGCGCTCGTGGCTGTCGTGGCGCTCGTCGCCTATGCCATCTATGCCGGCATTCGCGACCGCCGGATCAACGAGCAGCACGGCACCGAGAACGAACCCTTCATCTTCTTCGCGATCCAGATGGCGGTTATTGCCGTCGTGGCGTTGTTCATCGGTTTCCAGCTGGCGACCTATCGCGGCCTGCCGAACGTGCTGATCGCCATGGCCGTTCTCATCGCGCTCTATACCTTCATCACCACGCGCTCGACCATCGGCCGCCGCATCTACGCCATGGGCGGCAACGTCAAGGCGACCAAGCTCTCGGGCATCAACACCGAACGGCTGACCTTCTACACCTTCGTCAACATGGGTGTGCTTGCGGCACTCGCCGGCATGATCATCACCGCCCGCCTCAACTCGGCTACGCCGAAGGCCGGCCAAGGCTTCGAACTCGACGTCATTGCGGCATGCTTCATCGGCGGCGCCTCGGCGTCCGGCGGCGTCGGCAAGATCATCGGCGCGGTGATCGGCGCCTTCATCATGGGCGTGATGAACAACGGCATGTCGATCATGGGCATTGGCATCGATTACCAGCAGCTGATCAAGGGCCTCGTGCTCCTCGCAGCCGTGTTCTTCGATGTCTACAACAAGAACAAGGGTTGAGCCGAAAGCCATAAGACCCGACGCGAACCAGTAACATTCACCAGCAGCCGCGGCTGCCAGGATCGGCGGATTGGCCCGCCGGAATTGGGTGGCGAAAGCCAGCCACGGGGACGCTTTTGCCTTGAAAGGGCGAGGACCGCGACCCGAACGACGACAGGAAGGACAGGATCGTGCTGATTTCGCAGATCAGGAACGAAGACGGATCGATAACGGTTGCGGTGCGTTTGCCCGGTGAAACCGCGCATGCGGTCAATGGTGCTGCAAGCGTCTACGCTCTGGCGATGGAGGCGGCCAATGCCGGGCGCAGCCTGAAGGAGACGATCGAGACCAAGGGTCTTGGCGCCGCCGTCGACCTCGACAGGGCCTATGCGGAGGGACGTTTCCTGCCGCCGATCACCCATCCGGATCCGGCGCACCTGCACCTGACCGGCACGGGCCTCACCCATCTTGGTTCGGCCGCAACCCGCGACGCCATGCACAAGAAGACGAGCGAGGCGGCCGAGGAAACCCTGACGGACTCGATGAAGATGTTCCGCATGGGGCTCGAAGGCGGCAAGCCGAAGGCCGGCGAGACCGGCGCGCAGCCGGAGTGGTTCTACAAGGGCAACGGCACCTCAGCCGTGGCGCCAGGTTCGGCACTCGTTTCGCCAGCCTTTGCTGGGGATGGCGGCGAGGAGCCGGAAATGGCCGGCATCTACGTGATCTCCGACACGGGCGTTCCGTTCCGTATTGGTTTCGCCGTCGCCAACGAGTTTTCCGACCACAAGACCGAGCGGGTCAACTATCTCTGGCTGGCGCACTCGAAGCTGCGCCAGGCGAGCTTCGGCCCGGAAATCCGCATCGGGGTCGCCCCCGAGGACATCCGCGGCATGTCTCGCATCCTGCGCGGCGGCAAAGTGCTTTGGGAAAAGCCGTTTCTTTCGGGCGAAGCCAACATGTCGCACAGCTTTGCCAATCTTGAGCACCATCATTTCAAGTACGGCCTGTTCCGCCAGCCGGGCGATATTCATGTTCACATGTTCGGTACGGCGACGCTGTCCTTCGGCGACGGCATCCGCACCGAAGGAGGCGACGTGTTCGAGATCGAGGCTGATGGTTTCGGCCTTCCGCTCCGCAACACGCTAGCGATCGCTGCGGAAGAACAGGTCGCCATTCGCCAGCTCTGACACATCTCCTAAGCGCACCGTTCGCGAGGGACGGTCAGGCGCGTTTATGAAGGAGGCTCGAAGCCTATGACATTGCACCAGAACCTGATTGCCGGCGAGTGGGTCGGCGGTGACGGGGTTGCCAACATCAACCCTTCCGACACCAATGACGTTGTGGGCGAATATGCCCGTGCGTCTGCCGACGATGCCCGCGCCGCGATCGCCGCTGCCAAGGCTGCGTTCCCGACCTGGTCGCGCTCCGGCATCCTCGAGCGCCACGCGATCCTGAGGAAGACCGCCGACGAGATCCTTGCCCGCAAGGACGAGCTCGGAAGGCTGTTGTCGCGCGAGGAAGGCAAGACGCTTGTCGAAGGCATCGGCGAGACGGTGCGTGCCGGCCAGATCTTCGACTTCTTCGCCGGCGAATGCCTGCGACTGGCGGGCGAAGTTCTGCCGTCGGCGCGACCCAATATCGGCGTCGAGATCACCCGCGAGCCGGTCGGCGTCGTCGGCATCATCACGCCGTGGAACTTCCCGATCGCCATTCCCGCCTGGAAGATCGCGCCGGCGCTTTGCTACGGCAACACCGTCGTCTTCAAGCCGGCCGAACTGGTGCCCGGCAGCTCCTGGGCGATCGTCGACATCCTCCATCGCGCCGGCCTGCCGAAGGGTGTGTTGAACCTCGTGATGGGCAAGGGCTCGGTCGTCGGCCAGGCGATGCTCGACAGCCCCGATATCCACGCCATCACCTTCACCGGCTCGACCGGCACCGGCAAACGGGTGGCGCTCGCCTCCGTCGAGCACAATCGCAAATACCAGCTGGAGATGGGCGGCAAGAACCCCTTCGTCGTGCTCGACGATGCCGATCTGTCGGTGGCGGTCGAGGCGGCGGTCAATTCCGCCTTCTTCTCCACCGGCCAGCGCTGCACCGCCTCGTCGCGCATCATCGTCACCGAGGGCATCCACGATCGCTTCGTGGCCGCAATGGGCGAACGGATCAAGGGGCTGACGATCGACGACGCGCTGAAGGCCGGCACCCATATCGGCCCGGTGGTCGATGAGAGCCAGCTCAACCAGGACATCGACTACATCGCCATCGGCAAACAGGAGGGCGCCAAACTCGCCTTCGGTGGCGAGCTGCTGAAGCGCGACACGCCCGGCTTCTACCTGCAGCCGGCGCTGTTCACCGAGGCGACGAACGCGATGCGGATTTCGCGGGAAGAGATCTTCGGGCCGGTGGCGTCCGTCATCCGCGTCCGCGATTACGACGAGGCGCTCACGGTGGCCAACGACACCCCCTTCGGCCTGTCCTCGGGCATCGCCACCACCAGCCTCAAGCATGCGACCCATTTCAAGCGCAATGCCGAGGCCGGCATGGTGATGGTCAACCTGCCGACGGCCGGCGTCGATTTCCACGTGCCGTTCGGCGGCCGCAAGGGCTCGTCCCATGGCTCGCGCGAGCAGGGCCGCTACGCCGCCGAGTTCTACACAACCGTCAAGACGGCCTACACGCTCGCTTAACGGGCGCCGTCACAGGCCCGCATGACTGCGCGGGCCGCCTAAGGAAGGATAAGATGAAGAAGAAAGCTGAATGGCCGCGCAAGCTGCGTTCGCAGGATTGGTTCGGCGGCACCGGCAAGAATGCCATCATGCACCGCTCCTGGATGAAGAACCAGGGTCTGCCGGCCGATACGTTCGATGGACGGCCGATCATCGGCATCTGTAACACCTGGTCGGAGCTGACGCCGTGTAACGCGCATCTGCGTGATCTCGCCGAGCGGGTGAAGCGTGGCGTCTATGAGGCCGGCGGTTTCCCGGTGGAGTTTCCGGTCTTCTCCGTCGGAGAGAGCACGCTACGTCCGACCGCGATGATGTTCCGCAACCTTGCAGCGATGGACGTCGAAGAGGCGATCCGCGGCAATCCGGTCGATGGCGTCGTGCTGCTCGGCGGCTGCGACAAGACCACGCCGAGCCTGCTGATGGGGGCTGCCAGCGTCGATATCCCGGTTATTCTCGTCTCCGGCGGCCCGATGCTGAACGGCAAATGGCGCGGCAAGGATGTCGGCTCCGGTACGGCGATCTGGCAGTTCTCCGAGATGGTGAAGTCCGGCGAGATGTCGCTGGCAGAATTCATGGACGCCGAGCAGGGCATGGCCCGTTCGGCCGGAAGCTGCATGACCATGGGCACGGCTTCCACCATGGCCTCGATGGCCGAAGCGCTCGGCATGACGCTGCCCGGCAACGCGGCCATTCCTGCCGTCGACGCACGCCGTCGAGTGATCTCCCAGCTCTCCGGCCGCCGCATCGTCGACATGGTGAAGGAGGACCTGAAGCCGTCCGACATTCTGACGAAGGAAGCCTTTGAGAATGCCATCCGCGTCAACGGCGCCGTCGGCGGCTCGACCAACGCCGTGCTGCACCTCCTGGCGCTTGCCGGCCGCATCGGCGTCGATCTCAGCCTCGATGACTGGGATCGCCTCGGCCGCGACGTCCCGACGATCGTCAACCTCCAGCCGTCGGGCAAATACCTGATGGAGGAGTTCTACTACGCCGGCGGTCTCCCGGTCGTGATCAAGGCGGTCGGCGAAATGGGTCTCCTGCACAAGGATGCCTTGACCGTGACCGGCGACACGATCTGGAACGACGTCAAGGACGTCACCAACTACAATGACGACGTCATCGTGCCGCGCGAAAAGGCCTTGACGCAGTCGGGCGGCATCGCTGTTCTGCGTGGCAACCTGGCACCGAAGGGCTGCGTGTTGAAGCCATCGGCCGCTTCGCCGCATCTGATGCAGCACAAGGGCCGCGCGGTCGTCTTCGAGAGCATCGAGGACTATCACGCCCGCATCAACCGCGACGATCTCGACATCGACGAGACCTGCGTGATGGTGCTGAAATATTGTGGCCCGAAGGGTTATCCGGGCATGGCCGAGGTCGGCAATATGGGCCTGCCGCCGAAGGTGCTGAAGAAGGGCATCACCGACATGATCCGCATTTCGGACGCGCGTATGTCCGGCACGGCCTATGGCACGGTCATCCTGCACACGGCACCGGAAGCGGCCGATGGTGGCCCGCTGGCGCTGGTCGAGAACGGCGACATGATCGCCGTCGACGTGCCGGCCCGCACCATTCACCTCGACATTTCGGACGAGGAACTCGCCCGTCGTCGTGCGGCCTGGGTGTCGCCGGTCAAGCCGCTTGCCGGCGGCTATGGCGGTCTCTACGTCAAGACGGTCATGCAGGCCGATACGGGGGCGGATCTCGACTTCCTCGTCGGCCCGCGCGGCTCGGAAATCCCGATGAACCGCGACAGCCACTGACTTTTCTGTTTGCTGGCGTGCAATGCCGCACCGCTCGTCGGTGCGGCATTTCCATTCGCGCTCCGGCCAGTCGTTTCAAAAAGAAGCGCAATCTTTGCACGTCTTCGGTTTGTATTATCTACAACCTCCGAAACGTTTGGCTTCCGGTAGAGTCAGCGCAACCAGACTTGATCTTCCGACGTCTCCTCTAGCCTGGGTCATTCCGGCCCTACGCTTGAGAAGGAGGACGATCATGCGGAAGAATGTGCTTGCGTTGTCGCTGGGTCTTCTTGCGACGGTGGCGTTATCCGCGCCGGCATTTGGCCAAAGCGCGGAGCGCGATGGTCTCGGTGTCGGGCTGTCCGTCGGCGCAGCGAACGGGCTGAACACCAGTGTGGGGCTCGGAGGATCGGACGGCGTGAATGCCGACGTCGACGCGTCGCTGGGCGGTGCCAACGGCGTCAACGCCGCCGCCAATGCCACGGTCGGCGGTTCGCGCGGCGTCAACGCCGATGCGCAGGCGAGCGTCGGTGGCAGCAATGGCATCAACGCGGATGCCGATATCGGTCTCGGTGACAACGGGCTCAACTCTTCCGTTGACGCCAGTGTTGGTGGCCGACGTGGCCTGACTGCCGGCCTCGACGTCAATACCGGCGGTGGCGGTGCAGGTGTTGGTTCCGGTGGCGCAGTTTCTCCAGGCGCCCCGCTCACAGCGTTCAACAAGCTGTCGAGCGCCGAACGGGTCAAGCTCATCAAGCGTTGCCGCGACGTGGTCAGTGGCGGCTATGACGGCGGACTGGTTTCGCTCTGCCGCATCCTGCAGGCGAGCGCCTCGCGCTAGAAATACAAACGACCGGGCGGGTGTCTGCGGCTTTCATGCCGGGAGATCCAGCTTTCGATAGGGCGTCGATGGCGCCCCATCGAAGAGGTTACTGGCGCAGAGGCTACTGGCTTTGTGACTGGCTCTGACTCTGGCTTTGCTGCTTTTGCTCGACGGTGACCGAAACTTTCAGCGTCTCCTTGGCCTCCCCATGGATCAGGCCGGAGATCGGCGCGGCGTCGCGGTAGCAGAGGCCGGAAGCAATGCGAACGTAGCGATCGTCGGGGCAGATCTTGTTGGCGGCGTCGAAGCCGACCCAGCCGAGCCCGTTCAGATGCACTTCGGCCCAAGCGTGGCTTGCCGTCTGATCCGGCTGGCCTTCCATCATCAGATAGCCCGAGATGTAGCGCGCCGGCAGGTCGAGCGAGCGCGCCGCTGCGATCAGGATGTGGGCGTGGTCCTGGCAGACGCCGCTGCCGCTTTCGAGCGCATCCTCGGCCGTCGTCTCCGCGTGGGTCTCGCCGGGCTTGTATTCCACCGCCTTGTAGATTGTCTCCATCAGCGCATGCATGCGGGCAAGGTCGGTGTCGCCTTCGGCGGATTTTGCGAGTTCGCGGATCAGCTTGCCGGCCTTGGTCAAAGGCGTTTCGCGGGCATAGAGCCAGAGCGGTACGTAGGACTGGTGCGGCCCGAAGACGCCGGCGCGGTCCTCCGTATGGACCTCGCCGGAGGCGGTGATGCGGATCGCGTCGCGGTCGCCGTCGACGCTGACGAGATGAACCCGGTTGCCGAAGTGGTCGTCGTAGCTCACTTCGATTGCCGCGCCATCGACAAGGGTATCCCAGCCGAGAACGGTCTGGCCGGCCTGGGTCAGTGGCGTCAACCGCAGGCGCTGCAGCGCGTATTGCACGGGTTCGTCATAGTGGTATTCGGTCGTGTGGCTGATCTTCAGGTGCATGCCATCCTCCCGAACTCAGTTGAACCGGTAACCGTCGGAGATTTCCTGTCCCAGACGGTTGTTGTGGCTGATGAAGTCTTCGAGATATTCGTGCAAGCCCACATCCATGATGTCCTTGATCGACTGGCTGCGCAGCGACGCGAGCGTGCGGTCGGCCGTGTCGTGGGCGGCGTGGCGCTCGCCATATTCTCGTTCGAGGTAACCGAGATTACTGGCGATCTTCTCGTAGCAATAGGCAAGTGAGCGCGGCATGCGGCCGTTGGAAATCAGGAAGTCGGCGATGTTGGCGGGGCGGAGCTCGGCATCATAGACCCAGCCATAGGCGCGGTGGGCCGAGACCGAGCGCAGGATCGATTCCCACTGAACATTGTCCATCGACGAGCCGACGGCGGCGACTGCCGGCAGGAGCACGTAGTATTTCACGTCGAGGATGCGGGCGGTGTTGTCGGCTCGCTCGATGAAAGTGCCGATGCGCGAGAAGTTGAAGATCTCGTTCCGGAGCATCGTGCCGTGGAAGGCACCACGGATGAGGCCGGCGCGGCGCTTGATCGTATCGATGATCTCGGGCATGTCGGTCGGACGGGCCTTCCTGGAGAGGATCGTCTTCATTTCGAGGTAGCATTCGTTCGTCGCTTCCCAAGTCTCGCGCGTCAGCGCCGTGCGGACCATGCGCGCATTGTGGCGTCCCGCCTCGATGCACGACATCACGCTCGACGGATTGGCGCGGTCGCGCAAAAGGAAATCGATCGCGTCGATGCTCGTCAGCGTCTCGTGCACTTCGTCGTAGAGTTCGCGCACGCCCGCACTTTGCAGCACGCCGTCCCAGTCGCCCTCCGTCGCTTCGCTGCGGGTCAGCGCCATGCGCAGACCGGCATCGATCAGTCGGGCGCTGTTTTCGGCGCGTTCGATGTAGCGGAACATCCAGTAGAGACCGTTTGCAGTTCTTCCCAACATGGTCTCAGTCCTCCAGTACCCAGGTGTCCTTGGTCCCGCCACCCTGGCTGGAGTTCACGACGAGCGAACCAGCCTTGAGTGCCACGCGCGTCAGGCCGCCGGGAATGATCTGCACCTTGTCGGAGACGAGGACATAGGGGCGAAGGTCGACGTGCCGGGGCGCGATACCCTTGTTGACGAGGATCGGCACGGTGGAAAGCGAAAGCGTCGGCTGGGCGATGTAGTTGGTCGGGCGGCTCTTCAGCTTTTCGGCAAAGAAGGCGCGCTCCTTCTTGCTGGCGGTCGGGCCGACCAGCATGCCGTAACCGCCGGATCCGTGCACCTCCTTGACCACCAGCTCTTCCAGATGTTCGAGCACGTATTTCAGGCTCTGTGGCTCGGAACAGCGCCAGGTCGGCACGTTTTCAAGCAGTGGCTTGCGGCCAGTATAGAACTCGACGATCTCGGGCATATAGGAATAGATCGCCTTGTCGTCGGAAATCCCGGTGCCGGGCGCATTGGCAATTGTGATGTTGCCGGCGCGGTAGACATCCATGATGCCGGGAATGCCAAGCGCCGAATCCGGACGGAAGGTGAGCGGATCGAGGAAGTCGTCGTCGACGCGGCGGTAAAGCACGTCGATCGCCTCGTAGCCGCGGGTGGTGCGCATCTTCACCTTGCCGTCGATGACGCGCAGATCCGAACCCTCGACCAGTTCGACGCCCATCATGTCGGCGAGGAAGGCATGTTCATAGTAGGCGGAGTTGTAGATACCGGGCGTGAGCACGGCGACGCGCGGCTTGCCGCTGCAGCCGGGGGGTGCCAGCGACGCCAGGCTCTGGCGCAAGAGATTCGGGTAGTTCTCCACCGGGCGCACGCGGTTCTGATGGAAGAGTTCGGGGAACATCTGCATCATCGTCTCCCGGTTTTCCAGCATGTAGCTGACACCGGATGGCGTGCGCGCATTGTCCTCGAGCACGTAGAACTGATCTTCACCTGTTCTCACGATGTCGGTGCCGACGATATGGGTGTAGACGCCGCCCGGCGGCCTGAAGCCGATCATCTGCGGCAGGAAGGCGACGTTCTTCTCGATCAGCTCTCGCGGCACGCGTCCGGCGCGGATGATTTCCTGCTTGTGGTAGATGTCGTCGAGAAAGGCGTTGAGCGCGATGACCCGCTGTTCGATGCCTTGGGCGAGCTTGCGCCATTCGCGGCCGGAAATGATGCGGGGGATGAGGTCGAAGGGGATGAGCTTTTCGGATGAGTCTGCGTGTCCGTAGACCGCGAAGGTGATGCCGGTTTTCCGGAATATGTTCTCGGCTTCCCTGGATTTGGCTATGAGCCGATTTTTGTCCTGGCTGGCATACCATTCATGATAGGTCGAATATGGCTGGCGCGGACTGCTGTCCGCATTCATCATTTCGTCAAATGCCAAAGGCGTGGTCCCCTTATTTTTGACCATTTGAGTACAACGCTGGTTGCAATGCAAGAAGCGTGCTCAGTCGCCGGAAAAGAAAATTGGCATCGATCCTCTCGCCCATTCACGGGGAAAACTGCCCAACAACCCGGCAGCGGGATCCGGCCGCCGAAAGGTGTGGCGGCCGAGCGGCTGCAAAATATGCATATGCTCTAAATTTGGGCGCCGGTTTTCGGTGCTAGCCGAGGCCAAGGCAAGCGATCGCGAGCGCTGACAGGATGCAGAGCACGAGAAGCGAGAGCAGGGCAGCGGCACTGGCGCGCGGGCCGGCATTGGCGAGCGTGCGGACGTCGACCTCGAGACCGAGAGCGGCCATGGCGATGACGGTCAGCCAGGTGGAGACCTTCACGGCGCCTGTCGCGACCGGGTCGGGGACTACGCCGCTATTGCGGGCAATGGCGACGACCAGGAAACCGAGGATGAACCAGGGGACGAAGTGCGCGACCGTGGCGAGACGCGATCCCACTGTGCGGCGTTCGCCCGGCGCGGCTTCAGGTTCAGTATCGCGGCCGCCGATCAGCGAGAAACAGAAGACGACGGGGCCGAGCATCAGCACGCGCACGAGCTTGACGAGCGTGCCGACCTGAACCGAGAGCGAACTGAAAGGGCTGGCAGCGGCGAGAACCTGCGGCACGGCATAGACGGTCATGCCGGCAAAGACACCGTAGCCCTGTGGCGTCATGCCGAGCCAGCCGCCGACGAAGGGCAGAGACAGGACGACGGCGATGCCGAGAATGGCGGTAAAGGAGATGGCGGCGGCAACCTCTTCGCCGCGGGCGCCGATTGCCGGAGCGACGGCGGCAATCGCCGAATTGCCGCAGATGGCGTTGCCGCAGGCGATCAAGGTCGCGAGCCGCTTCGGCAGGCCGAGTAGACGGGCGATCAGGTAACCGGTGGCGATCGACATGACAACCATGGCGACGACGGTGACAAGCAGGGTCGGCCCGCTTTCGGCGATCGCGTCGAAGCTCAGCATGGCGCCGATCAGGACGATTGCGGTCTCCAGTAGAACCTTGGCGGAGAAATGGATGCCGGAGAGGAAGCGGGCGCTGGGCGTCCAGATCGTGCGGACGGTGGCGCCAAGCAGAATGGCAAGAACGAGGGCCTCCAGCCATGCGCGACCTGTCCAGCGCCACTCGATCAATTCAAGGCCGATGGCCGCGAGCGCGACGAGGCAGCAGAGGAAAAGGCCCGGAAGAATGCAGGTCAGGCGGGAGGAGGCGGAGCAAAATGCGGAGCGAAATGTGGGATGCGATCTGGACATGGCGGGCAACCTACGCCGATCCATGAATCAGTCTAACGGATTATTCTTGTCATTCTGATCGATTTTTGCGATTGATTTGCCATGACACTCGATCAGCTTAGAATCTTCGTCGCGGTCGCCGAGCGGCTGCACATGACGAAAGCCGCCGAGGCGATGAACGTCACCCAGTCGGCCGCGAGTGCCGCGATCGCCGCGCTTGAAACCCAGCACGACGTGCGGTTGTTCGATCGTGTCGGCCGCGGTCTTACGCTGACCGATGCCGGCAAGGTCTTCCTGCCGGAGGCAAAAGCGGTTCTCGCCCGGGCGGCCGCGGCCACCGCCTGCCTCAACGATCTATCCCAGCTTCGCCGCGGCGAACTGTCGATCGCCGCCAGCCAGACGGTTGCGAGCTACTGGCTGCCGGCGCGTTTGGCGCGCTTCACCCACGAATATCCGCAGGTCGACGTGAAACTCACCGTGCGCAACACCGCCGTCGTTGCCGAGGCGGTAGAGGAGGGGACAGTGCAGCTCGGCTTCGTCGAAGGGCGGGTCGATGGTGCCAAGCTCGACCACCGCCGCGTCGCGGTCGATCGCATTGCGGTCTATGCTTCGCCCGCGCATCCGCTTGTTGGCGCCCCGGTCAATCTGGAGATGCTGCTTGCAGCGCGCTGGGTGCTGCGTGAAGAGGGCTCCGGCACGCGGGCAATGTTCCTGCAATCGATGGGGGATCATGGAGCGGAGCTTGACGGGTTGAAGATCGAGCTCGAGTTGCCCTCGAACGAAGCGGTGCTGACGGCGGTCGAAAGCGGTCCCTTCGTCACGGCCGTTTCCCGGCTTGCCGCCCAGCCCTTCGTTGATAGCGGCCGGCTGGTCGAGTTGCCGTTTGAACTGGCGGAGCGCAATTTCGAACTCTTGACCCATCGCGAGAGGCAGTTCAGCCACGCGGCCCGCGCCTTCGTGGAACTGCTTTGAGGCAAATTCCGTTCTACTCCTGCGATTGGCCTTCGTGTGACAGGCCAAAAATTGCAGGACCTTCGTTTGATGAGGTGGTCATGGCGTTCGAAATCGTTGAAAGACCGGCCCAGCGCATAGCCGGCTCGTTTTGGGAAGGTACCTTTGGCGAGGCGGCCGAAGGGGCCGTGCGCCGACTGATCGCCGAGATGCAGGGGCACCACCAACACCTTCATCCCGGGGACCATGCAGCTCTCGTCGGTATTTCCTGGAACGATCGCCCTGACGGCTTCCGCTATCTTGTCGGTTATGTCGCCGACAAGGCCGAGACCTCGGTTCACCCTGGACACGTCGACCTGCCGGCCATGCGTTTCGTCACCGCCTTGCATCATCCGGAAAGCGGCGACGCCTTTGCTCATTACCAGAAAATGTTCGATTGGATGGCGGCCGAAGGACATGCGGCCGATACCGCCTTGCTGCACTATCGCGAGGAGTACGAGCCCGGCTTCGTTTCGCTGTCGCTTTCCTCGCTCCGGCTGATGGTTCCGATTGGCTGATGCTTGCCATCAGAAAAATTGCTTTGACCATCAGTGTGGTCGCGTCTACTTGCCTCAATGCCTAAATCGCAATGATTAGGCTCGAAATCATCCGGTAGATCAGAGTATTCAGCGACTTGAGGCCGCCTTCCGTTGAGCGGGCTGTACGCCGCCGCTCTGCCGCCGTTATCCGATAGGCCCATCATGCTCGCCCGCCTGGCTCCCGCCATCTTCGTTCTGCTCTGGTCGACCGGCTGGGTCGTCGCGAAATATGCGGCTGCCTACGCGGATCCGCTGACCTTTCTGGTTTTGCGTTACACGCTGGCGATCGCGCTCTTCATCCTGTTTTGCATCGTCACCGGCGCCCGGTGGCCAAAGTCCTGGTCGGTGGCCGGCCATGCCGTGGTGTCAGGCATGTTTTTGCACGGGCTCTATCTCGGCGCCGTCTGGTGGGCGATCGGTGAGGGTGTTCCCGCCGGTATCTCCGGCATCATTGCCGGCCTGCAGCCGTTGATGACTGCCGTCGCGGCGGCCTTCGTGATCGACGAAAAGCTGACGACCCAACAGAAGCTCGGACTGGTGCTCGGTTTCTTCGGCATTGCGCTAGCCGTGCTGCCGAAGGTGCTGGCGATAGATACCGGCGCGACGCCGATCCACCTCCTGCCTGTCATCGTCAACGTGCTCGGCATGGCCGCCGTCACCTATGGCACGCTCTATCAGAAGCGCCATCTCCAGAGCGGCGACATCCGCAGCATCGCAGCACTGCAATATCTCGGCGCGCTGATCGTGACGATCCCGCTGGCGCTGCTGCTGGAAGATCTGCACGTCACCTGGAACCTCCAGGTCGTGCTCGCACTCGCCTGGTCGGTCCTAGGGCTTTCGATGGGGGCGATTGCGCTGCTGCTCTATCTCATCCGCCGCGGCCAGGTGTCCCGCGCGGCGTCTCTGATCTATCTGGTTCCGCCGCTTGCCGCAGTGCAGGCGTGGCTCTTCTTCGGCGAAGCGCTGACGCTGCCGATGGTCATCGGAACGGTGATCGCCGTCGCGGGCGTTTATCTTACCAACCGCAAGCAGCGGGCATAAAAAACGGCGGGTCGCTTAGGCCCGCCGTTCATTTCAGCGATTTTTAGAAATCAGCCCTGGTGGCCGCGGTTGCCGCCGTTGCCACGACGCTGGCCCTGGCCGCCTTCGCGACGCTCGCCACCACCACGGTTTTCGTTGCGGCCGCCATGGTTGCGGTCGCGACGGTCGCCCTGCTTCTGGCCGGGACGTCCGTGGTGCTTCTTGCCTTCGTGATTGCGGTTGCCTTCGCCACGGCCGTCGTTTTGCGGATGGCCATGGTCGCGGCGCTCCTGACGCTCCGGGCGGCGATCGTCGCGCAACAGGTCGTCGCCGGTAAAGCCGCTGGTCGCTGCCACCGGCTCGCCGGCGGGGCGTTCGCGGCGCGCGGGACGGCCGCCGTTCTGGTGCTGGCCGCCGCCATTGCCCTTGCGGTGGCCGGCGCCGTTATTGCCTCGGCCGCTGCGGCTCTTGGAGGGGCGGGCCTGGTCGGCTGGCGCTTCGCCGCTGGCAACAGCAATGTTGATGCCCATCAGCTTCTCGATGTCGCGCAGCAGGCGGATTTCGTCCGGAGCGCAGAAGGCAATCGCGATGCCGTCGCGGCCGGCGCGCGCGGTGCGGCCGATGCGGTGAACATAGGCATCAGGCACTTCCGGCAGGTCATAGTTGTAGACGTGGGTGACGCCGGGGATGTCGATGCCGCGGGCGGCGACGTCGGTGGCGACAAGCACGCGGATCTCGCCATCACGGAAGGCCTTCAGTGCCCGCTCGCGCTGGCCCTGGCTCTTGTTGCCGTGGATCGAGGCGGCCTTGAAGCCCACGTGGTCGAGGTGCTTCATCAGCTTCTCGGCACCATGCTTGGTGCGGCTGAAGATCAGCGACAGGCCGTCCGGATTGTCGGTCAGCGTCTTCTTGAGGATGGTCGTCTTCAGGTCCTTGCCGGGAACGAAGTGAACATACTGTTCGACCTTGTCGGCGGCCTTGCCCGGAGGTGTGACTTCAACCTTGATCGGGTTGGTCAGGTACTCGCCGGCAAGCTCGGCAATCTGCTTCGGCATGGTGGCCGAGAACAGCAGCGTCTGGCGGTTCTTCGGCACGAGCTTGGAGATCTTGCGCAGGTCGTGGATGAAGCCGAGGTCGAGCATCTGGTCGGCTTCGTCAAGGACGAGGTAGCGCCCTTGCGTCAGCGTCACGGCCTTGCGGTTGACGAGATCGAGCAGGCGGCCCGGTGTTGCGACCAGGATGTCGACGCCGCGGGCGAGCTGCTCGGTCTGCTTGTTGATCGAGACACCGCCGACGACAACGCCGATTTTCAGCGGAGACTTCTTGACGAAGAGCTTGAGGTTGGCAGCGATCTGGTTGACCAGTTCGCGGGTCGGGGCAAGTACGAGGGCGCGGATGTTGCGCGGATCGGGGCGCCTGCCTTCGGCAACGAGCTTTTCGATCATCGGCAGGCCGAAGGCGGCCGTCTTGCCGGTGCCGGTCTGGGCGAGACCGATGAGATCGTTGCCCTTCAGCACCTGAGGAATGGCCTGCGCCTGGATCGGCGTCGGTTTTTCGAAGCCGTTGGCGGACAGGGTCTCCAGAATGTGCTCGGAGAGGCCGAGATCTTTAAAGGTGGACAAATGCATATACCTTTTGGGGGCGCCAAACGCATTCGCCGGAACCGCATCCTTGCTGTTCCGGTGTCGTTTGGCGTCAAGAACCCCGCGTGAATTGGGAACTTGTGGGTTAAGAAAAAAGTCGTCAAGCGCCTGTGCTGTCGCCGCTTACGGCGTATGGGTGCGCTTTTCCTTCTTCACGGCTTTCTGTGTTGCCGAGGGCGCGCTCACGCGGCGGCCTGAAGGTGACGCTGGGCACCATGTCGTCGTTTTGGGCGAAAAAGTCAAGGTGCATCTTTTCGCAGGTGCGAAATGAGATCTACTCCAGCGCGAGATCAAAGCCGGCTTCAGCCGCTTCCTGGCCGTTGACGAGGATGACGATGCGGTGCGCGCCCGGATAGTAACGCCGGGTGGTGATCGGTCGGATCGCATGGCGTTTTTCGATCTCGATCGAGCGGCCGGGCGCAAGCGTCGCCGAGGTCCATTTGAACACTTTCGGCGATGACGCGCCGTTCGCCTTGCGGTGATGCACGGCGTAATCGATCATCACCTTCTGGCTCGTCTCGGCGTCATGACTGACGGCCAGGCGCAGGCCGAGGCTTTCGCCGAGCACGATCTCGGAGCGGTCGAGCGAGAACCTGGCATTGATGCCGGCCGGGGGAGCGAAGCCGAAATTGCCAAGCGCGTCCGGGTGGCCCTGCTTCAGGAGCGTGCGCGAGGCATGGCGCAGCAACTGGCGGCGCTCCGGTGATGCGTCGACGATATGCCCCGCGACGAAAGCCACCACCAGATCCGGATGGTCCTTGGCGATGTCGTTGAGGCTGTTGGCGACCGATCGGCGCACATAGTCCTCGGGGTCGTCGAGAAGGGCCGTCAGGATCGGCAGGATTGGCTTCGGATCGCGGATGAGTTTCGGCAGCCGCATTGCCCAGGGCAGGCGCGGGCGCGTGCCTTCGCTCGCCAGCCGGCGGACGTGATGGTTGGTGTCTTGGGTCCAGGAGTGGATCGTGGCAAGAGCGCGGTCCTGATCGCGGTCGATGAAGACGCGAATGCCGAACTCGGCGGTGAAATGCGGCGTCAGTGCACGCAGCAGCGACAGCGACAGGTCGAACTCCCCAAGGCCGCGCAAGGCGACGTACTGGCTGAGGGGGAGCAATGCCCAGCCGCTGAGACCGGGCGCATCGTCTCGGGGCAGGCAGGCCGCAAGAATGGCGGCCGCTTCGGCGAACGGCTGCGGCAGTGTTTCGACCAGCGCATCACGGATCTTGAGCGAACGCTGCATCAGTTCCAGCGTTTCGAGGCCATCGCCCGCGAGCCGCAGGAATTTCTCCCGATCGAAGACGCTGGCGCCACGGGCGATCCGGTCGGCGATATCGGTGACGACGCCGGGGTGCAGCAGGTTCTTCAGTGGCTCGGCCATCGCTCGGCAGTCCTTCGCTCGTTTTTCTGGCCGCTCAGATCTTCTGGCCGTCGGTAAAATGCTGCACCAGCATTACCGCGCTGATCGTCGCCGCGTAAGGCGCAAACTCCGGATCGACCCGAACGCGCTCACCGGCCGATTGGGCGGCCTCCAGCGTCTCCCATTCGACCAGGTCCGCAAACATGCCCGAGGTCTCGCAGGAATCGACGGCGCGCCAGGAGACGAACCCGGGGTAGCGGGAAACGGCCTGCATCGCCCGGCGGCGCGTGGCTGTCGCCGCGGGTTTGTCGAGAACGATGCAAACGGCAAGCTCAAGGATGTGGTCGCTGGTCATGTTCATGCTCCATGTCTGTTGGAGCTTGATTTAGCATAGGGCAACTGACAGCCTTATGGCCATAGTCGACACCGGCATGCTTGTGCCTGCCGGACGGTCGCTATAGCCCTTTCAAACGTGGGAGAGAATGGCGAAGGGAGACCACGGATGAGACCCGCCGACAGGCTGTTTCGCATTATCCAGCTCCTGCGCGCGACCGGCCGGGCGATGACGGCGCGGGAGATCGCCGAGAAGATGGAGGTCGCGCAGCGGACGATCTATCGCGACATGGAGCATCTGATCGCTTCCGGTGCGCCAATCGATGGCGAGCGTGGTGTCGGCTATCTGCTGCGCGGGGCCTTCGACGCGCCGCCGCTCGCCTTCACCTTCGAGCAGCTCGAAGCGCTCGCCTTCGGTGCCAGGGCCGTGCAGATGCTGGGCGACGGGCGACTTGCTCGATCGGCGCGCGAGGCGATGGAGAAGATCGCCCACGGCTTGCCTCCCGAACACCGGCAGCGGCTGATGGCGGCGCCACTTCGCGCCTTCCGCTCGGCGCTCCAGCCGGAACCGCCGGCACTGCTGGGCGATCTGCGCCAGGCGATCGCGGAGCGGCGCAAGCTTCGCCTCAGCTATGACAGCCTCAAGAACGAGCACTCCGAGCGGATCATCTGGCCGCTCGGTCTCAGCGTCTTCGGCCACTTCTGGCTGCTGACGGGCTGGTGCGAGCTGAGGTCGGATTTCCGCGATTTTCGCGTCGACAGGATCAGCTCCGTTCACGTCGAGCGTGAGCGTTACGAGGTGACAGCGGAGCGCAGCTTCGAGGCCTATGTCGCACGGATGTGATCGCCGTTACAGGCCGAAACAATTGGTGCTGAGCGGCGTTTTGATGGAACCGAACCGAGCCTCGCGCGTTTCCTTCAAGGGCCTCTTCGGCCCGCCACGATCAACACCTTTCACTGGGAGACAATCGTGCAGAACCGGACATGGATACTGGTCGCGGATGGCAACACCGCGCGCATCGTCAAGGGCGTGAACCTGTTGAAGGAGGAACGCCAGCGGCCGGACGAGGAAACTTTTCACACCGAACCGAAACGCGTTCAGGACATCATGGCGGATAAGCCGGGCAGAGCGCACTCGTCCGACGGGCACGGCCGCTCCGCCATGGAATACAAGAGCGATCCCGTTCGCGAGGAGCAGCAGCGCTTCGTCGCCGACGTTGCTGAAAGGCTCGAAAGCTACGCCGCCAACCACGCTTTCGACAGCCTCGTGATCTGCGCCGCCCCAAGGACCCTCGGCGATTTCAGAAAACACCTGTCTGCGCATGTCAGGGAGCGGACGGTCGCTGAGATTGACCGCAATTGTGTCGCCTCAACCACGGATCAACTGATCGCTACGGCGCGGGCTGCCGTCTTTCCCTGAGCCCGGCTTGTAGGGCTCGCCTCCATACTAGCGGCTGCTCGTGCAATCAGCCATCGCGGCGCTCCGTCAGAAGTCCGTCGGGACGCCGCCCTCTGCCTTGCGTCTGGCGACAAAGGCATCAAGTTCCTCTTCGATCGCAGGATCGAGCGGCGGGCGCTCATATTCGTTGAGCTTCTGCTTGAAGATCCGGTTGGCATGATCGTACGTGGTCGGCCGTCCGGCTTCTGTCCAGGTCTCGAAGTTGCGCCAGTCGGAAAGGATGGGCGAATAGAAGGCGGTCTCGTAGCGCTGCAGCGTGTGCAGCGTGCCGAAGTAGTGGCCGCCCGGCCCGACGTCGCGCACGGCATCGAGGCCGAGCGCATCCTCGCTGACATCGAGTGGCGTCAAATACTCCGCCACCATCTGCAGCATGTCGACGTCGAGAATGAACTTCTCGAAGGAGGCCGTGAGCCCGCCCTCGGTCCAGCCGGCGGCATGCATGACGAAGTTGCCGCCCCCTTGCGTCAGCGCCCAGAGCGACATGGCGGACTCGTAGGCGGCTTGAGCGTCGAGCGTGTTGGCGGCATTGGTGTTCGAGGTGCGGTAGGGGATGTTGTACCGGCGAGCGAGCTGGCCGCCGGCGACCACCGCCTTCATGTATTCCGGCGTGCCGAAGGCGGGTGCGCCGGTCTTCATGTCGACGTTCGAGGTGAAGCCGCCATACATGACAGGCGCGCCGCGCCTGATCATCTGGGTGAAGGCGATGCCGCAAAGTGCCTCGGCGTTCTGCTGAACCAGTGCGCCGGCGATCGTCACCGGTGCCATCGCGCCGGCCAATGTGAAGGGCGTGACCACCACCACCTGATTGCGCGAGGACATCTCGATTATGCCCTGCAGCATCGGTCCGTCGAGGCGTAGCGGAGAGGAGGTGTTGATGATGGTGAACAGCGAAGGCTCGCGCTCCATCTGCTCCATGGAGATGCCGCGGCCGATGCGGGCGATCTCGATGCCGTCGGTGTTGCGCTGCTTCCCAAGCGAATAGGCGTGGAAGACCTTGTCGGTAAGCTTCACCATGTCGGAGAGGCAGTCGAGGTGGCGGACTGAGGCATGCAGATCGACCGGCTCGACCGGATAGCCGCCGGTCGTGTGCACGATGTCGTAGGACTGGGCGAGCTTTACCAGCTTGCGGAAGTCTTCATGGTTGCCGGTGCGGCGGCCGCCATCACGATCGGCGACGAAGGGCGCGCTGGCGATCTGGGCGAAGACGAGATTGTTGCCGCCGATCGCGACGTTGCGCGCCGGGTTGCGGGCGTGCATCGTGAAGGCCGGAGGCACGGAGGCGATCATGTCCATGATCAGCCCGCGGTCGAAGCGCACCCGGTCGGTGCCGGGCGTCACATCGGCGCCTGCGGCCTTCATCCGGTCGCGTGCTTCCGGCAGGATGATGTCCATGCCGATCTCTTCGAGGATGGTCAGCGACGCGTCATGGATCGCTTCGAGCGCATCTTCCGAAAGCACCGTGGACTTCGCCAGCGTATTGACAAGATTGAGGTATTTTCCGCCCGCGGACTTGCGGGACCGCTCGGCGCCGCGGCCGCCTGGCCTGCGTCGCCGCTCCAGCGGGGTCGAGGCCGCATCACCGGTTGCTGCATCGGGAAACTGATCGTCGTTCATGAAGGACCCACCGTGTTGCCGATGGGGTTGTGTCGCAGATCCGCAGGCGCGATGGCCCGCCATTTGCGACAGTTCAGTTCTCTTGTGGAGTAAATCGTTCCCGCTGACGCATTTTCGCAGGGCGATGGCGCAACCGTTCAAGACACGTTGAAATCGGGGGGAGCGCCTACAGCGCCGCGCGTCTTATCAGACGCGCAAAGGCCGCTGTAGCACTTTGATTTTCTGCATGTCTTTGTCCTTAAATCGAGGTCGATTTAGGGAGACATGCAGTAGGGGCGGTCGCCCCGCAGCATCTCGCGCTTGCCGGCGAAACCCTTGCGTTTTTCGACGACGAAGCCGGCGGCCTGAAGATTGCGGCGGACGAAACCGGCGGCGGCATAGGTCGCGAAGCTACCGCTGGGCGCGGTTTTTTCGAAGACGTGCCGCATCAGCTCTTCCGACCACATGTCGGGATTGCGCGAGGGGGCGAAACCGTCGAGATACCAGGCGTCGAACGGATGTTCGGTGCGGGCGACACCTTCGAGCGCCGGACCGCAGACGACCGTGAGGGTGACGCCGTCGCCAAAGTCGATGCGGACGTCACCGTCGGGGTCTGCCGGCCAGCGGGAGACCAGGGCCAGCCGTTCCGCATCGATTTCCGGCCAGTGGCTGAGCGCACGGGAAATCTCGTCGGCGGCCATGGGAAATCGCTCGAATGAGACGAAATGCAGGCGGTCGCCGGCTCCAGCGGTTGCCTTCCACTGGCGCCATGTCTCGCAGAAATTGAGCCCGGTGCCGAAGCCCAGTTCGCCGATGCGGAAGGTGCCCGTACCGACCCAGCGCTCCGGCAGGCCGTTGCCCGAAAGGAAGACGTGACCGCATTCCAGCCGCCCATCGGTGCGGCAATAAAAGTGATCGCCAAACTCCCGGGAATAGGGCATATCGCCCTCGTGCCAATCAAGGTTTTGGTGCGCTGGCGGGTCGATCGGGTCTGCTGGTCCTGTCATGGCAAAGGCGATAATCCGCCGGCCGGAGAAGGTCAATCGATGAGCGAGCTTTTGGTCGTCGGCGGCGGTATCATGGGGCTGTGGGCCGCCCTTTCCGCCGCGCGCAAGGGCATGACGGTGCGGCTCGTCGAGCAACAGGCCATCGGTGCCGGCGCGAGCGGCGGCCTACTGGGCGCGCTCATGCCGCATATGCCCGACCGCTGGAATGCCAAGAAGCAATTCCAGTTCGAAGCGCTGGTGTCCCTCGAAGAGGAGATCGCGCAGCTCGAAGCCGAGGCGGGGGTGTCGACCGGCTATCGCCGCACCGGGCGGCTGATGCCGCTCGCCAAGCCGCACTTACGCGACATTGCGCTCCGGCATGAACAGGACGCACGACAGCAATGGCGCGCGGGCGACCGGCAATTCTTCTGGCATGTCCAGGAGGAAGGCCCGCAGGGTTGGCCAGGCACGGAGGCAACGGCGCATGGCGTCGTTTTCGATACGCTGGCCGCGCGGGTGTCGCCGCGCCGCACGCTGTCGGCCCTGCGTGCCGCCCTGTTGCAGTTGCAGAATGTTCAGATCGATGAAGGCTCGGGCGTGCGCATCCTTCCGGCGCACGGCAGGGCCGAGCGTGACGATGGCAGCCGGCTCAGCTTCGACCATTGCATCATCGCTGCCGGCATCGGCAGTTTCCCGCTGATCGATGCTGTGTCGGGGCCGCTGAAAGCGACGAGCGGCACGGCGGTCAAGGGCCAGGCCGCGCTCTTGAGGGCGGATGTCGATCCAGGCCTGCCGGTTATTTTCACCGATGGCGTCTACATCATCGCTCATGACGATGGCCATGTGGCGATCGGCAGCACCAGCGAGAACAGCTTTGCCGATCCACTGTCCACGGACGAACAGCTCGACGATCTCCTTCGACGCGCCACGTTGCTGGCGCCGTGTCTGGCGGATGCGGAGGTGGTCGAGCGCTGGGCCGGGCTCAGGCCAAAGTCGGCGGGGCGCGAACCCATGGTCGGGCGGCACCCTGATCATTCGAACATTTCCGTGCTGACCGGCGGCTTCAAGGTGAGCTTCGGGATTGCGCATCGGTTGGCGCGCTTCGTTGTCGACGAGATCGCCGGTCTCCCGACGCTCGATCTGCCGGAATCCTTCCTGTGCCGGAACCACATTGCGGCGCTTCGCGAGAAGCATCTCTAGAGCATCCCGCTCTCAAGTGGAATCACTGGAAGCGGAAAGATGCTCTAGATTCAAAGTGCTAGAGCGTCCTTTGTGCGTTCACTTGAACGCACGGCGCTCTAGGATCGGGCATAGGAAAGGCCCCGCCGCTGGCGGAGCCTCGAATATTCAGACATTCGAAAGTCCGACCTTACATCCAGTAGGGCGGTACGCCGTAGTAGTCGTAGACGCGACGGCCGTTTTCCTCGTTCCAGTTGTATTCCTCGTTGCCGCGATATTTCGGTGCGCGCTCGACCTGATCGCGCGTCACGTCGGTGCGATAGCCGCCGAGGTTTTCGTCATAGGTCAACTTCGCCCAGGGCAGCGGATAGTGGTCTTCGCCGAGGCCGAGGAAACCGCCGAAACCGAGCACGGCGTAGGCAACGCGACCGCTGCGTTTTTCGATGATCACGCGCTCGATCGAGCCGATGTGCTTGTTGTCGGAGCCATAGACCTTCGTGCCTTCAACCTTGTCGCTTCCGATCAGGTCATGGGTTTCCTTGATCCGGGCATCCTGCAGGTTTGCGTTGTGATAGCTCACGCTTCTTCTCCATCCTTGATTGTTACCTTGAGGGAACGGCCGTTGGGCTGGATGGTTCCGAAAATCCGGCGCAAGCCGGCGGGATCGCGTGGTTTTGCAGGATCCACTTCGTCAATCTGTCACGCAAATCACCTAAGACGCGGCCAATAGATCACGATGATCCCGAGCCGGATCGGCACTCATAAGCGTGATCGATCTCATTGGAGCGGGGCGGAAAACCGCAGGCATTTTTCCTCATCCCGCTCGAACGGATACCGGAGCCAGACATGCGCTACGCCATTTGTTTTACGCCGCCGATGGCCGACCCGCTTTCCGCGGTTGCCGCAAGCTGGCTTGGGCGCAACGTCTATTCCGGCGAACCGACGGAACTGCCTTCGGTTGCGGGCCTGAGCTCTGCCGACATCGCCTACCATACGGCCGTACCGCGCCGCTTCGGTTTCCATGCGGTGATGATGTCGCCGTTTCGTCTGCATCCGGATATGACGGAATCACAGCTCCTGAAGGCGCTGATGCATTTTGCCGGCGCGCAGACACCGTTCGAAATCGATCGCCTGGAGGTCGCCCGCATCGGCCGGTGCTTTGGCCTGATGCCGCAGGTCCCGAGCACCGCGATGCATCTGCTGGCCGCCAATATCGTTCAGGAGTTCGATGCTTTTCGTGCGCCACTCAGCGAAGACGAGATCGAGCGCTCCGATCCGGATCGGCTGACCGCACCGCAGTTTTCCAACCTGCACCGCTGGGGCGATCCTCATGTGATGGACGAGTACCGCTTTCACATGATGTTGACTGGCCCGCTCGCGTCGGACGCGATACGCCAGGTCGAGGCGCCGCTTCGCGACCTGTTCGAGCCATGCCTGGCGACGCCGCTTGCCATCGGCAGCCTTGCCCTCTTCGTCGAGCAAGAGACCGGCGCGCCCCTGCGCGTGCATTCGCAGCACCCGCTCGGCAAGATCTCCACGAATGCGCGCGCCGAGCGCGCCAAGCGCGTTGCCGCCGATCCCTCTCTTGGTTCGGGATCGATCCGGCCCTTGCCGCTCATCGTCGCGGCATTGATGGCGCATCGCTAGTGAGAGCGCAGAATTCAGCCTTCGTCTCATTCCGAACTCGTCGCCCAGCAACCCTTCGCGGGTAGATTTCGGTATCGACAATCCGGTCGGCGGTGATACCGTTCTGGAAAAATCGAAGGGTGATTTGATGTCTGAGACTAAGTATCCGCGCGACCTCGTTGGCTACGGCCGCAATCCGCCGAAGGCAAACTGGCCGGGCGATGCGCGCATTGCCGTGCAGTTCGTGCTGAACTACGAGGAGGGCGGCGAGAGCTGCATTCTCGATGGCGACGCGGCGTCCGAATGTCTGCTGTCCGAGATCGTCGGCGCGCAGCCCTGGCAGGGACAGCGTAATCTCAACATGGAATCGATCTACGAATATGGCGCACGCTCCGGTTTCTGGCGGCTGTGGCGCATGTTCACGAGCCGTAACGTTCCGCTGACGGTCTACGGCGTGACGCTCGCCATGGCGCGCAATCCGGAAGCGGTTGCGGCCATGAAGGAAGCCGGCTGGGAAATCGCCAGCCACGGCCTGCGCTGGCTGGAATACAAGGATTTTCCGGAGGAGGTCGAGCGCGAGCATATCCGCGAAGTCGTCCGTCTGCATACGGAACTGACCGGCGAGCGCCCGCTCGGCATCTACCAGGGCAAGCCTTCGGCCAATACGCTGAAGCTGGTGCTGGAGGAGGGCGGCTTCCTCTATTCCTGCGACAGCTACGCCGACGAACTGCCCTATTGGGTGCCGGGGCTGCCGGCCGACAAGCCGCATCTGATCATCCCCTATACGCTCGATGCCAACGACATGCGTTTTGCCACCAACCAGGGCTTCAACTCCGGCGACCAGTTCTTCACCTATCTCAAGGACAGCTTCGACGTGCTCTATGAGGAAGGCCGTCAGGGCGATGCCAAGATGATGAACATCGGCCTGCACTGCCGGCTCGTCGGCCGCCCTGGCCGCGCCGCAGCCCTTGCCCGGTTCATCGATTACGTGATGTCGCACGATAAGGTCTGGGTGCCCAGGCGCATCGACATCGCCAACCACTGGTACCAGCACCACAAGCCGGAAGGGACGCTCTGATGTCCGACCGCGACGCCTTCGTCGCCCGTTTCGGCGGCGTGTTCGAGCATTCGCCCTGGGTGGCCGAACGCGCTTACGATCGCGCCGCGGCGGCGGGTTTGATGGCGGGCAACGTGCATTCGGCGCTCTGCCAGGCTTTTCGTGCGGCGTTGCCGCGCGAAAAGCTGCAAGTGCTGCGCGCCCACCCGGATCTCGCCGGAAAGCTGGCGATCGCGGGCAAGCTTACGGCAGACTCGACCGCCGAGCAGGCGTCTGCTGGCCTCGATCGGTTGACGCCCGAGGAACATCAGCGCTTCACGGCGCTGAACGATGCCTACACGAAGAAATTCGGCTTCCCCTTCATCATCGCCGTGAAGGGGCTCACCAAGGGTCAGATTCTCGCCTCCTTCGAAAGCCGCATTGACAATTCGCCCGAAGAGGAATTTGAAACCGCTTGCGCGCAGGTGGAGAAAATCGCCCGCCTGCGGCTGCAGTCGATGCTTCCTGGAGACGAAAATGCCTGACAAAACCGTTCGATACGCGTCCTCGCTCTTTCGGAGGACCGTCGAACTGGAGTTGACATTGTCGAATGCCGTGGAAACCTGCGAGGTCCACGCCTGATGTCGCGCCTGCTTACCATCGAACCGCTGACGCGCGACGCCTTTGCACCCTTCGGAACCATCATCGAAGCCGATCCGGCGACGATGCGCTACATCAACGGCGGCAACACGGAACGTTTCCACGGGCTGGCGCGCGCCGATGTGGTCGGCGACGGCGCCAATGTCATCATCAATATCTTCCGCGGTCAGCCGCGCGCTTTTCCCTATGCGGTGACGATGATGGAGCGCCACCCGCTCGGCAGCCAGAGCTTTTCACCGCTCGACGATCGCCCCTGGGTCGTCGTCGTCGCGGAAGACGAGGACGGGCGTCCGGGCACGCCGCGGGTATTCCAAGCGAGCGGCAAGCAAGGAGTCAATTACGGCCGCAACGTCTGGCATCACCCGCTGATGTCGATCGGCGCCGTCAGCGATTTCCTGATCGTCGATCGCGATGGGCCGGGCAACAATCTTGAGGAATACTTCTACGACGAGCCCTTCGTCATTGAGAGCCCCAATCTGGCGGTATGAGGAAATCGTGTGCGGTCTTCCGCGCCCATCCCGTGCCAACTGATGAATGAGAGGATAGGATGAGCAGCACCGGCAGACTGACGACCCACGTTCTCGACACCGCGCTCGGCAAGCCGGCCGAGGGGCTGCGCATCGATCTCTACTGGCTCGAAGGCGAGGAGCGGCAGTTGATCCGCACCGTTCATACCAACAGCGACGGGCGCGTCGACGGGCCGATGGTCGAAGGCGTCGGCTTCATGGTCGGCAATTACGAGCTGGTCTTTTATGCCGGCGACTATCTGCGCCGGTCAGGCGCGACGCTGCCGGAACCGGCCTTCCTCGACCGCATCCCATTGCGCTTCGGCATCGCCGATCCGGCGAGCCACTATCACGTGCCGCTGCTGCTTTCGCCCTATGGGTACTCGACCTATCGGGGGAGCTGAGGCGTAAGGGGTCTTGCGCTCGCTTCGCGTTTTGCCGAAAGGGTCACTCCAAGCTCCCTCATCCTCGCCCTTGTGGCGGGGATCCAGCGACCCGAAGTCTGTCGGGTCAAAAGACCTTTCAGCCCAAGGACTTGGGCTGGCTAGATTCCTGTGACAAGCACAGGAATGAGGGCGGGAGTGGCTGATGCCGTGGCCTATTCCGCCAGGATGCTGCGGTCGACGTCGTTGATGTTGCGTTTGCCGCAGAGCGCCATGGTGATGTCCATCTCCTTGCGGATGATTTCCAACGCCTTGGTCACCCCATCCTTGCCCATGGCGCCGAGGCCATAGAGGAAGGGGCGGCCGATATAGGTGCCCTTGGCGCCCATGGCGACGGCCTTCAGCACATCCTGGCCGGAGCGGATGCCGCCGTCGAGATGCACTTCGATCTGGTGGCCAACCGCATCGACGATGCGCGGCAGCATGCTGATGGAGGAGTGGGCGCCGTCGAGCTGGCGGCCGCCATGGTTGGAGACGATAATCGCATCGGCACCGGTCGCCGCCGCCATCTTGGCGTCTTCGGGATCGAGAATGCCCTTGAGGATCAGCGGTCCGCCCCAACGCTCCTTGATCCACTCGACGTCCTTCCACGAAAGCTGCGGGTCGAACTGTTCCGCCGTCCAGGCGCCGAGCGAAGAAAGATCGGTAACGCTCTTTGCGTGGCCGACGATGTTGCGGAAGGTGCGGCGCTTGGTGCCGAGCATCTTCATGCACCAGCCGGGGCGCGTCGCCATCTGCCAGAGATGCTTCGGCGTCATCTTCGGCGGCGCGGAGAGGCCGTTGCGCAGGTCCTTGTGACGCTGGCCGAGGATCTGCAGGTCGAGCGTCAGCACCAGCGCCGAGCACTTCGCCGCCTTGGCGCGGTCGATAAGGTTCAGCACGAATTCGCGCTCGCGCATGACGTAAAGCTGGAACCAGAAGGGCTTGGTGGTGACCGAGGCGACGTCCTCGATCGAGCAGATGCTCATGGTCGAGAGCGTGAAGGGGACACCAAAGGCTTCGGCGGCCTGGGCCGCCAGCATCTCGCCATCGGCGTGTTGCATGCCGGTGAGGCCGGTTGGGGCAAGCGCCACCGGCATCGAAACCTTTTGACCGATCATCGTCGTTTCGAGCGACCGGTCGGTCATGTCGACCAGCACCCGCTGGCGCAGCTTGACCTTGGCGAAATCCTCCTCGTTGGCGCGATAGGTGCCTTCGGTCCAGGCGCCGCTGTCGGCGTAGTCGAAGAAGAGCTTCGGCACGCGACGTTTGGCGAGCGCCTTGAGATCGCTGATTTCGAGGATTTGCGTCATGAAAACGGCCTTCGTCCAACGGATATTGAACGAGCCATTACCATGTTTGCCGGAGGCTTGTTAATAGCCAGAACGCAGAGAGGTCAATTTTCTTGACCTCTCTGGATTTGGACGGTCACGCGGCGGCGAGTGCCGATTTCACCGGCTTGCCGGCGACATAGGTTTCGACGATTGCGCGGTCGTCGCCCATGGTCTGTAGCAGGAAAAGCTCGTCGGCGAGCGAATTGACCACTTCTGCCCGAAGCGCCATTGCCGGCGTCGCCGCCGTGTCGAGCACGATGAAGTCGGCATCGGTTCCGGCTTCGAGCGTGCCGATCCTGTCGACGAGCGAGAGCGCCTCGGCATTGCCGCGGGTCATCATGAAGAAGCTGTCGAAGGGGTTCAGCCGCTCGCCCTGCAACTGCAGGATCTTGTAGGCCTCATCGAGCGTCTTCAGCATGGAATAGCTGGTGCCGCCGCCGATATCGGAGGCGACCGAGGCGCGCACCGGCTTGTCCCTGCGGGTAAGCGCCCGCAGCGGAAAGAGGCCGGAGCCGAGGAAGAGGTTGGAGGTCGGGCAGAAGACGGCGACCGAGCCGGTCTCGCTCATGACATCCGCCTCGCGCTCGGACAGATGGATGCAGTGGCCGAACAGGCTTTTCGGCCCGAGCAGGCCGTAGCGGGCGTAGACGTCGGTATAGTCCTTGGCTTCCGGATAGAGCTCGCAGGTGAAGGTGATCTCGTCGCGATTTTCCGACAGATGGGTCTGTACGTGCAGGTCGGGAAACTCGCGTACGAGCGACTTGGCAACGTCCATCTGCTCCGGCGTCGAAGTGATGGCGAAGCGCGGCGTGATCGCCACGTGGTTGCGGCCCTTGCCGTGCCATTCGCGGATCACCGCGCGGGTTTCGTCGTAGCCCATCTGCGGCGTGTCGAGCAGGCCTTGCGGGGCGTTGCGGTCCATCATCACCTTGCCGGCGACCATGCGCATGTCGCGGCGCAGCGCCTCGGCGAAGAAAGCGTCGGCGGACGCCTTGTGCACCGAGCAATAGGCCGTCGCCGTCGTCGTGCCATGGCGGACCATCTCGTCGAAGAAGCGCTTCGCAATCCGCTCGGCATGGGCGGTTTCGACGAAACGGCACTCCTCCGGGAAGGTGTAGGTGTTCAGCCATTCGAGCAGGTTGGCGGCATAGGAGGCCATCACCTGCATCTGCGGGAAATGCAGGTGCGTGTCGATGAAGCCGGGCACGATCAGGTGCGGGCGATGATCGATTTCCGCCACACCTTCAGGAGCGTCTGCCTTCACCGCGGCGTAAGCGCCACTCGCAAGGATCTGGCCACCCTCGACCAGAAGTGCGCCGTCGCTCTCATAGCCATAGGCGGCGCTGTCGTCGATCGACGTGGGGGCGCGGTGGAAGCTCAGCAATCGGCCGCGGATGAGGGTGGTGGTCATTGTGTCTTGCCTTCCTCGACGGCGCTTTCGAACCAGGCTGTCAGCAGCTGGCGCTCGTCCGTCGTCATGTCTGTCACGTTGCCGGGCGGCATCGCATGGCTGCGCCCGGCCTGGATATAGATTTCGCGGGCATGGGCGGCAATCTCCGCGTCGCTTTCAAGCATCACGCCCTTCGGCGCCTGGGTGATGCCCTCATAAACGGGTTCTACCGCGTGGCACATGGAACAGCGGGTCGAGATCGTATCCTTGACGGCGGGGAAGTGCGCGTTCGCGGCGAAGCGCGAAAAGACCGGTGCGACCTCGGCCTTCTCGCCGCCGGTCAGCACCTTCGGCACGGTCGAAAGCCACATGATCAGGATGAAGAGAAGCGCAGTCACAAGCCAGGTCCAGGTTGGCTTGCCCTTGCGGGCATGGGTGGTGTTGAACCAGTGGCGAATAGTGACGCCCATCAGGAAGACGAGTGCTGCGATGATCCAGTTGAATGCCGTCGCGAAGGCCAGCGGATAATGGTTCGACAGCATGAAGAAGATGACCGGCAGCGTCAGATAGTTGTTGTGCAGCGAGCGCTGTTTCGCCTGGGCGCCGAGCTTCGGGTCCGGCGTGCGCCCGGCGATGAGATCCGCGACGACGATCTTCTGGTTGGGGATGATGATGAAGAAGACGTTGGCCGACATGATCGTCGCGGTAAACGCGCCAAGATGCAGGAAGGCGGCGCGGCCGGTGAAGACCTGGGTGTAGCCCCAGGCCATGACGACGAGCGCCACATAGAGCAGCGCCATCAGCCCCCAGGTGTTGCCCCCGATCGGCGACTTGCAGAGCAGATCGTAGAAGATCCAGCCGATGCCGAGCGAGGCAAGCGAGATCAGGATCGCTGTGGTTGCGGAGATATCGAGCACATGGCGGTCGATCAGGAAAAGATCGGCGCCGCCGTAATAGACGAGACAGAGCATGGCGAAGCCCGAGAGCCACGTCATGTAGGATTCCCATTTGAACCAGGTGAGATGCTCAGGCATCGAGGCCGGCGCCACCAGGTATTTCTGGATGTGGTAGAAGCCGCCGCCATGCACCTGCCACTCCTCGCCATAGGCGCCGACCGGCAGGTGGTCGCGCTTCGTGAGGCCGAGGTCGAGCGCGATGAAATAGAAGGATGAGCCGATCCAGGCGATGGCCGTGATCACGTGCAGCCAGCGGACGGCAAAGGCCAGCCATTCCCAGGCAATGGCGAACTCGTACATTCAGATCCCCTTTTGTCTCTATCGCTGCACCTTGCGCAAAAACGACGGAGGGGAAAAGGGGGCAGGGCTCTCGTCAAGCGCTATTTGCGTGCAGGAAGCTCGGCGGACAAAGCTCGCCGAGGATCCAGTCGCGGAAAATCCGGATCTTGGGCGTGTTGCGGCGCGCGTGCGGATAGGCAAGCCAGTAGTCGCAGCCGTCGCTGCAGCGCAGATCAAAGGGCTGGTAGAGCCGGCCGAGCGCGACATCATCCGGATAGAATTCCGGCGTCAGGATGGCGACGCCCTGGCCGGCGACGGCTGCGCGTGCCTCGAAGGTCTGTGCGCCAAGCCGGCTGTGCGGCCGTCCCTCGAGATCGGGATCGTCGACCCCGGCGGCCTTGAACCACATCGGCCACCAGGGATCGCCGGCATCGATGATGCGAAGCTTCAAGAGGTCGCGTGGTTCGTGTACGCCGCCGATGGTCTCGGCGAGCGCCGGGCTCAGCATCGGGCTGAACTCGACGCGCATGAGCGGATGGGTGTCGAGGCCGGGCCAGACGCCCCCGCCGGAGCGGATCGCGAGGTCCGCGGGCTCGCGGCTAAAATCGGTGAGCGAGTCGCTCGTCGTCAGCCGCACGGCGATGTTGGGATGGGCAAGCTGGAAGCTGCCGATGTTGCGGGCAAGCCATTGCGAGGCGAAGGTCGGGGTCGAACTGATGAGGAGCGCGCTGTCGATATCGCCGCGGGCATTGGAGACGGCTTCCTGCAGCATCTCGAAGGCTTCGGTCACACGCGGTGCCAGCCGCTGGCCGACGTCGGTCAGCGAGATCTGACGCGGGCGCCGCAGGAAAAGCGGTTCGCCGACATTCTCCTCGATCAACTTGATCTGGTAGCTGACGGCGGTCTGGGTCATGCCCAGTTCTTCGCCGGCCTTGGTGAAACTGCCGAGCCTGGCGACCGCTTCGAAGACCCGCAGCGCATTCAGCGGAAACTGCTTCGACATCTTCATGGATAAGTTCTCTTGATGCATGCAGACGGATGTTCGATTGGATTTCGATCCTCCTCCACGGCATCCTCCAAGTCAACTTCCCAAGACGAACAGGTGCTGAAATGAGTTGCGACACATTCGAACGTACTGAAAGAAAACCATTTCTTTCAATCGAGCCGGTCATACGGCTCACGGCTGCCCTGTTCGGCGGCCTCGTTGCCCCCAAGCCGATGCTGGATGTCAACGCTCTCTCCGACCACATGAAGAGAGATATGGGTTTCATGGATGTCCATAGCCCGCATAGCGACGACGAGGAGGCGATGGCCAACGCCCGTCGCCTGCTCAGCATCAATGAGTTGCCGCGGATTTGAGGCAAATCTTGATGGCCGTCAGCGATCTCGCAGACGCTCGACGGCCATCAGCACACGCTCCGGTGTTGCCGGGGCATCGAGCCGCGGGCACTCGCGATAATCCGCGACACTGGCGACTGCCATGGAAAGCGCCTCCAGAACCGAGATCGGCAGCATGAAGGGCGGCTCTCCTACCGCCTTGGAGCGGCCGATGGTCTTCTCGGTATTGCTCGACCATTCGGCGAGCTTCACATTGAAGATCTTCGGCCGGTCGGAAGCGAGCGGGATCTTGTAGGTGGAGGGGGCGTGGGTGCGAAGCCGGCCCTTGTCGTCCCACCACAGTTCCTCCGTCGTCAGCCAGCCCATCCCTTGCACGAAGCCGCCCTCGATCTGGCCGATGTCGATCGCCGGGTTCAACGAACGGCCGACATCGTGCAGCACGTCGACACGGTCGACCATGTATTCGCCGGTCAGCGTATCGACAGACACTTCCGAAACCGAAGCGCCATAGGCGAAATAGTAGAAGGGCGTGCCGCGGCCACTGGCGCGATCCCAGTGGATCTTCGGCGTCTTGTAGTAGCCCGCAGCCGAAAGCTGGATCCGGCCCATATAGGCCTGCTTGATGAATTCGGGGAAAGGCACCAGCTCTTCACCGATCTTCACATGGTTGGGCACGAAGCTGACATGATCAGGCGTTGTCTGCCAGCGCTCGCAGGCGAAGGCGACCAGCCGCTCCTTGATCTGGCGTGCGGCGTCATGAGCCGCCATGCCGTTCAAGTCAGAGCCCGAGGAGGCGGCGGTCGCAGAGGTGTTCGGCACCTTGCCGGTGGTCGTTGCGGTGATGCGCACCCGGTCGAGGTCGACCTGGAAACTGTCGGCAATCACCTGCGCAACCTTGATATAGAGGCCCTGGCCCATCTCGGTGCCGCCATGGTTCAGGTGGATCGAGCCGTCCTGGTAGATGTGCACCAGAGCCCCCGCCTGATTGAAGGCGGTCATGGTGAAGGAGATGCCGAACTTCACTGGCGTTAGCGCGATGCCCTTGCGGATGATGCGGCTCGTCTTGTTGAAGTCGAGGATTGCCTGACGGCGTGCCTGATAGTCGGCGCTCTCCTCAAGCTCGGCGACGATGCGGGCAATGATGTTGTCTTCGACCTTCTGGTGGTAGGGCGTGACGTCCCGGCCCGAGCCGCTCTCGCCATAGAAGTTCAGCTTGCGGATTTCGAGCGGATCCTTGCCGAGCTGGTAGGCGATTTCCTCGAGGATGCGTTCGCCGCCGAGCATGCCTTGAGGCCCGCCGAAACCGCGATAGGCGGTGTTCGAGACCGTGTTGGTCTTCAGCGGCTGCGAGGTGAGCTTCACATGTGGGTAGAAATAGGAGCTGTCGGCATGGAAGAGTGCCCGGTCGGTGACGGGGCCGGAGAGGTCCGACGAAAAGCCACAGCGCGCCGCATAGTTGGCATGAACCGCATGGATGCGGCCGTCGTCGTCGTAACCGACGTCGTAGTCGACGAGGAAGTCATGGCGCTTGCCGGTTGCCGTCATATCCTCGTCCCGGTCCGGGCGGAATTTCACGGCGCGGTTGAGCTTCTTCGCCGCAACCGCCGCAAGCGCTGCGAACTGATTCCCTTGCGTTTCCTTGCCTCCGAAGCCGCCGCCCATGCGGCGGACGTTCACCGTCACCGCATTTGAGGGCACGCCGAGCACATGCGAGACCATGTGCTGGATCTCGCTCGGATGCTGGGTCGAGGACCAGACGGTGACCTCGTCGTCCTCGCCGGGAATGGCGAGCGCGATATGGCCTTCGAGGTAGAAGTGCTCCTGGCCGCCGACGCGCATTTGCCCTTTGAGCCGGCGTGGCGCTCTTTCCAGCTCCGCCTCGGCGTCGCCGCGCTGCAGGCTCAGCGGCTGCGTCACCAGTTCGCCGCCATGGGCGAGCGAGTCGAGGATGTCGGTGAAATGCGGCAGGTCGCGATAGGTGATTTTCGCCAGCCGTGCCGCCCGGCGGGCGATGTCGCGGGTCTCGGCGATCACCGCAAAGGCGGGTTGTCCATGAAACTGCACGAGACCATCGGCAAGCACTGGCTCGTCATGCAGGTGGCTCGGGCTGATGTCGTTGGAATGCGGCATGTCCTTGGCGGTGAGCACGCAGACGACGCCGGGTACGGCGGCGACGGCCGAGAGGTCCATCGCGGTGATCTCCGCGTGCGCCCGGTCGGTCATGCCGAGTGCGCCATGCAACGTGCCCACGGGTTCCGGCATGTCGTCGATATAGTCGGCGGTGCCGGCGACATGTTTGTGGGCGCTGTCGTGGCGCTGCGCCGCGTGCATCTCGCCCCGGATTGCCTTGCGTTCCTCGAAGGTGGACTTGTCCATGATCATCTGTCTCCCGCGGCGTAGCGCACCAGTTGCGCGGGCTCGCCACCGCTTTCCAGGAAGAAACGCATCAAGAGGTTTTTCGCCGCTAGCATGCGGTAGTCGCTTGTCGCCCGCCAGTCGGTGAGCGGCTGGTAGTCGGTCTCGAAGGCGACTTGTGCTGCGCGAACCGTCTCCTCGGTCCAGGGCTTGCCGATCAGCGCCGTTTCCACATTCGTGGCGCGCTTCGGCGTGCCGGCCATGCCGCCGAAGGCGATGCGGGCGGAGCGGACCACTCCGCCGTCTACCGACAGGCGGAAGGCGCCGAGCAGGGCGGAAATGTCCTCGTCGCGGCGTTTTGAGATCTTGTAGGCGGCAAAGAGATCGCCGGCCGGAAGACTTGGCACGAAGATGCTTTCGACGAATTCGCCCGGCTTACGGTCCTGTTTGCCATAGGCGATGAAGAATTCTTCGAGCGGCAGCGTCCGGCGACCCTCCGTCGAGCGCAGCGTCACGGTGGCGTCGAGCACGATCAAGGGCGGCGGGCTGTCGCCGATCGGCGAGCCGTTGGCGATGTTGCCGCCGATCGTGCCCATGTTGCGCACCTGCTCGCCGCCGATCCGGTCGATCAGCGGGCCGAGGCCGGGAAAGGCTTTGCCAAGCGCGGCATAGGCCATCGTGTAGCTAACGCCGGCACCGATCGTCAGACCCGGCTCCGTCTCCTCGATGCGCTGCAACTCGGCAATGCCGTTGATGAAGATGGCCGGGTTGATCGGCCGCATCTGCTTGGTCACCCAGAGGCCGACATCGGTGGAACCGCCAACCACGGTCGCCCCCGGATTGTCGGCAAGCGCTGTCGCCAGGCCGTCGCCGTCCGCAGGCACGATCAGACAGGTGTCGCCCTGGCGAATGGTGATCGTCTCGGTCGGCGCCAGTGCCTTCAGCCGGGCGGTGATCGTTTCGCGTTCTCGCGTGATCGGGTCGAAGATTTCGGAGGGGCGCGCCTTTGCCGCCGCTTCCGCGGCGCGCACGATCGGCTCATAGCCGGTGCAACGACAGAGGTTGCCCTGCAGCGCCTTTTCGATATCAGCGCGGCTGGGATCGTCGTTTGCGAGCCACAGGCCATAGAGCGACATGACGAAGCCGGGCGTGCAGAAGCCGCATTGCGATCCGTGGAAATCGACCATCGCCTGCTGCACCGGATGCAGCGTCCCGTCCTGGCCGGCAAGATGCTCGACGGTGACGACATGGGTTGCCTGCAGCGAGCCGAGGAAACGGATGCACGCGTTGACGGCTTCATAGACGAGCCTGTCGCCGGCAAGCCTTCCGACGAGCACGGTGCAAGCGCCGCAGTCGCCCTCCGCACAACCTTCCTTGGTGCCGGTCAACCGACGCTCCAACCTCAGGTAATCGAGCAGGGTCGCGGCCGGTGCGATGTCGGAAAGCGCGACCTCGCGATCGTTGAGGATGAAGCTGATGCTTCCGTTCGGCTGGGGCATGCCACTCATTCCCTGCTGCTGCATATTGCCTGAAATCACTTTGATCTTAGGTGGTTATGCAGAAAAGCAAAGGGCCGTGGAAATTTTTGGCTGTGTCCGTGCGTGTGGCTACTGTGCCGTCCAGCCGCCGTCCATCGACACATGCGTGCCGGTGATCTGGGCGGCATCGTCGCCGGCGAGATAGACGGCAAGCGCTGCCACCTGTTCGACGGTGATGAACTTCTTGGTCGGCTGGCCCTTCAGCATCACGTCGTTGATGACCTGCTGTTCGGTGATGCCGCGGGTGCGTGCCTGATCGGGGATCTGCTTTTCGACGAGCGGCGTCAGCACGTAGCCCGGGCAGATCGAATTTGCGGTGATACCGTTTTCGGCGACTTCGAGAGCGACGGTCTTGGTCAGGCCGAGGACGCCGTGCTTGGCGGCGACATAGGCCGCCTTGAATGGCGAAGCGACGAGGCCATGGGCGGAAGCGATGTTGATGATGCGGCCCCAGCCTTTCGCCTTCATGCCGGGAATGGCGGCGCGGATCGTGTGGAAGGAGGAGGAAAGGTTGATCGCGATAATACGATCCCATTGCTCGATCGGGAAATCCTCGACCTTCTCGACATATTGGATGCCGGCATTGTTGACGAGGATATCGACGCTGCCGAAGTGCTCGGTTGCGGTCGCGATCAGATCAGCGATCTCGGCGGGTTTCGTCATGTCGGCGCCGTGATAAAGCACCGTTCCGCTCGTCAGCGCGCTGACGTCGTCCGTCGCTTGTCTGATCTCATCCGGGCTGCCGAAGCCGTTCAGCACGATGTTGGCGCCGCCCTTGGCGAAAGCCTTGGCGATCGCAAGCCCGATTCCGCTCGTCGAACCGGTGATGACCGCTGTTTTCGTCATTGTTGCTCTCTCCCTTCGTGGCGCTGCGGGCTGCTTTGTTGCGGCGCAACAGCGCCAGCCTACGCGTAAAACGGGCGCACTGACAATTGTGTTTTTGAGCTCCGGGCCGCAGAGTTGCCGCGGGGGCCAGCGAAGCCGATCGGTTGCGTTTTGTTTTCGTTTGACATTCGTTTTGCCATCGTATTGAAGTTTTCGAAATGAGATCCCGCCCTTGAGGACGGGTGAATAAACATGCGTGTGGCCGGGGAGGGGCATATGGGCGGATATATTCTCGCGATCGATCAGGGTACGACCTCAAGCCGGGCGATCGTCTTCGACGGTCAGCAGCAGATCGCTGGCGCCAGCCAGAAGGAATTCAAGCAGCACTTCCCCAAATCCGGCTGGGTCGAGCACGATCCCGAGGAAATCTGGCAGACGGTCCTTTCGACGGTCCAGGAAGCGATCGCCAAGGCGGGCATCACCGCCGGCGACCTTGACGGCATCGGCATCACCAATCAGCGCGAGACGGTCGTCGTATGGGATCGCGAAACCGGCAATCCGATCCACAATGCCATCGTCTGGCAGGACCGCCGCACTGCGTCCTATTGCGACAGGCTGAAGAAGCAGGGGCTGGAAAAGACCTTCACCAGGAAGACCGGCCTGCTGCTCGATCCCTATTTCTCCGGCACCAAGCTCAACTGGCTGCTCACCAACGTCGACAGGGCCCAGGCGCGCGCTTCCAAGGGTGAGCTCTGCTTCGGCACGATCGACACCTTTCTCATCTGGCGGCTGACCGGCGGCAAGTCCTTCGTGACCGATGCCACCAACGCCTCGCGCACGCTCCTCTACAACATCTCGGAGAATGCCTGGGACGACGAACTGCTGAAGATCCTGAAAGTGCCGCGCGCCATGCTGCCGGAGGTCAAGGACTGCGCCGCCGATTTCGGCGTCACCGACCCGGCAATCTTCGGCGCCGCCATCCCGATCCTTGGCGTTGCCGGCGACCAGCAGGCGGCGACGATCGGCCAGGCCTGCTTCAAGCCGGGCATGCTGAAATCCACCTATGGCACCGGCTGCTTCGCGCTGCTCAACACCGGCAAGGACATGGTGCGGTCGAAGAACCGGCTGCTCACCACCATTGCCTATAGGCTCGACGGCGAAACGACCTATGCGCTGGAAGGTTCGATCTTCGTTGCCGGTGCTGCCGTGCAATGGCTGCGCGACGGCCTGAAGGTGATCAAGGCGGCACCCGATACCGGGACGCTCGCCGAGAGCGCCGATCCGACGCAGGAAGTCTACCTGGTGCCGGCCTTCACAGGGCTTGGCGCGCCGCACTGGGATCCGGATGCGCGCGGCGCGATCTTCGGCATGACCCGCAACACCGGCCCCGCCGAGTTTGCCCGCGCCGCGCTCGAAGCCGTCTGCTACCAGACGCGCGACCTGCTCGAGGCGATGCACAAGGACTGGCGCAACAACGGCAAGGAAACGGTGCTGCGCGTCGATGGCGGCATGGTCGCCTCCGACTGGACGATGCAGCGGCTGTCCGATCTGCTCGACGCGCCGGTCGACCGGCCCGTCATTCTCGAGACCACCGCGCTCGGCGTCGCCTGGCTTGCCGGCAGCCGTGCTGGCGTCTGGCCGAAGCAGGAGGCGTTCGCCCAGTCCTGGGCGCGTGACCATCGCTTCGAGCCGGCCATGGACGAGAAGACGCGAAAGGCCAAGCTCAGGGGCTGGCGCAACGCCGTCAAGCGCACGCTGAGCTGAGAACCAGGACTGGGCGGTTTTCGCCCGCATCATCCGGTTCCTGCCAATCATCCGACACAGGCTCCATTCATGCTCATCCGGGAAACACAGCGTTTCCCGGATGAGCATTTGCTGCCCACGCGCGCGGCAACTATCTGTTGTCACAACAGAAATAGGACGGGCATCATGGAACTCGGGCTTTATACATTTGCGGATGTCGATCCGAATGCGGCAGACAAGGGCAAAGACGGGCAGCGGCGCCTCAAGAACCTTCTCGAAGAGATCGAGCTTGCCGATCAGGTCGGCCTCGACGTTTTCGGTCTTGGCGAGCATCACCGCCCTGACTATGCGGCCTCGGTACCCTCGGTCATTCTGGCCGCTGCCGCCGCAAAGACGAAAAACATCCGGCTGACCAGCGCCGTGACGGTGCTGAGCTCGGACGATCCGGTGCGCGTCTTCCAGCAGTTTTCGACGCTGGATCTGATCTCCAATGGCCGCGCCGAGATCATGGCCGGTCGCGGCTCCTTCATCGAATCCTTCCCGCTCTTCGGTCAGTCTCTCGACGATTACGACCAGCTCTTTGCCGAGAAGCTCGATCTGCTGATGGCGCTTCGCGACAGCGAGAAGGTCACCTGGTCGGGCGAGATGCGGCCGGCGGTCCATGATCGCGGCGTCTATCCGCGGCCGCTGCAGGAGGTGCTGCCGCTCTGGATCGCCGTTGGCGGCACGCCGCAATCGGTGGCGCGGGCAGGAGCACTCGGCTTGCCGGTGGCGCTCGCCATCATCGGCGGCGAGCCGCGCCGTTTTGCGCCGCTCTTCGATCTCTACCGCGAGGCCGCGCGCCGGGCCGGCCAGGATGCGACCAAGCTGAAAACCAGCATCAACGTGCACGGCTTCATTGCCGACACGACGGACCTCGCCGCAGACCAGTTCTACGGACCGCAGGCAGAGGTGATGAACCGCATCGGCCGCGAGCGCGGCTGGGGACCGACCAACCGGGCGCATTTCGACCAGGCACGCAGCCCGAACGGGAACCTCTTCCTTGGCGACCCGGAGACGGTGGCGGAAAAGATCGTCGAGAACTGGAAGCTGTTCCGCAACGATCGTTTCCTGCTGCAGATGGCGATCGGGCCGATGCCGCATGACCAGATCATGCGCGGCATCGAGCTCTACGGCACCAGGGTGGCGCCGCTGGTGCGCACGGCGCTGGCGGAAGAGAAGGCGGCGGCACGGGCCGCCGTCTGACCTCAAACGCCGGGTTCAGTGTTCGATTGCCGACCGTCCCGTTCGGCGCTGGCATAACGTATAGCGACACGCTACATGTGAGCGCGAAAGCGAGACACGGATGACCCTCAACAACGAAGAAGATCTGCTGCGGCTGAAGGAAATCGGCCGCATCTGCGCCAATGCCTTGCAGGCGATGGGCGAGGCGCTGGAGCCCGGCATCACCACGGCGGAACTGGACGCGATCGGCCGCAAGGTGCTGGAAGAGGCCGGCGCGCGCTCGGCGCCCGAGCTCTGCTACAAGTTTCCCGGCGCCACCTGCATCAGCGTCAACGAGGAAATCGCCCACGGCATTCCCGGCAGCCGGGGGATCCAGGCGGGCGACCTCGTCAATATCGACGTCTCGGCCGAGAAGGACGGCATCTTCGCCGATACCGGCGCCTCGTTCCCGGTGCCACCGGTCACGGCCGCGATCGACCGGCTTTGCCGCGACGGCAAGCGGGCGATGTGGGTGGGCCTCAAGCAGGTGCGTCCCGACCAGCCGCTGGCGGCCATCGGCAACGCGATCGGCGACTTCGCCCGCAAGAACCGCTATTCGCTCGTCACCAACCTCGCCAGCCACGGCATCGGCCGCTCGCTGCACGAGGAGCCGACCGAGATCGCCACTTGGCCAGATCCGCGCGAACGGCGCCGGATGACGGACGGCATGGTCTTCACCGTCGAACCTTTCCTGTCGATGGGCGCGCAATGGGCCGAAGGCGGCAACGACGATTGGACGCTCTACAGCGATCCAAGGGCGCCAACGGTGCAATACGAGCACACCGTCGTCGTCACGCGCGGCGGGCCGTTGGTGGTGACGCTGCCGGGCTAGATCAGGGATGCGATTGCGGGCCGCGGCCGTCATCGCTCCTCTAACCCATTGAAATCGGCGATCGTTCGATTTCTTCAATAGGTCCTTCAATTATTGTCGTTTGTGGCGCGTCGTGTTGCGGTGCAATAAAAGGGCATGACCACGCTCGACAGACCGCTTCAGGCCAATATCTCCGCCACGGCAACCGCCGGCGCCATTGCCATGGCCGTCGCCATGGGCTTCGGTCGTTTCTCCTATACGCCGATCCTGCCGGCGATGATGACGGATCTTGGTCTCTCGCCTGGCGATGCCGGCCTCATCGCCTCGGCCAATTTCGTCGGGTATCTCGCCGGTGCCATTCTCGCCGCCTATGGCTGGGCGCACGGGCACGAGCGCCGGATCGGTCTTCTATCGCTCATCGCCACGACGGTGCTGCTTGCGGCCATGGGGCTCTCGTCCTCTGTCGCCGCGCTGGCGCTCATCCGGTTCCTGGCCGGCCTTGCCAGCGCCTTTGCGATGATCTTCATCTCCGGCATCGTGCTTGGCCATGGCCTGCTTGCACGATCGGAGCATGTGCCGGCCGTCCATTTCGGCGGCGTCGGCCTCGGCATCGCATTTTCGTCGCTCTGCGTCTGGGCAAACCCGCTTGCGGGTCATGCCGGCCTGACGACCTCCATGGGCGACTGGTTCACCGGGGCTCTGGTTGGATTGATCGGGACCATTGTCGTCGCCGCACTTCTTCCCGGCGTTCCTTCGTCCGGTGCGGGCACGGTGCGCGAGAAGCCGCTACGCTGGACGCGACCGTTTACGGTGGTGACGTTCACCTACGCACTCTTCGGTTTCGGTTACGTGATCACGGCCACCTTCCTCGTCGCCATGGCGCGTGACCCGAGTGGCGGCCACGGCATCGAGTTTCTCGCCTGGTTGCTGACAGGTCTTGCCGCCGCACTGTCCGTCTATCTCTGGCGCTTTGCCGCGCCGCGCTTCGGCCTTGCCGGCGTCTACGCAATCGGCCTTCTGGTCGAGGCGGTCGGCTTGGTTCTGACGGTCAGCCTGCCCTTGCCCTATGCGCCGGTTGCCGGCGGCCTGATGCTCGGTGCCACCTTCATGATGATCACGGCTTACGGGCTGCAGATCGGCCGGCAGCTCGCGCCGGAAAGCCCGCGCAAGGCGCTTGCGCTGATGACCGCCGCCTTCGGAATCGGTCAGATTATCGGTCCCCTGGTCGCCGGTTGGCTGGCGGAACGCACCGGCAGCTTTTCCGCTCCAACCTTGATTGCGGCAGCCGTGCTCTTCCTCTGCGGCGGCGTCATCCTTGCCGAACTAAAGCGGATTTCTGCGGCGCTAAGCGGCTGACGGGTGCCATGCGCTGTGGCGGAAAAAGGTCTTGTTCGCCGTGGTTTGCCCGGATGAAATAACAGTAACGTTTATATTATCCGATTGTTGACGACGGCGCTTTGCCCTAGTTTCGGCGCTTCGAGCGGTGACACATCGCCTTACCGAAACGTGAGTAGACCCTTTGTTCCATTCCTTCTTTCCGAAGCCGAAGCTGTTCTTCACCTCCGGTGCCCTCTGGTCGATTATCTGCATTCTCGTCTGGTACACGGTCGGCCCGCAAATCGGCGCCGCGGTTGGCCTGCCGCCACTGGCCCCGGGCGAAAAGCCACCGATCGGCCTTGCGTACTTCTTCACCCCGGACAATCTCTGGTTCTATCTCTACTTCACCATCTTCGTGGCGATATTCGGCGGTGCCTGGAAGATCATCGCCAAGGATCACCCCTGGGCGAACTGGTCGATCTGGGGCTCGGCCTTTATCATCTTCATCGCTTACTTCGCTGTGCAGGCGTCAGTGGCGCTCAACAATTGGCGTGGTCCGTTCTTCGATCTCTTGCAGGATGCGCTTGCCGGAAAGCCCGGCATTACCACCACTCAGTTCTACACGCTGCAACTGCGCTTCCTTGAAATCGGTTTCGTCGGCGTCACGTTGAACGTCGTCACCGCGTTCTTCACCAACCACTATGTGTTCCGTTGGCGCACCGCCATGAACGATTTCTACATGTCGAAGTGGGACAAGCTGCGCCACATCGAGGGGGCGTCGCAGCGTGTGCAGGAAGACACGATGCGCTTCGCCAATATTCTCGAAGGGCTCGGCGTTACCTTGATCAATTCGGTGATGACGCTGGTGGTGTTCCTGCCTTTGCTGTTCAACATGTCGCAGCACGTCTCCGACCTTCCGATCATCGGCGCAGTCCCGCACGCGCTCTTCTGGCTGGCGATCGTGTGGTCGGTGTTCGGCACGGCGCTGCTGGCGCTCGCCGGTATCAAGCTGCCGGGGCTGAACTTCAAGAACCAGCGCGTTGAGGCGGCCTACCGCAAGGAACTGGTCTACGGCGAGGACAATGAGGATCGCGCGCAACCGGTCACGGTGAGGGAGCTTTTCGGCAACGTTCGCCGAAACTACTTCCGCATGTACTGGCACTATCTATATTTCAACATCGCGCGCTATTCCTATGGCCAGCTCGATGCGATTTTCCTGAACTTCATCCTGATCCCGACATTCGTCGCCGGGAAGATCACGATGGGTATCTGGCAGCAGATCGCCACGGCCTTCGGCGAAGTCAGCAACTCGTTCCAATATCTGGTGAATTACTGGTCGACGATCATCGAGCTGCTGTCGATCCACAAGCGCCTGAGAGCCTTTGAGGCGGCAATCTCCGACGAACCGCTGCCGGAAATTGACCAGCGCTATCTGGAGCGCGGCGCTGCAGAAGATGCGCAGCCGGCCTAAGGCCGGCGCTCTCTACGACAATCAGAAGGCGGAGCGACCCGCCTTCTTTTTTGCCTGCTCGATGACAGGCAACGCCTGGGCATAGCTGACACAGGCGACGTCGGGTTTTCCGCAGACTTCCGAGAGCAGTCGATCGAGCGCACGCCAATAGGCGCCGCCGTTCATCTCGACGAAGTGGAAGCCGAGCTGCAGGGGAATGCGGTCGCCGCCATATTCGCGGTCGAAGGCTTTCCGGTAGGCCTCGTAGGTGCGCGCCTCGAAGCGGGCGCTGTCCTTCTTGTTCTCGACACCCATCGAGTGGCGGACGAAAAGATTGTAGTCCATGCCGATGACAGGGCGCTGCGACGGTCCCTCGGAGATCAGCGGCAGGCCGAAGCGCGGCAGCCCGTCCTTCGTTGCCGGCCAGCCCGGACCCTTGGTCACCAGGCTTGCGTCATAGGTGAAGTTGTCCGCCTTCAGCGCCGGCAGCAGGCCGTCGCTTAGCGATAGATAGGGGGCACGGAAGCCTTTGACGCCGGTCTTGGCGAACTCCGCCCAGCCGGCCGGTTCCGCCTCAGGCTTGCCGGCTTTCTTCCAGGCGTCGCTGAGCGCCGCATTGAAAGTCGAGAATTCGCTCTGCCAGTCGGCCTTGCTCCAGCCCTTGCCGTCGAAATGACCGCAGGCGTGGCTGGCGATGTCGTGACCATCAAGATGGGCCTGCCAGATATGGCCGGCGCGTGCTGCAATCTCCTCGCGGCTCTGGGCGAAGCCGACATTGGAGCGGCCGGGCTTCTGGCCCGGCGGCCTGTAGATCTCCTTGCCGTCGGCCCTGGTCATCAGGAAGGTGCAGGACAGGAAATAGGTGAAATGCGCGCCGGTGCGCTTGGCCATCGCCAAGCTCTTTTCCCAAAGCGCGTTGTCATGGGCACCGTCGAAGGAGACGATGACCAGCTGCCGGTCAGCGGCGGGGACGGTGGCCGGCGTCGCCGGTTCGGCCCGCGCAAGCGCCGGAACCAGGGCAAGGGAAAAGGCGAGAAATGTTCGGATCATGATCAACTGCAGCGATGAATTTTTGTCGCAGATGGTTCGAAATTGCGGCAATCCTTTGATCGGGCTGGAAAAAAGACGCCATCAAGGCTACTCCATAGCAACCTGGACTGGAATCGGTCCAAGGGCGAATGGCATAGAAAATCAAAGAGCTACAGCGACTCAAGCGCGCCAGATCCGGCACGCGACGCTATCTCCGATATCTCGAACAAAGCGGTGGCCCCATGGCGATACTCGTTCTCGGCATCATCATCTTTCTCGGCATGCATCTCATCCGCGTGGTTGCGCCCGGCTTTCGCGCCGGCATCATCGAGAGTCGCGGTAAGGGCACCTGGATGGGGATCTATGCGATCCTCAGCCTCATCGGCCTCTGTCTGATCATCTATGGTTTCGGCCAGGCGCGCGGCGAAACGGGCATGCTCTACAATCCGCCGGTGTTCCTGCGCCACATAGCGCTGCTCCTGATGCTCTTCGCCTTCGTCTTCCTTGCTGCAGGCTTCCTGCCGGCGGGCCGCATTGCGGTGGCGGTCAAGCATCCGCAGATTCTGTCGATCAAGACCTGGGCTTTGGCGCACCTGCTGGCGAACGGCGAGACGTCCTCGGTCCTGCTTTTCGGATCGTTTCTCGCCTGGGCGGTGATCCTGCGCATCTCGCTGAAGCGTCGCGAGCGGGCAGGGGAGCGCGTGCTGCCGGTGTTCAAGTCATCGACGAACGACGTGCTGGCCATCGTCATCGGTCTCGTCGCCTACGGGCTCTTCGTCTGGAAGCTTCACGAGTGGTTGATCGGGGTTGCCCCGGTGGTGATGGGCTAAGGCAATTCCAGCAAAAGTGCGCAGCGGTTTTGCGTCCCGACTTGCGTGTAACAAAAAATTTAGAGCGACGGAGGTGACTTCGTGTCGACCCTGGGCGCTCTAAATAACGTCGGCCCCCTTACAAGCGCCGCAAAATCGGGTAGAAGGCGCAAAATCCATGAGAGCGCGATGCGTGCGCTAGAACGCGTCGTGCATGCTCGAACAGTTTGAGATTGTGCGCTGTTCCCGTCGATGACGGTCGGAATGGCGTACCAGTGGGCAGGCAAGGCCGGGGCAGTAGATGGCGAACCAAGACGACAGCTTTATCCGCGAGGTCAATGAGGAACTGCGTTCCGACCAGATGAAGAGCATCTGGGCTCGTTTCGGCGGTCTCATCGCGGCGATCGCCGTGCTTATCGTTCTCGGCACTATCGGCAAGGTCGGGTTCGAGTACTGGCAGGAGGGGGCCTCCTCGAAGTCGGGCGACGCCTTCCTGCAGGCGCTCAATCTGGCGAAGGAAAACAAGACGGACGAGGCGCTCGCTGCCTTGAACGCGCTTGAGAAAGACGGCTACGGCGCCTATCCGGTGCTGGCTCGTCTGCGCGCGGCGACGCTTCAGGCCCAGAAGGGCGACACCGATGCGGCGGTGAAGGCATTCTCCGCCATCGGCAAGGACGGCAGCGTTCCGGCTGCCATTCAGGAAGCGGCGCGACTGCGTGCTGCCTATCTGCTCGTCGATACCGGCAGCTACGATCAGGTTTCGGCTGAAGTCGAGCAGCTTGCGACGCCGCAGAACAACATGCGCCACTCGGCGCGCGAAGCGCTTGGTCTCTCGGCCTACAAGGCCGGCGACTACGCCAAGGCGAAGACCTGGTTCCAGCAGATCGTCGACGACACGCAGAGCCCGCGCAACATCACCGGTCGCGCCCAGATGCTGCTCGACGTGATCACGGCCAGCGGCAAGGCCTAAGGTTTCCACCCATTCCACGTGGATGGGCACAGGGTGCACGACCCTTTCGAATCAGCGCATGATCCCAAAATCGATCTCGATCTTGGGGTTGTGCGCTAAAGCATTTAAAGCAGTTCCAGCAAAAGTGCGTAGCGGTTTTGCGTCCGGGACTGCGAAAGACAGACAGGCAGTTCCAGCAAAAGTGCGCAGCGGTATTGCGTTCGGGGACAGCGTGAACAAGAGCAGTTCCCCAGAGGAACGCTCGCGAGCCGCCTGAATGCGGCAGAGAACGAAATTACGAGCGCGGCCCGCCCATCGGCTGCGGCGCTCCAAGCGGAAACGGATAGATCCATGAGCTTCACCGTCGCCATCGTCGGGCGTCCCAATGTCGGCAAGTCCACCTTGTTCAATCGCCTGGTCGGCAAGAAGCTGGCGCTCGTCGACGATACGCCGGGCGTCACCCGCGACCGTCGTCCGGGCGAGGCAAAGCTGATCGACCTGCGCTTCCGCATCATCGACACGGCCGGTCTCGAGCAATCGGGGCCCGACACGCTGCAGGGTCGCATGTGGGCGCAGACGGAAGCCGCGATCGACGAGGCGGATCTTTCGCTGTTCCTGGTCGACGCCAAGGGCGGCCTGACGCCGGCCGACGAAACCTTGGCCGAAATGCTGCGCCGGCGCGGCAAGCCGGTGGTGCTGGTGGCCAATAAGTCCGAGGCGCGCGGCTCCGATGGCGGCTTCTACGATGCGTTTACGCTCGGCCTTGGCGAACCTTGCCCGATCTCGGCCGAACACGGCCAGGGCATGCTGGACCTGCGCGACGCGATCGTCGCTGCGATCGGCGAAGAGCGGGCCTATCCGCCGGAAGACGACGTGGCCGAGACCGATATCGATCTGCGCCCGACGTTCAAAGACGAAGAGGGCGAAGAGGAAGAGGCGGAGACAGCCTATGACGAGACCAAGCCATTGCGCGTGGCGATCGTCGGCCGCCCGAACGCCGGCAAGTCGACGCTGATCAACCGCTTCCTCGGCGAAGACCGACTTTTGACCGGGCCGGAAGCTGGCATTACACGCGATTCCATCTCGGTCGAATGGGACTGGCGCGGCCGTACCATCAAGATGTTCGACACCGCCGGCATGCGCCGCAAGGCGAAGGTGCAGGAGAAGCTGGAGAAGCTCTCGGTCGCCGACGCGCTGCGCGCGATCCGTTTTGCCGAAACGGTTGTCATCGTCTTCGACGCGACCATTCCCTTCGAGAAGCAGGACCTGCAGATCGTCGATCTCGTCTTGCGTGAGGGCCGCGCGGCGGTGCTCGCCTTCAACAAGTGGGATCTGGTCGAGGACTGGCAGGCGGTGCTCGCCGACCTTCGCGAAAAGACCGAGCGGCTCCTGCCGCAGGCGCGCGGCATCCGCGCCGTGCCGATTTCCGGCCACACCGGTTACGGTCTCGACCGACTGATGCAGGCCATCATCGAAACGGACAAGACCTGGAACCGCCGCATCTCCACCGCGCGGCTCAACCGTTGGCTGGAATCGCAGACGGTTCAGCATCCGCCACCGGCCGTGTCCGGTCGCCGCCTGAAGCTCAAATACATGACGCAGGTCAAGGCACGTCCGCCGGGCTTCATGATTTCCTGCACGCGTCCCGACGCGCTGCCGGAATCCTACGTGCGCTACCTGATCAACGGCCTGCGCAACGATTTCGATCTGCCGGGCGTGCCGATTCGCATGCATTTCCGCGCGGGCGATAATCCTTACGAGTCCAAGGCGAAGAAGCGCCGATAGGCGCTTCCCAGACTGCTACAAACCTTGAAGATGGTTTTCTGGCGATAGCGCGACCCCAAGCTCCCCTCGCCCCCGTGGCGGGGATCCAGCGACCCGACGTCCGTCGGGTCAGAGACCCTTCAGCCCAAGGACTTGAGCGTAAGGACTTGGGCCGGCTAGATACCTGTGACAAGCACAGGAATGACGGAGATTTTGGCTGGCGCAAAGGTTTTTCCGGCAAGCTTACAACAATCAGAAATATCTTAATCAGCAGCCTGAGAAGCGCCGTTAGGCCCTTCCTTCTGCCACCTACGCCACGGGCAGCTTCTCCCGGGCGACGAGTGCCCCATGATGACCGATGACGCCGGCGGCGACGCTTGCCGCAAAGGCGGCGGCTTCAGCCGGCGTGTCGCCTGCAACAAGGCGGGCGACGAAGGCGCCATTGAAGCTGTCGCCGGCGCTGGTGGTGTCGACGACGCGTTCGACCGGTGTTGCCGGTACGTGCTCAATCGGCGCATCGCCAAAGGCAAGCGTCACGCCCTTCTCGCCATCTTTGACGACGACATTGGTGGCGCCGAGACCCTTGTAACGCGCAATCGTCGCTTCGATCGAGGCGTCGCCGAAATGCGTGACCTCGTCGTCGAAGCTCGGCATGACGAGGGTTGCGGCGCGGGCGCCATCGGTCAGCGTCCGGCGCATGCGCTCGGCGTCGTCCCAGAGGCGTGGGCGGATGTTCGGGTCGAAGACCACTTGGCTGCCGGCTGCTTTCGCACGGCGCAGTTCCGACAGCAGCGTTTCGACCGCGTCGGGTGCAAGGATCGCCAGCGTGATGCCGGAATAGAGGATCAGGTCGGAGCCCTCGATCGCGCTTCTCAGATGATCGGCATCGTCGGCGAGCAGCTTGGCTGCCGAGTGCGAACGCCAGTAGGAGAAGCTGCGCTCGCCGTCCTTCAGATGGATCATGTAGAGCCCGGCCGAGCGGCTCTCGATCCGGCGCACGGCTGACGTGTCGATCGCTTTTTCCGCCATGAAGGCCAGCAGCTCGTCGGATACCGTGTCTGTGCCGACCGCGGAACAATAGCCGACGGTCCAGTCATCAGGCATGAACAGCCGCGCATAATAGGCGGCGTTGAAGGTGTCGCCGGCATAACCTTTACGCAGCAGCCCGCCTTCCGCCTGCATGAGCTCGACCATGCACTCCCCGATCGCAAGCATCTTCCCGGCCAACGACTTTCCTCCTCACAAGATTTCGCCTGAGACGGGATAAGGGGCTCAGCCGATCTCGGCAAGAGATTGTTTCTGGTGAAGGGCTCGCGGCGGACCGAGAGGAAGGAACGGCGTTTACTCCCGCGCCGGGCGGCGATACACCTTGGCTCCTCATCATCCCGCTCTGGCGTGGAGCATCGGTCTTCAAGGGGCATTTCATGACGTCTCGGCAGGCATCGAATGACGATTGGTGGCGCGGCGCGGTGATCTACCAGGTCTACCCGCGCTCCTTCCAGGACACCGACGGAGACGGCATCGGCGATCTCAAGGGCGTTACCCGGCGGCTGTCGCATATCGCCTCGCTTGGCGTCGACGCGATCTGGCTGTCGCCGTTCTTCACCTCGCCGCAGGCCGACATGGGCTATGACGTATCGGACTATTGCGACGTCGACCCGATGTTCGGCACGCTCGCCGATTTCGACGATATGCTTGGTGAGGCCCACCGTCTCGGCCTCAAGGTGATCATCGACCAGGTGATCTCGCACACGTCGGATCGCCATCCCTGGTTCGCTGAGAGCCGGTCGAGCCGGACGAGCGGGAAGGCCGACTGGTATGTCTGGGCCGATCCGAAGCCGGATGGCACTGCGCCCAACAACTGGCTGTCGATCTTCGGCGGCCCCGCCTGGGAGTGGGACGGGGTGCGCAAGCAGTACTACATGCACAATTTCCTCGGCTCGCAGCCGGACCTCAACTTCCACAATCCGGCGGTACAGGACGCGGTGCTCGATGCCGCCCGCTTCTGGCTCGATCGCGGCGTCGACGGGTTCCGCCTCGACACGGTGAACTTCTATTTTCACGACCGGTATCTGCGCGACAACCCGCCGCTCGTTCCCGATCCGGACGCCACCAGCAACGACGCTCCCGACGTCAACCCCTATGGCATGCAGGACCATCTCTACGACAAGAGCCAGCCGGAAAACATCGCTTTCCTGAGGCGGTTCCGGGCGCTGCTCGACCGCTACGAGGGCCGCATGACGGTCGGCGAGGTGGGCGACGGCGCCCGCTCGTTGAAGACCGTGGCTGCCTATACCGGCGGCGGCGACAAGCTCAACATGTGCTACACCTTCGACCTGCTCGGTCCGGACTTCACCGCGGCCCATATCCGCCGCTGCGTCGAGAATTTCCAGAAGGCCGTCACCGACGGCTGGGTCTGCTGGGCTTTCTCCAACCACGACGTGACGCGCCACGTCAGCCGCTTCGCTCGGAACGAAGCAGAGCGGGAGAGGGTGGCGCGGCTCGCCATCATGCTGCTTTCGAGCCTACGCGGGTCGATCTGTCTCTATCAGGGCGAGGAGCTGGGACTTCCGGAGGCGGAACTCGCTTTCGAGGACCTGCGCGACCCCTATGGCATCCGCTTCTGGCCCTCCTACAAGGGCCGCGATGGCTGCCGGACGCCGATGGTCTGGGAAGAGGCGGCGGCCAATGCCGGCTTTACCGGCGGCAAGCCCTGGCTGCCGGTTCCGGCTGAACACCGCCGCCTGGCCGTGGATGCCATGACCGAAGGCGCGGATACGGTGCTTGGCCACTACCGCGCGACGCTCGCCTTCCGCAAATCGCTACCGGTTCTGCACGATGGCGCGATGCATTTCCTCGATAGCAACAGCGATCTCTTGGCCTTCGTTCGCGAAAAAGATGGCGAGCGCTTGCTCTTCGTCTTCAATCTCACCCGCGAACCGCAGGCGTTTCTGGCCCCCGCTGTCGTCGAGCCCCTGGATTTGCCCGGATATCCGGCGCGCCTCGAAGCGGGTAGCATCCAGGTTGACGGATTATCGGCCTTCTGCGGGAAGCTTTGATGCGCGTATTGTTGATGGATGGCGAAACCATCGGCCGCTGGGTCGAGATGCGTCTGGCGCTATGGCCGGATACGCCGGAAGCGGAGCACCGCGCGGAGGTCGAGTCCTCTCTTGCCGAGCCTGATCGCTATGCGTCGTTCCTGTGCGAGGACGAGGCTGGTGTTGCCGCTGGTTTTGCCGAGGCGTCGATCCGCCGGGACTATGTCAACGGCTGCGAAACCTCGCCCGTGGCCTTTCTCGAAGGGATTTATGTGTTGCCGCGTTACCGCCGCCGTGGTGTGGCGCGTGCGCTGATCACGGCGGTGGAACGCTGGGCAACCTCGCAAGGATGCCAGGAACTCGCCTCCGACACGGTGACCGACAATCTCAGGAGCCAGAGCCTGCACATGGCGCTTGGTTTCGAGGAGACGGAGCGCGTCGTCTATTTCCGCAAGGAACTGTCGCCGGCCGTGGCAGACAACTGAGGCTCCCGGGGTGAGGGATGGAACTCACCCGATCAGCATGAACTTGTCGACATCGACCAGTCCGCGGTCGGAGATTTTCAGGTGCGGGATGACCGGCAGCGGCAGGAAGGCAAGCTGCAGGAACGGCTCCTCCAGCGTCGCGCCAAGGGCGAAAGCGGCGTGGCGCAGGTGGTGCAGCGTGTCGCGGACGGACTCGTAAGGTTCGAGGCTCATCAGACCCGCGACCGGAAGCGCGATCTCTCCGGTCACCTTGCCGTCCTCGACCACCACGAAGCCGCCCTTGATCTCGCCGAGCCGGTTGGCGGCGATCGCCATGTCCTCGTCATTGACGCCGACGACGCAGATGTTGTGGCTGTCATGACCGACGGTCGAGGCGATCGCGCCCTTCTTCAGCCCAAAACCCTGGACGAAACCGTTGGCGTGGTTGCCGTTGACGCCGTGGCGCTCGATCACCGCGACCTTGATGATATCGCGGCCGAGGTCGAGGCCGGTCTGGTTGCCGACGGCCGGCAGGCGGTAGCGGCGGTGTTCGGTGATGATCTTACCGGGGAGCACGCCGATGACCGACGTATCGCCATCCGAGACGGGGATGCCGAAGGCACTGGCATGGACATGGCCGGCTTTGACGCTGTCGAGGCCGACGGGCTCAACCGGGTTTCGGGTCGCAAACAGCGCATCGGTGACGCGGCGGCCGCCGGAAAACACCGTCTCGGCCTTGCAGTTTTCCAATGTGTCGATCACCACGAGATCGGCGCGCCAGCCGGGCGCGACGAGCCCGCGGTCGCGCAGCCCAAAAGCACGGGCGGCCGAGATCGAGGCGGTGCGGTAGATCGCCAATGGCTCGACGCCGGCGGCGATCGCGGTGCGGATCATGTGGTCGAGATGGCCCTGTTCGGCAATGTCGAGCGGATTGCGGTCATCGGTGCAGAGCGCCAGATGCGGCGACAGGCGCTCGGTGATGATGGGCATCAGCGCGTGCAGATCCTTGGAGACCGAGCCTTCGCGCACCAGGATGTGCATGCCCTTGCGGATCTTCTCCATCGCCTCCTCAGCCGAGGTGCATTCATGGTCGGTGCGGATGCCGGCGGCGAGGTAGCCGTTCAGGTCCTTGCCGGACAGCAGCGGCGCGTGGCCGTCGATATGCGCGCCCTGAAAGGCGTCGAGCTTGGCGAGGCAGACCGGGTCCTTGTGCACGACGCCGGGGAAATTCATGAACTCGGCGAGGCCGATGACTTTTGGATGGTGGCGGAAAGGCAGAAGCCTTTCGATTGGCAGATCGGCGCCCGACGTCTCCAGATGTGTCGCCGGCACGCAGGACGAGAGCTGGACGCGGATGTCCATGATCGTTTCGAGCGCCGAATCGAGGAAGAACTGGATGCCTTCGGTACCGAGCACGTTTGCGATCTCGTGCGGGTCGCAGACGACGGTCGTGATGCCGAGCGGCAGGACGCAGCGGTCGAATTCATGCGGTGTCACGAGCGAAGATTCGATGTGCAAATGCGTGTCGATGAAGCCGGGCACGACGATGCGGCCGGAAATGTCGATTTCCTCGCGTCCGTCGTAGTTGCCGAAGGTGCCGACGATGCGGTCACCTGATATCGCGATGTCGGAGGCGACGAGTTCGCCGGTCACGAGGTCGAAGAAGCGCCCACCCTTCAACACGATGTCTGCCGGTTCGCGCCCGACGCCCTGATCGATGTAACGTTCCAGCGCTTCGGACATGAGGCAACTCCAGTTTTCTTTGGCGCCCGGTGCGATCGCGCCCAGGTTCGATGTGGCAGATAAGAGTAACCCTTCCCCCGTCGCCGGGGAAAGGATCAAGATCGTTGGCGGTCAGCCTGCTCAGATGTTGCTGTTGAGAACGGCGCGCAGCTTGCCGAAGAGTTCGTCGATCTGCGCCTTGGTGATGATCAGCGGCGGCGACAGGGCGATGATGTCGCCGGTGGTGCGGATCAAGAGGCCGCTCTCATAGGCCTTGAGGAAAGCCGAGAAGGCGCGCTTGGTTGGTTCGCCGGCGATCGGCTGCAGTTCGATCGCGCCGATCAGGCCGAGATTGCGGATGTCGATGACATTCGGGCAGTCCTTCAGCGAGTGCAGGCCCTCTTCCCAGTAAGGGGCGAGTTCGGCGGCGCGGGTGAGCAGGCCTTCTTCCTTGTAGGTGTCGAGCGTGCCAAGCGCGGCGGCGCAGGCGATCGGGTTGCCGGAATAGGTGTAGCCGTGGAAGAACTCGATCATGTGCTCCGGGCCATTCATGAAGGCATCATGGATCTCGGAGGTGACGAAGACGGCGCCCATCGGGATGACGCCGTTGGTCAGGCCCTTCGCCGTGGTGATGATGTCGGGCTCGACGTCGAAGTACTGCGCGGCAAACGGCGTGCCGAGGCGGCCGAAACCGGTGATGACTTCATCGAAGATCAACAGGATGCCGTGCTTGGTGCAGATCTCGCGCAGTTTCTGCAGGTAGCCCTTCGGCGGGATCAGTACGCCGGTGGAGCCGGCCACCGGTTCGACAATCACTGCGGCGATGGTCGAGGCGTCATGTAGCGTGACGATGCGTTCGAGCTCGGTCGCGAGATCGCCGCCATGTTCCGGTTCGCCGCGGGTAAAGGCGTTCTGCGCCGGCAGGTGCGTGTGCGGCATGTGGTCGACGCCGGTCAGAAGCGTGCCGAACATCTTGCGGTTGGAGACGATGCCGCCGACCGAGATGCCGCCGAAGTTGACGCCGTGATAGCCGCGCTCGCGGCCGATCAGGCGGAAGCGCGAGCCGTCGCCCTTGGCGCGGTGGTAGGCGAGCGCGACCTTCAGCGCCGTATCGACCGATTCCGAACCGGAGTTGGTATAGAGAACATGGTTCATGCCTTCGGGCGCGATATCCACCAGGCGATTTGCGAGCTCGAAGGCCTTGGGGTGGCCGAGCTGGAAGGCCGGCGCATAGTCGAGCTCGCCCGCCTGCTCGCGGATCGCCTCGGTGATCTTCGGGCGACAATGGCCCGCGTTGACGCACCACAGACCTGCCGTTCCGTCCAGAACCGTCCGACCGTCATGGGTCGTGTAGTGCATGTCCTTGGCGCCGACGAACAGGCGCGGTTCCTTCTTGAACTGCCGGTTCGCGGTGAACGGCATCCAGAAGGCGCGCAGATCGTTCGGGGTGTTGAGACGGTTCGACATTGCAGTTCTCCTCGGTCTGTTCTTCGTCAGGCGGCGTCCGCCGCCTGAATTTTTTACCCTTTGGTCAAACTATCAGCGCCCCGGGACGCGTCAAGCCTCGGAAGCCCCGCACAGAGAGCCTTTGGGGTGGCGAATTTTTGTCTTCTGACTGGAAATTTTCTCTAGCTTAACTTGTTTGCGGCAACGCTGCGTTGCCATGCCTTGCCGGGCCCATGGCCGCCCGTGAATGGGTATGCGCCCCCCGCGGCCCGGCCTGACCAATCGGGAGCTGGGACGTGTCGAGGTTCGGGATAGTACACGCGGCAATTGCGGCGCTCTTCCTGCCAGCTCCGGCAGTCGCTGCCGGACTGATCGCCGACGGTCGCTTTGAAAAGGGGCAGGACACGTTCTGGGCGAGCGACGGGTTGACCCTCCAGCGGGAGGGTGGGCTGCTCTGCGTGGAGGTCCAGGGCGGTGGAGAAGTCTGGAGCCAGATCGTCGGCGTCAATGGATTGACGCTGGTGCCCGGGCGCATCTATCGCCTGTCGCTGAGGATTGCCGCCAAGCCGGCGCGGGCGATCGCTGTCAGGGTGCAGCGGGCCGCAGATCCCTGGACCGCCGTTGCCGAGTTTACGACGGTGGGGTCGCCGGGCGGCAGTCCGTTCTCCGTGGAGTTTGAGGCAACCGAACCGGATGAGGCGCAACTGGTGCTGCCGCTCGGGGGTGCGGAGGCCGGTCGCATCTGTCTTGATGATGTATCGCTGGTCGCGACCGGCGCCGTGTCACAGGCGGCGAAGCGCGCGACCGAGGGGCCTGCCATTCGCGTCAACCAGCTCGGTTACTTCACCGGCGGTCCGAAGCGCGCGACCTTCATTGCCGATGTGAAGCGCCCCATCGATTTCCAGCTGCTCGACGCCAAGGACAAGGTCGTCGGCAAGGGCAAGACGCAACCAAGCGGTTTCGATCCGATGGCGGGCGTCGAAACGCAGGTCGCGGATTTCTCATCCTTCGCAACGGCTGGCGATGGCTATCGTCTCGTGTCCGGCGATTGGGCGAGTGACCGCTTCTCGATCGGCGACAATCTCTATGACCGTCTGCGCGTCGATGCGCTTTCCTGGTTCTATCCCCAGCGTAGCGGCATCGAGATCAAGGCAGCGATCGCCGGCAAGGCCTACGCCCGGTCCGCAGGCCATGTCGGCGTGGCGCCGAACCAGGGCGATACGGCAGTCCCATGCCTCGACAGCAAGCAGGCCGTGGCGCTTTACGGTGGCTGGTCCTGTTCCTATCGACTGGACGTTTCCGGCGGCTGGTACGACGCAGGCGACCACGGCAAATACGCGGTGACCGGCGCCCTGTCCGCCGCGCAACTGCTTGCCGCCTACGAACGCGGGCGTGTCTACGCCGCGGCTTCGCCGGTGACGCGCGACGGTCTCTCTCGCATTCCCGAAAACGGCAACGGCATGCCCGACATTCTCGACGAGGCGCGGTGGGAGCTCGAGTTCCTGTTGCGCATGATGGTTCCGGATGGCGAGCCGCTCGCCGGCATGGTGCACCACAAGGTCCACGACACCACCTGGACCGCGCCGCCGATGCTGCCGAGCGACGATCCGCAGCCGCGGGCGCTTTACCGTCCGTCGACTGCCGCAACGCTCGATGTCGCAGCCGTCGCGGCTCAAGGCGCCCGGCTTTTCGCCGATCAGAATCCGACGTTCTCGGCACGTCTGCTCGCGGCTGCGCGCAAGGCCTGGATGGCCGCCAATGCCAATCCCGCACTCCTTGCGCCGAAGTCGGACGGACTTGGCGGTGGTGGCGACTACGACGACGACAGCATTTCGGACGAACTCTTCTGGGCGGCGACCGAGCTCTATCTGACGACCGGTGACGAGGCCTATCTCGACGTGCTGCGGGCGTCGCCGCTTTGGGCGGCGGATACGCTGTCTCCCGGCGGCGCCTTCGATTGGCGCAACGTCGCCGGCTTCGCGCGACTGCAACTGGCCCTTTATAGTACGGGCTTGCCGGACGACGAGCGTGAACTGATCCGAAACGCGGTGCTTGCGGCAGCGCGGCATTTTCTGTCGGTGCAGCAAACAGAGCCCTTCGGGCTCGTCTACCGACCCGAGGGCAGACGCTACGACTGGGGATCGAACCAGCTGATGCTGCAGAACATCATCGTGTTGTCGGCCGCTTTCGATCTCTCCGGCGAGAAGAGCTTTCTCGATGGTGCGCGCGAGGGCATGGATTACATTCTCGGCCGCAATGCCATGGCACTGTCCTACGTCACAGGCTATGGCACCCGCGCGCCCAAGAACCAGCACAGTCGCTGGTATGCGCACCAGCGGGACCCGCAACTGCCGAACCCGCCGGTTGGCTCTCTCGCCGGCGGTCCGAATTCCACCTTCGTCGATGACGTCGCACGGCAACACCTGAAGGGATGTGCGCCGCAGACGTGTTATGCCGACGACATCGAAGCCTATGGATCCAATGAAATCGCCATCAACTGGAATGCGCCGCTCGCCTATGTTGCCTCGTTCCTTGCCGATGCGCGCTAGAGTATTTCACTATTTCATTGAAATAGTGAAATACTCTAACTGTTTGAAATTACGCAATTCCGGACGGAAAACCGTTTCACACTTTTCCTGGAATTGCGCTAGGAGACTGAAAGCGTGACCGGAATAGCCTTTGTCGGAACCGGCTTCGTCGCCGACTATTACATGACGACGCTTGCCAATCATCCGCAGCTCCGGCTTGTCGGCGTCTGGGATCGCGACGCGGTGCGTCTCGACGCCTTTGCGCGCTACTGGAAGGTTTCGCCCTATGCCTCGCTGGATGCGGTGCTCGCCGATCCTACCGTCTCGATCGTCGTCAATCTGACGACGCCGGAAAGCCATTACGCGGTCAACCGCGCCGCTCTCACCGCCGGCAAGCACGTCTATTGCGAGAAGCCGCTGGCGATGACCGTGGAGGAGGCGAGCGAACTGGTCGCGCTTGCCCGCGAGCGTGCTCTGGTGCTTGCCGGCGCGCCGGCCAATGGCCTTAGCGATGCGCAGGCGCTCTGTGCGAGCCTGCTTGCGGCTGGGACCATCGGCACGCCACGTCTGGTCTATGCCGAGATGGAGGATGGGCCGGTCTTCAAGGCGAACTGGCGCGCTTGGCGCAGCCGCTCGGGCGCCCGCTGGCCGGGCGTGCACGAGTTCGAGGTTGGCTGCACGCTCGAGCACGCGGGCTACGCCGCAAGCTGGCTCGTCTCGCTCTTCGGGCCGGTCGCCGAGGTCAGCGCCATTTCGGCCCTGACCTTTCCGGACAAAGGCCCGGGAACCGAGACGCTGACGCTCGGCCCTGATTTCTCGGTGGGTTGCCTGAAGTTCCGCTCGGGCGTGACGGCGCGCGTCACCTGCGGCCTGGCGGCACCGCGCGACCGGTCGCTGACTGTTATCGGCGACAAGGGCACGATCGTGGTGCGGGATCTCTGGGACAATCGCTCGCCCGTTCATGTCGAAGCGGTCGGCGCCAAGCGCTCGTTGATGCATCGCGGTCTCGACTGGCTGGAATGGAAGATGGGGCGCAAGCTGCCCATGCGGCTCTACCCCGGTATGAGGGTGCGCTACCCCAAGACATCGTCAGCGCCGGCGCTTCCGGCCTTTCCGTCGCAGATCGATTTCGTGCGGGGGATTGCCGTTCAGGCCGATGCGATCAACCGCGGCGAAACACCATTCTTCTCCGGCGCGACGGCGCGGCATCTGACCGAGGTCGTGCTCGCGCTCAACAGTGGCTGGCGGGACTATCGTCCGTTCGATCTTTAGGGACTCTTCGGGATGGACCTCTCAGGTAGGTCCATTGGCGCGGATCGTCTCGATAATTTCCAGAGCTTCGATACTGCGTGAAAGCGGCATCAGCGCATGCTCGCGCCGGCCGTCCAGGATGGCCGCGCTGGCGGCCTCGATCTCGAATTGCAGGCCGTTGCCGGGAAACGCATGGTCGAAGCGTTTGAGACCGGGCAGGGGGATCCGCCGCGCAGCCCTGAAAAACGCTTCCCCCGTCGATGTCAGCAGGTTGCGTGCCGGGGCGCTGGTGGCGACGAACAGGCGGCTTGCCTTCAGGAACGGCGCGTCGATGACGAGCGTACCGCGATCGCCGTCGATGACGAAGCGATTGTGGCCGTTTCGATCGAAACCGCACCTCAAGTCAGCATCAAAGCCGTCATAGGCCAGCCTGGCGTCTGCCGAGACATCGACGCCGGTGGGCGCGCTTCTCCAAGTGCCGCCAATGGACTTCGGCTGGCCGAAGAGGTTCAGGCAAAGTGCGATCGGATAGATGCCGAGATCGAGCAGGGAACCGCCGCCCAGGGCCGGATCGAAGAAGCGGCTGTTCGCGTCGAACGGTTTCTCATAGGCAAGTTCCGCCCGGACATGGCGGATGGTTCCGAGCCTCTCTGCACGCAGGCGTGCGCGAACCTCGGCGATTGCCGGCAGGAAGCAGGTCCACAGCGCTTCCATCGCGAAGGTGCCGCTGATGGCGGCTGCGTCTTCAAGGGCGCGCGCGTCGGCGACCGATGTCGTCAGCGGCTTCTCGACCAGCACCGCCTTGCCGGCCGCGAGGAAGAGGGCGGCATGGTCGCGATGGAGCGCATTGGGCGAGGCGATGTAGACCGCGTCGATGTCGGGGGCGGCGGCGAGCGCGCCGATATCGTGAGAGCTGCGGATTCCGCCGAAGCGTGTGGCGAAAGCCGCGGCGTTCGAAGCGCTGCGGGATGAGACCGCGACAAGCGTCGCATTACCCGCGAAGCGGAAATCCGATGCAAAACTGTTTGCGATTGTGCCGGTTCCGGCAATACCCCAACGGACCTTGTCACGCATTCCCTTGTGTCCGTTGCTCCGGCCGACCCTGCTGCGGCGCATGGTGCCGCCGAAGTCTCAAGGCCCGGTAAACGGCCGAGGCGCGGCTGACGCCTTTGCTTGTTGCCGATGCCCCGGAAAAGAATAAGCCCCGCGCGATTTCTCGTGTGGGGCTGTTCGAACGGGTCCGCAGAGCGAACCGAATATCAGGCCGACTTGCGGACCGGAGTCTTTTCTGCGGTGACGATCTGTTCGTCGCCGTAGATTTGGTTGAGCGTGCCTAGAATCCGCATGACTGCGTCGGATGAGCTCGAATAATAGATCGTCTGCGCATCGCGGCGGGTGCTGACGAGATTCTGGGCACGGAGCTTCGAAAGATGCTGGGAGAGAGCCGACTGGCTCAGCCCAACCTTGTTGGCCAATGCGCCGACTGCCATCTCTTCCTTGACGAGGGAATCGAGGATGAGAAGGCGCTTAGGGTTTGCCATGGCCGAGAGGAAACCGGCTGCTACCTCGGCTTCATCGTGTTTTTCAGGCGAAAGTGGCTGCATTGCGTGCTCCATGCGAAAAGTACATCACACGTAGTTATGGTTGACGAAGCACGATAATTAGTCGTGATGCATAAAAGGGCAACCACCCACTGCAAGAAATGGGGGTAGCTATCCCGCGATTAACCGTAAAGTTCACGCAAAATTGCCCGTAAATTGGAACTGTCTTCGATAGGTGCCGGGAATTCAAGGCGTTTCAGCCGATCGCCATCTGCAAGATCGAGGCCGGCGGCGTCGATCCCGACGATCTTCCAATTGCCTTCCGGCGCATTGCAAAGCTTGACCGCATAGTGCTGCACGGCGTCCGAATGATCCGCGTTCATGTGCTCGATTGCGCTGGCTTCCGTGGCGGCGAGCGAAGCGATGGCGGGCGTGTCGATCAGCAGATCTTCCGCGGTCAAGACATAGGCGCGACCGAAACCGCCGTTGAGGCTGGCGCGCAAGGGCTTCAGCCGGAAGAAGCCGAAATCGGGGAAATCGACGTAGAGTTTCGACTTGGGGTGACGGCGAACGAATCGCTCGCGGATGCGCACATGGGTTTCACTGTCGCGAGCGACCTGTTCGGCGGTGCATTGCACCGTGAGGCGGGGATGGGCGAGCGGATCGCCCTTGCCGGGCTCGCCGGTCAGCAACGAGGCCCTGATATCGGCGAGCAGCGCCTGGGTGTGGGTGGACAGCTTCGAGATCAGGATGACGGGTACGCCGTCGACATCCATGCCGACAAGAACGCGGCTGACGAAGGGAAAGCCGCCGCTCTCGGGTTCGATCGCCGCGAGCGAAGCGCTGCGCGCGCCGCGCAGAAGCGTGCGGGCGAGGGTGCGGGCCTCGTCATCGGTGTCGCGCAATACGCTCGGCTTGTCGCTCATGTCTTTGAACCTTTCCTGCCATGCTATCATCGCCTACAGCGCCGCGCGTCTTATCAGACGCGCAAAGGTCGCTGTAGCACTTTGAATGACCGCATGTTTTTATCCTGAAATCGGCTAGGATTTAAGGAAACATGCAATGACGAAAAAGCCCGGAGCGGTGCTCCGGGCTTTTATTGGCTTGCTGAGCGGCTTCGTCAACTTTTGTTGCGGTGGCGCGTCAATCCTTGAACGATATCCTGGGCATCGATGGTGCCCACGACGGAGCCGTTGTCGACAACCCCGATGCTGCCCGGCTGGCGGGACATGGCGTCGAGAATATCGACGAGCGGTGTCGTCGGCTTGGCGGTGGCGGTCACGCCGGCAACGGTCGCGCCGCGCTGGACGCCGGTCTGCATCACGTCCTTCGCCATCAGCATGGTGATCGGGTTCATGTGCTGAACGAAATCCGCGACATACTGGTTGGCCGGATTCTTGACGATATCCTGCGGCGTGCCGCACTGGATGATGCGTCCGCCTTCCATGATGGCGATGCGGTTGCCGATGCGGAACGCCTCGTCGAGGTCGTGGCTGACGAAGATGATGGTCTTCTTCAGCCGCCGCTGGAACTCGAGCAGTTCGTCCTGCAGTCGGGTGCGGATCAGCGGGTCGAGGGCCGAGAACGGCTCGTCCATCAACAGGATCGGTGCGCCGGTGGCAAAGGCGCGGGCGAGGCCGACGCGCTGCTGCATGCCGCCCGAAAGCTCATTGACCTTGCGCCCCGCCCATTTCGTCAGGTTGACGAGGTCGAGCTGTTCGCCGACACGCGCCTTGCGCTCGGCGTCCGGCATGCCGGCAAGCTCGAGGCCGAAGCCGACATTGTCGGCAACTGTGCGCCAGGGTAGCAGAGCAAACTGCTGGAACACCATCGAGACCGTGTGCATGCGAAAGTCGCGCAGCGATTTCGCATTGGTCCGGTAGGGATTGAGCGGCCCGTTCGAGGTCTTCACCTCGACGTCGCCGCGCACCACCGGCGCAAGGCCGTTGACGGCGCGAAGCAGCGTCGACTTGCCGGAGCCCGAAAGCCCCATCAGCACCAGGATCTCGCCCTCGGTGATTTCGAGCGAGGCGCCTGCGACGCCGAGCACGAGGCCGGTTTCGGCACCGATCTCGTCGCGGGTCTTGCCCTGGTCGACCATCTGCAGCGCGATCTGCGGGTTGTTGCCGAAGATGATATCGACGTTCTTGAATACGACGGCGGTGGTCATGCGCCTTCTCCTTCGTCGGACGAGCGGAAAAGGCGGTCGAGGATGATCGCCAGGATGACGATGCAGAGGCCGGCTTCGAAGCCCTTGGCGACATTCACCGAGTTCAGGGCTCGCAAGACCGGAACGCCAAGGCCGTTGGCGCCGACGAGGGCGGCGATAACCACCATCGACAGCGACAGCATGATCGTCTGGGTGAGGCCGGCCATGATCTGAGGCATGGCGAAGGGCAGTTCCACCTTGCGCAGCACCTGGCCGGGCGTTGCGCCGAAGGCCTGGGCGGCCTCGACCAGCGACGGCGGCGTCGAGATGATGCCGAGGCGGGTCAGGCGGATCGGCGCAGGGATCGCGAAGATCACGGTGGCGATAAGGCCGGGAACCATGCCGAGACCGAAGAGGATCAGCGCAGGGATCAGGTAAACGAAGGTCGGGATCGTCTGCATCAGGTCGAGGATCGGCCGCATGATGGCATAGATCCAGGCGCGACGGGCAGCGGCAATGCCGAGCGGAACGCCGACGGCCATGCTGACGAAGCTGGCGGCGAGCACCAGAGCCAACGTTTCCGTCGTTTCCTTCCAGTAGCCCTGGTTGATGATCAGCAGCAGGCCAAGGCCGGTGAACAGCGTTACGCCGATCGAGCGACGGAACCACCAGGCAGCCGCCGTGATTACGGCAACGACGATCAGCGGGTGCGGGGTCTGGAGAATCCAGAGCAGCACGGCGACAACGCCGGAGAGGAAGCGAGCGAGCTGGTCGAAGAACAGCTCGAAATTCGTCGTCAGCCAGTCGACGAATGCCTTGGCCCAGCCGCCAATGGGGATGCGGTTATCGGTCAGATATTCCACGAAGGTAAATCCGTCTCGTCAGGTCAAAAGGAGCGCATGACGCGGTGAAAAAAGGCGGGGTTTTTCCCCGCCTCGATGCCGATCAGAGGCCAAGAGCGGCCTTGACCGCGGCCAGGCCATCGCCGCCGTCCTTGGCGGTCACACCGGCAAGCCACGGATCGACGACCGTCGGATTGGCCTTCAGCCATTCCTCGGCAGCCTTGTCCGGCTCCTGCCCGTCGTTCAGGATCTTGCCCATGATCTCGTTTTCCATCTGGAGCGAGAACTTGAGGTTGGTGAGCAGCTTGCCGACGTTCGGGCACTCGGTGGTGTAGCCGGCGCGCACGTTGGTGAAGACTTCCGCGCCGCCAAAGTTGGCGCCGAAGATGTCGTCGCCGCCCGAAAGATAGGTCAGCTTGAAGTTGGCGTTCATCGGATGCGGTTCCCATCCGAGGAAGACGATCGGCGAGCCATCCTTTTCGGCGCGGGACACCTGCGCCAGCATGCCCTGTTCGGAGGATTCGACCACCTCGAAGCCCTTGAGGCCGAAGGTGTCCTTGTCGACCATGTCGATGATCAGGCGGTTACCGTCATTGCCGGGCTCGATGCCGTAGATCTTGCCTTCAAGCGCGTCCTTCTTGGTGGCGATATCCTTGAAATCCTTGATGCCGAGCTCAGCGCCCTTGGCGTTGGTCGCCAGCGTGTACTTGGCGCCGACCAGGTTCGGCCCGAAGGATTCGACCGACTTGTCGTCGAGATAGGGGCGAACGTCGTTTTCCTGGGTCGGCATCCAGTTGCCGAGGAAGACGTCGATGTCCTTGTTCTTGAGCGAGGTGTAGGTGACCGGAACCGAGAGAACCTTGATGTCGGTCTGGTAGCCGAGGCCCTTGAGGACGGTGGAAACGGTCGCGGTGGTTGCAGTGATGTCCGTCCAACCGACGTCGGAGAAACGGACGGTACCACAGCTTTCCGGCTCGGCAGCTGCAGCCTGTCCAGCGGCGAGGGCGACGACCGAAACGGCGCCCGCCAGCATCAGTTTGAGAGAGAGTCGTTTTTTCATCGTTGTCGTTCCCCTGCCTCTATTATTGTTTTAGCCAAACACCATTGGATAGCGAATTCAAGCGCTTTGATGTCGAAGGAAGTGTATTGCGTCAATATGCTGAGGGGGTGCACGATGCGACGCTGAATGTCGCATTGTCCACGAAATGGTCTAGTCCGGCGAAAAACTGTGGGTGCCGCAAACACGCTCTGGCCTTCCGGGACAAGGCTCGTCATTACCCGGGAGACGGAAACCGGACGCGGTGAAGATGGCCAAACTCTATTTCAGCTATGCGACGATGAACGCGGGCAAGAGCACGATGCTGTTGCAGGCCTCCTACAACTACCAGGAGCGCGGCATGCGTGTGGTGATGCTGATCGCTGCGCATGACGACCGGGCAGGGGTAGGCCGCATCTCCTCGCGCATCGGTCTTGCCTCCGACGCCATTCCGTTCCATGGCGATGACGACATCTATACGCTGATCGAAACGCTTCATTCCGATGGTGCCGGCGAGATCGCCTGCGTCTTCGTCGACGAGGCGCAGTTCCTCAACGAGGCGCAGGTCTGGCAACTCGCGCGCGTCGCCGACCGGATCGGCATTCCGGTCATGGCCTATGGCCTACGTACGGATTTTCAGGGCAAGTTGTTTCCGGGCTCGATGGCGCTGCTGGCGCTCGCCGACGAGTTGCGCGAGGTGCGCACCATCTGCCATTGCGGCCGCAAGGCGACGATGGTCGTGCGTCTCGATGGTACGGGCAAGGTGGTGCGCGAGGGTGCCCAGGTCGATGTCGGCGGCAACGAGAAATACGTCTCCTATTGCCGGCGCCATTGGGACGACCTGATGCGTTGCGAGTGAGTGCGACCGACTGGCCGCTTGCGGCCGCCTTGGTCGCGGTGCCATTCTCGTCGGGTCCTGTCAGCAAGAGGTTTTCGATGCGGCGCCTGCTTACCAGTCTTTTCCTCTGTCTTGGTGTCGCAGCTCCGGCTGCCCACGCCGGCGGCGACGCGACGGCGGGTGCCGCGGTGTTCCGCAAGTGCGCGGCCTGTCACACCGCCAGCGAGCCGGTCAATCGCGTCGGCCCGAGCCTGATGGGCGTCGTCGGCCGGCCGGTGGCGTCGGTTGCCGACTACAACTATTCCGAGGCGATGAAGACCTTCGGCGCCGAGGGGCACGTTTGGGACGAGGCGACGCTGAGCGAATATCTCTTGAGCCCCAAGGCGATGGTCGGCGGCACCAAGATGACTTTTCCCGGTCTCAAGAAACCTCAGGACATTGCCGACGTGATCGCCTATCTCAAGGCGCCGCCGGCCGCCAAATAGGCAATGCCTTCGATATCTCAAGCACTTCGCTGCAACGCTTGATCGAAAAAAGCCGCTGCGGCAGGCTTGTTCTCTTTCCATAAACACCCTTTATATAACTGCAATCGAAGGCTGAATAATTCGGCTGGGCTGGCGGATCGCGCCACGGTGGATCGAGGGGCAGGACATGGCGACTCTTCAGAATTTTGACGCGGAGATCGAGAAGACGAAAGGCGTCGTCGAACAGATGCGCGGCAAGCTCGAGCAATCCGGTGTGGTGCTGGAGCAATTCGCCAAGGCCGAGACCAAGCTCGGCGACGTCAACTTCGACATCGAGAACGCCCGCATCCAGGACGTGATCAACCAGCAGAAAGTGATGGAAGCCAACATTGCCGACCTGATCATCGGCCTCGAGGATGCGACCAATGTCTTCGGCTCCGAATTCGAGAGCATGAAGAACTATACCGGCTATGAGAAGTTCATCGGCATCTTCTCCAAGCAGAAGATGCAGCGCATGCGCACCGACCGCGTGCGCAACATGTCGCTTGCCGGCAACCTGCAGGAGCTGCTGTCGAAGTCCGACATGATCGTCGGCATCCTCAAGGAGCAGAAGTCGGTCCTCGACCAGCGCTACAAGACCTCGGAGCAGAGCCTGATCCAGGTGATCGAGCGCCGCAAGGGTACGATGGCGAACCTCGAAGAGGTGCAGAAGCGCATCGAGGAACTGAACCCCCTGCTGCTCGACATCGAAAACCGCATTGCCGCCTCCACGGAGCAGAAGGTCCGCACCGAGCTCGAAGGCGAACGCTCGGCGCTTGCCACCGAATACAACGAGAAGCGGGCCAAGGAACAGGAGCTGCTCGCCGAGAGCCAGACGCTCGAACGCTACACCGCGATGTTCCAGACCTTCGTCGATTCGCTCAACAACCAGATCGCCGCGCAGAACACGCTGATCAACAAGCTGACGATCGATACCGAACAGCGCATCGTGCTCTACAAGGCGCTGGAAGACTCCTTGAAGACGGCTGCCCAGCAGGATGTCGCCCACAAGATCAACACGCTCGGCAGCCAGGTCGACACCGCCGCCGAGGAAACGATGGCCGGCATCGGTGCCGCTGCGCAGCGCCATATCGGCGATCTCCTCGAAATGCATGAAAAGAACATGCTTTCGACGCAGGATATCCAGCGCCGCAAGAAGCTGGCGGACGACGCCTTTGCCCGTCGCTTCCAGGCTGTCATGGACAAGCACAACACTGCCAACTACGTGAAGCAGTGATCGGCAGGCGAATGATCGGAACCGAGTTTGCCGTCTGGCACGCGCCACGGGGATTTGCATGAAAGTCGCGGCTTCATCCGCTGTCGCACAATATTTCGCGTCGATCCACGCCGCACTCGCCGGGCTCGAACTCTTTCTCGGCGACCGCAACTCGCCGCTCTATCGCAACACCGTCGTCGGCGAAGTGATCGTCCCCTATCTCGGCCGGTTGAAGGCGTCGATCGACTGCTGGGAGAACCGCATCGGCTTCGTCGATCAGTTCCGGATCTCGCGCGCCGAAAGCGGTTTTCCGGTGTTCCAGAACGTGCTGGAACTGGAGAACGATCGCCAGACGGCGGCAAAGCGCCTCGCCGACATTCCCACGGCCGATGCGCTGAGGGACGAGATGGTCGATTTCATCCTCCGTCAGAAGGCCTTTCCCGAGGCGTTGCAGACGCGCATGGCCGAGCGGCTCTATCTGGAGCAGATCGGCAAGGGTGAGATCTTCTCGCCCTTTATCTTGCCGGAGACCATCCGCGTCGCCGTCAATTCCAAGACGATGCGTCCCTATTACATCGTGAGCTGGGGCGCCTTCGACGGCGCCAATACCCTGCCGATGGTCTACATGGCGACGATCGAGGATTCCTCCGAGAAGATCGTCGAGATGCTGGTGACCGAGGACGGCAAGCTCAATCCGCAGGTCGAGATCCCGTTGCCGGTTGGTGGTTTGCTCAATCCAGATCTCGCCAGCCGCTTCGACGATTTCGCCTCCAAGAACAGCAGCTATTCGCTGACCCCGGTGACGATCGCGACCAATCTCGACAAGGATTTTGACGAGCTCCATCCGAAGCAGCTGCGCCGCATCGTGCTCGGCCCGTTCTATTCTGCCGGGGTCACCGAGAACAATGCGCGCATCAACGACATCCTCTCCAAGGTGCGAAAGACCGAGAATGCCTGGCTTCTGACCTGGACCGTGCAGGAGGTCTTCTCCAAGGCCGAAAGGCCCGCCAAACGCGGCTTCTGGTCATCGACGCCGGCGCAGGAGGAGTTCCACATCGATACCGCCAATCTGGAAGCGGCGCGCATGGGTGTCTCCTCCTACGAGAAGCACGCGCTGGTGCCGCACGACGCCTATCAGGCGCTCTATGCCGCCGGCGAGGCCGAACAGGTGTTCGGCGACTACAAGGTCCACGTCATTTCCGGCAACCAGGTCGTAAGCGAGGTTTGACGATGACACTCAATACGGGGCTGACGACGCTGCACGAGGACGACATCGCCAAGCATCAGGCGGTGGCGCAGGGGCTGGTGACGAAGCTCATCATTCTGGAGCGCGAGGATGCATCCGCCGGGACGACGCTTGCCGGCACCGGCCGCCGCTTCGTCTCGACGGTTTCGACCGGTGGCCAGCGGCGCACACGCGAAGTCGAGCTGACCAAGACCATTCAGTCAGTGCGCCAAGGCGATCCGATGTTGTCGCCGGCCCAGCACGCCGTGCTTTATCGCACACGCCGCGGTATTCAGGTGGCGCTCGCCGTGGCCGACGTCTTTGCGCGGCAGACAAACCTCGAGCAACTGCAGGCGAAAAACGCCACATCGCCGCTCGGAGGAGATGAGGCCAACCAGTTCAAGGCGCTGCTTTCGGCGTCTGCCTATGTCGCCGCGTTTACGCTTGCCGCCTATCTCGGCTCGACGCTTTCAGGTGAGGGCGAGCCGGTGGACGATGCGGTCGAGCCCGACTTTCTGTTCGACACGCCGCAGGACGCATTGAAGAGCCTCATCTCGGCGCTCGACCGCGGCATTGCCGGGGCGCCTGACGATCTGGCGCTGACCGCCCGGGCGCGCGCCTTTTCGCGCGTGGCAGTCGAGGGGTTGATCGCGCGCAAGGCGCGGTTCACTGGACTGCAGAGCTTCGAGACCGTGCATATCCGGCTCGACCAGGACGATTTCACGCTGAACGGCTTCGATGTCGCACCGGGCCAGAAGCGCAAGCCGCTGGTGATGACCTTCAAGAAGCCCGAGGAGATCATCGGCAACCACATTGCCAAGTACCAGGCGTTGAAGCTTGCCAAGATGCTGATGGCCTATGACTTCGACCGGCAGATGAACCCCTTCGTCGAGCTTGGCGGCTTCCTCTTCACCTTCATCGGCGACGGCATGCCGGGCACCGGCAAGACGATCCTGATCCAGATGCTCGCCGGCATGCTCAACGAATATTGCGAGATTGCCGGCTACGCCTTCCATTACGAGAATTTCGGCGTTGACCAGATCTCCTCCTATCAGGGCAAATCGGGCCAGAACTGCAAGGAGTTCGTCAACAACGTCATCAACCCGCGCGCGATCGGCTTCGGCACGATCGACGATGTCGACCAGGTGGCGGCGAAGCGCTCCGATGATCGCGCTTCCGCCGGCCAGCATGAGGTGACGGCGGTGCTGATGGAGAGCTTCGCCGGTGCTTCGACGGTGGTGCGCGGCAACTGCACCTTCGGCATGTTCTCCAACTATCCCGAGAATGTCGACGATGCGCTGCGCCAGCGCGCCGGCGCCCGTTGGCTGGTCGACGGGCCGCAGACGGAAGACGACTATGTCGACATCTTCGCGCTGCTCGTTGGCAAGAACCACAAGATCCCGCTCGGCGAACACCAATTGTTCGAGGGGCAGGAGATCAAGCGGGCCGTGTCGCAATCCTATGCCGAGCACGCGCGGCCGAAGGAGGATGGCCTCATCGCCGTCTGGGAGCGTTACCAGAAGGAACGGGGCGCGCTCGCCTCGCTCGCCGATGTCGGCGCCTATCTGCACATGATCAAGGAGGCCGAGCCGCGCTTTACCGGCCGCGCGATCAAGAACATCACCGACGCGATCAAGCTGCGCGCCATGGATGTCGAGCTGCCGGATGACTGGTTCAGGGATGCCGGCTCGTTCATGCACAAGAGCTACGACGAGAAGAAAGCGATGATCGAGGCGCTACGCGGCCCGATCACCATCGACATGGTGCTGCAGGAGATCAACCGCTACGCCGACAGCGAATTCCGCTACACCGACAAATCCGACGATGCCGCCGTCACCGACATCATCCGCCGCGAGCGCCAGCGCGAAAAGGCGATCCGCGAGATCGAGGCGATGAAGCGCGACGGCCGGTGGCAGGGGTTATGATGGGAAGAGCTGACCGATGAAACGCTTGCTCGAAGCCGAGCTCATCTATGGACGGCTGCTCGATGTCTCCGAGCCGCACCTGATCGCGCGTTACAACAAGGCACTCGAAGGCTTCGGCCTGCGCCCGACGGCGTTGACGGCGTTCAGCATCGACATGACCGGGTTTTCGCCCGAAATCGCTGACGAACTGGGTGACCGTGATTATCTCGATCCGAACCGGGTCAACCGCCGGTTCATCATCATGACACCGGATCAGGCGGAGCTGCCGGTCGTGCATACGAGCTTCTCCAATACGGCGGCGCTGATGCACGAATTCTTCAACGCCAACGGCCGCGCGATCAATGCGATCACGATCAAGGACGCGCTCTACGGCGAGATCGAGGATTCGGTTTCGGTCGTCGATGACATCGACGACCTGCTGTCGATCAACGAGGTGCGTTTCCGGGTGCTGTCGGCCGAGGACATGCTCGGCAAGGCCGCCGAACTCAGGGGCCTCGTCGACCGGCTGAAGAAAGTGCCGACGGCCTGGGCCGACGACGAGATGCTGAACCGCATGGTCGAGCTTGCCAAGCTCACCGGCGATATCCGCCAGAATGCGCTGGTGCCGGACCAGCTCGTCTTCCGCCACGAAGCCTTCTGGGCCAATCATTTCGGGGGCGTCTATGTCTTTCTCGACGACAAGACGACGACCGTGATCTGCGACCCCTCGGTCCCCGGCTTCCGCCGCTCGCGGCCATGGCAGGTCAGCTATATCGCCATCAACGATCATGCCCGGATCTACGACTTCCTCGCCTCGACCAAGCGGCTGCAATTGCCACAGGCGTCCTGGGTGGAGGAGTCGGGGCTCTATCAGCACCGGGCCGACATGATCGTGCGCGGGCTGATCGACGACATTGACCCGACGGCCGATCTCGCCAATGCCGACCGGATCTGGCTGCAGACCTGGATGCACCGCAATGCGGCTGTCGTCGCGAGGGACGGGGCCTATCCGTTCCTGCAGGAGATGATCCGCATGGTTGCCGCGACCGGCACGATCAAGATGCAGGACGTGGCGCCGGCGAACCGCTTCATGCTGGTGCGCGCAGCACCCACCCATCCCGACCAGTGGCTGGTCAACCGACTGATTTCCCAGCTCGTGCCCCGCGATTTCGTCTCGCGCTTCGTCTTCGACAAGCAGGGTTTCTACGACGCCTACGAGCGCTATGGCGAAAGCTTCAAGGCCTATGTTGTGGCGACGCTGACGGGTTCATATCTCAAGGACAAGGCGGCCTTCCGCCACAAGCTTTACGGCCTCAGAGAGGAATAGGACATGTTCGATCCGATCGTTGCGTTTTTCCAGCGGGTCTTTACCGCGATCGGCCGCGGCATAGGTCTCGCCGTTGCCTGGCTGCTCTGGCCGTTCGTCGCGGCCGGTAACTGGTATCGGCAGCGGAGCTGGATCATCAAAGGACCAATCGGCATCGTTCTGCTCGGCCTCATCTTCCTCTACGGCTATTTCATCTGGCAGACGCAGGCCTGGACGAACTTCGATCCTGACTATGTCGAGCGTTACAAGCTGGCCGAGCACAAGGTGCCGGCGGGCTCGCCGAAGAGCGGCCCGGGTGCGACGACGGGCCAATCGACGACCGGTGCGGCGGCAACCAACCTTGCGGCGGCGGCTGCACCGCAGACCGAATCGACACCGGAGGCGCTGGCGGTGGTGCAATTGCCTGCCGGTACCGTGTGCCAGACCTCGGCAATCGTCGATGTCGCCGCCGACCTTATCGATTACAATGTCAACGAGAATGCGTGGATATCGTCGATGCTGCTCTACAAGCTCGGTTTCTTCGGGCTTGACTGGGACGACACGCCCTGGCTCGACAACAAGGCGTCGTTCCAGCGCGGCATCAACCAGGCGGTGCGCCGCACCTCGGTCGAACTGGTCGATTCGCTTGGTCGCGTGCGCGGCACGTCCGGCATCAACAGCGACCTGCAGAGTGCGCGCGGCAATATCCAGTTCGATGAGGAGACCTGGTATTTCGGCCTGAACCCGTTTGGCCCGAAGACGCCGACGCCGAGCTTCTACCGGGCGGCGATGAAGGACCTCAGGGCCTTCAACATCTCGCTCGGCAAATGCGAAGCGATCTTCGACGGCCGCTCCGACAACCTCGTCGAATTCCTCGACCGTGTTGCCAACGATCTCGGCAACACCTCGGCGATCATTCGCGAACGGTCGGAAAACCACAATGGCGGCTGGTTCGACACGCGCGCCGACGACCGCTTCTGGTTCGCCTATGGCCAGCTCTACGGTTATTACGGCATTCTGTCGGCCGCCGGCGCCGACTTCGACAACGTCGTTGCCCAGCGCGGCCTGACGCCGATCTGGACGGAAACGATCAAGCAACTGCGCGCCGCATTGCGCATCCAGCCGCTGATCATCTCCAACGGCGAGGAGGCCGGCTGGATCATGCCGACGCATCTGGCGACGATGGGCTTCTATACGCTGAGGGTACGCTCGAACATCGTCGAAATGCGCGATATCCTCGCCCGATAGGGCTGAACGGCAAGGTGGCGCCTGAACTTCCGGGCGCTGCCGCAGACCTTACTTGAGTTAAAGCGGGATGCGGGCCGAAAGCCGCAGACACGTTTCCTCATCTCGCTCCGGCATCGCGAACTGCGCCTTGAAAGGCGTGGATGAAAACGAGACCCTGGGGAGGGGACATGTCATGACCGAGGTTAAGTCCGATATCGAGATTGCGCGTGCGGCGAAGAAAAAGCCGATCCTGGAGATAGGGGCGGCACTCGGCATCCCGGCGGAAGATCTGCTGCCCTACGGCCACGACAAGGCTAAGATCGGGGCCGATTTCATCGCCCGCCAGCGCGAAAAGAAAAACGGCCACCTGATCCTGGTGACGGCGATCAATCCGACGCCGGCCGGCGAAGGCAAGACGACGACGACGGTCGGCCTCGGCGACGGGCTCAACCGTATCGGCAAGAAGGCGATCGTCTGCATCCGCGAGGCGTCGCTCGGCCCCTGCTTCGGCATCAAGGGCGGAGCCGCCGGCGGCGGTTACGCACAGGTGGTGCCCATGGAGGACATGAACCTCCATTTCACCGGCGATTTCCACGCCATTACTTCAGCGCACAATCTGCTCGCGGCGCTGCTCGACAATCACATCTACTGGGGCAACGAGCAGAACGTCGACATCCGCCGCATCGCCTGGCGTCGCGTTATGGACATGAACGACCGGGCACTGCGCAGCATTGTCGGACCGCTCGGTGGTGTCGCGAATGGTTATCCGCGCGAGACCGGTTTCGACATCACCGTTGCATCCGAGGTCATGGCCATCCTCTGCCTGGCAACCGATCTGAAGGATCTCGAGAAGCGCCTCGGCAATATCATCGTCGGCAACCGACGCGACAAGAGCCCGGTGTTTGCGCGCGACATCAAGGCCGATGGCGCGATGGCGGTGCTGCTCAAGGACGCGATGCAGCCGAACCTAGTGCAGACATTGGAAAACAATCCCGCCTTCGTGCATGGCGGTCCCTTCGCCAACATCGCCCATGGCTGCAATTCGGTGATCGCGACGACGACGGCGCTGAAGCTCGCCGACTATGTCGTGACGGAAGCCGGCTTCGGCGCCGATCTCGGTGCGGAAAAATTCTTCGACATTAAGTGCCGCAAGGCGGGGCTGAAGCCCGATGCCGCGGTGATCGTCGCCACCGTCAGGGCGATCAAGATGAATGGCGGCGTCAAGAAGGACGATCTCGGCAAGGAAAACCTGGAGGCCCTGCGCAAGGGCTGCGCCAACCTTGGCCGGCATGTACAGAACGTTAAGAAGTTCGGCGTTCCCGCGATCGTCGCGATCAACCACTTCACCTCCGACACCGAGGCCGAGATTCAGGCGATCAAGGACTATGTGACGACACTCGGTGCCGACGCCGTGCTCTGCCGGCATTGGGCCGAGGGGTCGGCGGGAATCGAAGAACTGGCGCGCAAGGTGGCGGATCTGGCCGAGGGCGGCCATTCGCAGTTCTCGCCGCTCTATCCGGATGACATGCCGCTCTTCCACAAGATCGAGACAATCGCCAAGGACATCTATCATGCGAGCGAAGTGATCGCCGACAAGTCGGTGCGCGATCAACTGCACACCTGGGAGAACCAGGGCTATGGCCACCTGCCGATCTGCATGGCCAAGACACAATATTCCTTCTCGACCGACCCGAACCTGCGCGGCGCGCCGAGCGGCCATGCGGTGCCGATCCGCGAGGTGCGACTTGCGGCCGGCGCCGGTTTTATCGTGGTCATCACCGGCGAGATCATGACCATGCCCGGCCTTCCCAAAGTGCCGTCGTCGGAGAAGATCTTCCTGAACGAGCGGGGTTACATCGAGGGGCTGTTCTAGAGCGACCGACTGGCCTGATCAAAACAACGCCGCGCGTCCTTCGGGATGCGCGGCGTTGTCGTGTTTTGCATTCCTTTATCTTTGCTTCCAGAATGGAAGTTAGGCAGTGAGGCTGAGGAAGTCGGCCTTGCCGATCGAGACGCCCTTGTGACGCAGGATGTCGTAGGCCGTCGTCAGGTGGAAATAGAAGTTTGGCAGAACGAATCTCAGCAGATACTCTTCGCCCGTGAGCGTCACTTTCAGGGTCGGGAAGTTGAGGACGACCTCGCGGCTGCCGCTATCCTCCAGGTCGACGGGGCGCACAATTTCAAGAAAAGCAACCGTGTTGGCGATGCGCTGACGCAGTTCGTCCAGGGTCTTTTCCTCGTCCGGAAAACGGGGAACCTCGATCGAAGTCAGGCGCCCGACCAGACCCTTGCTCGTGTCGCTCACTCGCTGCACCTGGCCGGCAAGCGTCAGCATGTCCGGCGCCAGCCGGGCAATGACGAGATCATCAGGGGAGATGCCGTTGTCGCGCGCATGAGCCTCGGCCTTGTCGAGCAGTTTGGTGAGCACACCAAGACCGCGAATGAATGCGGGAATGGAGAGCTGGTAGATCGTCAATGCCATGACACATTTCCTTGAGACTGGGCGCAAAACGGGTGGATTTTCCTCATGCCTGTATTTGGGAGCCGGGGTGCCGTCCTGCAAGGCGCGCCGACCGGTATCTTTGTGGTTATGAGGCTGGCCGGAGGCGACTGAACGCGGGCCTGCGGCACTGGCCAGGACATGGGGTCTCGTGCATTGATCGGAGGCGACCTTTGCGCGACACGCAAGGCGTACGCCACTGTAGCAGACACAATGGACACCGCGATGACGCCCCAGGATTTGCAGACCTATCTTCACGCCCATATCCCGCTTTCGGCGGCGATGCAGGTTCATGTAGAGGAGGTAGCGGAAGACCATATCCTGCTCTCGGCGCCCCTGGCACCCAACATCAATCACCGCGAAACGGTGTTCGGCGGCAGCGCCTCGGCGCTATCGATCCTGTCGGCGTGGTCGCTCTTGCATGTGCGGTTGCGCAAAAGCGGCGTGGCTGCGCGCCTGGTGATCCAGAGCAACCGCATGGACTATCTAAAGCCGGTGGCCGGTGCCTTTTCGGCTCGCTCGTCGCTAGCGAATGCCGGGCAGTGGCCGAGCTTTCTGCGATTGCTCGAACGGCGGGGCAGGGCGCGGGCCGTGGTCGTTGCCGACCTGCTTGACGGTGGAGAGGTGGCCGGGCGTTTCGAGGGCGAGTTTGTCGCCCTCGGCTATAGCAATGACTGAGTTGCGGCGACCGGGCCAGGTGATCCCCGCCTAGCGGCAATAGCGATAGTCGTTGCGCCGATCGATCACGTCGAGATGCAGGTGGGTTTCGTGGGCTGCGTCGCTGCCGGGATCGAGCACAGTCTTGAAATACAGGCAGGCGGAGGCGGTGACCGCGCGCTGGAAGGCGCCGTCCATCGTGCCATCCTCGTCGCGCGGCTGGATGGCGATCGTCGTTCCGTCGCTCAAGCGGAAGGACGCGATGTCGACGGCGTTGCCGTGGGCATGTTCGGAGATCTTGCCTGACGTTGCATTGTTGCGCAGGCGGCAGATATAGGTCGACGCCTGGTTCAGCGCCTTGATCTTGATGTTCTTGTCGAAGGCGACCTCGGCAGCCGGCTGGGCGGCTTCCTTTGTCCAGCGTGCCAGCGCCAGCGCCGTTTCGCACCGCATCACTCCCTTGGGCGCGAGCGTAACGTCGGGCAGAATGCTGGTGACCTCCAGTGGCTTGTCGATGCCGCAGCCCTTGCCGTCGTCGATGCGCTTGGCTTCGACAAACGTCGCGCCAACCGCTTTCAGGTCGGTAAGGCACTTGGCATATTCGGCAGCATTCTCCGTCTCGACCGGTGGATAGACGATTGGCGCCGGCGCTGGCTCGGCATCCTTCTTCTCGTCCGCGCGCTGGTCCTTTTCGTCCGCCGGCGGCTTCTTGTCCTTTGTCGATTGCTCGTCTCCATCCGCCTGCTTCGGCTGCGGAACGGGCTGTTCGCCGTTGGCTGCCGTCGGCCCTTTCTCCGTCGCGCCCTTGCCGTCGTCCGCCGGTGCCGCCGGCTTCTTGTCGGGTGTGGGAACAGCCTCTTCCGCTCCTGCATCCGTCGGCGGCTTTTCTATCGGGATGGGGCCGTGTTTCGGCAGGCTGGCGCCCGTCAGGATCAGGAGTGACAGCAGGATCAAGGGGAAAGAGCGACGCATCCAGTACCTTTCTCACTGCCCGCGCGGCGGGCTTTGAGCGGAGGGAACGCGCAGAACCGGATCTGGTTTCATGAGATCGCGATGTTTTGGTTGGAATCGACCAAATCATAAACGTGACCGATTCCAATAAATTAGAGCGGGATGCGGGCGGAAGGCCGCATGCACTTTTCCTCGTCCGCTCCAACTCTCCGGCAAAAGCGTTGCAGTTCGGCAACGCCTCGAATTGGCACGACCCCACAAATTGTGGGGAGTATCTTTGTATGTTGACAATTATACTCATGTTTTTTATGCGGCATAAATGAGGCGACGACATGTCGCAACGCCCAGAACGCGCCCAGCCAGCCCCTTGAGTTTGCCGCTCAACAGCAAGCCCGGCCTCGAACCTCAAAGGATTGGTCCATGCTCACCCGGCATCGTCGCCAGGCCCTGTTGGCTTGCACGACAACTCTTGCAATTTCAGTCGCTACCGTCGCATTCGCCCAGAGTTCGACAAACCAGGCAAAGCCGGAAGAGAAAAAGGCTGAGGAGACCAAGAAGGGCGAAACCTATCTGTCGCCGATCGTTGCCAAGGGCTCGCGCACCGCTGACCCCTATGCCAAGGCCGGCCCGTTCAGCGTCGTCACGTCCGACCAGATCGACCTGCAATCCGGTCTCGAGACCGACGACCTGCTGCGCGGCGTTCCCGGCACGTCGACCGCCAACAACCCGCAGAACCCGGGCGTCGCCGTCAACATCCGCGGCTTCGAGGGTTCCGGCCGCGTCAACATGATGATCGACGGTGTGCGCCAGAACTTCCGCTTCACCGGCCATGAAGCCCAGGGCCTTGCCTATTTCGATCCGGCATTCCTTTCCGAGATCGACGTCATCCGCGGTGCCGTCACCGGTGTCGGCGGCGGTGCTTTGGCCGGTTCGGTCAACTTCAAGACCTACGACGTCGAAGACCTGATCCAGGACGGCAAGAACTACGGCGGCATCGCTTCTGCCACCTACGGCAGCAACGAGGCCGGCTGGTCGGAATCTTTGATCGGTGCCTATCGTTTCTACGACGTCTTCTCGGTGCTCGGCGGCATCAGCAAGGCTGATCCCGGCAACTACGACAACGGCAACGGCGTAACGGTGCCTTACACCGAGGAAGACCTGCTTTCCGGCCTGTTGAAGTTCGAGGTGACTCCGGATCAGGACCACACCTTCAAGCTCACCGGCATCACCTATGACAACGACTTCTTCGCGAACTCCTACTTCCAGAACGTGAAGAACCAGACCGTTTCGGCCAGCTATTCCTACACGCCGGACAACGAACTCATCGATTTCCGGGCCAATGCCTATTGGAACCGGCTGAAGATGAAGTACGACACCGATGTTCGCGGTGGCGGCTCGGCGGCCGGTCGCCGCATCACCGACACGGGCAAGGGCTTCGATATCTCGAACACCTCGCTGTTCGATCTCGGTGAGGTTGCCGTCCGGGCGAACTACGGCGTCGAATATTTCCGCGACGACTACGACGTCATCAACAGCGCGGCGCGGCCGGGCGGCGGTGTCAACGGCAGCGGCACCAATGCCACGACCGGCGTCTTCAGCAACACGACCTTCACCTACGGCATCGTCGACCTGACGGCCGGCCTGCGGTGGGATCACTTCAGCCTCGATGGCTCCGGCGCCGTGGTGCGAGGCAACCCGATCGGCCTGCCGGCGGGTCCCTACACGGTCGACAAGTCCGACGGCCGTCTCAATCCGAGCGTCACGGTCGCGCTCAACCCGACGGACTGGTTCCAGCCCTACGTGACCTACGCCGAGACCTCACGCTCGCCGACCGTCAACGAGACCTTCGCCGGTGGCACGCACCCGGGTACGAGCGGCCAGTCGTTCTTCCCCAATCCGTTCCTCGAGCCTGAAATCTCGAAGGGCTGGGAAATCGGTGCGAACTTCACCTTCGACGGGCTGCTCGATCCCAGCGACAGCCTGCGTGTGAAGGCGAACTACTTCCACAACCGCATCGACAACTACATCACCGCAGCGCTGCTGGGTGGCGGTCGCCAGATCTTCTTCGTCAACAATCCCGGCACTTCGACGGTGCAGGGCTTCGAACTCCAGGCGGCTTACGATGCCGGCTATGTCTTCGGTGATCTCGCCTACACCTACACCGACAGCAACTTGCCTTCGCAGGTCAATGGATTCGGTGTCCAGAGCTACCTGCCTGACAACATCATCAGCGCAACGCTCGGTGCGCGCTTCCTCGAAGACCAGCGCCTGACGGTCGGCACGCGGCTCTATGCCGTGTCGAACGCATTCGTCGGCGAGATCAACCGCACGCCGCCGAACGTTCCGGGCTATGGCCTCGTCGACCTCTTCGCGAACTACAAGTTCGAGAACGGCTTCGAGGTGACGGCGACGGTGACGAACCTGTTCGACAAGACCTACACGCCGTCGTCGAGCACGATTGCAGGCAGCACGATCGATACGGGCCGCGGTCGCACCTTCCTGGTTACGGCGAAGGCGAAGTTCTGATAGGATCAGATCAACTCCAGTCGGGCGGCTCGCAAGAGCCGCCTCTTTTTTTGATCGATCCGTGATATCCGGCGCGGCTTTCCCGCTTGCGCAAGGCATCAACCCACGCTAACACTTTCGCCCATGGAAAATGCACGCAACATTTCGACTTGGTGGTGGGCTCGCTGAAGCGGCCTTGACCAGTCATGCGTGATTGAGAGATGAAGCCGCCCGGAGATTTCGAGGCGGCTTTTTTCATGTTGGGCCGCTCAAGGACCGGGCTTTTACGGAGCGAGGCGAATGGCAACGGTAATTCTCGAGGGCGGAGCGGAGAGCTACACCACCAAAGGCGGCATCGTGGTGACGCGCAGGCGACGCGAAGCCTCCTATACGCAGGCGATCGCGAGCTATGTGGACAAGCTCGATGAACGCCGCGGCGCGGTGTTTTCTTCCAACTATGAATATCCCGGCCGCTACACCCGTTGGGACACGGCCGTCGTCGATCCGCCGCTCGGCATTTCCTCGTTCGGCCGCGCGCTCTGGATCGAAGCCTATAACGACCGTGGCGAAGTGCTGCTGTCGATCATCGCCGAGCACCTGAAGACAGTAGCGGACATCACCCTCGGCGCCTCGACCAGCCGCCGCCTCGATCTGACGATCAATCAGCCTGACCGCGTCTTCACCGAGGAAGAGCGCTCGAAGATGCCGACGGTGTTCAGCGTGCTGCGCGCCGTCACCAATCTCTTCCATTCGGCCGAGGACGCGAGCCTCGGCCTTTATGGCGCCTTCGGCTACGATCTCGCCTTCCAGTTCGACGCGATCGACCTGAAGCTCAAGCGTCCCGACGACCAGCGCGACATGGTGCTGTTCCTGCCGGACGAGATCCTCGTCGTCGACCACTATGCCGCCAAGGCCTGGATCGACCGCTACGATTTCGCCAAGGATGGCAAGACGACCGAAGGCAAGGCGGACGAGATCGCGAGCGAACCATTCCAGACAGTCGACAGCATCCCGCCGCATGGCGACCATCGCCCCGGCGAATATGCCGAGCTCGTCGTCAAGGCGAAGGAGAGCTTCCGCCGTGGCGATCTGTTCGAAGTGGTGCCCGGCCAGAAGTTCTTCGAGCGCTGCGAGAGCAAGCCTTCGGAAATCTCCAATCGGCTGAAGGCGATCAATCCGTCGCCCTATTCCTTCTTCATCAATCTCGGAAACCAGGAATATCTCGTCGGCGCTTCGCCGGAAATGTTCGTTCGCGTTTCCGGCCGCCGCATCGAGACCTGCCCGATCTCGGGTACGATCAAGCGCGGCGACGACCCGATCGCCGACAGCGAGCAGATTCTGAAGCTCTTGAATTCCAAGAAGGACGAATCCGAGCTCACCATGTGCTCGGACGTCGACCGCAACGACAAGAGCCGCGTCTGCGTGCCCGGCTCGGTCAAGGTCATCGGCCGCCGCCAGATCGAGATGTATTCGCGGCTGATCCACACGGTCGACCATATCGAAGGACGCCTGCGCGACGACATGGATGCCTTCGACGGCTTCCTGAGCCATGCCTGGGCGGTGACGGTCACCGGTGCGCCGAAGCTCTGGGCCATGCGCTTCATCGAAAGCCATGAGAAGAGCCCGCGCGCATGGTATGGTGGCGCGATCGGCATGGTCGGCTTCAACGGCGACATGAACACGGGCCTGACGCTGCGCACGATCCGCATCAAGGACGGCATCGCCGAGGTCAGGGCAGGGGCGACGCTGCTCTACGATTCAAACCCGGAAGAAGAAGAAGCCGAAACCGAACTGAAGGCCTCCGCCATGATCGCTGCCATTCGCGACGCGAAATCCGCCAACGCCGGCAAGGCAAGCCGCGACGTTGCGGCGGTCGGCGCCGGCGTCAACATCCTGCTCGTCGATCACGAAGACAGCTTCGTTCATACGCTGGCGAACTATTTCCGCCAGACGGGGGCAACCGTCACGACGGTGCGCACGCCGGTGGCGGAAGAGATCTTCGATCGCGTCAAGCCGGATCTCGTCGTGCTTTCGCCAGGACCCGGCAATCCGAAAGATTTCGACTGCAGGGCAACGATCAAGAAGGCGCGGGCCCGCGAACTGCCGATTTTCGGCGTCTGCCTCGGTCTGCAGGCGCTTGCCGAAGCCTATGGCGGGGACCTGCGCCAACTCGCGATCCCGATGCACGGCAAGCCGTCGCGCATCCGCGTGCTGGAACCGGGCATCGTCTTCTCCGGTCTCGGCAAGGAAGTGACCGTCGGGCGCTACCACTCGATCTTCGCCGATCCGTCGAGCTTGCCTAACGACTTCATGATTACAGCTGAAAGCGAAGACGGCACGATCATGGGTATCGAGCACACCAAGGAACCGGTGGCTGCAGTGCAGTTTCACCCGGAATCGATCATGACGCTTGGCGGCGACGCCGGCATGCGGATGATCGAGAACGTCGTGGCGCATCTTGCCAAGCGCGCCAAGATCAAGGCCGCCTGAGCATTCCCGCATTCGGGCGATGCTGACGTTGGGAAGATCTTGACGATATTGAAGAACCAAGGGGCCGCTTCCGTCATGGAGGTGGCCCTTTTTGTTCCTACCGTGTCGCCTGAATGGCTGGCGCGCGCTCGCAGCGATCGGCAAAAAGCCGCTCGCCCAGGAAATCGACGAACACGCGCACCTTTGGCGATAGATGGCGGTTTGACAGCCAGAGGAGGTGAAACTGTCCGGGAGCGTCGAGATAGGCGTCGAGCACCGTGCGGAGCCGGCCGTCACTGAGTGGCTGGCGCGCGAGGAAATCCGGCAGGCAGCCGATGCCGAGACCGCTGAGGACGGCGCCGCTGAGCGCCTCCATGTTGTTGCTGGTGAGCACGGTCTTGATCTGCGGTCCGGGTCCGTCTGAGGGCATGGCGATCGGCCATTCCTGCAGCTTCCGGCTGTTGGGAAAACGGAAGCGGATCGCATGGTGCCCGTCGAGGTCACGCGGGCATTCGGGTGTGCCGTGCCGATCGAGATAGGCGGGGGCGGCGCAGAGCAGAAGCTGGAACGGTCGCAGCGCCCGGGTCATCAGCCGGGAATCCGGCAGCACGCCGCTGCGGACGGCGACGTCGACTTCCTCGTCGATCAGATCGACGATGCGATCGTTGAAGTCGAGGTCGAGCTCGATTTCGGGGTGGCGCCGCACGAACTCCGGCAGCACCGGCAGCAGCAAATGGTAGCTGACGATCGGCACGCTGACGCGCAACCGACCGCGTGGAACGGCCACGGCCTCGGCCAATGAGGCTTCGGCATCGTCGAGGTCGTCGAGGATGCGGCGGCAGCGCTCGTGAAAGAGGCGTCCCTCCTCGGTCAGCCGGATACTACGGGTCGAGCGCTGCAGCAGGCGCACGCCGAGCTGCTTTTCGAGAGCAGTGACTGCCTTGCCGACCGCGGAGGCGGACAGGCCGAGCACGCGCCCGGCCGCGACGAAGCTGCCGAGATCGGCGGTGCGCACGAAGGCGGTCAATCCACTCAGGCGATCCATTGCTGACTTCCTATTCGAGCGTTCTGTTCCGGTATGCCTGTCCTCTTGGCACAATTCTCAGCCGATTATGGCGAAACTATCCTGCATTCGTCAATCGATGCCCAAGCGGCGGACGTCCAGCTGCAGGTTTCCAGGAAGTCTGTGTGGGTATCTCCTTTGCTCCAACGGATGGACGATATGAGAGAAAAGTTCAAAGACGGGCGCGGACGCCGGTTCGTGCTGCTCGCGGTTTGCTGCGCGGCGGCCGCGATGCCGCTCACCTTCACGGGACCAGCCGTGGCGTTGCCGGCGATCAGCCGCAGCCTCGGCGCCGATCCGATCGCGCTCAATTGGGTCACCAATGCCTTCATGCTGACCTTCGGCAGTTCGCTGATGGCGGCAGGCGCAGTTGCCGACAGTTTCGGTCGCAAGCGCGTCTTCCTCGGCGGTCTTGCCGCGTTCCTGCTGTTCTCGGCTGCTCTGGCATTCGCCGGCAATATCGTCTGGTTCGACGTGTTGCGAGCGCTTCAAGGGATAGGGGCAGCCGCCGCCTTCTCCGGCGGCATGGCCTCGCTCGCCCAGGAGTTCGAAGGAAACGAGCGGCTGAGAGCCTTCAGCCTCGTTGGCGCCAGCTTCGGCGTCGGCCTCGCCTTCGGGCCAATCGCCTCGGGCCTGATGGTCGAGGCCTTCGGGTGGCCCGCGATCTTCCTGCTCGTCGTTGCTCTTGCTGGCCTGGCGCTGGCACTCGGAGCGGTTTTCATGCGGGAGACGTGGGATCCGGATGCCACCGGCCTCGACTGGAAGGGAGCTGCGAGTTTCACCGCGGCGCTGACTGCGCTCACCTTCGGCATTTTGCAGGCACCGGAAAGCGGCTGGAGCCACCCGCTCGTGGTCGCCATGTTCGCGGCCTCCGTACTTTTCTTTCTGGCCTTCTGGCGGATCGAGTGGTCGGTCGCGCGGCCCATGCTCGATCTGACGCTTTTTCGCTATCCACGCTTCGTCGGCGTGCAATTGCTTGCGGCAGCTCCCGCCTATGGCTTCGTCGTCCTACTCATCCTGCTTCCCGTGCGTTTCATCGGTATCGAGGGCATGAGCGCGGTCTCAGGTGGCCAGATGATGATCGCGATGTCTGCGCCGCTTCTGATCCTGCCAATTGCCGCAGGCCTGTTGACGCGCTGGTTCACGCCGGCAGCGATCTGTGGAGCGGGCTTGCTGTTCTCGGCGGCAGGGCTCTTCTGGCTAAGCCGGTTTCCGGTGGGTTCCGAGCCGACCGTGCTGCTCGCACCTCTGCTGCTGATAGGACTTGGCATCAGCCTGCCCTGGGGGCTGATGGACGGGCTTGCCGTCAGCGTCGTGCCGAAGGAGCGCGCGGGCATGGCGACGGGGATCTTCAGCACCACGCGTGTCGCAGGCGAGGGGGTTGCGCTCGCGATCGTGAGCGCAGTTCTCTCCGCGCTCACCGCTTCGAACCTGGGGCCGGAGGCCGGCGCGAATGCCGCTGCAATGGCCCAGCGCGTCGTGACTGGCAACCTTACGGACGCAGCGCTGCTTGCACCGCAGACATCGCACGTCGTTCTCCTCCACGCCTATGGCGATGCGTTCAGTGCCTTGCTTTGGCTGCTGACTGGCATCACGGTTGCGACCGCAGCCGTCGTGTTCTTCTTCATTGGCCGGGGTAGCAAGGTTGCCGACGGCGACGAAATCGAAGCCAAGCTGTTGGCCCTCGAGGTCATTGCCTGCGGAGAAACCGGAGCCAGCCGAACCAAGCTTTGACAAGCGGGGCCCAATCGCTCATATGCTTAGCGATAGACCGCCTGCGCGAAATTCGCGCGGGCGGTTTTGCGTTTCAATGGGCTTGCGTTTGCAACTCGTTTGCATCTGCATAGGGAATGATAAAAATGTCTGCGTCCGACAACAGAACCGTCCTGCGGCTTGCCTTTTGGGGCATTCCGCTGTCTCTGGCCGTGCTGGGGCTGAAGCTTCTTGCCTGGTGGCTCACCGGCTCGGTGGCCCTTTTGTCCGATGGTCTCGAATCCACGGTCAACGTGATCGCTGCAGTGATCGCCTATCTGATGATCGGTTATGCTTCCAAGCCGGCGGATGCCGGCCATCCCTTTGGCCACCATAAGGCGGAGTATTTTTCAGCCGTCATCGAAGGCGTGCTGATCGTCGTTGCAGCTCTTTTGATCGTCTGGGAAGCGGTGCCGGCGATCATGGCGCCGGTGGTGATGGAAGCGCCGGCTCTGGGCCTGGCGATCAACTTCGCCGCGGGTGTCGTCAACGCCATCTGGGCCTATGTGCTGATCACAGCCGGCCGCAACCATCGCTCGCCGGCGCTGAGTGCCGATGGTCACCATATCCTGTCGGATGTCGTCACCTCGATCGGCGTTCTCGTCGGCCTCGTGCTTGCCATCGCGACCGGCTACGCGATCCTCGACCCCCTGCTCGCCGTCGTCGTCGCCTGCAACATCCTCTTCCAGGGCTGGATGGTGATCTCGCGTTCGATCGACGGCTTGATGGACCGGGCGGTTTCGGGTGAAGAGGAAGAGGCGATCAAGCAGGCGATCGCCGCCAATGCCGCGGGGTCGCTCGGCGTGCACGATCTCAAGACCCGTCAGGCCGGTCCGGCCATCTTTGTGGACTTCCACATGGTCGTACCGGAAGCAATGCCGGTCGGCGAGGCGCACGATATCTGCGACCGGATCGAGGATGCGATCCGGGTGGTGCATCCGGGCGCAAAAATTGCAATCCACGTGGAGCCCGAGGGCGAGAAGGCGCACGGCGTGCGCGTCAAGACGACGTCAGCGCGCCATTGAAAACACAAACGGGCGATATCGCTTGAACTGCGAGAAGATTTCCTTCTTAAGGCAGTTCTGATTTAAGGGCCGCAAACGGAGCGGGTCGGCGAGGGCGCAAGCCGGTATCGACCGAACCCACGCGCGGATGTTCTCACGGAGCAACAGGCAAATGAGCAAGACTGACGTATCTGGCCTCTCGCAATTGGGCGCGAAGGTCGACCTGCCGCAAAGCCCGGAAGAGGCGGTGCTGGAGCGGGTGCCGAGCGGCAACAAGGGCAAGGACTATCTGGTGCGCTTCACCGCGCCGGAGTTCACCTCGCTCTGCCCGATGACCGGGCAGCCGGATTTCGCCCATATCGTCATCGACTATGTGCCGGATGAGTGGCTGGTGGAATCGAAGTCGCTGAAACTGTTCCTGCACTCCTTCCGCAACCACGGCGCCTTCCACGAGGACTGCACCATCGAGATCGCCCAGCGGCTGGTCTCGCTGCTTTCGCCACGCTGGCTCCGCATCGGCGCCTATTGGTACCCGCGTGGCGGTATCCCGATCGACGTCTTCTGGCAGACCGGCAAGCCGCCGGAGGGCCTGTGGCTTCCCGATCAGGGCGTGCCGACCTATCGCGGTCGCGGGTAAGGGAAAAAGCGGGGTCTCCGCTACGGCTTGAAAGCCCGGCGTTGGCGCCAGGCATCAGCGATGCGCGCGGCAACCTGATCGGTTGGTTCGTGCGTATCCACTTCGAGGTCGTAGTTGCAGTGGGCATGCGTCTTGAGGTGAAACCGGGCTTCACCGATCGTGCGATCGCCGCGCTCGCGACGCTCAAGGTCTTCGATAGGCGCATGAACGCCGATCCAGAAGACGTCCAGATGTGCTGTCAGTTTTCTGATCTCGTCGGACCAGCTTTTCTCCTCGACGATATGCTCGACGATCAGATCGTTGCCGGCCCCGGCGAAAGCCGCAATCGAGCGGTGAAATCCGTCGAAGAACCTGTTGCGTTCGCCGCGCATCCCATGGTGCATGCCACGCTTGAGCACCCGAAAGCCGGCGTCGGCAAGCTGATCTGACGCATAGTAGCAGAAGGGCTCCGGGAGGATTTCCCGGAGCGCCTTTGCCAGCGTGGATTTTCCGGAACTGGACGTGCCGTTCAGAAAGATAATGCGTCCGTGCTGCACGTTTCCTGATCTCAGCCGAAGATCAGGGCTGCACCCGCAACTGCAGTCAGCCCGCCGAGGATGCGCGCCAGCACGTTGCCGCCGGAAAGGCGCTGAAGGGCGATGCCGAGACCGATGCCGGCTACATGAAGCGCTGCGGTCGCGCCAATGAAGCCGACCGAGAAGGCGAGTGCCCCGGCGCTGCCAAGCTCACCGCCATGGGCGTGGCCGTGGAAGAGGGCAAAGACGCCGACGATGGCCGCCGATGCAGCGGTGTCGAGGCGCACCGCCATGGCGACGAGCAGGCCGAGTGCGACCACAGAGGCCAAGATCGCCGGCTCGACGAAGGGCAGTCCGACGCCGGCCATGGCGAGCGCGAAGCCCGCCGCCATCATGGAGACGAAGGCCGTCGGCACGATCCACAGTGCCCGGCCGCCAATCTGGGCGGCCCAGAGGCCGACGGCGACCATGACGAGGATATGGTCGAGGCCGAAGAGCGGATGCGAGAAGCCGGCCGCAAACGAGCCGTTTTCTTCCGGGTTGAGGTGGGCGAAGGCCGGGGCGGCGGAAGCGATCAGCGCCGCGGCAGCAATCAGGATGCGTCTGTTCATGCGTGTCCCCATGGATCGGCGAGGCCTGGGAGGATGGCCCCGTTCTGAATGTTTGGCGCGGTTGATTTTATTGGCCTTTGTCCACCTGTCTATACGGCATTTGGCGGTAGGTGTTTTTACCATAAGCGAAGTGCGCCTTGCCGCTTTGTCGCCGCTTCGGTTTGTTGCATTGTCTTCGGCGTCGAGTCGCATTATCTGACTTTGACTGAAGACTTCATGAGACGCCGGAGAAACACGGATGTACGACAACGACGACGAGGACGACAAGAAGACCGAATTGCCGCTCGGCAAGGAAACGGAGGCGAACCTTTTCAAGTCGCGTTCGATTTTCATCTACGGCACGATCACCCAGGAACTGGCGCAGAAAGTGTGCTCGCAGCTCGTGGCGCTTGCGTCGGCCAGCGATGAGGACATCCGTCTCTTCGTCAGTTCGCCGGGCGGCCACGTTGAATCCGGCGACAGCATTCACGACATGATCAAGTTCGTGAAGCCGAAGGTCTGGACGATCGGCACCGGCTGGGTCGCATCCGCCGGCGCGCTGATTTATGTCGGCGTTCCCAAGGAGCGTCGCCTTTGCCTGCCGAACACCCGCTTCCTGCTTCACCAACCGTCGGGCGGCACCCGCGGCATGGCTTCGGACATCGAGATCCAGGCACGCGAAATCATCAAGATGAACGAGCGCCTCAACAAGATCTTCTCCGAAGCGACCGGCCAGACGGTCGAAAAGATCGCCAAGGACACCGAGCGCGATTACTGGCTGTCGGCTGAAGAGGCCAAGAGCTATGGTCTCGTGTCGCGCATCATCACCTCGGCTGCGGACATCTGAGTTCGCTTCAGCCGAACGGATATGAAGGGCACCGGCATCGCGGCGGTGCCCTTTTCTTTTGCAGCGACCTGCGCGCATTGTGCCGCTTGCTCCGGTTCGGCAAGCCGTGTATAGGCTTTGACCATGACCAAGGCTGACGCATATCGGATCGCCTCGATCCCCGCCGGACACGATGACAATCGTGCGCCGTCGCGCGCCTTCGCATCGCTTCTTCTTCTCGGCCTTACTCGCGGTTGCCGGGTTCGCTGAGGAGCGCCCGGCGGCCGAAAAGCCACGCCGGCGGATGCTCCTCGACCCCCATAGAGTTTTAGGACAAAGGCGCGCCCGCCGCGGCATTTGCCATCGCAATCCGGTCCCCGATCGGTTATGGCAATGCTGCCAGAGCGCTCAGTGATGAAGAGAAGCTGCAATGATCCAGAAGTCCCATTCCATCAAGAACGGCATGCCGGAAGCGTCGGTGAAGTATCAGCCTTACCCGCAGATCGCACTCACCGACCGCACCTGGCCGTCGAAGACGATCACCAAGGCGCCGATCTGGTGCTCGGTTGACCTGCGCGACGGTAACCAGTCGCTGATCGACCCGATGGGTCACGATCGCAAGGCCCGCATGTTCCAGCTGCTGCTCGACATGGGCTTCAAGGAAATCGAGATCGGCTTCCCCTCGGCCTCGCAGACCGACTTCGACTTTGCCCGCTGGTGCATCGAGGAGGGCAACGTCGCCAAGGACGTGTCGCTGCAGGTGCTGGTGCAGTGCCGGCCCGAGTTGATCACCCGCACCTTCGAGGCGCTCGAGGGCGCCCACCAGCCGATCGTGCATTTCTACAATTCCACCAGTGAATTGCAGCGCCGCGTGGTCTTCGCCAAGGACGTCGCCGGCATCAAGCAGATTGCCACCGACGCTGCCAAGATGATCACCGACATGGCGGCCAAGGCCGGTGGCGGCTACCGCTTCGAGTATTCGCCCGAGAGCTTTACCGGCACCGAACTCGAAGTGGCGCTGGAGATCTGCAATGCGGTCACCGAAATCGTCAAGCCGACTCCCGAAAACAAGCTGATCCTGAACCTGCCCTCGACCGTCGAGATGGCGACACCGAACATCTATGCCGACCAGATCGAGTGGATGTGCCGCAACCTCGACAATCGCGAAAACCTGATCATTTCGCTGCATCCGCACAACGACCGCGGCACCGGCATCGCCGCCACCGAGCTCGGCCTGATGGCCGGCGCCGACCGCGTCGAAGGCACCCTGTTCGGCAATGGCGAGCGCACCGGCAACGTCGACGTCGTCACCCTGGCGCTGAACATGTTCACGCAAGGCGTCGACCCGCAGCTCGACTGCTCGGATATCGAGCGGATCAAGGAAGTCTACGAATATTCTAACCAGATGGTCATTCCGGAGCGCCATCCTTACGTCGGCGAGTTGGTCTATACGGCCTTCTCCGGCTCGCACCAGGATGCGATCAACAAGGGCATGAAGGCGATCAAGACGGCCAACAAGCCGCTCTGGGAAGTGCCTTATCTGCCGATCGACCCGCGCGATGTCGGCCGCTCCTACGAGGCGATCATCCGCATCAACTCGCAGTCGGGCAAGGGCGGCATCGCCTACATCCTGCAGGAGGATTACGGCATCAACCTGCCGCGCAATCTGCAGGTCGAGTTCCGCGAGGACATCCAGCGCATTACCGACGAGGAAGGCAAGGAGGTGCCCTCCAGGCGCATCCACGAGCGCTTCATCGAGCGCTATGTCGAGCAGCCGGGCGCGCGCATCAAGTTCGTCGATCACCACACCTATCCCGTGGGCGAACACAAGGGCGTGCGCGTGGTGGCGGCCGAGATCACCGACAATGGCGAGGTGAAGCGCATCGAAGGCAAGGGTACCGGCCCGATCGACGGGTTCATCAACGCGCTGTCGATCTATCTCGGCGTGGATCTCTCGGTTGCCGACTATTCCGAGCATTCGCTTCAGCATGGCTCGAACGCGGCGGCCATCGCCTATGTCGAGATGGAGCATCCAGGCGGCAAGCTGTTCGGTGCCGGTATCAACACCAATATCGTGGCCGCTTCGCTCGAAGCGATCGTTTCGGCTGCCAACCGCGTTCTGGAAATGAAGCGCGGCTGATCTTAAAAAAACGCCGCGCGCCCTCAACGGACGCGCGGCGTTTTCGATCAATCTTTGAGGCAGCGCCCAGTTGCAGCCTGGCATGGCGGCGCGCTGGCCGTAAGTTGCCTTTATGCCTGTCGCGCCTTGCGGTTGGCGTAGCGCCGGTCGCGTTCGGCCTTGCGCGCAGCCTCGTCCTCGATCACGCGCGAAATGCGGTTCTTCTCAGCGGCCTCGCGTGCTTCGATTTCGGCTCTGGCAGCGGCTGTAACTGCGGCCTCGCGCTCTGCCGCCTCGGCTTCCAAACGCTCGCGCTCCTCGGCCTTCGCCCGTTCACGACCAGCGCGCCGTTCCTCGCGGGCCGCAGCGACTGCCTGACGCTCGGCCTGGCGGGCGAGCTGGGTCGGTTCTGCGGCTTCCTTTGCCGCGCGGTAGGCGTCAAGAAGCGCCTTCTTCGCATCGGCAGCGGCGCTGCGACGGTCGGTGAGTTCACTGTTTCTGATGTTTCTCAAGTCTCTCTTCCAGTTGAAGCGTCACGCTGACTGAAGGTCAGGTTTTTCTGACGCGTTTCGAAACGGGGGCGGCAGCACCCGCCAGACGATCTTGCAATTCCTTCGCCAGGCGGGCTTCGCGCAGGCGCGAGGTCTTCTCTTCGCGAGCCTGGACGATGGCGTCGAGTTCCTCGACTGCGCTGCCTCGGGCAAAAAATTGCGATTGCTCCTTGGCAAAGGCAATCTCGGCCCGCTGGCGCGATTTCGTGTGGGTCTCTGTCATGGGGGATCCCGATCTTACAGGTGCGTCGACGGCAGTCACGTCATTCCCGATGTGCAACGCAGTCGCGGGAACGTGCATTCGATGCGCGGAAATAAAAAAGGCCAGGCATATTGCCTGACCTTGATGGGTATCATGCTCTCGGCAGTGCCAGTACATCCGTGGTCAAGGGAGAGCCGATACCGATTCAGGCCGCCTGAAGATTGCAGGCCGACATCTTGCCCGACTTGTTGTCGCGCTCCATGTCGTAGGAGACCTTCTGGCCTTCGACGATTTCGCGCATGCCAGCGCGTTCGACGGCGGAGATGTGGACGAAGGCGTCCGGGCCGCCGTTGTCAGGCTGAATGAAGCCGAAGCCCTTGGTGGAATTAAACCATTTAACTGTGCCGGTGGTCATGAAGAACCCTCTCATAGCATATTGAACGACCGCGACGCGGGAGCGCTGCGGATGGTGATAGCGATTTTTGAAAGGAAGGTTCGTTCAGGGCGCGGTTGCTAGATGCGCGGTAACCAAAGCTTAGCAAGCAAATATCGATTTGCCAGAGATAGAGGTAAAGTATTGCAATGTCAACCTTTGGTTTTTTCTTGCCGATTTTTGCCAATTTTGCGGGAGCTGTGACGCTGCAATTCAGACTCAATATTTGGCCATCGCGATATATGTATTTTGCGACGTGGTCGCAGGTGTAACCGTTTGGTTGCCTACACAAATTTCTGCTTGATCCAAATATGGGCGCAGGAATTATGCTCTCTGCCGACCGCGGCCGATGTCTGCTTTTCATGGCAGCGAAATCTGCCTTGGCAACTGGTGTTGCCAAGGGGGCGGTTCCAGAATTTTCGTGTTGGTTGCGGCAAAGCTAAGCTTTGAAGGCGTGAACTCAGATCGTCGCGGCGGCGGCCTCGGCGATATCCTGCATCCCGACATGGGCGGAAGGGCCGACGAGCACGAAGGAGGCGCCACCTCTCTGCCAGGAGACCATGCCGAGATCATCGCGGATGCTCTCGTCAAAATCGTTCGACTGCGGGCCGGTGGTATTCTTGAGGAAGCAGATCGCAAAGATCTCGCCCTCAGTGCTGCGGTAAACGAGTTGTGCCACGGGTTTGCCGTTGGCCACTAGCAGGCGGGCGCCTTCGAAGGTCAGGCCCTTGCCGCCAAGCTGCGGAATCTTGAAGGGAACGCCGACGCTGGATGCAAGCCAGGTCTCGATCTTGGGAGCCTCGGAGGCGGGGACCTCGACGAGATGCTCTTTCTGGCGCGAATAGATGCGGTGGTAGTCGGCGATATCGTCCAGCCAGCCGCGCGCTGCAGCCACTTCGGCCGGTTCGCCCACATTGTTTGCCGTGCCGATGACGAAGCCGGCCGAACCGCCGAGCAGCATCAGTGCAACCGATGCGGCAAGCACGCGCGGCCAGATGCGCACGTTTCTGACGTTGGCGGCTGTCGCCGTCACGCGTTCGGTTTTGGGGCTGACACCGGGACCCTGCTTGATCTGTCGCACCAGGGCCAGCGGCACGGGATCGTGCAGAAAATCCTCAAAAGCCGTATCGCCGAAGCTGCTGCCGGCTTTCAGCTTTTCGAACAAAGCCTTGGCGTCGTCGTCGCGGGCGAGAAGCGCGTCGAGTTCATTTCGTTCCGCTTCGCCGATCTCGCCGTCGATATAGGCGGATAGGCGAACTTCGAGTGCGTGACCCTTTGTCTGTTGCAACGGTCAGGCCCTCCTTTCGGTATTCTCGGAGATCATGGCGGCAAGCCTGAGGCGCGCCGTCGACAGCCTGCTCATGACAGTGCCGATCGGAATGCCGAGGATGTCGGCCGTCTCGCGGTAGCTATGGCCTTCGACGTTGACCAGCAGGAACACGCTCGCCAGGCCTTCGGGCATCGACAGGATCATCTTCTGCAATTGGTTGGCGTAGACGGCCTTTTCGGCCGAAGCCTCGATGCTGAGCTCGTCCTGGCCGAGCGCATCGACCGTGCCGCTGCCGGCGCGGACCTTGCGCTTGCGAATCTCGTCGACCCAGAGGTTGCGCGTCATCGCATAGACCCAGCTTTCCAGCCGGCCTTCTCCGTTCCACAGGTGGCTGCGCGTGATCGCGCGCTCGCAGGCTTCCTGGACCAGGTCGTCGGCATCATTGGCGTTGCGCGTCAGCGTCATCGCGAACCGACGCAATTTGGGCAGGAGACTGACCAAGTCGCGTCTGAAGTCCTTCGTTTCTGCCGCTGGACGCATTGCTCTTCCAAATGAAACGTGCCGGATCGTGCATTTATTCGCGGTGCGAGGCACGAGCCGGATGATATGAAACATTTGCCCCTTAGTCTGCAAGGGAAGTGCCGGAACGGGAAGCAAATTCTGCTGCTTCATAGCGTCTTTTCCCAAAAAGCTTTTGCTTGCTGGCGGCCGTTAACCGAGGACTTCGTTACCGTAAACTGCACCCGTGCCCCGAGATCGCGTCAAAGTTCGGCCCGAATCTGGCCGGACCTCATCGCACAACTGCAAGTCGATGTCGGGGACACGCCAATGAACACACAGCATCGTAGCAAGAGAATGAATGCCGCCCGGATCGGGGGCGGCCGATGGGGCCGAGCCCAGCTTCGACGAGGAGCCATGGCTATGCGCATTGGTGCGGTGGTTCCGCTGCTTGCGGGGCTTGCCGCATGCCAGAGCGCTCAGGTCATGGAAACCGGATCGCTATCGTCCTACAAGGATTTCGTCGCCAGCGACGGGATGGTGACCAAGACGAAGTATCGGGTGGATGCCGCCTCGACCAAGAACGTGAAGACGGTGCACGTGATCCCGACGACCTTCGCTTCCAATGCCGATCTCGACAAGCTTGGAGATCCGCAGAAGAAACTGGTGGCGACGGCGATCGACCGGTCGCTCTGCGAAGCACTGAGTGCGCAATTCGATATCGTGCCGATATCGAAGCCGGCGGATATGGCCGTGCGCTCCGTGATCAGCAAGGTCAAATCGACAAATGCCGTTGTTGCGGGCGTGTCGACCGTCACCTCGGCGGTCGCTCCCGTTCCGGTTCCGCGCATTCCGATCGGTCTCGGAAGTCTCGCAGTCGAGGCGGAGGCTTTCGACGCGCGGGGCAAGCAGATCGCCGGGCTGACATGGGCGCGCGGTGCCAACATCCTCACCAATGGTTCCCGCGCATCGACGGCAGCCGACGCCTTTGAGCTTGCCGGAGATTTTTCGGGCGATTTCAGTGCGTTGCTGGAAAAATCGGGTGACCCGATGAAATCCGATTTCGAACTGCCTTCGATGAAGAACGTCAAGAACAGCGTCGCCTATGCGGTGACCGGAAAGCCCTCCGATCCCAATTGCGCCGTTTTCGGCAAAGGATCCGGTCTCGGCGGCATCGCCGGTGGCGCGCTCGGTCTGCCGCCGGAATGGTCGGAGAAGAAGAACGAGAGCGCGCCTATTGCAAGTGGCACCAGCGGAGGCGCCAAGAAGGGCTAGATGCCGGCGCGTCTCTTGCGCGCTCGGCGCTCTGTCGTTTGGCGCTGCGATCGGGGCGGCGCCGGGCGCCGTCCGTGCTCCCGTCGGGTCAGTACTGGCGGACGCCGCCAAGCGACTGCAACAGTGCGCGGTAGGCCCAGGTGTTTTCGCCGCCGCGATCGCGGATCTCGACGAGCTGCACGCGTGCTTCCTCGACGTGTCCCTGTTCGATCAGCGCCTGGCCCATGTAGGAGCGCGCGAGAATGTAGTTCTCGTCGGCCTGGAGCGCGCGCTTGTAGTACTGCATGCCGAGTTCCATGCGGCCGGCCTTGCGGTTGGAATAGCCGAGATAGTTGAGGACGCGGGCGCTCTTCTGGTCCTTGACCGCGCCGAGTACCTTGATGGAATTTTCATACTGGCCGGCATAGGCGAGCTCGCGGGCGGCCTGGAACAGGATATCGTCGCTGAGGTCGCTTTTCTTGGCGTTGACGCAGGCATTCTTCTTTGCGTCCCACACCTTGCCATCCGTGCATTCGCTGGTCGTCTTGGTCTTCGTGGGCGGTTCGCTGGTGTCTTCGCCGGCTGCCATCACGGCCTGCGCCATGAAGCTGGTTGCGCCGGCCACAATCAGGGCGCCAAGCAGGGCCTTTCGGTACATCATGCCATCTCCCGTTCTTCGCGCATGCCCTTGAAAGCCCGCGCGTCGTTTCAAAATGATCGCGTGTCCTTGACGCTCCGAAAGGAGGTGAGCCGCCGTCGGGCGGCTTCAGCCACGAAGCATGCCAGAAGACAATGCACACCACCAGCGGGCGGCGCACGACTGGGGTATGACGCATGAATGCGGGAAAATATTCGCCGGGCGATGAATATTCTGCGAAGTGGCCCGCCTGACGGCTTCAGAAACGCGTCGTTTCGGCGAGTGTCACCGTCGTTGCATCGCCGTTCAGCGCATAGCGTTCGCGCGTCAGCTGCCAATTGCCCGGCTCGCCGGTGATGGTGAAGAGGTTATAGGCTGCTGGCGGCTTGTGGCCGCCCGGGCCTTGCGAGGCCGAGGCGATGCCAACGACCGGGACCGGTGCATTCTGGCCCTTCAGCCAGTAGACGGTGTTGAGATGGGTGTGGCCATGGATCACGAGCTCCGCACCGCCCGAGGAAATCGTCGCGGCGAAACGGCGGATGCCGATCATGCGCTTGTGCATCGAGGCCGCGCCGCGGATCGGCGGGTGGTGGATCATGACGATGCGAAAGAGGCCCGCTTCGCCGGCGGCCCGCAGCATGTTGACGGTCGCGCGTGCCTGCCGCTGGCCGAAATAGCCGCTTGCGGCAAAGGGGGGCGTTGCGACAGCGGTCGAGCAGCCGATCAGCGCGACCGGTCCGCGCACCCGCATATAGGGAAAGCAACGGTGCCGGTCGTGCCAATGAGCCGGCGCATCGTCGCCCCGCATGTAGGGATACCAGGCACGGGTGGTCTTTTCGTAGGCGCCCGGCACATAGGCGTCATGGTTGCCCGGAACGATGGAAATGTTCTCCGGCTTGCCGGCATCCGTCAGCCATTCGGTCACTGCCTTGATCTCAAGCGAAGACGCGAGGTTCACGAGATCGCCTGTCATCGCCAGATGGTCAGGATCCTTCTTCTCGATATCCGCCAGCAGCGTGTCGAGCGTGCCGGTAAAGAGATGCCGGCTGCGGTTGCGGTGCCAGTTGACGAAACCGGTGATGCGCTTCGACGCGAGCTCCCTTAAGGACAATTCGGGCAGGGGCCCGAGATGGACATCGGAGATATGGGCAAGTTTGAACATCGCCCCCGTCTAGCGCATATTCCGGCCGAGGGGAATCAGGTCGCCCGATGAATCGCGTGCGGGCCGAAAACATGGGAAGGACGAGACGACTGAACGAGGAACGGCCACCGGAGATGCGGCGCTGGTATCTCCGGCTCCTGATGCGGCTCGCGCATGGCTATTACGCCCTTGCGCGCGGCATGACGATCGGCGTTCGCGCTGCCTGTTTCGATGACGAGGGCCGGGTTTTTCTCGTGCGCCATTCCTATCTGCCGGGCTGGCACCTGCCGGGTGGGGGGCTCGATCGCGACGAAGCCTCGATTAACGGGCTGCTGCGGGAGCTGCGCGAAGAGGGAAACCTGGAGGCAACGGCGCCGCCGGTGCTCATCCAGGTCTACTACAACAGGCGCACGAGCCGCCGCGACCATGTCGTCTTCTACCGCTGCGACGGCGTCAGGCAGACCGCGCCGAAGACGCCGGATCTGGAGATCGCCGCGAGCGGCTTCTTCGCGCTCGATGCGCTGCCGGAGGATACCACGCCGGCGACGCGTCGCCGGCTTGCGGAACTCGCCGGCAGCGCTGCCTTCGACATTCACTGGTAGAGGCGGTCCAGCCGCTCGAACAATCGGTCTACAGCCTCTCGCGTCCGTGCGGGGAGGTGAGGTTGAGCACCGGACCCACTGGCACGACGCCGGTCGGGTTGATGGTCGTGTGGCTGCGGTAGTAGTGCTCCTTGATGTGGCGCATATCGACGGTCTCGGCCACGCCCGGGACCTGGTAAAGCTCCCGGAGGTAACCTTGCAGGTTCGGATAGTCGGCGATCCGGCGGATGTTGCACTTGAAGTGGCCGACATAGACCGGATCGAAACGCACCAGCGTGGTGAACAGGCGCCAGTCGGCCTCGGTGAGGCGGCTGCCGGTCAGATAGCGGTGCGACGCGAGGCGCTCTTCCAGCTTGTCGAGCCGGGCAAAGAGCGCGGCAACGCTCTCCTCGTAGGCGGCCTGGGTGGTGGCGAAGCCGGCCTTGTAAACCCCGTTGTTGACGTCGTTGTAGACGTCGGCATTCAACGCATCGATTTCGGCGCGCAGTTCTTCCGGGTAGAAGTCGGTCGTCGAGCCGGTGAGGCCATCGAAGGCGGAATTGAACATCCGGATGATCTCGGAGGATTCGTTCGAGACGATGGTGTTTTGCTGCTTGTCCCAGAGAATCGGTACGGTCACGCGGCCGGAATAGTGGGCGTCGGCACGGGCATAGACCTGCCACAGCGCCTTCGATCCGAAGAGATGGTCGCCAGTGCCGATGCCACCGTCCTTGAACTCCCAGCCCTGGGCGAGCATCAGCGGATCGACGACCGAAACGGAAATGAGGTCCTCCAGCTTCTTCAGCTTGCGGAAGATCAGCGTGCGGTGCGCCCAGGGGCAGGCGAGCGAAACATAGAGATGATAGCGACCGGCCTCCGCCTTGAAGCCGCCGTCGCCGCTCGGGCCCGCGGACCCGTCTGCCGTCACCCAGTTGCGAAACTGCGAAGCGCTGCGCTTGAAATGGCCGTTCGTTGCCACGGTATCGTACCAGACGTCCTGCCAGACGCCGTCCACCAACCTGCCCATATTGAAATCTCCTTCGTGATCCTTGCGCTCATAGATAGCGCTTCCAGCGGCGTCCGATAGATGGCGAAATCCGAACAGTGCGTTTTAGACTTTGACAGCGGGCATTTTTCTGATATCGGCGATCTCACAACTTTTTTCGTGTTGGAAGAAACCGCACTGATGATGTTCTCGGGAAACCTGCGACGACGCTGATGCTGCCAACGCCCGCTTCGGGCGAAGCCATCCCTATGTCTGTTCGCATGCCTGGTTTCTCGATCCCATGAAAAAGCACGATCTCGTCTACCTGACCGAAGACGCGTCCCATGACGCAGCCATCGAAATCATCAATGAAGAAGCCTTCGGCCCCGGCCGGTTTGCCCGGGCGGCCGCGCGCATCCGCGAGCAAGGGCCGCATGATCGGTCGCTGTCCTTCATCTGTGCCGACAACGGCGAGACCATCGCTTCGGTCAGGATGACGCCTGTGATGGCAGGATCGATCAAGGGCCATCTGCTTGGGCCGCTGGCCGTACGGCCGTCGCACAAGAACATGGGTATCGGCCGGGAGCTCGTGCGCATCGCCGTCGAAGCGGCGCGGCGGCAGGGTTCGGAGGCGGTGATCCTCGTTGGCGATCCGCCCTATTATCAGCCGCTCGGTTTCGAGAAGGTGCGCTACGGTGCGCTCGAATTTCCGGGACCGGTCGATCCCGCCCGCGTGCTCGTCGTGCCGATGGCCGAGGGCGTGCATGCCGGCCTCGCCGGTATCATCGGCTGGCGGGACGATGCGGTGGCATCCGCCGTGCCGCTCGAGCTGCAGCTCGCGGTCTGAGACCAGAGCATCCCGCTTTCAGGTGGAAAGATGCTCTAGATCCAAAGTGCTGGAACGTACTTTGTGCGTTCAATTGAACGCACGGCGCTCTAGCCGGAGACGATCGATTTCTTCAGGAAGACCCGGGTGCGGCCGATCGGGAAATCCGGCAATTCGCCGAACGCCTCGTAGCCCTGGCGTTCGTAGGCGCGCCGGGCTTGCGGGTTGAAGGTGTCGATCCAGGCATTGTGGCAGCCGCGGCGTCGAGCTTCGTCTTCCGCCGCCTGAAGCAGCTTGCCGGCAAGGCCCTGGCCACGAAGATCCTCCGGCAGCCACAGCCATTGCACGAAGAGCCAGCCCCAGCCGGTGTAGCCGTTCAAGCCACCGCGTTGCCCCTTCGCCTCGGGACCGCCGACGAGCACGGCGAGCGGTCGCCGCTCCGACGGGCCGACATCGGCGGCATTGAAGGCTGTGAGGCCATTGCCGATCGCTTCCAGCGCCTCGGGCGGAGGCGCGTCCGTTACCTCGAACATCGAAAACCTTTCAGGTGCGGCGCATGCTGAAGACGTCGAGGCGATCCTCGCCCACGTCCTTTTCATCGAGCCGCCAGCCGAGGCGCTCGTAGAAGGCGCGCTTGCCGGGAAGGGCGCAGAGATGCACGGCCTCCGCGCCGGCATCGAGGGCCGCACGGGCGGCCCTCAGCACGATGTCGCCGCCGATGCCGGTGCCGCGGAACGGCGGGTCGACCCAGACGGCCGCCACCCAGGGGGTGAGATCCGGTCGCTCCTCGAGGTCCGAAGCAATTACCGAGGCGGTGCCGACGAAGCGATCCCCGTCATGCGCCACCAGGCAAAGGGATTCTGCGTCTTCGGTGAGGCTGTCCTGGAGCAGGCAGGTAATATGGCTGAGAGGAAACCCCTGCTGCTCCCACCAGGCGCGCCAGATGCGATCGGCCACGGCATCGAAGAAATGCGGTGTGTCGCGAAGGTTGCTGACGACGACGGTCTGATCGGTCATCGTCCCTCGCGATACCAGGTGGCGGAGATCAGGAAGAGCAGTGCCGCAAGCCCGAGGAGGCCGGTAAACAGCGGCAGCGAGTTGATGCCCTTCAGCACGGTTTCGTCGGTCATGCGGATGGAGAGACGCTGATCGTCGGCCGAACGTATCGAGCCTCTGACCGGCAGAACCGTCGGCAGATCGAGCGGCCCGTCGGCGCTTGCGAGACGCCGCACCAGTCCCTTGGTCTTCTCCGCCCACGGGCGCAACTTGTCCTCGGTCGAGATCGCCGCCTTGAACTCGGGCGCATTGGGATCGCCGACATGGGCAAGGGCCGTGAGTTCACCATTGGCCATCTCGAACAGGCCGGTCTCGGTCGTGGCGAGTTCTGCCGAATAGAGACCCGGCTGGCGCTCGGTCAACTTCACGTCCTGCTTTTGGCCCGACGGCGAAACGAGCGAAACGGGACCGGGGTCGCCGTCGATCGTCTGACGGGTGATTTCCAGCGTGCGGCCCCGGGCGCGTGCCGTCAGCGCCTCTTCCTCGAGCGAGGGTTCCTGCATCAGCCAATGGGCGGTGCGGCGATAGAGCGAGACATGCGGACCGCCGCCCTCGAAGCCGCGGGCCCAAAGCCAGCCCTGGTCGGAGAGCAGCATGGCGACGCGGCCCTTGCCCACACGGTTGAGCACGAGCAGCGGTTTGCCGTCGGCCGCTTCCATCACCGTATTGCCCTCAGGCCTGTCGACATCGACCGTGCGGAACCAGCGGCCCCAGTGCGGCGGCTCGCTATCGGAGCCTTCAAGGCCGCGGGTTACCGGATGTTTCTTCCCTTCCTCCGACAGGCGGGGGAAGAAGGCCTTCTCGTTCATCACACCCGTGGGCGCGGCCGGAAGCACGGCCGAGAGCGGCGTTGCGGCGATCGAATCGTCGCCGGCATGTTCCGGCCCGGCGGCAATCAGAAGCGCGCCGCCGTTCTCCACATATTGCGCGATGTTGTCGTAGTAGAGGATCGGCAGCAGGCCACGATGCTGGTAGCGATCGAGGATGATCAGGTCGAACTCGTTGATCTTGTCGACGAACAGTTCACGCGTCGGGAACGCGATCAGCGACAGTTCGTTGATCGGCGTACCATCCTGCTTTTCCTGCGGACGCAGAATGGTGAAGTGCACGAGATCGACCGCGGCGTCGGATTTCAGAAGGTTGCGCCAGGCACGCTCACCGGCATGAGGCTCGCCGGACACAAGCAGCACGCGCAGGTTCTCGCGAATGCCGTCGAGCACATGGACCGCACGGTTGTTGGTCGTGGTCACTTCGCCTGGAACCGCATCCACCGCGAATTCCAGCACGTTGTTGCCGCCGCGCGTAACCTTGAAGCTGAAGGGAACGTCGGTCCCCGGCTCGGCCCGTTCCCGGGCGATTTCGTTGCCGTTGAGGCGGATGCTGACTTCCGCGGTCCCGCCGGGTGCGGCGCCGTCGTCGACAACCCGGAATGAGAGCTTCTGCTCTTCGCCGACGATGCCGAAGCGCGGCGGGTTGATGAGCTCGACGCGCCGGTCGAACTCATCAGGCTTGCCGGTGATCAGGCCATGAACCGGGGCGTCGAAACCCAGTTTGCGGCTGACGTCGGGCACGTCGTGGATCTGGCCATCGGTCACGAAGATGGCGCCGCCGATGCGCGCTGGCGGAACATCGGACAGCGCTGTCGTAAGTGTGGTGAAGAGGTTGGTCGCCGGCGAGACGCTCGCCGGATCGGTCTTGGCCTCGACGATGCGCGGCTCGATCAGCGGTATCGCCGCCAGCCGCGCCTTCAGGCCCTCGATCGCACGATCGGTCTGCTCGGTGCGGTCGCCATTCTGCTGGCTCTGGCTGCGGTCAACCACGATCGCGACGATCGTCGAGAGCGGATCACGCAGTTCGACGAAGATGGAAGGATTGGCGATCGCCAGGGCGAGTGCGGCCAAGGCGAGGGCGCGCAGCCAGGCGCCGCGTATCTTTCGCCATAGGCCATAGCCGATGAACAGCGCCGCGACGACCAGAAGCGGCACAAAGAACATCAGTGGAAGCAGCGGAGCAAAACCATAAGTCATCGATCAGCCCTCACTGCCCAAGCCTCTGGAGGAGGTCCGGCACATGAACCTGATCGGACTTGTAGTTGCCGGTCAGCATGTACATCATGATGTTGACGCCCGCCCGATAAGCATATTCGCGCTGCATTTCGTCCGGCGGTACCGTCGGCAGAAGCGGCGCGCCGTTGGCGTCGACAGCCCAGGCGCCGGCAAAGTCGTTGCCGGTGATCATGATCGGCGTGACGCCATCGCCGCCGCGCACCGGTCGGTTGCTCTGCTCCTCGGCGTCATGGGGGGCGGCTTCCACCCACAACTGGCTCTCGGTGTAACGCCCGGGAAAATTCGAAAGTAGGTAGAAGGCCTTTGTCAGCACGTGGTCGGAGGGCACCGGTTCCAGCGGCGGAATGTCGAGGCCGTTCAGCATCTCCTGCAGGCGCTGCACATTGGGGCTGTCGCCCGCCGCCGAAGGCGTGAGCGAGGAGAACTGGTCGCGCGTGTCGAAGAGCACGGTCCCGCCATTGCGCATATAGGCGTCGATCCGGCTCATCACTCTGCTGCTCGGCATCGGCGCCGTGGCGGATACCGGCCAATAGATGATCGGGTAGAACGCCAGCTCGTCCTGTTCCAGATCGACGCCAACGGGGGCGCCCGGTTCCAGGGCTGTGCGATAGGTCAGGTAGTTGCTGAGGCCCAGGAGGCCCTGTTCCGACAATCGATCGACCTCGGCCTCGCCGGTGATGACATAGGCGAGGTGGGTCGTGTCGAGGCGTTGCAGTGTCTGCGCGTCGCTTGGCTGGCTATCCTGCGCGTGAACAATCGTTGGTGCCAGGGCAGCAAGACCAAGGGTGGCAAGGCCAAGGGTTGCAAGCACGGCTGCCGTGGCGGCGCCGCCAGCAGCGCGGTGGCGCAATCCCGTGAGGCCGCCCGCCATATAAAGCACGATCAACGTGTCGATCATGAAAAGCATCAGCGCGAGCCCGAAGAGATAGGGCCGGATCGAGAACGGACGCACGCCTTCCAGCCCTTCCGCGCGTTCGCTGACGAGGTTACCTCTGATCGGAGCGATGCTGCCGCCGTCGGGGAGAAGATTGTTGGCAACGAAACCCTCTTCCGAGCCGTAGAGGCCGGGCGGTGTGTCTGCGGAAACAATCGGCGCAACTCCGGGGGCGATCTCAAGCGGTCGGGCGCTGCCCGTCTCGGTGGTCAGTTCGCCCCGGGCGTTTACCAGGCGATAGGGCGGCAGCGTCTGCGCCTTGCTTGTCTGGTCGCCGGCAATGCCGCCGGCACGTGAAAGCTGGATGGACCGGCGCAGCATGTCGACGAAGGAGCCTGAAATTGGCAGGTTCGACCAGCCCGGGTCGGCGCTCACGTGGAAGAGCACGATGCGTCCACGTCCGCGTTCGGCTGTCGTGACCAGCGGCGTGCCATCGGCGAGGTTGGCCCAGGTCCGTTCGGCAAGGTCCGGTGTCGGCTGCGCCAGAACCTGGCGTTTGACAAGCACATCGCGCGGATGCTCGAGACCGGCAAAGGGGCTGGAAGATGGGTAGTCGGCAAGCGGCTGCGGCTCTGACCAGGAGAGCGCGCCGTCGAGGGACCGTTCGCCCTGCCTGAGCATGACGGGGACGAGCGGGTCGTCGGCAGGCGCGCCGGCCAGCCTCGGGCCGGCAAAGCGAACGAGCATGCCGCCATTCTCCAGCCAGCGCGTCACCAGCGGATAGCTTTCGTCCGGCAACCGGCCGACGTCGGCCATGACCAGGATCGACGGATTTTGAGCGAGAAGTTCGGCAATCGCCTTGCCGATCGCTTCCTCTCGCGGCTCGATCAGGTCGGCGTGCGGTTCGAGCGCCCGCTTGATGTAATAGAGCGGTGAAAGCAGCGGCTGCGACTGATGCACCTCGCCGCTCAGCAAGGCCACGCGACGACGGCGATTGCCATCGTCGAGCAGGTGGATGCCGCCGGCTGTCGCCTGGCCCTCGATCGTCAGACGTGCGAAATCGTTGCGCAGCTCGAAGGGGGCCCTCAACAGGGCATTCGCTGCCGTGGCGCCAGAAGCGAAGCGGAGTTCTCCTTCGGCAATGGCGGTGCCGCGCGCGTCGCGGGCAAAGACGTAATAGGCGCGTGGCTCGCCAAGCGGCAGCCGCGATGCCGTGACCCGCATGCCTTCGTTTTCGTTGGTCGCGGACGTCAGCGCGATGGCGCTTTCCGCATTGCCTTCGATCCGGCGGACGTTGGCCGCGCCGATCTCCGCGACTTGGCGCATCGTCTGACCGTCCCCAGCCTCGATCCCGTCACTGAGGAACGCAAGCGTGCCAGGCGGCGAGTTCGCGAGGGCGGCTTTCATGGCGGCAAGCGCCCGATCGCGCGCGGCCGGCAGCGGTTGCGGCTGCGCCGCGGCCAGCCGGTCTCGCGCGGTGGTGGCGGAAGCCGGGGTCGCATCGTGCTGTCGATCGGTCGTGAAGACGATCGAAACCGGCAGATCCTTCGCCTCCGCATCGTCGATGAGCGCATTGGCGGCCTCGACCCGCCGATCCCAATCGGAGACCGTCGCCCAGCTGTTGTCGATGACGAGCGCCAGCGGGCCAGCGGACGAAAGCGTGTTCTGCCGCGGGTTGAACACCGGATCGGCGATCGCCAGGATCACCGCCGCGGCCATCAGCATGCGCAGCAGCGTCAGCCACCAGGGGCTTTGCGCCGGGGTTTCCTCGCGCTTCATCACGGACGCCAGGATGCGCAGCGGCGGGAAGACTTCGGCCGCGGGCCTTGGCGGCGTCATGCGCAGCAGCCACCAGATGACGGGCAGGGCAACGAGGGCGGCGAGGATGGCGGGATTGGTGAACAGGAAGGGCAAGCTGCTCATAGCTGGCCCCCGTGCGTCGCGCGTCCCGGCATGCCGGAGAGATAGGTATGCACGGCGACGAGCGCCTCCGAGGCGGGCCGGTCGGTTCTGTGCGGGGTGAAGGTCCAGCCGAGGTGGCGGAGCGTCACGCCCAGGCTGTCGCGGCGGCCGACATAGGCGCGCTGATAGTCCTCGCGCAGCACTTCGGCGCGGCCGGCCGTCAGCTTCTCGCCGGTCTCCGGGTCGGTGAATTCGGTGCGGCCGCTATAGGGAAACACCTCTTCTGCAGGGTCGGCGATCTCGACCACATGGCCGCGCAAACCCCGCCGCGCCAGCGGGCCGAGGCGGTCCATGATCTTTTCCGCCGGATCGAGAAAATCGCCGATCAGCACGAGATCGCTGGCGCTGCGGATCATCCCGGTGTTGGGGAGGCCTTCCGCGAGCGGGCTCAGCATGATTGCGGTCGCCAGCCGTTCGGCGGCATTGCGGGCCGAGATCGGCTCCATGATGCCGGGGCAGCCGATGCGTTCGCCGGAGCGCGCGAGGATCTCGGCGAGCGCCAGCATCAGCACGAGCGCGCGGCTCTCCTTGGAGACGGCGCCGAGCCTCGACTTGTACATCATCGACGGGGAAAGATCCGCCCACAGCCAGATGGTGTGCGCGGCCTCCCATTCGCGGTCGCGGACATAGGTGTGGTCGTCGCGCGCCGAGCGGCGCCAGTCGATGCGCGACAGGCTCTCGCCGTCGCTGTAGGGCCGGAACTGCCAGAAATTCTCGCCAATGCCGCGCTTGCGCCGGCCATGCCAGCCGGAAATCACGGTATTGGCGATCCGCCGTGCTTCGACCAGGCAATCGGGAACGAGCATGGCGCGCTGTTGCGCGCGGGAAAGTACTTCACCAGCAGGAGTACGCGAGACTATGTGCCCGACGGTGGCCATTCGTCAGCCTCTGGCCTGTTTCACCAGATCGGCGATGACGTCGCGCACGGTCATGCCTTCGGCGCGGGCAGCGAAAGTGAGCGCCATGCGGTGCTGAAGCACGGGCTCGGCAAGCGCCAGGATGTCGTCGATCGACGGCGCCAGGCGCCCGTCGTAAAGCGCGCGGGCGCGGGCGCAGAGCATCAGCGCCTGGCCGGCGCGTGGGCCGGGACCCCAGGCAACGTTCTTGTCGGTCGCGGCATTGCCGTTGCCCGGACGGGCGGAGCGCACGAGCGACAGGATCGCGTCGACCACCTTTTCCCCGATCGGCATCTGTCGGATGAGGGCCTGGATCTGCTGCAGCCGCGCTGCATCGATGACCGGGTGAGCGGTTGCTTCGCTGACACCTGTGGTCTCAAGCAGGATCTGCCGCTCGGCCGCAAGGTCGGGATAGCCGACATCGACCTGCATCAGAAAGCGGTCGAGCTGCGCCTCGGGCAGGGGATAGGTGCCCTCCTGCTCCAGCGGGTTCTGGGTGGCAAGCACGTGGAAGGGCGCCGGCAGGTCCTTGCGGGCGCCTGCCACGGTGATGTGATACTCCTGCATCGCCTGCAGCAGCGCCGATTGCGTGCGCGGCGAGGCGCGGTTGATTTCGTCGGCCATCAGCAATTGCGTGAAGATCGGGCCGGGAATGAAGCGGAACGAGCGATGGCCGGCCGCATCCTGGTCCATGACTTCCGAGCCGAGGATGTCGGAGGGCATCAGGTCGGGCGTGAACTGCACGCGGCTGGAATCAAGGCCGAGGACCGTGCCGAGCGTGGCGACGAGCTTCGTCTTGGCAAGACCGGGAACGCCGACGAGCAGGGCATGGCCGCCGGAGAGAACGGCGAGCAGGGTCTGCTCGACAACACTTTCCTGGCCGAAAATAACCTTGCCGACTTCCGCACGCACCCGGGCGATTTCGCCGAGTGCGCTTTCGGCCGCGGCGACAATCGTCTTCTCGTCGATCGCGTCGGCCGCGCCCTTCATGACAGTCATGGTCGTACTCCCCGGTCGCCCGTTGTTAAACCGAATCGCCCTATACCGGGATTTCAGTTGCCAAATTCCAATTTAGACCCTGCCGGACGGCTGACAAGTCGGCGCCGACGCACTATCTCGTGACATATCAAAGGTCTCGATCTGAAAATCGTGGTCAAACGGGACGGAACAATGGCAGAAGCCGAAATTCAGCAAACCGGCGATGCCGCCGGACTGGCGGCACTGATTGCGCGTGCTGCGGGGCAGACCGGCGAAAAGGCGCGCGGCCTGCCGCCGGTGGACCGCTGGAATCCGCCGTTCTGCGGCGACATCGACATGGAGATCCGCGCCGACGGCACCTGGTTCTATCTCGGCACACCGATCGGCCGGCAGCCCTTGGTCAGGCTGTTTTCCACCGTTTTGCGCAAGGACGAGGATGGGCACACCTATCTCGTGACTCCTGTGGAAAAGGTCGGCATCCGCATCGTCGATGCGCCCTTCGTGGCCGTCGAAATGAGCATGACCCAGGGAGAACAGGGCCAGGTCCTGACCTTCCGCACCAATGTCGGCGATGTGGTCGAAGCCGGGCCGGAGCATCCGCTGCGCTTCGTCATCCACGGCGAGAACCGGGAGCTGAAACCATATCTGCATGTGCGCGGGCGCCTGGAGGCGCTGGTCTCCCGGCCCGTCATGTACGAAATCGTCGAACTCGGTGAGACGCAGCAAGTCGATGGCACCGAGATGTTCTGCGTGCGCTCGGGCGGCGCCGTCTTCCCGATCATGCCGGCGGCAGAGCTGGAAGCGCTGTCGCGATGAACCGGCATCTCTTCTCCGCTGACGAATTCCGTCGACGTGCGCTGACCCAGATGGGCGGACCTGTGGAAACCTCCTGGCGCGACCACGGCGATTTCCTGCTCAATCCGGGCATCGTGCCCTATCTAGAGACGCTGCATCTGAAGGATGCCGCAGTCCTCGTGCCCGTCGTCGACGATGGCGACGATGCCAGCGTCATCCTCACCCAGCGCACGGCGAGCCTGCGCAAGCATTCCGGCCAGGTGGCTTTCCCCGGTGGGGCCGTTGACCCCGAGGACCGGTCCGTCGAAGTGGCGGCGTTGCGCGAAGCGCAGGAGGAGATCGGTCTCGATCCGCGCTTCGTCGAGACCATCGGCCGGCTGCCGCATTACATGGCCATGTCCGGTTTTCGCATCACCCCCGTGCTGGCAGTGGTGAAGCCCGGCTTCGAGCTGATCGCCAATCCGGACGAGGTCGAAAGCGTCTTCGAGGTGCCGCTGTCCTTCCTGATGAACCCCAGCAATCACACCCGCGGTCGCGGGCATTGGCAGGGTGAGGAACGGCATTTCTATCGAATGCCCTATGGCGACCACAACATCTGGGGTATCACCGCCGGCATCCTCCGCATGCTTTATGAAAGGCTTTACGCATGACTTCCGTTGCCGGCGAAGGCTGGTTTTCATCGCCCTCTCTCCGCCGTGTTTTCGAGGTCCTGAACGTCGAGGGCGGCGAGGTCCGGGTCGTCGGCGGCGCGGTGCGCAACAGCCTGATGGGTCTGCCGGCCGGCGACATCGACATGGCGACCACCTGGCGTCCGGACGAAGTGTCCGAGCGGGCGAAGGCGGCAGGCATCAAGGTGGTGCCGACAGGCATCGATCATGGCACCGTAACGCTCGTCATCGACGGAACGCCCTATGAAGTCACGACGCTCCGGCGTGACGTTTCGACCGATGGCCGCCGCGCGGAAGTCGCTTTCGGCACCGACTGGAAGGCGGATGCCGAACGGCGGGATTTCACCATCAACGCACTTTACGCGAACGACCGCGGCGACGTGTTCGACGATGTCGGCGGGCTCTCGGACATCGAGACGCGCACGCTGCGTTTCATCGGCGATGCTTCAGAGCGGGTTGCCGAGGACTATCTGCGCATTCTGCGTTTCTTCCGCTTCTTCGCCCACTACGGCAGCGGCAGGCCGGATGCCGAGGGCCTGCGCGCCTGTGCCAGGGCGCGCTCGAAGCTTGCAACGCTTTCGGCCGAGCGGGTCTGGGCCGAAACAAAGAAGTTGCTTTCCGCCGCCGATCCCGGCCGCGCGCTGCTGTGGATGCGCCAAGCCGGTGTGCTCACCGAAATTCTGCCGGAAACGGAAAAATGGGGCATCGACGCGATCCCGGATATCGTTGCCGCCGAGCGCGCCTTTGGCTGGGCACCGGATCCGCTTCTGCGCCTGGCCGCGATCGTACCGCCGGACGAAGAGCGCCTGGAGGCAATGGCGGAGCGTCTGCGTCTGTCGAAAGCGGAAGCTGCCTATTTCAACCGCTGGGCCAAGGCGCCGGCGGTCCCCGCGACCACCGTCGATACGGCCTTCGATCGGTTGCTCTATCGTCATGGCGTGGAGGGGATTGTCATAGGGCTGCGGCTGGCGCTGGCGACGGCACGGCGCAAGTCGGAAGGCGACCCGGCGCTTTTGTCCGAGACCGCGTCACTGCGCCGGCTGCTGGCACGCGCCGAGGCCTGGAAGCGGCCGAGCTTCCCGCTGAATGGCGGCGACGTGCTGAAGGCCGGCGTTGCGGCCGGCCCGCGCGTGGGCGAAATCCTCGGGGAGCTCGAAAATCTCTGGATCGAGCGCAACTTCAGTCTCGACCGGGCAAACCTCATCGCCCGGCTCGAAGCCATGGTGAAGCCGGACTAATCGGACGGCTAGCGCCGCCTTGAGGACGGCTACCCCGCCTTGGCCGGACGGCTTTACGCCGCCTTGGCCGGACGGCTACGCCGCCTTGGATTCGTCGGTGATCCGGGCCTTGATGTTGTCGATCATGTTTTCGCGAATAACCGTCTCGCCGTGCGTTTCGCGCATGTGCTCGACGGCGCGGCGCACGATTTCGGCATCGTTGTCGGCGCGCGTGTGCCATTCGCAACCCGGGACGAGGGAACCGCATTCAAACAGGCGCATGGTGCTTCCTTCCCTGTCTAAAGTTTGATGCGAGAGCGCGGCGCGCCGGTCGGGCGACCGCACGATTAGAGTAGCATCAACCCCCAAGGGCGGCCAATTGTTCCCGCCGACGACGCGAGAAGAAACCGTTATAGACAAAGAGGCCGATGGTGTTATGGGTTTGCGGTAACAAGAGACGCAAAGGCCCTTTTGCCCATGACCACCGTTCAATCGGAACTGATCTCCGCCATCCGGAACATTCCTGATTATCCGAAGCCGGGCGTGATGTTTCGCGATATCACCACGCTGCTCGGCAATCCGCGCGCATTCCGCCGCGCGATCGATGAACTGGTGCATCCCTACGCCGGTACCAAGATCGACAAGATCGCCGGCATCGAAGCGCGCGGTTTCATCCTCGGTGGCGCGATTGCACACCAGCTTTCTTCCGGCTTCGTGCCGATCCGCAAGAAGGGCAAGTTGCCGCACGACACCGTGCGCATCGCCTACAGCCTGGAATACGGCGTCGACGAAATGGAAATGCACAAGGACGCGATCAAGCCGGGCGAGAAGGTGATCCTCGTCGACGATCTGATTGCGACCGGCGGGACGGCGGAAGCGGCCACCAAGCTTCTGAAGCAGATGGGCGCCGATATCGTCGCCGCCTGCTTCGTCATCGATCTCCCCGATCTCGGTGGACGCAAGAAGCTCGAAGCGCTCGGCGTCAATGTCCGCACGCTGATCGAATTCGAAGGCCACTGATCCTGACGGGCGATAGCGGCATTGCGGATCGAAATCCGCCCTGCCGTTCCGCACCGGATCATTTTCGATCGCTTCAGAGGCGATTGATCGTCCGCAACATCAGCTGAACTTCACGCTGTGTGGCGGGTGGCAGTGTCTCTACTTCCTTTTGCCAGAACTGTTCGGCTTCCGGAGGCTCGTCTTCCCAACTTCTGACGGATGTCTCGTTATCGTCGATCACGACACGGCGATGGCCGCCAAGACGCAGATAGGCGTCCGCAAGTTCACAGACATGGGTTTTTTCCATGGCCAACACTCCCGTTTCCTTGATGCAAGGCGGGCATCCCGCACGGGGTAAGTGACAGGCGGCACCGCGCTTTGTCTGGTGCTGATTTTACGCGCAAACCGCGCTGGAATTAAGATGTCTCTGGAGGTGCGTCGCCCGAAGGCGGCGCTCGTTGTTACACGAACTCGATCACCTTGCTCTCGAAGCGGATCACCGCCTCGCCGTGCTGGTTGTCGCCTTCGCACAGGATCGTGTTGATCCGCCAGCCGGGTTTCGAGGTGAGCGAGCGGCTTTCGAGGAAGGTCACGAAATAGGTGACCGTGTCTCCGGCATAGACCGGCTTCAACCATTTGAGATCGCGAAAGCCGGGCGAGGGGCCGAGGTTCGGCGCACGCAGACCCTCTGCGGCAAGCCGGCGCTGCTCGTTTCTCCAGAAGCGGACGAAGCATTGCATCCATCCGGCGCTGGTATGCCAGCCCGATGCGCAAAGCCCGCCGAACAGCGAATGCCGCGCCGCTTCCTCATCGAGATGAAAAGGCTGCGGGTCGAAGTCGCGGGCGAAGCGGATGATGTCTTCGGCCGTGAAGGTCAGGCTGCCGATGGCGGTCTTGGCCCTGGCGGCGTAAAATTCTTCCATCGTCATCATCAGGCTTGCCCCTTCTCGCGGCAGCGAAAGAGAACGGTGCATTCGGAGACCGCCACGGGCTCACCCGCCTGGTTGGTGATTTCGTTGCGGAATTTGACGATGCCGAGATCGGGCTTCGAATTCGACCGCCGCGCCTCGAGCACGAGGCTGAAGCCATTGAGGATATCGCCGGCGATGACCGGCTTCCTCCAGTCCATGAAGTCGATGCCGGGCGAGCCTTGAGACGTCGAATTGCCCATGAAGGCGTCGAGCATCATGCGCATGCCGACGGCACTGGTGTGCCAACCGGACGCGGCAAGGCCGCCAAGAATGCTGCGTTTTCCCGCTTCCTCGTCGAGATGCATCGGCTGCTGGTCGAACTCACTGGCGAAGGCGATCATCTCCGCCGGGTTCATCTCGACCGGCTTGTAGTCGAAACGCCGCCCTTCGGAAAAATCCTCGAAATACAGCATGCTTAAGTTGTCCCGTCTGATTTGCTGCCGTCTACCTACTGCATAATTTATCGAAGCGGAATCCATTTGAGCGGATCTGTTGCGAGGCAGCGCGGGCTGAATTTCCAGGTTGCGCATGCCGGACGTTCATGCAACCACCTGTCTGGCTGCCGCATCCGGTGGCGCTTGATCGAGGAGCATTCGTGACCGAACTGAACAGAGCGCTCGCAGGCGCTGCCGAAAAAGGGATCATCTCAGCGAACCAGGTGAGAGATCTGGAAGCCTATCTTGCCGACCGCGGCATGATCTTCGGGCCGACGGCGCCGGATGCCGCCGCGGAGCGACATGACGCTGCGCTTGATGCGCGTGCAGCCGAAGACAGCGAGCAGCCGCGGTTCGTGCGGGGATTTCACGATATCCTGATCACCATCGGCGTCATTGTCGTGCTGATCGGCCTTTGGGGTCTGGGTGGTCCGTTCGCAACGCTGCCGGTCATTCTCATCCTTGCCGAAATCCTGGTGCGGCGCCAGCGGCTGGCACTGCCGTCGGTGGCGCTGACGGTCGCGCTCGTGCACTGGGTCGGGACGACGTCACTGTTGTTCGTGAGCGAGCATGACGATGCCTGGAAGCCGCTTGTCTTTGCACTCGCCTACCTATCGGCGTTCCCGATCCCGCTGGGCCTGTTCTACTGGCGCTATCGTGTACCACTGGCGCTGGCCGGTCTGATGGTATCGATCGCACTCATCTGCGTGGTCGCGATCCTTCTTGCCCTCGAGAAGATCCTGGGGATCGACCTTGCCAACGAAGACCATTTCATGCTTCTCGCGCTCACCGTTCTTGTTGGAGCCCTGGGCCTTTTTGCGGCCGCCATGCGCTACGACGTTTCCGATCCACAGCGTGAGACCGCGCGCTCGGATACGGCATTCTGGCTGCACCTGGCCGCAGCACCTGCATTGCTCTACGCACTGATGGGCCTGGTTTTCCTGTCGAACGGTGGCAGCAGCTGGTGGGACGGCCAGGCCGGCTTCGGCCAGGCGGTTGCCGCGATCCTGATCGTCGCCGCTTTCATGCTGGTCGGGCTGATCATCGACCGCCGCGCCTTCGTCACCTCAGGGCTGTTGTCGCTGGGTGGTGCGATCTGGACGATGCTGAGCCAGACCGGCGCTTCGCTCGACAGCTACGTCTTCGTCGCCTTCGCGGCCGTCGGCGTCACTGTTCTGGTCATCGGCATCTTCTGGCAGAGGCTGCGCCGTATGGTCATGGGCCTGCTGCCGGAAACGATGACGGCGCGGTTGCATGCCGCGCCGTGATCTCTGAGCCTTGATGTGCGCTGCATTCAGATCGTCTCTGGCAGCGCGCTTTCTCATGCCTGATGCAGCGCAAAAGCGCTGCGACCGGCCTTACGTGTTGAAACGGAAGTGGATGACGTCGCCGTCCTGGACGACGTATTCCTTGCCTTCGTCGCGCGCCTTGCCGGCTTCCTTGGCGCCCACTTCGCCGCCGAGCGTGATGTAATCCTCGTAGGCGATCGTGTTGGCACGGATGAAACCGCGCTCGAAGTCAGTATGGATGACGCCGGCGGCCTGCGGTGCCTTGGTGCCGCGCTGGATCGTCCAGGCGCGGGTTTCCTTGGGGCCGACGGTGAAGTAGGTGATGAGGTCGAGCAGCTTGTAGCCGGCGCGGATCAGACGGTCGAGACCGGCTTCTTCGAGGCCGAGCGCGCTCAAGAACTCCTTGGATTCTTCTTCCGGCAGCTGTGCCACTTCGGATTCGATCGCCGCCGAGATCACGACGCTTTCCGCCCCTTGCGCCTTGGCCATTTCGGCAACCGCGCGGGTGTGTTCGTTGCCGTCGACCGCATCGCTTTCCGCGACGTTGCAGACGTAGAGCACCGGATGGGCGGTCAGGAGGTTGAGGCTCTGCAGAATGCGCAGCTCTTCGGCATCGAGCTTTGCAAGCAGCGTGCGTACCGGCTTGCCGTCCTGCAGCAGCTTCAGCGAGGCTTCCATGATCGGAAGCTGCGCCATGGAGTCCTTGTCCTTGCCGCCGGCGCGCTTGCGGGTCTGCTCGGTGCGGCGCTCGAGGCTGTCGAGGTCGGCGAGCATCAGCTCGGTCTCGATCGTCTCGGCATCGGCGACCGGGTGGATGCGGCCTTCGACGTGGGTGATGTCGTCATCCTCGAAGCAGCGCAGCACATGCACGACAGCATCCACTTCGCGGATGTTGGCGAGGAACTGGTTGCCGAGGCCTTCACCCTTCGACGCGCCACGCACGAGGCCGGCGATGTCGACGAAGGAGATGCGCGTCGGGATGATTTCCTTCGACTTGGCAATGTCGGCAAGCTTGCGCATGCGCGGGTCCGGCACCGCCACTTCGCCGGTGTTCGGCTCGATGGTGCAGAACGGGTAGTTGGCCGCCTGGGCGGCCGCCGTCTTGGTGAGTGCGTTGAAGAGCGTGGACTTGCCGACGTTCGGCAGCCCGACAATACCGCATTTGAAGCCCATGGGGTCTCGTCCGTATCCTTAAATTCCGTTGGCGTGGCTATGCGGGAAGGGCGCTTGCTGGTCAAGGGTGGACACCCCGTTCACGGTAAATAAGGGGCCTGCGCCGTTGAACGCGCGGTATTTGGGCCGCATATGCCCTCAGAAATCCGCCGGTCCCGTCGCGGCGAAAAATCTGAGGAGCCCACATTGATCGATCAGAAATTCATGTTCCCGCGCGTGCCGGTGGCCGTCGTCGATATCGGCGACACGCTCGAAGCCCTGCTGATCCGTTCCATGCTGGAGAGCCTTGGCGCCGTCGTCACGCTGCATCTGCCGGGGACACCCGGGGACTTCCTGACCTTGATCGCCGGCGGCGAGTTCGTGCATCAGCATCTGGTCATCTGCGGTCACGGCGACAAAAATGGTTTCGTCTTCGGCGAGTATTGCGAAGGCATCGACACATCGATGCTGGTCGACGGTAGCCTGCCGCCTTCAGTTGTTGCCGAGCATGCCAGGCTCGACGGCAAGATCGTTCTCAGCACCTGCTGCGAGACCGGCGGAAAGGCATATGGCGATGCCTTTGTCGGGACGGGTGGCGCAGCCCTCTACGTCGCCCCAGATGGTTCGCCCGAAGGGGCCGATGCGCCGCTCTTCGTACATTGCTTCTATCACGCGCTTCTTGCTAGGCAGCAGCCGCCCGAGGCGGCACTGGAGCACGCCCGCTCCTACGACGAGGCGGCGTCGATGTTCGTCGGCCACTGGCCGGCCAGCTGACCGACGGTGACCGCCGCCCCTGCTTTTGCTTGATCGGTGCGCCCGCCCGTAGGATAGTGCGTGCGCATACGGCGCCGCACGTCTCTTGAGACGCACTAAGGTCGCTGTAACATTTAGATCTGTTTCACGATTTTGTCCCTAAATCGGTTCTGGTTTAAGGAATTTCCGTTCTTTCTGTCATCAACGGGGTGGTTCCGATGAGTGACAACGAGGTTGCCAGAAAAGTCAAAGTGAAGGTCAGGCCGAAGCTCGAACGGCCGAAGCTTTACAAGGTCATGTTGCTCAATGACGATTACACGCCGCGCGAGTTCGTCGTCGGCGTGCTCAAGGCCGTGTTCCATATGAGCGAGGAGGCCGGCTACCGCGTGATGATGACGGCGCACAAGATGGGCACCTCGGTGGTCGTCGTCTGTGTGCGCGACATTGCGGAAACCAAGGCCAAAGCGGCGACCGATCTTGCCAAGGAAGCGGGTTTTCCGCTGCTCTTCACCACCGAACCCGAGGAATAGCGGTCGGCACGAAGGATGGCGGGGGTCGCCGGTTCGCTTTATGCTTTCTTATGTAGACGAAGCGGCTTGCTTGCTTCCCGCTTGATCGTACCCTTGGCTTCGAGATCGAGCTGAACCGCCTTCAGCCACCAGCCGGCCTTTGCACCCTCGGGGAAAAGGTCCTGCGGCAACAACGGCAATAGCCGCTCCTTCGCTTCCGCGACGGTCAGCCCCGGTGCGGCCGGCGGAAGGACCGCGAGCAGGGCTTCGCGCATTGCCTCGTATTTTACCCGGTCGACACGGTATTTATGGCCGGGAGAGACGATGTTTTCGATCTCGATCTTCTCAGCCTGAGATGCCATTGGCCTCACCTTTCACATAGTCGATCCTGGGCGCCTTGAATCCCATGGCCGCCCAGGCGGTCAAAAGCCGCCACATGAAGCGGCCCGAATGCGTCTTGTAACTCGGCAGTGTGTCGTTGAGCTCGACGCCTGCCTTGCGATCTTTCGTCATGGTCCGCATTTCGAGCGGCGGCTGTTCGTCCGGGGCGAAACGCTGATTGTAGACGCTCAACCAGTGGCCGCCTTTGAATTCGAGGAACATGGCGGCGTTGCAGCAACTCGCGATCACCCTTCGCGTCGGCGCCTCGGGTGTCAACCGATGCTCGCGCAAAAGCTCGCTGCCCCTGATGCAGCGGATCCTGTCTTTCCGGTAGAGCGCGAAGCGCGTCGAGCCGTCGGCTTCCAGCACAGGCGAGGCTTCGGGCAGGGCCTCGAAGCGCTCGCCGGCGGTGCGGCAGCTGGTGCAATAGCAGGCGGCGCCGACGATCGGTTCGCCGACGGCTTCAAAGGCAACCAGCCCGCAGCGGCAGGCGGCAATTCGATTTCTTGCTTGTGGTTTCACCATGGCCCTCTCCCGACATCGTCTCACTAACTAGACTGTACCGTCCAGTTTGATTTGTCAATCCGACTGGCCTATCGTGTGGGGCAGATGATTTGTGACGTGCAGCAAGGCGGAGGGGCAGGATTGAGCAACGGCGCAAAGACGCGCATGGAACGCACCCGCAAGGGGATCGTGGCGGCAGCAAGCGATCTCTTCCTGAAACACGGCTTTCTCGGCACCAACATGGATGAGATCGCGGCGACGGCGGAAGTGTCGAAGCAGACCGTCTATTCCCATTTCCAGAGCAAAGAGGCGCTGTTTCTGGAAGTCGTGCGCAGCATGACGGGCGGGGCAGGCGATGAGTTCCAGGAGCAGGTCGCCGATCCTGACGGCGATGAGCCAATCGAAGAATTTCTGCTCGACTATGCCACCCAGTTGTTGGCGATCGTGATGACGCCGCGGCTTATGCAGGTGCGACGCCTGGTGATTGCCGAGGTCGAGCGCTTTCCGCAGCTTGGCGAAGCCCTGCACGAGCGCGGACCCATGCGCTCGATCAGGCGGCTTGCCGTCGCCTTCAAGCGCTATAGCGAGAAGGGCGACATCCGGGTGAGGGATGTGCAGGTCGCTGGCGGCTTCTTCAACTGGCTCGTCATGGGTGGACCGGTAAATGATGCCATGCTGCTCGGCGACGGCGCCATTCCGGCGCCTGACGTCTTGCAGGCCCATGCGGCCGAGGCGGTGCGGATCTTTCTGGCAGCGCACAGAGCCGCCTAGGCGTTCGGGTCTCTTTCAGGTTCGCGGCTATCCGTTTGATGCGGAAGAAGTCAAGCTGCGACAGCGAAAAGCACGTGGCCGTCCAGGGCTGACCGCGCTCGGACCACTCGCGCGCGTCAAAACCAGCCGGAATAAAGGCGCCGCCCGCCCATTGGCCGTCGTCGTCCTGATGCGAAAGCAGTCTGGCGCCCCAGCCTTCGGTCTCCACCTTGGCTCGCTCGGCCCTCCACACAGGTTCCGGGGCATCCAGCAGGTCACGCATCACTTGCCAGCGGATCGAAGGATCCGAAGCGAGAAGCCAGTCAATCACCGGGTGGCTCATAGGGCGTGCTCCAGGCCGGTCTTCAAAGCCGACCTGAGCGAAAACTAGCGCTCGCTCCGGAAACGGGAAGCTAGTCGCCCTTCGAACCGAACATCTTCTTCAGCATGTCGGCCATCGGGCCGGTTGCCGGCAGCTTCTTTGGCTGGGCGGAATTGCGCGCCTGGTGGATGTGCGATTGCGCGCCCTGCTTCTTTGGGGTTTCGGGCTTGTCCGCTTCCGGTTTGCCGCCGGTCGCGAGCGCGATCTTGTTCAGAAGCTGGGAATCCTCGCCGCGCACCAGCATGTCGGCATTGTCGGCGATGGCGTCGAGCAGCGGTATCAGCCAGGCTTGGTCGGCCTTGGCGAAATCGCCGAGAACGTGGGCGTGAACGAGGTCCTTGACGCCGGGATGGCCGATGCCCAGGCGCAGGCGGCGATACTCCTTGCCGCAATGGGCATCGATCGACTTGATGCCGTTGTGGCCGCCATGGCCGCCGCCGACCTTGAGCCGCGCCTTGGCGGCCGGCAGGTCGAGTTCGTCATAGATGACGGTAATATCCTTCGGCTGCAGCTTGTAGAAGCGCATGGCCTCGCCGACCGCTTCGCCTGAGAGGTTCATGAAGGTCTGCGGCTTCATCAGGAGCACGCGTTCGCCGGCGATCTCGCCTTCGGCGATCTCGGCCTTGAACTTCTTCGACCAGGAGGAAAAGCTGTGCCGGCGGTGAATGACGTCGACCGCCATGAAGCCGATATTGTGCCGGTTGGTGGCGTATTTCGAACCTGGATTGCCAAGCCCTACGATGATCAGCATGTCGTCACGCGTCGATGATTTCGGGGTGGGGCCATCCAAAATCATCGTGCCCGGGGGAAGTCAACGCTTATTTCTCGGCGCGCAGGCTGGCATTCGGCGTGAGGCCGTAGTGCTTGAAGATTTCGTCCTGGGTGCCGTTGCCGACCAGCCGGTCCAGTTCGCGCTGCATCGCGGCGACGGTTGCCCGCGATACATCGCGGTGGCAGGCGATGCCGTAGAGCTTGCCTTCAAGCACCAGCGCCGCCTCGACCGGTTTGCCCTCGGCGCGCATGCTCTGGAAGGTTTTCTCTGACGTCATCAGCAGATCGACGCGTCCGGCGATCAGCTTCTTCACGCTCGAATCGAGGTTTGCGGCATAGTCGATCTTCGGGAAGTCGTGGTCCCTGAGATAGGTTGCGGAAAAATCCTCGCGCTGGGTGCCTACGGTGTACTGACGTGCTGCTTCCAGCGAAGCCGGTGCTATGTTTGAGCCGGCGTGGCGAACCATAACCATATGATCGACCAGCAGAGGTTCGACCCATAGAAACTTCTTGTCGCGTTCGGCGTCGTGGCCGGTGGTGAAAACGCAATAGGCAGGATCGGTTTCGGCCAGCATGAAAGCCCGCGCCCAGGGCAGAACCTCGATCGTGTAAGGCTGCTTCAGCCGCTCCATGATCCGCTTGACCTGGTCTACCGCAGCACCGCTCGGACCGTTCTCGGTCGAAAAATTGTAAGGGGGGTACTCCTCGGTGACGAACTTGATCGTCTGTGCCTCAGCGGTCGTGAAGAGACCGAGGAAAAATATTGGGATCAGCGCCTTCACGTGCTTTCCTCCTTTTGCTGCATGCCTTGCGGTATCCGCGCAGTGCTGCCGCGTCCCGAACCTCCATCGGAGAGCGTGACCGCTGGCAGCGAACATCATGCCCGCCTGTCTGCCACCGCCGCCGTCTTTGCCTCCGAGTCGCTTTCCAGCATCTTCAGCATGCTGTCGATCTGCATCGGCCGGCTGAAGAGATAGCCCTGGCCGCAATCGACACCCAGCTTGCGCAGCAGCTGCCACTGCTCCTTCGTCTCGATGCCTTCGGCAACGACGGTGCAGCCCATCTGGTGCGAGATCGTGCGGATGCCCTTGATCAGCATGCGGCTCTTGCGGCGGATGTCGGCGGTGCCGGAACTCAGCGAACGGGTGAAGGACTGGTCGACCTTGACGATATCGACCGGGAAACGGTTGAGGTAGCTCAGCGATGAATAGCCGGTGCCGAAATCGTCGAGCGCGATGCGGCAGCCGAATTCGTTGAGTTGCTTCAGCACCGCGTGCACTTCCGGATTGTCGAGCATGAGGACGGCTTCGGTGATCTCGACGACGATCCGGCTTGGCGAAATATGGTGCTTCAGGAGCAGTGCGGCGAGCTTGTGCGGCAGCGTCAGCTCGAATTGCAGCGGCGAGAAATTGACGGCTAGGTAGGTGTTCTGCGTGCCGTCCAGCTCGGAGATCGCAGCCAGATGGCGGATCGCCTTTTCGAGGATGTGGTCGCCTATGCGGGCGATCGTGCCGGTTTCCTCGGCAATGCCGATGATCTTGCCGGGCGGCATCAGGCCCTTTTCCGGGTGGTTGAGGCGCATCAGCGCCTCGAAGCCGGCGATCTGTCCGTCGGCAAGGCTGACGATCGGCTGCAGCCAGGCCTCGAAGTGGTCGTCCTTCAGCCCAGCCTCGATGCACTGTTCGATCTCATGGCGCTCGCGGGAAGCGTCGAGCATGCTGGCGTCAAACAGCTGCAGGCCGTTCTTGCCATCGTGCTTGCGCGCATACATGGCCATATCCGCCTTGAGCAGGAGGTCGGAGGCGTTTTCCGCATGGGCCGGGTAGACCGAGATGCCGACGCTGGCGCTGACGAGCAGTTCGTTGCCGGCAATCGGCATCGGCTCGCGCAGTGCCGAAACGATGCGTTCGCCGATCTCGCTTGCGAGCGCAGCCGCGTCCCGGTCGGAAATCAGGATGGCGAATTCGTCTCCGCCGAGGCGGGCCATGATGTCGCCGGGGCTCAGCGCGTCACGGATGAGCTCGACCGTGTGGCGCAACACTTCGTCGCCGGCCGCGTGGCCGAAATTGTCGTTGATCCACTTGAAGCGGTCGAGATCGATGAACAGGCAGCCAAGCTGCATGCCGCATTCGTCGGCCTGCCGGATCGCGTCATCGAGTGCCCCTTCGAACCCCTGGCGGTTGAGCAGGCCGGTGAGGTGGTCGGTGATCGCCTGGGTGTGGTTGCGGCTTTCCGCCTGCTTCAGCGCCGTGACATCGGTCATGACGGAGAGCGACAGGCTGCCTTCACCGGTCGCCTTCGTCTCCTGGATCAGCACCGTCATCAGCTCGCTATCCGTCTTGCGGAAAGGAACGGTGACCTCCCGGATCTCATGGTCGCCGACCGCGATCGTTTTGGCATGGCTGCGATAGGTTTCGTGCCAGTGCTGATCGATGAAATCGACGAAGTCGCGGCCGATGACGTCGTCCCGATCGTAACCGGTCGCCAGCAGCCAGTAGTCGCTGACGGCGAGCAGGCGTCCGTCGACGTCGAGCGAGAACAGCATCGCGGGCGTCAGGTTGTAGATATCGGTGACGCGTTCGTGCGCATTCTTCAGTTCGGTCTCTTCGCGCTCGAGCCGGTCCTGCATCTCGTTGAAATTGGCGGCAAGCGCGCCCATTTCGTCGTCGGAGGTCCAGTCGACCCGGTGGCGTGAGCCGAGCCGGCGCGTCGCCTCGATCGCCGCTGTCAGGCGCATCAGCGGGCGCATCACCGTGAAGCGATTGCCGACGAGGGCTGCGGCGAAGACGATTGCGACGGCGAAGAGCAGGATGGCGAGGATCGCCAGCTCGTCCTTGCTGAATTGCGACAGAAGGCCGGGCGTCGGCACTCTCACCTCGATGCGACCGATCTCCTTCATCCCATCCATGGACTGATAGGAAATGGGCAGGCTGAGGATCCGGTCCTTGGTGCCGGGCACAGCGCCGCCGAGCGGCATCTGGGCGAGGATCGAGCCGGTCTGGTCGCGGACGGTGACAGAGAGAATCTCGGTGCCGTTTATCAGCGATCGGGCGATGTGCTTGATGCCGTCGCTGTCGAAGTCCCAGATGGGTTTGCCCAGCGCCTCGGCGCTTGCGGCCATCAGCAGCTCGATGTTGTGAATCCGCTCGCGTGCGATGCGGTCGCTGGAGATACTCAGGAAGAGAACGAGCAGAGGGGCAATGAAAACGAGCATTGCGCCACAGACAATCGCAATAAATCGGTTCTCCACGGAATGCATCATCGGATGCACGCCTTGGAAGGTGCTGCCACGCATTTCATTTCGGATTCTCTTCAGTCTGAGCCCCAGTTTCCCCGACAGAAGAACATCATCAAAACCTTAAATGTTGCTGAAATCGCTTCGTGATAAATGATGAGACGCGATGCCGGCGCTGTGTGGCGAGAGGCCTGTGGACCAATGCAAAAAGCCCGCCCCAAACGAATGGGACGGGCTCTCGATGAAGTGCAGCGGGACTGGCTTTTCGCCAGTCACCCAAAAGCCAATCAGGCTTCTGCTTCGCCTTCGGCTTCTTCCTTCACGCCACCGGCCGGAGCAACGATCGTTGCAATGGTGAAGTCGCGGTCGGTGATAACCGGGGTCGCGCCCTTCGGCAGCTTGATGTTGGAAATGTGAACGGCGTCGCCGACCTTGAGGCCGGAGAGATCGACGCTCAGGAATTCCGGAATGTCGTTGGCCGAAACGTTGAGTTCGACTTCGTGGCGAACGATGTTCAGAACGCCGCCAGCCTTCAGGCCCGGGGACTTCTCTTCGTTTTCGAAGTGAACCGGAACTTCAACGGTAACCTGGCTGTCCTTGGAGACGCGCAGGAAGTCGACATGCATGGTGAAGTCACGGACCGGATCCAGCTGGTAGTCCTTCGGCAGGACGCGGATCTTTTCGCCGTTGACGTCGATGACCGCGACGGTGGTCATGAAACCGCCGGCGTGGATCTTCATCGTCACTTCCTTGGTGGAGAGTGCGATGGAAACGGGGGCCTGCTTGTCACCGTAGATGACAGCCGGGATAAGACCGTTGCGACGAAGTTCACGGGAGGACCCCTTACCAACCCGTTCGCGCGTCTCGGCCTTGAGCTCGTAAGTTGCGTGGCTCATGGGTAGACCTTTCTATGTCTAAATCTGGAGAGCTCATCCGACATGGCGGATGAACCGAAGCCACATGGGCTTCATCCGCGTTGCCTCCAAGGGTGTCTACGCGGACGGGGCGGTGCATAGACGAGATCGGCTTGAAATGCAAGCTTTGCCGCGGGTTCAGGCCTTTTTCTGGGTAAGACGCGCAAGCGCCAGCATCAGCCCACCGGCAATCAGACCCCAGAAGGCCCCGGAAACACCGGCGAAACTGACGCCCGATGCCGTCACCAGAAAGGTGATGGCGGCCGCCTCGCGTGTCTTTGCCTCGGTGAAGGCGGCCATGGCGGAACTGGCGAAGGCGCCGACGAGCGCGAGGCCGGCCACCGCCTCGATCAGGATGGAAGGCGCAAGGCTGACGAAGGTGGTGACGGCGCCGGCAAGCAGCCCGAAGAGAATGTAGAAGGCGCCGGCATTGATCGCCGACCAGTAGCGTCGGTTGCGATCGGGATGAGAATCGCTGCCGGCGCACATGGCGGCGGTGATCGCCGCCAGATTGACCGCGTGGCCGCCGAACGGCGCGCTCAGCATGGAAAAGAGGCCGGTGGTCGCAAACAGCGGCCCGGGGGCGGGGTGATAGTCGTTGACCTTCAACACCGCGATGCCGGGGATGTTCTGCGAGGCCATGGTGACGATGAAGAGCGGCAGCGCAATGCTGACCATGGCTGCGACATTGAACTGTGGGGTCACGAACTCGACGATCGGCACCAGCGCCGAGGACAGGGTAGAGAAGGCGCCCGCCGGGACTTCGACGCCGAAGGCGATGACGAGTACGAAAGCGACGAGCGCGGCCGGCACCGCATAGAGCTTGTTGACGCTGCCGACGACCGCCCAGGCGATGAGGATCGGCAAGCCGAGAAGCGGATTGAAGGCGATCGCCTTGACCGGCGCGAAGCAGAGGCTGAGCAACACCCCCGCGAGCATGGCATTGGCGAGCGGGGCAGGAATGCCCGAAACCAGGCGGCCGAGCGGTTTCCAGAGGCCGGCGACGACGACGAGCAGCCCACAGACGAGGAAGGCGCCGACGGCAGCGTTGAAGCCGCCTTCGACGACGCCGGCGCTCGCGAGCAGTGCGGCACCCGGCGTCGACCAGGCGATGCTGACCGGCAGCCGCGTGATGGCGCTGATGACAATCGCGCAGACGCCCATGGAGATCGACAACGCCATCAGCCCGGAGGCAGCCTGTGCTTCGCTGGCGCCGACTCCGGTCAGGCCGTGCAACACGACGGCGAAGGAACTGGCGAAGCCGACGAAGGCGATCAGCAGGCCCATGAAGAGGCTCTGGGGCGAGAAGTCACGAAACATGGCGGCAACCGGCTGTTGTGGGGGTGAGTCGCGGCGATCTGATCCTTTCGCGTATCACATTCGGGCGCGCTGTCGATATCGGCCGCGTGATGCACCGATCAAACTCGCTGAGGGGGGCTGACCCTCGAACCTTCGTCTGGCTGGACCTTTGCGGAGATCGTTGGCTATAGTGCCGCCCAAGCAGGTGCGCCGTTTGGGAGATCGGTCGCATCCGCCTTCCGCCGGTCGACGCTTTCAGGGAGGAAGCCGATGCCTGCCGTCAGGGATCATTCGGAACTTGTCTATCGGGTCGCGCACCAGTCTTCGGCGGCGGCGAGCTCATCGGTGGCCGCGTCGTGGCGGCGCTGCATGACCCTGCATAAGCTTGCTCCGGAGGAAGCCCGTACGCCGCTTCGGCTGTCGGACAGCGAGTTTCGCTCCGTCCGCGAGCGCTCCGGTGAGCTGCTGGCGGAGGCCGGCATCGAACTCGACCGGTTGTTTGCGACCGTCGGCAGGGCCGGCTGCTGCCTGCTCCTCACCGACAATGACGGCGTGGCGCTCGAGCGGCGCGGAGCGGTCGGCGACGATGCTGAATTCCGCGGCGTCGGGCTCTGGTCGGGAACGGTCTGGAGCGAGGCGAGCGTGGGCACCAACGGCATCGGCACGGCGATCGCCGATGAGCGCGCCGTCGTCATCCAGCGCGATCAGCATTTCCTGAGCAGCAATATCGGCTTGAGCTGCGCGACCGCGCCGATCCGCGATCATCGCGGGCGGTTGGCGGCGGCAATCGACATTTCCACCTGCCGTGGCGATGCCTCCGAGATCACCATGTCGATCCTGTCGCAGGCGGTTCGTGACGCCGCCGCGCGCATCGAGGCCGGCCTTTTCCGTCGTGCCTTTGCCGGTGCGCGCATCGTGCTGGTGCCAGTGGATCGAGCCGGACCGGCGCTCCTTGCCGTCGACCGCGACGACCTCGTGCTCGGTGCAACGCGTGCCGCACGGCAATGGCTCGACCTCGACGACCGGCGCATCGCCGCCGGGGTTCCGGCCTCCGACCTTCTTCGAGAGGACACGTCAGGCGATGCCGCCGAGCTTCCCGATGCGGAGCGCGCGGCGCTCCGGCGTGTTCTTTCCCGTGCCAGCGGCAACGTCTCCATGGCGGCCGAGCTGCTCGGCATCAGCCGCGCCACCCTTTACCGCAAGATGAAGCGGCTCCAGGTCAACTGATCTTCCTACCCATCTGAAGGCTGCCCCTCACCCTAACCCTCTCCCCGCAGACGGGGAGAGGGGACGTGGCCCCGAGCGGTCTTTGCGATTGTGGTGGCCCTGATCCTTGGGGGAATGGGGAGCATGCCGCTTGCCCCTTCTCCCCGTGACGACGGCGAGAAGGTCCCGGCAGGGGGATGAGGGGCAAACGCGGGCTGAAGCAACCGCAGACTTGCCGCCCAGTTTGCTGCACTGCAGCACGGGATCCAAGCCTACCTGTCTCAATTCTGAAACACATCGCGTCACTGGTGCTTGCGCCTCACTATCGAAGACGCACGTTCAGTCGCACCTTCCTTCTCACAGCCCCGTTGCTGGTTCTCAGGGAGGAAAGACCATGTTGCATCAGAAGATCGTCGAAAGCCCGTTCAGGCAGAAATACGGCAACTTCATCGGCGGCGAATGGCGCGAGCCGGTGGCCGGGCGCTATTTCGACAATACGACGCCGGTGACCGGCGGCGTGCTGTGTCAGGTGGCGCGCTCGGATGCCGCTGACATCGAGCTTGCGCTCGACGCCGCCCACGCGGCCCGCGAAAAATGGGGCCGGGCGTCGGCCGCCGAGCGCTCCAACATCCTGATGAAGATCGCCGGCCGCATGGAGGACAATCTCGAACTCCTGGCGCGGGCCGAAACCTTCGACAACGGCAAGCCGATCCGCGAGACCATGGCGGCCGACATTCCGCTTGCCATCGACCATTTCCGCTACTTCGCCGCCTGCATCCGCGCGCAGGAAGGCTCGATCGGCGAGATCGACCACGACACGGTCGCCTATCACTTCCACGAACCGCTCGGCGTCGTCGGCCAGATCATCCCGTGGAATTTCCCGATCCTGATGGCGGCCTGGAAACTGGCTCCGGCGCTTGCCGCCGGCAATTGCGTCGTCCTGAAGCCGGCCGAGCAGACGCCGGCCTCGATCCTCGTCTGGGCGGAGCTGATCGGCGATCTCTTGCCGGCAGGCGTGCTCAACATCGTCAACGGCTTCGGCCTTGAAGCCGGCAAGCCGCTCGCTACCAGCCCGCGCATCGCCAAGATCGCCTTTACTGGCGAAACGACGACCGGTCGGCTGATCATGCAATATGCCAGCCAGAACCTCATTCCGGTGACGCTGGAACTCGGCGGCAAATCGCCGAACATCTTCTTTGCCGACGTTTTGGCCGAGGATGACGATTACTTCGACAAGGCGCTCGAAGGCTTTGCCATGTTCGCGCTGAACCAGGGCGAAGTCTGCACCTGCCCGAGCCGTGCGCTGGTGCAGGAGAGCATCTATGACCGCTTCATGGAGCGGGCGGTGAAACGCGTCGAGGCGATCCGCCAGGGCAATCCGCTCGACAGCGCCACGATGATCGGCGCACAGGCCTCCAGCGAACAGCTCGAAAAGATTCTCTCCTACATCGACATCGGCAAACAGGAAGGCGCCGAAGTGCTCACCGGCGGTGGCCGCAACGTGCTCGAAGGCGAACTGTCGGAAGGCTTCTACGTCAAGCCGACAGTTTTCCGCGGGCACAACAAGATGCGGATCTTCCAGGAGGAAATCTTCGGACCCGTCGTTTCGGTCACCACCTTCAAGACCGAGGCGGAAGCGCTGGAGATCGCCAACGACACGCTCTACGGCCTCGGTGCCGGCGTCTGGAGCCGCGATGCCAACCGTTGCTACCGCTTCGGTCGTGAAATCCAGGCCGGCCGCGTCTGGACCAATTGTTACCACGCCTATCCCGCCCATGCGGCCTTCGGCGGCTACAAGCAGTCCGGCATCGGCCGCGAGACCCACAAGATGATGCTCGATCACTACCAGCAGACGAAGAACATGCTGGTGAGCTACAGCCCGAAGGCGCTCGGCTTCTTCTGATCGGGCCCTGCCTTCCCCGCCGCCGGGGAAGGCAACACGAGCGTGAGGGAAGGCAATCTCCTTCTTTCCTCCAGCTCGACCGGCGGCTGAGGTGTGCTCTCCACCCACGCCTCAGCCGACCAATACGGGATGCGCGATCGAGCAGGAGGCTCGCCATGTCCATCGAACTGACTGGAATGACCGGGATCAACGAACCGCGCGTGCTTGCGACGGATGCGGCGCTCGACCTCATCGCCGAAATCCGGCGCGACCACCCCGATATCCTGTTTCACCAGTCCGGCGGCTGCTGTGACGGCTCGTCGCCCATGTGTTATCCCGCGGACGATTACATCGTCGGCGACAACGACGTGAAGCTCGGCGAGATCGGCGGCGTGCCGGTCTACATCAGCGCCAGCCAGTTCGAGGTCTGGAAACACACGCAACTGATCATCGACGTGGTGCCGGGGCGGGGCGGGATGTTCTCGCTCGACAACGGACGGGAGAAGCGATTTCTCACGCGGTCACGGCTGTTCAGCGGTGGAGACGCCTGCGTCGTCGTGTGTGGATAGCGCTCCCATACGCGCTCGAACCTATTTCCGCTTCACGTAGATCGAGCCGCCGCCATTCGATTTGCACTCCAGGGACGCGATGCTCTTCATCAATATATTGAGCTTGCTGAATCCATGAAGTCGGGAATCGAAATCTGGCATGCGCTTGTAGAGTACGTTGCCAACTTCTCCGAGATGAGCCCAGCCGTCTTCACCTGACGTGTCGTCAACAGCGGCGAGGATTTCCTTCAAAGGCAGTTTCGCTGGCTGGCCGGTAGCACCCTTTGCACCCTCCTCAAGAAGCAGGTCGCAGTAAAAGAAGCGGTCGCAAGATTTCACATAGGGATTGGTCGCTTTTTTTTCCCCGAATCCGTACACGGCCAACCCATCCTCCCGGATACGGCTTGCGAGCGAGGTGAAATCGCTGTCGCTGGAGGCAATGCAGAAGCCATCGATTTGCCGGCGATGCAGGATATCGATCGCGTCGATCGCCAGCTTCAAATCGGTGGCGTTCTTGCTTTTGGCCACTGGTACGACATGGACCGGCAAGAACGCATACTCATGGAGCAACGGCTGCCAGGCGGCCATCGCAGGACTGCCAAAATTTCCATAAACGCGTTTGATGGAAGCGGTGCCGATCGTCGACGCTTCGCGAATGATAAGCGGCAGAAATTTTGAGTGAACATTCTCAGCGTCAATCAAGATCGCCAGGCGATCTGGTCTCCCCTCGGCGCTAGTTCCCATGCATACGCCTCAATATCTTGCAATGCTAAATTAGCTGAAATATGTGGCGTGCATCTCAGGCTTGTCAATGGGTATAAATTGCAGGTGTAGTTGTGGTGGGAGGGCTACTTCGGCTCCCGCGCGACCTTTGCCGCCAGATCGAGAAGGGCCCGCAATTTCGGCTGGGTTTGGGCCTTGGCGGGGAAATAGATGAAGAGGCCCGGCGACCTCGGCAGGTAGGCTTCGAGCACCCGTTGAAGGCGCCCGCTTGCGACAGCGTCGCGCACCGAAAGGTCCGGCAGGTAGGCGAGCCCGGTGCCGGCTTCCGCCATTTCCATGAGCATCTGGAAATCGTTGACGGTCAGCCCGCCGGGTACGTCGACGGAGAAGTCGCGTCCCTCCCGCTCGAACTCCCAGCGATAGATCGTGCCGGATGCCGGGTAGCGATAGCGGATCGCCTCGTGGCGTGTCAGCTCTTCGGGCGTTTGCGGCCGACCTTGTTTCACGAAGTAGGACGGCGAGCCGACCACCGCCCAGGTGATGTCGGGCGTCAGCCGAACCGCGATCATATCCCGTTCGACCGCCTCGCCGATGCGGATGCCGGCATCGAAACCGCGCTCGGTGATATCGACAGCCGCATCGTCGATCGAGATTTCCACGGAAACGTCCGGATAGGCCTGGCGGAAGCGCGGCAGGAGCGGCGTCAGCACCAGCGGGATCGCCATGCGCGGCACGGTCAGCCGCAGGTTGCCCATGGGCCGGTCGCGAAAGTCGCCGAGCAACTCATAGGCATCGGCGATCTCGGAGGCAGCAGGGCGCACGCGCTTCAGGAAGGCGCTACCGGCTTCGGTGAGGGCGACGCGCCGTGTGGTGCGCACGAAGAGCTGGAGGCCGAGACGGGCTTCGAGCGCCCTGATCGTCTGGCTGACGGCATTGGGCGTAACGCCGAGCGTCGCTGACGCCGCGGTGAAGCTGCTGCTCTCGGCAACCGCCAGGAATTCTCTTAGCCCGTTGAATGGATCGCGTGTCATCGCCATTATGAAGTTCTGCTTCCGAAGCCTTAAAGATAACAGCTATTTTTCATCGCAATCAACTTTGGCATGGTCTCCTCACACCACTTCCTTCGAGCAATGGAGAACGACATGCAATACACGACGCTTGGAAACACCGGTCTCGTGGTCTCGCGCCTTGCCTTCGGCGCGATGACCTTCACCGCCGGCGATCGCAGCCTCGGCGCCGTCTACAAGACCGATGCCGAAGCGGCCGATGCCCTTGTGGGACAGGCGCTGGATGCCGGCATCAACTTCTTCGATACGGCCGACGCTTATGCCTCCGGGCAGTCGGAACGGATCCTCGGCGAAACCTTACGCGCCCGCCGTGATGAAGTCGTGATCGCCACGAAAGTGGGCTTTCGCACCGGAGCGCCACTGAGCCAGGCCGGCCTTTCGCGCCGCCACATCCTCTGGTCGGTTGATCAGAGCCTGAAGCGTCTCGGCACCGACTGGATCGACACCTACATCGTTCACAAGGAAGATCCGCACACGCCGCTCGAGGAAACGCTTCTCGCGCTCGATGCGGTCGTTCGCTCCGGCAAGGTGCGCTACATTGGCTTTTCCAACTGGTCGGCCTGGAAGGTGGCGGCCGCGCTTGAGATCCAGAAGGCCAACGGACTAGCGCCTTTCACCCATGGCCAGATGCATTATTCCTTGCTCGGCCGCGACGTGGAGCGTGACGTCATCCCGATGATGCAGCGCTACGGGCTGGGGCTGACTGTCTGGAGCCCCCTCGCGTCGGGCTTTCTTTCGGGCAAGTACACGCGCGAAAATCTTGGCGACCCCGACAACCGCTATTCCGGTTTCGACATCCTGCCCTTCGACAAGGAACAGGGCTTCAAGCTGGTCGAGCGCATGCGCGGGATCGCCGATCATCACGGGGCGAGCGTGGCGCAGGTGGCGATCGCCTGGCTGCTTTCGAAGAAGGCGGTGACGAGCGTGCTGCTCGGAGCCTCCAAGCCGCACCAGCTCAAGGACAATCTTGGTTCGGCCGATCTTGTTCTGACCCAGGCGGAAATCTCGGTGCTCGATGCCGAGACGGTGCCGGCGCCGGTTTATCCCAACTGGTTCATCGACAACCTCGTTGACCAGCCGATGACGCAGGCTCTCGGGAAATAGCTGTGTCTCCGCAACGAACAACGCCGGCACTTTGACGCCGGCGTAAATTTGGGGGGGAATTCGCGAGCTTGTTTCGTCATTCCGATGTTGCGAGCGCCTCAATCGCTGCCGAACCTAGATCTTCATCTGAACCAATGACGCTTACAGTTTTGCCCGTTAGCGGAACGAATCCGCTCTTGACGCCTTCATTTCGTGTCGGGATCAACCTTACCGTTGCCTCACAGCTCGTTTCGACCTCTACGCATTTAGCTGCTTTCAAGAATCTGCCGAACGATTTTACCCCCGCGCGAACGAGCACTGGATCGAATAGGTTTGTGAACGACCTCGGGTGCGGGACATTCTCGCAAGATGCTGCCAAGCACTCCCTAATCGCGCGGCCTACTTCTCCGACATCGGTCTTGTCGATACTCAAAACTGGAGCATTGAGAATCCAAAGCCCTACAGTCGTCTTTGATGAACTGTGAACGTAAAGCATACCCTCACGCTCATAGATTGTTGCGGCTTTCATTCAGACTCGCCTTGCTCGCGGTACTTCTCGCTCAACGAAAAACGCCGGCGCTTGGGCGCCGGCGTTGTTTTCAGAAATTCGCGTGCTCGCAACGATCTCAGTCGAAGAGGCTCGAGACCGACTCTTCTTGGCTGGTGCGGCTGATGGCTTCGCCAAGCAGGCCAGCGGTGGTGATCACGCGGATGTTGTGGGCGGACTGGACGGCCGTGGTCGGCTGGATCGAGTCGGTGATGACCAGTTCCTTCAGCATCGACGAAGTGACGCGGGCAACCGCGCCGCCGGACAGAACGCCGTGGGTGATGTAGGCCGTGACGCTGGTTGCGCCGTTCTTTAGGAGCGCTTCGGCCGCGTTGCAGAGTGTGCCACCCGAGTCGACGATGTCGTCGATCAGCAGGCAGTCCTTGCCCTTCACGTCGCCGATGACGTTCATGACTTCCGATTCACCGGGACGGTCGCGACGCTTGTCGACGATGGCCAGCAGACAGTCGAGGCGCTTGGCAAGCGCGCGGGCGCGCACCACGCCGCCGACGTCGGGCGAAACGACCATGACGTTCTTGAGGTCGTAGTTTTCCTTGACGTCGCGCGCCAGGATCGGGATCGCATAGAGATTGTCGGTCGGGATGTCGAAGAAGCCCTGGATCTGCCCGGCGTGAAGATCAAGGGTCAGAACGCGGTCGGCGCCGGCTTCGGTGATCAGGTTGGCGACGAGCTTGGCGGAGATCGGCGTGCGCGGACCGGCTTTGCGATCCTGGCGGGCATAGCCGAAATAGGGAAGCACTGCGGTGATGCGGCGAGCGGAAGAGCGGCGCACCGCGTCGATCATGATGAGCAGTTCCATCAGGTGATCGTTGGTGGGGAAAGAGGTCGACTGGATGATGAACACATCCTCGCCGCGCACGTTTTCGCCGATCTCGACGAAGATTTCCTGATCGGCGAACCGGCGTACCGCCGCTTTGCCGAGAGGCAGGTTGAGATAGTTGCAGATCGCTTCGGCCAGCAGCCGGTTCGAATTGCCTGCGAAAACCTTCATTGACGGACCGCCTTGAGCTGGCGCGGTCACCGTCCGGTACTTTTCCGGGAGCGGTGTGTTCCGCGCAGATTCCGAGAGCCATTCCAATCGCGGACATTCTTTGCGGATGGCCGCCGTTCAGAGCTGATCGGCCGCTTTTTAGCGAGACTGAACTTGAATGCAAGGGGAATGCTGCGCCGCGAAGGCCAATATCCTAAAAACTTTGCATCAACCGGCCTGAGATTGCCGCCATTCGAGGTAGGCGTTGATGGTTTTCGTCGCGATTCCCTGCATGGTTGCCGCCGGGACTCCGCTCCACAAGTCGGCGCCGCCGCCGGGAACCGAGTCCTGTCCCTGGATACGGTGCAGGCGGTTTCCGCTGCCGTCGAGCACATCCCAGACATAGACGACGGTGGTCTTGTCGCCGTCTTTGAGCGTCGAGAAGTAGCCCTTGAGGATATGTTCGCTGCTGGCATCGCCAGAGCCCTTGATCGTCAGGCCGTGTGCGCGCGCTTCGGCCCCAAGCTGCTTGGAGAGCGGCGTGACCGCCTGGACCGGTGCGCCGATGATCGGCAGGAACCGGATCGTGCCGCTGGCGGCGGCACTTGCCTTCGGCAGCGAAGCGACGCTCGGCTCGTTCTGGATCTCTTCGGCAGCGGCTGCGGTCTGTTGCACTGGCGTCTGTTGTACCGGGGGCGGTTGGTTCTGGATCGTGTTCTGGACGGGTGCTGAACCGGCGGCAAGCCGGCTTGCCTGGGCCTCGAACGTGCCGGCCGGATCGGTATAGGTCGCATCGCCGCTGGCATAGGCCGTCGGCGTGTTCGAAGGGGCCGGCTGAGGAGAGTAGGCGGTGGTCTGGCTGACGGGTTCGCGCTGCACTGGGGCGACGGCGGTCTCAGCCGACATGGCGTCGAGGTCGGATTGCGTCACCGGCGGCGAGCGAAAGGTTCCCGCGCCGACGTCGACCTGCGGCGTCAGCATGTCGGTGCTGTTGCAGCCAGCCAGGGCGACGAGGAGTCCGAGGCCAACGATAGGCGTGGTGAGCTTTCGCATGTTCAAACCGTCCGTTTTCTTCGCGGCAGTTTTTGAAACGTCTCCTGTCGTCTGCCAGTTCAAAGCAATTCTAGGCGGATTTCCCTAAGCAGAAATGAAGTCCAGGCCATAGCGCGACAGCGGGCGCGGAGTATCCGTGGTGGTGAGGTAGGTCTGGCCGAGGGTCATGGCGGTGCCGCTGTCGGAATCCATGATGATCATGTGCACGAACAGCGACATGTTCGGCTCGATCTCCTGCGGGTTGCCGAGATGGAACATCTGGTGCTCCATCCAGGAGGGCGAGAAGCGGGCGCCGAGCGAATAGCCGCAGGCGTTGAGGCGGTGACGGGCGAGGCCGCGCTCGTCCATGATCTTGGCATGCATGTCGAAGACGGTGCCGAAGGTGTTGCCGGGACGAAGCACCATCTCGATCGCCTGGATGGTTTCGCGGCAGGCGCTGTAGAGTTCGCGGTGACGGTTGGTCGGTTCGCCGATGACGACGGTGCGCATCATCGCCGCATGATAGTGGGCGCTGACGCCGGCCCATTCGAGGGTGAGCTGGTCCTGGCTGTCAAGCACGCGGCGCCCGGACTTGTAGCGGCAGAGCAGCGCGTCGGCGCCGGAGCCGATGATGAATTCGTTGGCCGGATAGTCGCCGCCGCCGGCCAGAATCTTGCCCTGCATCGCGGCGAGGATGTCGGCTTCGTTGCCGCCGGGACGGATCAGCGGCAGCGCGGCATCGAGCGCATCGTCGGCCAGGCTTGCCGCCTTCTCGACATAGGCGATCTCGGCGTCGCTCTTGATAAGCCGCAGACGGCTGACGAGGTACGAGGCGTCGATTATCTCGCCGAAGGTCTGGATCTGGCGGTCGAGCAGGCGGGCGACGCGGCCGGTCATGCCGTGCGTATCGTATTCGACGCCGATGCGGCAGCCGAGCAGGTCGAGTTCGCTCAAGAGGTTCTTGAGATCCAGGGTCGGATCGGCATTGGCCCGGTCCACCCAGATCTCGATGCGTTCGATATTGGAGGTGTGGCGTGCCTGGCGCAGGTCGGCCGAGCGCGTCAGCAAGACCATCGAGCCGTCTTTCTTCACAACCAGCGTCTGGAAGAAGCAGTAGCCGAAGGTGTCGTAGCCCGTCAGCCAGTACATGCTCTCCTGGGCGAAGAGCAGCACGGCATCGAGCTTCTCCTCGCGCATCTTCTCCGTCAGCCGCTCGAGGCGGCTTGCATATTCTTCCTGGGCAAATTGAAGCGCCATGTCAGGTCCCCCGTATGCAAATGGCGGAAATCTGCCGGCCGTAGTCCGGTTCCTGCCTGTGTGTCGTCCGACGGTAGGAGAAGAAGCGCTCCTCATCGGCATAGGTGCAGATATCGAGATTTTCGGCTGCTACGCCTGCTTCGGTCAACCGCTTGATCGTGAGACCCGGCAGGTCGAACATTGCGTGGCCGTCGCGGTCAGACGGCCTGAAATAGGTTGCGTAGCTGTCGTTCGCCGAGACGAAGCGCTCGACGAATTCGGCACCGACTTCGTAGTTGCGATGGCTGATCGATGGGCCGAGGCAGGCGACGATGCGCTCGCGCCGGGCGCCGAGCGAGACCATCGCGTCGATGGTGCTCTCGAGCACGCCGCCAAGCGCGCCCTTCCAGCCGGCATGGGCGGCGCCGATGATATTGGTTTCTGCGTCGGCAAAGAGGATCGGGCCGCAATCGGCCGAGAGCACGCCGAGCACGATACCGGGCGTCGCCGTCACCAGCGCATCAGCCTCAGGGCGCGCACCGTCATAGGTTCCGTCAACGATGATGGCGTTCGGGGAATGGACCTGATGAACCGTCGCCAGCCGTTCCAGCGGCGCGCCGAACCAGCCCGCGACGCGGGTGCGGTTCTCGTTGACATGGGCTCTTTCGTCCTTCGAACCGAGGCCGACATTGAGGCCGCGGTAGAGCCCTTCGGAAACGCCGCCCTGGCGGGTGAAATAGCCGTGGGCGATTGCCGGCCCGGCCTTCTCGCCGAAAAGCGAGCTCTGCACGGGAGAAAGCGCGGCGTCATGCTGCATCGGTATATTTGCCTTTGCTTTATGAATAAATTCAATGGGTTTGGGGGCGCGCTCCGGCCCGGCGACTGGCTGCTGATTTGCCGGCGCGATGTTGACCCGCGATGGCTGGGCTGTCAATTCCCGAACGATAGGGGGAGCCAGCGGCCTGTGATTTCGAGGGGCAGTCATCGCTCGGCCACCGCCGCTACGCGCTGACGAAAACGCCTTCCTTCGACGCCCGCATCTGCACGAGGCCCGCGGAAAAACAAGAGGTCGGGATGGCGCCTTACCTGCAGGCTTTTGAGCGACGCTGCGTGCAATCTTTGCGTGGGGCTCTGCATAAGAGTATTATCTAATATAGCAAGAAATGCTTGTGCCTTCGGGAGGAGCATATGAAGCGAAGAACCCATATCGAGGGACGGATTTCGCGTCGCAAATTCCTGGGCGGTGCGGCAATAGCGGGGGTCGCAACGGTCGCCGCGCCTAGCGTTGTCAAGGCGCAGGGGCCGATCAGCATGCGCTGGCAAAGCACCTGGCCATCCAAGGACATCTTTCACGAATTCGCGCTCGACTTCGCCAGGAAGGTCAATGATATGACCGGTGGCGATTTGAAGATAGAAGTGCTGCCCGCTGGTGCCGTGGTGCCGGCCTTCGGCCTGCTCGACGCCGTATCGCAAGGAACGTTGGACGGCGGTCACGGCGTCCTCGTCTACCATTACGGCAAGCAGGCGGCGCTCGCGCTATGGGGCTCTGGCCCGGGTTTCGCCATGGATGCCAACATGCTGCTCGCCTGGCACAAATACGGCGGCGGCAAGGAACTACTCGCAAAACTGTATGAATCCATTGGCGCCAACGTGGTCTCGTTCCCCTATGGGCCGATGCCGACCCAGCCGCTTGGCTGGTTCAAGAAGCCAGTCGCAAAGCCCGAGGATCTTCAGGGCCTGAAGTTCCGTACCGTGGGCATCTCGATCGATGTCTTCACCGGCCTCGGCGCGGCGGTCAACGCGCTGCCGGCCGGCGAAATCGTTGCGGCGCTCGATCGAGGCCTGATCGACGCGGCCGAGTTCAACAACGCCTCGTCCGACCGGGTGCTCGGTTTCCCGGATGTATCGAAGATTTGCATGCTGCAGAGCTACCACCAGAATGGCGAGCAGTTCGAAGTGATGTTCAACAAGCCGAAGTACGACGGTCTGCCTGATCAGATGAAGGCGATCATCACCAACGCCGTCGAGGCGGCATCTCAGGATATGGCCTGGAAGGCGATCGATCGCTATTCCACGGACTACCGGGAGATGCAGACCGTCGACAAGGTCAAGTTCTACAGGACCCCGGAGGCAATTCTCAAGAAGCAACTGGAGGTCTACGACGAGGTGGTGAAGAAGAAGGCAGCGGAAAACCCGCTGTTCAAGGAAGTGCTCCAGTCCCAGCTCGTTTTTGCCGAGCGGGCCACGCGCTGGGAACAGGACACCGTCGTCAGTCGGCGGCTGGCATTCGACCACTACTTCGGACAGGAAGGCGTGGCGAAGGATCTCTGAGGCACGGCCGCTTCGCGTCAATCAGACGGGATTCAGGCGGAAGACCGGCTCATCTCATTTCGCACATCGGAGACAGTCGAAGGATCACTATTCGATAAATCAAAGCGTTACAGCGAACTCTGTGCGTTCTTGAAAGGCGCGCCGCTGTAGCGCCCCTCTTGCAGCGGGGGGCATGCGTGAACGTTCAGCATTTTCTGCTCAGGGTCGATGCGACCAGCGTGTGGATCGGTAAAGCCGCAGCCTGGCTGATTATCGGGCTGATGACGATGGTCTGCGTAGAGGTCGTCAAACGCTACATCCTTAACATGCCGACGGCCTGGATATTCGATGCCAGCAACATGTTCTATGGCTCGCTGTTCATGCTCGCGGGGGCATACGCCTTGGCGCAGAATGCTCATGTACGCGGCGACTTCCTCTACAGCTCCATGAGGCCGCGCACGCAAGCCGCCCTCGATCTGGTCCTCTACGTCCTCTTCTTCCTGCCCGGCGTCGCCGCGCTCGTTTACGCCGGCTACGATTATGCAGCACTTTCCTGGCGGATCGGCGAGCATTCGACCGTGACGGCGGAGGGGCCGCCTATCTACTATTTCAAAACCGTCATTCCGGTCGCTGGCGGCTTCGTCCTGCTTCAGGGGCTGGCCGAGATCACGCGCTGCATCGTTTGCCTGCGGACCGGCGAATGGCCAAGTCGGCTCAAGGATGTGGAGGAGCTCGACGTCGTCGCCGAGCAACTCGAGCACAGCGAGCATGTCGACGCGGAAACGCGCGAGGCTGCGATCGAGCGTGCGCAGGCGATCGACAGGGCGGCGCGGCAACGGGGAATGGGGGGAGACGGCGAGACGTGAGCGATCCACTCCTCGGACTGACGATGCTGATGCTCATCGTGGTGGTCATCATGATGGGGTTTCCGACGGCGTTTACCCTGATGGGGCTTGGCATGCTCTTCGGCTTCTACGCCTTCTACAATCCGGCCGAGCACTGGATCGACAATCGCGTCTTCGACCTGATGGTGCAGCGTACCTATGGGGCGATGACCAATGACGTTCTGATCTCGATCCCGTTGTTCGTGCTCATGGGCTACGTGATGGAGCGGGGTGCGCTGGTCGACAAGATGTTCTACAGCATTCAGCTCGCATTCAAGCGGGTGCCTGCGTCGCTCGCCGTCGCTACCCTCATCGTCTGTACCTTCTGGGGCATCGCCAGCGGCCTCGTCGGTGCGGTGGTCGTGCTGATGGGCGTGATTGCGTTCAATCCGATGTTACGCGCCGGCTATGACGTGAAGCTTGCCTCCGGTGTGATCACGGCGGGCGGTACCCTCGGCATTCTGATCCCGCCCTCGGTGATGATCATCGTCTATGCCGCAGTCGCGGGACAATCCGTTGTCAAGCTCTACGCCGCTGCCATGTTCCCCGGGTTTTTCCTCGCGCTGCTCTACCTCGCCTATATTCTCGGCTGGGCGCTCATCAGCCCCAAGATCGCTCCGCCGCTGCCTGCGGAGCAGACCAAAGTGCCCGTCAGCGCGTGGATGCGGGGCCTGCAAGCGTCGTACTCGCACAACATGCTGGCCGGGCTCTCTCGCGCACTAGTCTCACCGGCAAGGGCGCTGGCTCTCGAAACCGAGGAGGGGTCTCTCACCTATTGGGCTCTCGTCAAGAATTTCTGCGCTGCCTTGGTCCCGCTAGCACTGACGGCTTTTACGATGGCGCTCGTATGGTGGTATGTCGTCATCCATCCGCAGGCGTCGGCGGAGGCGGAGGCGCCGGAAGGGCTGGAACAGCTCGGGGCACCGGCGGCGGATGCCGCGCCGACCGCGATCAACGGGCCGGCGACAAGCTTCTACGTGTCCTTCTGGTTGATTGCCACGATCGCTGCGGTGGTGCTCGTCCGCTACTACCGCAATATGAGTGCGGAGCGGCTGCAGGTGGTGAAGCTTTTGATCTCCTCCGTCATGCCGCTCGCCATCCTCACCATAGTCGTGCTCGGCGTAATCCTCTTCGGGATCACCACGGCGACCGAGTCTGCGGCCGTCGGCGCGGCGGGGGCTTTCCTGCTCGCATTCCAGGCCCGGACGCTCAACTGGAAGCGCACAAAGGAAGCGGTGTTCCTGACGGCGAAGACAACGGCCATGGTGTGCTGGCTCTTCGTGGGCTCGGCCTTGTTTTCTGCCGTCTTCGCCATACTTGGCGGCCAGGCGCTGATCGAGCAATGGGTGCTATCGCTCGATCTGACGCCGGTACAATTCATGATTCTTTCGCAGGCGATCATCTTCCTGCTCGGCTGGCCGCTCGAGTGGACCGAGATCATCATCATCTTTGTGCCGATTTTTCTGCCGCTGCTAAAGCACTTCGACATCGATCCGGTGATTTGGGGCGTTCTCGTCTTCGTCAACCTGCAGGCGGCATTTCTGTCGCCCCCAGTCGCGATGTCAGCTTTTTATCTGAAGGGTGTCGCGCCGCCGCATGTGACGATCAACCAGATCTTCGCCGGCATGATGCCCTATATGCTGATCGTCGTGCTCTGCATGGTCATCATGTATCTCTGGCCCGGGATAACTCTCTGGCTCCCGAACTATCTTTACGGCTGAACCGTGCGCTACTGCATATTTCCTTAAATCCTAGCCGATTTAAGGATAAAAACATGCAACAACTCAAAGTGCCACAGCGACCTTTGCGCGTCCGATAAGACGCGCGGCGCTGTAGGCTGTGCGCTCAGGGCTTCGGCTTGCGGAAGGGCGACAGCGGCACCGGAGGGCTGCTCACGGCGAGAACCTTGAACAATTCCCCCATTTTTCCGACACCGGCGCCAGCGAGCCTTTCCACGTCCTGGCGAATGCCCTCTTGGGTGAGCGCATCCTTGTCGCGACCGAGTGCCGCGGCGCGGTCCAGCAGACCGAGACCGACCAGGAAATCGCCCTGGTGCGCAAGGCCGTTGATCTGCACGTCGTCGGTCTCGGCGCGGCGGGCGAGCTGCTCGAAATCGACATGGCTGGTGAGATCGGCCCGGCCCGGATTGGCGAGTGGCGGATCATATTCGTGATCGCGAACGGCCTGCAGCGTATCGCCATAGCCGGTGGCAAGATGGCCGTAATCGATGATCACGGCGGTGCCGCCGCTGATCTTCAGCCGCTCGCAAAGGGCGGACATGACAGCATCGCGGGCAGGGGCGATCTCGAAGATCGTGCCTTCGGCCAAACCCTGCGCCGGCGTCGGCAAGAGGCCCGGATCGATGCCGGCGACGCCGGCAGCAAAGGTCAGTTGGTCATCGGCATCAAGCCCGACCATGCGCTCGCGGAACCCTTGCGCGGTGCGCACGAATTGCCGGATCGGAATGGCATCGAACAGCTCGTTGGCGGCAAGCAGCAGGAAGCCATCGGGCAAAGTCTCGAAGCTTGCATGCCACTCGACCTTGTTGCCATGGGCGACCAGGGTTTCGGACTGAATCTTGCGCAGGCGCTCGCTGGTCTCGACGAGATGCATGCTGGCGGAGGCATAGAGCTCGGGTGCGAGGCGACGCACCACACGCAGCATGTCGGCCATCATCGTGCCGCGGCCGGGGCCGACCTCGGCGATCACCGCGCCTTCGGGCTTGCCGTGTTGCTGCCAGGCGTGGACGAGAAAGACGCCGATCATCTCTCCGAAGAGCTGGCTGATCTCCGGCGCCGTGGTGAAATCGCCCTCTTTGCCGAAGGGTTCATGAACCCGGTAGTAGCCGTGTTCAGGATCCGCGAGGCAAAGCGAGAAGTAATCGGTGACGCTGATCGGCCCGTGAGCCTTGATCAGCGCCTTGATCTTGTCCGCAAGTGGTGTCGTCATGCCTTCGTCCAGTTAGCGGGAGGCGGCCGGAAGCCGCACGCCCTTGCCTTATCCGCTCTCAGGCGGCTGCGCGCCGCGCCCGGGTTATCGCCCAGATGCCGGCGAGCGCCATCGGCAGCGAAAGCACCATGCCCATCGTCAGCCAGCCACCGACAAGATAGCCGATCTGCGCGTCCGGTTCGCGGAAGAATTCGACGAAAATGCGGCTCAAGGCATAGCCAAGCACGAAGATGCCGGTGACGAGGCCCGGGGATTTCAACGCCTGGCGACGGTAGATGAACCAGGAAAGCACGCCGAGCAGCACGAGGCCCTCGAGGGCTGCTTCATAAAGCTGGCTCGGGTGACGGGCAAAGGGCCCGCCGGTCGGGAAGACGATTGCCCAGGGCATCGAAGAGAGACGGCCCCAGAGTTCGCCATTGATGAAATTGGCAATGCGGCCGAAAAACAGGCCGATCGGGACGACGGCCGCGACGATGTCGAACAGGCTCCAGAGAACGATGCCGTTGCGCCGCGCGAAGATGATCATGGCGAGCGTCGTGCCGAGAAAGCCGCCATGGAACGACATACCACCGTTCCAGACCTCAATGGCGCGGATCGGATTGGCGAGAACGGAGCCGAGGTCGTAGAAGAGGATGTAGCCGATGCGGCCGCCGAGCACGATACCGCCGGCGGCCCAGAGCAGGAAGTCGTCGAGTTGCTGCAGCGTGACCGCCGGCGTCTCGTTGCGCCAGAGCGCGTTGTTCATCGCCAGGCGGCGCGCATAGAACCAGCCGATCAGGATGCCCGCGACATAGGCGAGCCCGTACCAGTGGACGGCGAGAGGCCCGATCTGGAAGATGACGGGGTCGATTTCGGGGAAGGGAAGGATGGCGAGACGGGTCGCTAGAGTTTCCAAGATATGTTCTCGTGCCTATTTCTCGTGCAGGGGCCGGTCGTTTCGGCGGAACATGGCGAGCGATTTCCGCCGGGTCAAGGCGCCGATGGGGGCGCTTCGGACACAGCGGCGTGATTTGGCATGTGATTTTCCTTGCATCCGCTCGCCGCTGACCCTACCTGAAATTCATGACCGCATCGCAATGCGAGGCGATGGCTGAAATGGAGATCGCGACGATGAGCACAGGCGCTAACCGCATTCTGGATGACTTTGCCAAGATCATGACCGATGCCGCAGGTGCCGCCCAGGGCGTGCGCCGCGAGGTCGAGACCGCCTTCCGCGCACAGGCCGAACGCGCACTGAACTCGCTCGACGTGGTCAAGCGCGAGGAGTTCGAGATGGTCAAGGAAATGGCGATCAAGGCGCGCGAGGAAAACGATGCGCTGCTCGCCCGCATTGAGGCTTTGGAAGCGCGTCTCGCCGAGGCCGGCAAGTAACGCGATTCCGCCGAAATAACGGTATTTTGGCGTTTTTACTTCGCCCGCGAACTGGTTTCGCGGGCGTTTTGCTGTCGTTAATCCTGGATCGATTGAAACGGCGTTAAGGCTGGTTAATAAAACCTGAAAAGTTTTCCACCTGTGGACACTGCCAAAAAACCCTTATGGCAGAGTCAGTTAAGCTCTCGCGCTTCATCCAAATGACAACGTGGACGCGATTCATCCCGGCTATTTTTCGGCCCGGGGGCTGGCAGCCTGACTCCGCCATTATACACTGATTTTAAATGATGATTCGAAACGAACCACGCAAGCTCCGGGCAGGGTAAATCAGCCAGGATGGATGTGAGTTCAGCAATCATAGTGTGTTTGTAATCGGTGTTGGGTTTGCAGCGTTGCGTCTTGTGAGCGTGATGATGCACGTCTGCGCCACACCTATACAGGGTGATGCATGAGCCTTTTGGAAATGGAAGTCGAGCGCCAATCCAACCCGGTCGATATGATCGAGTTCGTGGCCGCAAATAACGACTGGTCGTTCGAGCGATCCGGCGAAGACGAAATCGCCATGACGGTCGAAGGCAAGTGGGCAGACTACCACGTTTCCTTCTCCTGGATGGAGGAGTTCGAGGCTCTGCACCTTGCCTGCGCCTTCGACATCAAGGTGCCGGAAAGCCGGGTCAACGAAGTCATCCGCCTGCTCTCCCATATCAACGGGCAGGTGCTGATGGGCCACTTCGACCTGTGGCGCCAGGAGGAAGTGGTGATCTTCCGCCAGTCGCTGCTGCTCGCCGGCGGCGCCGAGCCGACCAATCAACAGGTCGAAGTTCTGCTTTCGAGCGCACTCGACGCTTGCGAATCCTATTATCAGGCGTTTCAATTCGTCGTCTGGTCCGGCATGGACGCGCAGCGCGCCGTCGATGCGGTCCTGTTCGAAACGGTTGGAGAGGCTTGATCATGGCGAATGCCGCTTCCGGTCCCATCGTCCTCGTCGGCGCCGGCAATATGGGCGGCGCCATGCTTTCCGGCTGGTTGAAGAGCGGCGTTAGGGGTGCCGACGTGCTCGTCGTCGATCCCGGCCCGCCACCGGCCATGGCCAAGCTCATTGCCGACAACGGCGTGACACATGCGACCTCGGCGCCATCCGGTGTTCAGGCCGGCGTGATCTTCCTCGCGGTCAAGCCGCAGGTGATGGACGCCGTGCTGCCGCCGTTGAAGCCGCTCGTCGGTGCGGATACCGTCATTGTCTCGGTTGCCGCCGGCAAGACGCTCGCCTTCATCGAGACGCACCTGGGTGCTGCCGCCACGGTTCGCGCCATGCCGAACACGCCGGCGATGATCGGCCGCGGCGTTACCGGTGCTTTTGCCAATGCGCGCGTCAGCGAGGCGCAGCGCAGCCAGGTTCACGATCTGCTGAAGGTCAGCGGGCCCGTCGAATGGGTCCGGACCGAAGCCGAAATCGATGCGGTAACCGCGGTTTCGGGCAGCGGTCCGGCCTACGTCTTCTACCTCGTCGAGTGCATGGCGGAGGCGGGCCGCAAGGCCGGCCTCGAGGCGGACCTCGCCATGCGGCTCGCGCGGGAAACCGTCGCGGGGGCTGGCGAATTGTTGCATCAGTCCCCCGACGAGGCGGCACGGCTGCGCCAGAACGTGACCTCGCCCGGCGGTACGACAGCGGCAGCGCTCTCCGTGCTGATGGCCGACGACGGCATGCAGCCGCTTTTCGACAAGGCGATCGCCGCAGCACGCAAACGGGCGGAAGAGCTGGCGGGCTGAGCTCACGAAACGCTGGTGCCGTAATGGCGCCGGCGTGAGGGTTGCTCTACGGCGCGCGGGGGGCAGCGCCTGCGCCTTGTCCAGGGCCTGTACGCCGGTCGAACAGGCACCTCCAGATCGCGCCCATTGCCCGGCGACACATGTCGCGGATCGCGGCGTTGCGCTGACGTCGCGCCCAGGAATGTAGCTGGTAGCTCGCCGGCATATCCTTTCGCTGCTTATCCATTTCCGTCACCCCGCGGGCTCCGCTGTCTGAGTTCCAGGTCCAAGCTACAGCCTATCGTCGGCCGCGATAATCCATGTTAAGTTCCGTTCATCTGTGACGAAATGGAATAGATGCAATGGACCGGCAGGGAGCCATGGCGGTGTTTCTCGCCGTCGTCGAAGAGGGGGATTTCTCGGCGGCTGCGCGGCGGCTGCGCATGACACCATCGGCCGTCAGCAAGATCATCGGCCGACTGGAGGCGCGCCTCGGCGTGCGGCTGCTGCAGCGATCGACGCGCAGCATCAGCCTCACCAGCGAAGGCAGCGCCTATGCGGAGTCGGCCCGTCGCATCCTCGGCGATATCGAGGATGCTGAGTTTGCGATCCAGCCGGGCGCCGAGCCGCGCGGCCGCCTGCGGGTCAGCCTGCCGAGCGCCTTCGGTCATCGCCTGATCGTGCCCATGCTGCCGGCCTTCATCGAGCGGTTCCCGGCGATCGATCTGGAGCTCGATTTCAGCGACGCGATCGTCGATCTCATGAACGGTGACGCGGATGTCGCCATACGGGTTGCGGCGCAAAGCGACAGTACGCTGGTGACGCGGCGCCTGGCATCGAACCGTCGTGTCATCTGTGCGGCGCCGGGATACCTCGAAAGGCACGGTGTTCCCAAGACGCCTGATGACCTGCAACGGCACGTCTGCCTTGCCATTACCGCCCATGGCCGCCTCAACGTCTGGGAGTTCCAGGATGGCAACGGCCGGCATGCGATCCGTGTTCGTGGTTCCGTCGAAGCCAACAGCACGGAAGCGCTGAGGCACCTCGCGCTCGCCGGCATCGGGATCGTGCGGCTCTCCGAAATTCTTGTCGGTGGAGATATCCGGGCGGGCTTGCTGGTGCCGCTTCTGACCGATTGCAATTACGCCGAGGCGGAACCGATCACCGTGGTCTACCCGCACCGGCGTTTCCTGCCGCCGCGTGTGCGCGTCTTCGTCGATTTCCTTGCCGAGCAGTTCGCGCGCCGCCCCTGGGAAGAGGCAAGATTTCACGGGGAGCCTGCCGATACCGGTGCGCTTCCGGAATCTCGCCCGATGCTTTAAGCCCGGCGACTGAGTACTTTTCACAAAGGGAATTGCCGTGACTGAAACGATTGAATTTGCTGATTTCGAGCGTGTCGACATTCGCGTGGGCACGATCGTCGAAGCCGAACCCTTTCCGGAAGCGCGCAAGCCGGCCTTCAAGCTGAAAATCGATTTCGGGCCGGAAATCGGCATGAAAAAGTCATCGGCGCAAATCACGGTGCACTATCGTCCGGAAGATCTCATTGGGCGGCAGGTGCTGGGCGTGGTCAATTTTCCGCCGCGCCAGATCGGGCCAGTCCGCTCCGAAGTGCTGACGCTGGGTTTTGCAGACGAGGCCGGCGCGATCGTGCTGGCTGCCACCGAACGGCCGGTTCCCAACGGCAAAAAATTGATGTGATCCCAATGACCATTGCCTTCGAGGTGATCCCCGAGCGCGTCAAGGTCTCCTGCCTGTGGCGCGCTGCCGATGCCGCGCGCGACTGGCGCGCAAGCCATGTGCTGTCGTTGCTCGACCCGGAACTGCCCGACGCCAACGTGCCCGTCATTGCCGATGCGAACCACCGGGTGGTGCGCATGCGCGACCAGGAAAACCCGACCGCCACGCAGCACTTCCCGGATCTGGTCCTCGAAGTGTTCGAGACGATGCGCCCCGCCGCCGAGGATGCCTCGAGCCGCATTCTCGTGCATTGCCACGCCGGCGTCAGCCGCTCCACGGCTTTTGCCTATGGGCTGATTGCCCATCAACTTGGCGCGGGCCGCGAGGATGAAGCCTTCCGGGCGCTACTGACGATCACGCGCAAGCCCTGGCCGAACCGGCGGATCATCGAGATCCTCGACAAAGCCCTCGGTCGTAAGGGCCGACTGCTCGCGCCGCTCGATGTCATGCGCGCCCGCCATCCGCGCCGCATTCACGCCTGGCGCCGCTTCAACGAACGCCGCGGCCTGACGTCGAACTATCAACGCTAGCGCTTACGCGTCTGACAACAGCGTCTCGGCGTAACGTTTGAGCGAACGATTGTAGCGGGGGAGGTGGCGCGAGAGGCTGCCGAGCGAGAGCGCGGCCGCTTCTTTCGCACGACCGGCGTCGACCAGGCAAAGCGCCAGGAATGCGGCAACCGCATCGTCGAGCTCGTCTGACGGCTTGGTCTGCTCCGCGGTGAGCAGGGCGACGCCTTCGCCAGCGCGGCCGAGATTGCGCAGCGTGCTGGCGAGCTGGATGGTGGCGCGGCGCCGGCGAATTCCCGTGAGACCGTTTTCCAATGCCTGCCGATAGAGAGGTTCGGCTTCCGTCTCGTGGCCGGTCGAATCCTGCGCGGAGGCCCGTTCGAACAGGCCTATGGCGTGTCCCGACGGCAGTTCGGCCGCAAGCGCCTCGATACGCGCGATGAAGGTTTTGGCGTCGATGGTGTCGAAGGCAGCCCAGAGTTCAGCCAGCCGTCGTTCCCAGTCGTTCCAGTCGATACCGTCCGACACGGTCCGCTCCCCCGTCCATTCCCCTGGCGAGCAGTGGCCCGTCAGCGCCATGACGTCAAGCCGGTACGCGAACCGTTGCCCTCAGGCCGCCGAGCGGGCTGTCGCCAAGGGTGACGTTGCCGCCGTGGCTGCGGGCGATGTCGCGGGCGATCGCAAGGCCAAGGCCGGTGCCGGAGCTGTCGAGATTGCGCGCCTCGTCGAGACGGAAGAACGGCTTGAACACGTCCTCGCGCGATCGCTCAGGGATGCCCGGACCGTCATCGTCGACGGTGATGGTGACCCATTTGGCGCTGTGGCGGGCGTCGATGTTGACGGTGTTGGCGTAGCGATAGGCGTTCGAAGCGAGATTGGCGACGAGGCGGGTGAAGGCGTTCGGCCTGACCCGAACCTCGTCCTCGCCCTCGACCGAGGTGGTCAGCGTCTTCCCGAGCAGTTCGGCCTCCGCCGCAAGCCGGGTCATCAGGTCGCTGAGTTTCAGCTGGCCGACATCTTCCTCCGCTTCGCTGCGGGCGAAGGCGAGGTAGCCCTCCAGCATGTTCTGCATGTCCTCGACATCCTGGTTCAGGCTTTCGAGATCCGGATTGTTGCCGGCGAGCGCCAGCTGCAGCTTGAAGCGGGTGAGGATGGTTCTGAGGTCGTGGCTGACACCGGTCAGCATCGCGGTGCGCTGTTCGATCTGGCGCTCTATGCGTTCGCGCATCAGGATGAAGGCAAGGCCGGCGCGGCGGATCTCGTCGGCGCCGCGCGGCGCGAAGTCGTCGATCTTCTGGCCCTTGCCGAAGCTTTCGGCAGCCTTGGTCAGCGCCAGGATGGGGCGGATCTGGCCGCGCAGGAACAGGATTGCGATCGCCAGCAGCACCAGCGATGCGGCCACCATCCAGACGAGGAAGATATGGGTGTTGGAAGCATAGGCCTGGTTTCGCCGAGCATAGACCCGCAGGATGCGGCCGTCATCGAGCTTGATGCGGATCTCGACGAGCTTGGAGTTGCCGACCGTATCAATCCAGAAGGGGCGGCGGACCTGGTTGGAAATCTCCTCGCCGAGGATCTGGTCGAGGATTTCGAAGAAGGGACTAGGCCTGGGTGGTGGCAGCTCGCCGGGCGGGTCGACGGAGATGCTGAGATCAAGCTGATCCCGCGCGATGCGGATGATCTCGCTGATGTCGCGGTCAGCGGGGAAGGTGTCGATGAGGTCGACGATTGCGGCGATGTCGCTGGTGACGGCGGCTGACAGGCGCTGCGTCACCAGCTGCCAGTGGCGCTCCATGAAGATGAAGGCGACGACCGACTGCAAGAGCACCATCGGAATGATGACGATCAGCAGCGAACGGGCGTATAGCCCCATCGGCAGGCGGCGGCGCAACCAGCGGGTAAAGCGCCTCCAGGCGTTGTCGCTCGATCCGGTTGCCCCGTGCTCTATGCCGTCAAAGCTTGCCATGGTTTGCCGCGCTCATCGGAAGGCCCGCCATTTTCAGTCCACGCTCAACCGGTAGCCGATGCCGCGCACCGTCTGCAGCCAGACCGGATTGGACGGATCGTCCTCGATCTTGCGCCGCAGGCGGTTGATCTGCACGTCGATCGTGCGCTCGCCGACCTCTGCATCGTCGCCGATCAGTTCGTGGCGCGGGATGGTCTCGCCGGCGCGCTGCGAAAACAGCGTCATGATCTCCTGCTCGCGATCGGTGAGCCGGATGTGATCGGCGCCGCGCCTCAGTTCCTTGCGCACCACCGAGAAGGTGTAGGGGCCGAAGATCACCTGGTCGACCTTGGGCGCTTGGGCCGGCTGGTTGCGGCGCAGGATATTGTTGATGCGCAGCACCAGTTCGCGCGGTTCGAAGGGCTTCGACAGATAGTCGTCGGCGCCGGCTTCCAGGCCCTCGATGCGGGAGTTCGATTCCGCCAGCGCCGTCAGCATCAGGATCGGCACGGTCTTGATCTGGCGCAGGCTGTTGGTCAGCGAGATGCCGCTTTCGCCCGGCATCATCACATCGACGATCAGAAGGTCGAAGTCGAGGCCGACCAGCTTGCGCCGTGCTTCGTCCGCGTCGGACGCGGTCGTCACGCGAAATCCCTGCTCGACCAGATAGCGGTTCAGGAGATCGCGGATGCGCCGGTCGTCGTCGACGACCAGAAGGTGAGCCGCATCGTCCGAGACAGTCGCTTTTGTCGTCATTCCACGCTTCCCTGGTTCCAGGCTCCCGAGCCGTCTGCCGGCGGCGAGCCTCGTGTCAGTCTGCGGCGTTCTTCATTCCGGCGAGAAAGCGTTTGACCGTCTCCCGCGCGCCCGGACCCGTTCTTGCCAATGCATCGGCTATGCGGCGGGACTGTGGCTCGGCCAGCGCACGCGCCAGCGCCTTGCCTTCCTCAGTCGTATAGAGCATGCGCTGGCGTCGGTCTTCAGGGCCGGTCTCCTGGCGGATGTAGCCGGAATCGATCAGTTGCTTGAGCACGCGGGCGAGGCTCTGCTTGGTGATCTTCAGCGTGTCCAAGAGGTCGGCGACGGTCATGCCGGGCTCGCGGTCGACGAAATGGACGACCCGGTGATGCGCCCGCCCAAAGCCGCTCTTTTCGAGGATCGCATCCGGGTCGGAGGTGAAGTCGCGATAGGCAAAGAAGAGCAACTCGATGATCTCGAAATCGATCGTGTCATCATCGGCGGCGGCATCGGTGAGATACCGGGTGTTCTCTTTGGATTGGCCGGCCACGCGGTCATTTCCTTTCAGCCAGATTGCAACTTGCGAAACATTCGGAAAAATACGTCAGCTTTATTGACATATTTTTACCGCATCGTTAGCGTCCTTGCTCGGTAAGCGAGACATTTGGCGTTGGCAACACCTCGCTGCATGTTCCCTTAAATCGTAGCCGATTTAAGGATAGAAACATGCAGCAATTCAAAGTGCTACAGCGACCTTTGCGCGTCTCGTAAGACGCGCGGCGCTGTAGGAGGATATGCCGCGCCGTTCCGATCGCAAATCCAAAATCACGAAATTGAATTTTCCCTCAATCAGTTTGCCGATAAACTGAAAGCAGGACGATAATCAACTAAGAATGGCGCATATGCGCCGGAGGATGACACCATGGCAGCGGTTCCTTTTGATCAGTTGGACGGAGAGATCTGGTTCAACGGCGAATTCGTCGCATGGAAGGACGCCAAGGTACATGTGCTGACCCACGGCCTGCACTATGCCAGCGCGGTCTTCGAGGGCGAGCGCGCCTATGGCGGACGTATCTTCAAGCTGAGCGAGCACAACCAGCGCCTTCATAACTCGGCTGACATTCTTGGCTTCAAGATTCCCTATTCGGTGGAAGAGCTGGACGCCGCAAGCGTGGAGCTTCTGAAGCGCCAAGGCTTCTCCGAGGCCTATGTGCGGCCGATCGCCTGGCGCGGCAGCGAAAGCATGGGCGTTTCGGCGCAGAACAACCGCATCAACGTCGCCATCGCCATCTGGCAGTGGGGCAGCTACTTCAACCCGGCGGAGAAACTGAAGGGCATTCGCCTCGACATCGCCGAGTATCGCCGCCCGGATCCGCAGACGGCACCTTCCAAGTCCAAGGCGGCCGGTCTCTATATGATCTGCACCATCTCCAAGCATGCGGCGGAAGCCAAGGGCTATGCGGATGCGATGATGCTCGACTATCGCGGCCGGGTGGCCGAAGCGACGGGCGCCAACATCTTCTTCGTCAAGGACGGTGTCATCCACACGCCGGTGCCGGATTGCTTCCTCGACGGCATCACCCGCCGCACGGTCATCGAGCTTGCCAAGCGCCGCGGCTACGAGGTCGTCGAGCGGGCGATCATGCCGGAGGAACTGTCCAGCTTCAGCGAGTGCTTCCTCACGGGGTCCGCTGCCGAAGTGACGCCGGTTTCCGAAATCGGTCCCCATCGCTTCACGCCGGCGACGATCTGCGAAACGCTGATGAACGACTACATGAAGGAAGTCTACCCGGTTGCCGCGGCCGCCGAGTAACGGCATCCGCAATTGTCTCGAATGCAGAAAAGGCGGCCAGGGGCCGCCTTTTGTCTTACTACGGATATGATCGTGGTAGGGGTCAGGCCGTCTTGCCGAGGAATTGCCCGACGATACCGCTCAGCACGCCGCCGCCGACGAGGCCGCCGATGGCCTGCATGGCAAGGCCTGTCGCGGCTGCTTCGCCGCCGAGCATCTGAATGAGGAAACCTCCGCCCAGGCCGCCGATCGCGCCGACGATGGTCCGTGCGACGACACCGAATGCCTGCTGCTTCAACACTGCGCTGGCCGCGTTGCCGCCGGCCGCCCCCGCGATCAATTGGGTAATGATAGGCATTAATGCTTCCATTGATCCCTCCGTGTCGTGGCTCGTCGTGGACGGGCCACTAAAGCCGATGATCCGGCACCGATAGGTTGAAGCCGAATCTGGATTATTGTCAATTTGAATGAAATGACCGCCCCGGTGCCCGGATCCTAGCCATTGAAATGGTTTGATTTCAGCTGGAAGCGGCGTTTCGTGGCGTCAGACAGAGAAGCTTGCGCCGGCGTCGAGAAGGATCGGTTTCAGTCTTCGCACAATGAAGCGGATGATTCGTGCATGCGCCGTAGGCTCCGGCGACCGCTCGGTCGCCGGAGAAACAAATGCCTATCGATAGACGTAGACGATGCGTCGCGTCGCCGGCTCGACCAGCACGGGCTGGCCGTTGATGCTGACATAGTCGTAGTTATAGTCAGGCACGCGGCGGACCGCGACGGTCTGCGGCAGCGCGGCGCCGACCACGACTTCGCCGTCGAGATAGACGGTCTCGCCAGGGTTCGCCGTGACGTAGGTGCGCACGGTGTCCGGTGGCACGATCGGATCGATCTCTTCGACCGGGCCGATCAACTCATCGCCGCTGCTGACGATCACCGGATCGTTCGGCTGCGCCTCATAGGTGACGGCGGGAATAGCGAGGTCGGCGCGACGTTCCTGAACCACGACGGCCGAACCGCCGAAGTACGTCGTCAGATATTGCGCATAGACCCAGCCGCGCACGCCATTGATGTCGATGCGGCACCATTTGCTGCCTTCGATGCAGCCGTCGATGACCGCGGTGCTACCGCGGGCCGCAAGCCCGACTGTCGGATACTGAGGGCCCGGACCCGTGCGGATGTTGAGGTCCGTGACTGTGGTCGCGGTCATGGCGGCAAAGGCGGCCGGCATGCCGAGCGTCAGCACAAAACCCGCGGCCGCAGTGGCTCGCAGCAGGGGGCGGGTAAGTTTCAACATTATCTTTCTCCTTTAGTGGTGAGGGCGAAACGCCTCCGCGCGCGCGGATGTTCCCCCGGGAACGTCACGAAATGTGACGCCGTGACATTCTTCCTCTGCTGCCGCGGCCCAAGGCCCGAAGAAACAAGCAGCGGGAGAGGCGACGAAGATGCAGGACATTCAGCCGGATCAGAGCAATTTCACCGCCCGCAGCCTCAAGCCGGTGGTCAGGATCGTCGTTGCCGCCGAACTGGCAATTTCGGCGCTGCTGATGACCACAGTGCAATGGCCCGCACCGCAACCGGCCACCAGCCAAGTCGCCGTTCTGCGCTGATTGGCGCTGTCACCGGCGCCAATTGCCGCTATAGGAGAGTTACAGCGTCGCGCGTCCCGCCGGGCGCGCTAAGATCGCTGTAGAACTTTGAAGTGCTGCATGGGTTGTCCCTCAATCGGCGACGATGCAAGGAAACATGCAGCAGATCCCATAGAGGCAGGCGCACATGTTACAGGCGGGCATCATTCCGGTTACCCATTTCGAGCAGAATTGTACGGTGCTGTTCGACAGCGAGACCAAGGAAGGCGTGATCGTCGATCCCGGTGGCGATGTCGACCTCATCCTGCAGACGGTCCGCGAGAACGGCATCACGCTGAAGGCGATCTGGATCACCCATGGCCATATCGACCACGCCGGCGGCGCCAAGGAATTGAAGGATGCGCTCGGGCTTGAAATCATCGGCCCGCACAAGGACGATCTGCCGCTGCTCGAAAGGCTCGAGAGCCAGGCCGAGCGTTTTGGGCTGGCGATGAAGGTCCAGAACGTCATTCCGGATCGTTGGCTCGAAGAGGGCGATACCGTTTCGTTCGGCGACCATGTTTTCGAGGTCCTGCATTGCCCCGGCCACGCACCCGGCCATGTCGTCTATTTCAACCGGGCACAGAACTTCGCCCATGTCGGCGACGTGCTCTTCCACGGTTCGATCGGGCGCACCGACCTGCCGGGCGGCAATCACCAGCAATTGCTCGATTCCATCCGCGACAAGATCCTGCCGCTCGGTGACACTGTCGGCTTCATCTGCGGCCACGGTCCAGGCGGGCAGATCGGCGAGGAGCGCCGCACCAATCCCTATCTGCGCGGGCTCTGAAGAAGGACGGCTTGCCGTTGTAATCACGAAAAAAGCCCATGCCTTGATCGAGGCATGGGCTTTTTGATTCCGTATGCTCTGCGCCGATCAGCCGGCGGTGCAGAAGTAGCTGCGGCCGTCGTAACCGCGGAAGGTGCCGTTGTCCGGGTTGAACGAGCGGTAGCGCTGCGAGCAGTAACGGTACCAGGACGGCGTCCAGGGCTCGAGCGAGCGGTAACCGCCGCCATAGCTGCCGCCGCCGTAGTTATCGACGACAACCGGACGGGCCTGATAGACCGGGCGAGGGCGATAGACCGGGCGCGGCTCGTAATAATCGTATTCCGGTTCCGGATCGATATAGACGCGCTCGCCGTAGCCGCTGTTGTAACGCGGCTGCGAGGCGATCGCGCCGCCGATCAGCGCGCCAGCGGCGAGGCCCGCTGCGCCTGCCACCCATGCATCGTCATTGTTGTGGTGATGGCGATGGTCTGCCAGCGCGGCGCCGGAGGTCGGGACGATCATGGCGATTGCGGCGACCGAAAGAACGGCGGCTTTGATGAACGTGTTCATGGGCTTCAAATCCTATCGCATGGACCGGATCAATCCGGATTTCATGAGAGGACGTTAATGCCGCCACTGTGAACCGAGCCTGAACAAAAAAAACCCGGCAAGCCTGCCGGGCTTCAACTTTGAATCTGTCAGCGGATGTCGGCGTTAGCCGGCGATCTGCAGGTTGACCGCCTTCGGGCCTTTGCCGCGGCGATCCGGTTCGGTGTCGAAGCTCACCTTCTGGTTTTCCGTCAGACCGTTCAGGCCGGAGGCCTGGACTGCGGAAATGTGTACGAAGATATCTGCACCACCGTTGTCAGGCTTGATGAAACCAAAGCCCTTGTCGGTGTTGAAGAATTTTACAGTGCCAGTTTCGGCCATGCGTCAGGTCCTTTTCTCTCCACCCGTTTGACGGACGGGCAGCATTGCAGTTTTGCCCGAATGGGCGTTGGCAGGCAGTTCTCGACGTTTGAGGAAAGGGTCCTGTTACCGCAGCCAGCCATTGGAGAAGTTGCATTTTCATGCGTCTTCCCGGTCTGGCCGCCCGGAGTTTTGCGTCTCCGGCCCGCTTTTATTTCAAGATCTTCCCGTGTTCGCAGATTGCCCGAACAGAGTAAGAGTGATGGGTTTATTTTGAATTGGCAAGCAAAACTTTTCGAGCGTGGTATTGCGTCTTGTCATTGCTCAAAAATCGGTCATTTCCGCAGCTGTTGCCCCTTCTTCAAGATATATCGCAAGCTGTTGAAATCACAGCTTTTTGAAAATGAACGCCGCAAAATTGAGTGGGTTTTTGCTGTTTTTCGATGCAGCCGCAAGGAGGCCAGTCGAATGCTGGCGCCGTCCGGTATTCGCAACTCTCTGATATGTTTGATGCTTCTCGCGTCGTACGTTTCTTACGTACGATTCTTGCAGAAAACCTACAGGTATTGAATTGGACCGGTCGATTGCGCCCGCTTCGCGCCTGGCGGCGAAGCAACGATTTGATGGCCCGGTACAATAGCAAGTAAAGCGCCAGTCCGGCGTTTGGACCGGTCGCTGATATAGTTCATGGCGCAGTGTCGGTTGCGCTCGCAGAGGCCAGTTCAGGCCGCAGCTTCCGCGCGCCGATTTTTGGTCAGTTCGGGAATGATCTCGACGGCAAGCATTGCCGCGAAGATGATCGCGCAGCCGGCATAGCCGATCGGGGTGATGATCTCGCCGAGCAGCAGGACACCGAAGAGGGCAGCAAAGAGCGCCTCGCTCGACAGGAAGATGGCGGCCTGCGGCGAAGTGGTATAGCGCTGGCCCACCACCTGCAGGATGAAGGCGAGGCCGCTCGAGAAGATGCCGGCATAGAGGATTTCGAAGAGAGCGCCTTCGACAGCCGCAAAGCTCAGCGGCTCCATCTTCACTGCGAAAAGCAAGCCGAGCACTGCGCAGACGGCGAACTGCGTCATCGACAGCAACATCGGCCGGCCGCTGCTGGGCGCGAAAAGGCCAACGAGCAGCATTTGCACCGCCCAGAACAGGGCGCACAGGATCGTCAGGTAGTCACCGCCGGTCAGCGCCGACAAGGTGCCGCCGCTCAAAAGGAAGATGCCGAAGAGAGCCATCAGCGCACCGGGCCAGATGACCCAATGCGGCTTGCGGCGCAGGAAGATGACCGTCAGCACGGGCACGAAGACGACATAGAGCCCGGTGAGGAAGCCGGAATTGGTGACGCTGGTGTCGAGCAGGCCGAACTGCTGGGTCGCTGCGCCGGCAAAGAGTGCAAGGCCGATGAAGATGAAATTGCGCACGGTCGTGAGCTTGAGCGGTTCGGCCGCCCGCTTCGTTTCCATGATGGCCAAGGGCATGGCAACCAGCGTCGCGATCGCAAATCTGAGCGTGATGAACCACAGCGGGCTGATCGCATCCATGGCCGTCGACTGTGCAACGAAGCCGGCGCCCCAGATCGCGCCTGAAATCAACAGCAGCAGATTGGCCTGAATGCGGGGCATGTCGGTTCTCCTCGGACAGGCGCCGTCTAGCAGTTGCGTTCTGGGCGGGCAAGGCTCATCGTCAGCGTCTCGGCGCTCGGAGATGGTGATGAATGACAGCGGATATTCCGGCACGCCGCTTGCCCGCAAGCTGGGTTTGAAGGACGGGCAGGCGGCGCTACTTCTCGGCGTTCCGCCCAGCCTCAGCGAAATCACGGACTTTTCCGGCTTCTCGACTTGCGAAATCGTGCTCGGTCCGGCCGGCGGGCGCAGCTACGACTATGTCCATGTGTTCGAGACGCAGAGGTCCGTATTGGACGGGCTCGCGCCGGAGGTTGCGGCCCGGCTCAGGCCTGACGGCATGCTCTGGATTTCCTGGCCGAAGAAGGCGTCGAAGGTGGCGACGACGCTGAGCGAGGACGTGCTGCGCGATATCTTCCTGCCGCTTGGCCTCGTCGACGTGAAAGTCTGCGCCGTCGATGCCGTCTGGTCGGGACTGAAGTTCATGTTCCGCAAGGAGTTCCGCGGCCAGCTGTCGTGAGGCGGCAGCGACGGGCTCAATTGCTATTGCGTCGCGCCCTTGGAGACGCGGAGAACGGCGCCATTTTCCTCGTCGGTCACCATCAGCAATGCGCCATCTGGCGCGACGACGACGTCGCGGATGCGGCCGAACTCGCCGTCGAACAGCCGTTCCTCGGCGCCGATGGCACCGTTGTCGTCACGCTCCAACCGCGCGAGAAGCTGGTACTTCAACGCGGCAACCAAAAGGTCGCCGTCCCACTCGGGAAACATCCTGCCGCGATAGATGGCGAGCGCGCCGGGGGCGATCGAGGGATCCCAATAGAAGAGGGGCTGATCGAGGCCGTCCTTCGCCGTGCCTTCGCCGATCTCGGCGCCGGAATAGTCCTTGCCGTAGGTGATGACCGGCCAGCCATAGTTGTGGCCGGCCTGCGGATTGTTGACCTCATCGCCACCGCGCGCGCCGTGCTCGACCGTCAAAAGCGTGCCGTCCTTCGGGTCGAAGGCGATCCCTTGCGGATTGCGGTGACCCTTCGACCAGATCTCCGCCAGGCCGCCGGTGCCGCCGCGATAGGGGTTCGATCCGGGAGCGCTGCCATCGGCGTTGATGTGCAGGATGGCGCCGGCATGATCGCGCGGGTCCTGCGCCCGATCGCGTTCACCGCGGTCGCCGATGCCGAAGAACAGGCTGCCGTCGGGCGCGATCGCAATGCGCGAACCGAAATGCTGTCCCTTACCGGTGAACTTGCTCATCCGGAAGAGTTCCTTGACCTCGGTGAGACCGCTCTCGTTTTCGGCAAGTTTCGCGCGCACGACGGCGGTGCCGTAGCCGCCTTTGCCATTGGCGGCCAATGTCAGATAGAGCGTCCTGTTCTTTGCGAAACCAGGGTCAAGTGCGATGTCGAGCAGGCCGCCCTGGCCACGTTCAGCGACCTTGGGCACCCCCTTCAGCGGCTTCGACACCTTGCCGTCGCGCACGATCCTCAGCCGGCCGGGACGTTCGCTGACGATCAGCCCTCCATCGGGTAGCGCTTCGACGGACCAGGGGTGTTCGAGGCCGGCCGCCAGGGTCTCGACGCGCAGGGTGCCGTGCTGGCTCGGGAATTCGCGCGTCTCTTGGGCGTGAGCGCCCAAGGGGGCGGCGATCGCGGCCAAAGCGACGAGCACCGCGAGCGACCGGGTGTGCCGCCGCCTACCTAGCTGTTTCGACGCTGCTGCATCCGCTCGCCGCATTGCGCTTCTCCGGGCCGATTCGTTCAACTGGCACGCTGGAGCGGGAGACGGAGCGGTTCAAGTCACATCCGATCAAAAGCGGTTTATTTCGAGATCGAGCCTGTCGTCAGCGACACCGGCCGTTGTTCGCCGATGAGCTCGGCATTGACGATATAGCGCATCGGCCCCTGTTCGATCGCATCGAAGGGCCAGCAGGTGGCAAGCGCCAGATGGTGGCCGGTGGCCGATGCGTTGATGCCGCTTTCGTCCCAGCGGGCGACGCGGCTTTCGCCGGCCCGGAACAGGAAGCGGCGGCCGTCCTTGCGCGTCAGCACCAGGAGGTCGCCGGGATTGACGTCCTTCAGCCAACGGAAATGCGTGTCGCGGTGCGCGGCGATGACGGAGGTGCCTTCGTCGCCGGGCAAGGGCGTCGTCGTCAGCCAGGCGGGGCCGAAGGCGAGCGCTTCGCCGCTCGCGCCTTCGAGCACGACCGCAGAGCGGTTCAATCGCGGCGCGGTGATCTCGGCGGCGGTCTGAAAGTCGGCCCAGGGCCAGGGCTTGCCATCCGGGTTGCCGTGCAACTGCGCCTCGAAAGTGCGCTTGAGAAGCACCTGCGAGACCTCGGCCTTGGCCTTCATGTAGAAACCTTTGCCGATCAGCAGGAGACCGGCAAGGGCAATGAGCGCGATGATCGCGAGCACGATCGTCTCGACCGCCGAGAGGCGGGCGAGAAAGCCCGGGCCTGGCTCGGGCCTTTCGTTGTCAGCGGCCACGGCGGCGCACTCCCGCAAGCACGACGGCGGCGATCGGCGCGCGCCAGAAGACAAAGGTCGTGCCGGCGAAGAGGGCAAAGGCCAACAGCATCAGGCCGATCAGGATCTGCTTGTCCGCTTCCGTTGCCGTCTGCGGCAGGGTGACCTGGTTGTTGGCCTCGGCGATCATGCCTGCCGCCCGTGCGGTTGGTGCCGCCAGCATGCGGTCCGCCGTCACCATGGCAAGCTTGGTCCGGCTCTCGACCGCAGCGTCGCGTTCGTAGACCTTTCCGGGGGCGCTCTCGACGGGCGCTTCACCAAAGACCTTGCCGAAGTCCCAGCCGGCCGGAAGGTTGAGCGGCAGCCTGGTTTCGGCCTGTGGCTCGCCGGCCGGACGCGAGGGCGTCGCATCGACCGCGACGAGGCTGGTGACGCGGGAGACGAGGTGATGGGCGAGCGCCACGGTCTCGATCCGCTTGTCGAGCGTGGCGGGATCGGCAATTGCAGCGGCACTTGCCTCGAGATCATCGATCTTGCGCCGCGCCCAGAGCTTGGCGATACCCTGGCCGGTGGAGGCCTTGGCGATGTCCATCTCGACCCGCCAGGGCTGGTCGCTGGCTTTGCCGAGGATCTGCAGCTTGCCTTTGGGTGCGGTGCCATCGAGTTCGGCGGTCAGCACCACCGGCTCGCCGCGATAGAGATCGGGCATGGGGTTTGGGGTGATGTCGCTTGCCGATGCGGCCTCGAAGCTCGCGGAGATATCGGTCATCGCGGGGCTTTCGAGCTTGGTGAAGAGCTCGCCCATGCGTGTCGCCACCTGGCTCTCCGAGCCGATCAGCGTGAAGGTGCCGCGGCCGTATTCGGCAGCCTTGGTCATGAAATGGCTGTTGGGGGCGGAGCCGATGCCGACGGTGAAGACGCGGGCGTCGCCGCGGTTTTTCTGGATCTCGTCGAAGAGCTGCGCCTCATTGCCGATCGCGCCATCGGTCAGGAAGACCACCTGGCGAAGCGCGCCGGCCTGAACTGGACCCTGCGTGCGCAATGCAGCTTCCAGCGCGGGCAGCATTTCCGTGCCGCCGTCGGCGGTGAGACCGCGGACATAGGCGATCGCATCCTCGCGCTTGTCCGGTGTCGCCTCGGTGAGCTCAGGAAAATGCACCGACATCGTGTCGTCGAAGCGGATGACGTTGAAGCGGTCTTCGGGCTTCAACCTGGAGATCGCCAGCGCCAGGCTCTCCTTCGCCTGTTCCATCGAGGGGCCGGCCATGGAACCGGAATTGTCGATGACAAAGACGATCTCGCGTTTGACCGGCTTGGCATCGGTCTCGCTTGCGGCAGCCGGTGGCGTGACGAAGGAGAGCAGGTAGGTCTTGTTCCCGACTGTCTCCCGGAAGAGGCCGGCATAGGGGCTCTTGCCCTCGATCGCGTTCCAGGTGAGCTCGAAGTCGCGGTCGGCCGGCACGCTGTCGCCCTTCAGCGTCACGCGGCGGCTGAGATCATCGAGGTTGGCGATATCGACGTCATGATAGCCGGATTTCACCTCGCCGAGGGGGAAGCCTGCCTTCAGGTTCACCGTCAGCGTGACGGGATTGACCTTAGCGTTTTCCTTGGGGTCGAGAACCGGCGCTTCGACCTTTTCACGGTCGGGAACCGGATCGTTGACGGCATAGCCGGTGCGGCTGTCGAGGTCGACGGTCTGAACGATCGGCTGCGGATTATAGCGGGGCGCGACCACCATCGGGAAACGGAGAGAATAGAGGCCGTTCGATTGACGGACCGCGCTCTGGTACTCGATCTGTATGACGACCGTTTCGCCGGGGCCGATATTGGCGACCTGGTTGGTGAAGATGTTCGGGCGCTGTTGCTCGAGCAGTGCCGCCTTCTTGCCCTCGGCCTTCGCCTGTTCGTAGATCTCCTTGGCTTCCTGGCGCGGCTTTATCTGGCCCTCGATGAAGCGGTCGCCGATCTGCATCTTTAGCGTATCGACCGCCGAATCCTCGGGCAGGGGGAAGACATAGGTGCCTTCGACCCAGCCCTTGCTGGGGTTCTCGAAGCGCTGGGTCACGCGGGTGCGCATGATCGGGCCGTTGACGTCGATCGTCACGTCCGTCGCCAGCCGCGGCGCCTCGACGAAGTAGCCGGGTTCCTTCGACGGGAAGAGCAGGGCGCCCGCGCCGATATCGTTGGGGCGAACATAACCTGCCATCTGCTGAGGCTTGGCGTCGGCAGTTTCGGCCGCGGCCTGGGTCATCAGGCCGATGATCATCAGGATGCAGGCGGCGAGCGCTGCGATCGCCAGATACATGCCCCAGCGCGCTTCGTTCTGCCCGGTTTTCAATGAGGCGATTTCGTCGTCGAGAAACATTGCATAACCCCCGTAATGCGAATGTGTTCGGATGATCGAAGAAAAGGCCCGGAAACCGGCTGTTGCAGGACGGAATTGCGGCGGACCGCGACAGTTGTGATGGCCAAATTATGGCATTTCAAAAAATGCCGAACGCCGCTGATTTTTTTGAATAAATCGCGATCAAGAACCGTTTCCGACTGATACGTTTCGTGGCCGTTCAAACGACCGCCATAATTCCTTTTTTCGGCGCTGGACTTGTGGGCGAGGATCGCCTCGGGATCGCGACTGGCGATCGACAACGCTGATCGCACTCATGAAACTTTGTCATGGTGACGCTTTTTGCCCGCGTTTCCGGCGTTTTTGCCGTTCCGGCGCTTGCAAGACCGGGCGTCTTTCGACATAGACCTAACCGCTATGGAGCCTGGCTTTTTACGTTCCGTAGCGATCACCTCGTCTCGAAACGATCAGGACCTTCACCCATGGCCTTCCTTGCCGATGCCCTCTCCCGTGTAAAGCCTTCCGCCACTATCGCCGTTTCGCAGAAAGCCCGTGAGCTGAAAGCGAAAGGTCGTGATGTGATCGGCCTCGGCGCCGGGGAGCCGGACTTCGATACGCCCGACAATATCAAGAAGGCGGCGATCGACGCCATCAACCGCGGCGAGACGAAGTACACGCCGGTCTCCGGCATTCCGGAACTGCGCGAAGCGATCGCCAAGAAGTTCAAGCGCGAGAACAACCTTGATTACACCGCCGCCCAGACGATTGTCGGCACCGGCGGAAAGCAGATTCTTTTCAACGCGTTCATGGCGACCCTGAACGCGGGCGATGAAGTCGTCATCCCGGCGCCCTACTGGGTCTCCTATCCGGAAATGGTGGCGCTGTGCGGCGGCACGCCGGTGTTCGTCTCGGCCACCCAGGAAAACAACTTCAAACTCACGGCGGAGGACCTGGACAAGGCGATTACGCCGAAGACCAAGTGGTTCGTCTTCAACTCGCCGTCCAACCCGTCGGGCGCTGCCTACAGCCATGCCGAACTGAAGGCGCTGACGGACGTGCTGATGAAGCATCCGCATGTCTGGGTGCTGACCGACGACATGTACGAGCACCTGACCTATGGCGACTTCAAGTTCGCGACCCCGGTCGAAGTCGAGCCCGGCCTTTATGACCGCACGCTGACGATGAACGGCGTCTCCAAGGCCTATGCCATGACCGGCTGGCGCATCGGCTACGCTGCCGGTCCGCTTCAGCTCATCAAGGCCATGGACATGATCCAGGGTCAGCAGACCTCGGGCGCCACCTCGATCGCGCAGTGGGCGGCCGTCGAGGCGCTGAACGGCACGCAGGACTTCATCCCCGAGAACAAGAAGATCTTCGAAGGCCGCCGCGATCTGGTCGTCTCGATGCTGAACCAGGCCAAGGGCATTGCGTGCCCGACGCCGGAAGGCGCCTTCTACGTCTACCCGTCCTGCGCCGGCCTGATCGGCAAGACCGCGCCGTCGGGCAAGGTCATCGAGACGGACGAAGATTTCGTCTCCGAGCTGCTCGAATCCGAAGGCGTTGCCGTCGTGCATGGTTCGGCCTTCGGTCTCGGCCCGAACTTCCGCATTTCTTACGCAACCTCGGAAGCTCAGCTCGAAGAGGCTTGCCGCCGCATCCAGCGTTTCTGCGCCGCCTGCAAGTAAGCGCTGGCAATCGCATCACAAAAAGCCCGCCGGAAACGGTGGGCTTTTTTGTTCGCAGATCGATTCAAGCGGTGGCCAATCTTATTCAGGCGGATCGGCCAAGGCATTGAAATTTTGTCAGAAATTCACGCACCGGGAACCTCGTCGTCGCCGACGACGCCACCCTCGCTTTCCAGGATCGAGAGGCGGCGAGCCTCGGAGCGCGTGAACTTCAGCTGCACGCCGATGCCGCGTTCGCCTTCCGGCAGAAACACTGCGCCGGCATGTTCGAGTGCATGCCTCAGCGATAGGATTGTCTCGTCGCTGGGCGTCTCGAGCTTGCGTTCGAACCTGAGGATCGTGTCTTCGTCGACACCTGAAAAGCTTGCCAGCATCTCGCGCGAGATTTCGATCAGCGCCCGGGCGGCGCGGCACTGTGGACCTGTAATCATCGTCACCTCCAGTTGCACGGGAGGATGCGCGAAGCCCGGCGAAGGGTCAACCGCAAGTCACGTCCGTGACCTCATCCGTCAGCGGGTCAACATTGCGAAGGGGCCCAGCCTCTCCCTGGATATTCGGTTTCAATGCGGGGCGATGAATTTGTGGACGGTCTTTTGAAAATTGGCCAAATACGGACATGTCATCCATAGGCGTGGACATCGGGAGCCGCGATGCGCAATCTCAACGACTTCATCATCTTCGCCCATGTGGTCGACCATAGGGGCTTCGCGCCGGCTGCGCGTGTGCTCAACGTGCCGAAATCGACGCTCAGCAAGCGCGTGGCGGAGCTTGAGAAGATGCTTGGCGTCCGGCTCATCAACCGCACGTCCCGCCGCTTCACGGTGACCGAGATCGGCGAGGACTTCTATCGCCATGCGGCCGCGATGCTGATCGAGGCGGAAGCGGCTGAAGCCGTGGTCAAGGGCAGGCTTGCAGAACCAAGCGGCACGGTGCGCATCACCGCTTCGGTGCCGACTGCGCAGATGACGCTTTCGGGGCTGCTGCCTCAGCTGGCGCTAGCCTATCCGAAGATGCGGGTGGTGCTGCATGCGACCGACCGCTTCGTCGATCTGATCCAGGAAGGCTTCGATATCGCCGTGCGCGATCATTTCGCGCCCTTGCCCGATTCCGGTCTCGTCCAGCGGCGGGTCGCCTCGGAAGTCATCTGGCTCGTTGCCGCACCCGGCTATCTCGCCCGACGCGGCACGCCTGCCGAGCCCGCTGACGTCGACGACCATGATGGCCTGCTCACGTCGCTCGTAAGCGATGGTTGGACGCTGCGCAACGCGGACGACGCCACCATCTCGCTGAAGCCGCAGCCACGCTTCGTCGCAGACGAATCGCGTGTGCTGCTCGAGGCGGCATTGTCCGGGCTCGGCATCACCGCGCTGCCGCGCAAGCTCTGTCATGCCGAGATCGACAATGGCAGCCTCGTGCGGGTGCTGCCCGACTGGCAGGCGGGGCTGGTCACGACAACGCTTTTGATGCCGCATCGGCGCGGCCAGCTCCCGTCGGTCCGGGCGGTTGTCGACTTCATTGCCGACCGTCTCGCCGACGGCTGACAGACAAAACGACGAGCTGTACTCCCGCCTCGGTGGACGCGATTGGCGATATCGGCCGATGCCCTGTCGCCAAAGAAAAGGCCCGCGCGAGGCGGGCCTTTTGTCCGAATGTTTGTTGCGCTTAGCGCTCGGCCAATGCCGGCTCGCCCTTCTTCTCGCGCACGAGGTTCATGAAGCGGCGGAAGAGGTAGTGGCTGTCCTGCGGGCCGGGCGAGGCTTCCGGGTGGTGCTGGACCGAGAACACCGGCTTGCCGGCAACGCGCAGGCCGCAGTTCGTGCCGTCGAAGAGCGAAATGTGAGTCTCTTCAACGCCTTCCGGCAGCGACTTCGAATCGACCGCGAAGCCGTGGTTCATCGAGACGATCTCGACCTTGCCTGTCGTGTGATCCTTGACCGGGTGGTTGGCGCCGTGGTGGCCCTGGTGCATCTTCTCGGTCTTGCCGCCGAGGGCCAGCGCCAGCATCTGGTGGCCGAGGCAGATGCCGAAGACCGGGATATCGCTCTTCAGCAGGTTCTGGATGACCGGCACGGCATATTCGCCGGTTGCCGCCGGGTCGCCCGGGCCGTTGGACAGGAAGATGCCATCCGGCTTCTGCGCCAGAACTTCGTCGGCGCTGGTCGAAGCCGGCATGATGGTGACGCGGGCGTTGAGGCCGGCGAAGAGGCGCAGAATGTTGCGCTTCACGCCATAGTCGAGCGCGACGATATGGTAGGCGGCATCGGTTTCGCCGAGCGTCGAATAGCCCTCGTCCCAGACCCAGGGCTTCTCGTCCCAGCGCGAGGACTGGCCCGAGGTCGCGACCTTGGCGAGGTCGAGGCCTTCAAGCCCGCTCCAGGCCTTGGCTTCGGCCTTCAGCGTGTCGATGTCGAAGACGCCCTGGGGGTCATGGGCGATGACGGCGTTCGGCATGCCGTTTTCGCGGATCCAGGCGGTGAGCGCGCGGGTGTCGATGCCGCAGAGGCCGATGATGCCGCGGGCCTTCAGCCAGGCGTCGAGGTGCTTGACGGCGCGGTAGTTCGACGGCTCGGTGATGTCGGCCTTGAAGATGACGCCGACCGCGCCGTGGCGTGCTGCCGGCGTCAGGTCTTCGATGTCTTCGTCATTGGCGCCGATATTGCCGATGTGCGGGAAGGTGAAGGTGACGATCTGGCCGAGATAGGAGGGGTCCGTCAGGATTTCCTGATAGCCCGTCAGCGCCGTGTTGAAGCAGACTTCCGCCTGCACCTTGCCGGTCGCGCCGATGCCCTTGCCTTCGATCACGGTGCCGTCGGCCAGAACGAGCAGTGCGGTTGGTTTTTCATTGGTCCATGCGGGTGTCGCGGTCATCGTTCCTATCCCGTTGCGGCGTGAAGCGGGGCTTGAAAGCCCGGCGGTCGATCGCCATTTCATGTGCTCAGGCATGGACGCGCGGAATCCCCGCGGAAAGTGCTCTCATGCCGATGTCGTGCAGGTGCGGGAAAATAGCCAAAGCGCTGATCCGGGTCAACCGGCCGCTGTGAATTGTCAGGAAATAAAATTCCTTTTAATTCAAGCGGTTGCGTATTCCGTTTGATTGCGCCTGTCACACTGGTTTAAGACGACGACAACAATGATGGTTTCGAGCCGGTTCCGGGCAGAGCACCGCGGGCCGGTTTCGACATGGAGTATGGACATGCGCGACCAGTTCGCTGACGCACTGAAGGAAGCCCTGAAAGCCAAGGACACACGGCGTACCTCGACCGTGCGGCTGATCCAGGCGGCGATCAAGGACCGGGACATCGCCAATCGTGGCCTGGGCAAGGACCCGGTCAGCGACGACGACATCCTGCAGATCCTCGCCAAGATGATCAAGCAGCGCGAAGAGTCGGCCCGCATCTATGACGAGGGCGGCCGGCCGGAGCTTGCCGAGCAGGAGCGCCAGGAAATCGTGATCATCAACCAGTTCCTTCCGGCCCAGCTTCCGGAAGAGACGGTGCGTGAACTCTGCGCCTCGGTGATCCAGGAAACCGGCGCGCAAGGCTTGCGCGACATGGGCAAGTGCATGAACGTGCTCAAGGAGCGCTATCCGGGCCAGATGGACTTCGCCAAGGCGTCCGGTCTCGTGAAGGAACTGCTCAAGTAAGAGCTCGTTCAAGTAACTGCGCACGCCCGGCCATAGGTGACGGGCGTCGCCTCCTCGGCGTTCGCAAGGATTTCGTTTTCGAACGCGCGATCGATCCGCGGTGTTGCGGCTGGCGATATCGTTGGCGACGACATAGTTGATGAAACGACCGCTATAGAGGCCGCTCGACAGATCTTGGGGATCGCGGTCGTGATGGAGGGCAGGGCCGGATTGGGCCATCAGCCAGCGTTGCTGCGAGGCAAAGATCGAAGCGAGGCGCGGGTTATCCCCATACATGGAGACCATGCCGCGGGCGTAATCCAGCACGGTGCTGAAGAAGACGGGACTGGACGCGAGCGCTTCGACGGCGATGGCCATGATGGGTGTTCCAGTTCGGGACGCCGAATTGATGCCATTCACCTTCGGCGAGTCAAGCTCTACTTTTGGTCATTGGAAGATCTCAATTGCGTCTTTTGGTTGTGGAAGCGGGCGTGAATCCCGTTTCCGTCCTGTGAATAGCGGGCAAGCCGGATCACTGTTGTGGCGTCCAGCGGCCTTGCCGCCTATATGGAAGATCGACCAGAGGTTTTCATGCGCTTTTCACCATCCTTTCTCGACGAGATACGCGATCGCGTGCCGATTTCGGACGTGATCGCCAAACGCGTCACCTGGGATCGGCGCAAGACCAATGTCTCGCGCGGCGACTATTGGGCCTGCTGCCCCTTCCATGGGGAGAAGTCGCCGAGCTTCCACTGCGAGGATCGCAAGGGCCGGTACCATTGTTTCGGCTGCGGCGTTTCCGGCGACCATTTTCGCTTCCTGACCGATCTCGAAGGCTTGAGCTTCCCGGAAGCCGTGCAGCAGATCGCCGACATGGCGGGTGTTGCGATGCCGCAGCCCGATCCTCAGGCCGAACGCCGCGAGAAGGAGCGCACCAGCCTTCTCGACGTCATGGAGCTGGCGACGGCGTTTTTTGAGGATCAGCTCCAGACCGCGGGCGGCGCCAAGGCGCGCGCCTATCTGCGCGAACGCGGCCTGACGGGCCGCACGATCGAGACCTTCCGCCTGGGCTTTGCGCCCGACAGCCGCAACGCGCTCAAGGAATTTCTGGCCGGCAAGGGCATCGGCAAGGAGCAGATCGAGGCCTGTGGCCTCGTCGTGCACGGGCCCGATGTGCCGGTTTCCTATGACCGTTTCCGCGACCGCATCATGTTTCCGATCCTGTCGTCACGCGAAAAGGTCATCGCCTTCGGCGGTCGCGCGATGTCTCCGGATGCGCCGGCGAAATATCTGAACTCCAACGAGACCGAGCTCTTCCACAAGGGCAACGTGCTCTACAATTTCGCCCGCGCCCGCCGGGCCTCGCAAGGGGCCGCCCGCCTGGGTGACGCCGGGCCGGACGATGCCGCCGGAACGATCATCGCCGTCGAAGGCTACATGGACGTGATCGCGCTGCACCAGGCGGGCGTCGAGAACGCGGTTGCGCCGCTCGGCACGGCATTGACCGAAAACCAGCTCGACCTTCTCTGGAAGATGACGTCGCAGCCGGTGCTCTGCTTCGACGGCGATGGCGCCGGCATCCGTGCCGCCAATCGTGGCGTCGACCTGGCGTTGCCGCACCTGAAGCCTGGCCGCTCGGTGCGTTTCGCGATGCTGCCTGACGGCAAGGATCCGGACGATCTGGTGCGCCACGAGGGTCGCGCGCCCTTCGACAAGGTGCTCGCCAATGCGCGATCCCTTGCCGACATGGTCTGGCAGCGCGAGATCCAGGGTGGATCGTTCGACACGCCTGAGAAACGCGCCGAGCTCGAAGCGCGGCTGAAGCAGGTCACTTCCGTCATCGCCGACGAAAGCGTGCGCCGCCACTACGGCCAGGACATGCGCGACCGGCTGAACGCCTTCCTGCAATCGTCGGGATCGGGGCGGGGGGGCGAGCGTCGCCCATTCGAGCGTGGCGGCGGCCGCGTAGGGGGCAAACGGTCGATGCAGCCCGCGGACGCGTTGAAGGGCGCTATTGTCGAGGCGGGGACTGCTGCCAGTTCGAAGCTTAATCAGTTGTTGAAAGCTGACCGCTCAACGAGGCCGCCAGAGTTACGCGAAAGCGTGCTGGCGTTCACCATCGTCAACCACCCGCAGCTGCTGTTCGACGAGTATGACGAAATCTCGACGATCGAGTTCGACCATCGCGACCTGCAGCGCTGCTGGGCGGCGGTGCTGAATGCTGCTGCCGCGCAGGGGCCGCGCCTGACGCGCGAAGGCCTGATCGAGCAACTGGATGGGGAAGGCTTCGGCGCACTGCTCGCCGCGATCGACCAGCAGATCCGCTATGCGCGGCTCTGGACCGCGACGACGGCTGCAGCCCCCGAGGATGCGCGCGAAGGTTATCTGCAGGCTCTGGCTTTGCACCAGCGGTCCAAGGCGCTGCACTGGCAGCGGCGTGAACTCGAGCGTGAGCTTGCGCATGCGACGGAGGAAGGCGACCTCGAAGCGGTGCCGCAACTGCTGCGCACGCTTCAGGAAGTGCAGCTCGAAGTGACTCGTCTTGAGAACCAGGAGGCGATCATCGAGGGTTTCGGGGTGCTTTCCGGTCGCGTGAAGGGGCCGGCGGCGCGTTAATCTAAAAACTCACGCTGCCACGCTGAAATCCTGCCCGATCTTAACAGAACGCCGACTATTCGCGCCAATGTTCGGCCACCCATGGAGCAGGGCGGATATAGTGGCGCAGGTAGCGGAACGGGTTCTTCTCGCGGCGGTCGCCGTTGAACAGGCGGCGAATATGTCCAAGCGGCGTGTCGACGCGTCCGCGATAGCCATATTGTCCGTCGATCGCATGTTGCGGCAGCAGGCTGCGCGGGAAAAGCACCACACGCGCATCGGCCGGCAGGCGCGGTGTGAAGAAATAGTTGAGCGGGAAGGTCCAATGGCAGTCCTGCCGGTAATGCAGGACCCAGCGCCTTGGGAAGAGCTTCACGCCACCGGGCGCATTGCGCGTGACGAAACGCTGCTCGAAGCGATACTCGTCGGCAATCGCCTGAGGATTGGCGCCAAACTTCTGCTGCAGGGGCACGAGTTTGCCCACCGGGAAGCGGAACAGCGAGGTCTGGCCGAGGCGCTCGAAGGGCGTTGTCTGATTTCTGGCGAGGATCACGTCGTCGGGTTCGCCGACCTCGAAGAAGGAATCGAGCGATCCGACGATGACGATGTCGAGGTCGAGAAAGAGGACCGGGCCCTGGAGATTGCCGAGCTTCGGTCCCCAGAGCCGCGACTTCTGCCAGATGCCCGGCGTGTTCGTGGGCATGTCCGCGATGTTGAGCGGCGGCAGGTCCTCGCAGAGAATTTCCGGACGCAGTCCTTCGAAGTTGTCGGTGAAGCAGGTGAAGGTGAAGGGCGGGGTGATGTTGCGCGCCACCATGGCATAAAGCCGGTTGATGAACGGAGCGCCGTACTTCGTACCCCAGTTGATGCAGATGATCTGCTTGACGCCGCCGCTCGCCGCTAAAATGTTCGCCATGATGACTTCCTGATTTTTGGGAGCCACTAAAGTACTGCTGCGTTGGCAAGGTCAAGCTGGCAAAAGCTCAATCCCCGACCTTGAAAAGCCTGCTGATGGTGCGGGATTATCACGGCGTTCTCTTCATTTGCCCTGACGGCTATGGCATTGCGGTCACATCTTGCGATGATTGCAGGCAGTGATTCCCGTGAAGGAGACGTGATGGAGTTTGTCGAAAGGGCGAAGCGCGGCGCAAGCGCTGCCAGCCATCTCTTCGACGACGCCGGCCCGGCGCCGCTTGATGTGCTGAAGCGCGTCTATGGCTATTCCGCCTTTCGCGGCAGACAACAGGAAGTGGTCGAGCACGTGACCGGTGGCGGCGATGCCGTCGTTCTTTTTCCGACCGGCGCCGGAAAATCGCTCTGCTTCCAGATCCCGGCGCTCTGCCGTCCTGGGCTCGGCGTGGTCGTCTCGCCTTTGATTGCGCTGATGCGCGACCAGGTGGAGGCGTTGAAGCAGCTCGGCGTCAATGCCGCGGCCCTCAACTCGTCGCTGACCCGCGAGGAGGCGATCGCCGTGCGGCGACAGATCTATGACGGCACGCTCGACCTTCTCTATGTGACGCCGGAGCGGATCGTCACCGATGGCTTCGCAGATCTTCTCGGCGATGCCCGCATCGCGCTCTTTGCCATCGACGAGGCGCATTGCGTTTCGCAATGGGGCCATGATTTTCGCCCGGAGTACCGCGCGCTTGGGCTTTTGGCGGAGCGTTATCCCGGCGTGCCACGCATCGCGCTCACGGCCACCGCCGATCCGCACACGCGCGACGATATCGTCGAGCGGCTGGCGCTGACCAATGCCAAGGTCTTCACCACCAGCTTCGACCGGCCGAACATCGCCTATGAAATCGTCGAGCGCGACCAGCCGCGCCAACAATTGCTGCGCTTCCTTTCGCGCTTCAAGGGTTCGTCCGGTATCGTCTATTGCCTGTCGCGTGCGAAGGTCGAGGATACGGCCGAATGGCTGAACGCGCAGGGGATCCGGGCGCTGCCCTATCACGCGGGCATGGACCGGACGCTCAGAGACAAGCATCAGGACGCGTTTCTGAAAGAAGAGAGCCTCTGCCTTGTCGCGACCGTCGCCTTCGGCATGGGCATCGACAAGCCCGACGTGCGCTACGTCGCCCATCTCGATCTGCCGGGATCGGTGGCGGCCTATTACCAGGAAACCGGGCGTGCCGGCCGCGACGGCCAGCCCTCCGAGGTCTGGATGGCCTATGGCATGGCCGACGTACTGCAGCGCCGCCGGATGATCGACGAGGGCGGGGCGGCGGACGACATCAAGCGCATCGAGCGCGGCAAGCTCAACGCGCTCTTGGCGATCTGCGAGACCGCCGGCTGCCGCCGCCAGGCGATCCTCGCGCATTTCGGCGAAGCCCATCCGGGGCGCTGCGGCCATTGTGATACCTGCCTGAAACCGGTCGAAACCTGGGACGGCACGGAAGCGGCGATCAAGGCGCTTGCCGCCGTTTATCGCACCGGCGAGCGCTTCGGCACCGGCCATGTGGTCGATGTGCTGATGGGGACGGTCAACGAAAAGACCGAGCGTTTCGGTCATGTCGATATGCCCGTCTTCGGCGCCGGCAAGGATCTTCCTGCCCGTACCTGGCAATCGGTGTTTCGGCAGTTGCTGGCGGCGGGGCTGATCAGCGTCGATCATGCTGCCTTCGGGGCGATGAAGCTGGAGCCGGACGCGCGCGCCGTCTTCAAGCGCGAACGCCAGGTGTTCTTCCGCAAGGACCGTCCGACCTCGGGCAAGGCCGCGCGCGGCGCAAAATCGGGTTCGCAGCGCGAGCGCGCCGATCTCGCCGGTTCGGACCTCGAATTGTTCGAGCTTTTGCGCGCAGAGCGTTTCTCTATCGCCAAGGACCTGAACGTCCCGCCCTATGTCGTCTTCCCCGACGCGACCCTGATCGCGCTCGCCAAGGAGCGCCCGCGGGACTTCGACGAACTGCTCGACATCCCCGGCATCGGCGAAAGCAAACGCGAGCGCTACGGTGAAGCGTTCCTGGCGGTGATTGATGGATATGTGGAAGGGTGAGTTCGCGCACGGCGGGTGCTGACGCGGCGAAGGAATATGTCCGTGAGCGCGCCTGCGGCGACACAATATATCCCTCACGCCATCTCGCCGTGAAATGCCCTGTCGTTTTTGCGCCGGCCTCCTCGGCGCGCTGGAATTTGCTGCAAGTCGAAAGCCGTCATGATACTCGTCAGGAACGCGATGTTTTCTGTGAGCGAGAGCGCCATGACTTCAGCCTTTCTGTCCCATCTTCGTTCTGAACTCGAGGGCCTGAAGACGGCCGGTTTGTACAAGTCGGAGCGTGTCATCACCTCGAAGCAGGCGGGCGCGATCGAGGTCGCCTCGGGCGACCGCGTGCTCAATTTCTGCGCCAACAACTATCTCGGCCTTGCCGACAACGCGGAACTCGCCGAGGCCGGCAAGAAGGCGCTCGACCGCTACGGCTACGGCATGGCCTCGGTGCGCTTCATCTGCGGCACGCAGGAGGAACATAAGCAACTCGAGGCGCGCATCTCGTCGTTCCTCGGCCTGGAAGACACCATCCTCTATTCCTCCTGCTTCGACGCCAATGGCGGCCTGTTCGAGACGCTGCTGGGCGAAGAGGACGCGATCATCTCCGACGCGCTCAACCACGCCTCGATCATCGACGGCGTGCGGCTGTCGAAGGCCAAGCGCTTCCGCTACGCCAACAACGACATGGCGGCGCTGGAGGAGGAACTGAAGAAGGCGGAGGGCAGTCGCTTCAAGCTGATCGCCACCGACGGCGTGTTCTCGATGGACGGCATCATCGCCAATCTCGGGGGCGTCTGCGATCTCGCCGACAAATACGGCGCCATGGTCATGGTCGACGACAGCCATGCGGTCGGCTTCGTCGGCAAAAATGGCCGCGGCTCGGCCGAACATTGCGGCGTCGAGGGCCGCATCGACATCATCACCGGCACGCTCGGCAAGGCGCTCGGTGGTGCCTCGGGCGGTTACACCTCGGCCAAGGCCGAGGTCGTCGAGTGGCTGCGCCAGCGCTCGCGGCCCTATCTGTTTTCCAACACGCTGGCGCCGGTCATTGCCGCCGCCTCGCTCACGGTCTTCGACCTGATCGAGAACGGCGATGCACTGCGGCAGCGGCTCTATGCCAATGCCACCCTGTTCCGCACCGAGATGTCGAAACTCGGCTTCACGCTCGCCGGCGAAGGGCACCCGATCATCCCGGTCATGCTCGGCGATGCGGCGCTCGCCCAGGAGATGGCGGCGCGCATGCTGCAGAAGGGCGTCTATGTCATCGGCTTCTCCTTCCCGGTGGTGCCGAAGGGGCAGGCGCGCATCCGCACGCAGATGTCGGCGGCCCACAGCGAGAACGACGTACGCCGGGCGATCGCCGCCTTCGAAGCGGTCGGCCGCGAGCTTGGCGTGATCTGAGGGAGAGACTGATGACGAACATGATGAAGGCGCTGGTGAAATCGAAGCCGGAAGAAGGCCTCTGGATGGAGCGCGTGCCGGTGCCGGAGATCGGCCCCAACGACGTGCTGATCAAGGTGAAGAAATCGGCGATCTGCGGCACCGACGTGCACATCTGGAACTGGGACCAGTGGGCCCAAAAGACCATCCCGGTGCCGATGGTCGTCGGCCATGAGTTCATGGGCGAGATCGCCGAGGTCGGCTCGGCCGTCACCAAGTACCATGTCGGCGAACGGGTGTCGGGCGAGGGCCATATCGTCTGCGGCAAGTGCCGCAATTGCCGCGCCGGCCGCGGGCATTTGTGCCGCAACACGCTCGGCGTCGGCGTCAACCGCCCGGGTTCCTTCGGCGAGTTCGTCTGCCTGCCGGAATATAACGTCGTGCCGATCCCGCACGACGTGCCGGACGAGGTCGCGGCGATCTTCGACCCGTTCGGCAATGCCGTGCACACCGCCCTTTCCTTCGATCTCGTCGGCGAGGACGTGCTCGTCACCGGCGCCGGGCCGATCGGCATCATGGGCGCGCTGGTTGCCAAGCGCTCGGGCGCCCGCAAGGTGGTGATCACCGACATCAACCCGACGCGCCTCGCGCTCGCCAAGAGCGTCGGCATCGATTACGTCGTCGACGCCTCGAAGCAAAACCTTGCCGACGTGATGAAGGCGATCGGCATGACCGAGGGCTTTGATGTCGGGCTGGAGATGTCGGGGGCGGCACCGGCCTTCCGCGACATGATCGACAAGATGAACAATGGCGGCAAGATCGCTATCCTCGGCATTGCGCCGGCCGGCTTTGAGATCGACTGGAACAAGGTGATCTTCAAGATGCTCAACCTCAAGGGCATCTATGGCCGCGAGATGTTCGAGACCTGGTACAAGATGATCGCCTTCGTGCAAGGCGGCCTCGATCTTGCCCCGGTCATCACCCACCGCATCACCATCGACGAATTCCGCGACGGCTTCGAGGCCATGCGCTCCGGCAATTCCGGCAAGGTGGTGATGGACTGGTAAAGCGCTGGGGCGGCTCAGTTGGCGAGGCCGAACTGGATCTCGATCTCGTGGTAGCGGGCGCCTTGGCCCGCCCAGCGATGATAGATTTCGCGGCTCTCGCCGGAGAAATTGTGCCTGCTCATCTCGATCTGCTCAACGAGTGGCGCGTAGCCCTGGGTGAAAAGGCTGCGCATCGGCCCCTGATGCCGGGCGGACGCCACCATGATCGGTTCCAGATCGATCAGGTCAAGGTCGCCGCGATAATCCTCACCGCCGGTGACCGGGCGGCAGATGCGCCAGTCGAACAGGGTCTTGGCATTTTTCGGCAGGTTCTGCGCGATGAAGATCCAGGGCCCCGCGAGTGCCAGGCGAGAGCGTTCCATCTCCGCCTCGATCTTCGGCGCCAGCGCGGCGCTTTCCCTTTTGACGTCGGGAATGGTGAGGCGCCGCGCGATCGATAGCACGCGCATGGCGTCGGTTTCCTTGATGAGCATTTGAGCCTCCATGAGATCGGCGGCGAAGGTCGTCCGCGATCGGGTCGGGCGCAAGCGAGAAACCGGAATGATCTTGCGAATTTCCGTCTGAAATGGGCTTCTCGGGGAATGGATTTGCGCGAATATCACCACTCGCAAACCCGCTTGCTTGGACGCGCCGTCGCTCTATCTTGGCCGGAGACCGAAGGGGTTGTTGGCGGAAAAGGGGAGATCGGTGCATGCGTTATGAGGGAAGCTGCCATTGCGGCAAGATCGCCTTCGAGGTGGAAGGGGACTTCGCCGAGGCGGTCGATTGCAATTGTTCGCTATGCCGCCGCCGCGGCGGGCTGCTCGCCTTTGTGGCCCGAGACAAGCTGACGATGAAGACGCCGGAAACGGACCTCTCGACCTATCTCTTCAACAATCATGTCATCCAGCATCATTTTTGCGATACCTGTGGCATCGCCCCTTTCGGCGAAGGTGATGGGCCGCATGGGAAGATGGCGGCGATCAACCTGCGCTGCCTGCCGGAGTTCGATCTGGAGGCGGTCAGGATCGTCAAATACGACGGTCGTTCGGTTTAGGAGCAGGGAAAAGATGAAGCCCTGGTTGCGATGCGGATATGGCACAACGGGACCTTGCCGATTAAATCGGGGGCACCCTTGTCTTTTGGCAGGCAGCGCCTACATCTTCAGCGGAAGCTGATAAACCCCAAAAAGCGATAGGAACGGTGATTTTTGCCGAATCAGCCGGTTTTTCAGCGGAAATGCTTGACGGGATCGAAAATTCTGGGAATCACCATTTCCGAATAAGAAATGGCGAAATGACACGGCGGTTAGGGAATCATGCCAGAGGCGTTTCAGTGGCAGGACTGTCGAAGCTTGCCCGCTTTGCCACGATCGCATTCGTGGTTAAACAGGAATTAAACATCATCCCGTTACGTCAGGGGAAATGATTCGGTGGCGGGTACGCGGCGTGCCCGAACCTTCGAGCGGCATTTGCACCGGGCTCACGCCGGTTGCGACAAGGAAAGCGACGAACTAAATGGCAACCAAAGTCAAAGAAAACGAAGAAGCTGACGTAGAACGCGAAGGTGCTCCGGACGGTCCGCTTCTCGATCTTTCCGACGACGCTGTCAAGAAGATGATCAAGGCCGCCAAGAAGCGCGGCTACGTGACGATGGACGAGCTCAACTCCGTCCTTCCGTCCGAGGAAGTCACCTCCGAACAGATCGAAGACACGATGGCGATGCTGTCCGACATGGGCATCAACGTGATCGAGGACGAGGAAGCCGAAGAGGCTGCCGGCGGCGGTGACGACGAGGCGAGCGACGACGACGGCGAGAGCGAAGGCGGCGAACTCGCCCCTTCCAGCGGCACGGCGCTTGCGACCAGCAAGAAGAAGGAACCGACCGATCGTACCGACGATCCGGTCCGCATGTATCTGCGCGAGATGGGCTCGGTCGAACTCCTGTCCCGCGAAGGCGAAATCGCGATTGCCAAGCGCATCGAGGCTGGCCGCGAGACGATGATCGCCGGTCTCTGTGAGAGCCCGCTGACGTTCCAGGCGCTGATCATCTGGCGCGACGAACTGAACGAAGGCCAGACGCTGCTGCGCGAGATCATCGATCTCGAAACCACCTATTCCGGTCCTGAGGCCAAGGCTGCTCCGCAGTTCCAGAGCCCGGAAAAGATCGAGGCTGACCGCAAGGCTGCCGAGGAGAAGGAAAAGACCCGCAAGGTGCGCACGGCCGCCAACGACGACGACATCACCAATGTCGGCGGCGATGTCATGCCGACCGAGGAGGAAGAGGAAGACGACGACGAGTCGAACCTCTCGCTCGCCGCCATGGAAGCGGAACTGCGCCCGCAGGTCATGGAAACCCTCGACATCATCGCCGAGACCTACAAGAAGCTGCGCAAGCTGCAGGACCAGCAGGTGGAAGCCCGCCTTGCTGCGACCGGCACGCTTTCGCCCGCTCAGGAGCGCCGCTACAAGGAGCTCAAGGACGAGCTGATCAAGGCGGTCAAGTCGCTGTCGCTCAACCAGAACCGCGTCGACAGCCTGGTCGAGCAGCTCTACGACATTTCCAAGCGGCTGATGCAGAACGAAGGCCGCCTGCTGCGGCTTGCCGAATCCTACGGCGTCAAGCGCGACTCGTTCCTCGAACAGTATTCGGGCGCCGAACTCGACCCGAACTGGATGAAGTCGATCAGCAACCTGGCCGGCAAGGGCTGGAAGGAATTCGCCAAGAGCGAAAACCAGACGATCCGCGACATTCGCCAGGAGATCCAGAATCTCGCCACCGAAACCGGTATCTCGATCGCCGAGTTCCGCCGCATCGTCTCCATGGTGCAGAAGGGCGAGCGCGAAGCGCGCATCGCCAAGAAGGAGATGGTCGAAGCGAACCTGCGCCTCGTCATCTCCATCGCCAAGAAATACACCAACCGCGGCCTGCAGTTCCTCGATCTGATCCAGGAAGGCAATATCGGCCTGATGAAGGCGGTCGACAAGTTCGAGTACCGCCGCGGTTACAAGTTCTCGACCTACGCCACCTGGTGGATCCGTCAGGCGATCACCCGGTCGATCGCCGACCAGGCCCGCACGATCCGTATTCCGGTGCACATGATCGAGACGATCAACAAGATCGTCCGTACCTCGCGCCAGATGCTGCACGAGATCGGCCGCGAGCCGACGCCGGAAGAGCTGGCCGAAAAGCTCGCCATGCCGCTCGAAAAGGTGCGCAAGGTCCTGAAGATCGCCAAGGAGCCGATCTCGCTCGAAACGCCTGTCGGTGACGAAGAAGATTCGCACCTCGGCGACTTCATCGAGGACAAGAACGCGCTGCTGCCGATCGACGCTGCCATCCAGGCGAACTTGCGCGAGACGACCACCCGCGTTCTCGCTTCGCTGACGCCGCGCGAAGAGCGCGTGCTGCGCATGCGCTTTGGCATCGGCATGAACACCGACCACACGCTCGAAGAAGTCGGCCAGCAGTTCTCGGTCACCCGCGAACGTATCCGCCAGATCGAAGCGAAGGCGCTCCGGAAGCTCAAGCATCCGAGCCGCTCCAGGAAGCTGAGAAGCTTCCTGGACAGCTAAGCAATCCGCAAGCTGCGCTCGTTCCTGGACAGCTAAGCCGCACGCCTCACAGAAAACCGAGAAAGCCGGGCCGATCGCCCGGCTTTTTCGTTTCTGCCTCACCCAAGCGATTTATTGTGAGGCTCTGCGCCCAGGAGTATAGTCGCGCTTTCGCAGCAATCTGGGGCACCCCGTCTAAGACGCGGAAGCAATCGCACCGCGGGCGTGAAGCGTGCCCCCGTGGAGGTGTAGGATGACCACTTATGTCATGCTCCTCAACTGGACCGAGCAGGGCGTCAAGAATGTGCGCGAGTCTCCGAAACGGCTCGACGCGGCAAGGCAAGTGCTCGGCGAGATGGGCGGCTCCTTCAAGCATTTCTTTCTGACCATGGGCGACTACGACATGGTGGCCGTCGTCGAGGCACCCGATGACGCGATCGCCGCACGCTTCGCCCTCACGCTCGGCATGGCCGGCAATGTGCGCTCGACCACGCTCAAGGCATTTCCAGAGGCCGCCTATCGCGAACTGATTGCCTCGCTCGGATAGGCCGAACGGGCCGCGACACTGGATCTGCTCAGGGCGACCCGTTTCGGGAGAGGATGCGGGCCGCTCCGCGTAGCGCATTGCGGAAAGCGTCGTCGAAGCTGACGCCGCTGATCTGCCATTCATAGCTTTTACCGGCGGACAGCATCCGCCAATTGACGTTCCAGCCGCGCGCTTGATCGGACCAGACCAGTGTGCCCGCAAGCGTCACGTCCCCCTCGCTCGGCATTGCGAGCCTGGCGAAGCTCTCCAGGCTCGCTTGCGATATCGTGGCAAAGTCCAGCTTTCCACCGGCGACGGTCGCCCTGTCCGGCAGGGTGACCGAGAGCGCCAGCGGTGTCGCGGCCGCGCGGAGCGAGTCGGCCATATAGGGGCTTTCGTCGCCGTCGCGCGCCAGCACGAAACGGCGCCTCTGATCCTCGACCGCCAGCAGTACGGCGATCACCGGGCGGGGCGCAAGCCATGGCTTTCGACCGAGCTTTGCAAGCAGCGGGTCAATCGTCGGCGGCGCGTAGCGGCAGGTGAGATCGTGCGGCCGATCGTGAGTGCCCTGTTCGTCGTGGATCGGGATACCTTCAAGCCGGTCGCGGTAGGAAAAGGACGAGACGAAGCTGCCGGCCTCGGCCTCGAGCGCGGCGAAGCCGGGCGCGTCGAGGATCGTCGGATCGCCCGACAGTTTGACCAAAACTTCACCGAGGCATTCGCGAAAGCCGATCTGCCGGTTGATCTCGCCGGTGCCGGTGACGATCGCGTCGCTCTGATAAAGCCGGCCGATGTCGCCGGCGTTTGCGGGACCGCCAAGGCCCGCGGCGAACAGGAGCGGCAGCAGCATTCGTGACATTGCCATGCCGTTCTCCCGATCGTTCGCCTTTGAATCAAAAGAGATCCTTAACGTTTACACTTTATCAATCTCTCGGAAACCCGAGGTTCTGCGATGCGTTGCGTATTTGTCGTCGTCCTCCTGTTGCTGGCCGGCTGCGGAACGGTGCCGAGAGACACCCGGAATGCCTGTGCGGTTTTCGAGCAGCGAGATGGCCTGTTCCACAATTGGCGCCGTGCCGCCTATGGCGCCGAGCGCGAATACGGCGTGCCCGTGCCGATCCTGTTGGCGACTGTTTATACCGAGTCCGGCTTCCGCCATAATGCGCGGCCGCCGCGCACCAAGCTCTTCGGCTTCATCCCCTGGACGCGCGTTTCGACCGCCTACGGCTACTCCCAGGCGCTCGACGGCACCTGGGCGCGCTACCAGAGCGAGACCGGCCGCTGGGCGGCGCGACGCTCGGACTTCGGCGACGCCATCCGCTTCATTGCCTGGTATCACCGCGAGAGCGCACAGCAGAACGGCATTGCGCTCAACGACGCCTACCGGCTCTACGTCGCCTATTACCACGGCCACGCCGGCTATGCGCGGGGCAACTGGAGCGATACGGCCAAGACCGGCGCCAAGCGGGCGGCCGGCATGGCTTCGATCTACAATCGGCAATTGCGCGGCTGCGGCAGCTAGAGCGTTTCCGGTCAAAAACGGGCCTGCGGAAACGCTCTAGCTGTTTTTTACGCTATTCCGGACGCAAAACCGTTCACACTTTGGCTGGAATTGCTCTAGAGCGCCGTGCGTTCAGAGAACGCACCAAGGTCGCTCTAGTACTTTGATTCTAGAGCATCTTTCCGCTTTCAAGTGATTCCACTTGAAAGCGGGATGCTCTAGCCGGCCGCCGCGCGCTCGAGTTCGGCGACCTCGATCTTGATCATGCCCATCATTGCCTGCTGGGCGCGGGCGGCGCGGGCCGGATCTGGATCGCTGAGGTGTCGCATCAGCGCGTCGGGAATGATCTGCCAGGCAAGGCCGAACTTGTCCTTCAACCAGCCGCAATGCTGCGGCGTGCCGCCTTCGAGCAACCGGTTCCAATAGTAGTCGACCTCCGTCTGGTCGGCGCAGCGCACGAAAAACGATACCGCCTCGTTGAACTTGAAATGCGGGCCGCCGTTCAGCCCCATGAAATGCTGCCCCTCGAGTTCGAAGCTCGCAGTGAAGGCCCTGCCATCGGGTCCCTTATTGATGTCCGTGACGCGGGCGTTGCGGAAGATGGAGGTGTAGAAGCCGATGGCTTCCTCCAGTTGATCGTCGAACCAGAGAAAGGGCGTGATCTTCTGCATGGATATGTCTCCCGTGGTGATTGGTACCAACTAAGGACGAACGGGCGTTGCCCGTTCCGACAGGCGCCGCTCGAAAAAAATTGGAGCTGGTGTCGGAACCTTTGCGCCTCACGCGTCCTATGCTGGTCGAAAGAACCAAGGAGGATTTCTCAATGAACTATGTGGATGGTTTTGTCGTTGCCGTGCCGAAGGCGAATATCGAGGCGTACAAGGCGATGGCCAAGGCGGCCGGCGATGTCTGGATGGAGTATGGCGCGCTCTCCTACAACGAATGCCTGGCAGATGACGTGCCCTATGGCGAGGTGACGTCCTTCCCCCGCTCGGTGCAGGCCAAGGACGACGAGACCGTGGTCTTCTCGTGGATCGCCTACAAGTCCCGCGCCGACCGCGACACGATCGTCGCCAAGGTGATGGCCGATCCGCGGCTGCAGGGCGATGCCTGGAAGGAAGTCTTCGACGGCAAGCGCATGATCTATGGCGGCTTCCAGACGTTCCTGGAGATGTAGTCGACGCGTTGCCTTTTCCTGCGATCACTGCCTTGGACCGGGAACGGTCCAGGGGTAGAAGCGTTGGGCAAATCAACGCGTTGCACCTGCCTTGCGTTGACCGCCGGAGATCGACATGCCGCAGACGAGCATCACCATTTCCACCCGCGGCCAGGGGCTCTACGAGTTCACGGTCGAGGCGGCCGCCTTCGTGCGGGCCAATACGGACGGCGAGGGGCTTTTGACCGTCTTCGTCCGGCACACGTCCTGCTCGCTTCTCATCCAGGAAAACGCCGACCCGGATGTGAGACGCGACCTCGACGCCTTTTTCCGTCGCCTGGTGCCGCCATCTTCCGATCCCTCGATGAGCTGGGTCGTGCACACCCAGGAAGGACCGGATGATATGCCGGCGCATATCAAGGCGGCGCTGACGCCGGTTTCGCTCGGCATTCCCGTTGCCGGTGGTCGTATGCTGCTTGGCACCTGGCAGGGGATCTACCTCTTCGAACATCGCGACCGGCCGCACCGCCGCGAGATCGTGCTGCACCTTGGCGCTTGATCGCCGCCCGATCGATGCGACAGGGCGCAATTGACCGGCACGGGATCCGTTCTAGTTAGAGCATGGAGACCAAAGGGCTACAGCGCGGCGCGGGAGAGGAACAGGATGACGGATGCACAGACCATTGCCAATCGCTTCATCGAAGCGCTGAACCAGCGTGATTTCGAGGCGCTGGCTCGGCTCGTCCATGAGGATGTCGAGCTCGATTCGCTGACCGGCCAGCGCACCGTCGGCGTTGGCCCCTTGCGCGCCTGGCTGATGAATTATCTGCGCCGTTTCGACGAACAATTCGGCGATGTGGTGTTGATGCGCGATGCCTTCGGCCAGCGGGTGGCGGCGGACCTGACGGCGCGTGGCACCTATCGCGAAACGATGGAGGGCTTCCCCGCCGCGTCCGGCCAGAGCTATTCCATTCCAAGCGTGCTGATCTTCGAGATCGAAGACGGCGCCATCACCCGCCTCAGCCACTATCGCAACATCCGCGTTTTCGAACGGGCGCTCGCCGGCTGACGAGAGCTCGGATTGACAGAAACGCGCGATGGCGGAAGTTTACGATGGCAGGCGCGCGCGGGCTGCCTATCCTATGGCACCGGTTGCCGACCGGATTGTTGTTTTGCGTTGACCGGGAGAAGATCCATGAAAGCCATGTTTCGTAATTCGGTTCTGGCGGTTGCGCTCGCCGTGACGAGCTTCGCGAGCCTGCCGGCCGAGGCTGCGGCCCCGATGCCGCTGCCGACGATGGAGCGTGGCGACGTCGATCTCGTTCGCCATCGCGGCTACTGCTCGCCGCGCGAAGCACTGCGCAGGGCCTGGCGCCTGGGCTTCCATCGCGCCCGGGTCGAGCGGGTCACCCATTCCCGTGTCGTCGTGGTCGGTTGGCGCCGCGGATATTTGAGCCGGGTCGTCTTCGCCAATGCCTATGGCTGCCCGCGAATCGGCTGACCACCACCTTCGACGGCAGAAAATGCCTCAGCGTTCCTTGGGCGCGGCCGTCCCGGCGACGCCTGATTTGCCTTTGCTGCGATGATCGAGCGGCCGATTTGCTCCTTGCGTTGCGAGCCGCCGTTGCGCGTCTTGATTTCAAGAAATCAATTTGGATCAGTAGCTTATCATTCAGACGTGCTCCGTGGGGCGGCCTTCCTTGCAGGGCGAATCTCGCGCCAAAGAGGAGCGGATCACGCTCCGGCAATCTGAACCTCCCATGAACACCAGGTTCCGCTGTCGTTCAGCTTGGGAAACCTATTCTTTGCTCAATCGCTTGGGACGGTGATTGCCCATTGAACCCTTCAAGCCTGGAGAGATGTCATGAAGAACCGCTTTTTTAACGCCGCTGCCGCCGCCGTCATTGGATTGACTGGCCTGCTTGGTGCAGCCTCCACCGCTTCGGCGGACTCGATCGAATTCGGCTTCGGCCCGAGTGACGGCATCGACGTGCAGTACCGCGACTATAACGGCGGCTACGGCGACGAGGGCGACTGGGGTCGCGGCCGTGACCGCCACTGGGATCGTGATCGCCGCGGCCGCTGCGCACCGTGGATGGCCGTCGACAAGGCCCGCGATCGCGGCCTGCGCCGCGCTTATGTCGCCGACGTCACGCCGCGCCGCGTCGTCGTCGAAGGCCGCCGCCACGGCTACCGCCAGACGATCGTCTTCGCAAACGCCCGCGGCTGCCCGACGATCGGTCGCTGGTAACAAATCTTCCCGCCTTGTCTCCCCCGGCCGGCGGAAGAATGGCCCCTCATGCTTCGGCATGGGGGGCCTTTTTCGTTTTTGCCAACGGGTGGTCATGCCCAGGCACGCGCTCCGAGGCAGGCCCCTCCGCCGACTATTTTGGGCAAACGCCTCTCCTCAAACGTCATCCTCGGGCCTGACCCGCGCCTATGCGCACAGCGATGACGACCTTGGTTCTCGCCTCAAGGGCGAGGATGACGCGCGTAGCCCGAGCTGGTTTCGACCCAAAGGCTTCCTTGGGCGGTCGGACTGTCGGTAGCCGCGACCGCGGCAACACCTGCTTCGCACCTCCACACACATCCGCAAACGCACACTCGGCGTGCCGCCCAAAACACTTCGCCCCCGGCGCCGATCTCCGGCACCAGGGGCGAGGCTTAAGCGAAAGCCCGCGCGCGGTTGCGGCGGGCCTTGCAAGCTTACTGCTTGATTTCGAAGGTCACGTTGACCGTGACGTTGTAGCTGTTCTCGCCGGTTGCGACCGGAACGGCGTCGGCGGCATATTCCTTGGCCGTGCCGGCGCGCATCATCGGGATCGGCTCGGGACGGAAGCCCTGTTCTGAGATGTTGAGGATCTTGCCGATCGAGACGCCGGCAGCTTCGGCGAGAACCTTCGCCTTGACGATGGCGTCGGCGACCGCCGCCTTGCGCGCCTCGGTGATGACCCCTTCCGGCTTGTCGTTGGTGAATTGCACGCCGCCGCCCTGGTTGACGCCGAGCGTCACCGACTTGTCGACGATTTCGCCGAGCTTGGCGAGGTCACGCACGCGGACGCTGACGCCGTTTACCACCTGGTAGCCGATCAGCTCCGGCGGGCGATTGCCGCCGTCGGTATTGGTCGGGTAGTTGTATTGCGGGTTCACCGAAAAGCCGCTCGTCTGCAGGTCGCGATCGGCAATGCCGTCGGCCCTCAACGCCTTCAGCACTTCGGCCATGGCCTTGTTGTTGGCGTCCAGCGCTTCGCGGGCGGTCTTGGCGTCCTTGACGACGCTGAGCTGCAGGACCGCCATGTCGGGCGCGACCGTCGCGCGGCCTTCGCCGGCAACGACGATGGTCGCCTTGTCCTTGTCGGTCTCCTGCGCCTGAGCGGCGGCTACACCGGCAAAAGCGGCGGCAAAAGCGGCGATCGAAAGCGTGCGGGCAGTGCGTGTGGAAATCATGGTCTATGTCTCTCCGGTTGTTCCGTCCCTGGCGTCTTCATGCTCGGCGATTGTGTGAGCATTGCGGCAATGGCTTGTCGGCAAAAAGGTTTTCGGCTAGAGCCATTGCCACCGCGAACTGCCATTGGTTCGCGCACCTGGATCACTACGGTGCCACGCGTTTTTATCAGAGGCGCAAAGGTTGCTGTAGTACTTAGAGTTGCTGCATGCCTTATCCTCGAATCGGTACGTTTTGAGGACGCCTGCAGATCCAGCGTGGGCCTGTAGCTCAATGGTTAGAGCCGGCGGCTCATAACCGCTTGGTTGGGGGTTCGAGTCCCTCCGGGCCCACCATCGATCTCATGCTCCTGAGGTTCCGTTCATTCGAGCATCCGTTTTCCTGAGTACAAAAGAATGTACCTCTGTCGGGCCTATCGAAAAGTTATGTATCTTCGGCGTCGAACCGTCCGGGTTCTCGTTTCAACAACGCGTCCCAACTACTTATCAGGAAAAATGAGGAGTATCGCCGATACGGATTCGCCTTGGCGCTCTTCCCATCGATAAAGCTAAGCGTCGAGCGCGTATCCTAGCCGGCGCGACGATGCGTTAATGGAAGAACCAGGTATGATGCGAGAAATTCTTACCTCTACGCTAGCAACGCTGTCTGCCGCGCTCAACGACGTCAGGCCGCAATGCTCAGTTCTAAGTTGTCGGCGTTGAGCAACGTATAGCGCGAGCAGTGGTGCGAAAGACACCCTGAAAAACACTCCGAGCTGGAAGCAATTGCGACGGGGCCGATCCGCCACCGCTATTGCTTCACACAAGCGCAGAAAGCAACTTACTACTCTGCAAGAAAGATTTAACAGGATCGGGCAGGCGCTTGCGAATCCCAACCGAGGTTGAGTCTCAGCACGGAAAAAGACGGGCCATCGAGACAGATGGCACGCCTCTCTTGACAGCCGAGCTCCTGGCTTTGTTCAGGGATCAAACGAAGCAAAGCTCGGGAGATAGCGATACAGCAGGGCGAACGCTCTTGCGTCCCGCCCTGGAGCCGGTTCGCAAGCAAGTGTCGCGATACTGTCGGCCGGCAGCAATTTCTCGATCGCTCGCATCTCTTTCGGTGTCAACTTCGGGATTTCAATACGAACGGCGTTTTCGTTATTGGCGCGGAAAAATGGTAGGCGTTCGAAGTCGCAAGCGTTGAACACAGCTTCCTGGCCCTCCTCGACGAACACGCCGCCTATGGTCGCCATCTTGGCTCCGTCTGCATATTCCATCGATACGATCTGCCTGAACGATAGCCGCTGACCTGCCGGGAGAGTTGAGTTACGGGCAATTAGGGCGTCGTTGATTTCGTTCACAACGATGTCTCTGTAGAGACGCGACATCCTCCAGGCGGAGAGATCCTTCATCGTCATTTCATTCGGAGTTCTCCTTGCCCCAAATACCTCCCTGAATTTCTCGACGGTTTCTACCTCGGCCTTTTCGTCGGGACTGACATCATAGGTCGGCTTCGTGCTGGCCTGAAGGCTGACGAAAATGGCAGTGCCGCTTGTTGCGGCATTAGCCACCGTCCTTGCATCTGCCAGGATATCGACGTTAAGCTGATCGTCATAATCTAACCAGCAGATCGTTCTTCGCCGCCAGTCAATTTTTGGCAACTCCTGAGAGGACCTACCGAACATCATTTCGATGCCGCCAAATGGCTTGTTAAATTCGAAACGTTCGCGGTGATGAACTTCGCGTTCGATGCAGTACATCCGCGATATCCCGAGTGCGCGATGGAACAACGAGAAGTCGGAGAACCAGATGGCGCCGAATCCAACGTATTGGTAGTGCTCGACTGCGCCGAATTTCGATAAGCGTCGGAACGCGTCGCACAACATCCGACGCTCTGCGTGCTTCGCCGGTCGCACGGAGTAATCAATAAGACGATAAGAGGCTGTCACTTGTCAGCCTCTTCTTCTTGATATGCGGCGTCGAACGTGCGTTCCCCGACTGCTTTTGCCGAGCCCACGCCATAGGCCTCCATTAGTGCCGCTACCTGTTCGACGGGGCGAGTATAGGCAATGCGCGTCTTACGGGGACCGGAATACTTAGTCTTGTCCGGTGTCTGAAATACTGCGGGCGCGGTTATTGTCTCGACCTGGGTTTTGGAAGCGGCGCCGAGGGCTCGCTGCAGCGGTCCGTCGGAGCCCTGATCTTCCAATTCTCTATCGACTTCGTTCAGGAAATCGATGATCGCTCGCGTCAGCACAATCATCTTCTCCAGCGCAACCCGCCATACACCGATGTCGGCGTCGACCCCAGTCTTAGTGGTATTCCACGGAAGGTATGCGGCATTCTCGCATTCGAAATAGGCGACACCGCGAAACCTCGCAAACTGGTTGTGGTATCTTGGCACGTCTGCTTCGTGCTCGCGGTCCAGCCCCCATCCGGTGGTTGGCGTTCGATCCGCCGCAAGCACAACGCGACCATTGCAGACTACATACCACCCGGCTTGCGTTGGGCTCGATGCTCCGACACCGGCCACTAGCCGCACGCGAACGACTGACCCGTCCGGAGCTGTGTGTTCGAGCATATCCACGGCCGGCGCGACATCGCCGACGAGCAACTCGAGATTGGTGGCAGAAAGTGAGGCTCCGTTGAACCAGATCTCCAGCCCCCGTGCAATGAACTGCCGCTGATGAATACGTATCATTTCGGCCAGCGACCGGGTGAAATACAGGGAGCTGAATTTCGACGACACCTCGGGCCTAAGGCGCTCCACCACGATCGTTGTCCCTTGTTCCTCAGGAGGAACGGAAAGACCATCGTCACGAGTCTTGAATTCGAAAGTCCAGCGCTTCTTCCTTTCCCACGTATCGACATCTTCATCGACTGTCCAACGCTCGACGGCGGTGGCGGACGTGAGAGTGAATTTTCGCCCGAACTTGAACAGTGCCCGCTTCATACCGACACCGAACTGTCCGATGGAGTATTTGGTCGATTCTGCTTGGCTGTCTCGGCCAAACCGGAACGCATAGGTCTTTGCAATGTGAGAGCTGAAACCACCGCAATTGTCCGAGATGACAAAGCGATCGGCGGAGACGGTGATGTCCACCCTTAGCCCAGAAAAGTCTCTGTTTTCCCGATCTCGAAGCCTCTTTGCGCCATCGATGCAGTTATCCACCAAGTCAAGGACCGCACGTTCCAGTGGAATGTCTCTTATCAGCATTTCGACGAAGAACGCCTTTGTGGGCATTGCATCGATAGCGTTAGGATCGGCCGCAACGTCGTCCTCGCTGGCATCATTCGGATTCTGATCTTGCAACGTTGTCCCCCTGCCTGCATATGTCGGCGCTAGCACCAAAAACCGCGCTCGACTTAAAGATACATACCACTTTAACTTGAACGTGTTTACGAATCACGTCTTGGAAGATTGAAATCAGATGCATCTTGTAGATCTTTTTTGTGGATGCGGAGGCTTCTCTTCCGGTGCCGAATTGGCCGGATTCAGTCCGACTCTGGCGGTCGACGTCGACCAGATTCTCACGTCGAGCTTTCACCACAACCACCCTCGGACACGGCTGGCCATTCAGGATATCGCTCTCCTTTCGGGTGCAGACATCAAACGTGAGCTGGGAGAGCGGGTCGGAGGGATTTTTGGAGGACCTCCTTGCCAAGCTTTCAGTGCGATGGGTCATAGGCGCACAGATGATCCCCGACGCTCGCTGCTCGGGCACTTCTATCGATTGGTATCCGAGCTTCAACCGAAGTTCTTCGTGATGGAGAATGTGGAAGGACTGGGATATTCGGACGCTCGTCCGGAGTTGGAAGCAGCACTTAGCATTCTCCCATCTCGTTACCGGTTAGTCGGACCGCTGGTTCTCGACGCTGCCGATTTCGGGGCACCAACCCGCCGCCGGCGCCTCTTCGTGATCGGATACGATCCATCAGAGGTGGATAGCATTGCCGAAATTGACCTTGACGAGTTCAGAAAAGCGCCGACGACCGTACACCAAGCCATCGCGGATCTGGCAAGCGCGTCTCCCGTCGGAACTCACGACGGTTTCGATGTCTGGCAACTGTCTGAAACAGCTCTAGAAGGCTCTTATGCCAGTGGCTTGAGGGCAAAGGACGGAAGATTCACAGGCCATCGTCGGACAACGCACAGGGATGATGTGGTTGAGCGCTTCCGAGCCCTCGCCCAGGGTGAAGTGGACACAGTGGGACGGTACCCGAGGTTGCGATGGGACGGGCAATGCCCAACGTTAAGAGCGGGCACCGGTCGCGACCGGGGTTCGTTCCAAGCCGTTAGACCCATACACCCAACAGAGCCCCGAGTGATAACGGTTCGCGAAGCGGCGCGACTTCAAGGCTTTCGCGACGATTTTGTTTTCCACCCCACGATCTGGCATAGTTTCCGGATGATCGGAAACAGCGTGTCTCCAGTGATCGCGAAGGCAATATTCGGCCTCCTTCGAAAAAAATCCGAGGTGGTCCGCTGGAGCCCTGAAGCAGCGGAGTGAGTCGTGATTGATCGTCTCGCACCCGAACATCGCTCATGGCTGATGTCTCGCGTTAGAGGCACGAATACGACGCCGGAGATGCGGGTAAGGAGAGCCGCTCATGCCCTGGGCTTCAGGTTCCGATTACACCGCAAGGACTTGCCAGGGACACCCGACCTGGTCTTTCCGAAGACGCGCGTTGCCCTCTTCGTGCACGGGTGCTTCTGGCATCGGCACCTTGGCTGCAAGAAGGCGTCGTTGCCAAAGACTCGTCCAGAATACTGGCACCAAAAGTTCGCCCTCAATGTTGAGAGGGACGAGAGGGCACGTGTCGCACTAGAGAGGCTCGGCTGGAAGGTCAGCGTGATCTGGGAATGCGAGACCAAGGATCCACTCCAAATCGCGACATATCTGCAGGCACTGCTCTCGCGGCGTTCGGAAGGACCGCGGCAACCTTCATAGAAAAAGAGCGTGTGAGAGTTTCGACGTTAGCGACGAAACCGTCCGAAGCATTGGAGTTCGCGATGTCTTTAAGTTTACGTTTACCAGTCAACGGGCGAGACTCGTAGGATCGAGAACGAATGGCTCATTGGAGCGTTCCGATCAGTGGTCGCCTCGGTCTCTGTTTAGACGCGTTTTTCTGAGGCCGTGAACGGTACAGCCCTTCTTCTTTTAACCACTTCACGCCTCGGCAAGAGTCGAACTATTCTCCTCGCGCGGGGCAACGGCTGAAATGCCAAAAAAAATGCCCGCAGGACGCGGGCAGTTTTGGAGTGGGCGCATACGCTCAAACATGTTGCGCCTGGCACCAAAGTGGCTGCCAGAGGTCAACGAACTGTAAATGCGCGGTGGCTAAAAATGAGGAATGGGCGCGCTGCTTCCGTTCCCATGGCGTGCCACGGACCGGTAAGCGCGGCGTTTGCGGTGCCATTGCCGCCGGTTTCCCGCTGCCGTACGAAATTTTTCCTTGCGAACCATCCGGCGTTACCGTTGCCGCATCTACCACCGGGCGTGGTGGCCGGCGGAGTGGGTAGGGTGGCCGGCGGTGGGCGCGTTCGCCTTCGCGCCTTCTGTCGGGCAAGCATCTGGTTTTCCTGCTTTGTCTCGCCGATCCCCATACCGTTTCCCGAGCCCAGAGTGCGGACGATCTGCGGCCGCGTTGGCGCTTGGGTAGTGCCTTCGGGCGCAACCGCTGGAAGAAAATCCTAAGAAAGAATTTGTTAATTTAAGCAATTTATAATGGAAAGGGGGGTTGAACAATGCCGCCATATCCCCCAAAGGAGGCACCGGGCGGCCATAGCCGCCAATTCGAAAGGATGCTTATGCGAGATAAGACCGCATGTGCCGGCGAAAGCCGAACCACCATTTCGGGTTTCAAGTATCTCGTACCGACCGCTTCCATTCTTGGCCTTCTGCTCCTTTCCGCCGGCTGCTCGTCGACGGTCATCGGTGAAACGCCGCTGTTTTCGTCGAGCCATTCCAGCGCCTATGCAAGCCCTTCGGTCAAGATCCGCAAGGAAGAGAAGCAGTTGCGGGTCGCCGAGGCTGATGAGGATGTGGTCGCGCCGCAGCCGGTGAAAAAGAGTGCAACCAGCTATCTGGGCCGCGCGCCCTATATCTGTTCGCCGAGCGGCTTCGGCCGCACGTCGCACTGCTTCCTGAGAGCTTCGCTCTAACCGGACTGTCTCTGTTCGAGTTTGCGTAACTCCGGTGCGGCGAGGCCGCCTCGGATCGTTTGGGGATCGGGGCGATCCCCTCTTTGGCGGTGACCTTCTGACCGCCGCACGCGTGATGTGTCCGGTTTCATTCGCGGCGTCGAGAGACGATCCGCCGGAGAATGTTCGTTGTCTGCCAGACTTTTGAGATCGGCCCTTGCCGCGGGAACGCTGGCGCTTTTTGCCGTCACAGGAACACCGGCGGCGCGCGCGGATGATCCGGCCGATGGCATCGACCGGGCGCTGACGACTGCGGCGATCGCGCCGCAGGCAAAAGGCGCGACGGAGAGGGCGGTCGACATCGGTGTCTACGATCCGCATGACGCCGTTGCCGACAGCGATGCGCTCGAGCTCGAACATGTCTTCGTCTACTGGCAGAAGCCGGACCGGGCGCTGTTGAAGCGCAAGATCGCGATCGCGGCGCGGCAGGGGCGGGCGCTGATGCTCTCGGTCGAGCCCTATACCCATGCCGCCGACTGGCGCGCCGGCGGCGAAAGGCTGTTTGCCGATATCGGCAAAGGCCGCTTCGATCGCGAGATTGGCGACGTCTGCTCCCGTGCGGCCGCTTTCGATGGCCCGGTCTATGTGCGGTGGGGGCACGAGATGGAGGACCCCGATGGCCGCTATCCCTGGGCGCGCCGCGACAAGGAAGGCTACAAGAAGGCGTTTCGATATTTCGTCGGCAAATGCCGGGAGCTGGCGCCGGAAGCGCGGTTCGTCTGGTCGCCGAAGGGCCATCGCAATCTCGCTGGCTATTATCCGGGTGACGATGTCGTCGATGTCGTCGGGATCCCCGTCTGGGGCCTGCAGAAGATGGATGTCGACTATTGGGGGCGTGAGCGTCGCTTCGGCGAGGCGCTGAACGAAAAATACCAGCGCGTCGCGGGCTTCGGCAAACCGGTGATGATCGCCGAACTCGGCGTCGCGGGCTCGGCCGACTACAGGCGCACCTGGTACAAGGAAATCCTCGACCAGCAGACCTATCGCCGGGCCTTTCCGCTCCTGACCACCGTCGTGTTCTTCAACGACAAGGAGCCTTACAAATGGCCGCTTGGCTATGGCTCGCCGGACTGGCGTCTCGACAAGGAAGCGCTGAAGGTGCTTGCCGACCGTCAGACGAAGGAAGCGGCCGAACTCGCCGACTGATCGTCTGTATTATTCGTCACAAAGTGCAATAGCGCGCTCGTGGGGTCTGGCAGCGTTCTTGGGGGGCGATGCGCCGATCGTCCTTCGGCGCATCGTGAGAGACCCGATCTACGGACCTTGGGGACTTCCACGTCAGGCCAGAAGCAGGCCCGATTCGCGGGCAGCGGCAGCAAAGCAGCGGCTGGCCCGGTCCGTACTCGTCAATCCATCCAGCGCGTCCAGGCAGCGCCTGAGAGCCGCGCGGTATTCCCGTCCGCGACGTCCCGGCCATTGCCGCAGCAACTCGACGGCTTCGAAGACCGTTCTGACGACGGTCTGCCGTTTTGCAGATAACCGGAGGGGGATGGGAGTGGCGAAGAACTTCTCGCTCATTTGCTTTCCTCGTTCTCAGTCTTTTTCGAGCGCGAGGCCAACGCTGTGGCGCGGGAATGGTTCCGCCGGATCAGCGACTTTTTTCGGCCCGTGAACTTTTCGTGATTCCCGGAGGGCTTGAGGCGGGCCCTAAAGCTCGAGTGCTGCCTTGAGGTCGGTCGATTTGTGGACGCGCAGGTCGAGATCGGCTTCGATGTGGTCGATATGGTGGACCATCAGTCTGGCGGCCGTATCGACGTCGCCGCGTTCCAGCGCGTTGACGATCTCGTCATGTTCGTTGTGGCCGCAGCTCGAAACGGTCGACTGGCCGTAAAGCGCGATCACCAGCGAGGAGCGGGCAATGAGTTCGTCCATGAAGCGGCGAAGAATGGCGTTGCGGCTGAGATCGGCGAGCGCCAGGTGAAAATCGCCTGATGCCTTGATCTCGGCGCGGCGGGCCGAGTGGCCGCGCTGTTCGGTGAGCTGCCGTTCGGCCGCCAGCATGCGCCGGAGCTCGGCGAGCTCGGCCTTGCCGATATGGGGCGCCGCTGCCCGAACGACGCCCGGTTCGATCAGCCGGCGGGTCGCGAAGATCTGGCGGGCTTCGTCGATCGAGGGATGGGCGACAAAGGCGCCGCGGTTCTTCTCGACGCTGACGAGCCCTTCATAGGAGAGCGCCTGCAGGGCGGCGCGCACCAGCGTGCGGCTGACATTGAAGAGTTCGCCGACATCGCTTTCGGAAAGCTTGGTGCCGGGGGCGAGCCGCCGCTCGACGATCGCATCGCGCAACGTGTCGCGGATATGCTGACTGCCAGTGTCGGCGGCGGTGTCTGTGGCCATGTCGGCCAGTGGAGGCGTGGTGGTCAAGGACATGAATCGATCCGCGAAATAACGGCTCATCTTATCGCCGGGCGAAGCGAAGGGAAACGACAATCTGACGCGCATGGGTTGCGCGCCGACAACTGCATGTTTCCTTAAATCGTACCCGATTTAAGGACGAAACATGCAGCGCTTCAAAGTGCTACAGCGACCATTGCGCGTCTGATAAGACGCGCGGCGCTGTAGGGGCGGCGAGGGGCTATTTGTCGAGTTCGGGATAGACGCGGTCGAGGAAGCCGGGCCTGAGCTTCTCGCCGATCAGGCAGTCGGATGCCGGAAGGGCATCGGCCAGGCGGACGGTGGGCGGCGGCGGCAGGCCGCTGACCTCGAGCACCAGCTTCTGGCGAATTGCGATCGAAAAATCCTCCGGCTCGTGCACCGGCAGCACGAAGGACCCGGGACCGCCGATGACGCATTCGGCGTAATACTGGTCGAGCGGGCCGGTCGAGACCGAGGGGCGGATGAGGATCGCAAGCCCGTTGATGGTGATGCCGCGGGCGACTGCCGTCTCGCGGGCGGGAATGACCGGCGGGCCGATATTGTTCGGGCCGTCGCCGGAAACGTCGATGACCCGGCGTATGCCGTTGAAGGCGTTCGAATCGATCAGCACCGTACCGTAGGTGATCGCGTTCGAGATCGACGTGCCGCGGCGGGTGCCGACCGGTCGCGCCTCGATCAGCTTGGCAAAGGCATCGGCGTCGGCGGCGGTGGAGATCACTTGCCAGGCGACGACGGAGGATTCGTTAACCGTTCCGGCCCATTCGAAATAGCCGATGGCGATCTTGCCCAGTTGCCCGCTTGCGACCGCATCGAGGAAATCGCGGTGCCGGAGCGCCTCCACGTAACCGGCGCGCTGGATGCGCGCCTCGTCCAGATCCATCGAGCCGGACATGTCGACGGCCAGGATCAGTTCGACATCGACATCCGTCGACGCGGCGGTCGATGGGCTCGGGCCACCACTCAATGAGAGGATCAACGCCAACACGCTCAACATCGCTTCAACCAGTCATTGCGCGCGGTCAGATTAGAAGAATGTAACACAGGATTGGATTTCGGCGACTATTTGGGTGTAGCTGGCCTTCAACAAAGAGTGATTTGCCGGCGTTAGCCCAGAAGTACTTGTGACTGGGGCCAGGGTCCGGAAGGGCGGAATGCTGAAACAGACGGAAAATGCCGAGCTATTTCAAACCGATGGCCTGCAGAAGGCGGCGTTCGGATACTTCCTCGATCACGCCGATCCGGCCACCGGATTGATCGCGGACACGTCGCTGCCGGGCGCGCCGTCGAGTATTGCGGCGACCGGTTTCGGCCTTTCCTGTTATCCCATCGGCGTCGAGCGCGGGTGGATTTCGCGCCGCGAGGCGATCGGGCGGGTGTTGACCACGCTGCGCTTCCTGGCCGAGAGCCCGCAGTCGCGCGACCAGCGGGCGAGCGGCTATCGCGGCTTCTACTATCACTTTCTCGATATGCGGACCGGCGAGCGCACCTGGCGCAGCGAGCTCTCGACCGTCGATACGGCGCTGCTGATCGCCGGATGCCTGACCGCTTCCGCCTATTTCTCCGGCGAGGACACACACGAAGGCGAGATCCGCACGCTGGCTGAAAGGCTCTATGCGCGGGTCGACTGGCGCTGGGCGTTGAACCGGAGTGACACACTGACGATGGGCTGGCGCCCGCCCGGCCGGTTCCTGAAGCATCGCTGGCGCGGGTACAGCGAGGCGCTGCTGCTCTATGTGCTGGCGCTCGGGGCGCCCGATCATGCGATCGAACCGGAGCACTACACCGCCTTTACGGAGGGCTACGACTGGATCGCGGTTGATGGCGGGCCTCACCTCCATGCGGCGCCGCTGTTCATCCACCTGTTCCCGCAGGCGTGGCTTGACCTTCGCGGTCTCGGCGATCGGCCGATGCGCGAGAGGGGGACGGATTACTTCGAGAACAGCCGGCGCGCCATCGCGCTGCAGCGCGACCATGCGTGGCGAAATCCCGGTGGCTTCGCCGGCTATGGCGAACGCCTCTGGGGGATCAGTGCCTGCCATGCGCCACGCGGCCGGCTGCGCCTCAAGGACGGACGCTGGCAGCGGCTTTTGGGCTACGTCAACCGCGGCGCACCCTTCGGTCCGGATGACGGCACGCTCGTGCCCTGGGCTGCAGCGGCCTGTCTGCCTTTCGATCCGGATGCGTCCCTATCGGCCCTCGGCCATGTCGCGGCCGGCTATCCCGGGCTTCTGAAGGAAGGGCGCTTTCCGGGCGGGTTCAATCCGAGCCTTGCTGGCGAGGGGCCTGCGGGTTGGATCGACGAGCGTGTCGTCGGCCTTGACCAGGGGCTCGTCGTGATGATGATCGAGAATTGGCGGAGCGGCTTCGTCTGGGAGCTGACACGCAGCCTGCCGGCGATCCGGCGCGGTCTTGAGCGCGCGGGATATGAGGGCGGCTGGCTGGCGACGGAGACGGCATGAATTCGAGAAATCACCAGCGGATGGCGCGGACGGTCGAGGGATATCCGCCGCAGGCGCTGGCAGTGGTCGAGCGGTTGCACGCGCAGTTCCCCGACGCCGGTGTCTCGCTCGGGCCGGCGGACAGTGCCTTCAGCGCACCGGCCGCCTTCTGGGCCGCTGGTGGGACCGGGATCGAGCAGAGCCTTGCCTATCAGGACTTTTTCGCAATCGGCATGACGGACCGGATTCGGGCGGCACATCTGATCGCCTTCTACAGCCGCCAGCTGAGTGTGGTTCTCGGCGCGCTCTATCTTGGCGCGGGTCTTCAGGCGCAGATCGCCGGGCTTCGCTTCGAAGAGTGGACCCGCCTTCACCAAGATCGGGAAGTTGCCGGCAAGCGTTATCATTTCCGCCTCGGTGTGGCGGAAGGGCCGCAGCATGCCGAAGGCATCAGCGCTTTCGAGCGCGGCTTCACGGCCCATCTGGCGCCGGTCATCGCGGTCCTGAAAAAGCGCACCGGGCTTTCTTCCGGGGCGCAGTGGCGGCTGGCAGCGGATTCCCTTGCCGGAGCGTTCCTGGAGATCGGTCGCGCGATCGGTGACGAGGCGCGCGGCATGGCCGAGGCGCTTGCGATCGTCAAGCGGCGGGGCTCGCGGTTGTTCTCGGAAGAGCTCTGCTACGAGGAGATCTCCGCGGTCGATCCGGCAAGCGGCGCGCAACTGTCGCGCCAATATCGGATCCGTTGCGGCTGTTGCCTCTACTTCCAAACGGAGGGTGGCAGCTTCTGCGATACCTGCGTCCTGCTGGAGCCGGACGATCGCCGCGCGCGGCTGGCCGCGCATCTCATGCAAAACGGCGGGGCCTGAACCCCGCCGTCGTTTGTTCAGGTGCCCATGGGGGGGCGTGATCGGCCGGATCAGTTTGCTCTCGCGAAACGCTCGTTGATGAAGCCGGAGACGACGCCAAGCACGATCCAGAAGGCGAGCGTGGTGGCGAGTGCGGCAACCGCAAACTCGGCGCCGAGTACGGCCGGAACGTTGCTCGTAATATCGACCGGCTGCGGCGCGCCGTAGACATGGGGTGCTGCGATCAGCACCAGGCCTGCGACCTTGGAGACGATCTCCTCGCGCAGGACGACGAGATAGAGACCGACTGCGGAGAGGGCGACGGTTGCCAGCCACCAGGTCTGGCGGTCGCCGAGTTCGGCGGCCGGGAAACCCGGCAGTTCCGGCGGCAGGCCGATTGCCGGCAGCATGTGCACGGCGAGCCAGCCGCAGGCGCCCCAGAGCGCGCCGTTCCGGAGCGTGATCGGGTAACCGATCACCAGGCTGACGCCGGCCAGGAGCAGGCCGAAGCCGGAGCCGGTGACGAGGTTGGCAATGAGTGTGCCGGAGAACCGGCTCATACCGAACATGATGCCGCCTTCCTCGTGTTCGCCCTCATGCGCATAGGCTGGCGTGATCGGCGACAGGGCATCGAGCATGGCGGAAAGCGGTGAGACCGCCTTCAGCGACGAATGCTGGTCATGGCCCTCGGCGGCGGGTTGCGTCGTTCCAGGCTGTGCAGCGGGCTGTTCGGTTGCGGCCGGAGCCTCGCCTTCGAATTCCTCCGCATGCAGGATCAGCGGGGTTACCCGAAATTCCTGGGCGCCGGTCATGAAGACACCGGCAATCAGTCCAGCCACGATCGCGGCCAGAAGCGTTCTGACAATCATCTTGAATTCCCTCGATAACGGCAAAAGCCACGCGCTGCGGCGTGGTTTGCAAGCCTTCCCGTTCTGTCATGCGGACGGCCGTTGCGCGCCGGACGAACCGGCATGCACAAACACCGACATCCGGCACAGGCCGGATGCGTTCATGTCCGCAGACACTTCGATGCGGAACGTGAGTTACGTTCCGGAACATCGTCTTAGTGGCAGGGGAAGCCGTAGGAGTGGCGGGTGTCGTGCGCGGTGTCGTGCAGCACTGCCGAGTTGGCAAGGCCGGCGCCGAAGACGAGGAATGCGCCGATGAAGAGCGCGATGACGCCAGCGGTCAGACGATCGCTGAGGGAGAGCGGAATGCTCGAAACAGTAGACGTAGCCATGACAACCTCCGTGATGGCATCGGGAAATTCCCGGTGTGGGCCCTATGCCCGTATCGAGTGGCAGGTTTCCTGGCTCACGGCGCTGGGCGGATTGCCCTTGATCTGCCTCGCCTTCCCAGATCGACCACCCTCTCGTGGTCTCTTCCAGTGGCTTCTTCCGGATCGCTCCGGAATGGCAGATCGACGTCGCTCTACAGTCGCGGGGTCGGCCGTGATGTGAATGCCCAGTATGGGTCCATCCGTCACGTTCCCGTTTACTCCCGAAACACGTTCGTGTCCCGGGAACCAATCGATCTCTGATGATTAGGATCGCACCCCTAATATGTCAATTGGACTTGCGCCGCCGCCCGGTCCATCCGCGACAAAATCGCGGATGATCATGCGTTTATAGGCCTCGACGATGCGGTCGCCCTCGGCGCGATCGACCGAGACCGCAAGCCGCATGGTGCAATCGCCGAGATGCATGATCAGGAAAGCGGCACTGTCGATGGTTTCGCGCGGCGTATCGGGCACGAGCCGGGCCCAGACATCGGCAAGCAGTTTTCCGCCGGCGCGGCTTTGCAGAAGATCGATCTCACGCAGCGCCTTGTCGGCCTGCATCGCCGACCAGATGTCGCGCATGACGGGCTCGGCCAGGAACATGTCGTAGTAGATGTCGAACAGCACACAGAAGGCGTCGCGTAGTTCCGCGAGTGATGTGACCTTGGCAAGTTCGGCAGCGATGCACTCGTTGCACACGGCATTGTAGCGCTCGGCCAGCGTGCGCACGATCGCCGCCTTGTCAGGGAAGTACTGGTAGAGCGAGCCGATCGAAATTCCAGCCTTTTCAGCGACTTCGCTCATCCGCATGGCGTCGCTGCCCTTTTCCTGAATGAGCGCCGTCGCGCAGGCAAGGATTTGTTCGACGCGCTCGCGGCTGCGTTTCTGGCTGGGCGTTCGGCGCAGCGCAGTCTCGTCTTCGGCGGGGACCGCGGATGGGCTTGTTTCTGTAATCATGAGTGATGCTCACATTTTGGCTTGACTCTTAAAATACGAGGATTTATCACATTTGCAAATGTGAGAGATGCTCATGTTTGTTGATGAACCTTAGGAGGAAGCGATGTCTCAGAAAGTCACACTGGTTTTGGGCGGTACCGGCAAGACGGGGCGGCGGGTGGCCGAGCGCCTTCAAGAGCGGGGTGTTGCGGTGCGCATCGGTGCCCGTTCGGCATCGCCGTCCTTCGATTGGACGGATGAGGCGACCTGGGCGCCGGCGCTTGAGAACGTGGATCGTATCTATGTCTGCTACCAGCCCGATCTGGCGGTGCCGGGCTCTGTCGAGACCATCCGCAAGTTCTCAAACCTTGCCGTCGGCGCGGGCATCAAGCGGCTGGTGCTCTTGTCGGGGCGCGGCGAGGACGAGGCCGAAGCGGCCGAGCGCGCGCTGCAGGCCTCCGGCGCCGACTGGACGATCATTCGGGGGAGCTGGTTCTTTGAGAACTTCAACGAAGGCTTCCTCGCCGAGGGGGTCTCAAGCGGTTCGGTCTTCCTGCCCGTGGATACAGTCACCGAGCCTTTCGTCAGCTGCGACGACATTGCCGACGTCGCGGTTGAAGCGCTTCTCGACGATGATCATGTCGGCAAGGTCTATTCTCTGACCGGTCCAAGGCTGATGACCTTTGCCGAAGCCGTGGCCGAGATCGCTGCCGCGGCCAAACGTCCGATCTCCTATCAGGCCATTCCGGTTGCCGACTTCGCCGCGCAATTGCAGGCTGACGGCGTGCCTGATGACTATGTCGAACTCATCCGCTATCTCTTCACCTCGGTGCTCGACGGGCGCAATTCGAGTGTGACGTCCGACGTCGAGCGCGTGCTTGGGCGGCGGCCGCGCGACTTTGCAACCTACGCCCGGGAAACCGCAGCAACTGGTGTTTGGAGTATTGCCGCATGATCCCGATGATCCCCGCTCTGGCGTTTGCCGCCGCGATCGGTTCCGGCCTGATGGCCGGGCTGTTCTTCATCTTCTCGGTCTGCATCATGCAAGCCTTGTCGCGGCTGCCGCCGGAGCAGGGGATCGCCGCGATGAACGCCATCAACGTCGTCATCCAGAACCCGATCTTCCTCAGCGCCTTCATGGGCACGGCGCTGCTTGGCCTGGCGCTGATTGTCGTCGCGTTCATTTCGGGCGGCGAGGGCCGATGGCTGCTGGCCGCGGGCGGCCTGGTCTATGTCGTCGGCGTGCTTCTGGTGACGATCGTCTTCAACGTGCCGATGAACGACGCGCTTGGGGCCGCTGCACCCGGGCAGGCCGCGACCGATCTGTGGCTTTGGCGCTATCTCACCGATTGGGTCTGGTGGAACCACGTGCGCACCTTCGCCTCGATCGGTTCGCTGGCGCTCTTCATCCTCGGTTTCGCCCGCACGTGACAAAAAGCACCGGCAAGGCGGTCAATCCTTGCCGGTGCACCCTTCTGAGGTCTCGTCACCTCGGGCGGTCAGCGCTTGGGGATGCGCGCGTCGTACTGCTGTTCAAGCTCAGCAAACTTGCTCCAGAAGGCTGCAGGCTGCTCTCCTTCCAAAAGGTCGCGCAACAGGTCGAGATGCACGTGCCAGCCGGCGGAGAAGCTCGTCATGATGCCGCGGTTGGCGATCCGGGTATGGGTGACGATCAGCAGCACCTTGTCGCCGCGCGGGCTGAGTTCGAAGCGGACCTCGGAGGGCGTATCCGTGCCTTCGTCCCAGCTCACATGAGGATTTTGACGTCAAGATCGATCATCAATACATAGCGTTCTTTCTCCCATTTCTTGCAAACCCGT
>NZ_JBYTEC010000005.1:0-378985 GCF_058792075.1 Ensifer sp. EB106-03-01-XG145 | reverse complement strand
CGGGGTGGAGCAGCCCGGTAGCTCGTCAGGCTCATAACCTGAAGGCCGCAGGTTCAAATCCTGCCCCCGCAACCAAACATCCAAAAAGCCCGCGCGGAGAAATCCCGCGGGCTTTTGGCGTTCTAGCGCTACCCGGAGAGAACGGGCGAGGGCACGAAACACAGCGAATATCAGGCGACGTCGGCGGCCGTGGCCCCTTCGCCATCCCCCGCCGAAAGCCAGCCGCGCGTCGCCTCGAGGATCTCGTTCGACAGGGCCGGATCGTCGGCAGTACTTCAGCCCCCAACGACCCATCGGTCTCGCCTCCAGACGCAATCTTGGCGCGGTTGAGAACGGTGAGTAAATCTTTTAGTTGCTAAATTTCTTTTTTTGCCCTTTCAAATAGCCCAAACCGGGCGCAGCCAGGCGGTCACGTCGCTCGAACAAAGCCACCTGAAACCAGCGTGATAGAGTTTGCATGAAACACATCACCATTCCGACCGACAGCTTCCTGGATGGCCGTCGATTTCCTGCAACGACCCTGCGCCTGGCTTTGATCTATGCAGCCGCCGAGTTGCTGATCAGCAGTCCGATCTGGCTCACAATCGGTGACAATCCCCGCAAGCCGTTCCTTGGCAAGCTTGTCCTTGAAGCGGTCTTTGTCGTTCTCGCCATTCTGTTTGCGCATCTGCTCAGCCGCATGAGAAGGCAGCGCTATGCCACGCAAATTTTCGTGTGCCTGCTGCTTTCCCTGGTCAGCTCCCTCGGTATGTCGCTGCTGGACTACTACCTCTACACGCTGATCATGTCGCCCGTCGTCGTGCCGTTCAACATCATGGATTACGGCTACGCGGTCTGTTACCGCATGTCGATCTTCTTTGGCTGGTCGTTTCTCTTCGTGGCGTTGCTCAATCACATGGAGGTCCGCGATCGGGATCTGAAACTGATTGCCTCGCGCGAAGAGGCGCTGGCGGCGCAGATGCGTGCGTTGCAATATCAGATAAACCCGCATTTCCTCTTCAATACGCTCAACTCCATCACCGGCCTGGTGGAGGAGGGGGCATCGCAGCGGGCCGAGCGGATGATCATGTCGCTCTCGGGGTTTCTGCGGTCGACGCTGCAGCTCGATCCGATGCGCGAATTGCGGCTTGCGGACGAAATGGCTCTGCAGAAAGAGTATCTCGATATCGAGAAGGAGCGGTTTTCGGATCGAATGGTCGTCCGTATCGACATCCCTCCCGAACTCGAGGGTGCCATGGTTCCAAGTCTGATCCTGCAGCCGCTGGTCGAGAATGCGGTGAAGCACGGCGTCGGCCGCTCAATCGGCGAGGTCGAAATTCACATCCGGGCGGCCCGGGTCGGAGGGACGCTTAATCTGTCCGTCGAAAACGGCGTTGCCGCGTCCGCTTCCGGCAAGGCGGGCGAGGGCCTCGGTATTGGCCTTGCCAATGTCGCTCATCGGGTCAGGACGCATTTTCCGGAGGGTGCATCATTGACCGCCGGTCATGTCGGGCCGACGCGCTATCGCGTTTCGCTGCACATGCCGCTGAGATTTGCACAAGCTGACGCGTAGGTGGCCGAAACCGTCAGAGAACCTCGGCAACGATGTCGTCGATCCGTTCGCCCATTCAGGCCGGAGGGGAAATCCGGCCCGACAGGAGATCGTCAACTGAGATCGGCGCTCAATCGGGCACCACGTCCCATTTGTCATCGGGATCGAAACGATCGATGAAGGGCACGATCTGCTCGGTGCTCGGCCCGAGGTCCCGCTCGTAGACGATGCCCTGCTGGTTGACGACGAAGGTCTTGACGCCGGTCTCGGCATAACTGACTGGCCAGGCGATCAAGGCGAAACCGCCGATCATGTTGCCGTTGATGACATAGTCATATCGCCCGCCGGCAATGTTATCGCCTTGCGAGGTCACGATGCGGAAGCGGTAGCCGAAGTAGCCTTGGCCGGCCTTGGCCTTTTCCAAGGCTGCCTCGCTGATCGCGTCGCCGACCGGGCTTTCGCCATCGCCCTGATCGGCCGGCCAGTAGAGCCCGTCCGTCTGGCCAGGTGTACTGATCAGCTTCTGGGCATATTCGAGCACGCCATCGGCGTCGCGATCCTGCGAGGCGTATTCCTTCTGCGCATCGACATAGGCCTGTACCGTATCGATTGCCTCGAGCTCGTTCTCGCCGACGCGGCGATTGACGATCTCCTCAAGCCCGACATAGGTGTCGAAAGCCCATTTGCCGTCATCGCCCTTGGTGATCGGGAAGGGCAGGGGCCAGAGCCGATCGCCGAGCTGGATGATCTTGCGCCCTTCGAGGTCGCGCACGACGACATTGCGGGCGGCACCTTCACGAATGAGCGCGAAGGTATCCATCGCCCCTTCACCGGCCTTCAGCTTCTCCGCATTGAGCCCCAGAAGCTTTGCCAGACCGTCGAAATCGTTGGCGGCGAGCTTCGCCTTGAAGTCGTCGACCGCCTTGGCGGGATCATCGAAGATCGGCGGATCCTCGTCGGCCGCATAGGCATCGAGGCCCGCGGCCATTTGATCCGTTGGCGCCTGTTCCGCCGGCGTCTGTGTCTGCGAGAAAGACGCGTTGAGTGGCACGGCGGCCAGCGTGAGGGCGATCGCCGTTCCGAGGAGAAACGGATGAAAGAGCTTTGCCATGGTCGTTCTCCTATGATCCGTTCAACGCCTGCGTCCGCCGCCGCCGCCGCGACCACCGCCGCCGCGGTGCATTGGCGGCCTGCCGCCGCCGCGGCTCATCTGTGGCCGCCCGCCGCCGCGGTGGCCACCGCCCATGCTCTGACCGCCGCGGCGTGACGAGTTGATTTCACGCCGCCCGGGATTGACGTTGCCGAGGCCCGACGGCCTGTTCGGTCGGTTCTGCGCCTTGGCGGCCATCTTCTTCTTGCCGCCCTGACGGTTCACTTGCGAAGGCTTGTTGCCGCCAGGGCGGTTGAGGCTCGGCTTGCCGTCGCCGGGCCGCGCTTTCGCAACCCCCTGCCCGCCACCACCGGGCCGCGCTGCCGGCCTCTGCTGGGCCTTCAGCCCATCGAGCGTGCTCTTGCGCACGTCCCGGATCTGACCGCCGCCACCACCGCCGGGCCGCGCGTTCGGCCGATCGCGGTTGATCTCGGCGGCGCGGTTGCGCAGGTTGTTGTTGCCGTTCGCCTTGATGTTGTTCTTGATGCTGTTTCGGTCGAAATGCTGAAGCTGGTCGCGGTCGAAGTTGATCTTGCTGCGATCGACATTCTTCCAGTCGATGTCGTTCCACTTCACCTTGCCGTTGATGTTGTTGAAGCAGTTGTTGCAGTCGATGTCCATGTCGCCGCCGTTCCAGCGGCCGCCCCAGACGCCCCAGTCGTCCCAGTCGACGATCGCCGCGAAGGCCGCCCCAGTCACCGCGCCGGCGAAGAAGGCCGCACCCGGATACCAATAGGCCGGATAGGGTTCTTCATAGTAGCCGATCGGCGCCGGTGCATAATTCGGCTCGTACAGCATCTCCGGCGGATACTGCGGCACGTAGATCGTTTCAGGGTTGGCTGCCTGGATGATGACGTTGTCGCCTTCCTGGACCACCTTCACCTTATCGTCGCTCTTGATGATGTTCTTGGCGACCGCCTCGTCACGCAATTGCTGTATCGCGATCAGCACGTCTTTCTGCTGATTGGCGATCGCGTCGCCGAAAGACTGCGTCCACTCGAGGTCTTCGCTCATCATCTTAACGATCTGGGGGTAGTTGAGCAGCGAAATGACGCTACCGTCCCAATCGTCCTTTGGTTTCATGTCCGGCTTCTTCTGGCGAGCCTCCAGGAACCGTTCCGCCTCGACGATCTGCAGCGGATAGAGCGCGGCAGCGGAAATAAGCGCCACCAATTCGTCCGGATAGAGCGCGATGCGTGCGACCAGAACTTCGAGCTCGTCGTCGCTGAGGGGTTCCGGCGCCGTCTGCTGCTCAGCGGCTGGCGCACTCGCCGTCTGCTGGGCCATGACGGCCGTGATGGGCGTTGAAACCAGTATCGTCACTGCGCTGCCGAGCGCGATGATCGTTTTCCGGATCATCTATCCAGCCTCCCTTTGTTGGCTGAGGCGCGCGGGCGCTTGGACAAGCGCGCGTGACAGCCCCCCTGTCGACGCTTCTGCTGCAACCAGTGCTTGATGCGGTCGCAGCTTATATTTCTACTGCCGTCTGTCACAGGTATCTCTAGAGGAGGGTAGCCGATGGGGAAGGCCGAATGACGTATGCTACTGTATGTTACTGCCTATCGGCCATCGCCGGGGTACGATCCGCATGACTGTTGCACGGGGGGAGGTATGCTGGCTGCTGCGGGTCGCGGGAGGGCGGGTCCCAGGCATATGGATTTGGCGATAGGCGGGGCCGTCGAGAAGCTCAGCGGTGCATTGATTTGCCACATCAAGGGGTGAGGGGCGAGAATGGTTGATGATCCTTCCCGAACGGGCGCGGTTCGCGATGGGCCAACCGGTCCCCCGTCCTTCGAGGCGAAGATCACCGATATCGCCAGGATCGGCATCGTCGGGCTTTTTGCCTATTGGTCCCTGACGCTGATTGCGCCATTCGCCATCATTCTCATCTGGGCGGCCATCCTTGCCGTGGCGCTCTACCCGGCCTATGCCCGACTTGGCCGCCTTCTCGGCTCACGGCGATTGGCTTCCTTTCTCATCACGCTGACCTGTCTGGCCGTCATCGTCGCCCCGTTGACCGCGATTGCGGTCAGCTTTGCCGAAGGGCTCCAGGCGCTGCTCGCAAAACTTGCCGACGGTTCTCTCAGAGTGCCGGTACCGCCGGAATACGTTCGCGAGTGGCCGATCGTCGGTGAACGGGTTCATGCCGCGTGGAGCATGGCATCGGATAATTTCGAAGCTCTCCTGAGCAAACTCGAACCTTCGCTGGTGCAGGCGGGCAGCAAGGCGCTCGGCAAAATTGCGAGCATCGGTGCCGAGGTGCTGAGCTTCGTGGTGTCCGTCTTGGTGGCCGGCTTTCTTTTCGGCTCCGGCGAACGGCTGGCGGAGATGGCGCAACGCTTCTCCGGCAGGATCGGTGGTGACAGGGGCATCGGCTTCCTGCGTCTGGCGGCAGCAACGATCCGCAACGTGGCACGCGGCGTTATCGGCGTCGCGTTGCTGCAGGCTTTTCTCTGTGCCCTGGTGCTCGGCCTGTTCCATGTTCCGGCGCCGGGTGCGATCGCATTCGTCGTGCTTGTTCTCTGCATCATCCAGATCGGGCCCGCGCTGGTCCTGCTTCCGGTGATCATCTGGGCCTGGGTGACGATGGATTTCGGTCCAGCGCTGCTTATGACCATTCTGTTGGTCCCGCTTTTCGTCATCGACAATGTGATGAAGCCGATCCTGGTGGCTCGCGGACTTTCGACGCCGACGCTGGTCATCCTGCTCGGGGTGCTCGGCGGCACGCTTTCCTACGGGCTGATCGGCCTCTTCCTGGGCCCCATCGTCCTCAGTGTGGTCCACGATCTGCTGATGGTCTGGATGCAGGGGGGCACCGTACGCGAAAAACCGCAATCCGACGCATCGCAATCGCCGCGGCCGGTTTGAGCCGCGCCTTGGTCAGTGGATCGAACTGTCTGTGCGTGCCTGTTCGAATTCGGTTTCGGGAATCGGTACGCCCGCCTTGCGCAAGCCATCAAGAAGCTGTTGCCGATCCTGCGGACGGCGCAGCCTCAGAGCGACCTCCTGTGGGATCCCTTCAAGCAGGCCTGGCAGGTTGGTTTCGATCCACTTCCTTTCTTCCTGCGCCTGTGCGCCTTTGCCAAGCTTGCCCAGGGTGGCCAGAAGCATGACGCGGGAGAACGGATGGGTGCGAAGATCGGCCATGCGCGCCCATCGTTCGGCGGTGACATAGTCGCCCGCGATGTAGGAGCAGATCGAGAGCGCTGCCTCGAAATAGCGGGCGGGACCAAAGTTGCGGGCGACGCTTTCCGACAGCAGCTTGCAGCCGGAATCCCATTGGCCTGAAAGCGCCAGCCGGAACCCGTATTCACCGGCGAGCTCGGCGTCGTTGGGATTGATCGCAAGTGCGCGCGCGCCGACGGCCAGGGCAGCATCGACATCGCCGCGGAAGAACAGGGCAAGCATTCGCGCCTCAAGGGCGCGCACGTCCTGGGGATCCAGTTCCACAGCACGGGCTGCAGCTTCGGTTGCCCGCTCCAGCGTTACCGAGGAGGAGCGATCGAGACGATCCTGGAAGGCGTCGATATAGGACATCGACAGCAAGGCCCAGGCCGTCGCGTAGGTTGGCACCTGTCGCGTCGCCTGTTGCAGACATTCCTGCACCCCGGCTTGGCCTTGCGCACCGACGTCGCCGCGATGGCCGTAATAGCTCAAGGTGCAGGCATAAGCTTGCCAGTCATCGGGAACCGACTGTTTGAACGCCGTGGCGTTTGCCTGGAAAATGGCACCATAGGGCTGTGCCACGGCGCCAGCCACAGCGGCGGCCGCCTTCACCTGCAGGTCGATAGTCTTGCCGGTTTCCAGACGCTCGTCGTAGGTATTCGTCCATACCACCGATCCATCGGAGCGCTGAATGAGTCTCGCCACGAGCCGCAGTCTTTCGCCGTCGAACCGGACCCGACCCTCCAGGGCAAAGACCGGACCACCCTGCGGCGAGGCATCGGGCCCTTCACGGGTGGTGACGGTGATCTCCTTGAACTTGGCGATGTTGCCGACGACCTCGTCAGTGAGCCCGCGGGCCATCATCGCCGATTGGGAGGTTCCTGACAGGTCTTCAAATGGTGTGACGACGAGCTTCGGGATCGTCGGCTGCAGGCGAACGTTCGATTTGTCATCCTCGTGAAGGAGGAGCGCCCCGGCTGTCAGGCCACCACCGACGCAGACCATGGCTGCCGCCGTGAGAAAGGCTCCTCGCCGGGTGTGTAGCGTGGCTGGTTTTTGTGCGGCACTTTCCTTGGCTTCCGTGTGCGACGGGAGCCACGCATCGATGCGCCGTTCGAAAGTTGGCACGTAAGCGCCCTTGGGGATGCTGATGACGATCGGATCGGTCCGTCCGGCAACGAGGTAGTAGCGTTCGAGCGCCCGGCGAATGCGGCCCGCTTCGATCCGCACCGCCGGATCCGTCTGCGGGTCGAAAGAGGAATCCCGGCCGAAGACCTCGGTTGCAATCGAATAGGCCTTTATGCGATCTCCTCGGCCCGCAATCGTTTCCTCGATGACATAGGTCAGGAATTTGCGATCACGCTCCGGCGCATCGAACTCGGCGCTGCGGCGAATTCGATCGAGTTGTGCCAGAATTTCCGCGTCGGTGGGTGGGGCAACTGCCGACTTGACCCGGCTGTCCTGCCGACTTTCCATGGTCATGCACGCTCCCATGGTCACAATGTGAGATTGTATCCGGCGGCACTGTAAGCTCCGGTATACTACGTCTCCACCCGGTCGAAGCGCAACATGTATTCGCGGGCTATGTTAAGGTTGTGTTTTGGCTGAAGCCGGCTCCGAAGCGCGCACTATGCGCTTCCGGATCGAGCGTGGGCCCGGCTAGGATCGGGCGCCGTTTCGCAGCGGGATGCGCGGCTTGTCCGGCGGCGTGCGGAAAGTCTCTGCCGGCGCAGGGCGGCCGACGTGGAAGCCCTGGACCTGGTCAATCCGGAAGCGCCGCATCAGCGCCAGTTGCTCGTCGGTCTCGACGCCTTCGATCAGGATCTTGTGGCCGCGGTTTCGCACCAGTCCGATGATGTCCTGCAGCATGGCGCGCCCCTTGGGGGTATTGCAATCGTGCAGGAACGACCGATCGATCTTCACGGTATCGAATTCGATCAGGCGCAGCCAGGAGAGGCCGGCAAAGCCCGTGCCGAAGTCATCCAGCCATATCCTGATGCCCAGCGTTTCGAGGTCGCTGATGCAGCGCAGGATGCCCGAATGCATCTCCATTTCGAGCCCTTCGGTGATCTCGAAGGCAAGACGGCTGCCGGCCACGCCGGTCTCTCCGAGGATCGCGGCGACCGAGGTTGCAAAACCCGGGGTCTTCAGCTGGATCGGCGAGACATTGACGCTGACGAGCGGGATATGGTTGTCGACGAGAAGTTCGCGGCAGACGGTCTTGATCGCCCAGCGACCGAGGTCGAGAATTGCGCCGGTTCGCTCGGCAACCGGAATGAAAAGGCTCGGCGGAACCGACGTGCCGTCCAGCATTGTCAGCCGCATCAGGGCCTCGACGGCCTCGACCTCACCGGTCATCACGTTCCTGATCGGCTGGTAGACGAGCGATACCAGGTTCTGATCGACCGCGATCTTCAGAAGCGCGGCAATGTTCTCGCTTTCGTCGCTGCTTTGCGGGTCGTTCGGGTCGAACAGCTTCGCGCAGTTTCGGCCGCTCGCCTTGGCGGCATAGAGCGCACGGTCGGCTTCGTGGATGATCTTCTCGAGCTTGGCGCCGGTCTGATTGCGCGTGAAGGCGGCACCGACGCTGACGGTGACGATGGAGACGCCATCGCGGCGCTGCTCATGCACCAGCCGCATGTTCTCGACGGTACGGCAGATCACCTCGGCCAGCTCGGCTGCCTGCTCCAGAGTGTCCAGGCGGGCAAGAACGATGAACTCCTCGCCGCCATAGCGACCGATGGAACCATTATAGTCCTTGATCGCCTCGCCGAGCGCATTGGCCACCAGAACGAGGCAGCGGTCGCCCTCCTGATGGCCGTAGCAGTCATTGTATTTCTTGAAGAAATCAACGTCGATCAGCATAGCGGCAAAGCTTTTTCCGAGCTTCTGCCAATCGTTCCAATAGTCGCGCAGCTGCTGGTCGATGGCGCGGCGGTTGTCCAGACCGGTCAGGGGATCGGTGTTGGATAGCCGCAGCAGCGCCATTCCTCGTTCCGAGGCCTCGTTCTGCTGGATCTTCGCCTCGAAGGCGTTGAGGAACACCTTGTAGCGCTCGCGGTTGAGCTTCCAGTTTACATAGGAGGTGAAGATGAAGCAGGAGACGTAAAAGGTCCCGAAGGCGATCAGATAGGCAGGATCTTGCTCGGAGAAGAACGAGAGAGCGATGAAGAACGTCGTCAACACGATCCCGGAGGCGACGACCGAGAGGCGGAAGCGGAAACTGAAGAAGAGATTGGCGCCCATCATGAAGATCGCGCCGAAGATCATGTAGTAGGACATGCTGCCGACGTCGGCCGTCATCATCGCAGGCACGAGCCAGCCGATGTAGCCGAAGACCAGTGCAGCGGCGCAGGTGCCGTCGAGCCACTTGGTTCGGGCCTTGATGCGATACAGGATCTCGAAGGTCAAAAGCGCGCCGATGCCGACGACGAGGCGCGCGAGTATCGTATTGAAGGCGACATCAGGGACCAGCAGAATGTCGATCGCGAAAAACGACAGATAGACGGCAACCGCGACCCAGAGGCCCTGCCTCGTCGCCGCACGCCGGCCAGCCTCGCCCTCCATTCGATAGAGTGTCTGAAGCTCAGCCAAATGCGGCCTGTGCGGCTGCTTATGTAGGTCGATGTCAACTACGTCGGCCAACGTGTGCTTCATGCACTGATCCATCGCGCTGCGTCACGGTCAACGGAAATCTGTCGTCGCTTTTCCATCAATGGACGTTGTTTCGGACACTCCATGCTTGCCCCCCACTTTACGCCTGCAACAGGGACGAGTGGTGCGGGTGGGATGATAGGAGGTGTCCATTAAGTTTTGTTAAATTAAAGGGCCGGAACGCCTAGGATTAGGCGTAACCCAAAGGGAGGAAGCACGAGAATTTACCTTATTATATACAAAAACTTGCAAACCGAGCCGTAATGCGCGCATCTTCGCGACCATTGTTAACAAAGCATTAACGGATGGTCTCGCGTGCGCCAATTTCAGACGGTTTTCGATGGTCAAAGCCTGATTACTCCCAAGGCGATGGCTGATGAGTTCGTTTCGCCCAGGGGCGAGCGGCACGACGAACAGCTCACGGTCGGCAGGGCCGAGCTCGCAGTGATTCTCAGGATTGCCCAGGAGCAGTTCCTGCAGGGAACGGACCCGGCGAAGATTATCGACCGGCTTGCAGCCGCACTTCATGAAACTCGGGCCAAGTTCCACCCGAACGTCTGGCAGGAACTGATACCGATCGCCCAGGCACACCCGGTGTCGGAATATTTCCTCCAGGACCCGTTCACCCGATGGTCCTCCGAAAAGCCCAGGGGCTACTCGGGCGACGCGCAGTTGCTTGACTTCATCTATGGTCATGCAAGCGTTGCCAAGGAGATCGAGCGGGCATCGCCCACCGGGCGAGCGCTCTATGACTACACCAAGGACGCGTCCTCCTCGGTTGCGGTGCGCGAGCGTCGCGACCTCCTGACCCGTCACGTCGACGAGATCGCGGCCAGCCGCGGTTCGCAGGCGGAAATTCTGACGATTGCAGCCGGCCACTTGCGCGAGGCCAATCGCTCGGTGGCGCTTGAGGAGCGTCGGATCAAGCGCTGGGTGGCGCTCGACCAGGACCCGCTCAGCGTCGGTTCGATCAGCCGCGACTTCGCCGGAACCTGCATCGAAGGCGTTGATGGCTCCGTCCGCAGCCTGCTTGGCCGCGATCAGAAGCTCGGCAAGTTCGACTTCATCTATGCTGCCGGCCTCTATGACTATCTTGCCGACAAGGTGGCCATCAAGCTGACCCACCGCTGCCTGCAGATGCTGAAGCCGAATGGTGTCTTCCTGTTTGCCAACTTCGCCCAGGATATCGGCGTTGACGGTTACATGGAGACCTTCATGAACTGGGCACTGCTGCTGCGTTCGGAGGCGGACATGTGGAACATCATCCACAAGAGCGCGGGCAAAGCTGCCGTCGATGCGCGCGTCCAGTTCGGTGCCAACCGGAACATCGTCTACGGCATCATCCAGAAGCATTCCTGATATTGCTTCCGTCTTGAGGGAACCTCCGGCGAAAACTGGTGGGCCTGAAATCAACGACCGCGGCGAGAGAATGCTCGCTGCGGTCATTCCGTTCGAAGGCGTCAGCCCTGCGGGCGCAGAAACCGGGTCAGGAGAAGCCGCAGCATCGTGCCTTCGTGCTTCGGCTTGAAGCCGGGGTCGATAGCGACCCGGCTGAAGATGCCGTCGATGATTGCGGCAATCCATCGGGCAGCACCGTCCGCATCCACAGTCCGATCGATCTGATTTAGGCTAGCCGCACCCCGAAGCAGCGCTGCAAGGGCTCCCTGAAGCTCTGCGTCATTGGCGGCGGCGAGCGTACCGATCCGTTCGTCACGCATCGCTTCAGCGGCGATTTCGAGCGCGAGGCTCGAATAGGTCGGGTCGCCCGCAAGCTCGAGAACGGTGTCCATGAAACCGAGCAGAGCAGCAAAGAGGTCTTCGGCTTCACCCAATTTGCGGAAGATCTCCGCCGTTTCTTGACGTTCCTCCTCCACGATCGCCGCGATAATGGTGTGCTTGGTCGGAAAATAATGGAAGAGATTGCCCGGGCTCATGCCTGCCTCGGCACAGATTTCGGCAGTCGACGTGCCGTGGAAGCCCTTGCGCGCAAAACAGGTGATTGCCGCATCGAGGATCAGTCGACGTTTGGCGGCGTGTTTCTCGGGGTCGACCTTGCGCATCGCCAATTCTCCTTGCAGGGCAATCTCATTATTAGAGCGAGCACTCTAATTTCGTGGGGTGGTGCGCCGGTGTCAAGGTCGCCAGCCGACAGGAACTCCGCCATCTTCCCGCAATGATAGTATGTAATCTGCCCTACAATGGTCGCGTTTGATGGATCAAATTATTAGATTGACTAATCTAATAATTATTCGATGCAGATTGCCCGATCTCGAGGTCGGCAGCTTGGAGCGCCCGTGTTTGCGATCCGACTGGCCTCACCAATGGAAAGCCAATGAAATGAGACGTACAGTTGAGTTGAAAGTCATGCTTGCTGCGCTCATTGCGCTCGCCATGACGGGTGGTGTGGCGCACGCCTCCGGGGAGGCGGCCGCGTCCGTTCCTGTCGATAGCGCGGCTATCAGCCGTACGGTGTCGACACTCGTGGCCGACAGCCGCCCGCAGGAGTGGACCCGGTCCTTCGCCGGCATCTTCGTCGCTCGCGAGGAGATTGCGGTCGGCACGACCTTGACCGATCAGCGTATCGCCAAAGTCGAAGTCGAGATCGGCGACCGGGTTGCGGCCGGGCAGGTGATTGCCCGGCTCGAGACCGACATGCTGGAAAACCTTCTGCGCGAGGCGGAGGGCCGGGTGGCCCGTGCGGGTGCCACGATGGCGCGGGAGGCGGAAACGGTCACGCAGGAGCAGAGGAAGCTCGCCCGGGCCCGGCAATTGCGCCACCTTCAGGCCGAAACCATTCTCGAGGAGCGTGTCTCTGCGCTTGCGATCGCCGAACAGGCGGTGAAGGTCGCACGGGCCGACTACGAACAGGCGGAAGCACTCGAGGCCGAGGCACGCCGTAAACTCGAACGCGCCGTGATCGTGGCTCCCGCCGCAGGCATCGTCTCCGAGCGGCTCGCCCGTGCCGGTGCGCTTGCGGGCTCTGACCCGCTGGTCAAGCTGATCCGCGAGGGCGAGATCGAGTTTGCGGCCGAAGTTCCGGAAACGGAACTGCCGCTACTTGCCGTCGGCCAGGTCGTCAAGGTCAAGCTCTCCGGCCGCAGTGACTGGATCGAGGGCAAAGTGCGCGTGATCAATCCGAAGATCGACCGCGAAACCCGGCTCGGAACCGCGCAGGTCACGCTGAATACCAGCAAGCCGCCCTTTGCCGGCACCTTCGGCCGGGCGGAGATCGTGGTGGCCGAACGCAAGGCGATCATGGTCGACGATTCCGCGCTGCTTTACGGGGCTCCCGACGGCACGGTTTCGGTCTTCGTCGTCGATGCGGGCAAAGTGGCGCGCAAGACGGTTCAGCCGGGCATGCGCCAGGGTGGCAAGGTCGAGATCGTCTCCGGGCTTGCAGCCGGTGACCGGATTGTTCTCAAGGCCGGGGTGTCGCTGCGTGAAGGCGAAGCGGTCCTGGCGAAAGATGTCCAGCCGGCGCAGACGGGCAAGCAGCAATGACCAGCAACATTTCTGCCTGGGCGATCCGAAGGCCCGTTCCGACGATCGTTCTCTTCGTTGTCCTCACATTGATGGGCATCGCCTCGTTCCTGCGGCTGCCGGTCAACGCCAATCCGAGTGTGTCGTTTCCGGTCGTGACGGTGACGATCACGCAGCCGAGCGCCCAGCCGGCCGAAATGGAAACGCAGGTCACGCGCCGTGTCGAAGGCGTGGCCGCCGGCCTTGTCGGGGTCAGCCATATGCGCTCGACCATCACCAATGGCGTGTCGACGACCACGGTCGAATTCAAGATCGGCACCGATCCCGACCGTGCCGCCAACGACGTGCGCGAGGCCGTGGCGCAGATCCGCTCCGACCTGCCGCAGTCGATCCAGGAACCCATCGTCTCGCGCCTCGATGTGGATGGCAGCGCCATCGTCTATTACGCCGTACGCGCCCCCGACATGTCGCCCGTGGAGCTCTCCTGGTTCGTGGACGATACGATCAACAGCGAATTGCTGACGCTGCCCGGCGTGCAGAAGGTGCAGCGGCTCGGCGGCGTCAATCGCGAGGTCCGGGTATCGCTCGATCCCGAGCGTCTGCTGGCGGTTGGCGTGACGGCCGACCAGGTGAATACGGCACTGCGCGAGATCAACACCAATATCCCGAGCGGACGCGGGGAGATCGGCGGCCGCGAGCAGTCGATCCGCACGGTCGGCAGCGCCGGCTCGGTCGAGGAGCTCTCGCGCCTGTCGATCCCGCTGTCAGGTGGCCGCTGGGTGCAGCTCTCCGACATAGCGACGATCGAGGATACGTCGTCCGAGCCGCGCAACTTCGCGCGCGTCGACGGCGAGCCGGTCGTCAGCTTCTCGGTTTCGCGCAGCAAGGGATCGAGTGACACCGTCGTTGCCGACGCCGTTGCCGCGCGGTTGAAGGAGATCCGCGCACGTATGCCCGGCGTCGAATTCACGGAGCTGATCTCGCTCGTCGAATACACGCAAGAAAGCTACGACGCGGCTGTCACCGCCCTGATCGAAGGTGCGATCCTGACGGTCGTCGTTGTCTTCGCCTTCTTGCGCAACTGGCGAGCGACGCTGATTTCTGCACTTGCCATGCCGCTCTCCATCCTGCCGACCTTCGCGGTGATGGACCTGCTCGGCTTCACGCTCAACGGCATCAGCCTGCTGGCGCTGACGCTCGTCATCGGCATTCTCGTCGACGACGCGATCGTCGAGATCGAGAACATCGAACGCCACGTCGACATGGGCAAACGCCCGTTCATCGCGGCGATCGACGCGGCCGATGCGATCGGTCTTGCCATCGTCGCCACGACCCTGACGATCGTCGCTGTCTTTGCGCCGGTCAGCTTCATCGGCGGCGCCGTCGGGCAGTACTTCAAGCAGTTCGGCCTGACGGTCGCGATCGCCGTGCTGTTCTCGCTGTTGGTCGCGCGCCTGCTGACGCCGTTGATGGCGGCCTACCTGCTGCGGCCGAGGGGCGGCCATGGCCATGCCGGCAAGCCATCGCGTATCGCCAACGGCTATCGACGCTTGCTCGGTTGGACCCTGGATCATCGCAAGACGGCTTTGTTGCTGGTCGCGCTGATCTTCATCGGCTCGATCGCGCTCTTGACCATGCTGCCGACCGGCTTCCTGCCGACGAGCGACAGCAACGTCTCGCAACTCAAGATCACCTTGCCCCCCGGCACGCGGCTCGAAGAAACCGCCCGCATTTCCGATGATCTGGTCGGCCAGATCAAGGCGCGGCCGGAGGTGGAAAGCGTTCTGGCGACGGCGGAAAACCTCAACGAGGTCTCTCTACGCATCAAGCTTAAGCCACGCAAGGAGCGAGGGCTCGATCGCAAGTCCTTCGAGCTGTCGCTCCGTCCGCTGCTGGCGGCAACGCCCGATATCCAGGCAACGTTCTCGTCCGTCGAGGGAGCCAAGGATCTCTCGATCTATCTGACGAGCGACGACCCGAAAGCGCTGATGGCTTCGGTGCGGCGTCTTGAAAAGGAGATGCGCGCGCTTCCGGGTTTGGTCAACGTCCAGTCCACCGAGCCGCTGCTTTCGCCAGAACTGCTGGTCAAGCCGCGCTTCGACGAGGCGGCAAGGCTCGGTGTCTCGGTGACCTCGATCGGCACCGTCGCCCGCATCGCTACGATGGGTGACAGCGAAAGCAATTCGGCGCGCTTCAATCTCGGCAACCGCCAGGTGCCGATCCGGGTCATGCTCGACCAGGCGGCCAGAGGCGACGTCGACACGCTGCGCAATCTGAGGGTCGGCACGAATGCCGGCACGGTGGTGCCGCTGACCTCGGTCGCCGATATTTCCTTCGGTGCGGAGGAAAGCAGCGTTGAACGTCTCGATCGCAAGCGTCTGATCGCCGTCGAGGCCAACCTCAACGGCATCACGCTCGGGACTGCGTTCGAGGCGATCTCGGCGCTGCCGGCCATGACCGAACTGCCCCTGGGCGTGTCGCAGGCCAACTACGGCGAAGCGGAATATATGTCGGAGATGTTCCGCAACTTCGCGCTTGCACTGCTTGCCGGCATCCTGATGGTCGCGGCGGTTCTGGTGCTGCTCTTCAAGGACTTCCTGCAGCCGGTCACCATCCTGGTGGCCCTGCCTCTGTCGATCGGCGGGGCGGCGCTCGCCTTGCTGCTCTTCGGCGCTTCGCTCGATCTCTCGTCGACGATCGGCATCCTCATGCTGATGGGCATCGTCTGCAAGAACTCTATCCTGCTCGTCGACCATGCGATCGAGTGCCGCAACGAGGGCGCGGATCGGCGGACGGCCCTGCTGGCGGCGGGCGTCACCCGCGCGCGGCCGATCATCATGACGACCATCGCCATGGTGGCTGGCATGGTTCCCGCCGCGATCGGCGTCGGAGCCGATGCCGCCTTCCGGGCACCGATGGCAATCGCGGTGATCGGAGGCCTGATCACCTCGACGATGCTGAGCCTCGTCTTCGTGCCCGTGATGTTCACCGTGATGGACGACATCAACACGAAGCTCGGCCGTCGGCTGAAGCGGCTCTCTTCGGTGACGGACGAGGACAGGGCAACAGATGCGGCACGGATCGGTAAGGAGGGAGCGGGCGGCGTCGCCGGCTAGGGTGGCGAGCACAAGTGCTTGCTCTATCGATCAAGGCGCGTTGCACGGAATTTCCGTGCAACGCGCTGTGCGTTCCCAGCCTATTCGAAGTAGTTGACCAGCCGCGTTTCGCCGACAGCATGAACGCGGCAATCGACGTCGAAGATCGCCTGAAGGCGGGACGGCACGATCATGTCTTCCGGCGACCCCTCGAACGCGAGGCGACCGGCCTGCATCGCGACGATGCGGTCGGAATAGGCGGAGGCGAAGTTGATGTCGTGCAGAACGACGACCACGGTCTTGTCGAAGTCGTCGGCGAGGCGCCGCAACAGCTTCATCGTCTCGACCGCATGCTTGATATCGAGATTGTTCAGCGGCTCGTCGAACAGCATGTAGTCGGTGTCCTGGCAGAGCACCATGGCAATGAAGGCGCGCTGACGCTGGCCGCCGGAGAGTTCGTCGAGAAAGCGGTTCTGATAGGGTTCAAGCCCGAGATAGGCGATCGAGCGCTCGATATGTTCGGCGTCGGCTGCCGTCAGCCGCCCCTTGGAATAGGGATAACGGCCAAAGGCGACGAGGTCGCGCACGCTGAGGCGGGCGGTGATGTGGTTGTCCTGGCGCATGATCGAGAGCCGCCGGGCAAGCACGTCGCCAGCCGTGCGGCTGACGTCGAGACCGTCGACCAGCACCTTGCCCGTATCCATCGGCATCAGCCGGCTGACGATCGACAGCAGCGTCGACTTGCCGGCACCGTTCGGACCGATGATCGAGGTCAGGCCGCCGGCGGGCAGCGTCAGCGACACCCGGTCGACCACCGCATTGCCACCGTAGGATTTCGTCACCTCTTGGATTTCGATCATCGGGCGGAACCTCGGACCAGCAGGAAGATGAAGACAAGGCCACCGAAGAATTCGATGACGATGCTGAGCGCCGTGTTGAAGGAAAACAGCCGCTCGAGGATGACCTGGCCGCCGACGAGCGTGGCGATCGCGATGCAAACGGCGACCGGCAGCACGTAGCGGTGGCTGGCGGTCGGCGTCAGCTGCCAGGCGAGACTTGCGACCAGCAGGCCGAAGAATGTCACCGGCCCGACGAGCGCAGTCGAGACCGACACCAGCACGGCGATCAGCACCAGCAGAAGGGTGACGACGCGCTGATGATCGACGCCGAGGCCGATCGACGCTTCTCGGCCAAGCGAGAGCACGTCGAAGGTCGGCGAAAGCCGCCACAGAACGAAGGTCACGGCCAGGGTAGCGACGGCGGCAATGCCGAGCAGATTGGCATCGATGCTGTTGAAGCTTGCAAACAGCCTGTCCTGCAGCACGACGAACTCATTGGGATCGAGGATGCGCTGCAGGAAAGACGACAGGCTGCGGAACAGGCCGCCCAGGATGACGCCGACCAGCATCAGAAGATGCAGGCTGCGGCCGGCGCCGGAAAACAGCGCCCGAAACAACAGCAGCGAAAGTCCGACCATCACCGCCGTTTCGACAAGGAACTGCAGCCGCGGATCGACGCTGCCGGCGCCCGCAGCACCCAGGAAAAACACCATGATCGTCTGAAGCAACGTATACATGGCATCGAAGCCGATGATCGATGGCGTCAGGATGCGGTTGCCGGAGATCGTCTGGAACAGGACCGTCGAGACGGCGATCGCATAGGCGACCAGCACCATGCCGAGCAGTTTCGTGCCGCGGAAGGAGAGAAGGAAGGACCAGCTCCCCTTGGCACCGATGGTCATGAAAGCGACCATCGACACGAGTGCAAGCGCGGCCGAAGCAAGCAGGATGGTGGACGGGGCGATCCTCTTGGCATCAGCCTGCATGGGAGCGCCTCGAAAGCAGGAGATGGAGAAAGATCAGGCTGCCGATGACGCCCATGACGGCTCCCACGGGGATCTCGTAGGGAGCGATCAGGAGCCGCCCGACGATATCGCAGGCGAGCACCAGGCCGGCGCCGGAGACGGCGACCACGGGCAGCGTGCGCCTGAGATTGTCGCCCATGATCAGGCTGACGATGTTTGGAACCACGAGACCGAGGAATGGGATCATGCCGACAGTGGCGACGACCGTTGCCGTGACCATGGAGACGATGGCGAGCCCGAGCGCTACGACTCTGTCGTAGTTGAGGCCGACATTGCGTGCGATCGCCTCGCCCATGCCGATGACGGTGAAGCGCGCGGCGGTCGCATAGGCGACGAGGGTGAGCGCGAAACCGATCCACAACAGCTCGTAGCGACCGCGCAGCACCACCGAGAAGTCGCCCGACATCCAGGCCCCCATCGACTGCATCAGGTCGTAGCGATAGGCGATGAAGGTGGTAATGGCGTTGACGACGCCGCCGAGCATGAGGCCGATGAGCGGCACCATCAGCGCCGAGCGCAAGGGAATGCGCCGCAGGATCTGCAGGAACAGGGCTGTGCCGGCAAGCGCCGTCAGCGCCGCGAAAACCATCTTGCCGGCGACCGGCAGGTTGGGGGCGATGAGCATGGCAAGCAGCATTCCGAGCGCGGCGGACTCGGCGGTTCCCGCCGTCGACGGCTCAACGAAACGGTTGCGCGCCAGCATCTGCATGATCGTACCGGAGACCGCGAGGCCGGCGCCTGCGAGCATCAGCGCAAGCGTGCGCGGCAGGCGGCTCTCGACCACCAGGAACCAGCCACGCCCGTCGTCGGCTGCGGCAAGGCTGCCGACGCCCGTGAAGACGCTGACGGCGGCAAGCAGGAGGATGACGGGGATGGCAATCAGGGCCGGCTTCATCATTCGGGCCTGCTCTGCCTGTTGTTCGTTTTGACCACCGCCTGCATGTCCCTTGCCCGTTTGCGCTCGACGCTCTCGTGGAAGGCTCAAGCTTGCCACCGCGCAGTGGCACTCCGCGGACGGTTCGCCTTAGTCTTATATATGATCGGCTTCGTCAAGTTTTCTGCGGCATCTTCGGCAAGCGGAAGCTGTGCATTGCCCTCGCCGGAAAATCGCGCTACGACGGCCGATAAAAGATGAGGAAAATAGTCATGAATATATATTCGATTTCTAATGGTCTGCGCAGCCTCGTCATTGCGGCGGCGTTCGCAATCGCCGGCGCGCCGACCGCCATGGCCGAGACGCTGAAGATCGAACACAGCAGCGGCGTCACCGACGTGGAGAAAAACCCGAAGACGGTGCTGGTTTATGACTTCGGCATGCTGGAGACGCTGGATATGCTCGGCATTCCCGTTGCCGGCGTTCCCGGCGCGGCAATCCCGCCTTCGCTCGCAAAATACAAGGCCGACAGCTATCCGAAGATCGGCACGCTGTTTGAGCCCGACTACGAAGCCATCAATGCCGCAGAGGCGGACCTGGTGATCGTCGGTGGTCGATCGCAGGCGAAATATGCCGATGTCGCCAAGATCGCACCGACGATCGATCTGACCTCCGACGACAAGGACCTCATCGGCAGCGTCAAGAAGAATGCCGAGATTCTCGGCCAGGTCTTCGGCAAGGAAGCGGAAATCAAAGCGAGCGTCGAAAAGCTCGATGCCTCGATCGAAAAGCTCCGGGGCATTGCGGCAGAGAAGGGCACCGGGCTGATCCTGCTCACAACCGGCGGCAAGATCAGCGCCTATGGCAAGGGATCGCGTTTCGGCGTGTTGCACGATGTCTTCGGCATCAAGCCGGCCGATGCGGAACTGCAGGTGGCGACCCACGGTCAGGCGGTTTCCTACGAGTACATTCTCGAGACCAATCCCGATTGGATCTTCGTCGTCGACCGCGATGCGGCGATCGGCCAGCAGGCCCAGCCCGCAGCGGCATTGCTCGACAACGAACTGGTGCGCCAGACGAAGGCCTGGAAGGACGGCCACGTCCTCTACCTCGACTCCGCCAAGCTCTATCTGACGGCCTCCGGCCTGAAGTCGCAGCAGGATATCGTCGACCAGCTCACGCAGGCACTCGAGAAGAAGTAGGGCTCGGGCGGCAGCGCTCGCTGAGTGCGATGTGATCGGACGGCCGCGAACATATCTCTCGCGGCCGCTTCATTGTTCAGGGAGACCCGACAGGAGGAGCAGATCATGCTGAAAGCGTCCAGCGGCTTCCTTTCGGGAAGAGCTGAAGGCACTCGACTGGAGTGAGAGCGAGAAGAGGGCTTGACGGGCGCGGGGCCGTTTCAAGGACGCTGAGACGGCGTTTTTGGGGTAAAAGTTAAAAGGGGAGCCAACACCAAATACCTTTAGATCTTACGGTATTTTTCTGGGTTGGCTCCGTTTTTGAGGAATAAACAATATTGTAACTTGATTTATATCGCTTTCATTAAAATACATTTCGAATTTTATGCTTTTTTTAAATGACAAAGCGGAACGAAATCCGCAATCAATCAATGTATTCTTTACGCTTACTCTGGTTTACGCTTACGCCACGCGCTGGGTTGAAGGGCATTAGCGGATTAAGATTCTCCGAAACCCAGGCTGTTTTCGTTCATACTCAGGAACGAAACGCCAATGTGACTCCAAACGCGGGCGCGCGGAAGCTACCAATTCTGGTTAGTGGTTTGTAATTATTGGCTGTTTGTGGCGTAATCCGCAGTCCCAAGCCGTTGTTATGACGTCAAGATTCACGCGCACCAGCGCGACTGTGGGCACCAAACATGCGGTTGTGTGCCCCGCTTCCTCGCGCGAACGGTCGACCCGCTTCGCCCGAAGCGCAAGTTTACTAGCTCTAACGAAGTATTATTAGGTATATCGACCTCGCGAAATGAGTAGGCGATACCGGGAATACCTCGGCAGCTAATCCGTTTTCTCGTCTCGGAAGGGTTGCGCCTCGCGGAAATGGATGGCCCATCGTGTGCGACGGAACGGCGATCGTTGCCATCTTGATGACGTGTTTCACGCCCCCAATAAGGGGGTCGATCGCAGTGTAACCCAAAGATGGTTCGATTTATAACGATTTAAGAACGCTTATGAAGCGCCTCTAATCCTTTTGGGTTGTTTCGTAATGAAGATCTTTACGTTACATTAGCTATCGCGAATTTTCCCGGGGCGGGAAGATATCGTGATGCATAGTGGTTCCGAATAAATTTTCTGAAAGTGTGGTGCACAGCGGGAAAAACGCAGCACCCATAAAAACAAATGGAAAAATCCTAGGAGGGCGTAATGTATCCGGGAAGCTCCAGCGTTGGTGATTTTGAAGAAAACAACAAGGCTTTATCGCAGAAAAAAAAGATTGTCATGCTTGCCAAGATCGATCTGTTTGCCGAGTGCCTGATGCAGGCGGTCGGCTCGCGGTTTCAGGGGCACGACATCGTCTGCTTTTCCGATCCGGACAATCTGTTGGACGGCAGTCTCGTCGACGTGACGTTGATCATGCTCTACCGGATGCCGGCCAAGTCCTTTCCAGCAATCTTGCGGACGATCCACGAGTTCCACCCCAAGACCTCGATCGGTCTGGTGGTGGAGAATGCCGACGAGCTCGATCCGTCGATTGCCGGCTTCGTTGAAGAGCGGTTGATCCATGGCGTTCTGCCGTTGAACCTGAACCTGGACGTCTGCCTTGCGGCCATCGATTTACTGATGAAGGGAGGCGAGCACTTCCCAGCCGCCTTACTGCGACGGCTTTCGCCCGAGCCCTTCGCTGCGAGCAGTCTCTATGGCCGGCGGGCAGAGCTGTCCGGATCCGGTCCGGCCGCAGGCGCAGGCCGACGCAAGCGCGATGCCGGGCCTGATGGATTGACGACCCGCGAAGTTCAGATCCTCGATCTGATCTGCAAGGGAACGCAAAACAAGATCATCGCGGATCGTCTTGGATTGTCGGAAAATACCGTCAAGGTTCATGTCCGCAACATCTACAAAAAGATGAACGTCCGTAACCGCACGGAGGCGGCGTCGCGTTACTTCACCAACGATGCAGCGGCCGAACGGGGAGGCGACACGCTTTCGTCGCGCTGGAAGAACTAGGTTCGAAGAACTAGGCTCGGCAGCGTCGACCACACACTCCATTTCTGTGCCTCGACGTGGTCGAGAGCGCAGATGTTGGTGTTTGGATATCGTCTATGAGGCCCCGTTTGCCGGGTTCCCGTGATCTGGTCTGTGGCGAAGCGTGGTCGCCAGGGCGGAACACGCGACCGGCACCCGTATGGTCTACTCCCCTGAGAATGGCAATGTTTCTTGAGCGATCCGATAGCCCGCTGTGACTTCAAGATGGTTAACAAGGTATTAGATGATTTTGTTGATTGGATTATAATGTAACTATTCGTGATTATGTTTCCGATTATCTCATTCCTATTTCAGATTACATTATATCAATCCTTATTGTTTTAGTTGACGCGCTAATGGTTATTTGATAATTAACTAATATTGAAATTGAAGATAAGTAGATTTTGGGATGAATTGTAGAATTCTATTTCTGTCGGGTTGTGCGTGAATTTGTAATAAAGAACAAACTCCTTATTATATTTACATTGGCAGCCCGTCTCCAATCACCATGAGAAATGGTGTGTACAATAATTGGAGGTGCGTATGCGAAAGGTCGTTCCGGGGCCGTTGTCTGTCGTCGGGCAACGGGAATTTCTAAAGAAGATTTCAGGAATACCAAGGAGAATTCTAGTAACAGGTGGAGGCGGGTTTCTTGGTTCTCACATTTGCGAAAGACTTCTTTCTCTAGGTCATACGGTTATTTGTCTCGACAATTTTTCAACCGGACGGCGTGAAAATCTCTCTCATTTGGTGCAGAACCCGCATTTCCACATCATCGATCATGACGTTCGTAAACCCTATCTGATCGACGCCGACGTCATCTTCAACTTTGCCTCTCCCGCATCGCCGCCCGACTATCAGGCCGATCCGGTCGGCACTCTCATGACGAACGTCCTTGGCGCGCTGCATGCACTCGAAAATGCGCGCGCCACCGGCGCCACGGTCATCCAGTCCTCGACCTCGGAAGTCTACGGCGATCCGCTCCTCAGCCCGCAACGCGAGGTCTATTTCGGCAATGTCAATCCGATCGGCCCGCGTGCCTGCTACGATGAAGGAAAACGGTCGGCCGAAACCCTGTTCTTCGACTACCACCGATCCCATCGGGTGAAGATCAAGGTCGCGCGCATCTTCAATACCTACGGTCCGCGCATGCGTCCGGACGATGGCAGGGTGATCTCCAATTTCGTTGTCCAGGCCCTGCTCGGCAAGGACCTGACCATCTATGGCGACGGGCAGCAGACCCGGTCCTTCTGCTATGTCAACGACCTGATCGACGGCTTTCTCCGGCTTTCGGTCTCGGCGGATGACTGCATCGGCCCGATCAACCTTGGCAATCCCGGGGAGTTCACCGTTCTCGAACTTGCGCAGATGGTGCGGTCTCTGACCGGGTCGCGCTCGCGCATCGTTCACCAGGCGGCGGCCGTCGACGATCCTCGCCAGCGCCGTCCCGATATCTCGCAGGCGCTGACCGAACTCGCCTGGGAGCCAAAGGTCATCCTGCGCGACGGGCTTGAGCGCACTATCGCCTACTTCGAGGAGCGCCTCAGCGCGGCCGATCGCGCAACGGCGGGACAGGCGGTATGAGATGTCCCGCGTCGTACTCGTCACCGGCGGTGCCGGTTTCATAGGAAGCCACACCTGCAAACGCCTTGCCCAGCAGGGTTTCGTCCCCGTCGTCTATGACAACCTGTCGACGGGACATCTGGCCAACGTGCGCTGGGGTCCCCTCGTTGAAGGAGATCTCGAGGATACGGAACGGCTGGCAACGGCCGTCCGGACGTTCCTGCCTGAATGCGTGATCCACTTTGCTGCTTCCGCCTATGTCGGGGAATCCGTCGAAGACCCGGGAAAATACTACCGCAACAACGTCGCAGGCAGCATCGCGCTGCTCGAAGCCTGCCGCGCGACCGGGCTGGCACGCATCGTGTTTTCCAGTTCCTGCGCCACCTATGGCGTGCCGCAGCGGCTTCCGATCACCGAGGATACGGAACAGTTCCCGATCAACCCCTATGGGCGCACGAAGCTGATGATCGAGCTGATGCTTGGCGACTATGCGCGCGCCTATGATTTCCGCTCCGTCGCGTTGCGCTACTTCAACGCCGCAGGCGCCGATCCGGACGGACAGCTCACGGAACGGCACGATCCCGAGACGCATCTCATACCGCGTGCCCTGATGGCGGCGGCCGGCAGGATCGAAAGGCTCGACATCTTCGGTGACGACTATGCGACGCCGGATGGAACCTGCATTCGCGACTACATTCACGTGACCGACCTTGCCGACGCCCATGTCGCGGCCGTCAACTATCTGCGAGACGGCGGCGAGGTGCTGCGCGCCAATCTCGGCTCCGGACATGGAACCTCGATCCGGGAGGTTCTCGAAGCGATCGATCGCGTTACCGGGCGGCAGGTTCCCGTGCAGATGTTGCCGCGTCGCCCGGGCGATCCGCCCGTGCTCTATGCCGACACCAGCCGGGCGCGGCAGCAACTGGGCTTCCGGCCGGCCTTCTCGGATATCGAAACCATCATCCGCACGGCGGCGCCGGGTTTCGGGCTGGAGGTGCGGCGATGAGCTGGGCAGCCACAGTCGATGGATTTCGGCGCTATGCCGATCTCGCGCGTGCGGGGCCTGTCAGGCCGCGTCTGACGACGCTGTTTTCCGGGCGCTTGCAGATCCTGAACATGTTGGGGGTTACCGCGTGGTTCGCGGCCTTCACGTATTTCTGGTGGTGGTGGCTCGATCCGGCCCATGTTCTGGACTGGCCGTCCTACGTCCTTATCACCGTCGTCGTCGGGTGGATCACCCTGCTGCCGGTCTACTTCATCGCGATCTTTTCCGGCGCGAAGGTGGCCACGGTGAGCACGGGGCCGGTGCCCCAGGGGCGGATCGCGATGGTCGTCACCAAGGCGCCGTCCGAGCCGTTTGCCGTTGTACGCAAGACGTTGCAGGCGATGCTGGACCAGACTGGCTGCGACTTCGATGTGTGGCTGGCAGACGAAGACCCGTCGCCGGAAACGGTTTCCTGGTGTGCGGCCCACGGGGTTTTCATCTCCACGCGAAAGGGTTTCGCCGAATATCATCGCGCCGCCTGGCCGCGCCGCACGCGCTGCAAGGAAGGAAACCTTGCCTATTTCTACGATCACCACGGCTATGACCGCTACGATTTCGTGGCGCAATTCGACGCCGATCACGTGCCCGAAGCCACCTATCTCGTGGAGGTGCTGCATCCCTTCAACGACCCGTCGGTCGGCTATGTCTCGGCGCCGAGCATATGCGACGCGAATGCCGCGGCAAGCTGGTCGGCGCGCGGGCGGCTTTACGCGGAGGCGAGCCTGCATGGCTCCCTTCAGGTCGGCTACAACAATGGCTGGGCGCCCCTATGCATCGGTTCCCACTACGCCGTGCGGACAAAGGCCCTGAAGCAGATCGGCGGATTGGGGCCGGAACTCGCCGAAGATCATTCGACCACGCTGATGATGAATGCCCATGGCTGGCGCGGCGTGCATGCCCTCAACGCCATAGCCCATGGCGACGGGCCGGCGAACTTTGCCGATCTCGTGGTTCAGGAGTTCCAGTGGTCTCGCAGCCTCGTCGCGATCCTGCTGAAATATTCGCCTTTGTATGTGCCGAAGCTGCGGCCGCGGCTGCAGTTCCAGTTCCTGTTTTCGCAACTCTGGTACCCGCTGTTTTCGTGCTTCATGGCGCTGATGTTCCTGATGCCGATCGTGGCGCTGTTGATGGGGCGGGCCTTCGTTGACGTCGACTATCCCGATTTTCTGCTGCATTTCGTGCCTTTGTCAGTGGTTCTGGTCGTGCTCGCCTATTTCTGGCGTTCGACCGGTACGTTCCGGCCGCACGACGCGCGGGTGCTGAGTTGGGAGACGGTCCTGTTCCTGTTCGCGCGGTGGCCCTGGTCGCTGCTCGGCTGTCTGGCGGCGGTGCGCGATCACCTGACCGGCTCGTTCGTCGATTTTCGCATCACGCCGAAAGGCGGCGGTGCCGCGGCTCCCCTGCCGCTTCGGATATTGATGCCCTATTTCGTGCTTTCCCTGATGTCGGCGCTCGCCGTCTGGCTGATTTCCGATGCCGGAACGGCACGCGGCTTCTACGTCTTCGCCGAGATCAACGCCCTCGTCTATGCCGGGCTCGTGGTGGTGATCCACGTTCGACACGCCCGCGAGAACGGGCTGCCGCTTATGCCGCGTTCGACGATGACCGCAATGACGGCCGGCTCTCTGGTGCTGATTTCGGTGCTGTCGGCCCAATCGGCGGTGCGTCACGGCGCCGAGGCAACGGAGGCCCTGTCGCATGGCTTGGGTTTCGTGACCTTCACCGAGGCGAAATACACGGTCGCCGGCGCCGGACACGGTACGAAACTCAGGATCGTTCGCTTCCATTTGCAATGGAAAGGCTTTTCTCAGCCGCCCGAGAGCGGGGCGCGGATCGAACCTGCCGTATCACGGGCCACCTCTAACAATGCCGGAAGAAGGAGTGTCAGTGAAACGAAGTACCGGGAAACCAGGACGACAAAGAAGGTCGGCCGATACTACGTGCCGTCATGACGGCGGCGAACAGTCGAGTGTGTAATCTCCAATGTGAGGAGAAAGTGGATGAAAGGGTCGATAAAAGTCATGGTTCTGCCGCTGTTGCTGCCGGTTGCAGCCGCTGCGGTCTACTTGGGCGCCCAGCCGGTCAAGGCGAAGATGGAAGTCAAGCCGACGCCGCTCAGCGCTTACGAAGTCTATTCCCTCTACCGCAACAAGACCTGGCAATGGTCCACCGGCGGTGCACGCTTCACCGCGCATGACCGCAAACTCGTGGCCTTTGTCGACAAGGGCAACGGCAACCGATCCTTTGCCGAAGGCAATTGGTACGTCAGCGATCTCGGCATGATGTGCATGCAGGCCATCTGGACGACCGCGGCCGAGGCCGGCGATGCGCGGACCTGCTTCGGCCATGCCAAGATCGGCGACACGATCTATCAGCGGAAGGTGCCAAACGGCGAATGGTATGTCTTCAAGCATGCAAAACCCAAGCCCAATGACGCCTACTACAGCCTCGTCGCCCAGGACGACATCACAGCAAAGGCGTTGCGTCTCAAGGAACAGTTCCTGGCCAAAAAATAGACGCAGCAGGAGGATGAAATGAAACGCAAATTGGCATTCGCCCTATGCACTGCCCTGGCCCTGCAACTGGACTTCGGCAGCTTGGTATCCGCGTTGGCGCAGGAGCAAGCCAATCCTGCGGGCAATGCCGGTCAGACCCAGACCATGATCGACAAACGTCCCGTCATGCACCCTGGCGGAACGAGATTCGGCGCCTATGACCCGCATGGCGATTTCGGCGCCCAAAGCGATGTGACGACCGAAGCTCTGTTCCTGCCCTGGGAGGACGTCGATCTCGCATCCTTGCGCACCGCTGACGAGTATGCCCTTCAGCGGGGACGCAATCTGCTGATCACCATCGAGCCCTGGTCCTGGTCGCTCGACTGGAAATTGACGCCGGCGCAGCTCCGCGACCGGATGCTCAGGGGTGAATACGACGTCAACATGGAGGCGATCGCCGACATGATCGCCGAGCTGAAGAGCCCGGTCATCGTGCGCTGGGGCCAGGAGATGGAAGACACGTCCGGACGGTTCTCCTGGGCTGGCTGGGCGCCACAGGACTGGATCAAGGCCTACAAGCATGCGATGGACATCGTGCGCAAGAAGGCGCCGAAGGCGCAGATCATGTGGTCGCCAAAGGGTTTGCCGAACCTCGATGCCTATTATCCGGGTGACGATTACGTCGATCTCGTCGGGCTGTCGGTCTTCGGGCTCGAACCATTCGATCAGATCGAATATGGGACGCCAAGGACGTTCGCGCAGGCGCTCAAGCCCGGCTACGACCTGGTGGCCAAGTACAACAAGCCGATCTGGGTCGCCGAGCTCGGATGGGAAGGCAGCCCGGCCTATATGCAGCCCTGGATGAACACCGCGACACAACCGGACCCGCAGTTCCCCAACCTGGCCGAAGTCGTCTACTTCAACGACCGTGACGTCATCGAATGGCCGCACAATCTCGGCCGGCCGAACTGGCGCGTGGTCAACCAGACCACGAACTGACATTGCCGGCAGTAGCGCGCTCTGAACGGGCGCGCGAGAAAGCTCAAGCATCTCGTTTGGCTGGATGCCCTTACTTGCAGAAAAGCCCCTCGCTTGAGGCGAGAGGCTCGAGTTAGAAGTGCCGGCGTTGTCGGCTGCGATTTACTCGGCCGCCTGCGGCCCCAGTTCGCCGCGACGGATCTGGTCGGCTTCGATCGATTCGAACAGGGCGCGGAAGTTGCCCTCGCCAAAGCCTTCGTCGCCCTTGCGCTGGATGAACTCGAAGAAGATCGGGCCGATCACTGTCTTCGAGAAGATCTGCAGCAGGATCTTCGTCATGCCGCCGTTCACCACACCTTCGCCGTCGATGAGGATGCCGTGCTTCTTCATCCGGTCGATCGGTTCGTCATGGCCGTGAACACGGTCATGCGACATGTCGTAATAGGTCTCCGGCGGGCCTGGCATGAATTTCAGGCCATTGTCCGCCAGCTTGTCAGTGGCGTCGTAGATGCCTTCGGTGCCGACGGCGATGTGCTGGATGCCTTCGCCCTTGTATTTGCGCAGATACTCCTCGATCTGGCTCGTATCGTCCTTGGACTCGTTCAAGGGAATGCGGATCTTGCCGCAGGGCGAGGTGATCGCCCGGCTGACGAGGCCGGTGATGCGGCCGTCGATGTCGAAGAAGTGGATCTGGGTGAAATTGAACAGCTCGCGGTAGAAGGCCCACCACTTGTCCATATTGCCGCGATAGACGTTGTGCGTCAGGTGGTCGAGATAATAGAATCCGACGCCCTCGGGCCTCGGATTGCGCTCGCCGGTCCACTCGAATTCGGTCTCATAGGCAGAGCCCTTGGCGCCGTAGGTCTCGACGAAATAGAGCAGCGAACCGCCGATGCCGACAATCGCCGGAACATCGAGGCACTTGTCCTTGCCTTCATAGGGGATCGCGCCCTTCGAAACCGCATGGTCGAAGGCGTGCTTTGCGTCGACGACGCGCCAGGCCATGGACGGGGCGCAGGGGCCGTGCTCATCGACGAAGCGCATGGCATGCGAGCCGGGTTCGGCGTTCAGAATGTAGTTGATGTCGCCCTGCCGCCAGACCGTGATGTTCTTGGTCTTGTGCTTGGCAACCGGGCTGTAACCCATGCGAGCAAAAAGCTCGGCGAGCTTCTCCGGTTCCGGATGGGCGAATTCGACGAATTCGAAGCCGTCGGTGCCAGCGGGGTTTTCAGCGGTAATCGTTGCCGGCGGGGCGTCATGCGGGAAGGGGCCCATCGGAAGTCTCCTCTTGTTCTTCCAAACTTTGCTGGAGTATGACGCAATTCCCATGCATGATGCTTGTATTCTTGCGCGGTTTAGACAGGATGGCGCACGGAACATGCATAATAGTGAATTAGGATGCAGGAATGGAGCAGCTTGACGGGTTCGATCTCAAGATCCTCAGCGAATTGCAGCGCGACGGACATCTGACCAATAATGAGCTGTCGGAGCGCATCGCACTTTCGCCGTCACAATGCTCACGGCGGCGTAGCCGGCTCGAAGCCGAAGGCTACATCACCGGCTATCAGGCACAGATCGACCGGCAGAAGCTCGGCCTCGATCTGATGGTGGTGATCTCGGTGACGCTCGCCACCCACAACCGCGACAATGCCAAGCGCTTCGGCAAGCTCATTTCGAGTTTGCCCGAGGTGTTGGAGGCCTATGCGCTGACCGGTGAGATGGACTATCACCTGCGGGTGGTGACGCCTGACCTCGCGGGGCTGTCGCGCTTCGTCAACGACGTGCTTTTGCCGCATGACAGCGTGCAGCACGTGAAGACGTCGATCGTGCTCGAAACGCTGAAGAGTTTTGAAGGTGTGCCGATTCCGGAGCGGATGAAGGGCTGACGTTTCACCCCTCGCGGCGAGGACGTTTCTCCACTTTGCCGATGGCGCGTTCAATCGCCTCGAGACCAGCCGTCAGCGCCTGCATTCCGGCGGCTCCAACCAAAGCGTCGAGTTCAGCCTGGTAGCTGGCCGCAAGCGCCGTCAGTTCGACATAGGCACGCAGGCCCGCCTTCGTCAGCTGGAGATGTTCGAGGCGGCGATCGCCTTCGTTTTCATTGCGCGTCAGCCAGCGCCGCTCTTCGAGTGCTGCGACCGCACGGCTCACCTTGGTCTTGTGCATGGCGGAATGCGCGCCCACTTCCGTTGCCGTCATTGGACGACGGGTGCTGCCGAGGGCTGCCAGCGTTCGCCATTCCGGGCGAGTGAGCTGGTAGCGCGCCTTGTATTGTGCGGCAAAGCGCAGGGCGACGAATTCGGCCGCGCGGTTCAGCCGGTAGGGCAGGAAGGCATTGAGCTCGAAGCCGTCGGCGGTCATCGGTGTTTCCTTGATAGTTACAAAATCGATAGTTACGATTGCAACTAATATGCCGAAGGCGAGGCTCGCGTCCACCATGGATGGGGCCGTTGCGGGCGGTGTTTGGGATTGCGCTGGCCCCGCTGCGAGAGCTGGAGCCGGATGCTCAAGGGAGGAGGATAGAACCATGCTCGACAAGGCAGGAAAACAGGCCGAGGCACGGACTGACGCAGCCGAGGCGCTCAACTACATGCCGGGTTTCGGCAATGATTTCGAGACCGAAAGCCTGCCGGGAGCTCTACCGCAGGGCCAGAACAGTCCACAGAAATGCGCCTACGGGCTCTATGCCGAGCAGCTCTCCGGCTCGCCCTTTACCGCGCCGCGCGGCACCAACGAGCGCTCCTGGCTCTACCGCATCCGCCCGAGCGTCCGCCACACCGGGCGGTTTTCCAAGATCGACTATCCGCACTGGAAGACGGCGCCGCATGTGGCCGAGCATTCCCTGGCGCTCGGCCAGTTGCGCTGGAACCCGTTGCCGGCGCCCTCGGAAAAACTGAACTTCCTTGAGGGCATCCGCACCATGACGACGGCGGGCGATGCGCCGACGCAGACCGGAATGGCGGCCCATGCCTATGCCTTCAACGCCGACATGGTGGACGACTATTTCTTCAATGCCGACGGCGAACTCTTGATCGTTCCGGAAGCGGGCGCGATCCAGGTCTTCACGGAACTCGGCAAGATGGATGTGGAGCCCTCGGAAATCTGCATCGTGCCGCGCGGCACCATGTTCAAGGTGACGCGGCTTGGTGAAGAGAAGGTCTGGCGCGGCTATATCTGCGAGAACTATGGCGCCAAGTTCACATTGCCGGATCGCGGCCCGATCGGCGCCAACTGCCTTGCCAATCCGCGCGACTTCAAGACGCCGGTCGCCGCCTTCGAGGAGAAGGAGACGCCTTGCCGCGTGCATGTGAAGTGGTGCGGCGGCTTCCATGTGACCGAGATCGGCCATTCACCGCTCGACGTCGTCGCCTGGCACGGCAACTACGCGCCCTACAAATACGACCTCAAGACCTACTCGCCGGTTGGCGCCATCCTCTTCGATCATCCGGACCCGTCGATCTTCACGGTGCTGACGGCACCCTCGGGCGAAGAGGGTACGGCGAACATCGATTTCGTCATCTTCCCGCCGCGTTGGCTGGTGGCCGAGCACACCTTCCGGCCGCCCTGGTACCACCGCAACATCATGAGCGAGTTCATGGGGCTGATCTACGGCCGCTATGACGCCAAGGAAGAGGGCTTCGTGCCCGGCGGCATGAGCCTGCACAACATGATGCTGGCACATGGGCCGGATGCGTCGGGCTACGACAAGGCGACAAACAGTGAGTTGAAACCGGTGAAGCTCGACCATACGATGGCCTTCATGTTCGAGACCCGCTTCCCACAGCAGCTGACCCGCTTCGCCGCCGAACTGGAGACGTTGCAGGACAACTACATCGACTGCTGGACGGATCTCAAGAAGCGCTTCAACGGGACGCCGGAAGGCGATTGGTCTTGAGTTCACGCCTCGTTTTGCTTGGCAGCAAGGGTGGTCCGGCGATCCGGCCGGGCGGCCCGTGGCCGACCTCGTCATTGCTTCAAATCGGCGGCCGTTCGATCGTGGTCGATTGCGGCCTTGGCGTTACCCGCGGAGTAACGGATGCCGGCGTGCCGCTGAAGGCGCTGGACCTGATCGTCATCACCCACCTGCATTCGGATCATGTGCTTGAGCTTGGTCCGTTGATCCACACGGCCTGGACCGCGGGGCTCGCGCATCCAGTGCGCGTCTTCGGCCCCGCCGGGACACGTGCCTATTGGCAGGGCTTCCTTCAGGCGATGGCCTTCGACATCGACATTCGCATCGTCGACGAAGGCCGGCCGGACCTGTGCGCTCTTGTCGACGTCGTCGAGTTTTCCGAGGGCGCGGTCTTTTCGGAGAACGGCCTGACCGTGTCGGCGCTACGCGTCGATCATCCGCCAGTCACCGACTGTTTCGCGCTGCGGTTCGATCATGCGGAGGGCTCGGTCGTCTTTTCCGCTGATACGGCCTATTTTCCGCCGCTCGCCGATTTCGCCCGAGGGGCTGACATTCTCGTGCACGAAGCGATGCTCGCCGAAGGCGTCGACCGGCTGGTGGCGCGCACCGGCAACGGCGCGCGATTGAAGGAGCACCTGCTTGCGAGCCACACATTCGCCGAACAGGCGGCCGCGATCGCAACGTCCGCCGGCGTCGGTCGGCTGGTGCTGCACCACCTCATTCCGGCCGATGATCCCGAGATAACGCAAGGCCATTGGATTGCGGCGACCCGCAAAAGCTGGGCAGGCGCCTTGACGATCGCCGCCGACGGCCTTGTTGTGAGACTTGCGGACGATTCGCCCGCTTAAAACAACTCCGCGAAGGCCGCGCAGCGGCTTTCGGTCCGGAACAATGAGAAGATTGAGAGGGAGGACTGCATGAAACTGGCGACACTCAAGGACAGTACGCGCGACGGAAAGCTCGTGGTCGTCTCTCGCGATCTCACCCGCTGCTCCGAGGTCGGGCATATCGCCCGTACGCTGCAGGCAGCGCTCGACGACTGGGAACACGCAGGCCCGCGGCTTGCCCGCGTGGCCGAGGGGATCGAGACCGGCTCGCAGCCGACGATCCGGTTCCATGAACACGACGCCCTGTCGCCGTTGCCGCGCGCTTACCAATGGGCCGACGGCTCGGCCTACGTCAATCACGTCGAGCTCGTCCGCAAGGCCCGCAATGCCGAAATGCCGGCAAGCTTCTGGACCGACCCGCTGATGTATCAAGGCGGCTCCGACAGCTTCATCGCGCCGCGCGATCCGATCCCGCTTGCCGACGAAAGCTGGGGCGTCGACATGGAGGGCGAGGTCGCCGTCATCGTCGACGACGTGCCGATGGGCGCTACCAATGACGAGGCGCGCGCTGCGATCCGCCTGGTGATGCTGGTCAACGACGTATCGTTGCGTGGCCTCATCCCGGCCGAGCTTGCCAAGGGTTTCGGCTTCTTCCAGTCAAAGCCGTCTTCTGCCTTTTCGCCGGTCGCCGTTTCCCCGGATGAATTGGGTGAGGCCTGGGACGGCGGCAAGCTGCATCTGCCGCTCTGCGTCGACATCAACGGCAAGCCCTTCGGCCGAGCCAATGCCGGCATCGACATGACCTTCGATTTCGCCCAACTGGTCGCGCATGCGGCCAAGACCCGGCCGCTTTCCGCCGGCACGATTATCGGCTCGGGCACGGTCTCCAACAAGCTTGACGGCGGACCGGGCAAGCCGGTCGCAGAGGGCGGTGCCGGTTATTCCTGCATCGCGGAGCTGCGCATGATCGAAACCATCGTCGGTGGTGCGGCGAAGACGCATTTCCTGAGGGTCGGTGACGTCGTGCGCATCGAGATGAAGGACAAGACCGGCCATTCGATCTTCGGCGCTATCGAACAGACCGTCGAAGCCTACAACAAGGCCCAAACGGCTGAACGACAAGAACGGGCAAAGGCATGAGCGAGACCGTCCTTTACGACTACTGGCGTTCGTCGGCGAGCTATCGGGTGCGTATCGCGCTCAACAGCCTCGGCGAAAGCTATCGTTCGGTGCCGGTCGATCTGCTCGCCAAGGCGCACAAGGCGCCGGAGCATCTGGCGCGCAATCCGCAGGGGCTCGTGCCCGTTCTCGACATCGATGGCGAGCGGTTCACGCAATCGCTCGCCACCATCGAATATCTCGCCGAGACACGCAGCAATGCCGGTTTCCTGCCTGACGATGCCGTCGGGCGCCAGCGGGTGCGCATGCTCTCCTACGCGATCGCGATGGACATCCATCCCGTCTGCAATCTCGGCGTGATCTCCTATGTCATGGCCAATGCCGAGGACGGTGAGGCGGCGCGGCGCAACTGGATGCGCAAGTTCATCGGCGAGGGACTTGCCGCCTTCGAACAGCTGCTCGACCATCCCGCAACCGGCCGGTTCTGCCATGGCGACAGCCCGTCGATGGCGGATTTCTGCCTCGTGCCGCAGGTCTACAATGCCCGCCGCTGGGAGGTGGATCTCAGCGCTTGCCCACGGCTTGTCGCGATCGATCAGAATTGTTCGGAGATCGAGGCATTCGCCCGCGCTCACCCGGATCGCACGCCGCGCTGACCGGTGCGGTTGTCCGTTCTGTTCCTTCAGACATCATCTGACTGAAGCTGCCTTGTGCTGACCGGCCTCATCTGGCCGGTTCCGTCAAACGGATGTCGCGAATGGATCGACGGCCGGGCCAAGGCCGCGCTAGTTTTTGTGTGACTGGCCGTATAAGGGGGGCCGGAAAAACCTCTGGAGCGAGAGATCTACCGATGAAAAGCTATGTGCTGAACGTCAGCTGCAAGACCACCCGTGGCATCGTTGCCGCCATCACCGGCTATCTCGCCGAAAAGGGCTGTTACATTTCGGACAGTTCGCAGTTCGATGACCTCGAAACCGGCCTGTTCTTCATGCGCCTCACCTTCATCAGCCAGGAGGGCGCCACGCTCGACGAGCTGAAAGCGGGCTTCGAGCCGGTGGTCAAGCGCTTCGACATGAATGCGGAGATCCGCGACAGCGAAGAGCGCATGAAGGTGCTGCTGATGGTGTCGCGTTTTGGCCATTGCCTCAACGACCTGCTCTACCGCTGGAAGATCGGCGCGCTGCCGATCGATATCGTCGGGGTCGTCTCCAACCACTTCGACTATCAGAAGGTGGTGGTCAACCACGACATTCCCTTCCACTACATCAAGGTGACGAAGGAGAACAAGCCGAAGGCGGAAGCCCAGCTCCTAGAGCTCGTCGAACAGACCGGCGCCGACCTGATCGTGCTCGCCCGCTACATGCAGGTCCTGTCGGACGCGCTCTGCAAGAAGATGTCGGGCCGCATCATCAACATCCACCACTCGTTCCTGCCGTCGTTCAAGGGCGCCAATCCCTACAAGCAGGCCTATGAGCGCGGCGTGAAGCTGATCGGCGCGACGGCGCACTATGTCACCGCCGATCTCGACGAGGGCCCGATCATCGAGCAGGATATCGCCCGCATCACCCATGCCCAGAGCGCGGAAGACTATGTCTCGATCGGCCGCGACGTCGAGAGCCAGGTGTTGGCCCGTGCGGTACACGCCCATATCCACAACCGCTGCTTCATCAACGGCAACCGCGTCGTCGTCTTCCCGCCGAGCCCGGGTTCCTACGCTTCCGAGCGCATGGGCTGAGGTATGGGAAATCCGGCCCTCTCGCCGCCAAGCGGGTGAGAGGCTCGGGGAACAAATCGTCCGCTGAAAATGAGAAGCGCCACCCGTTTCGACCGGTGGCGCTCATTTGTTAGTGCAACAGTTCCAGTCCGACCGCCGTCGCCTCGCCGCCGCCGATGCAGAGCGAGGCAATGCCGCGCTTGACGCCCTTCGCGCGCATGGCGTGCAAGAGCGTCACGATGATGCGGGCGCCCGAGGCGCCGATCGGGTGGCCGAGCGCGCAGGCGCCCCCGTTAATGTTGACGATATCGTCGGAAAGGCCGAGATCGCGGATCGCGGCCATCGCCACCACGGCGAAGGCCTCGTTGATTTCGTAGAGGCCGACGCTGCCCTTCTCCCAGCCGAGCTTGGCCATCAGCTTGTCGATCGCGCCGATCGGCGCGGTGGTAAACCAGGCCGGTTCCTGCGCATGGCCGGCATGGCCAGCGACGATGGCAAGGGGCGTCAGTCCGCGCTTTTCCGCCTCGCTTGCACGCATCAAAATCAGCGCCGCTGCACCGTCGGAGATCGACGACGAATTGGCCGCCGTCACGCTGCCGCCGTCACGGAAGGCGGCTTTCAGCTTCGGGATCTTTGCCGGATCCGATTTGGTCGGCTGCTCGTCGCGATCAAGGTTGGCGGTCTGGCGTTTGCCGGCGCCGCTAACCGCCACTATTTCCTCGGCAAAGGAACCATCCTCAGCCGCCCGGTTGGCGCGCTCCAGCGAGCGAAGCGCAAACGCGTCCTGATCGGTGCGCGAGAACTGGTAGTGTTCGGCCGTATCCTCGGCATAGGTGCCCATCAGCCGACCGGAGTAGGCGTCTTCGAGGCCGTCGAGGAACATATGGTCCTTGACCTCACCATGCCCCAGGCGGAAACCGCCGCGCGCCTTCGGCAGCAGATACGGGGCGTTGGTCATCGACTCCATGCCGCCGACGGCAAGCACCGACGCGCTGCCCGAAAAGAGCGCGTCGTGGCCGAGCATCAGCGCTTTCATGCCGGAACCGCAGACTTTGGAGATGGTCGTCGACGGCGTTTCCTTGCCGAGGCCTGCGCCAAGAGCGGCCTGGCGCGCCGGGTTCTGGCCAATGCCGGCCGGCAGCACATTGCCCATCAGCACCTCGTCGACGGCATCAAGGCCGGCGCGATCAAGTGCTGCCTTCAGCGCGACGGCGCCGATTTCCGGCGCAGTCAGATCCTTGAGGCTGCCCTGAAAGGCGCCCATCGGGGTGCGGGCCGCCGAAACGATGACGATAGGGTCAATTCTGCTCATGTCTTTCTCCCATACGGCAATGGTTGGCGCTAGTGGGTGGCCACCGTCAGATATGCAGCGCGTGCCCCAGTGCCTTCAGCGCGGACTCCTGGAAGGCCTCCGATTGTGTCGGGTGGGCATGGATCGTGCCGGCGATGTCTTCGAGCCGCGCGCCCATCTCAATCGCCAGGCTGAAGCTTGCCGAGAGTTCCGAGACGCCGTGGCCGACGGCCTGGATGCCGAGCACCAGGTGGTTGTCGGCGCGGGCAACGATGCGGACAAAACCGTCTTCCGCAAGCGTCGTCATCGCCCGGCCGTTCGCCTGGAAGGGGAACTGGCCGATCTTGATCTCGATGCCGCTCGCGCGCGCCTCGTCGGGTGAGAGCCCTGATGTGACGATCTCGGGATCGGTGAAGCAGACGGCGGGGATGCAGCGCTTGTCCCAACTGCGCTTGTGGCCGGCGACGATCTCCGCCACCATTTCGCCTTGCGCCATGGCGCGGTGCGCCAGCATCGGCTCGCCGGTGACGTCGCCGATCGCGTAGATGCCGCGCATGGACGTCCGGCACTGGTCGTCGATGCGGATGAAGCGGCCGGTACGGTCGAGGTCGATCTCCTCCAGGCCGAAGCCTTCGGTCACCGGCTTGCGGCCGACGGTGACGAGCACCTTTTCGGCGGCGACATCGATGGCGCGACCGTTGTGCTCGGCATGCAGGCTGCCGGTCTCGGCGGAGTAGCTCTTGGCAACCGTCTGGGTGAAGACTTCGATGCCGAGCTCGCCGAGGCGCTTGGCGATCGGCTTCGTCAGATCCGCGTCGTACTGCGGCAGGATGCGCGTCAGCGCCTCGACGATGGTGACATGGCTGCCGAGCTTGGCGAAGGCGGTGCCCAGTTCCAGACCGATATAGCCGCCGCCGATGACGGCGAGGCTCTTCGGCACGCTCTTCAGCGACAAGGCTTCCGTCGAGGAAATGATCGGCCCGCCGAAGGGCAGGTCCGGCAGTTCGACCGGCGCCGAGCCCGTGGCAATGACGATCGCTTCGGCGCGGATGCGCTGCAGCCCGATTTCGGTCTCGACATCGACGGTCTTGCCATCGACGAAGCGGGCGGCGCCGATCACGGCCTTGACGCCGGCCTTTTTCAGAAGCCCGGTGACGCCGCCGTTCAGCCGGCCGACGATGCCGTCCTTCCAGGCGACGGTATGGGCGAGGTCGATCGACGGATTGGCCAGAGAGAGGCCGAGCGGGTTGCGGCCGGAGGCGGCCGCGCGCAGCTTGTGAAACTCTTCGGCCGCGTGGATCAGGGCCTTCGAGGGAATGCAGCCGACATTGAGGCAGGTGCCGCCGGCCTTGGCCTTTTCGACGATGACCGTGTCGATGCCCAGCTGGCCGGCGCGGATGGCTGCGATGTAGCCGCCGGGGCCGGCGCCGATCACGAGCAGCTTGCAGGAAATTTCCTTCATGATCGCCTCAGGCCTCCACGAATATAAGCGCCGGCGTTTCGAGCAGGGTCTTCAGCCGCTGCACGAAGACGGCCGCATCCCAGCCGTCGATGACGCGGTGATCGAAGCTCGAGGACAGGTTCATGATCTTGCGCGGCACGAACTGCGTGCCGTCCCAGACGGGCCGGATCGCAAGCTTGTTGACGCCGACGATCGCCACTTCCGGATGGTTGATGACCGGGGTGGTGACGATGCCGCCGAGCGCGCCGAGCGACGAGATGGTGATCGTCGACCCGGTCAACTCGTCGCGGGTGGCCGTGCCGGTGCGGGCCGCTTCCGCCAGGCGGTTGAGTTCGGTGGCGCAATCCCAGATGCCGCGTGCCTCGGCATGGCGCATGACCGGGACGGTGAGGCCGGCGGGTGTCTGGGTGGCGATGCCGATGTGGACGGCGTGATGGCGGTGGATGATGCCGGGACCGTCGTCGAAGATCGCGTTGACGGCGGGCTGATCGGCAATGGTGCGGACCAGCGCGCGCATCAGATAGGGCAGGATCGTCAGCTTCGGCTGGTCCGGCTTGCGGTCGCGGTTCATCGTCGTCCGCAGGTCCTCGAGCGCTGTCATATCCACTTCTTCCACATAGGTGATGTGGGGAATGCGCGAGGTCGAAAGCGACATCTTCTCGGCGATGCGGCGGCGAAGGCCGGTCACCTTGATCTCGTCGACCGCGGTCTTGCGCTGCAGGCCGGCGGGCGCCGGCGCCGGCTGGGCGCCGCGGGCGATGAACTGGTCGAGATCATCATGAGTGATGCGGCCGGCCGGACCGGTGCCGGCCACCTGACGCAGATCGACGCCGCTTTCCTTGGCGCGCAGGCGCACGGCCGGCGAGGCCAGTGCTTTTTCCAGCCGCTCGCCGGTCGCGTGGCCATTCGCGATCGGTGCCTTCGCCTCGACTTTGACGGGTTGCGTAGGCTTGGCGACTGGGGCGGTTGCCTCGACCTTTACGGCGGGCTGTTCTTCCGCCTTTGCTGCCAGTTTGTTGTCAACAGCCGGTGCGGCTGTTTCCCCCTCACCGGCGATTTCGATGCGCACCAGCGGCGCCTTCACCGCGACGGTGTCACCCACTTCGGCACCGAGCCAGAGCACGGTGCCGGTGACGGGCGAGGGGATTTCGACGGTCGCCTTGTCGGTCATGACGGCGGCGAGCACCATGTCCTCGCGAACGGGATCGCCAGGCTTCACGTGCCATTCCACGAGTTCGGCCTCGGCCACGCCTTCGCCGACATCCGGCATCTTGATTACGAATTCGCCCATCTCAGGCCTCCATCACTTCGACGAGCGCGCGTCCGACGCGCGCGGGGCCGGGGAAATAGTCCCATTCCTGGGCGTGCGGGTAGGGCGTGTCCCAGCCCGCAACGCGCACGACGGGCGCTTCGAGATGGTAGAAGCAATGCTCCTGAACGAGCGAGGCCACTTCGCCGCCGAAGCCTGACGTGAGCGTGGCCTCATGCACGACGACGCAGCGACCAGTCTTTTCCACCGACTTCACGATCGTATCGAGATCGAGTGGCAGCAGGCTGCGCAGGTCGATCACCTCGGCGTCGATACCGGTTTCCTCGGCCGCTGCAAGCGCCACGTGCACCATGGTGCCATAGGCGACGACGGTGACGGCGGAGCCCTGACGGCGGATCTCCGCCTTGCCGATCGGGATGGTGTAATGGCCTTCGGGTACTTCGCCGAGATCATGCTTCGACCACGGGATGACCGGCCGGTCGTGATGGCCGTCGAAGGGGCCGTTGTAGAGCCGTTTCGGCTCGAGGAACATCACCGGATCGGGATCTTCGATCGAAGCGATCAGCAGGCCCTTGGCGTCATAGGGATTGGAGGGCACCACGACCTTGAGGCCGCAGACATGGGTGAAGAGCGCTTCCGGGCTCTGGCTGTGGGTCTGGCCGCCGAAGATGCCGCCGCCGGTCGGCATGCGCAGCACGATCGGGCAGGTGAAATCGCCGTTGGAGCGGTAGCGGATGCGGGCCGCTTCCTGGGTGATCTGGTCATAGGCCGGGTACATGTAGTCGGCGAACTGGATCTCGACGCAGGGTTTCAATCCATAGGCCGCCATGCCGATCGCCGTGCCGACGATGCCGCTTTCGCTGATCGGCGCGTCGAAACAGCGGGTCTTGCCGTACTTCGCCTGGAGCCCTTGCGTGCAGCGGAAGACGCCGCCGAAATAGCCGACGTCCTCGCCGAAGACGACGACATTGTCGTCGCGCTCCATGGAGACGTCCATGGCGCTGCGCACGGCTTCGATCATTGTCATTCTGGCCATGTCAGTATCCTGCCTTCTGCCGCTGGCGGCGAATGTGCGGCGGCATCTCGGCATAGACGCCCTCGAAGATGTCGCGCACCGACGGCTTGCCGCCGGCATGCAAGGTGCCGTGGCCTTCGGCCTGTTTCTGTGCCTGGATTACCGCATCGACGATTTCGGCTTCCGCCTGGGTGTGGCGCTCTTCGGACCAGGCGCCGCGCAGGATCAGGTGCTTTTTCAGCCGGAGGACGGGATCGCCGAGCGGCCAGGCCTCCGATTCCGTCTTCGGTCGGTAGGCGCTCGGGTCGTCGGAGGTCGAATGCGCGCCGACGCGATAGGTGACGTATTCGATCAGCGTCGGCCCGAGATTGCGCCTTGCGCGCTCGGCCGCCCATTTGGCGACGGCGTAAACGGCGAGGTAGTCGTTGCCGTCGACGCGCAGCGCCGGGATGCCGAAGCCGAGGCCGCGGGCTGCAAAGGTGCCGGAGCCGCCGCGGGCAATGCCCTGGAAGGTCGAGATCGCCCACTGATTGTTGACGATGTTGAGGATGACAGGCGCCTTGTAGGTGGAGGCGAAGACCAGCGCCGAGTGGAAGTCCGATTCCGCCGTCGAGCCGTCACCGATCCAGGCCGCGGCGATCTTGGTGTCGCGCTTGATCGCGGACGCCATCGCCCAGCCGACAGCCTGCACATATTGCGTTGCGAGGTTGCCGGAGATGGTGAAGAAGCCGTGCTCCTTGGAGGAATACATGATCGGCAGCTGGCGGCCGCGCAACGGGTCGCTCTCGTTCGAGAAGATCTGGTTCATCATCTCGACCATGGGATAGCCGTCGGCGATCAGGAGACCCGCCTGACGATAGGTCGGGAAGTTCATGTCGCCCTTCACCAGCGCCTTGCGGAAGGCGCAACTGACGGCCTCTTCGCCGAGATGCTGCATGTAGAACGAGGTCTTGCCCTGACGCTGCGCCATCACCATGCGCGCGTCGAAGGCGCGCAGCGTCATCATGTGCTTGAGACCAGCCAGAAGCTCGTCGTCGGACAGCAGACCGGCCCAGGGGCCGACCGCTTCGCCGTCGCGGTTCAGGACGCGAATGATCGAATAGGCGAGATCGCGCATCTCTTCCGGCGCGACGTCCACCTCCGGGCGCGGAACGGAGCCGGCTTTCGGGATCTTGACGTTGGAGAAATCCGGCTGGCCGCCGGGCCGAACGGCGGGTTCGGGGACATGCAGGCTAAGTCGATCGAGATCGCTCATGCGTTTTCCGGCCTCCTCCGGAGTGCGCAGCGCACCAATTCGAGAGCGGGAAAACGGTAGGCTTGACGTATCAGGGGAACGTGCCTTCCGACCCCACAAGGCTCCTCCGCCCGAGGTCTGCACAGACTCCTCCTTAAGCCCCGTTCTCCCGACGGGAATGCTCACAGACTGCCACGAGTTCCGGGGCTAATGAAGGTCTTTCGGCATCGAGGGGTGGGCTGGAGCGAAGAAAGATAGAATCCTGCCGGGAGTGCGCTCACGCGTTGTGTTGCGCATGGCCTTGCCGGTCGCTGCTTGTAATTTTCTTTCGCGGGCGTTTCGCCGTACGGCGATCAAACCGGCGGGGCGATCGCAATCGGCGTCCCATCGAGGAAGCGCGAGAGCCGGAATGGGGTGGGGTCGACGACCGGTTTGTCTCCGGTCACGAGATCCGCAACGAGATGCCCGGCGCCCGGTCCGATGCCGAAACCGTGGCCCGAAAATCCGGTCGCGATGATCAGTCCCGGAACGCCTTCTGCCGCTGAAATCACCGGAACGGCATCCGGCGTCACGTCGATCAGGCCGGCCCAGATCTGCTGCACCTTGGCTTCACGCAGAAATGGGAAGGCTTTTGCGGCGGCGTCGAGAGCATGAAGTGCGCGGCGCGAATCCGGGTTGGGGTCAAGCACGCGGTGACGCTCGAAGGCGCCCGGGCGATCGAGCGGGACGGCGCCGATTTCGAACAGCTCGTTCCAGCTCTGGGCGCTGAGGCCGACCTGCACGGCCTCGCCTTCCGCCTTTCGCGCCGGCTGGAAATCGCGGAAGAACGCGAAGCTATCGGGCACGATCGCGTGCAGATTGGCCGCGCCGTCGGCAATCGTGTAGCCGCCATCGAACCGCTTGCGATAGGCGTAAGTTGCGGTCGCGCCCGCACCCTCTGGACCTCCGGAAACGGGTCCGGTTCTCAAGACCGTGTTGCGCACTTTCAGTTGCGGCAGGCGGATGCCGAGGCGCTTGAGCAACAGTCGCGACCAGGCACCGCCGGCGACGACGACCGTCGAAGTTTCGATGCGACCCTTCTCGGTCACAACCGCGGAGATCCGCCCGGCCGTCCTCTCGACGCCGCGCACGGCGCAGCCGGTGACGATGCGTGCCCCGGCGCGGCGAGCGCCGGCGACGATCGCGGGCACGGCCTTTTGCGGTTCTGCCCGGCCGTCGCTTGGGGTGAAGAGCGCACCTTCATAGCGAAGGGCGGCGCCCGGCATTGCCGCCGCGGTCGCATCAGCGCCAAGCTGCCGACTGTCGACGCCATAGGGTTGGGCCATTGCGAGCCAGGCATCGCGGTTGGCGACATCACGTTCATTCTCGGAGATGTAGAGAATGCCGCTGCGGCGAAAGCCGGTCTCGCCGCCAATGCGGGCGTCGAGCGTGTCCCAGATCCTCAGCGCCTCGATCGCCAGTGGGATCTCGCGCTCGTCGCGGCCCATGACCCGCACCCAGCCCCAGTTGCGGCTCGACTGCTCCGCTCCGGGCATGCCTTTCTCGCAAAGCACGACATCGATGCCGCGTTCGGCGAGGAAGAGGGCTGTGCTGACGCCGATGATACCACCACCGACGATGACGACGTCGGCCTTGGCGGGCAGGGCGGTATCGGTGGCGATGGGATCAAGCGCGGGACCGGGCATGGGGAGGTACTTTCGGGCAGGACGTGTCACGGTCATCGGTGCATGCCGCCGCCGCGAGATCAAGACCTGCTATCTGGCCATTGCTCGAAAGCTAGGGTTTGCCGGCTCACTTTGTTTGGGAAAGCTGGTCCGCCTCGCCATCGGGCGGACTTCCGGTTTGCCCGGGGAGCTTCTATGCTCGCCCGCATGAGTGAGAGCCGCCCCGATCTTCGCCCCGTCCTGCGCATCGATTTTCCGCCCGCCGCCCGGCTCGGCCGCGGCAAGATCATGCTGTTGGAGTTGATCCGCGAGACCGGGTCGATCTCTGCGGCCGGCCGGGCGATGGACATGTCCTATCGGCGCGCCTGGCTGCTGGTCGATGCTTTGAACCGGATGTTCTCCGAGCCTTCGGTCGAGTCGCAGCGCGGCGGCAAACAGGGTGGCGGGGCGCAGGTGACACCTTTTGGCGAAACGTTGATCCGGCGCTACCGCGAGATGGAGGAAAAAACGCAAGCCGCGATCGCCGAGGATCTTGCCTGGCTCGAATCCGTTCGCGGCAGCGATCCGCCAGCAGGCGCTGGCGAGGTCGTTCCGGGCAAAGCTCAGTGATCGATCGCCACCGATTTTATGATGGCGTAGACCGTCTTGCCGGGAACAAGCGCAAGCGCGTCGCGTGAAAACCGAGTGATGCGGGCGGCAATCGTCGCATCGCCGCAAGTCACCCTGACATCGACGCTGCCGTCTTCCTCCGTCGCGATCGCAAGGATGCGCCCTTCCAGCACGTTGAGCGCGCTGATCTCCACAGGTCTTGATGTCGCCAGCATGACGTCGCGCGCGGCGACGTGCAGGCGAAGCCTGCTGCCGGGTGCCGCGCTGACACCCGCAATGCGCAGCCGTTCCCGTCCGACCCGGACCGTCGTCAGTTCGTGGGACGGATCGGTTCCCTCGACCACGCCTTCCAGCAGGACGCCGGCCTCGCGCCTGCCGGTGGCGAGCATGGCGGCCGGCGCGCTCAAGACCTCGGCGGCCGCGCCCGATGCGGTGACCCGGCCGTTTTCGAGGACGACGACGCGGCGCGCCAGCCGGGCGACTTCGCCGACGGAATGGCTGACATAGACGATCGGGATGCCAGCATCGTCACGCAGCCGTTCGAGATAGGGCAGGATCTCGGCCTTGCGGGCCTCGTCGAGCGCCGCGAGCGGTTCATCCATCAGGAGCAGGCGGGGTGCTGCCAGCAGCGCACGGCCGATCGCGATGCGCTGCCTTTCGCCGCCGGAAAGGGCTGAAGGGTTGCGTTCCAGCAGATGGCCGATGCCGAGCATCTCGACAATGCGCGCAAAGTCGCCACCGGCGCCGCTCTTGCCGGCGAACCAGCGGCCATAGGCAAGATTACGGCGCACGCTCAAATGCGGAAAGAGGCGCGCTTCCTGAAAGACGTAGCCGAAGCGGCGGCGATGCACGGGCGTGAAGACCCGACGCTCGCTGTCGGCAATGACGTCGCCATCGAGCACAACGCGACCGCTTTGCGGTTTCAACAACCCGGCGATGATATTGATCAGCGAGGTCTTGCCGGAGCCGGAGCGACCGAACAGCGCCGTAACGCCGCCGTCCGAGGTGAAAGCGGCATCGAGCGAGAAGTTGCCGAACTGGTGGCGGGCTTCGACGGTGAGGCTCATTGGGCCGCCACCCGACGGGCGGCGAAGGTCGCCAGCAGTTCGGAGAAAATGAGCGCGGCCATGGAAATGACGATCGAAATGATCGTCAACCGCATGGCACCGGCGTCGCCGCCCGGCACCTGGGTGAAGGTGTAGATGGCGGAGGAAAGCGTCTGCGTTTCCCCGGGAATATTGGAGACGAAGGTGATCGTCGCGCCGAACTCGCCCATCGCCTTGGCAAAGGCGATGATCATGCCGGCGATGATGCCGGGGATGATCAGCGGCAAGGTGACGGTGGCAAACACCCAGAGCGGGCTGGCACCGAGCGTGGTCGCTGCGTCTTCCAGCTTGCGGTCGACTGCTTCGATCGACAGGCGGATGCTGCGCACCATCAGCGGAAAGGCCATGACCGCTGAGGCAAGCGCCGCGCCGGTCCAGCGGAAGGAGAAGACCAGGCCGAAGTAGTCGGCAAAAAAGGCGCCGAGCGGTCCGCGCCTGCCGAAGAGCAGGAGCAGCAGGAAACCGGTAACGACCGGCGGCAGGATCAGCGGCAGGTGAACGAGACCATTCAGCAGCGTCTTGCCCCAGAAACGGCCGCGGGCGAGCATCATGGCGATGGCGAGCGCGAAGGGCAGGCTGCAGATCATCGCGACGGTTGCGACGCGCAGGCTCAAAAGGATCGCCGTCCATTCCGCATCGCTTACTGCAAGCCAGTCCAACAGATGTCGCTCCCCGATACGAGGCTGGTGAGATGTGGCTGTCCGCCTGCATCCGCCCCTGCCTCTGACGAATGATTGCGTCGCCCGCGTTTGGGCGCGGGCGACGCGTGACGATAGATGCTTCGCCTGCCTCTGGACAGCCGAGATCCACCGTCTTTTCAGGCCGATTACTTAAGGACGGTGAAGCCCTGCTTTTCGAAGAGGGCGGCAGCCTTTGCCGACTTGACGAAGTCGACATAGGCGGCGGCATCCGGGCTCTTGCTCTCGGCGGTGATCGCGATCGGATAGATGATCGGCGGATGGCTGTCTTCCGGGAAGGTACCGACGACCTTCACGCCCGGGTCGGCGGCCGCGTCGGTCTGGTAGACGATGCCATAGGGTGCTTCGCCGCGCGAGACGAGGAGGAGTGCCGCGCGCACGCTTTCGGCGCCGGCGACCTTGGGCTCTACGGCCTTCCAGGCGCCGAGCTTTTCGAGCGCCGCCTTGCCGTATTTGCCGGCCGGAACGGAATCGACGGCACCCATGGCGAGGCGACCGTCGCCGAGCATGGCTGCCAGGTCGAAGCCCTGCTTGATATCGACGGCTGCTGCGTCGGCCTTGCCGGAAACGAGTACGATGCGGTTGCCGAGCAGGTTGGAGCGGGTGTCGTCCTTGATCAACTTCTTGTCCGTGAGATAGTCCATCCAGGCGAGGTCGGCGGAGATGAAGACATCGGCCGGTGCACCCTGCTCGACCTGCTTGGCGAGCGCCGAGCTTGCCGCGTAGGAAACGGTCGTTTCCTTGCCGCTTTCCTTCCGCCACTCGGCATTGATCGCATCGAGCGCGTTCTTGAGGCTAGCGGCCGCAAAGACCGTTACCTTCTCTTCGGCCTGCGCCGATGCCGGCATGACGGTGGTACCGGCCCAGGCGAGGCAGAGTGTCAACACCAGGCCCTTCAGCCAGTCTCTTCTCTTGATCATCGATTTCCTCCAACGAAGCGTGATATCTCTTAGGATACAACGATATCGCTTCCTGATTAGCGTTGTATCCATTGAAATACAATGCTCTTGCAGACGGCTAGCGCAGCGTCCGGCGCGCCCATCCGCTCCAGGCAAAAGCCGTGCAACATCCGCGATAGGGCTTGCGATGGCGGTCGGGCGGCCTAAATTGCTGGCCTCGAAGCCAATTGATGGACCGGAGGTGCGATGGAAACGGCGGTGAAGCTCGAAGAGAGCTGGAAGGCAGCGCTGGCGCCGGAATTTTCCAGCGCCTATATGGCCGAGCTCAAGCAGTTCCTGCTCGCCCAAAGGAACGAAGGCAGACAGATTTTTCCGCGGGGACCTGAATACTTCCGCGCGCTCGACCTGACGCCGCTCGACAAAGTGCGCGTCGTCATCCTCGGCCAGGACCCCTATCACGGCGACGGCCAGGCGCACGGGCTCTGCTTCAGCGTGCGCCCCGGTATCCGAACACCGCCCTCGCTCGTCAACATCTATAAGGAACTGAATACAGATCTCGGCATTCCGCCGGCGCGACACGGCTTCCTCGAAAGCTGGGCGAAGCAAGGTGTGCTGCTCTTAAACAGCGTGCTGACGGTGGAGCGCGGCAATGCGGCGTCACACCAGGGGCGCGGTTGGGAGAAGTTCACGGACGCAATCATCCGCGCGGTCAACGAGGCGGATCATCCCGTCGTCTTCATGCTCTGGGGTTCCTACGCGCAGAAGAAGGCGGCCTTCGTCGACCGGTCGCGCCATCTGGTGCTGCGCGCGCCGCATCCTTCGCCCTTGTCGGCCCATTCCGGTTTTCTCGGCTGCCGGCATTTCTCCCAGGCCAATGCCTTCCTGGAATCCAAGGGTTTTGATCCGATCGACTGGCGGCTGCCCGAAGATCCGGCTGTCGCCGAAATGAACTGAGGTCGGCGTTGACGTTTCCGCTGTCGCGGTGAGGTCTTGCGCCGGAGACGGCGATCCGCCAAACACGCCGAGAGAAGGCAGGCGGAGGCGAGGACATGCGCAAAATTCTGATCATCGGCATCGGTTCGGGCAATCCGGAGCATATGACGGTACAGGCGATCAATGCGCTGAACCGCGCCGACGTGCTGTTCATCCCGACCAAGGGGGCGAAGAAGACCGAGCTGGCCGAAGTGCGCCGCGACATCTGCGCCCGCTACGTGACGCGCGGCGACAGCCGCACGGTCGAATTCGCTGTGCCGGTGCGCCGCACCGAGGGCGTCAGCTACGACGGCAGCGTCGACGACTGGCACGCTCAGATCGCTGCGATCTACGAGGGGTTGCTGGCGAAGGAATTGGGCGAGGATGGAACCGGCGCGTTTCTCGTCTGGGGCGATCCGATGCTCTATGACAGCACCATCCGCATCGTCGAGCGGGTCAAGGCGCGCGGGCAGGTTGCCTTCGACTATGACGTCGTTCCGGGGATCACCAGCCTGCAGGCGCTCTGCGCCAGCCACCGCATTCCGCTGAACCTCGTCGGCAAGCCGGTGGAGATCACCACCGGGCGCCGGTTGCACGAGAGCTTTCCGGAAAAGAGCCAGACTTCCGTCGTGATGCTCGACGGCGAGCAGGCGTTTCAGCGGATCGACGATCCGGATGCCGAGATCTACTGGGGCGCCTATCTCGGTACGCCGGATGAGATCGTCATTTCCGGCCGCGTTGCCGAGGTGAAGGACCGGATCCTCGAAACAAGGGCGTCGGCGCGCGAGAGGATGGGCTGGATCATGGACATCTACCTGCTTCGCAAAGGTGTCGACTTCGAGGAGTGAGGACGCCGGACAGACCGCGCCGTGATTGATCTCACTCAAGGTTTGCGGCTGTGTTATAGCGTCTTAAGGGGCTTCTTCAGGGAGGAGAACCTCGAGCGATGACGGATTTGATGAGCACCTGTGCCCTTCCATCGACTGCAGAACCCGGTGCCAGCGCCTCGATGCGGCGCGGCGCCTGTCCGTCGCTCGCCGCACCGATGCAGACCGGCGATGGCCTGCTCGTGCGGCTCAGGCCCGATGACGACAGCCTGATCATTCCCAAGGTCATCGCGCTTGCGGCCGCCGCCGAGACATTCGGCAACGGCATCATCGAGATTACCGCGCGCGGAAACCTGCAGTTGCGCGGCCTGAGCGAGGCGACGGTGCCGGCGCTGGCGCAGGCGATCGGGGATGCCGAGATCATGATCGCCGAGGGCCTTGCGATTGAGGTGCCGCCATTGGCCGGTATCGATCCGACAGAGATCGCCGATCCCCGATCGATCGCGGCAGGGCTTCGGGAAGCCCTGCAGGCGCGCCGGCCGATGCTGAGGCTTGCGCCCAAATTGTCGGTCGTCATCGACGGTGGCGGACGCTTTGGTCTTGGTGCTGTGGTTGCCGATATTCGCCTTCAGGCGCTTTCGACGCCCGACGGCTCTGGATGGCTGCTGTCGCTGGGCGGGACGGCAGCGAAGGGATCGATCATCGGGACGTTTGCCGGCAACGCGGTCGTGCCGGCCTTGATCACCATTCTCGAAAAACTGGCGAGCCTCGGCACGACGGCGCGCGGGCGCGATCTGGACCCGGCGGAAGTCCGCGCCCTTTGTCGGTGCGAGGCATTGTCCGAATGTCCGGCAGTTCTGAGTTCGGCCTCGATTCCCGGCAGTCATGACCTCGGTGACGCCGGGGTCGTTCTTGGTCTCGGCCTTGCCTTTGCACAGGTGGAAGCCTCCGCGCTGGCGGCCTTCCTCCATCAGGTCCAGGAGCTTGGCGCCACTGCGATCCGGCTTGCGCCGGGGCACGCCTTCTTCGTGCTTGGCCTCAGCCACGAGACCGCGGCTGTCGCCCAGAGCCTGGCAGCGGCGCATGGTTTTCGCATCGTCGAAGACGACCCGCGCAACGCGATCGCCACCTGCGCCGGCAGCAAGGGCTGCGCCTCCGCGTGGATGGAGACCAAGGGCATGGCACAAAGCCTTGTCGAGATGGCGCCCGAGCTGCTCGACGGCTCGCTTACCGTGCATCTTTCCGGCTGCGCGAAGGGCTGTGCCCGACCGAGGCCATCGGAGCTGACGTTGGTCGGTGCGTCATCAGGATACGGCCTTGTCGTAAATGGGGCTGCCAACGGCTTGCCAACCGCCTACACCGATGAGAATGGAGTGAAATCCGCGCTTGCCCGCCTCGGCCGGCTGGTGCGGCAAAACAAAGACGCTGGCGAATCGGCGCAGTCCTGTCTTACACGGCTCGGAGCTGCGCGCGTCTCGGCAGCGTTCGAACAGGAATAGACATGCCTGAGTATGATTACATCCGCGATGGCAACGCCATCTACGAGCGTTCCTTCGCGATCATCCGCGCCGAGGCCGACCTTTCCGGATTCTCCGAGGAGGAAGCGGATCTGGCGGTGCGCATGGTGCATGCCTGCGGCTCCGTCGAAGCGACCAAGCAGTTCGTCTTCTCTCCCGATTTCGTGACCTCGGCCCGCGCGGCGCTCAAGGCCGGCGCGCCGATCCTTTGCGATGCCGAGATGGTCGCGCACGGTATCACCCGCGCGCGGCTGCCGGCCGGTAACGAGGTGATCTGCACGCTGCGCGATCCGCGCACGCCTGAGATTGCCGCCGCGATCGGCAACACCCGCTCTGCCGCCGCGCTCAGGCTCTGGAGCGAGCGCCTGGCCGGGTCGGTCGTGGCGATCGGCAACGCGCCGACGGCCTTGTTTTTCCTGCTCGAAATGCTGCGTGACGGCGCGCCGAAGCCGGCGGCGATCCTCGGCATGCCCGTCGGTTTCGTCGGCGCGGCGGAATCGAAGGATGCGCTGGCCGAGAATTCCTATGGCGTTCCCTTCGCCATCGTGCGCGGTCGCCTCGGCGGTAGCGCCATGACGGCTGCGGCGCTGAATTCGCTCGCGAGGCCGGGCCTGTGAGCGGCGCCGGCGTGGGGCGCCTGATCGGCGTTGGAACCGGCCCGGGGGATCCGGAGCTCTTGACGGTCAAGGCGGTGAAGGCGCTGGGCGAAGCCGACGTGCTTGCCTATTTCGCCAAGGCCGGGCGCAGCGGCAACGGCCGCGCGGTCGTCGAAGGCCTGCTGAAGCCCGATCTCTTAGAGCTGCCGCTCTACTATCCGGTGACGACCGAGATCGACAAGGACGACGGCGCCTACAAGAGCCAGATCACCGATTTCTACAATGCATCCGCCGAAGCCGTGGCGGCGCATCTTCTCGCCGGGCGCACGGTCGCGGTGCTCAGCGAAGGCGATCCGCTGTTCTATGGCTCCTACATGCATCTGCATGTACGGTTGGCCAACCGTTTCCCGGTCGAGGTAATCCCCGGCATTACCGCGATGTCCGGCTGCTGGTCGCTTGCCGGCCTGCCGCTGGTGCAGGGCGATGATGTGCTCTCGGTGCTTCCGGGCACCATGGCCGAGGCCGAGCTTGGCCGGCGACTTGGGGACACGGAAGCCGCCGTCATCATGAAGGTCGGCCGCAACCTGCCGAAGATCCGCCGGGCGCTTGCCGCCTCGGGTCGTCTCGACCAGGCCGTCTATGTCGAGCGCGGCACGATGAAGAACGCGGCGATGACGGCGCTGGCCGACAAGGCCGATGACGAGGCGCCCTATTTCTCGCTGGTGCTCGTGCCCGGCTGGAAGGACAGGCCATGACCGGTACGCTCTATGTGGTCGGCACCGGCCCGGGCAGCCCGAAGCAGATGACGCCGGAGACGGCGGAAGCTGTTGCGGCGGCGGAAGAGTTTTACGGCTATTTTCCCTATCTCGATCGGCTGAACCTGCGTCCCGACCAGCTGCGCGTCGCCTCCGACAATCGCGAGGAGCTCGACCGGGCACAGGTGGCGCTGACGCGGGCTGCTGCCGGCGTGAAGGTCTGTATGGTCTCCGGCGGCGATCCCGGTGTCTTTGCGATGGCGGCTGCAGTCTGCGAGGCGATCGACAAGGGGCCGGCGGAATGGAAATCGGTCGAACTGGTGATTACGCCCGGCGTGACCGCGATGCTCGCCGTCGCCGCCCGTATCGGCGCGCCGCTCGGTCATGATTTCTGCGCGATGTCTCTCTCCGACAACCTGAAGCCCTGGGAAGTCATTACCCGGCGCTTGCGGCTGGCGGCGGAAGCAGGCCTCGTCATTGCGCTCTACAATCCGATCAGCAAGGCACGCCCGTGGCAACTCGGCGAAGCCTTCGAGATCCTGCGCGGTGTGCTGCCGGCAACGGTGCCGGTCATCTTCGGCCGCGCGGCCGGACGGCCGGACGAGCGGATCGCGGTGATGCCGCTTAGCGAAGCCGATGCCAATCGCGCCGACATGGCGACCTGCGTCATCATCGGCTCTCCGGAAACCCGCATCGTCGAGCGGGATGGGCAGCCCGATCTCGTCTACACGCCGCGCTTCTATGCGGGGGCGAGCCAGTGAGCGATGCGGTCGAGTGCCTCGCCGCAACTGCTAACGGCGGGCACGTCCGTCGGTTTGCGCCGCTCGACCATGATCACCTCGATGCCGAGCCGGCGCGCCGCGGCGATCTTGCCATAGGTGGCGCTGCCGCCGCTGTTCTTGGCGACGATCACGTCGATCTTCCGGCTCTCGAGCAGCACAGCCTCGTCGGCTTCCTTGAAGGGGCCGGTCGCCAGGATTGCCTCCTGGTCGGGCAGGTTAAGCGGTGGAGTGACCGGATCGACGCTGCGGATAACGTAGCTGTGCTGCGGGGCTGCCTCGAAGTGGAAAGCCTCCTGCCTGCCGATGGCGAGGAAGACGCGCCGGCGGCGATCGCCAAGCGCGCTCACCGCTTCGACAACGCTGTCGACGGTGGTCCAGCGATCGCCGGGCAGGGGCAGCCATTCCGGTCGGCGCAGGGCAAGCAGCGGAATTCCGGTTCGTTGCGCCGCTTCCGCGGCGTTGTGCGATATGCGCGCGGCAAAGGGATGCGTGGCGTCGACCAGCAGGGCGATGTTTTCGTCGCGCAGGAAGTGCGCCAGCCCATCGGCGCCGCCGAAACCGCCGATGCGGGTCTTGACCGGCTGCGGCCGCGGGTCGGCGGTACGACCGGCAAGCGAGATTGCGGTGTCGTAGCGGGCGTCTTCGGCCAACCGGCGCGCCAGTTCGCGCGCCTCGGTGGTGCCGCCCAATATCAGAACACGAGGTTTTTCCATGGCTGACGTGTCGAACAGCGAACCCGCCATCGTCTCCCCCTGGCTGACCGTCATCGGTATCGGTGAAGATGGTGTAGCGGGTCTCGGCGACGAGGCCAAGCGGTTGATCGCCGAGGCACCCGTCGTCTATGGCGGTCATCGCCACCTGGAGCTCGCCGCTCCCCTTATCACAGGCGAGGCTCATCATTGGCAGAGCCCGCTCGAGCGCTCGGTGGTGGAAATCGTCGGTCGCCGTGGCAGCCCCGTGGTGGTGCTTGCCTCGGGCGACCCATTCTTCTTCGGCGTCGGGGTGACGCTGGCGCGCCGTATTGCGTCTGCCGAAATCCGCACGCTCCCCGCACCGTCCTCGATCAGCCTTGCCGCCTCGCGGCTGGGCTGGGCCTTGCAGGATGCGACGCTCGTCTCGGTGCATGGACGTCCGCTCGATCTGGTGCGGCCGCACCTGCATCCGGGCGCGCGCGTGCTGACGCTGACATCGGACGGGGCCGGCCCGCGGGACCTGGCCGAGCTGCTGGTCGCCAGCGGCTTCGGTCAGTCCCGGCTGACGGTTCTGGAGGCGCTCGGCGGCGCCGGCGAACGGGTGACGACGCAGATCGCCTCGCGTTTCATGCTCGGCCTCGTGCACCCCTTGAATGTCTGCGCCATCGAGGTGACGGCCGACGAGGGCGCACGCATCCTGCCGCTTGCGGCCGGCCGCGACGACGCGCTGTTCGAACATGACGGCCAGATCACCAAGCGCGAGGTGCGGGCTTTGACGCTGTCAGCACTGGCGCCGCGCAAGGGCGAACTGCTCTGGGATATCGGCGGCGGCTCCGGCTCGATCGGTATCGAATGGATGCTCTCCGACCCGACCATGCGCGCGATCTCCATCGAAGTGTCGCCGGAGCGTGCGGTCCGCATCGGCCGCAACGCGACAATGTTCGGTGTGCCGGGGCTGACGGTGGTCGAAGGTGATGCGCCGGCCGCCCTTGCCGGCCTGCCGCAGCCCAATGCGATCTTCATCGGCGGCGGCGGCAGCGAAGCCGGCGTGATGGAGGCCGCGATCGCGGCGCTCGGGCCTGGTGGACGTCTGGTCGCCAACGCGGTGACGACGGACATGGAAGCGGTGCTGCTCGATCATCACGCGCGGCTCGGTGGCTCGCTGATCCGCATCGATATCGCACGAGCCGGTCCCGTTGGCGCGATGACCGGATGGCGGCCTGCCATGCCGGTGACCCAGTGGTCCTGGGCGAAGAGCTAGAACAATACCAGCAGTGCGAAGCGGTTTTGCGTCCGGAAATGCGGAAGAAAAGTGAGCAAAACCAGCAGGAGCGTGAAGCAGTTTGCGTCGGCAACGGCGCCAGAACGAAAAGTGAGAGTGGCAAATGACGGTACATTTCATCGGCGCCGGCCCGGGGGCTGCGGATCTGATCACGGTGCGGGGCCGCGACCTGATCGGGCGTTGCCCGGTCTGCCTCTATGCCGGCTCGATCGTTTCGCCCGACCTCCTGCAGTATTGCCCGCCGGGTGCGCGCATTGTCGATACCGCGCCGATGTCGCTGGACGAAATCGAGGTGGAATACTTGAAGGCAGCTGCCGACGGTCTCGACGTGGCGCGGCTTCATTCCGGCGACCTCTCGGTTTGGAGTGCAGTGGCCGAGCAGATCCGCCGGCTGGAGAAGCACGGCATCGCCTACACGATGACGCCGGGCGTGCCGTCCTTTGCCGCCGCCGCCTCAGCCCTTGGCCGCGAGCTCACGATCCCAGCGGTTGCCCAGAGCCTGGTGCTAACCCGCGTTTCGGGCCGTGCCTCGCCGATGCCGAACAGCGAAACGCTTTCCGCCTTCGGCGCCACCGGCGCGACGCTGGCGATCCATCTCGCCATCCACGCGCTCCAGCAGGTGGTCGAGGAACTGACGCCGCTTTATGGCGCCGATTGCCCTGTTGCTATCGTCGTTAAAGCCTCCTGGCCGGACGAGCGGGTGGTGCGTGGAACGCTCGGGGACATCGCCGCCAAGGTCGCGGAAGAGCCGATCGAGCGCACGGCGCTGATCTTCGTCGGCCCGGGGCTCGAAGCCTCCGATTTCCGCGAGAGTTCGCTCTACGATCCCGCCTATCAGCGACGGTTCAGGGGCCGCGGCGAATAGGCCAGCGCATTTCAGAAATTTGTTGGCGGCTTTCTGCGTCTTTGCACGGCTTGAAACCTACTCTACCTGTTCTTCGCGCGGCGGACGCTGCTTGAGCGGCACGCCGTGTTTTTCTTCCACGCGGTCGCGATAGAGTGCGGCCTGCCCGAGCAACATCAGCGTCATCGGTGTGGTGACGAGAACGAAGACGATGATCAGGATTTCGTGGAACACCCAGCGGCTCTGCAGCACGGCGAAGCAGATGATCGAGGCTGTGCAGATCAGCAGCACGCCGCCGCTGGTTGCCAGCGTCGGCGCATGCAGCCGCTCGTAAAAGCTGGTAAACCGCAGCAGGCCGACCGAGCCGATCAGCGCTATGGCAGCGCCCAGAACCGTGAGCCCGCAGACCAGAATGGCCGCCCAGACGGGAAGGTCGGTGACATGGCTCATTCGATAATCTCCCCGCGCATCAGGAACTTGCCGAAGGCGATCGACGAAACGAAACCGATCAGTGCGACGATCAACGCCGATTCGAAATAGATCGAGTTTGCCGTGCGGATGCCGAAGGTGAGCAGCATCAGCATGGCGTTGATGTAGAGCGTGTCGAGGCCGAGGATGCGATCCTGCGCGCGCGGTCCTCTCACCATGCGGTAGAAGGCGAACGCCATCGCCAGGCCGAGCATGATCTGGGCAATCAGGATCGACCAGATGATCGTGAGTTCCATCATCCGAATATCTCCTTCAAGGCGGCCTCGTAGCGCTTGACCGTATCGATCCAAACGCGCTCGTTCTCCATGTCGAGCACATGGAAGAGCAGGGATTTGCGCAGGCGATCGTATTCGAGCCAGGCCGTTCCCGGCGTCGCCGTCATGACGCAGGCGAGCAGCGCCAGGGCATTTTCGTCATCGAGATCGATATCGACGGTCAGGAAGCCGGAATTCGGCGGTCTGCGTCGGCCCCTTAGAATGACGGCAGCGACGGCCAGGTTGGATCGGATGATGTCGAGCGCAATGGTAAAGCCGAAACGCAGCATCAGCAGGACCCGCCGCGGGTGCGAACGGGCGAGACCGAGCTTGAGCGTCACCCAGCCGAGACCGGTGGCAAGCACGGAACCCATGAGGATCGTGCCGGGGGCGACCGACTGATTGAGCAGCAGCCAGATGGCGAGCAAACCGGCCGAAAGAAGCGGGTAGGGAAACCAGGTGCGCATCGGCTATTGCCCTCCCGCCCGAGGTGCGGTGAGTACGCGTTCTGCATAGCCTGCCGGGTTCAGAAGCGAGTCCGCCGTCGCCTGCATGTAGCGCATCGTCGGGCCGGCCTGCACGCTGAGGTATATGCAGGTGGCGAGCAACACGACGACGGGTGTGATCTCGATGACGACCACCCGCGGCACGGTGTTTTCAATCGACGCCCAGAAAGTGCGGATGCCGACGCGGTTCATGGCGATCATCGCCGCCAGACCGGAGACGATCAAGAGGGTGACATAGGTCCAGTCGGCTGCGGATATCACCGGAGCGGCTTCGGTTCCCGACAGGCCGAAAAGACCGCCGAGGATCGCGAATTTGGCGACGAAACCGGAGAGCGGCGGCAGGCCGGCGAGCAGCAGGGCGCAAAGGCAGAAGCAGAGGCCGAGGATCGCCATGGTGCCGGGGATCGCGGCGCCGACCACTTCTTCCTCCTCGTCCTCGTCGGCATCGCCGTAGGCTTCCATCGTCACCGCCAGAACGTCGGCGCCGGCGTCACGGCCACGCTCGACCAGTTCGATCAAGAGGAAAAAGGCGGAGATCGTCAGTGTCGAGCTGACGAGATAGAACAGCGCGCCGGCAATCATGCTCGGATGGCCGAGGCCGATTGCGGCGAGCAGGGTGCCGGAGGAGACCAGCACCGAATAGGCGGCCAGACGGCCCATTGCCTGGGAGGCCAGCACGCCGATCGCGCCGAAGGCGATTGTCAGCAGGCCACCCAGAAGCAGGATCGGTTGGCCGAAGCCTGCGGAAGCGCCGGCGCTTGCGCCGAAGACCAGCAGCGAAAGCCTGAGGATGACGTAAATGCCGACCTTGGTCAGGATCGCGAAGACGGCGGCGACCGGCGGCGTCGCGGCCGAATAGGCTGTCGGCAGCCAGAAGCTCAAGGGCCACATGCCGGCCTTCACCAGGAAGGCGACACCGAGCACGCCCGCTCCGACCTCAACCATCTGGCGGTCATCCGGCGAGAGCGTCACCAGTTTCATCGAGAGATCGGCCATGTTGAGCGTGCCGGTCGCGCCATAGATCAGGCTGACGCCGATCAGGAAGAGCGATGAGGCAGCGAGGTTGATAGCAACGTAATGCAGGCCCGCCTTGACGCGGAGCGGCCCGGAGCCGTGCAGCAGCAGGCCGTAGGATGCCGCCAGCATCATCTCGAAGAAGACGAAGAGGTTGAAGAGGTCGCCGGTCAGGAACGAGCCGTTGAGACCGGCGATCAGCAGCTGGACCAGCGAATGGAAGTGGTGGCCGGCCGTGTGCCAGCGCGCGATCGAATAGGCCTGGGCGGCAAGCGCCAGTCCGCTCGTCAGGCACAGCATCAGCGCCGACAGGCGGTCGAGCACCAGCACGATCCCGAAGGGCGCCGGCCAGTTGCCGAGTTGATAGACGCCGCTGCCGGCGGGGGCGCCGTCTATCGAGGCGATGCGCATCAGCACCATCGAGAGGATGAAAAGCGCGAGCGTCGAGACGAAGCCCATCACGCCCTTCAGCATGCGGTTGCGCTCGTCGATCGGGATCATCGCGGCACCGACCATCAGCGGCAGCAGGATCGGCAGGATCAGCAGGTGGTGCACCCAGTTAGTCATGGCGCTGCTCCCGGCCGTCGACGTGGTCGGTGCCCGTGAAGCCGCGCGAGGCGAGCAGCACGACGAGGAAGAGCGCGGTCATCGCGAAGCCGATGACGATCGCGGTCAGGACGAGCGCCTGCGGCACCGGATCGGTATAGCGGCTGAGGTCGCCGACGCCGCCGGGTTCCAGCACCGGCGGCGCGTTCACGCGAAGACGCCCCATGCCGAAGATGAAGAGGTTGACCGCATAGGAAAGCAGCGAGAGGCCGATGATCACCTGGTAGGTGCGCGGACGCAGCAGCAGGTAGACGCCCGATGCGGTCAGCACGCCGATCGCGACAGAGAGGATGATCTCCATTAGCGGGCCTCCTTTCCGCTCCGCGTGGCGCGGGCATGGGCACGCGGCGCACGGATCGACTGGTGGGCAAGGGCGATGAGGATCAGCACCGTTGCGCCGAGCACCAGCGAGAAGACGCCGAGATCGAAGAACAGCGCGCTGGCGAGCGGGAACTTCCCGACGATCGGCAGCGTCACGTATTGCGCGTGCGAGGTGAGGAACGGATAACCGAAGAGCCAGGAGCCGATGCCGGTGGTCGCGGCAACCAGCAGACCGATGCTCATCCAGCGCAGCGGATGGATGCGCAGCCGTTCCTCGACCCAGCGGGTGCCGCCGGACATGTATTGCAGGATAAAGCCGATCGACATGGCGATGCCGGCCGCAAAGCCGCCGCCCGGCAGGTCATGGCCGCGCAGGAACAGATAGGCGGCGAGCATGCCGATGACCGGGAACATCCAGCGCATGATCACAGAAGGCACGAACAGATACTCGGCGACGCTGTCGCCCTTGCTGCGATCCGGGTGGTCGTCGTCGAAGGCGTTCTGGACGCGCTGCTGTTCCGGTGCCTCCAGGCTGTCGGCCTGCGGGCGGAAGCGCAGGAGCAGAGCGAAGACCGTGAGCGCGACGATTGCCAGAACGGCGATTTCGCCGAGCGTGTCGAAGCCGCGGAAGTCGACGAGGATGACGTTGACGACGTTGGTGCCGCCGCCCTCCTTGTAGGCGCGCTCAAGGAAGTAGCTGGCGATCGTCTCGGGCATGGGCCGGGTCATCATCGTATAGGCGATGAGCGCCACGCCGCCGCCGGCGGCGATCGCCAGCAGGAAGTCGCGCAGACGGCGGAAGCGGACCCGCAATGACAGCAGCTCCGATTCCTGCGTATCCTCGATACGCTTCGGCAGCCAGCGAAGACCGAGCAGGATGAGGACCGTCGTGACGATCTCGACGAGCAGCTGAGTCACGGCAAGGTCCGGCGCCGAAAGCCAGACGAAGGTCAGGCAGGTGGTGAGACCGGCGCCGCCAAGCAGCACGAGTGCGGCGAGCCGGTGGAATTTTGCCAGCAGCGCCGCGCCGATCGCGCAGGCGATGCCGACCGCCCAAAGCAGCGCGAAGGCCGGATCGATGCTGCGAACGAGAAGCGGCGGCAGCTCGTATTTGCTTAGAAGCAGCGGCAGCGCACCGGCGGCGACGGCGATGAAGACGAGGAAGCGCATCTGCGGCTGCAGCCGCCGGGTGCCGAGCCGTTGTTCGAGCGAACGTGCCCATTTCCAGGAGAGCGTCACGAGCACGCGCTCGAAGATGCGCTGGCCGTGCAGCAGGCGGAAGATCGGCGGCCCCTCGATGCTGGTCGCAAGATAATTGCGCATCAGGAAATAGAGGCCGACGCCGCCCGCCAGCGCCACGAAGCTCATGATTAGCGGCAGGTTCCAGCCATGCCAGACGGAGAGGCTGTAGTATGGCGTGCTGGCGCCCAGGATCGATACGACCGCCGTGTGCAGGAACGGACCGATGGTGATCGCCGGAATGATGCCGACGACCAGGCAGGCGAGCACCAGGAATTCGATCGGCACGCGCATCCAGCGCGGCGGCTCGTGCGGCACCTTTGGCAGATCCTCCGGCGTCTTGCCGAAGAAGACGCTATGGATGAAACGCAGCGAATAGGTGACCGCGAACATGCCGGCGAGCGTCGCGATATAGGGCGTCATCGTGTCGAGGATGTTGGCCTGGTGTGTCTCGATCGCCTCGGCGAAGAACATTTCCTTCGAGATGAAACCGTTCAGAAGCGGAACACCAGCCATGGCAGCGCTCGCGACCATGGCGAGCACCGCCGTTCCCGGCATGTAGCGGATCAGCCCGCCGAGCTTGCGCATGTCGCGCGTTCCGGTCTCGTGGTCGATGATGCCAGCCGCCATGAACAGCGACGCCTTGAAGGTGGCGTGGTTGACGATGTGGAAGACCGCGGCGACCGCTGCAAGCGGGCTGCCGAGGCTCAACAGCACCGTGATCAGGCCGAGATGGCTGATGGTGGAATAGGCCAGCAGGCCTTTGAGGTCCTGCTGGAAGATGGCGAAATAGGCGCCGAGCAGCAGGGTGGAGAGCCCGGCAAGGCCGACGATCCAGAACCAGGCCTCGGTACCGGCCATCACCGGCCACAGACGCACGAGCAGGAAGACGCCTGCCTTCACCATGGTTGCGGAGTGCAGGTAGGCGGAGACCGGGGTCGGTGCCGACATCGCGTGCGGCAGCCAGAAGTGGAACGGGAACTGCGCGCTTTTCGTCAATGCGCCGAGCAGGACCAGGATCAGGACAGGCATATAGAGCGGCGAGTTGCGGATCAGATCGCCCGACGCCAGCACGACGTCGAGGTCGTAGCTGCCGACGATGCGGCCCATCAGCAGGAGGCCGACGAGCATGCAGAGGCCGCCCGTGCCGGTCACGGTCAACGCCATGCGGGCGCCGTCGCGGGCATGGGCATTGTGGTGCCAGTAGCCGATCAGGAGGAACGAAACGATGCTCGTCAGTTCCCAGAAGACCGCAAGCAGGATGAGATTGCCTGAAAGCACGACGCCGAGCATCGAGCCCATGAAGGCAAGAAACAGCGCCAGGAAGCGCGGCACCGGGTCTTCCGCGGCCATGTAGTAGCGGGCGTAAAGCACGACGAGCACGCCGATCGCCGTCACCAGCACCGTAAAGAGCCAGGCGAAGCCGTCCATCCGGAGCGTGAAATTGAGGCCGAGTTCAGGGAGCCAAGCGATGTCGTAGCGCAGCACGCCGCCCGAGGTGACGAAGGGATAGAGGCTGGCGGCGACGAGGAAACACAGGAGCGCGATCGTTCCTGCGAACCAGGCTGTCGCACCGCGTTGATCGGGCGGAAAGAAGATTGCAAGGAGGCTTCCCGCAAATGGGGCGAGAATGAAGACAGAAAGCAATTTTCCCGCGTATTCGATCGTACCGTTCCCTTCGTTCGGGTTTCATGGAGAGCGGGCACCAGAGCGCCGTGCTTTCAAAAGAATGCACAGGGGACGCACCAGGATGTTGAATCTAGAGCATCTTTTCCGCTTCAGTGGGTTGCCCTTGAAGCGGGACGCCCTAGAGGCCCGAAAGGGCGGTCGCATCAGCGACTGCCGCAGGTGATGCCGCCGATCCCAAGACGTGGAGGCAGGCAATTGTTTTTATGGCGATTCGCGGCAAAGCTGCCAAGCCTTACCGGTGCGAAAAATGCACGCACCGTGTTTTTTGCAGCAGGCCGGCGTGCTTCTCAGGCCGCAAGCCAGCGGCGCTCGAAGGCGAAGGTCGCGAGGTCGTTGGCGTTCATCGGCCGCGCGAAGGCATAACCCTGCAGCCCGTGGCAGCCGAGTTCCTTCAGGATGTGGGCGTGTTCCAGCGTCTCGACGCCTTCGGCGATTACTTCGATGCCGAGCGACGTGCCGATATCGATGATCGATTCGACGAGGCGCTTTTCGGCGGGCGAGTCGAGGATCGGCAGGACGAGCTGGCGGTCGATCTTCAGCCGCCGCGGGGTCAGCTTCAGAAGGCTCAGGATCGAGGCATAGCCGGTGCCGAAATCGTCGATCTCGATGTCGATGCCGAGTTCCTTGATTCGGCGGATGTTGGAAAGCACGGTCACGTCGCTCTCGTCAAAGGAGATCGATTCCAGGAGTTCGAAGGACAGGCGGCCCGCCGGAATTTGCAATTGTTCGAGGCGATCGATCAGGTTTTCGTCGTGAAGACGTGCATAGGACAGATTGACCGAGACCTTGGGAATATGGATGCCGCCCGCCTCCCAGCGGTAGATCTGGAATAGCGCCTGTTCCAGGATTGCCTGGTCGATCGACGCGACCACGTTAATGTCTTCCGCCGTCTTCAGGAAGGTATGCGGGCCGAGCAGTCCCTTGGACGGGTGATCCCAGCGCGCCAGTGCCTCGACACCTGTTATGTCGAGGGATCGCGGGCAGAACTGCGGCTGGAAATGGGCGATGAACTCGTTGTGCTCCAGCCCGCGAAGGATCTCGTCGGCCGTCTGCTTGGTCTTGAAAACGGCCGTCTTCAGCTCACCGGTAAAGGTCTCGTGCCGGTTGCGGCCGCGGCGCTTGGCTTCGTAGAGCGCAATATCGGCATTGACCAGCACGTGCGACAGATCATCCGTTGCCTTGGCCTGAGCAGCAATGCCGATGCTGACGCCGATGCGGCACTCCTGGTCCTTGTAGCGGACGGGCACGCTCATCGCCTCGATGATGCGGGATGCGAGTGCGGCGTCCGGTTCCATCCCGCCATCCTGGCGAACGATGACGAACTCATCGCCGCCGATGCGAGCGACGAAGTCCCTGGCATCCGCATTGCCCCGGAGCAGCTCGGCGGCATGGCGCAGGATCTCGTCGCCGGCGGCGTGGCCGAGCGTATCGTTGATCTGCTTGAACCGGTCGAGGTCCATGTGGAATATGCTGAGCCGGGCCTCCGGTGCGAAATGTCTGTTGCGCTCGGCCAGGACCTGATCGAGGAACCGGCGGTTCGGCAGGCCGGTCAGCGGATCGTGCAGCGCATTGAATTCCATGCGATGGCGCGCCGCCTCGAGCTCGACGCTGTGTGCCTCGGCCATGCGCTTGGCTTCGAACAGGGTTTCGCGGGTCTCGAAGTCGGCGGTGACGTCCCAGTTGACCCCGACGACCTTCCGCATGCCATCGGCGCCGATATAGGCTGAGCCGATCGCGCGAATGTGACGCAAACTGCCGTCTGGGAGGCAGATGCGGAAGTCCGAGTTGTAGGCGTCGCCCGTCTCGAGCGCTTCTGCGAACTCGGCCTCGGCGCGCTGGAGATCGTCGGAATAAAGGGCGCTTCTCCAGTCCTCATAGGTCTCGCGGGTGGAGCCGGCGCGACCGTAGAGTTCGCGCATCCGGTCGTCCCAAAGCAGCTTGCCGCTCGCAATATCCAGCTCCCAAATGCCGATCTGCGAGGAGTCCAGCGCGATCTTCAGCCGATGGGAGAGCTCTTGCAGCTGCGCCTTGCTGTGCCTCAGCGCGCGGATGTTCATCTGCCGCTCGCTCATCAGGCGACCGGTCAGCACCATCGGCAGGATGATCATCAAGCCGCCGAGAACGATCAATCCGCGGATGAACCAGGCATTGCCGGCCGTCGTCGGCCAGCCGCCCCTGGGAACGGCTGCGATGCGCCAGGAGCCGCCCGGCAACAGCACGGTCATCCCGACCGGCGAATGCTTGAAGATCGCGGGGTCGCCAAAGAAGACCTGCCCTTCCGCGCCGGTGCCGTCGCGCCCGGCTATGGCGATATCTATGCCGGGCTGTTCGGAAAGGAGGCCGCTGTCACGATAGAGGCGGTCTATGTCGATGATGGCGGAGACGATGCCCCAGAAGCGATTGCTGCCGCCGCCGGCGTTGATCATAACCGGGAAGCGGCCGATCAGCCCACGTCCGCCCTGGACGAGATCCACCGGGCCGGCAAGCACCATCTGCCTGGTGTCCTTGACACGCATGACGGCAGCGCGCTGCAACTCGTTCTTGCGGTAATCGAGCCCCAGCGCCTTCTCATTTCCTTTGAGCGGGTAGACGAGCGAGACGACGAGGTTCGGCGCGGCAGCGATGCTGCGCAGTTGCGAGCGTTCGGTAAAGATGCTGCGCGAAAGGGCGGCGAAGCGCTTCTGATCCATGCCCGGCTCGGTGACGAGCGTGCCGATCAAGCCGCGCACGAGCTGGATATTGCCGTTGACGTTGGCTTCGAGCTTGGAGCGGATGGGATTGAGCTCTTCGGCTACCCGTGCGCGCAACCGCGCCTCGGCTACCACCTGGTTCTGATTGTCCGCCAGGATGCCGGCCACCAGGACCACGAAAGCCGCGATGACCGCCGGAAGGTAGCTTGGCGTTAAAACCCTGGAGAGCCTCTTCATTCCGAGGTTGAAAGCATGTCTGGCAGGCACAAATCACCCCGGCGGCACGCGAATGGCTGTGTATCGACCCGGATAATCCCAAAAGGGTCTTAATAATTCTTGTTTTAGCCAGCTCTTTTATTCGAGGTTTCGCACTCAACCGCCCTTGCGCTCGGGTAGCTTCTTCCGCTTGGTCTCGGCGAGTTCCTTGAGCTCGCCTTCCGTCATGGATTTTTCCATCTCGCGGGACGCGCCCTTGAGGCTGGACTTCTTGGTCTCTCCGCGTTTCGCGGCCAGGGCCGCACCGGCTGCCTTCTGCTGAGCCTTCGATTTGGCTGGCATGGAACACCGCCTTTCGGTTGATAGCCCCTCCTAACGCTCAGCTGTCGCCGGTGTTCCGAGATTTTCGGATGAATAGCGCGATGCTACGCGCCTTCCCGCGCCTCGATCATGGCTTGCAGCGTCTCCAGGCGATCGGCATCGCGTGGCAGCTTGTCCTGTCGCAGGCGGGCAATGCGGGGGAAGCGCATGGCCACGCCGGATTTGTGCCGGGTCGAGCGGTTGATGCCTTCGAAGGCCACCTCGACGACGAAACCGAAATCGGGTTCGGCCCTGACGGCACGGACGGGCCCGAAACGGTCGGTCGTGTTGTCCCTGACGAACCGGTCGAGAAGCTCTAGCTCGGCGTCGGTGAAGCCGAAATAGGCCTTGCCGACCGGTACGAGCGTTTCCTTCCCGTCGATGACAGTCCAGACGCCGAAGGTGTAATCGGAATAGTAGCTCGAGCGCTTGCCGTGGCCGCGCTGTGCATACATCAGCACCGCATCGATATTGAAGGGCGCACGCTTCCACTTGAACCAGGGACCTTTGACACGGCCGGGCGTGTAGGGCGAATCGAGCCGTTTCAGCATGATGCCTTCGATGACTGGATCGGGCGGGTCGGCGCGCAGCCGGTCAAGCTCTTCCCAGGAGGAGAACGGCACCAGCGGCGAGAGGTCGAAGTGTTGTGGCGCAGCACTTTCCACGAGATCGGCAAGCATTGCCCTTCGTGTGACGAAGCCTTGCGGGCGAACGTCCTCATCGCCTGAAAAGAGAATGTCATAGGCGCGGATGAAGGCCGGGTAGGCCTCGATGAGCTTGTGGCTGACGGTCTTGCGGTTCAGGCGCTGTTGCAGGTCGGCGAAGCTTCGGGTTGCGCGATTGGTGCGCGCCGTGCCGCCGACGAGCAGTTCGCCGTCGATGACGCCGGTGAAGTCCGCGGCCTCCAGCACATCGGGAAAGGCGCCGGAAATTTCGTCGCCGCTGCGGGAGTAAAGACGTTTGACGCCGCCGATATTGGCAAGCTGTACGCGGATCCCATCCCACTTCCATTCGGCCGCGAAATCCCTGGGGTCGAGCGCGTCGAGATCGCCCTCAGCGACGGGATTGGCGAGCATGACCGAGTGGAAGACCGCCGGCGTCGAAAGCTCGGGCTTATCCGCCTCGCCCAAGAGCCAGCGGAAGAGCGGCAGATAGGGCGGCGACAGGCCGTGCCAGAGCGTTTCAATCTCGGCGACATCCTTGCCGCCCATGTCGGCAAGCGCCTGCTTGGCGAGCTTCGCCGATACACCGATGCGCAGACCTCCGGTCACCAGTTTGAGGAAGGCGAAGCGCGCCGAGGTGTCCAGGTGGTCGAGCATGTCGCGCACGACGCTGCGCACGTCGGCGCGCCCGGTCATCTGCAGGCGCTCGATGGCGGCACCCAGCGGGATGTCCGATTGAACCGTACCAACCGGGGGTTCCCAGACGAGCGACACCGTTTCGGCGAGGTCGCCGACATAGTCGTAGGAGTACTGGAAGAGCACCGCGTCCATGCGTTCGAGGAGCAGGTCCCGGATCATCGCCGGCTTGACCGTGTTCAGCGACAGCGTGCCGGCGACTGCCGCAAGCGCATATCCGCGGCTCGGATCCGGCGCGGTCCGGAAGTAATCGGCAAGCAGGCGGATCTTGGCGTTGCGCTGTGGGCTCAGGACGAGGCGATCGAGCAGCTCGGCAAAGGCGTGCATCCGTCACTCTCCCTCGTCGTCGTAGCCGACGAGATGCAGCGGGCGGGCGGCGATGCCTTGCAGCTCGCACCAGCGCACCAGTGCTTCTTCGCGGCCGTGCGTGACCCAGACTTCGCCGGGAGCAATCTCGGTGATCGTCTGCGTGAGCTCGGCCCAATCGCAATGGTCGGAGATGACGAGTGGCAGTTCGACGCCGCGCTGCTTCGCTCTTTGCCGGATCAGCATCCAGCCGGAGGCGAAGATGGCGATCGGATCGGCGAAGCGCCGCGACCAGCGGTCGGCGAAGGCGGCGGGCGGACCGATCACGATGGTCCCTCTGAAATCCTGCTTTTCGTCGGCGGCAAGTGTTGCCGGGCGGAGTTCGCCGAGATCGATGCCCTGGCTCTGGTAGTAGTCGCACAGCCGCTGCAGGGCGCCGTGAATGAAAATCGGTTGGTGGTAGCCCTCTTCGCGCAGCAGCGCGATGACACGCTGCGCCTTGCCGAGCGCATAGGCGCCGACCACGTGGGTCCGTTCGGGAAACTGGGTAAGCGAGGTGAGCAGCTTGCGCGTCTCGGCCCGGTCGTCCGGGTGGTGGAAGACCGGCAGACCGAAGGTGGCCTCGGTGATGAACACGTCGCAGGCAACCGGTTCGAAACCCGTGCAGGTCGGATCCCGTCGCCGTTTGTAGTCGCCGGAGACGACGATGCGGATACCGTTGGCATGCACTGAGATCTGTGCCGAGCCAAGCACGTGGCCGGCGGGATGGAAGCCCACCTCGACACCGTTCAGCGTCAGCCTTTCCCCGAGTTCGACCGCCTGGCTCGTGCCGCAGAATCCATCTCCGTAACGAATGCGCATGATGTCGAGGGTTTCGCGGGTGGCGAGCACCTGGCCGTTGCCGGCGCGGGCATGGTCGGAATGGCCATGGGTAATGAGCGCCCTTTCGACCGGCTGCACCGGGTCGATGTAGAAATCGCCAATCTGGCAGTAGAGACCCTTGGGGGCGGGATAGAGCAGGGCGTCCGGTTTCATGGACATAAAGATAGCCGGCGAACGCGCGTCCGCCAGCCATCTTGTTCAAGTTTTTCAAGGCGCAACATCGGTCGCGCCTCGATCAGGTTCAGTCGTTCAAGACAAGCGTGTCGCTGATCAGCTTCAGCGTGCGGGCCGCATCGATGTCGATGCAGGCCTTCTGGCTTGGCAGATTGTCCCACGGGCTCGGCGGGAAGAGCCTGTTGTCGGGGCTCTGGATCGTCTGGCCGTCGGCAATGCCGCCGCAGACGACACGGATCGATCCGCTTCTGACGGTGAAGAGATCGGGCGCCACGACATAGGCGCAGGCGCAGCTGTCATGCACGACCATGCCATCGGGAACATGCTGCTCGTAGAAGGTGACGTAGAACTTCGAGATGTCAGCAAGCAGCTTGCCGGCCTCGCCGCCGCGCTCGGCTATGTCGGCGATCATCGCCTTGGTCATCACGGTCTGGGTGGTGACGTCGAGGCCGACGACGGTGACCGGCCACGCGGCCGTCATCACCACGTCAGCGGCTTCCGGGTCGCCGTGGATATTGGCTTCGGCAGCGGGTGTGATGTTGCCGTTGACGTCGAAGGCGCCGCCCATGATGACGACTTCGCGCACGAGTGCGGCAAAATCCGGATCCTCGCGCAGCGCCAGCGCCAGGTTGGTCATGCGGCCGACGGCGATCAGCGTCACTTCGCCCGGATGGGCGCGGACCGTATCGATGATGAAGCGGTGCGCCGGGCGCGGGTCGATCGGCAGGTCGACAGTCTCCGGGACATCGATGTTGCCGAGGCCGTCGTCGCCGTGGATGAAGGTCGGCCAGCCGACATGCGGACGGTCGGGGTCGAAGGTCTTGTCGAGGCCCTTGGCAACCGGTGCATCGATGCCCCATTGCTGCTTCAGGAACAGCGCATTGCGGGTCGTGGTTTCGACCGAGGCATTACCGAAGACAGTGGTGATGCCGATCAGGTTGATAGCCGGATGACGATGCAGGAAAAGCAGCGCCATCGCATCGTCGATGCCCGGGTCCGTATCAAAGATGACTTTGTGCATTGCGTTCTTCTTTTCTTGTTCTTGTGTTTGACGGCCCGCAATGGAGGCAAGATGGCTGTGAAAGTCAATCTCCCTCGCGGGCGCCTGGGCCGAGACTGAGCGCCTTCCTGGCCGGTTTCCGTTGGAACATCGCTGCACCGGCAGACATGGCGGGCTCCCTCGCAGCAGCTTAAACTTTCCGAAAGGGTGGCGCGCCTAATGTTGAGGCGCGCCCTTTCGGGCTTTTCTGCAATTCCTGGATATGACGGCGGAGTCACCCTCGTGAAGGCTATCCTCGGCAAGTTTCGGCCATCGAAGAGGCTGCTCGTCATCCTCGCGGCCGCCTTCGGCGTGTCGGCCGCATCCGGCGGGGCCGCTGTCTATGTCAGCCGGGACGCACTGATGGCGGGGCTTTCCAAGCCGAATACATCGGGTCTCGAATGCACGATGCTGCGGACCCTCAAGCTCAGCCATAACGGCCAGCGCTGGATCCGCATGCACGTCAAGACCGATCGCGCCGATGGCGAGGCACGCATGCGCACGGCCCTGCGTGTGGTCGGCGCGCTGGCGAAGGCCGAGAGCGCCGATCTCTATCAGGTCGTCGTGCTCGACGCGGCCGGCCCGGAGGATCGGGCGCAGGTTCGCGGAGCCGCAATCGGGGCGGAGGTGCTTTTCGCTCCAGGCCCGCAGAGCGTGCCTGGAATGAGCGAAACGTTCCGCGCTTCCTATAATGCCGGTACGGCGAATTCCGTCGGCGTCTTTCATGGCAAGACGGTCGATCTCTCGATGGATGATATCCGCATGATGATGGCAGCGATGGACGACCACTCGTCGTGCATCGATCCGTCCGCGGATCCGGCCGAAGCCAAGACCGCCGAAGCAGGCGGTGCCGAACATGCGGCCGAACCGGAGGAAACGGCCGAGGCGCCGGCCGGTCACTGAGACCACGCTGCGTCCGAGACGTCGGATCATCATCAGAAAATAAAAGGCCCGACGCTGGTGCGGCGGGCCTTCGTGTTCGTGGCAATGCGACCTTGATCAGTCGGCCTTCTGGCGGCGTGCCGGGAAGAGGATGACGTCGCGGATCGACGGCGCATTGGTCAGAAGCATGATCAGGCGGTCGACGCCGATGCCGAGGCCACCGGCCGGCGGCATGCCCTGGTCGATGGCATCGAGGAACTCGTCGTCGAGCTGCTTGGCCTTTTCGCCGCGAGCATGCGCCTGTTCGAGCTGCTCGACCATGCGGGCGCGCTGCTCTTCCGGGTCGTTGAGTTCCGAGAAGGCGTTGCCGAGTTCCCAGGCGTTGCAATAGGTCTCGAAACGCTCGACCAGGCGCGGTTCGCCCGGCACTTCCTTGGCGAAGGGCGAGATGTCCTTCGGGAAATGCGTGACGTGGGCCGGCTGGATCAGCGTTCCTTCAACCTTTTCTTCGAAGATGAAGGCGAGGCACTCGCCCCAGGTCCAGTCCTTCTCGACTTCGAAGCCGGCAGCCTTGGCGGCCGCGCGGGCTTCCTCGTCGGTCTTCATCGCCAGGAAGTCGATGCCTGTCGCTTCCTTGACGGCGTCGGGCATCGGCACGCGGCGGAACGGACCCTTGAAGGAGATTTCCTTGTCGCCGTAGGCAAATTCGGTCGAACCGTGGATCGCCATCGCCAGCTCGGCGAACAGCCGCTCGACGAGGTCCATGATGTCCTCGTAGTCGGCATAGGCCCAGTAGCACTCCATCATGGTGAATTCCGGATTGTGCCGGGTGGAGACGCCTTCGTTGCGGAAGTTGCGGTTGATCTCGAAGACCTTGTCGGTGAGGCCCGAAACCAGCGTGCGCTTCAGGTACAGTTCCGGCGCGATGCGCAGGAACATGTCGAGCTTCAGCGTGTTGTGATGCGTCTTGAACGGCTCGGCGGTAGCGCCGCCGTAGACCGAATGCAGCATCGGCGTTTCGACTTCCATGAAGCCGTCGTTTTCCATGAAGCGGCGGATGCCGGAAACGATGCGGCTGCGTTGCTGGAAGCGCAGCTTCGATTCCTCGTTGGTCATGATGTCGAGGTGACGCTTGCGGTAGCGAATTTCGATGTCGGAGAGGCCGTGCCACTTCTCGGGCATCGGCAGCAGCGACTTCGTCAGCATGGTGATCGCCTGGGCGTTGATCGTCAGCTCGCCGCGCTTGGTACGGCGCACGACGCCGGTGACGCCGATGATGTCGCCGATGTCGATCATCGGCAGCAGGCCGCGGGCCTCTTCGCTCGTCACGTCCTTGTGGCTGAAGATCTGAATCTTGCCGGAGGCGTCATGGATGTCCATGAACATGCCGGAGTTGCGCGAGGAGTAGACGCGGCCGGCAACGGTCACGACATCCTGCGTCTCGGTGTCCGGTTCCAGGCCTTCGTACTTGGCGGTGAGTTCGGCATTGCTCATCGTCCGGTGGAAATGCGCCGGATAGACGTCGCCGATCTGTTCGCGCAGCAGCTTCAGCTTCTGTGCGCGGACTTCCGTTGCGTCGGAGGAGAGGCCAGTGGTCTCGGTCTTGTCGTTCATCGTGCTCTCCTTACTTTCCGCTGCCGACCATGGAGGCGACCACCTGGGAAGCGACCTTCAGGCGCTGGCGTACCACGGCGCGGCCCAGGATTTCCATGCTGTCGAACAGCGGCAACGAGCGCTGCGAGCCGGAAACCGCCACAAAGAGCGGCGCCACGATGACCTTCAGCTTCTTGCCCATGCGTTCGGCGACCGCGCGCAGTTCCGCTTCGATCGACTCCTTGTTCCATTCGAGGATCTTTTCGAGATCCGGCTGAACGGCGTTGAGGACCTCGAGCAGTTCTTCGGGCGTCGACTTGACACCGGCGAAGGCAGCCGGCTGCAGGCCGAGATCGGACTTGAACAGGAAGCTTGCGAGATCCGGCAGTTCGCCGAGCTTCGAGATGCGCGACTGGCTGAGCTTCAGGCCCTGCTTCAGGCGGTCGTTTTCCATCGCCCAGGCAAGGACGCGGGCGGCGAACTCGTCTTCCGAGAGCTTTTCGCGGATCCAGCGTGCGTTCAGCCAATCGAGCTTCTGGATGTCGAAGATCGCGCCGGCCTTCGAAAGGTTCTCCGGATCGAACTTTGCCGCGAGCTCGTCGATCGTCAGCAGTTCCTCGCCTTCGGCGATCTGGATGAAGAACAGGCCGAGGAAGTTCATCAGCGCTTCCGGCAGGTAGCCGAGCGCGGTGTAATAGGAGATCGACGTCGGGTTCTTGCGCTTCGACAGCTTCGACTTGTCGGCATTGCGCATCAGCGACAGGTGCATGAATTTGGGCGGCTCGAGGCCGAGATACTGGTAGATCAGGATGTGCTTCGGCACGGAAGCCAGCCACTCCTCGCCGCGCGCGACGTGGGTGATCTTCATCAGGTGGTCGTCGACGACATTTGCCATGTGGTAGGTCGGCATGCCGTCGGCCTTCAAGAGCACCTGCATGTCAACGGCATCCCACGGGATTTCGACATCGCCATAGACGCCGTCGTTAAACTTGCACGAGCCCTCGGTCGGGATCTTCATGCGCACGACATGCGGCTCGCCGGCGGCAACGCGCGACGTCACTTCTTCGGCCGTAAGGTTGAGGCAAAGGCCGTCATACTTCGACGGCTTGCCGGCGGCGCGCTGGCTCTCGCGCATCTGCTCGAGCCGCTCGGGCGTGCAGAAGCAGCGGAAGCCGTGACCGTTCTCGACGATCTTCTCGACGTAAGGGCGATACATGTCCTTGCGGTCGCTCTGGCGATAGGGGCCATAGGGACCACCGACATCAGGACCTTCAGACCATTCGAGCCCGCACCATTTCAGCGCGTCCAGCACCTTCTGTTCGAACTCCGGCGTCGAGCGGGTCGCATCGGTGTCTTCGATGCGCAGGATGAACTCGCCGCCGTGCTTCTTCGCAAAGAGGTAGTTGAACAGAGCGATATAGGCCGTGCCGACATGCGGCTCGCCGGTGGGGGAGGGTGCGATGCGTACCCGGACTGCTGAATTTGCCATGGTCTTTTTGCCCGTCTGACGTGCTTTTCGCCCCTTGCCGGAAAAGAAATCCGACCGCCGGGGCGCGCATTTTATGGGAAGGAAAGGCCCGCAAGGGTGCCGCAACAGCGGTATCGGCAGGCTATTCCAGTCGGCTCGCGTGAGACCATAGAACACCGATCATGTCAACGGAAAGTGGACCACGTCGGTTTTTGTTGACACTGCCGGCCCTGGACGATAATGAACCGAAAGGTTATTTAACTGAAAGGTTTTTTAGAAAATGCCGGAAGATCGCTTGTCGACGACGCTCTCCGCCCTGGCCGACCCAACGCGAAGGGCGATCCTCGCCCGTCTCGCCCTCGGAGAGGCCTCGGTCGGCGAACTGGCGGAACCTTTCGCAATGAGCCTGCCGGCAGTGTCCAAGCATCTCAAGGTTCTCGAGCGCGCCGGGCTGATCAGCCGGGGCCGCGAAGCGCAATGGCGCCCGTGCCGGCTCGAGGCCGCGCCGCTGAAGGACGTCAACAGCTGGCTCGACAGCTACCGTCGCTTCTGGGAGCAGAAGTTCGATCGTCTCGACGCCTATCTGCAGGAACTCCAGCACATCGATCCGGACGCCGGAAAGAACTGATCGCCATTCCATCTTCCGTCCGCTTCCGTTCTGCTGTAAGCAGGATGCGTCGAAAAAGGCAGGACCGGATATGGTAAGCCCGGTCCCTTCGGTTTTCTAACGAAGCTCTGCTCGAACGTCCCGTTCGAACCCACGACGTGGTTCCGATGCAATCGCATCGGTCCGCGGCGGGGTATGCATATCGACGCAGTCCGCCGCGTTTCTCGAACACGGAGACTGTGAACATGCGACTGAATCATATCGACCTCTATAGCCCCGTCGTTGCCGAAACGGCTTCCTTCCTCATCGACCATTTCGGCCTGACGCTGGTCGAAAAGCGCGGCAAGGACGCCTTCTATCGCTTGACGGATGGTTTCGGCCTCGTGCTCGTCGTCAGCCCGCCGATCACGGCACTTGGCGGCGGCGACCAGTTGAACCTCGGTGCCCAGACCTACCACATCGGCTTCCTGCTGCCGGCGCGGGCCGAGGTCGACGACGCCTACCGGCGGGTGCGTGGATCCGGCGCCCAGGTGATCGCACCGGAGGACCGGCACGGCGCCTACGTCTTCTATGTGGTCATTCCCGGCAACATTCTGGTCGAAGTCGGTCATCGCGCAGACGTCTGAACCGGACCGGAGGTCAGCGGAACGTTTCCTCGGGAGAGGCGTTGTCCAATCAGAAGGCGTGGAGCCAGCCACCGGCATGGCTCAGCGAAAGAGGAGGAGTGATCCTGTATTTCGCTGAAGGCTCGCGGTTGACGGCCGGTCGGTTCGGTCCCGCGTCTTCGTGAACTCCCGCAAACAAGAAGGCCCGCATCGGCGATGCGGGCCTTTTCGCGATGAGACCGTCGTGGCTCAGCTCGTCAGTTGAGCTTGCCTGCCTTCCGGAGCCGCGCATTGCGCGCGACCATGTTGAGGATTTCGACAAGGGCCGAGAAAGCCATGGCGGCGTAGATGTAACCCTTCGGCACATGCAGGCCCATGCCTTCGGCAATCAGCGTCGTGCCGATCATCAAGAGGAAGGCGAGCGCCAGCATGACGATCGTCGGGTTCTTCTCGATGAAGTTGGCGAGCGGATTGGCGGCGACGAGCATCACGGTCACGGCGGCAATCACGGCGATGACCATGATCGGCAGGTGCGGCGTCATACCGACGGCGGTGATGATGCTGTCGACCGAAAAGACGAGGTCGAGCAACAGGATCTGAGCGATCGCAGCGCCGAAGCTGTTGATCGCCGAAGACGCGATGAAGTCCTCGCCATGATCGGCCGGATCGACATTGTGGTGGATTTCCTTGGTCGCCTTCCAGACGAGGAACAGGCCGCCGGCAATCAGGATCATGTCCTTCCAGGAGAAGCCGTGGCCGAAGGCCTCGAACACCGGCGTCGTCAGCTTGACGATCCAGGCAACGGTGCCGAGCAGGGCAAGGCGCATGACGAGAGCGAGACCGATGCCGATGCGGCGGGCCTTTTCGCGGTGCTCAAGCGGCAGCTTGTTGGTGAGGATCGAGATGAAGATCAGGTTGTCGATACCGAGAACCACCTCCATGACGACAAGCGTGACGAGGGCAACCCAGGCGGCGGGGTCTTGGGCAAGCAACAGGATATCCTGCATCGGCGATCTTCCTTTGTGGGTGGCGCGTCGTCGCGCAAGAATCGCCGAAAGTATTTAAGAAACATCGCGAAGGTGACAAGCGCTGCCGCTATTTGCGGCGGCGCTTTACCGTTTACGATCTGATCGGAATCCACAGTTCGACGACGCCCATGCCCGAATGTGGGTCGAAGCGCTCGTCGTAGCGTTCGATGAGATCAGGCGTTTCGCCGTGCTGAAGTCCGGACTCGGGCAACCAGGTGCCGAAGACATGGTCCGCGGTCTTGGCGATCGCGGAGATGTGGCCGCGGTGCAGGAAGACGGCATAACGCTGCTTCGGCAGCTTCAGCGTCGAAAAGCCCTCCGGCAGGTCGTCGGTTTCGCTGACTTCTGCGGCTGCCATGTAGCGGAAGGTTCCGGCCTCGCCATTGCTTTGGGTGCAGACGCCGTAGGCGATGTCGCCCTTCTGGCCGGCTATGTTGCCGAAGTGGCGGTTGAACCGCTGCCAGAGCGAAGGGATGCCCTCGGTGCGGCTGTAGGCATAGGTTTCCGCTAGGCCCGCCAGAAGCAGGGGCGGGCTGTCTTCGAAGCGCGGCGGGTCGATCTTGAGAAGGCGGGTATCGTCCATTCTTAAAGGCTCCATCAGTTCGATGTTTCGAACGTGCCTTTGCTTGCGCACCGTCTCGGGCGTCACGCCGAACTGGTCGCGAAAGGCGCGGGTGAAAGCCTCGTGCGAGTTGTAGCCCGCTTCGAGGGCTACCGAAAGAATGCTGAGGGAACCATCGGCCAGGGCGTAAGCGGCATCGCTGAGGCGCCGGCCGCGAATATAGGCGCTGATCGAACGGCCCGTGACCAGCCCGAAAACGCGCGAGAGATGGAAGCGCGAGAGGCCAGCGGCCCCGGCGATCTCATCCAGCGATATGTCCCTTGCGAAATGGCTCTCGATGAACCAGACCGCGCGTCCGATGGCACTCATCATCACTCCTTTGGCAGCGCCCTGGTGATAGGGTCTTGCCGGAAGGCGCGCTTGATCGCAATTGCTGGATTGTAACGCCGGAGGGGTCGGAAGAGTTCGGCGCCAGCCGTCCTATTTCTTCGGTCCGTAGGCGGACATGAAGACGCGGACGGCGGCGGTCACCGTCGCCTCGATCTGTTCCTTCGGCGGTGCGGTGCACATGCCGCCGAACAGGCGGTGCTTGAAGAGCCCGGCCTGCGCCATTTCGATGAACTGGCGGGCGGCCATCTCGGTGTTGTCGATATCCAGAGTACCGGCAGGAACCTGCCGGTCGAGATAGGCCTTGAGCACGGTATAACCGTTTTCCGGCGCCTCGCTGAAGAAGCGCTCGGCCAGATGCGGCATGCGATCGATCACGCCGATCACCATGCGCATGGAGCGGATCGTTTCTTCGGCCGTCATGCTGGTCGTCAGCGTCACGCCGAAATCGTAGAGCGATTCCTCGACGTCGTCGTGATCGTTGAGCGCGTGCTTGGCGGTCTGGACCACCCGGGTCTTGCCCTTGATGATCAGAGCCTTGAACAGGTCTTCCTTGTTCTCGAAATAGACGTAGAGCGTACCCTTGGAGACGCCGGCCTCGCGGGTGATGTCGTTCATGCTGGCAGCGTCGAAACCCTGGCTCAGAAAGGCGCGCCGGGCACCTTCGAGGATCTGCTCGCGCTTGGCGGGGTCCTCGCCGGCGGCGTGGCGGCCGCCCATCGAAAAGAGATCTTCGTCCTGGCCGACATTCGGCTGGATCATGTCCTGGGTTCCGGTCTTCACCGTGCTCATGGTGGTCGCTTGTTTCCGTCCTGCTTGCATTAAATTTCAGTCATCGAACCGCGTGGTTCGATTTCCTCTTGATATGCGACCAGAAAGGGCCTATGTCAAGCTCGATCGAACCGAACGGTTCAGTTCGTTCAGCAATCTTTAACCAGGCCGGTGCCCAATGTCCGCATCCAACACATCCAGCGCTGCTCGCGTCCGTCCAGTCGACGAGAATTTTGAAGTGCAGCAGGAAACCGCGCTTGAGGCAAAGGCGCCTGCGGCGGAGCAGGCCGCTGTCCAGGCTCCCGCAGAAGCGGCGCAGCCGCCGAAGAAGGCGCGCAAGCCCATCGTTCCGGTGCTCGGTCTGGCGCTTCTCGCCGCCGGCGCCTGGTTCGGCTACGACTGGTGGACCAATGGCCGCTTCATGGTCTCGACCGATGACGCCTATATCGAAGGCGACATCGCGACGATTTCGCCGAAGGTTTCGGGATACGTCGCCAAGGTCGATGCCGTCGCCAACCAGAAGGTGAAGGCCGGCGATCCTCTCGTTACCCTCGACGATGGCGATTATCGTATCGCTGCCGAGCAGGCCGAGGCAAAGATTGCCACCCAGAAACTTGCACTCAGCCGTTTCGATGCGCAGATTGCCGGTGCCAAGGCGAGCCTGGCCCAGACCGAAGCGCAGAAGAAGGCTCTCGAAGCGACGGTGCGCGGCGCCGAGCTTGCGCAGAAGCGCGCAAGCGACCTCCAGTCCAAGGCCGTTGGCACCGTCGCTTCGCTTGACAACGCCGATGTGGCGCTCGACCAGGCACGGGCGAACCTTGCCGGCGCCGATGCCAACATCGCCGCTGCCAATGCGAGCATCACGGTTCTCGAAGCCCAGCGCACCGAAGCCGAAAGCGAGATCCGCTCGCTCGAGCTTGCGCGCGACAAGGCCAATCGCGACCTCGGCTTCACCGTCCTGAAGGCGCCCTATGACGGCATCGTCGGCAACGTGGCGGTGCAGGTCGGCGACCTCGTTTCGGCCGGCCAGCGGCTCGCTGCCCTCGTTCCTGTCGACCAGCTCTACATCGACGCCAATTTCAAGGAGACCCAGATCGCCCATCTGGTGCCGGGCTCCAAGGTCAAAGTCCATGTCGATGCCTATGAGGATCACGCGATCGAAGGCACCGTTGCCTCGATTTCGCCAGCCTCCGGTTCGGTCTTCTCGTTGCTGCCGGCGGAAAACGCCACCGGCAACTTCACCAAGGTGATCCAGCGCGTGCCGGTGCGCATCACGCTCCCGGCCGACGTGCTGGCCGAAGGACACCTGCGTGCCGGCCTGAGTGTCATCGTCGACGTCGACACGCGCACGGCGCCGGATCAGACCAAGGTCGCCGCCACCAAGTAATCAGGCCCAAACGCCGGCGCGCCTCAAGGCGCGCCTTTGCAAGGAGTGGCTGAGATGGCCGCAACGGCAACAGCAGGTTCGGTGGCGGCCGCCGCACCGAAGGTCGAGGAACATATGGATCCGAAGAGGCTGATCGCCTTCTTCGCCATGGTCGTCGGCATGTTCATGGCCATCCTCGACATCCAGATCGTCTCGGCCTCGCTCGCCGAAATCCAGGCGGGCCTGTCGGCCGGCTCGGACGAGATCGGCTGGGTGCAGACCTCCTATCTCATCGCCGAAGTCATCATGATCCCGCTGTCGGGAACGCTAGCGCGCATCGTCTCGACGCGCGTGCTGTTCTCGGTTTCGGCGGCAGGCTTCACCGCGGCGAGCGCGCTTGCGGCAACGGCGACGAACATCGACCAGATGATCGTCTATCGCGCCATCCAGGGCTTCATCGGCGGCGGCATGATCCCGTCGGTGTTTGCGGCAGCCTTCACCATCTTCCCACCGTCGAAGCGCAACATCGTCTCGCCGATCATCGGCCTGATCGCGACGCTGGCGCCGACGATCGGCCCGACCGTCGGCGGCTATCTCAGCCACGCCTTCTCCTGGCACTGGCTGTTCCTCGTCAACGTCATTCCCGGCATCATCGTCGCGACGCTCACCTGGACCTTCATCGATTTCGACAAGCCGGAACTCGGCCTGTTCAAGAAGTTCGACTGGTGGGGCCTAGCCTCGATGGCGATCTTCCTCGGCGCGCTCGAATATGTGCTCGAAGAGGGCAACACCAACGACTGGTTCAATGACGAGCACATCGTCATGGGCGCAGTCGCTTCGGCAATCGCCGCCATCATATTCTTCTATCGGGCCTTCAAGGTGGAGTTCCCGGTCGTCGACCTCAGGGCCTTTGCCAACCGCAACTTCGCCTTCGGCTCGATGTTCTCCTTCGTCATGGGCATCGGGCTCTATGGCCTCACCTATCTCTATCCGCTCTATCTCGGGCGCATCCGTGGCTACGATTCGCTGATGATCGGCGAGACCATGTTCGTCTCGGGCCTTGCGATGTTCTTCACGGCGCCGGTCGCCGGCATCCTTTCGGGAAAGCTCGATCCGCGCGTGCTGATGACGATCGGTTTTACGAGCTTTGCCGCCGGCACCTGGATCATGGGTCATCTGACCGCCGACTGGGACTTCTACGAGCTGTTCATCCCGCAGATTCTGCGCGGCGTCGGGCTGATGCTCTGCATGGTGCCGATCAACAACATCGCGCTCGGCACCATGTCGCCGGCGCGCATGCGCGGCGCGTCCGGCCTGTTCAACCTCACCCGAAACCTCGGCGGTGCAGTCGGGCTCGCGGTCATCAACACGATCCTGACCCAGCGCCAGGACTTCCACTATGCGCGCCTCGCCGAGCATGTGCAGTGGGGCAATCCGGAGGCGATGGAGCGGTTCAACAACATGGCCGCCAACTTCAACGCCCATGGTCTCGACGGCACGACGATCGCCGTCAAGCAGCTTGCTGCGATGGCGCAGAAGCAGGCGATCATCCTGTCCTTCGGCGATATCTTCGTGCTTTTGACGGTGCTGTTCCTGTCGCTGATCTTCGGTGTGATGATGATCAAGAAGCCGCAGGGCGCCGGCCCCAGCGGCGGCGGTCACTAGGACAAGAGGATGATGGGTCGAGGCGGCCCATCATACTTTCCCATGAGAGGTAGGTAGGCGGGCGAGCGCCCGTCTTTCCTCGTTTCCATCCTCAGACAAGTCCGCACGGTTTACGCGAGCCGAGCCTTGCTGCACACTCCCGTCGACTGATGGCGAGGGGCGGCGGGATGAAGGAACGGGTTTCGACGGCTATCTCACGGCGGTCTTTCATGACGGGCCTTGCCGGCGTCGGGCTGGGGCTTGCCGCCTCGCGCAGTCGCGCTGCCGCACCGGCCATCGATGCGACGTTCCTGTTCTCCAACGACATTCATGCTTGCCTCGTTTCGATCGAGGGGCTCGCGCCGAACTGCGCGGCGGAAGGCAAGACCGACGCGAACCTGCTGCGCCATGTGGCGGCGCTCAACGCCGTGCATGCCATGCGCTGGCCGGAAACGGTCGCGGGCAAGCCGAGCGGTCTCGCAAGTGCCGGACGGCAGATCGGCAAGCCACTCGGCCTGGTGCTTGGCGGCGACATCACCGACGACGGCGGCGGCCAGGTGCGCCAGCCGCGCGAAGGGCGGCAGCTGCAGCAGTTCTCCAGTCGCTATCAGGAAGGGGCGGGGGCGGATCGCGTCCACATGCCCGTATTCGTCGGGCTCGGCAATCATGACCTCGACCAGGACGGCCCGCCGCTGCATGTCGACTGGTATCGCCGCGAGCTGCGCGATTATGTCGAGCTCAATCATCGCCAGACGGTCTTCTACAAGCCGCCGGTGCCGGTGACCAACTACGACCCGCTTTCGGACTGCTACTCCTGGGATTGGGGCGGGTTGCACCTTGTGCAGCTGCAGCGCTTCGGCGGCGATGAGACGAAGGGCGCGGTGAATGCGCTGCCCTGGCTGAAACAGGATCTGGCTGCCTATGCCGGCGATGGCCGGCCCGTCATACTGTTCCAGCACTATGGCTGGGACGCGTTTTCGACCGAGGTCTGGGATGTGAAGGCCAAGACCTTCGATGATGAAGGCGATGGCGCGCCGCATTGGTGGAGTGTCGATCAGCGCCAGGCGCTGCTCGACTCGCTCAAGGGCTACAACGTCATCGGCCTGTTCCACGGACACCAGCACGAAACCGCAATGATCTACCGGCAGAGCGGGCTCGACCTCATTAAGCCGAAGGCTGCCTATATGGGCGGCTTTGCGGTCGTGCGTGTCACGGACGGTTTCATGGATGTAGTGTTGGCCGAGGCGGGTTCCGCGCACGGAGAGGTCACGTTTACTGCGGCTTTCAGCAAGCGGCTCGGCTAGTATCCGGCAAGTTTCACAACACTCGTTAAATCATTCGGAATCAATCGTTTAAAGTGACAGCGTGCCGTCCTTCCGCCGGCGCACGGACGCCTGTTTTCGCCGTTTTGAAGATTTCTGATTTACGTACATCAGAAATTCCTCTAAAGGCAGAACCCGGAGGAAAACATGCGTCCGACAGTTCACGATATCGCTGCTAAAGCCGGGGTCAGTCTCGCCACCGTCGACCGGGTTTTGAACAATCGTCCCGGCGTGCGCGGTGTCACCCGCGACAAGGTCGAGCGCGCCATAACGACGCTCGGCTATGTGCGTGACGTCGCCGCCGCCAATCTCGCCAAGAGCCGCATCTACCCGCTGATCTTCATCCTGCCCGAGGGCGACAACACCTTCATGCGCGGCCTTGTGGCCGAAGTGGAGGCGGCGAAAGTGCGGTCTGCGGTCGAGCGCACCGCGATCACCGTGCTCTCCGTCCCGGCCTTCGATAAGGCGGCCCTGGCTGCGGCGCTGGAAAAGGCGCGGGCACTCGCCCCTGCCGGTGTCGCCGTGGTTGCGATCGATGCGCCCGAGGTCGTTGCGGCTGTCGATCGGCTTCGTGAAGACGGTATTGCCGTCGTGACGCTGGTTTCCGATCTGCCGGGATCGTCGCGTGATCACTTTGCCGGCGTCGACAACATCGCCGCCGGCCGGACCGCAGGCACCTTGATGGGGCGTTTCCTCAGCGGTCGCGAAGGACCGGTCGCGATCGTCGCCGGCTCGATGCTGGTGCGCGACCATCGTGATCGCCTCGAAGGTTTCAGCGCGGCGATGGCCGAAAGCGCCCCGGGCCGCCGGCTTCTGCCCGTCGTCGAGGGTCATGACGATCCCACCGAAGTCGAGAACCTTGTGTCGGGACTTGTCGCCGATCATGCGGACCTCGCCGGCATCTACAGTCTCGGCGCCGGCAATCGCGGCCTGATCGCAGCACTCGAAAAGGCCGGGCGTCAGGCTGATATTTGCGCCATCGCGCACGAGCTGACACCGCATAGCCGCGCGGCACTCGACTCCGGCACCTTGGACGCGCTCCTCAATCAGGATGCCGGGCATGAGGTGCGCAGCGCCATCCGCGTGCTGAAGGCCCGTGCGGATGGACTCGCGGTGATCGGGGCGCAGGAGCGCATCCGCATCGAGATTTTCCTTAGGGATAACCTGCCGGTCGAGCCGGCGTAACGATTTGGAACTGCGCGGTTCCGGACGGCAAACCGGTCTGGAATTGCTCAATGGAGGCAAGCATGTATCTCGGACTGGATCTCGGCACCTCGGGCGTCAAGGCAATGCTCATCGATGGCGACCAGCGCATCATCGGTTCGGCCTCCGGCGCGCTCGACGTCTCGCGGCCGCATCCCGGCTGGTCGGAGCAGGACCCGGCCGAGTGGGTGCGCGCAACCGAGGAGGCGATTGCCGGCCTGAAGGCAGCGCACCCCAGGGAACTTGCAGCCGTGCGCGGCATCGGCCTTTCTGGCCAGATGCACGGTGCGACGCTCATCGATGCCGACGACCGGGTGCTTCGGCCCTGCATCCTCTGGAACGACACCCGCAGCTTCCGCGAGGCGGCAGCGCTCGACGCCGACCCGCAGTTCCGGGCGATCACCGGCAACATCGTCTTTCCTGGCTTTACGGCGCCGAAGCTCGCCTGGGTGCGCGCCAACGAGCCGGAGATCTTTGCCAGGGTGCGCTGGGTACTGTTGCCGAAGGACTATTTGCGCCTATGGCTGACCGGCGAACATATGTCGGAAATGTCCGATTCCGCCGGCACCTCCTGGCTCGATACCGGCAAGCGGCGCTGGTCGGAGAGCCTGCTTGCCGCCACCGGGATGGATGAGAAGCAGATGCCCAGCCTGGTCGAAGGGACCGATCCGGCCGGCAAGCTACGCCCGGAACTCGCTGGGCGCTGGGGTATCTCGGGCAATGCCGTGGTTGCCGGCGGTGCCGGCGACAATGCGGCGTCTGCCTGCGGCATGGGCACTGTCGGCGAAGGGCATGCCTTTGTCTCGCTCGGCACCTCAGGGGTGCTCTTTGCCGCGAATGCGAGCTACCTGCCCAATCCGGAAAGCGCCGTACACGCCTTTTGCCATGCGCTGCCGAACACCTGGCACCAGATGGGCGTCATCCTGTCGGCGACCGATGCGCTCAACTGGTACTCGGGCATCGCCGGTCTCAGTGCTGCCGATTTGAGCGCCGAGCTTGGTGATGACCTGAAGGCGCCGACCGGCGTCACCTTGCTTCCCTATCTCTCCGGCGAGCGCACGCCGCACAACGACGCGGCGATCCGCGGCGCCTTCGTCGGACTTGGCCATGAAAGCAGCCGCGTGGTGCTGACCCAAGCGGTGATGGAGGGCGTCTCTTTCGCCATTCGCGACAGCCTGGAGGCCTTGCGTGCCGCCGGCACGACGCTCTCGCGGGTGACGGCGATCGGCGGTGGCTCGCGCTCGCGCTACTGGCTGAAGTCGATCGCCACTGCGCTCGACCTGCCTGTCGATTTGCCCGCCGACGGCGATTTCGGTGCCGCCTTCGGTGCTGCCCGCCTTGGTCTCATCGCCGCGACGGGCGCGGATCCGGTTGCCACCTGCTACGCGCCGCGCACGGCCGAGACCATCGCGCCGGAAGCGCCGCTGGTCTCAGTCTATGAGGCGAGCTACCAGCGCTATCGCCGGCTCTATCCGGCGATCAAGGGTGCGGCGTCGTGACGACGCTGCACCGCGGATCCGGTTCGAGTGCCGGCCGCTCAGCGGGCGGGGACCTTGTCGAGAAAGCCGGTGATCGTCTTCAGGCGGCCATTCTCGACCTGGCAGACATCCGTGCCTTCGATAACCGAGGCAACGCCCTCCGGGCCGAGCGCCCAGGAAAAGCGGATCGTGTCGGCATAACCGTCCGCAGCCCCCTTCAGCGTGAAGCGGAAGCCGGGGAACTGCCCCTGGACGCCGGCGATCAGCGCATCGATGCTGGCATGGCCGTCGCCCTGCATGATCGGGTCGCAGTAGGCGACGTCGGCGGTGAACGCCTTCTCGATCAGCGCAGAGCGGGCGGCGGCGTCGGTTGTGTTCCAGGCGGCAATGTAGGCTTCGGCGATGGCGTTGAAGTCGTGCATCGAAGTGTTCCTTTCGTTTGGCGTTTCGATGCCCCAGCTATCGCCGGACGAGGGAATGAAACCAATTACCTTCCACGTAATGGCCGCGCCTATCGAACGGGCGACGCCGGCCGAAATCCATCCCATTCGCATCATCCTTGAGAGGAGCCAAACCCATGAGCACAGGATTTTTCGGCGATATCGCCAAGATCAAGTATGAAGGCCCTGATAGCGCCAACCCGCTTGCCTTCCGTCATTACAACAAGGACGAGGTCGTTCTCGGCAAGCGCATGGAAGATCACCTGCGCTTTGCCGTCGCCTACTGGCACACTTTCGTCTGGCCGGGCGGCGATCCCTTCGGCGGCCAGACCTTCGAGCGCCCGTGGTTCAAGGACACGATGGACGCCGCGAAGCTGAAGGCCGACGTCGCCTTCGAATTCTTCGATCTGCTCGGCGTGCCCTTCTACTGCTTCCATGACGCGGACGTGCGTCCTGAAGGCAAGAGCTTTGCGGAGAACACGAAGAATCTCAACGAGATCGTCGATCATTTCGAGAAGAAGCAGGCCGAGACCGGCGTCAACCTGCTCTGGGGTACGGCGAACCTCTTTTCCAACCGGCGCTACATGTCGGGTGCGGCCACCAATCCGGACCCGGATGTCTTCGCCTTCGCCGCGGCAACGGTGAAGACCTGCCTTGACGCGACCAAGCGCCTCGGCGGCCAGAACTATGTGCTGTGGGGCGGGCGCGAAGGCTACGAGACGCTGCTCAACACCGACATGAAGCGCGAACTCGACCAGCTCGGCCGCTTCGTCAATCTCGTCGTCGAGTACAAGCACAAGATCGGCTTCAAGGGCGCGATCCTGATCGAGCCGAAGCCGCAGGAGCCAACAAAGCACCAGTACGACTACGACGTCGCGACCGTCTACGGCTTCCTGAAGAACTACGGTCTGGAAAACGAGGTCAAGGTCAATATCGAACAGGGCCACGCGATCCTCGCCGGCCACTCCTTCGAGCACGAGCTGGCGCTTGCCAATGCGCTTGGCATCTTCGGTTCGATCGACATGAACCGCAACGACTACCAGTCCGGCTGGGACACCGATCAGTTCCCGAACAATGTGCCGGAAATGGCGCTTGCCTATTACCAGGTTCTCGCCGGCGGCGGGTTCGTGACCGGCGGTACCAATTTCGATGCTAAGCTGCGCCGGCAGTCGATCGATCCCGAGGACCTGCTGATCGGTCACATCGGCGGCATGGATTGCTGCGCCCGTGGTCTGAAGGCGGCAGCAAAGATGATCGAGGACAAGGCGCTCTCGGCACCGCTTAATCAGCGCTATGCCGGCTGGCAGGTGCCGGAAGCCAAGAAGATGCTCGACGGCGGCTTCTCGCTGGAGGAGATCGAGGCCTGGGTGCTGAAATCGGATCTCAACCCGCAGCCGAAGTCCGGCAAGCAGGAACTGCTCGAAAACGTCGTCAACCGCTACGTCTAAGCACTCTCGCGAGTTTGCGCACGCGGCGGCCCGGTCTCTCCGGGCCGCCGGTTTGCGGCGACTGCGGGTGTCGGCGACGCAGGTGGGCTGCAATATGAAATCGATTACAAATCTCTCGGGAATCTGTGCCCTCGCCAGTTGCCCCCGGTTGAAAATCTGCTAGCTTTGGCGCCTGCAACGTTTCAGGTCCGCCAGTTGTGGCGAAAACAAGGTGCCATTGTACCTCCTTGTCGCCGACTGACCGGACAGGCCGACATCATCAATGGCCGTTTCATCGGGAGGAAAATCGGGATGAAGACCATCAAGGGGCCAGGGCTCTTTCTTGCGCAATTTGCCGGCGATGCGGCACCGTTCAATTCCTGGGACGCGATCACCAAATGGGCGGCCGATTGCGGCTACAAAGGCGTGCAGGTCCCGAGCTGGGACGCGCGGCTGATCGATCTTCAGAAGGCAGCGACCTCGAAGACCTATTGCGACGAATTCGCCGGCACGGCCCGCGACAACGGTGTCGAGGTGACCGAGCTTTCGACCCATCTGCAGGGCCAGCTCGTCGCCGTGCACCCGGCCTATGACGAGGCCTTCGACGGCTTTGCCGCACCCGAGGTGCGCGGCAATGCGAAAGCGCGGCAGGCCTGGGCGGTGGAACAGGTGAAGCTGGCGCTGACCGCCTCGAAGAACCTCGGGCTGAATGCGATGGCGAGCTTTTCCGGTGCGCTCGCCTGGCCCTTCGTGTATCCTTGGCCGCAGCGCCCGGCCGGCCTCGTCGAAACCGCGTTTGACGAACTGGCGAAGCGCTGGAAACCGATCCTCGACCATGCCGAGGAAAACGGCGTCGACATCTGCTATGAGATCCATCCGGGCGAGGACCTGCACGACGGCATCACCTACGAGATGTTTCTGGAGCGCACCGGCAACCACGCCCGCGCCTGCATGCTCTATGACCCCTCGCACTATGTGCTGCAGTGCCTCGATTATCTCGACAACATCGACATCTACAAGGACCGCATCCGGATGTTCCACGTCAAGGATGCGGAGTTCAATCCGACCGGACGCCAGGGCGTCTATGGCGGCTATCAGGGCTGGGTCAACCGGGCCGGACGGTTCCGCTCGCTCGGCGACGGCCAGGTGGATTTCGGCGCGGTGTTTTCCAGGATGGCGGCCAATGATTTCTCCGGCTGGGCCGTGGTCGAATGGGAATGCGCGCTGAAGCATCCCGAGGATGGTGCGCGCGAGGGTGCCGACTTCGTCAAGCACCACATCATCCGCGTCACCGAAAAAGCCTTCGACGATTTCGCCGGAGCGGGCACGGACGAGGCCGCCAACCGGCGCATGCTGGGGATCTGAGGTAGCGTTTGCCCCTCACCCTAACCCTCTCCCCGCTTGCAGGGAGAGGGGACGCGGACTGTGGCCGCGGTTGAACCTGCAGCGCTCTCAGAGAGAGTTGCTTGGGGCCTGGCGGGCGCATCCAGTCCCTTCTCCCCGCCTGCGGGGAGAAGGTGCCGGCAGGCGGATGAGGGGCGCTTCCCTCACCGCGCGGACGGGGGGCGAAAGCCGCGACAAACAACACAACACACGAACGGAAACAGGGGAGAATCCAAATGGCAATCGAAGGAACGAGCGAGAAGCGCGAGCGCCGCATCCGGCTCGGCATGGTGGGCGGCGGCTCCGGCGCCTTTATCGGCGCAGTGCATCGTATGGCGGCACGGCTCGACGATCACTTTGAACTGGTGGCGGGCGCCTTGTCGTCGACGCCGGAAAAGGCGGAAAGCTCGGGCCGCGAGCTCGGGCTCGACCCGTCGCGCGTCTATTCCGACTTCAAGCAGATGGCGATCCGCGAAGCCAAGCTGAAGGACGGCATCGAGGCGGTGGCGATCGTCACGCCGAACCACGTTCACTACGCCGCTGCCAAGGAGTTTCTGAAGCGCGGCATCCACGTGATCTGCGACAAGCCGCTGACCTCGACGCTTGCCGACGCCAAGAAGCTGAAGAAGGCGGCCGAGGACAGCGATACCTTGTTCGTACTGACGCACAACTACACCGGCTATCCGATGGTCCGCCAGGCGCGCGAGATGGTCGCCAATGGCGAGATCGGCGCGGTGCGGCTGGTGCAGATGGAATATCCGCAGGACTGGCTGACCGAAAATATCGAGCAGTCCGGCCAGAAGCAGGCGGCCTGGCGCACCGATCCGGCGCGCTCGGGCGCCGGCGGCTCGACCGGCGATATCGGCACGCACGCCTATAATCTCGGCGCCTTCGTCTCCGGTCTCGAACTGGAGGAGCTTTCGGCCGATCTCGACAGCTTCGTTCCTGGTCGTCAGCTCGACGACAATGCGCATGTGATGATGCGCTTCAAGGCGAAGGACGGTGAGCGGGCCAAGGGGCTGCTCTGGTGCAGCCAGGTCGCGCCCGGCCACGAGAACGGCCTGATGGTGCGCGTCTACGGCACCAAGGGCGGGCTCGAATGGACGCAGAAGGACCCGAACTATCTCTGGCACACGCCGTTCGGCGAGCCGAAGCGACTGCTCACCCGGGCGGGTGCCGGGGCGGGTGCTGCGGCAAACCGCGTCAGCCGGATTCCGTCCGGTCATCCGGAAGGTTACCTCGAAGGCTTTGCCAATATCTACACGGAAGCGGCGCGCGCCATCTTCGCCAAGCGCAAGGGCGAGAAGGTCGATGCCGCCGTCACCTACCCGACCATCGATGACGGCATGAAGGGCATGGTCTTCGTCGACGCTTGCGTCCAGTCATCCAAACGAAATGGTGCGTGGGTAAAGGTGTAGCGGAGCACAAGAACCGGCGAAAGGGCGGGGCATTCCCGCCCTTTTTCGCGAGTTGACATTTGCCAACACGGCTTTAGGTCGGCCGCGAAACAAAAGAAAGCAACATGGTCCCGTTTCCGGCGGGGCCGGAACAAGACGAGGCAGAGAGATGACCGATCCCAAGATCCTGGCCCAGCGCTTCCCGGGCGACTTCGTATTCGGGGTGGCGACCGCCTCCTTCCAGATCGAAGGTGCCACCAAGGCCGATGGGCGGAAGCCGTCGATCTGGGACGCGTTTTCCAACATGCCGGGCCGTGTCTTCGGGCGGCACAATGGCGATGTCGCCTGCGACCACTACAACCGGCTGGACGAGGATCTGGACCTGATCAAGAGCCTCGGCGTCGAGGCTTACCGCTTCTCGATCGCCTGGCCGCGCATCATTCCGGAAGGCACCGGCCCGATCAACGAAAAGGGGCTCGATTTCTACGACCGTCTCGTCGACGGGCTTAAGGCCCGCAACATTAGGGCATTCGCCACGCTCTACCATTGGGATCTGCCGCTGGCGCTGATGGGCGAGGGAGGCTGGACGGCGCGCACGACGGCCTACGCCTTCCAGCGTTACGCCAAGACGGTGATCGCCCGTCTCGGCGATCGTCTCGACGCGGTTGCGACCTTCAACGAGCCGTGGTGTTCGGTGTGGCTGAGCCATCTCTACGGCATCCATGCGCCGGGCGAGCGCAACATGGATGCAGCCCTTCACGCGCTGCACTTCACCAATCTGGCGCACGGGCTCGGCGTCGATGCCATCCGCTCGGAGCGGCCGAACCTGCCTGCCGGCATCGTCATCAATGCGCACTCCGTGTATCCCGGCAGCGACCGCAAGGCCGACATGGCAGCGGCCGAACGGGCCTTCGACTTCCACAATGGTGTCTTCTTCGGCCCCATCTTTAGAGGCGAATACCCCGAGAGCTTCATGAGCGCGCTCGGCCACCGCATGCCCACGATCGAAGACGGCGACATGGAGACGATCTCCCGGCCGCTCGACTGGTGGGGGCTCAACTACTACACGCCGATGCGGGTCAGCGCCGACCCGGCGAAGAGTGCGGAGTACCCGGCGACGATCAACGCCAAGGCGGTGAGCGAGACCAAGACGGATATCGGCTGGGAGGTCTACGCACCGGCGCTCGGTAGCCTGGTCAGGACGCTCAACGCGACCTACCAGCTGCCCGACTGCTACATCACCGAGAACGGCGCCTGCTACAACATGGGTGTCGAAAACGGCATCGTCGACGACCAGCCGCGACTCGACTACATCGCCGACCATCTGTCTGTCACGGCCGACCTGATTGCCGAGGGTTACCCGATGCGCGGCTACTTCGCCTGGAGCCTGATGGACAATTTCGAATGGGCCGAAGGCTACAAGATGCGTTTCGGCATCGTCCATGTCGACTACGATACCCAGGTGCGCACCATCAAGAAGAGTGGTCACTGGTACCAGGCGCTCGCCGAAGAGTTCCCGAAGGGCAACCACGCCTGACAATTGGGCGCGTGGTTTCAGCCGACCCGCATCAAGCACAACTCCGGGAAGAACGCGAAACGGTTCTCCCGGATTTGCGTTACCCCAAGATCACCACCGGACCGGCAGGACCTCGAGGCTCTGCCGGTCGAGCTGGGCCAGCACTTCCTTGAAACCGTAGCGCGGCTTCCAATCGAGCTTCTCGATTGCGGCGCTCGGGTCGTAGACCCGGTCGATCGTGGCGGGCAGCGGCCAGCCGCGATCCGCAAAAGCCTGCGACAGTTTTGGCGCGCGTTCGCGCAACAGGCTTGCGGCGTCCTCTGCCAGACGGCGGCAATCGGTCGGAAGCAGCGGCGTTTCGCCAGAGATGATGTAACGCTGGAAGAAAGGGCCGCCGTTGTCGAGTGCCGCCGCATGCGCCGCCGCAACGTCGCGCACATCGATGCCACGGTGCAAGCGATAGCTCGCGACGCGGTCGGCCGCCTCCGGGAAACAGCGCGACATGCGCAATACCCGCACATGCAGGGCACGGTCGGCAGCATTTTCAAGTAGGGCTTCGGCCGCAAGCTTGGTGTGGTGATAAATGGTGTGCGGCTTTGGCGGTGTCTCCTCGGTGATCCAGGCGCAGCCTCCGGCGGTGACCGCGTGGCCGTAAAGAGCCGTCGTGCTGGTAAAGACGATACGGCCGACACCCGTCGCCTGGGCGGCAGCGATCACCAGATGCGTGCCCATCACATTGACGCGTTCGAATTCCTGGTCGGCGAGCATGTCCACATGCGGCGCATGCAGTGCTGCCGTATGGATCACGGCATCCGCCCCCTCCATGGCCCGCTCCAGCAATTCGCCGTCGACGAGATCGCCAACTATCGCGGTCGTGCCGAAAGGCGTGCGGTCGATGCCGATGACATCATGGTCTGCGGCGAGCGCGTTATAGATCGCCCGGCCGATGCGGCCCGAGCTTCCGGTCAAGACGATGCGCATTTCTTACCTCGTAACCCTGTTCCTGCCCGTTAGCATGAAATGCGGTCGGGTGCAGTCCGTTCAAACAAGGATTTCCAAGATGGCGATCTGCGGGATGCGGCACCCAGTGCAGCAAAAGAGCATGGTTTTGCCGATCTCCTTCCTATTGCGGAAAATCATGCCTGTGAAACGCCCGGACAATTCTCCATAAGAGCCGTAGATTATGTCGCATGCGGGCCATGCGGCGCCAAAGTTGAACTGACTGGTTTCTTGATGCTAGAGAAGTGCTCCCTGTTCCGAATGCGTTGTCGAATGTCGGCCTGACCGGACGCGCCTTCCATCCCGACTTTGCCGGGATCACGAGTTTTGAACATCCGAGAGCACCTAATGTATCCGCACATTCCGACTGCGCCTCTTTCGGGGATCTCCGAACGATGAGCGTTTCCGCCTTGAAAGCCACGTCACCGGCTGACGCAGCCGTCGTCTTCGACGGCGTTTCCAAGCATTTCCCCGCCTCCGGCCAAAGCGGCGCCTTCACCGCGCTCGACAATGTCTCGCTGACGGTCGACCGTGGCTCGATCACCGGCATCATCGGTCGCTCCGGCGCCGGCAAATCGACGCTGATCCGCCTCGTTAACGGCCTGGAGAAGCCGAGCGGCGGCAAGGTGCTGGTCGACGGCGTCGATGTCGGCGGGCTCGACGATGCGGCGCTGCGCACGCTTCGCCGCAACGTCGGCATGATCTTCCAGCATTTCAACCTGCTCTCCTCGCGCACCGTTTTCGGCAATATCGCGCTGCCGCTCGAGATATCAGGCATGGACAAGCGCGCGATCGATCAGCGCGTGCGGCCGCTGCTTGATCTCGTCGGCCTTGCCGACAAGCACGGGCGCTACCCGGCCGAACTCTCCGGTGGCCAGAAGCAGCGAATCGGCATCGCCCGCGCGCTTGCGACCGAGCCGAAGCTGCTGCTCTCCGACGAAGCGACCTCGGCCCTCGACCCGGAGACGACACAGTCGATCCTGGACCTGTTGAAGCGGATCAATGCCGAGCTTGGCCTGACCGTGCTGCTCATCACCCATGAGATGGAAGTGGTGAAGGCGGTGACCTCGGATGTTGCCGTCATCGATCACGGCCGCATCGTCGAGCGCGGCCACACCTTCGACGTCTTCACGCATCCGAAACACGAGACGACGCGCGCGCTGCTTTCGGGCTTGCCGGGCTCCAAGCTTCCGGACGCGGTGGCCCGGGCGCTCAAAGCCCAGCCCGCACCTGGAGACCGTGCCGTCGTGCGGCTCACCTTCTTTGGTGCGGCGGCCGAAAGGCCGCTGATCTCTCAGTTGATCAAATCGGTTGGCGCCGAGGTCAACATCATCGCCGGCACGATCGACGAGATCGGCGGCGCGCCCTATGGCTCGCTGGTCGTTGCCTATGGCGCCGATGCCGAGACATCCGGTCGCGCCGAACGCTTCTTCACCGAAAACGGTCTGGTAACGGAGGTGCTCGGTTATGTCGCCTGATATTCTCCTGCGCATCGGTGGTGCCACCGTCGACACCATCTACATGGTTGCCGTCGCTGGCCTCATCGGCTCGCTGATCGGCCTGCCGATCGGCATCTTCCTCGCGACCAGCGGCAAGGGCGAGCTCTTCCCGGCGCCGACGCTCAACCGCATCGTCGGGCTGATCGTCAACGCCACGCGCTCGACGCCCTTCATCATCCTGGTCGTCGCGATCATTCCCTTTACCCGGCTTTTGACCGGCACCTCGATCGGCACCAAGGCGGCGATCGTGCCTTTGACGATCGCGACGATCCCCTTCGTCGCGCGTCTGGTGGAAGCGGCGATCCGCGAGATCGACAAGGGGCTGATCGAGGCGGCGCGCGCCATGGGCGCCACCCCGATGCAGATCGTCTTCAAGGTGCTGCTTGCCGAAGCGCGTCCGGCTCTGACGTTGGCGCTCACCATGACCGCCGTCAGTCTCATCGGCTATTCGGCGATGGTCGGGGCCGTCGGCGGCGGCGGGCTCGGCGACCTCGGCATCCGCTACGGCTACCAGCGCTTCATGCCCGACGTAATGCTCGTCGTTGTCATCGTGCTGATCGTGCTGGTGCAACTCGTCCAGAGTGCCGGCGACGGCCTGGCGCGGCGCTTCGACAAGAAAAACCGCAAGACCTGATTTCCTCCCAAGACTGAACGTGAACAAGGAGACATCCATGAAGAAGCTTATCATCGCGGCAGCGATTGCCGCTCTTACCGCCGGCACGGCGCTTGCCGAGACCATCAAGGTCGGCGTCACGCCGGGCGAGCATGCCCAGATCATGGAGAAGGTGAAGGAAGTCGCGGCACCCAAGGGCCTCGACATCGAGATCCTCGAATTCTCCGACTACGTCGTTCCGAACCAGGCTCTGGCCGATGGCGATCTCAACGCCAACTCGTTCCAGCACCAGCCCTATCTCGACAACCAGATCGCCGATCGCGGCTTCGAGATCGTCAGCGTCGGCACCACGATTACCACGCCGATGGGTGTCTATTCGCAGAAGGTGAAGAGCCTCGACGAACTCCAGGACGGCGCGACGATCGCCATCCCGAACGACCCGACCAATGGCGGCCGCGCGCTGCTGGTTCTCGCCTCCAAGGGCCTGATCAAGGTCAAGGAAGAGGCCGGCCTGAAGGTCACGCCTGCCGACATCACCGAGAACCCGAAGAACATCACCTTCGCCGAGCTTGATGCCGCCCAGCTGCCGCGCTCGCTGCAGGACGTCGATGCGGCCGTCATCAACACCAACTACGCGATGGAAGCCGGCCTGCACCCGAAGAAGGACGCGATCGCGATCGAAGGCGAGAAGTCGCCCTATGCCAACGTCATCGCCGTGCGCAAGGCCGACAAGGATGCGCCGTGGGTGAAGACGCTGGTCGAATCCTATCACGACGAAAAGGTGAAGGCCTTCATCAACGACACCTTCAAGGGCGCGCTGATCCCGAGCTGGTAAGCTTCTGATCGAAACAGCAACCGCGCGCCGCATTCCGGCGCGCGGTTTTGCTTTGACCGTGCGTTCCGCGCGGTTATCCTCCCGACGCTTCGAGGAGGAGACGACATGAGTGTGATGAAAGGCGGCTGTCTCTGCGGCGCAATCCGCTACGAGGCGAAGGGGCAACCCCTCTATTCCGGCTTCTGCCATTGCCGCGATTGCCAGCGCACCACCGGAACCGGCCATTGCTGCTACATGATCTTCGATCGCGCGAACGTGGTAATGTCAGGCACCTGCCGCGGCTACGAAACACGCGCCGAAAACGGCAATGTGTCGGTCCGCTATTTCTGCGAAACCTGCGGCAGCCAGGTCTTCGGCTCCGGACCGCCTGACGATTGGCGCTGGTCGATCTATGCCGGTACGCTCGACGATCCCTCAGTGTTCCAGCCGACCGATGCGATATTCACCCGCAGCCGGCATGAATGGGACCGCAGCGCGTTGGCGCTGGATGAATGCGAGGCGCTGCCGGGGTAGCTGCAGCAGCAGGGTTGCCCCTCACCCTAGCCCTCTCCCCGCAGGCGGGGCGAGGGGACGTGCCCGACAGCGGCCGTCGTGCTGGAACCTTCGCTGCCGGTCGGGACCTGCTTGAAAGCGGCGGCCCAAATGCCGGAGCCTGATCTGTGATGAGACGGCGCCAGATCTCCCTTCGCCCGCTTGCGGGGAGAAGGTGCCGGCAGGCGGATGAGGGGCCTCCCTCACCGCGCGGATGAGGGGCGAAACCGCCGTTCAGCTACCGAGGTGGCGTTCGCCGCGCTTCTTCGCAAGCTCGATCTGCTTCTGGCGCTGGCGGTAGCGTTCGCGGTCCTCGTCTGTGCGGACCTCGTGGCAATGAATGCAGGAAACGCCGTCCTCGTGGTGCGGCGAGAGGAGATCGGCCTTGGTCAGCGGCTGGCGGCAGGCATGGCAGAGCGTGTGCTCGCCTTCTTCCAGACCATGGGTAACGGAGACGCGATCGTCGAAGACGAAGCAGGCGCCCTCCCAGAGGCTCTCTTCCTGCGGCACTTCCTCGAGATACTTCAGGATGCCGCCCTTGAGGTGGTAGACCTCGTCGAAGCCCTGTTCCTTCATGAAGGCGGTCGCCTTCTCGCAGCGGATGCCGCCGGTGCAGTACATGGCGATCTTCGGCTTGTTGTGCAGGCCGGTGTGGTTGCGCACCCAGTCCGGGAACTCGCGGAAGGTCTTGGTCTGCGGATCGACCGCGCCCTTGAAGATGCCGATCGCCGTCTCGTAGTCGTTTCGCGTGTCGATGACGATCGTCTCGGGATCGGAGATCAGCGCGTTCCAGTCTTTCGCATCGACGTAGGTACCAACGATCTTGTTGGGGTCGATGTTCTCGACACCCATGGTGACGATTTCCTTTTTCAGCCGCACCTTCATGCGCAGAAACGGCATCGAGGACGCGCGGCTTTCCTTGTGCTCCAATGCGACAAGCTCCGGCTGCGCGCGCAGGAAGGCAAGCACCGTGGCGATGCCGGCATCCGTGCCGGCGATCGTGCCGTTGATGCCCTCATGGGCGATGAGCAATGTGCCCTTGACGCCGTTCTCGTCGCAGACGGCCTGCAGCGGTTCGCGGAATTCGGCGAAGCGCGGGAAGCTTGCGAAATGATAGAGCGCGGCGACCAGAAACTGGCCGTGGGTCTCACCATGGGTCTCAGGGCGCGGGGTGGTGGAAATGTCGGTCATGGCCGGTGCAAATACAGCTTTCGCGCCGCGAGCGCAATCGCGGCAGGCGAGAGGGGCACTCTGTCGCGCCTTGGGCGGATACGCCGGGGTGGCTGTGCTAGCGCGCGGCGTCGAGCCAGAGCAGACGGATCGTCCGGCTCTCTTCGGCGGGCTGCTCCTGGAAGACCGTAGCTGCCAGTGTCAACGCGTCGTCTCGCAAGGTTTCCTGCCGGGCAATGACGGCGGCGATGAGATGGGCCTGGTCCTGGCTGTTGCCGGCCAGCGCCGGATCTTCGTTGATCAACTGGATCATGACGGAGAGATCGTTGAGGTGGCCGAGCGTGTCGACCAGCATCTTGGCCTCGCTGCGCTTGGCCTGGATAGCAGACGGCCAGGTGTCGCGCATAAGTCCCAGATGCATGCGGTAGTCCTGCGCCCGCTTGCGCAACTCGTGGAAGGCGCCGGCTTCGGTGCTCGAGCCGCAGGCTTCCTTGGCGCGGGCGGCGCGCTTGAGCGTCTGCTGCCAGCCTTTCGTCAGTCGGGCGGCGGTTCTGCGGCGACGATCGTCAAAAGAGACATGGGCCAGTGCCTGCAGGGCGTGTTCACAAGTGACGATGGTTGCGGCAACGCGGTCCTCGATGTCGGTCTCGCAGGCAGCGATGCGGTCGCGGCGTTTCTCCAGCCGCTTGCAAATGTGGGTGAGAGCCTTCTCCTGTTCGATGCTGGCAGCCGATGACCTCAGGTATTGAGCGTTTTCCACCAGCGCTGCCGCATCGCGGACGGTTGAGAGATTGCGGGCCATGTCGCGAATGCGCGTGTTTTCGTGCTTCTGGAATTGCGGCGCGTCGGCGGCGACGAGCCGATAGAGCGAACGCAGACGCTTGAAGTTCTTGCGGGCCTCATGGATGGCCTCGTGGAGGCCATCAGGGCGGTCTTCGAGGGTCATGACCGCCTGCGTGAGTTGTTCGGCGGCAATGGCGCGGAAATCGTTGGTGAACGGCCGTCCGGGCCGGAAGGCGTAGGTCATGATTGGGGTTCCATCAGCCCCTCTGTGGCAAGTGCCTGATTGGAGTAGCGGCGGTCGCCGGTGACTTCGCGGCCGATCCAATTGGGCAGCGCCGGCAAGTCGGTCTCGCGCTTCATCTCCACTTCGGCGACGACCAGGCCCTTGAGCGCGCCTTCGTAGACATCCACTTCCCAGACGAAGCCCCTGTACGGCACGCGATATCGTCGTTTCTCGATGACGATGCCGACCGCCTGCGTCAGCATCTCGCGGGCGTCGTCCATAGGTACATCGTATTCATATTCGTTTCTGACCAGCGCCGACTTGCCGATCTTGATGGTGAGGCGCGCCCACTTGTTGCCGTGGATGCGCACGCGCAGCGAGCGGTCGTCCATGGTGACGACATAGGCTTGCCTGAGGTCGATGCCCTTGTCCGCATGCTCTCGCCACCCGTCGGACGCGACCAGAAACTTGCGTTCTATTTCCTTCGCCATGGATAATCCGCCATTTCGATAGGCTCGCCGTCATCAAACTATCGCTTTCGTGCGAAGGCTCAAGTCATCTCTTTGTTGTAGGTAATATTTTATCTTCAGCTTACATGAGAATGCCGCACACTTGCGCCCTTGGGTCTCGACAACCGGTGGCCGGCGGAGTATGCGGAGGGCATATTCAATCGTTTTAAAAAGGACGATCGGCATGAGCGCGAAAACCGACAGGCTTCTTTCCATCCTCAAATTGCAGCCGGTCGTTCCGGTCCTCGTGATCGACGACGTCGCGACCGCCGTGCCGCTGGCGCGCGCTCTGGTTGCCGGCGGGTTGAGGGCGATCGAGATCACGCTGCGCACGCCGGCAGCGCTCGAAGCGATCAGCGCGGTTGCCAACGAAGTGGAAGGCGCGGTTGCCGGCGCCGGCACGATCCTCAATGCCGCGCAATTCGAAGCGGCTGTCGAAGCCGGCTCGAAGTTCATCGTCAGCCCCGGCACGACGCAGGAACTGATCGATGTCGCGAACGACCACGAAGTGCCGCTGCTGCCGGGTGCCGCGACGGCGAGCGAAGTCATGGGCCTGCGCGAAGAAGGCTACGACGTCATGAAGTTCTTCCCGGCGGAACAGGCCGGTGGTGCCGCCTATCTCAAGTCGCTGTCTTCGCCGCTGGCCGGCACGATGTTCTGCCCGACCGGCGGGATCTCGCTTTCCAACGCGCGCGACTATCTGACGCTGCCGAACGTCGTCTGCGTCGGCGGCTCCTGGGTCGCACCGAAGGATCTGGTCGCCAAGGGCGATTGGGACGGCATCACCAAGCTTGCGGCCGAAGCCTTCGCCCTCAAGGGCTAAACGGGAAGCACTGTTTCTACATTTGAAGGCCGGGCGTAAGCCCGGCTTTTTTCTTCGGTCACCCCGCTCCTTGTTGGTCGCACGCCTCTGGCGCGAATTTGTATTTCCCCTGCAACGTTCCTATGTCTCAATCCATTCGACGGCGCGAGCGCGGGCGGCGCTCCGTTTCGGTTGACCTCAACCGCCCGGAACCGACAAGGAGCGAAACCCGATGTTCGACGCGAAGAAATTGCTGGATCAGTTTCTGGGATCGCAGGTGCCCGGTGCCGGCGGCACGGTGCGCGATCGCGCGACCCAGGCGACGCAGCTTGCCAAGGACAATCCGCTGGCGACGGGCGCCATCGCCGCGGTCCTGCTCGGCACCAAGTCTGGTCGCCAGCTGGCCGGCAATGCCGCCGTGCTCGGCGGCCTCGCGGCCATCGCGGGTCTCGGTTACCAGGCCTACAAGAACTATCAGGCCGGCAACACGCCGGGAGGCGCAACCGTTGCCAAGGGGGAACCGGAACTCCTGCCGCCGCCGGCCGATTCCGGCTTCGCGTCTGCGCCGGAGGCCGTCAGCCACGACTTCGCGCTGACGCTGGTGCGGGCGATGATCGCAGCCTCGCGCGCTGACGGGCACATCGACGAGGCCGAGCGTCAGCACATCATGGACAAACTGTCGGTCTCCGGCCTTTCAGCCGATGCCGCCGCCTTCCTCGAAAGCGAGCTTGCCAACCCTGTCGATATCGACGCGATCGTCGGCGCGGCAAAGACGGAAGAAGAGCGCGTCGAGGTCTATACCGCATCGCGCCTGACGATCGAGCCGGAGACGCGTGCGGAGCGTGGCTATCTCGACCTGCTGGCCGGCCGCCTCGGTCTCCCGGACGCTTTGGTCGACCACATCGAGGCGACCGTATCGGCCGCCAAGGTGCCGGCTACGGCCTAGCATCCTCGCCTGATCCTCATGGGTTCATAACCAGTTTGAATTTGTATCGGTCGCCACTCTGGCCTATTGCGAAGTGCAAGGGGTAACGGAGGAGCGGCCGATGCGTGATCTCAAGAACTGGAAAGGATGCCCGGCGCCGAAGGGCGTCGCGCTCGAAGGGCGCTTCGTCAAGCTCGAGCCCTATGAGCGTGACCGGCATCTTCAGGACCTCTGGGACGGTCTCGGCGGCATGGCGATCAATCCGCTGCTCAGGTATTTCACGCAGCCGGACTTCAAGGACATTGAAGGTTTTGATGCCTGGCTAACGGCGGCGCAGGAGAAGTCCGGTTGGGTCACCGAAGTGTTTCGCGACAAGGCGACGGGTATCGTCGTCGGCATGGCCAATTACATGCGTGCCGATCCCGCCAATGGCGTCGTTGAAGTCGGCTCTGTCGCCCATGGCGCCGCCATGGCCCGCTCACCGCTCTCGACCGAAGTCCATTACCTGATGGCGAAACACGTCTTCGAGGATCTCGGCTATCGCCGCTACGAATGGAAATGCCACAGCGAGAACATGGCAAGCCGCAACACGGCGGCGCGCCTCGGCTTTACGTTCGAGGGCATCTTCCGCCAGCACATGATCTCCAAGGGCGAAAACCGCGACACGGCCTGGTTCTCGATGATCGACAGCGAATGGCCGCTGCTCAATGCCGCATTCGAAACCTGGCTCGCAGCTGATAACTTCGACGAGGATGGTCGCCAGAAGCGGCGGCTTGAAGATATACGTGCGGACTTGGAGCGGAAGGCGTCCAAGTAAGCGCCTGACGCTCGGTCGCACCAGACAACAGCAGGGAAGTCATGCAGAACAAGGAAAAGTCACCGGCGATCGCCGCTGCGATCATTCTCGTCGTTGCCGGCCTCGGCTTCTTCGTGCTGCCGTCGATCATGCTGAAGCTTGGCGACATCTCGCCCTGGCTTGCCGCCGCCTTCGGCGTGATCTTCGTGCTCGGCTTCTTCCTGCTGTTCTGGCTGAGAGCCCGCTACCAGCGCAAGCGCGGGCTGTGAGTTAGCCTCAAGAAGTCGCGAGAGCGGGAATTGCCTCAGACTTGCCCGCGCCCGGCTCGCTCAAACGCGCTTTTTTTGGTTGGCACACGTGTGAAACCGGCTTGTTCGGGCGTTGACTCCGGGCAATCTTCGAGCAAGTAGCCGAACGAATACCATGCGTCATAGTCATTCCGCGCGCCGGAGGGCCGCGTCCAGTAGTCATCGACGACCCAGAACGAGTAGCCACCGTTAACGTCGCTTGCTCCAATTCCATGTTTCTCGGAAAGCCAGAACTTGAAGGCGGCGGATTCCCCGGACCATATGTACTTAATGGCCCAGCCGTCCTTTCCGAGTTTCGCGGCTATTTCCTCGAACTCAAGCGTATCGAAATTCATCTGTGGTGCCCGTCGGGTAGGTGATTCACCCCTGCAGCGCAGCGCCCAACAAAACGAGCCCCAGGATCAGAACCAGTGCCGCCCCGGCGATCTCGATGCCGTTGGAGATGCGGGCTGCTGACGTGGTGCTCGACGCGTAGCGCAGCGCAAAGCCCTTGGCAGTGACGGCCATGGTCGCGAGGATCGAGACGGTGATCGCCGTGCCGATCGACATGGCGAAGACCGAGAGCACGCCGCCGAGATAGAGCCCGTTCAGGAGCGCGAACGACAGCACGATCAGCGCGCCGGAGCAGGGCCGCAGCCCGACGGCGATAACGGCCGACCAGGCTTCCCGGAGCGCAAAACGATCGCCCTTCAGCATCGACGGATCGGGGGCGTGCGCATGCCCGCAGCTCGCGCAGACTTCGCCAGGGCCATGGCTGTGCCCATGGTGAGCGCCGTGTTCGTGATGATGGTGATCGTGATGATCATGATCGTGCGCGAGATGGATATGCCCGCCGCCGGCGATTGAGGCCACGGCGACCGGACGCAGCATCGACCGCAGCTTGCGCAGAAGCAGCCATCCGCCGAAAGCGGCAATGAGCGCGTAGCTGGCGATTTCCAGCCACCGCGTCGCCGTGGTCATGTTGATCGACGAACCGCGCAGCAGCAGATAGACGGCGCCGATCAAAAGGATCGCGACGATCCCCTGCAAGATCGAGGAAAGGAACGACAACATTACGCCGCGCTTCAGCTCGGTCTCGTTGGCGATCATGTAGGAGGAGATCACCGCCTTGCCGTGGCCGGGGCCGGCGGCATGAAGGACACCATAGGTGAAGGAGAGCCCGACCAGCGACCAGAGCTGCCAGGGGTTTTCCCGCATGCCCTTCAACGCGTTGGTCATCAACCGGTAGAAGCCCTGCTGCTCCATGTTCACCCAGGCGAAGAAACCGCCGAGGAAGCCGGTCGTCTTGAATGCAGGCTCGGCCGTGCCGATGCCGAGCGGCGACTGGGCCGCCGCAAGCGTTGCGGAGAGCGCCGTGACGATGAGCGCTGCCGTGACCAGACGTCCGATCCTGCGGGTGTTCAGCATGTGATCTCTATCCTGGTTGCAAAGAGCTTCGACATGTCCGTGCCGGTCGGATCGCTCCAGAAGGCATCGGTCAGGGTGTCCTTGTTCTCGGCGAGAACCTCGTCGGGATCGGGGCGGACGACCTTGTGTTCGCAGGCGTTGATCTTCTCGCCGACGACGGTCAGGTCGTTGTCGGTCGCGAAATCCATCGCCGTATACATGGTCGGATCATAGACGCCGAAGGAAAGCTTGCCCTTGAGCGGCATCGGCTCGGCCGGCTTGACGGCGAACATCATCATGAGCTGCCCGTCCTTGTAGTCGACGGTGATGCTGTCCGGCTTGTTGACCTTGATGGTTTTGCCGTTGTCGAGGATCGTCGTGTAGTAATTGTACTCAGACAGCGACTCCAGCACGGTCTGGCCGACTTCCGCCAGTTCGTCCGGATCGAGCATCGCATTCGAGTTCTTGTCGAAATCGAGCACCACGCTCGACGAAAACAGCTCGTCGAAACGCCAGACGTTTCGCAGTTCGCTGACTTCGGCCTTGTCGTCGGAGACCACCTCGAGCCGCGCTTCCGCGAAGATGTGCGGATGGGCAAGGGCCAGCGACGGCGCAAGCAGGGTGGCAAGGCCGGCCATGATGAGGCGTTTGGTTCTCATGAAACGGCAATCCTTTCGGCGGGGCGATCTCCCGCGATTCGTTTCCGGGAATGTACCGGAAATGGGACGGAATTGGGACTTGGCCGATCACATGCGCCGGCGGCAGCTTCGGTGATGCAGAGGCGGTCAGCGTGGCTTGCGGAACCAGGCATGCAGGAAATCGACCAGCGTCCTGACCTTGGTCGGCAAATAGCGCCGATGCGGATAGATCGCATAGATGCCGCGGTCGCGCGGCAGGAAATCGTCAAACATCGTCACGAGTTCGCCCGCCGCGATCTTCGGCCGGGCAATGAAATCGGGAATGACCGCGACGCCCATGCCGGAGACGGCGGCCCTCAGAGCGGCAAGCGGACTGTTGACCTCGATCGGGCCGCTGACCGGAACGGTGAAGGCCGAGCCGTCGGGCTCGACGAAGCGCCAGTTGGAATAGGAGCGGCCATTGGTGTCGAGAATGCAGGGGAGCTTGGAAAGATCGGTCGGGTGTTCGATCGGGCCGGATTTCTCAAGAAACTCCGGCGCGGCGCAGATCAGCACCTGGAAATCGTCGAGCTTGCGGGCGATAAGCGTGGAATCCTCCAGTCGCGTTATGCGGATGGCAGCGTCGAAGCCTTCCTCGACGAGATCGACGAAGCGGTCGTCCGAGACGATCTCCAGCGAGAGCTCAGGATGCTGCTTGCCGAAGTCGATGAGCGACTGGCCGATCTCGGCATCGACGAAAGTGCGCGGCGCCGTGATGCGCAGCCGTCCCTTCAGGTCGGAGTTGTTGGCGCGCACGAGATCGGCAAGGTTGTCGATCTCCTTCAGGATTTCCGAGGCGGTGCGGTAGTAGGTATGGCCGGCTTCGGTCAGCGAGAATTGCCGGGTGGTGCGGTTGAGCAGCAGCGCGCCGAGCTCGTCCTCGAGTTCGCGCACATATTTCGAAAGTAGCGCCTTCGACTTGCCGACGCGCCTGGCGGCGGCCGAGAACCCCTCGGCGTCCACGACGTCGATGAAGGCGCGGATGCGGGTGAGTGTGTCCATGGCAATCTTTCTTTCGTGCTCTCAATCGCGTTGCGCCGATTCGATGCGAACGCCTCTTTTCGCGCCGAGGATGCCGACGGCAGATTGTCCGTCGCTTGCGCCTGATGCACCGGTTTCGGCGGATACCGGCGCATGCTGAAAATAATGACCCTTTTCAATAATTTACAGCATTGATCGATCCGGCGCAGATCGTTCAATGTTTGTGAACACCGCCAGTTTTGCCTGCTTGGAAAAAAATTCAACTGCCAGTGCGAAAAAACTCTTGATTGCGACAGGCTTTTTTCTTACCTACGCCCTTGCCCAAAGTCGCACGTGCCTGTGGGTGTCCGCCGACCCTCGATTAGGTGAGGGTATCGGTAAGGTACCTGGAACTAACCCCTCCAGTCGCTATTCCGGCCAACCGGGAAATGCGAGGACATCTTGAAGCAACGACGGTGCGGGCCTTTCTGGTGTCTGCCGGCTTTCCAACAGCCGGGGTTACTGAAGAGGCACACCTTCATTGCCGGAAGTGCGGTTGGGTTATCCCCTCCAATCCATGGCAGACAAAGCCGAATTGAAGCCTAGGCGGGCTTTGATTCACCGTTCGCGCATCGAGCGCATGCATGGTTCCGGGGTCTCCACCGGCTGGTTCCAGCGCATGTGCGCGTATGCCCTTTGTCCTCCGCGAAAGCGGAGCATTTTGGATCAGGGGAATATGGCCATGACCACGGCACGCATCATCGACTTCATCAACACCCGACGACCCGAAGGCCCATGCCTCGTTGTCGACCTCGACGTCGTGCGCGACAACTTCAAGGCCTTCCGCCACGCGCTGCCCGACAGCTCGATCTATTACGCCGTCAAGGCCAATCCGGCGCCGGAAATCCTGCGCCTTCTCGCCGGTCTCGGCTCCTCGTTCGATTGCGCGTCCGTCGCTGAAATCGAAATGGCGCTCGATGCCGGTGCGACCCCGAGCCGCATTTCTTATGGCAACACCATCAAGAAGGAGCGCGACATTGCCCGCGCCCATGCGCTTGGGGTCAATTTGTTCGCGGTCGACAGCCACGAGGAAGTCGAGAAGATCGCCCGTGCCGCTCCCGGCGCCCGCGTGTTCTGCCGCGTTCTGACCAATGGCGAAGGCGCCGAATGGCCGCTGTCACGCAAGTTCGGCTGCGTCCCGCAGATGGCTGTCGACGTGCTCGTCTATGCCCATCAGCATGGACTCGTCTCCTACGGCGTCTCGTTCCATGTCGGTTCGCAGATGACGAAGCTCGACGCCTGGGATGCGGCTCTCTCGGATGCCAAGCGCGTCTTCGTGCAGCTTGCCAAGCGCGGCATCGAGCTGAAGATGGTCAACATGGGTGGGGGCTTCCCAACGAAGTACCTGAAGGACGTCCCGACGGCGGAAGCCTACGGCCAGGCGATCTTCGGTGCCCTGAAGAAGCACTTCGGCAACAACATCCCGGAGACCATCATCGAGCCCGGTCGCGGCATGGTCGGCAACGCCGGCGTGATCAAGGCGGAAGTCGTTCTGGTGTCGAAGAAGTCGGACAACGACGCCCATCGCTGGGTGTTCCTCGACATCGGCAAGTTCGGCGGTCTCGCCGAAACCATGGACGAGGCGATCCGCTACCCGATCCGCACGGCGCGCGATGCCGACGAAATGGAGCCTTGCGTACTCGCCGGCCCGACCTGCGATTCGGCTGACGTGCTCTACGAGAAGAACATGTATCCGCTGCCGATCACGCTTTCGATCGGCGACGAGGTTCTGATCGAAGGCACCGGCGCCTACACGACGACCTACTCGGCCGTCGCCTTCAACGGCTTCGAGCCGCTGAAGGCCTACGTAATCTGATCCGGATTGCTCCCGTCTTGGGGCGGGAGCGCCATTTCACAATTTTTGTTCGGTCCGCCTGAAGCGGTTTTGATGACGGGAGGCCCCGATGGCCGCTGTTGTTGACGCCCTGCGCGCATTCTTTGCGCCCACTACATTTGTAATCGATGCCGAAAATCCGGGCGACGTCGTCGCGCGCGAGAACCTGCTCGACCGTGCCATGGGGCCGGAGCGGCGCCGCAAGTCGTCGGAAAAGCTGCGCAGCGGTCGGTTGCCGGCCGAGGGCCTCGCCTTCGTCGCGCGTGATATCGACGGTCATGTGATTGGTACCGTTCGCCTGTGGAACGTCGAAGCCGGTGTCAACCGCGAGGGCCATGCCCTGCCGGCATTGCTGCTCGGTCCGCTCGCGGTCGATCCTGATCATGAGGGCAAGGGCATCGGCGGCATGCTGATGCGGGCGGCGATCGAAGAGGCCAAGAACCGCGGCCATGGCGCGATCCTGCTCGTGGGCGACGCCGCCTATTACGAGCGCTTCGGCTTCTTCGCGGGCCGCACGCAGCACCTCGTCATGCCCGGCCCGTTTGAGCGCAACCGGTTCCTGGCGCTCGAGCTTCGGGACAACTGGCTTGAGGGCGCTGCCGGCCTGATCGTCGCCAGCGGCCGTAAGCTGACGATGCCGCCGGTCCGCCGCGCGGCTTGATACCCCTTTCCGCCTCCAACCCTGCGGAGGCGGATTTTTCGCTGCTCCCTCGCTGGTCCGATGCGACCGGTGAGGGAGCAGACGCCCCATGGGCCGCGCGCTCTCCCGATGATTTCCTGATCTTCCTTGACAACGCGGCGTCGCTGACCTGTCCTTGCGGACAAGGCCTCGTTGCAAGTGCATGGAAATCTCCCGCATGGATCCGTTCATTCTCGGGGCAGCGACCCTGCTGCCCTTTCTGCTGACATCCTTCATCATCGAACTGACGCCCGGGCCGAACATGGCCTACCTCGCCATGGTTGCGGCTGCGGAGGGGCGTCGGCCCGGCATGGCGACCGTTGCCGGCGTCGCGCTCGGCCTGGCACTCGTGGGCTTCGCCGCCTCCTTCGGGGTTGCCGAGTTCGTCGGTCAGTCGGACACGCTCTACGGCGCACTTCGCTGGGCTGGGGTCGGCTTCCTGCTCTATCTTGCCTTCGACGCCTGGAACGCCGACGGCGAGGAGGCCGGTCCGAGCGGCAAACCCGCATCCTTCTATTTTCGACGTGGCCTGATCACCAATCTGCTCAATCCGAAAGCGGCCCTGTTCTTCGTCACCGTCCTGCCGACCTTCGTTGACGACGCGCGGCCGCTGTTGCCACAGAACCTGACGCTTGCTGCGATCTATGTGGGCGTCGCGACTGCGGTGCATGCCGCGATCGTGTTTCTGGCAGGCGCATTGGAGCCGGTCCTCAACTCGCCGTCACGCGAACGCCTGGTGCGACGCGTGCTCGCACTGATGCTCGCGGCCGTGGCGATCTGGTTCGGGTGGTCGACGCGACGCTAGGGGTGCCCGGGCAAAGGACCGACTAGGTCTCCGTGCGCGCGTCGTAGCCGACGAAGGCAAGCTTGTTGCCGTCCGGGTCGCGCACATAGGCCGCGTAGAAGCCGTCTCCGTATTGCGGGCGGAAGCCCGGTTTTCCCTCTTCGCTACCACCGCGCTCCATTGCGATTTCGAACAACCGGTCGATCAGCCCGGCGCTTTCCACCAGGAAGGCCGTCATGGCGCCGTTGCCGACCGAGGCGGGACGCGTGTCGAAGGGGTAGCAGGCGAAGAAGCGCGGCGCCTTGTCGTCGTCCTTTCGGCCCCACGAGGACACCTGCTCGTCACAATAGCAGCGTTCCTGGCCGATCAGCGTCATCAGCGGATCATAAAAACGCTCTGCGCGTTTCAGGTCCGTCGTCCCGACCATGGTGTAGCCGATCATGCCTGTCTCCTCGCCTTGCCCGTCTCGGTGGCAAGTCGTCTCACACCTGCTCCAGGCACGCAACAGTGGCAATCGGGATTAGAAGGAGCCACCGATACGCGCAACGATGGTGTTCGCGCTGTGTTCCCGTGGATCGCATGTGCCTCAAGACGAGAAGCGGATGGTGTCCTCGGCGCCGTCCGCCTTTTTGTGCGTTACTGCCCCCTTGAGAAAGGCGCGGCCGCGTTCGGACAGGCGATAGCCGACGGCTAGGCTTTCGGTGAGGCCGAGTTCCTTCAGTTTGCGGATGCGCGTCTTGAGTTTCAGTTTTTCCATGCCGATGGCGGCGCTCAATTCCGTGGCGGTGGTTCCGTCGCAGGCAGCGATCAGCGTGAGCACCGGTATCGTCCAGGCCATGCCCGCGCTGCGGTCGAAGTCATCGAGCTTGCGGCCGATCTCTGCCCGTTCTTCGCTGCCGAAGTCGGACATTTCCCGCAGCGTGATGCGCGGATCGTCGCCGGCTCGGTGGAAGGCGATGCGATAGCAGCGGCCCTCGCGGCGAGCGGCAAGCTCTTTCAAGAGAGCGCCGAGGTCGGCAAAGCCGGCCTTGCGCGCGTCGCCGTCGGTGATTGCGCCTTCCTCGATCTCGTCGATGGCATCGATGGCGAGAACGCCGACTGCGGTGCGCAGCGTACCACCGGCCCTGACCGTCGGCTTCGTCCAGCGTCGGAAGGCCAAGGTCACGTCGCCGCTGGCGATGGCTGCGAGCACGTGCTGACGAAACAGCATTTCAGGCGGTGGCGCGGCGATAGAGGGCGAGCGAGCCGGCGAGCGCCAGTAGCGCGCCGCCACAGAGTCTATCGAGCCAGACGGCGCCGGAGTGCTTGAGGAAGGCCGCGGCCTGTGCACCGAGCAGCGCGTAACCGAACATCACGGCAAGATCGACCGAGGCGAAGACGAATGTCAGGGTGGCATATTGTGGTGCTTGCGGCGCCGCGGCGTCGATGAACTGCGGCAGGAAGGCGGTGAAGAACAGGTAGCCCTTCGGGTTGGTGACGGCGACGAGGAAGCTCTTGACGAAGATGGCGACAGCGGAAACGGGATGACCGGAGCCGCTTGCCTCGGTTGCGACCTGGATCGTCCCTTTCGACCGCAACAGCATGATGCCGAGAAAGGCGAGGTAGGCGGCGCCCAGCCATTTGACGACGGTAAACCAGAATTCGGAGGCGGCGAGCAGGGCGCCGAGACCGAGTGCGACGGCGCCGATCAGCACGAAATCGGAGAGCACGGCGCCGAGCATGCCGGCGATTGCGCGCTTCACGCCATAACGCGAGCCGTTGGTGAGCGCGAGCAGAACCGTCGGGCCCGGTGTCGCGATGCCGATGAAGGCAACCAGCGCGAATGCGAGTATCGTCATGTCGGTCATGATGTCCTCCCTCGTCGTCTCCCGTACTGCATGTCTCCTTAGATCGACCTCGATTTAAGGACAAAGACATGCAGCAAATCAAAGTGCTACAGCGACCTTTGCGCGTCTGATAAGACGCACGGCGCTGTAGTCGTCCCACAGCTTTTGCGCCTGTGCAATCGTCTTTCGTGCGGGCGTGAAGGCCGCATTTCCAGGCGAGGTTTGACAGTCGAGACGGCATCCCCTATGGAAACGGCAGGGTGAAGGTCCCTGCCGTCCGCGAGCGTCATGCTTTGGTGAAGTCCTTCTTCGAGACACGGTCAGCCGAAACGGCATGCGAACCGGTGGCAATGCGGGCTCCCATCTCCAAGGAATGCATGCCGCTGCAGGAGACCCTCTCATGACGCGCGGAACAACCACGCTTCCCTCACTCGATGCCCTAAAAGATCAGGCCAGGCGCCTGCGTACCCGCCTTGCTGCCGAAGGCGAAACCATCGGCCATTCCCGTTCGCTTGAATTGATCGCCGCGCAATACGGCTTTCGCGACTGGAACACACTGCACGCCGCCGTCGGCAACCGGCCGCCCTTCAATCCCTGGATGCTGGGCTCGCGGGTGAAGGGGCGCTATCTCGGCCAGGCTTTCGAAGGCGAGATCCTGTCGGTGCAGGCGCTGACGGCGCAGCCGGGGCGCTATCGCCTGACGATGAAATTCGACGAACCGGTCGACGTCGTCACCTTCGAGAGCTTCTCGGCCTTCCGTCAACGGGTCACGGCGACCGTGGATGAAACGGGTCGGACGATCGAAAAAACCTCGAACGGGCTTCCGCAACTCGAACTCGATTGGTGAGACTGGCGCCGGTCGGGCTTTGCCATGCGGACGAGCCCGGTTCCGGTCCGTGCACCGGGTTCCGAACAACGTCCCCGAAGCGCGTGCTTTCCGGGACGTTTTCGTTTCAGGGCCGATGGCAGGTGCGACCTTGGCCGAGCTGTCCCGTAGGCCCCTGCGGAAGATCGCTCGATTTGCAAGTTAATTGCGAATGAGTTGCATTTGCATTATTGATGTAGATGCAAATGATTTGCAAAAGCATGTGGCGGATTGCTGACATATGCCATCGCAGCGCGGCGCGCACGTTATCCAATCGAGAGAGGGGCCGAAAATGGACAAGCCGACGAGACCAGACCTGCTCCGAAGGCGGAGCCTCCTGATGGGCGGGCTGGCGGCGGCGGGCGGGACCGCGATCTGCACCAGCGCCGCCGTGGGCCAACAGCAGGCGAGCCATGCCGGTCATGCTGCGCCGGCGAGGGCGGCCACCCAGGACCCGATGCCCGCCATGGGGCATGGCGCGATGATGACAGTCGGCGATGTTGACAGCGCCGCCAACGGTTTCGACCCGACCGACATGCTGACCGATTGGGAGACCGGGACGGTTTCAACGCTACCGGACGGGCGGACGCTACGCACCTTCGAGATGAGGGCGGAGGATCGCGAGATCGAGATCGCTCCCGGCATCAAGTTTCCCGCCTGGACCTATAACGGCCGTGTCCCCGGGCCGGCGCTGCGGGCGAAGGAGGGTGAGCGGCTGAGAATCGTCTTTCGCAACTATGCGTCTCATCCGCACTCGATCCATTTCCACGGCATCCATGCCGCACGCATGGATGGCGTGCCGGGTGCGGGCATGGTCGATCCGGGCGATGAGTTCATTTACGAGTTCGACGCCAAGCCGTTTGGCTGCCATCTCTATCATTGCCATGCGATGCCGCTGCGCCGGCATATTCACAAGGGCATGTACGGCGCCTTCGTCATCGACCCGGATCCGGAGCGCCGGCCGGAACATGTGGACGTCGCCCGCTCCCGACTGCTCGGCACGCCGGAGAATGCCGGCTGGCAGGAACTGGTGATGGTGATGAACGCCTTCGACACCAATTTCGATGCGGAAAACGAGTTCTACGCGGTCAACACCGTCGCTCACGCCTTCATGAAGCGGCCGATCCGGATCGTGAAGGGCAAACCGGTGCGCATCTATCTGGTCAACGTCATCGAGTTCGACCCAATCAACTCGTTCCACCTGCACGCCAATTTCTTCGACTATTACGATCAGGGCACGACGCTGACGCCGACATTGAAAACCGTCGATCTCATCACCCAGTGCCAGGCACAGCGCGGCATTCTCGAATTCACCTTCGCCGAGCATGAGCCCGGTCTTTACATGTTCCACCCGCATCAGACCGAGTTTACCGAGCTCGGCTGGGTCGGCATGTTCGACGTGGTGGAGGCGCTGGCATGAACGAGACCCTGCCGAGAGCTGCTATCCGCGCGGCAAAGACCAACCTGGTGTGGCTGGCGCTGCCTCTCATCGCCTTTGCCATTGCCGTTGCCTGGATTCTATCGGCCGATCCGTTGTCAGGATTCCGCAATGGCGCGCCGCCTATCGAAAACCTGACCTTCGAAAGGACCGTGCTCGACGATAGCGGCCTTCGCCTCCTTGTTCGCGCCGGTGGATCCGAACCGATGACAGTGGCGCAGGTTCAGGTGGATGACGCCTATTGGCAGTTCACCCAGGATCCGTCGGGGCCGATCGCGCGGGGCAGGGCAGCATGGCTGAACCTGCCATTCCCATGGATGCTGGGCGAGGCGCATGCTGTGAAGGTGGTGACCAACACCGGGGCCACGTTTGTGCACGACATTGCCGTCGCCGTGCCGACGCCGCAGGCAACGACAGGCCAACTGCGACTGCAGGCGCTGGTCGGCATTATCGTCGGCATCGTGCCGGTGGCCGTCGGCCTGATGTTCTATCCGGTGCTGCGTGGCGTCGGCCGCGACGGCATGGCGTTCCTGCTGTCACTGACGATCGGCCTGCTCGGCTTCCTGCTTGTCGATGCGAGTGCAGAAGCGCTCGAACTTGCCGGCGAGGCGGCCGCGATCTTCCAAGGGCCGGTCATGGTGGTGCTGGCGGGCTTGGGCAGCTTCCTCCTGCTGATAGCGATCGGGCGGCGAAGCGGTGCGCCGGCCGGGCTTGCGCTTTCCACTTACATCGCGCTCGGGATCGGCCTGCACAATCTCGGCGAGGGGCTGGCGATCGGTGCCGCCTTTGCGGCGGGGTCGGCTGGGCTCGGTACCTTCCTGGTGCTGGGCTTTGCGCTCCACAACGTCACCGAGGGCATCGGCATTGCCGCTCCGATCCTGAAAAAGAGGCCGTCCATCTGGACGTTCATCGGGCTGACGCTGCTTGCCGGCGGTCCGGCGGTGATCGGCATGTGGCTCGGAAGCCTTGCAACCTCGGCGCAGTGGTCGGCGTTGGCGCTTGCGGTTGGTGCAGGGGCGATCTTGCAGGTGATCATCGAAGTCGGCGCCTATCTGATGCGGCAAAGCGAGCGCGGGCGCGACGTGTTCCTGACGCCGCCTGTTCTGGCCGGTCTCGCGACCGGCGCCGCCTTCATGTTTGTCACCGCCGCGCTGGTGAAGATCTGAAGCGGGAGCGGGTCTGACGCGGGCCGAGATGGATCAGACGATCGTCTGGTCCATCTCGGCCGCCGGCACCTCGTCGACACGGTGAATGCGCACCACCGTTGCCGGCACGCCCGCGACCGTGGTGCGCGGCGGCACGGACTTCAGGACGACGCTGCCGGCCGCGACCTTGCTGTAGGCTCCGACCTCGATATTGCCGAGGATCTTGGCGCCGGCGCCGATCATGACGCCTTGGCGTATTTTTGGATGCCGATCGCCGGTTTCCTTACCGGTGCCGCCGAGCGTGACGTTCTGAAGGATCGAAACCTGGTCTTCGATCACGGAGGTCTCGCCGATGACGATGCCGGATCCATGGTCGAGCATCACCGCCTTGCCGATTGCTGCGGCCGGGTGGATATCGGGACCGAAGACAAGCGAGGCGAGGTTCGAGAGCCAGTTGGCGACTTGCCTGCGGCCATCGATCCAGAGCCGGTGAGCCGCGCGATAGGTCTGCAGCGCCTGGAAGCCCTTGAGATTGAGGAGGACATGCAAGAGGCCCGGGCAGGCGGGGTCACGCTCCATCACCGCCTGGAGGTCCGCCTCGGCAGCGCGCAGAGCTGCTGCATCGGCGTCGAAGACGTCCGAAAGCAGCTGCGCCAGCGACCGTTCGTCGACACGGGCGACGGAAAGATGGGAAGCGAGAACACCTGCGAGCACCGCCGCATCCGACCGCGCCTCGGTGATCAGCCGCAGGGTTTGCTCCATGACCGGCTCGCGCATGGCGAGCGCCCGGGCTTCCGCACGGATGCGGTTCCAGACTTCGCCGTCCGCCAGAGGCACAACGGCCGAGCCAGCATAGAGTGGAGCTTCTGCGCCTGCGGTCATTGTTCGCCTGCTATCCCGCGATATCGACGACACCGCAGTCACCCTCGGCCGAGCCGAAGACGAGCTGCCGGCCGTCCTTGTTCCAGGCCATGGCGGTGATGGCGCCCTTGCCGGGGCGGCGCAGCAGCACTTCCTTGCTGTCGGCAAAGCGCGCGCCGAGGATCATGCCGTCCTGATAGCCGATCGCGACGATGTCTTCGGCCGGATGGCAGCAGACCGAGGTCACCATGATGTCGGCGCGGGTGCCGAGTTCCAGCGGCGCCTTGCCCATCGGGCCGTCCTTGCCCTGGAAGGGCCAGACGATCGCGGCCGGGGCGCCCGAGGAGGCGAGCCATTTGCCCTTGGCTGACCAGGAGACCGACTTCACCTTGGCGGGATAGCCGGTCATGCGCATGTGGCGGGCTTCGGCGCCGGGCTTGGCGTCGAGTTTCCAGCCGTGCAGCGCGTTTTCCTGCATTGTCGTCACCAGGAAGCGGCCGTCCGGCGAGAAGGTGACGCCGGTGTGCGCACCTTTCCACTCGAGATCGATCGGCTGGCCGGAGGTGCCGACCCAATGCAGCGACACGCCATTGTAGCGGGCAGCGGCGATGCGCAAACCCTTCGGCGCGAAGGCGAGGCCCTCGACGGTGCGTTCCTCGGTAAATTCCTTCGTCGTGCCCTCCGCAAGACGCACATGCGTAGTCTTGCCATAGGCATAGGCGACGGCGCCTTGCGGGCCTGTCGCAACTTGCGCGATCCACTTGCGTGGCGCTTCGGTGACCAGCGAGGTGGTGCCGTCGGCGGCCGTACGCATGACCTTGCCGTCCTCGCCGCCGGTCAGCAGCGTGTCGTTGGCGTCGTCCACCACGAGCGACAGCAGGCCCTCATGGACCTCCGTCGTCTTGTGGCCGAGGTCGAGGCGATGGATCGCACCGGTGGCTTCGGCGAAGAAGGGGACGCCTTTGAGAAAGGCCACGCCGACGACGTGACCTTCGAGATCGAGGGGAGCGACAGTCGGCATCAGTTCGGCTGCGCCTCGCAGGCTTTGAAGGTGCGCTCGAGCTTTTCACGATCGAGGTCACGGCCGATGAAGACGAGGCGGCTTTCGCGCTTTTCGCCTTCCTTCCACGCACGCTGGTGATCGCCCTCGATGATCATGTGCACGCCTTGAACGACGTAACGCTCGGCATCGCCAGCAAAGGCGATGATGCCCTTCAGGCGCAGGATGTTCGGGCCGTCCGTCTGGGTGATCTTCTGGATCCAGGGGAAGAAGCGATCCGGGTTCATCTCGCCGCCGCGCAGCGAGATCGACTGCACCGTCACGTCGTGGATCGGCGAGGGGGCATCGTGGTGATGATGATGGTCGTGATCGTGGTCATGATCATGATGGTCGTGATCATGGTGGTGATGGTGATGATCGTGGCCGCAATCCGGACCGCAGGTGTGATCGTGTTCGTGATCGTCCTGGTCGAGGAAGTGCGGATCGTTTTCTAGCGCCCTTTCCAGGCTGAAGGCGCCCTGATCGAGGACCTTGGCAAGATCGATGTCGGAGCGCTGGGTGCGGTAGATGCGGGCCGACGGATTGATGACGCGCACGGTCGCTTCGATGCGCTCCAGTTCCTCAGGTGTGACCAGGTCGGTCTTGTTGAGCAGCACGACGTCGGCAAAGGCGATCTGGTCTTCGGCCTCGCGGCTGTCCTTTAGCCGCAGCGGCAGGTGCTTGGCATCGACCAGCGCAACGACCGCGTCGAGCTCGGTCTTGGCGCGCACGTCATCGTCCATGAAGAAGGTCTGGGCGACCGGCACCGGATCGGCAAGGCCGGTCGTCTCGACGATGATCGCGTCGAAGCGGCCGGGGCGGCGCATCAGGCCCTCGACCACGCGGATCAGGTCGCCGCGCACGGTGCAGCAGACGCAGCCGTTGTTCATCTCGTAGATTTCCTCGTCGGATTCCACGATCAGGTCGTTGTCGATGCCGATCTCGCCGAACTCGTTGACGATGACCGCGTATTTGCGACCATGGTTCTCGCTGAGGATGCGGTTCAAAAGCGTCGTCTTGCCGGCGCCGAGATAGCCGGTGAGCACAGTGACGGGGATCGGCTTCTGCGGGGATGTTTCGGTCATGGGAACCTCTAGGATTTCCGGATGCGGCGGGCAGGCATCCAAGTCGGGTTTCATATAGGAGATGCGGCGGCGATGCGCAAATGGCGCGGGCGATTTTGGCGGGCGCGGGCGGATCGCCTCAGCGGTCTGCGATAACCCTCCTTTCATCAAAATCGGAGAGAGTGCGCGGCAGATCCTAGGGGTGTGCAGGTGAAGACGATTTCCATCAACGGCCGGTTCCTGACCCAGCCGCTTACCGGCGTGCAGCGCTTTGCCCGTGAGATGACCCGAGCGCTGGATGCGCGCATCGCTTCCGGGCAGGTGCCGCATGCGCTGAAGGACGCGCGCTGGCGGCTGCTTACTCCGGGCAAGGCTGTCGACGATCTCGGGCTCAAGGCGATTTCGGTCGAGCCGTTCGGCTCCGGACCGGGCCATGTCTGGGAGCAGGGCGCGCTCTATTGGCGCGCGCGCCGCGATACGCTGATCGGCTTCGGCGGCAGCGGCCCGGTGCTGCACGGCGACCAGGTGGTGGTGATCCACGACGTCACCCTGTTTCGCCATCCGGCCTCGTTCGGGCGCGGCTACCGGCTGTTTCATGGGGCGCTCGGTTTCATCCTTGCAAGGCGGGCAAAGCTCGGCACCGTCTCGAACTTTTCGCGCCAGGAGCTTGCCGATGTCTTCCGCGTGCCGGCTGCTGGCATCGACGTCATCTACAACGCGACGGATCACTTCGCGCGACTTCAGCCGGACGAGGGCGTCATCCAGCGGCTCGGGCTTGCCGATACGCCCTTCTTCCTGCTGGTCGGCACGCTGAAGCCCAACAAGAATGTCGAGTTTGCGGTGCGCGCCTTCGAGGCACTTGGTGCCGGCGACCACAAGCTCGTGGTCGTGGGTGGCACCGACCCGACCGTGTTCCGCGATATCGCGCCCACGTCGAAGGGCAACCTGATCTTTCCGGGCCGCCTGACCGATGACGAGATCGCCGGGCTGCAGCGGCGCGCTGTCGCCTTCGTCTTTCCCAGCCTCTATGAAGGTTTCGGCATCCCGCCGCTGGAAGCGATGACGCAGGGGTGCCCGGTGCTCGCCGCCGATATTCCGCCGGTTCGCGAGGCCTGCGGCGATGCCGTTTGCTACTTCGATCCGTTGAAGACGGAGGCTTTGGTCGACGCGATGCGGACGATCTCCGCCGACGAGGCCGTTCGCCGAGATTTGCGGCGTTCCGGCTTTGACAATGCGAAGCGCTTTTCCTGGGACGGGAGTGCGGTCGTGCTGCTCAACATGCTGGCGGCGCAGCACATCTGATCCATTCTGCGCGATTTTGGAGCGTCAAAGGTCGAGAACCCGCATCGGGTCCAGTCGACCCCGGACAAAATCACCAAATGCAATCAGATTGCCCTTGAGCCGACCGCGTCGATCGACGAGGCCTTGCGGTTTGAGGCTGCCGAGGATGTTGGCGGCGAAGTTGCCGCCCATGAGGCGAAGTGCCCATTTCAGTCCGACCGTGCCCTTGTTGCGCAGATAGAGCGGATTTGCGACCTGCGAGTAACCGAAGCGCAGGCCCGAGGTGCGGCCGCGCTTGTTGCCGAGGTGGACGCCGCGCAGCGCCGGCGATTTCACGATGCGCCCGTGCGCGGCCAGACGCCGGCAGAAATCGACATCCTCCTGCCAGCCATAGAGCGGCAGCCGCTCGTCGAAACGGGTGCGTTCGGCGGCAATCGCCGATACGCGGAAGGCCATGTTGCAGCCATAGGCGTTGAAGGCCGGCTGTGTGACATCGTGCGGCTGAGCGCCGGGATCCGTCTCGAGGATCGCCTTGGCATCGGCAATCGATATGCCCGGGCCATGAATGCCGTCGGCCAGAACCAGGCCGGTTGCCACGACGAGATCAGCCTCGCGATCGAACAGCCTTTCAGCCTCGGTAAGAAAATCGCTGCGCGGCAGGAAATCGTCGTCGAAAAAGACGATCAGATCGGCGGTTGTCGCCTGGTCGAGGATGGCGTTGCGCTGTGCGCTGGAACCCTTGTTGCCCGCGACGATACGGGCCTTCAAGGGAAGCGAGCCGATTCTGGCTTCGTCGACGTCCTCCGGCGTGCTTGGGCAGATGACGACGGCGTCCGGTAGTCGCGTCTGCCGCGTCAGATGCAGCAGGGTTTCGGAGAGGACCTCGCGGCGGCCTGCGGTCGCTATGCCGACGACGATGTTCATGGGGCGCTCTCCGCTCTTTCGGCGCGATCTAACCGGAAATTCGTGCAGTTTTTCTTAGCGCCTAGGCCGTGCTGGGTCTCGGCGACCGCATCATCAGCCGCAACTGGTTGAGCGAGAGCAGGCAGAACAGACCACCGACAACAATACCGGTACCGATCGTAACGTAGCTGGTTTCACCGGAGAGGGAGAAGGCCAGCACGGCCGCGCCAAGTCCGGCGGCGGCGAAGAGCACGGGCGGCCAGGAGAAATCGAAGGCGAGCGAGGACATCAGGCGAAGGCCGATGAGGGCGGCGAGGATCGCGCCGATGGCGCTGCCCCAGGCTAACGCCGCATCGTTCGCCCCAGCCAAGGCCAGGACTGCCAATGCTCCAAGGCTTAGAAGCACGCAGTCGGCTACGGCGAGCAGCAGGATCAACGCAAGGCGTTGCCTCAGGTGCAGCGGCGTCGGCAGCATGATCTGCGTCAGCGTGCGAACGAGCGAGAGGACGATGATGGCAGGCGCGGTTGCGAGGAAACCTTGCTGCAGGTCCGGGCTGATGACGAGCCAGGTGGCCGGGAGAAGTGCAGCGAAGATACCGGCGGCCATCATCAGCGCAAAGCTCGTCAGCAGCGCGTAGTATTGCCCGAGTTGGCGGGGAAGAGCGGCGCGATCGCCGGTCCGGTCATGCGCGGCAACGATCTCCGGATATTGGATCGCCTGAAGGGCCGAAACGATGAGCACGAACGGGCGTTGCAGCAGGTCGAGCGCAAGCAGGGCGCCGGCAGCACCCGTCGCGCCGAGCGCCGAGGTGAAGATCGCCTTCAGTGCCAAGGGCGCGAACATGGCGGCAGTGGCGGCCCCGGCCGACACGCTGCCATAGATGAGATGCTTGCGGATACGGACATTGTCGAGCGCGGCGGCTGGGCGCGTGTCGGCGCGGCGGGAAAGAAGGAATGCAAGCAGGCCATAGGCAATGTAACCGGCGAGCAGGCCCGTGACGGTCGACAGGAAGCTTGGCGAGATGAGTGCGCCGAGGAGCGTACCCGCGGCGAGAATGGTGGCGCGGGAGCCCTGCAGCACCGAGAAGGCGCGGAAATCCTGGCGAAAACGCAGCATGGTCAGATGCAGATCGCTGCCGCCTTGTGCGATCGAGACCAGGCCGCCGACAAGCGCCACGACCGGCGGCACGCCGAAGATCAAGGACACGCCCGCCGCGATCAGGCACAGCATGGCGCAGGCGAGGGCTTCGGTCAGGATCGCCCGCCGCTCCGCCGCTTCACTGTCCGCATCCGCCCCAGGGTAGAAACGCATGCAGGCGAAACGCACCCATTCGAAGGCGGCGATCGCAGCGAACTGGCAGATGGAGATGAACAGTGAATAGCTGGCATAGTCGGCCGGCGCCAGCCAGTGGGCGACGACGATCAGCAGGCCAAAGGCGATGACCGCCTGGTAGAAATAGGCGCCGAGCGCAATGATCTTCGCCATGGTTTTTCTGCCCTACGCCCGCGGGGAACTGCGCATCTGATAGCGCAAAAGCGCAAAGAAAGTGTTTGCCGCCCCGCTTCAGGTCAGATCGTCGGGATCGAAATCCCTGACATCTTCAAGGAGTTCGATAAACCCTCGGACGGCATGGGCGATCAAAATCTCACCCCGTGCCGCCGTGGCAACCGAGGCATTGCCGGCGACACCTTCGCCATTCAGGTCGTGCATCTTCCAGCCGAAGGCGTGGGGACCGTAAGCGCGCAGATGCTTGAAGCGTTCAGAAAATTCGCCTTGGCGGGAGGTGAAATTTTCGGCCTTGGCCATGTCGACCCTGTCCGGATGGAGCGCCAGCATCACCGATGTCTCGATGTCGCCGCCGTGGATGTCCAAGGCTTTATCCTCCGGCTTGATCCAGCCGTCCGGTTGGCCGAAGCGGGTCCAACTCGTCGCGACGGCCAGCATGTTGAAGCGTATGCGCGCTTCGGTCGCGACGACCGTCATCAACGGCGAGTTGCCGCCATGGGCGTTCAGCATCACGAATTTGCGGACGCCGAGGTGATGGAGATCGCCGGCAATGCCGAGCCAGCGCTCGACCGCCTCGCCATAGGCAAGGGTTCGGCTGCCGGCGACATCCATGTGCTCGATGGAGTAACCGACCGGCTCGGCCGGCAGGAAGGCTACCGGCAGGCCGGCGGGCATGGCGGCGATCGTGCGGGAGACGATGCCCTCGGCGATCAGCGTGTCGGTTTCGAAGGGCAGATGCGGACCGTGCTGTTCATGGGCGCCGAGCGGCAGCACGGCGATCCAGTCACGGCGAGCGTCGGCCGGAAGGTCGGTCCGATTGTCCTGCCATCGCGGCTCAGGCATCGACATTTCTCTTCGATCCTCCACGTCAATTGTCGTAAAATTGTTATTTGAGTCATACAGTTCGTAATCGCAAGCTGTATTGTTATAAGTGTTCGACTCGGGGATTCGGCAGGAGGTCCAATGGGCAAGAAGAACAAGGCCGAAAAGAAAGGCAAGAACGGCAAGAAGAAGGACGAGTTCCTGAATGAGCCGCACGATCTTGCCGCTATCCTTGTCCAGGCAGCGCGTTCCATGCGCACCGTACTCTCCCGCAATCTTCTTGAAAGTGGTCTTTACGCCGGGCAAGACGGCGTAATGCTGGCGCTGGCCGAAGCCGACGGCATGACCGCGGGTGGGCTTGCCGCCAGGCTTGGGGTCAAGGCGCCGACCATGACCCGCACGATCGGGCGGATGGAAGCGCAGGGCTTCCTCGAGCGCCGTCCCGACGAGGACGATGCGCGGCTCACCAAGGTCTATCTTACTGAGCCCGGCCGCAACCGGCTGCAGATCATCGCCGAGGCGGGGCAGCATTCGGAAAAGCTCGCGACACGCGGCCTGACCGACAAGCAGGTGCGCACGCTGATGAAACTGCTGCGCGCCGTCGACAGTAATCTCCAGGCCGCACGGGCCGCCGACTGAGCCTTGTTCGCCGCATATTGCCGTGGCGATTTAAACAGTTTAAAAGGGATTTAAATTTATGGCACGCGTACGTCCGCTGGGATGTACGAAAAGTGCCGTGAGGCATGCTGCAAGAACCTCACTCGGATTGGATTGTGGGGCTGCGGCCGGGGGCGGAACAAGGCTACAGGGGGCATCGTGGCGCAAAAGGTCAAGCTTTCGACGATCGCGGAAACACTCGGTCTTTCGACGGCAACGGTATCCCTGGCTCTACGCGACAGTCCTTTGGTGGCGACCGTCACCCGCGATAAGATCAAGGAGCAGGCCCGCGCGCTCGGCTATATCTACAACCGCCGCGCCGCCAGTCTCAGAACATCCCGCTCCGGCATCATCGGCGTCGTCGTGCACGACATCATGAACCCGTTCTACGGGGAAATCCTCAAAGCCATCGAAGCGGAGCTCGACCGCGACAAGCAGACCTTCATTCTCTCCAACCACTACGATTCGGTCGACAAGCAGCGCGATTTCATCGAGACGCTGCTGCAGCTCGGCGGTGATGGCGTGATCATGTCGCCTGCGATCGGTACGCCGTTGGAGGACATCCAGCTTGCCGAGGACAACGGCATGCCGGCGATCCTGATCGCCCGTTCGATCGAGGGCGTGGACGTGCCGATCTTCCGCGGCGACGACGCCTACGGCATCTCGCTTGCCACCAACCACCTTATCGGCCTTGGCCATCGCTGCATCGCCATGGTCGGCGGTACCGACCAGACGTCGACCGGGCGCGACCGCTATCAGGGCTATGTCAACGCGCTGCGCAAGGCCAATATCGAGGTCGATCCGGAGCTGCGCATCCCCGGTCCCCGTACGAAGCAGGGTGGCTTCGAGGCGGCGGTGCATCTGCTCTCCCTGCCGCAGAAGCCGACGGCAGTCGTCTGCTGGAACGACCTGGTGGCGATCGGCATGATGAACGGCATCGCCCGCGCCGGTCTGGTGCCCGGCGTCGATATCTCTGTCACCGGCTACGACGACCTCGAAGAGGCGTCGATCGCCACGCCGGCATTGACCACCGTCTGGAATGGCCAGGCCGATGTCGGCCGCAGTGCTGCCCGCGCGCTGCTCGACAAGCTTTCCGGCAGCCACGAACCCGACGGTATCCATCTGATCAAGCCGGAAATGCGCATCCGCCAATCAACGGGCCCGTTGCGCGTCATCGCCTGAGATCTCCCTCCCGACAGGAGCTGCCCATGTCTGTGAACCGCACGCGCGTTCTCGTGCCCGGAAAGATCAATCAACGGGTCATCGATCGACTGGTCGGGCAATTCGAAGTCGTCAGGATCGAGAGTGCCGATCCAGCATTGGTGACGCCGGATATGCAGGACGTGAAAGCGGTTGCAGTAGCCGGCCGGCTGCCCGGTGCCCTGATGGATGTCCTGCCGCAGCTCGAGATCATCGCCAATTTCGGCGTCGGCTATGACGGCGTCGAGGTCGCACATGCCGCCGCCAAGGGCGTTGCCGTCAGCAATACACCGGATGTTCTGACCGAAGAGGTGGCCGACACGGCGGTTGGTCTTCTGCTGAATACACTCCGGCAATTGCCTCAGGCAGAACAATGGCTGCGCCAGGGACGCTGGAGCCGCGAGGGCGCGTTTTCTCTGTCGCCGCTGTCCCTGCGCGGCCGAAGCGTCGGTCTTTACGGCCTCGGTCGCATCGGGCTTTCGATCGCCAGGCGGCTGGAAGCCTTCGGGGTGTCGATCGCCTATCACACGCGCAGCCCGCGCGAGGGCCTGCCCTATGCCTACCATCCGACGCTCGTCGGCCTCGCGGCGGCGGTCGATACGCTCATTGTCATCGTGCCCGGCACCGAGGCGACGCGCCATACGGTGAATGCGGAGGTTCTCGTGGCACTCGGCGGAAACGGCGTGCTGATCAATGTCGGCCGCGGCTCGACCGTCGACGAACCGGCGCTGATCGCGGCGCTTCAGAGCGGGGTGATTGCCGGTGCGGGGCTCGACGTTTTCGAAAACGAGCCGCAGGTGCCGGACGCGCTGATGGCTTTGCCGAACGTGTCGCTCCTGCCGCATGTGGCCTCGGCCTCGGTGGTCACACGCAACGCCATGGCCGATCTCGTCGTCGACAATATCGCAGCCTGGTTTGCGACCGGAAGGGCTTTGACGCCGGTGCCGGAAACGCCGTTCAGCCGACGCGCGATTTGACACCCGGCGTCGTTGCCTCAGGCGGCGATGCGGAAGCCGTGATGTCAGGCGGCCAAACGGCCGGCGGCGTAAGTCCGCACCGCGTCGCCGAAGGCCCTAAACAGGCTGGCGGAGGGGGTGTCGGTGCGCACCCAGTATTCCGGATGCCATTGTACGCCGACGGCAAAGGCCTTGGCGCCGATCACCGAAACCGCTTCGATCGTGCCGTCGTCAGCCACCGCTTCGACAGCCAGGCGCGGAGCAGCGGCGCCGATCGCCTGTCGGTGCAACGAGTTGACGCGGATGCGGCCGGCGCCAAGCACGGGCGCGAGGCAGCTCCCTTCCTTGACGATGACGTCCTGGCGGATGCCATAGGCAACGTCGAGTTCCTTCACGTCAGGCTTGCGGTGATCCCAGATCCCCGGCTGATCCTGGATTTCGCTCGCCAGCGTGCCGCCGAGTGCGACGTTCAGTTCCTGGATGCCACGGCAGATGGCAAACAACGGCACACCGCGCTCGATCGCGCGCCGGATCAGGGGCAGGCTGGTCGCATCGCGGCCGGGATCGAAAGGTCCGTCACTGTCCTTGGCCTCGCGGCCATAGAGCGAGGGATGAACATTGGAGCGGGCGCCGCTTGCAAGCACGCCGTCGACGCGGTCGAGGATTTCGTCAATGTCGTTGCCGGTTTCGAGCGCCGGGATGAGGAAGGGCATAACGCCGGCGCCTTCGACGGCGGCGCGCACATATTGATGGGCAACGACATGCCAGACATTGCCGTCGAATTCGCGGAAATCGCAGGGGATGGCAACGACAGGTTTCGACATCATCAGGCTCCGTAATACGCTTAAGAAAAGCCTTGCCTTCAGATGCTGATGAAAGTCAACTGAGAACGTAGTGAGCGTGATCACCGCGCTGATCCAAGGCGGATCGGTAGCGAACACGAACTAAAAACGGCAGGAAATCGCAGGTAATTCTTTAAGATCGAGTAACCATCGCGCACGCAAATTCTGGATCGTCCGCCAGCATCGCTGAATTGTCGAAGTTGCAGTCGGGCCTTTTGTGTCGTGGATACCTATGTTTGGTTGCAGAAACCGAGTACTGTTCAGCGCGGTTCGCACTATTGAGTTGAACTCTTGGGTCTTGCCGGCACGGCCCTGTGGTTATTCTGGGATTCGGTACTTTTTTCGGGGCGTTAGACGAAATCATTCGTTAAGTCATCACCCCTAACAATCCGGTAAACCGGAGCTTGGTTCATGATGCGACTTGGACAGAGCGCTCTTCCGACTGACGTGTATCTGTCATCCGTGAGCTCGCTCTACGAACATCGCAAGACGTTGCTGATCGGCATGTTGTCGCATGTCGTGACGTTTCTGCTCGTCTATCTCAAGACCAGTGATCCGCTTTATCTCGCCTGCTCCGGCGTGATCTTCGTGCTCTGGGCGCTGCGCAATGTCGATATGGCGCGGTTCGACCGGCAGGATTTCTCCAATGCCGACCGGGCGATGGTCCGCAAATGGGAGAACCGCTATATCGTCGGCGGTGTCAGCGTCACGCTCACCTGCGGCATCGCTTGCGGTTATGCCATTGCCGTCAGTCAGGATTCCTTTTCAGAGCTTGCGACCATATCGGTGACGCTGGCCTCGATGATCTCGCTCGTTGGGCGCAACTACGGCTCGGAGCGGGCCGTGCTTCTCCTGTCCTCGTCCGCATGCCTGCCGATCGTGATCGGCCTGATGACGCTGCAGGACGTGTTCATGCTGGCGCTTGCCTTCCTCATCCTGCCGTTCATCCTTTCCACCTGGATGATGGCCAACAATGTGCGCGCCTTTCTCTATGAGAATGTTTTGGCGGCGCGCGAGATCGCGACGATTGCCGGCCAGTTCGACGCGGCGCTCAACAATATGACGCATGGCTTGTTCATGCTGGATGGCGACGGCCGCGTGGTGGTGGCCAATGAGCGTGCCAGCGAGTTGCTGGCGCTTGGCGACAGGACCGAACTCAAGGATTGGCTGCTCGATGACGTGATCCGGCGCGGCGCGCGGCGCATGCGGCTCGATGCCGAAAAGACCAAGGCGATCTCGCGTCAGCTCGATCTTCTGCTCAAGGGCAAGCGCCCGCAGGTATTGATCCCGGTCAGCGAGGAACTGCACCTCGAGTTTTCCGCCAGCCGCCGCGACAATGGCGATATCGTGCTGATCTTCGAGGACGTGACGGCACGCGTACAGGCGGACAAGCAGATTCTGCACATGGTGCGCTTCGACAAGCTGACCGAGCTGCCGAGCCGCGACTACTTCGGAGAGCTGGTTGTGGCCGCCGCAAGCGGCGACGAGAAGGAGGACCGGCTCGTCGGCCTGATGGTCCTCGACGTCACCGAGTTCAAGCATGTCAACGACATGCGCGGCCACATCGTCGGCGACAAGCTGCTGCAGGCGATCGCCGGCCGGTTGAAGGCGCTCGCCGGTGATGATGCGATCGCGGCGCGGCTGATGGGCGACGAGTTTGTCGTGTTCTTTCCGAACAGGGCTGACGTGGCCGATCTGGAAGAGCGGATGCGGGGGCTGCACACGGAACTGCGCGGCACCTATGTTGCCAGCGGCTTCACCTTCAACATGACCATGAGCGCGGGCTTCGTCATCGCGTCGAACGTGGATCTAAAACTCGAAGACCTGCAGATCAAGGCGGATCTCGCGCTTTCGGAAACCAAGCTGCGCAACCGCGGCGGCTGCACTGCGTTCGAAGTCGAGATGGACGCCCGCTATGTCGACCGCCAGAAGCTCAAGGCGGATTTGCGCGAGGCGATCAATGCGCGCAGCCTGACGCTTTCCTACCAGCCGATGTTCGCGCCGAGCGGCGGCCGGGTCGAATGCTGCGAAGCGCTGGCCCGCTGGACGCATCCGGAGCGCGGGCCGGTGCCGCCGAACGTGTTCATTCAGCTCGCCGAGGAACTGGGGCTGGTCACGGAGATCACGCGTTTCGTGCTCGACCATGCATGCCGGGATTGCATGGACTGGCCGAGCGATGTGTCCGTCTCCGTCAACCTCTCGGTGCTCGATCTACGCAGCAGCGAAATCGTCACGATGGTCACGGATGCGCTTCAGGCAACCGGCCTCGATGCTTCGCGGCTGCATCTGGAGGTCACCGAAAGCTGCCTGATGGACGAGCCGCTCAAGGTGCAGGCGATCCTGCGCGAGCTGCGGGGTCTCGGCATCACCATTGCCATCGACGATTTCGGCACCGGATACTCCAGCCTCAGTTATCTCGATGCCCTGCCGGTCGACATCATCAAGATCGATCGGTCCTTCGTGCGCAACATCCGTGAGGATTCGCGCCGCTTCAAGCTCCTGCGCGGGACGGCAAATCTTGCCCGCGCCCTCGGCCTGCGCATCGTCGTCGAAGGCGTCGAGACGACGGATCAGTTGCAGCTCATCACCGAGCATAATTGTGCCGATTTGATACAGGGCTTCGTCTTCGCCGCCCCCATGCCCGCTTCTGCTATTGCAACGCTTTGCAAGAACGGTGTGCCAAAACGAGGCGCTAAACCCAGCAGCAAGCGCATCGCCTGACGCTGCGACCCCAAATTCCGTTCCGTTTTGATGCTGCGCATTCGGCAGCAAGCCCTTGATTAGTTGGGGCAAATGCATCTCGATTTGGTGCGTTTTGCTCCAAATCAACCGAATTAATTTACGAATTTTTAGGGTTAACAAAAAGTTAACAGTGAACTGTTCCGTTTTGCGGTTGCCGCCCCATTTTCCGTCAATAGGTTAACGATTTGTTAACCATGAGGTCTGGAATATGGGTGAGACGATTCACCAGGCGGAGCCTGGGCGTTTTTCTGAAAAGCTGATGCAATTGCTCGATCGTGTCGAATATCGGCGGGTCGAAACCGGCGAGGACATGGAGGACATCGCGCGGCTGCGTTACAAGTCCTACAAGTCCGTCAATCTGATGGAATTGACGGGCTCCACGCTGATCGACGATCTCGACTTCGACAGCCACGCCTATGTCTTCGGCATCTATCTCGATGAGAGCCTCGTCAGCACCGTGCGCGTACATCACGTAACGCCGGAGCACCGCGCCAGTACATCGGGCCTGATCTTCGGCTCCGAGATCGACGCGTTCCTCGATGCCGGCATGGTGCTCGTCGATCCGGGCCGATTGGCCGTCGACCCTGATGTCATCGGTGACGATATGCGGGCGCTTCCCTACCTCACGCTCCGCCCGGTCGCCATGGCCTGCGAATACTTTTCCGCCGACCGTTGCCTGACGGCCTGCCGGCCGCGCCACACCGCCTTCTACAAGCGCATTTTCGCCTCCGAGACCGTGGTCGCCAAGCGCGAGAACCTGGGGGTCTACAATGCCGATGGCGCCCTGCTTGTGGCGCAGGTGAGGGGGCAGCGGCCCTCGATCCTCGACCGCTACCCGATTTTCGATTCGGAGCCTTTCGAACGCCGCATGATGTTTGCCGATCGCAGCGAGGTGCCGTTCGCGCCGCTGACGATCCTGCCGACCGCGCGCATGGCGCAAACCGGTTATGGACGCTCTTATCGAACGTCCGTCTTCCGCTAGCAGTCTTTGATGTCGACATCAGATGGTGAGGCGCGCCCGTGCGCGCCACCCTTGCTGCCGGCCGCGACATATCGCCCCATCAGGTACTGCTAAAGGACGGGTTTTCGTTGCACCCGGCCTAAGCATTGTGTAAGGGCAGCTATAAGGGTTTTCGCGACTTTTCGCGGGAGCCATGCTTCGATTAGGAGCGGCGGCGATCAAGGGTCGCGCCGTGGCATTCAGGGAGAATTTGAACGATGGCTGAGCATCATTCTGGACCGGTCGATGTGGGCGCTTCGATGGATTATCCGGAGCACGAGAAGACCTATCTCATGTTCCTGAGCGCATCGAAGTACGGCACGCTGTTTTGCGTGGCCCTGTTGATTGCCATGGCTGCCGCATTCTTCACGACTATGGGCTTCTTCTCCTCGCTCGTGCTCTTCATTCTGCTCAACGTCGCAGGTTTCTTCTTCCTGCGCTAATCAGCGTCATTGGACCGATTGCCGAGGGGCTTGACGTTTCCTCGGCAACCGGGCGCGAGCCCGGACGAAGGTGCATGCCGTCGACTGGAGGCGTCGACGCTGCGCAGCACTTCAAAATGCTACAGCGACCTTTGTGCAGCCAATAGGATGTGCGGTGCTGTAGAGCCTAGAGATCTCCACGCCCGGGCATTCACTGCAATGGGACGTGTTTCCTCACTGCGTGAGGGGGAGTGGAATGCAGACCCGCGATGCCGAGCACGACTCGGCGTCGATCGGCGCCGGACTGCCTGCGGTTCGAACACCTGGGGTGTCTGTTTCCAGAATATATGTGCCTGGCACCCCAGTGCCTGGCATATGGGGGCGTGCAGGCTCGATTGGCCGCACGCTTTGCAGTCGGAGAGAATGCCCGCATTCCGGCCTTGGCTCGATTGCGGCCAAGGAGGGGGATTTGTGAGCGAGATTGTCTTTGTCGCCAAGGAAACGGACCCAAACGAGGGTCGCGTTGCCGCATCACCGGACACAGTGAAGAAACTGAAAAGCCTCGGCTTCGACGTCGTCATCGAGGCGGACGCCGGGTTTTTGTCGCGCATTCCGGACGCTGAGTTCGAAAAGGTCGGGGCCCGGATCGGGACGATCGCCGACGCCAAGACGGCCGATGTCGTGCTGAAAGTGCGCCGGCCGACGACCGCCGAAATCGGCGGCTACAAGTCGGGCGCTATCGTGCTCGCCATCATGGATCCCTATGGCAACGAGGCGGCGATCGCCGAGATGGCCAAGGCCGGGCTTACCGCCTTTGCGATGGAACTGATGCCGCGCATCACCCGTGCGCAGTCGATGGACGTGCTGTCGAGCCAGGCGAACCTCGCCGGTTATCAGGCCGTGATCGACGCCGCCTGCGAATATGATCGGGCGTTGCCGATGATGATGACGGCGGCCGGGACGGTTCCTGCCGCCAAGGTCTTCGTCATGGGCGCGGGCGTTGCCGGCCTGCAGGCAATCGCGACGGCCCGCCGTCTCGGTGCCGTGGTCTCGGCGACGGACGTGCGTCCGGCAGCCAAGGAACAGGTCGCCTCGCTCGGCGCCAAGTTCATCGCCGTCGAGGACGAGGAATTCAAGGCGGCCGAAACGGCTGGCGGCTACGCCAAGGAGATGTCCAAGGAGTATCAGGCCAAGCAGGCCGCACTCGTTGCCGAGCATATCGCCAAGCAGGACATCGTCATCACCACTGCACTCATCCCCGGCCGTCCGGCGCCGCGGCTCGTCACCCGTGACATGCTGAAAAGCATGAAACCCGGCTCGATCGCGGTCGATCTTGCGGTCGAACGCGGCGGCAACGTCGAGGGTGCTGAGCCCGGCAAGGTCGCCGAGGTCGAAGGCGTCAAGGTCATTGGCCATCTCAACGTGCCGGGCCGCATCGCGGCCTCCGCGTCCGGTCTCTACGCCAAGAACCTCGTCACCTTCCTGGAAACGATGGTGTCCAAGGAAACCAAGGCGCTCGCGCTCAACATGGAGGACGAACTCGTCAAGGCGACGGCGCTCACCCATGGTGGTGAGGTCGTGCATCCGAAGTTCGGCGCCAGCAAGGGGGACAAGTGATGGCGAATGAACTTCTCGACAAGGCGCTCGCCGATCTCGACCGGGCGGTGGAAGCGGTCCGCACCGCTGCCGAATACGTGCCGGACGCGGCTGGTGCTGTCGCCCATGGCGCGACCGGCGGCGCGATCGATCCTTTCGTCTTTCGTCTGGCGATCTTCGTGCTGGCGATCTTCGTTGGCTACTACGTCGTCTGGTCGGTGACCCCGGCGCTGCACACGCCGCTGATGGCGGTCACCAACGCGATTTCCTCGGTCATCGTCGTCGGTGCTCTGCTTGCCGTCGGCATCTCCGCCTCTGGGCTTGCCACCGGCTTCGGCTTCGTGGCGCTGGTGCTGGCCGCCGTCAACATCTTCGGCGGCTTCCTCGTCACCCAGCGCATGCTCGCCATGTACAAGAAAAAAGACAAGTGAGGCCGGCCCGATGAACGCTAACTTCGCAGCCTTCCTCTATCTCGTCTCCGGCGTCCTGTTCGTCATGGCGCTACGCGGCCTTTCGCATCCGACCACCAGCCGCAAGGGCAATACCTACGGCATGGTCGGCATGGGCATTGCCATCGTCACGACGTTGCTTTTGGCAAAGCCCAGCTTTGGTGGCCTGATGCTGATCGTGCTTGGCCTTGCCATCGGCGGCGGCGCCGGTGCTGTCATTGCCCGTCGCATCGCCATGACCTCGATGCCGCAGCTCGTTGCCGCCTTCCACTCGCTGGTCGGTCTTGCCGCCGTCATGGTGGCGGCTGCCGCCATGTACGCGCCGGAAAGCTTCGGCATCGGCACCCTCGGCGACATCCACGCCCAGGCACTGGTCGAAATGTCGCTCGGTGTTGCCATCGGCGCGATCACCTTTACCGGTTCGGTCATCGCCTTCCTGAAGCTCGACGGGCGCATGTCCGGCAAGCCGATTATGCTTGCGGGACGCCACGCCATCAATGCGGGTCTGGCAATCGCGCTGGTCGTGCTGGTGGTCATGCTCGTGCTGACGCAGAGCACCACGGTGTTCTGGCTGATCGTCGCGCTGTCGCTCATACTCGGCGTGCTGATCATCATCCCGATCGGCGGCGCCGACATGCCGGTGGTCGTGTCGATGCTCAACTCCTATTCGGGTTGGGCCGCAGCCGGCATCGGCTTCACGCTCGGCAACCTGGCGCTGATCATCACCGGGGCGCTCGTCGGCTCCTCCGGTGCGATCCTCTCCTACATCATGTGCAAGGGCATGAACCGCTCGTTCATCTCGGTCATCCTCGGCGGCTTCGGCGGCGAGACCGCGGCGGCCGTCAGCGACGATGGCATTCAGCGCACGGTCAAGCAGGGCTCTGCCGACGATGCGGCCTTCCTGATGGCGAACGCCTCCAAGGTGATTATCGTGCCGGGCTACGGCATGGCCGTTGCCCAGGCACAGCATGCGCTGCGCGAAATGGGCGACCAGCTGAAGGCCGCGGGCGTTGAGGTCAAGTACGCGATCCATCCGGTCGCGGGCCGCATGCCCGGCCACATGAACGTGCTGCTCGCGGAAGCGAACGTGCCCTATGACGAAGTGTTCGAGCTCGAGGACATCAACTCCGAGTTCGCTCAGGCCGATGTCGCCTATGTCATCGGCGCCAATGACGTCACCAATCCGGCCGCGCGTGACGACAAGTCCTCGCCGATCTACGGCATGCCGATCCTCGACGTCGACAAGGCCAAGACCTGCCTTTTCGTCAAGCGTTCGCTCGGCTCCGGCTATGCCGGCATCGACAACACGCTGTTCTACAAGGACGGCACGATGATGCTGCTCGGCGACGCCAAGAAGGTGACGGAAGATATCGTCAAGGCGCTGCACGCTTAACGCTGTTCGCATCGATCGACAATGAAACGCCCGCCTTTCGGCGGGCGTTTTGCGTTGGAAGGCATTGTGGGGCATGCGACGCATTCCGCAACAAGGCGTCATGCGTCTTCGAGGCCGATCTAACCGGCCGGTACCAGCGTCAGTTGGTCGATGCCGACCGCGACGTTCAGCCCCTCCTGGACCTGAACGTTGACCGGCTGCAGCATGAAGGCCTTGTTCGTGCCGCCGCCGATCACCTTGGCGCCGCCGCCGACCGCGAGGCTCGCATCGGCGCCGACGCCGTAGTATTCGCCGGCAAGCGCGAACGCGCTAACCGGCGTTCCGGTCTTGGCAAAGACGTCCCAGACCATCGTGCTCTTGCCCGTCTTGCCGATGTCGATGCCGATCTTGCGAATCGTGCCGGCATAAACGGCCTTCGGTCCGCCATTGGTGGGCGTGAACGTGCACATCAGGTTCTTCGTCGAGGTCACGATCATGCCGGTGCCGCCTTCCGAACCGCAGACGAGACGGCCGAGTGCGACATAGTTCTGCGCGGCGGCCGGACCGGTGGCAAGCGCGGCCAGTGCCAGCGCAGTGACGAGGGTTCGTTTGATCATGGCTTGGTCTCCGTTCTTACTGCGCCGCGCGTCCCTTGGGGCGCTTGGTCGCGGTAGTACTTCGAATAGCTGCATGTCTTCCCTTGAATCGGAGCCGATCCGAGGAAACAGGCAGTGACGCCTTTGGCAAACGAACGATGGCCGGGAAGGTTCCGCCTTGGCGGAGAGGGCAGGGTGGCAAGCGGCACAAACGAAAACGCCCGCGAACTGTCGCGGGCGTTTCGAGGAACATGCTCGGGGAAGGACTTACGATGCCTTGACGCGGGCAAGGCCGGCGCGCGCCGGCTCGTATTTCGGGTCGAGCTGCAATGCGTGCGAATAGGACTTCGATGCCTTGGCCTTGTCGCCCTTGCGCTCGTAGATCAGCGCCTGGTTGGCCCAGGATTCGGCGACCTTGCCGTTGAGATTGATCGCGGTGTTGAAATCCGAGAAGGCGTTGTCGTCGTCGCCCTGGGCGACATAGGAAATGCCGCGGCCGTTGTAGGGCTCCGGCGAGCTCGGCGACAGCGAGATCGCGGTCGAGAAGTCTTCGATCGCCTGACCGTGCTGGTTGCGTGCCTGGTAGATCAGGCCGCGATTGTGATAGGCGCGGGGATCGGTCGTGTCGAGCTGGATCGCCTTGTTGAAATCGTTGAAGGCGGAATCGAGCTGGCCGGCCTGGCGATAGAGGTTGCCGCGGCCGATATAGGCGACGTCGTAGTTGGCGTTGAGCTGCAGCGCCATGTTGTAGTCGGCAAGTGCGGCCTGGGTGTTGCCCATGTTGCGGTGAACCAGCGCCCGGTTGGCATAGGCCTGGTAGAAGCGTGGGTTCAGCTGGATCGCCTGGTCGAAATCGGCAATGGCCCGGCGGTATTCGCCGGCGCGGCCATAGGATGAGCCGCGGACATTGTAGCCTTCGGGATCGCTCGGGTTGGAGGCGATGACGCTCGAGAGCGAGGCGATATTTTCCTGCGAGCCCTGTTCGCGCTCGACCTTGTTGGTCATCGAGTCCGGGCCGTCGGTCGTGCAGCCTGCGAGAAGAAGGGCCGAACCAAGGAGCAGCATGGCGGCAAGCCTCGGCTTGCGCTGGTGGCGGCGAGACGCCTCATGGACAGTAAAACCGGAGACGTCCGCAGTCATGGCAGCAAGTGTCAAAGGTTGATCCCTCAAATCGACAAGGTCTCGAAAGCTATCGGCTTCCGTTCCTACAGCGCCGCGTGTCTTCATGACGCGCCAAGGTCGCTGTAACACGTTGAGTTTCTGCATAATTCTGCCCTTAAATCGAACCCGATTTAAGGAACTATGCAGTAGAGCCGCTGAAACTCCCCGCGGGCTCCGCAGCCGGGCTTCATCGTGCCTCGGCAAGCCGCCCGGTTAAACGCTCCGGCCGGCCATCCGTCACCGGCAGCGTCGATCACGCTAGCCTGTCGGCGGAAAAGATGTCCATACCAAAAAAAGGCGGTGGCGATATTTCGCCCCCGCCACGACTTACATCGGAAAGCGTCGAAAAAACGACAAATCAGCGGGCCAGGAGGCCTTCGCGCTGTGCACGCTTGCGTGCCAGCTTGCGGACGCGGCGAACGGCTTCAGCCTTTTCGCGGGCGCGCTTCTGGGACGGCTTTTCATAGAAATCGCGCATCTTCATTTCGCGGAAAATGCCTTCGCGCTGCATCTTCTTCTTGAGAGCGCGGAGCGCCTGATCGACATTGTTATCGCGGACAAGTACCTGCACGTGAAATCCCGTTCCTTTGGTTCGAGTTGTTTGTGACTCCGTCAGGTGCCGGAGGCAAAAGAATGACATTCGCTAAGCTGGAAGCTTTACGATTAGAGGAGCGGATACCAGATCATCAGGCGAAAGTCCAGCGACGACATGAGGAAGCGCTGAAAAATCCTGGGATGCGGGGCGGCACCTGTTCCCGCCCCGGCAGTAGCCGATCGGCGACCATGTCGCAACTGCGCGCAAGTCCACGCAATTGCGTCGCAAAAGAAACGTTGCGCGGGCGTCGGATTTGCGATCTCTAACGCCAATGAGAACGGGGTTCATGGAGTGAGGCCGATGCGCAAATATTCAGTTTTCGCCGTGGCGCGCGAGGCGTTGCGCGGCCACAAGGGGTGGGCGCCGCAATGGGCGTCGCCGGAGCCGCGCAAAGAGTATGATGCGATCATCATCGGCGGTGGTGGCCATGGCCTCGGTGCGGCCTATTACCTCGCCAAGGAGCACGGCATCACCAATGTCGCGGTGCTCGAAAAGGGTTGGATCGGCGGCGGCAATACCGGTCGCAACACCACGATCATCCGGTCCAACTATCTCTATGAAGAGAGCATGGACATCTACGAGCATTCGCTGAAGCTCTGGGAAAACCTGTCGCAGGATCTGAACTACAACGTCATGTATTCGCCGCGCGGCGTCATGATGCTGTCGCACAACATCCACGACCAGCAGTCGTTCAAGCGCCATATCAATGCCAACCGCCTCTACGGCATCGACAATGAATGGCTGACGCCGGAACAGGCCAAGGCCTATTGTCCGCCGCTCGATATCGCCAAGACGGCGCGTTACCCGATCAACGGCGCGGCCCTTCAGCGCCGCGGCGGCACGGCCCGCCACGATGCGGTTGCCTGGGGTTACGCACGCGCCGCCTCTGACCGCGGCGTGCACATCATCCAGAACTGCGAAGTGACCGGCATCCGCCGTGACGAGACCGGCCGGGTCGTCGGCGTCGACACCAACCGCGGTTACATCGGCGCCAAGAAGGTCGGCGTCTCCGCCGCCGGCCATTCCTCGGTGCTGATGCAGATGGCCGACGTGCGTGTGCCGCTGCAGAGCCAGCCGCTGCAGGCGCTGGTCTCCGAGCCGCTGAAGCCGATCTTCCCCTGCGTCGTCATGTCGAACTCGGTGCATGCCTACATCTCGCAGTCCGACAAGGGCGAGTTCGTCATCGGCGCCGGCACCGACCAGTACAATTCCTATTCGCAGACCGGCGGCCTGCAGATCATCACCCATACGCTGGACGCGATCTGCGAGCTCTTTCCGATGTTCCGCCGCGTCAAGATGATGCGGCAGTGGGGCGGCATCGTCGACGTCACCCAGGACCGCTCGCCGATCCAGGGGGTCACGCCGGTTCCGGGCCTGTTCCTGAATGCCGGCTGGGGTACGGGCGGCTTCAAGGCGACGCCGGGCTCGGCCAATCTCTTCGCCCATCTGATCGCCAAGGGCGAGCCGCATCGTCTCGCCGCGGGCCTGACGCTGGAGCGCTTCCGCACCGGCCGGCTCATCGACGAGGCGGCTGCCGCTGCCGTTGCGCACTGAGGATTTCGAGATGCTTCTGATCTACTGCCCCTATTGCGAAGAAGAGCGCTCCGAGCTCGAATTCCGCGGCGCCGGCGACGCCCATATCGCCCGTCCGACCAACATCGCCGACATCACCGACGAGGAATTCGAGGAATATTTCTTCCTGCGTCAGAACCCGAAGGGTCTGATCTTCGAGCGTTGGCGCCATATCCATGGCTGCGGCCGTTTCTTCAACGCCGCGCGCGACACGGTCAGCGACCGCTTCTACACCACTTACAAGGCTGGCGAGCCGAAGCCTGACATCGCCGCCATTCTTCAGAGCGAGCAGGATAAGGGAGCTGCGAAATGATGGGGGCCAATCGCATTCCAGGCGTGGGCCGCCTGACACCGGCGCGCACCGCACGCTTCACCTTCGACGGCCGCACGCTGACGGCGCTCGAGGGCGATACGGTCGCCTCGGCGTTGCTTGCCAACGGCATTCACCTTGTCGGCCGTTCGTTCAAGTATCACCGCCCGCGCGGCATTCTGTCGGCCGGTGCGGAAGAGCCGAACGCGCTGCTCGATGTCTCGCGTGATGCCGCCCGACGGCAGCCGAACGTGCGCGCCACGGTGCAGGAAGTCTTCGACGGCATGAAGGTGGAATCGCAGAACCGCTGGCCGTCGCTCGCCTTCGACGCCGGCGGTCTCAACGATCTGATGTCGCCGTTCTTCGCCGCCGGCTTCTACTACAAGACCTTCATGTGGCCGAAGGCCGCCTGGCACGCGATCTATGAACCCTTCATCCGCCGCGCGGCCGGTCTCGGCGTCGCCCCGACGGAAGCCGATCCGGATCACTATGCGAGCCGCTACGCCCATTGCGACGTGCTCGTCATCGGTGCCGGGGTTGCCGGACTTTCGGCAGCACTTGCCGCCGCCAAGGCGGGCGCCAAGGTAATCATCTGCGACGAACAGCCGGAAGTGGGCGGTGCGCTGCGCTATGAAAGCGGCACGACGATCGACGGCAAGGACGGCTGGGACTGGGCGCAGGAGACTGCCAAGGCGCTTGCCGCCATGGACAACGTCACGCTTTTGACCCGCACCACCGGGTTCGGCTACTACAACCACAATTTCGTCGGCCTGGTCGAACGGGTGACCGATCATCTGGCGGCGCTCGACAAGTCGCTGCCGCGCGAGCGGCTGTGGCAGGTGCGCGCCAAGAAAGTGATCCTCGCCAACGGCCAGATCGAACGGCACATGGTGTTTGCCAACAACGACCGGCCGGGCATCATGCTCGCTTCGGCCGGCCGCACCTATCTCAACCATTTCGGCGTCGCCGTCGGCTCGAAGGTGGGCGTCTACACCGCCCATGACTCCGCCTATGAAGCCGCCTTCGACCTGAAGCGCGCCGGTGTTACCGTGGCGGCCATCGTCGATTGCCGCGAGAATCCCGGCGAGGCGGTTCTCGCCGAGGCACGCCGTCTCGGCATCGAAGTGCTGACCGGGCATTCGGTGATCAAGGCCGGCGGCAAGCTGCGCGTGAACTCGATCAGCGTTGCCCGCAACGGTGGCGGTTCGGCCCGCAAGATCGCCGTCGACGCGCTGCTGGTCTCGGCCGGCTGGACGCCGTCGGTGCACCTCTTCTCGCAGTCGCGCGGCAAGGTGAAGTTCGATGCGGCAACGCAGCGCTTCCTGCCCGGCACCTATCTGCAGGATTGCCTGTCGATCGGCGCCTGCAACGGCACCGACGATCTTCAGGCAACGATCGACGAGGCGCTTGCCGCCGGCGAACTGACCGCCCGTGCGGCCGGTGCCGAAGGCGGGGCGCAGGTGGCGCTTTCTGGTGAAAATCGCTTCGGCTGGACCGGCGGCATGATCGGCGCTGCGGAAGGGGCTGGCCCCGACACGACGGTCAAGGCCTTCATCGACTTCCAGCACGACGTTTGCGCCAAGGACATCCGCCTGGCGGTGCGCGAAGGCATGCACTCGATCGAGCATATCAAGCGCTTCACCACCAACGGCATGGCGTCCGACCAGGGCAAGCTGTCCAACATGCACGGTCTGGCGATCGCCGCCGAAGCGCTTGGCAAGGACATCCCTCAGGTGGGCCTCACCACCTTCCGCCAGCCCTATACGCCGATAACCTTCGGCGCGATCGTCAACCATTCGCGCGGCGCCCTCTTCGATCCGGCGCGCAAGACGCCCATGCATGCCTGGGAGGAGGCGCATGGCGCCGAGTTCGAAGACGTTGGCAACTGGAAGCGCGCCTGGTTCTATCCGCGCGCCGGCGAAGACATGCACGAGGCGGTCGCGCGCGAGTGCAAGACGGTGCGTGACGTCGCCGGTGTCTTCGACGCCTCGACGCTCGGCAAGATCGAGGTCGTCGGCCCGGATGCGGCGCAGTTCCTCAATCTCATGTACACCAATGCCTGGGACAACCTGAAGCCGGGCCGCTGCCGCTACGGCATCATGCTGCGCGACGACGGCTTCGTCTATGACGACGGCGTGGTCGGCAGGCTTGCCGAGGACCGCTTCCACGTAACGACGACGACCGGCGGTGCGCCGCGCGTCATGAACCACATGGAAGACTATCTGCAGACCGAGTTCCCGCATCTGAAGGTGTGGCTGACCTCGACGACGGAACAGTGGGCCGTCATCGCCGTCCAGGGGCCGAAGGCACGCGAGATCATCGCGCCGCTGGTTGAAGGCATCGACCTTTCCAACGAGGCCTTCCCGCATATGAGCGTTGCGGAAGGCAAGATCTGCGGCGTCCCGACCCGGCTTTTCCGCATGTCGTTCACTGGCGAGCTCGGCTTCGAAGTCAACGTTCCGGCCGATTACGGCCAGGCGGTCTGGGAAGCGATCTGGGCGCGGGCCGAGCCAATGGGCGCCTGCGCCTACGGCACGGAAACCATGCACGTGCTGCGCGCCGAGAAGGGTTACATCATCGTCGGCCAGGATACCGACGGTACGCTGACGCCCGACGATGCCGGCCTCTCCTGGGCGGTGTCGAAGAAGAAGCCCGACTTCGTCGGTATCCGCGGCCTCAAGCGCCCGGATCTCGTCAAGGATGGCCGCAAACAGCTCGTCGGCCTGCTCACCAAGGATCCGAAGGTGGTGCTGGAGGAGGGCGCGCAGATCGTGGCCGATCCGAACCAGCCGAAGCCGATGACCATGCTTGGCCATGTGACGTCGTCCTACTGGTCGGAAAACTGCGGTCGTTCGATCGCGCTGGCGATGGTTGCCGGCGGGCGCGAGCGCCTCGGCCAGACACTCTACGTGCCGATGGCCGATCGCACGATCGCCGTCGAGGTGAGCGACATGGTGTTCTTTGACAAGGAAGGGGGTCGCCTCCATGGTTGATCAGGCAATTGCAAGCCGCAAGGCGGCGCTCACCTCGCGCGGCGGCTCGGCCGAAGCGATCCTGACGCCGGCACCGGCGGCGACACGCATCTCGTTGCGCGCCGGTGCCGATGCACTGCCGGCGCTCTCGGCAGCGCTCGGCGTCACCCTGCCGACGCGGCCGAAGACCTCGGCCTCATCAGGCCAGCGTCATGCCCTGTGGATCGGGCCGGACGAGTGGCTGGTGTTCGATGAAGGCGAAGCCGACCTGATGGCGGCGGCTGCTTCGAGCGGGACACTACATTCGGCGGTCGACATTTCGCATCGCAACGTTGCCGTCATCGTCAGCGGTGCGGGCGCGGACGTGGCTGTTAACAGCGGCTGCCCGCAGGATCTGTCGCTGCAGATCTTCCCTGTCGGCGCCTGCTCGCGCACCATCTTCGGCAAGGCGGAGATCATTCTCCTCCGCACCGGTGAGGACCAGTTCCGGGTCGAGTGCTGGCGGTCGTTCTCGCCCTTCGTCTTCGGTCTGCTGTCCGAAGGTGCTGCCGACGCGGGGCATTGAATAGAAGAGCCGGGAAGTGCCTGCAAGCGCTTCCCGGCTTTCTCAGACCGTCTGAAAATTGTCCGCTCTCATTGTGCTGGCAGGACGCGTGGGCCATGCCGCCTCAAGCGTCGGCGGGGCGATCCTTCGGATCGAACTGGATGATCGTCTGCCAGGTGGCCGTCAGCGCCGGCTTGCGCTCGCCCTCGATTTCGACGCTGACGTCGTAGGTGATCATCAGCATGCTGGCGCCGCGGAAGCGCGCATCGGCCATCACGAAGTGGCCGCGCACCTTGGCGCCGCTCTTCACCGGAGCGATGAAGCGCACTTTTTCGAAGCCGTAGTTGATGCCCATGGTCTGTTCGCGGATCTTCGGCAGGCAATTGTAGTTCATGGCCGAAAGCAGCGAGAGCGACAGGAACCCGTGCGCAATCGTGCCGCCAAAGGGTGTTTCGGCGGCGGCGCGGACCGGATCGACGTGGATATACTGGTAGTCGCTGGTCGCTTCGGCGAACTTGTCGATCGTTTCCTGAGTGACCGTGATCCAGTCGGAAACGCCGACCTCCTTGCCGACCAGTACCTTGATCTCAGAAAGTGATATGTCCTGCAGCATGTAAACGCCCCGAAACAAGCCCCCCGAACGATCTATAGGCCCGCCCGGTGCAACCTGCAAGCGGTGGAAAAGCTTTAGAAAACTTCGACAAGGAAGGTGACGGACCGCGGCGCGACATGGTCCGGAATGGCAGGTCTTGCGAGCACGTTCTGCCACTTTCCGTCGATGCTGTCGGGGAGCCTGACGGGGTGGGGCGCGTGGCTGCGGTTGATGACGACGGCAAGGCGCGTCGCCCGCTTCTGCGTGCGGTCATGGGTGGCGAGCACCATCATCAGATTGTCCGTCGCCGGATGCTCCCAGTCGCCGACGGCCATGGGCTGTCCGTCCAGCCGCCGCCAATCGACATCGCCGTTTCCGGTCAGGAACGCGGTCTCATCGAAAACGCTGAAACGGCCGCGCATTGCTGACAGGGCGGCAGTGTGGGCGACGATATCGTCGTCCATCGCGGTCCAGTCGAGCCAGGTAATGGCGTTGTCCTGACAATAGGCGTTGTTGTTGCCGTGCTGGCTGCGCCCGCCTTCGTCGCCGGCGGTCAGCATGATCGTCCCGCGGGAGGAAAACAGCGTGCCGAGCAGCGCCATCACGTCATGACGTCGGGCCGTCAGGATTTCCGGATCTCCGGTGGCGCCTTCCGCGCCGTTGTTCCAGGAGTGGTTCTCGTTGTGGCCGTCGCGGTTCTCTTCGCCGTTCGCCTCGTTGTGCTTGCCGGCGTAGGAGACGATGTCGGCGAGCGTGAAGCCGTCATGGGCGGCGATGAAGTTGACGGTGCGTGTCCCGCTCTCGCCCCAGCGGGCAAAACTGCCCGACGAGCCGGCGAGCGCCGTCGCCAGAGCGCCGATCGCGTGGCGGTCGCCGCGCCAGTAGATGCGGATGTCGTCGCGCGCGCGGTCGTTCCATTCAAGGAAGGGGGAGGGGAAGTTGCCGAGTTGGTAGCCGCCCGGGCCGATGTCCCAGGGTTCGGCGATCAGCACGCGGTCGGCAAGCAGCGGATCGGCCGAGATCGCCTGGAAGAGCCGCGCCTCGCGATGGAAACCACCCATGTCGCGGCCGAGGATCGAGGCGAGGTCGAAGCGGAAGCCGTCGACACCGGCGGCATGCACGAAATGGCGCAGGCTGTCGAGGATCAGCGCTTCGACCACCGGGTGGTCGCAGGCAATGGTATTGCCGCAGCCGGTGTCGTTGATGAGTTCGCCTGGGCGATCGGTGACATGACGATAATAGGTCAGGTTGTCGAGGCCGCGCATCGACAACGTGGTGCCGAAGCGGTCGCTTTCGCCGGAATGGTTGAAGACGAGATCGAGGATGACGCCGATGCCGGCCTTGCGCAGCGCCTCGACCGTCTTGCGCAGTTCCTTGATGCCGCCCGGCACCAGCCGCGGGTCGAGCGCCATCGGCGCGATCGGATTGTAGCCCCAGCCGTTCCTGAGACCGAGGGGCGGCAGGTGGCGTTCGTCGATCCAGGCGACGATCGGCATCAGTTCGACGGCCGAGACGTCCAAGCGCTTGAGATGCTCGATGATGACGGGCTCGGCCAGTGCCGCCACGGTGCCACGCTTGGCTTCCGGGATATCCGGATGGAGGATGGTGAAGGGCTTGACGGCGATCTCGTAGATAAGGCCGCCAGCACGGAAGAGTGGCGCCTTCGGCTTGACGATCTTCGCCTCGGTGACAATGGCTTTTGGCACCAGATCAGCTGTGTCTTCGCCAAAGATCGTCAGGCGCGGATCATGCTGGAAAGGCCGGTCGAGTTCGATGGCGTAGGGATCGACAAGGAGCTTGGAAGGGTCGAACCAGAGGCCGTGGTCGGGTGAGTAGACGCCGTCGGCACGAAGGCCGTAGCGCGTGCCCTTCGGCGCATCGACAACCGTCAGGCTGTGCAGGTCGCCGTTGCGGACCATCGGTAGCTGCCGCAATTGCCTGGAGCCGGTCTTGTCGAACAGGCAGAGATCGATGCGCGCGGCGTTGCGCGACCAGACGGAAAACACTGTGCCCTCAGGCGTGACGGTGGCGCCGAGGGGTGGATTTCCGGTGGTCGGCATGAAGGCGGCCCTCTTGTTCCAGATGTGCCCGAACACCCCCTCTGCCCTTCCGGGCAAAGGGGGTGTTCGGTCGACAGAAAAAGGGCCGCATAAAGCGGCCCAGTATCTCAGGTGATGACGCTCGGCTCGGTGCGGCCGGTGCGGGTCTTGATGCCGGCGATCTCGTCGGCAACGGCGATGAGATCGGCAAGCGCTGTCTGCGTTTCGATGTCGTGGCGCGCCGCATCGGGCTCGAAGCGCTCGATGTAGACGCGCAAAGTCGCGCCCGAGGTGCCGGTGCCTGACAGGCGGAAGACGACGCGCGAGCCGCCCTCGAACAGGATGCGGATGCCCTGGTTCTTGCTGATGGAATGATCGACTGGGTCGTTGTAGGCGAAGTCGTCTGATGTCGCCACCTTGAGCGCGCCGAAGGACATGCCGGGAAGCGTGGCAAGCTGGTCGCGCAGGTTGGCGATCAGGCCGTTGGCGGCGTCGCTATCCACTTCCTCGTAGTCGTGGCGCGAGTAGTAGTTGCGGCCGTAGGTCGCCCAGTGCTTCTGAGCGATGTCGAGGGCACTTTCCTTGCGCACGGCGAGAATGTTGAGCCAGAGCAAGACGGCCCAGAGGCCGTCCTTTTCGCGCACATGGTTTGAGCCGGTGCCGGCGCTTTCCTCGCCGCAGATCGTCGCCATGCCCTCGTCGAGCAGGTTGCCGAAGAACTTCCAGCCGGTCGGCGTCTCGTAGATGCCGATGCCGAGCTTCTCGGCGACGCGGTCGGCCGCGCCGCTGGTCGGCATCGAACGGGCAATGCCGGCAAGGCCCTTGGCGTAGCCGGGCGCCAGATGCGCGTTGGCGGCAAGCATCGCGAGGCTGTCGGAGGGCGTGATAAAGATGCCGCGGCCGATGACGAGGTTGCGGTCGCCGTCACCGTCGGAGGCGGCGCCGAAATCCGGCGCGTCGGGCGCCATCATCGTCTCGTAGAGCGCGCGGGCGTGCACCAGGTTCGGGTCCGGGTGGTGGCCGCCGAAGTCCGGCAGCGGAATGAAGTTCATCACCGAGCCCTTGGGTGCGCCCAAGCGTTTCTCGATGATCTCCTTGGCGTAAGGCCCGGTGACGGCGCTCATGGCGTCGAAGACGACGCGGAAGCCGCCCGAGATCAGCTTGCGGATGGCTGCGAAGTCGAACAGGCTTTCCATCAGCTCGGCGTAGTCGGCCACCGGATCGATGACGGTCACCGTCATGCCGTCGATCTCCTGGGTGCCTTCGGCATCGAGGTTGATGTCGGCGACATCCGAGATCTTGTAGCTGTCGATCACCTTGCTGCGGGCATAGATCGCGTCGGTGACCTTTTCCGGTGCCGGACCGCCATTGCCGATATTGTACTTGATGCCGAAATCTTCCGTTGGGCCGCCGGGATTGTGGCTGGCCGAGAGCACAATACCGCCAAAGGCCTTGTATTTGCGGATGACGTTGGAGGCGGCCGGCGTCGACAGAATGCCGCCACGGCCGACGAGTACGCGGCCGAAGCCGTTCGCCGCCGCCATCTTGATGGCGATCTGGATGACTTCGCGGTTGTAGTAGCGGCCGTCGCCGCCGATCACCAGTGTTTCGCCCTGAAAGCCCTCGAGCGAATCGAAGATCGACTGGATGAAGTTCTCGGCATAGTTCTTCTGCTGGAAGACCGGGACCTTCTTGCGCAGCCCCGACGTGCCAGGCTTCTGGTCGCCATAGGGGGTTGTGGTAACCGTTCTTATCATGCTGACTTAACCTTTCCCGAGAAGACCGGAATATAGAGAGACGTAACGATCGGCACTTGTGGCCCAGGAAACGTCCGATTTCATGCCCTGGGTCTGAATTTTCGCCCAGACCTTGGGTTCGCTGTATGCACGCAGTACGCGCCGGATCGCAAGACGCAGCCCGTCAGCATTCACTGGCGTGAACTGGAAGCCGGTGGCGACCTTGGCCGCAAGCCCGGCCTCGTTCGCGTCGATGATAGTATCGGCAAGCCCGCCGGTCCGGGCGACAACCGGCACGCAACCGTAGCGCAGGCCATAGAGTTGGGTCAGCCCGCAGGGCTCAAATCGCGACGGGATGAGGATCGCGTCGGACCCCGCCTGCATCAGGTGCGACAGCGGCTCGTTGTAGCCGGTGACCATGCCGATATGGCCACGATGGCGGGAGGCGGCGGCCAGCAGCGCGCCTTCGAGCGCCGCATCGCCAGAACCGAGCACGACGAGCTTGCCACCCATAGCGACGATTTCGTCCGCGACCTCGGCGACGAGGTCCATGCCTTTCTGCCAGGTGAGCCGGCTGACGACGCAGAAGATCGGACCGTTGCCCTTTTCGAGGCCGAAGCGTTCTTCGAGCGCCCGGCGGTTGCCGGCGCGCTGCTTCAAGGTCGTCGCGCTGAAATGCTGGGCGATGTGCGGGTCGGTCTGCGGATCCCAGATATCGGCGTCGATGCCGTTGACGATGCCCGAGAGATCGGCGACGCGGCTCTTCAACAGGCCTTCGAGGCCCATGCCGAATTCCGGCGTCAGGATCTCCTGTGCATAGGACGGGCTGACCGTGGTGACCGCGTTTGCGGTCTGCAGACCGCCCTTCAGGAAGCCGACATCGCCGTAGTATTCGACGAACTGCATCGAGAAGGCTTCCGGCGGCAGCGCAAGCTCGGGGAAGACTGAGGCGCCGAACTGGCCCTGGAAGGCGATGTTGTGGATGGTCATGACCGTCGGTGTCGCGGCAGCAGAGCCGAAATGCATGTAGACCGGCGTCAAAGCCGTCTGCCAGTCATGAGCGTGGACGATATCGGGCTTCCAGCCGGAAACGACATCGCCGCCGGCGATCTCGGCGGCCGCAAGCGAGAGTGCTGCGAAGCGGCGGAAGTTGTCGACATAGTCGCGGCCAGTCGCATCGACGTAAGGGCCGCCGTCGCGCGCATAGAGTGCGGCCTGGTCGAGGACCAAAAGGTCGAGCCCGTCGACCTCGGCGGCGAGAATTGTTGCCGGATTGCCGAACAGATTGTCGAAACTGCCGACCTTCTTTTTCTTCTTCAGCTTCTGCAGCACGGCAGGATAGCCGGGCACCAGGGTGCGGGTCTTGACGCCGTGCGGCACAAGCGCTGCCGGGAGCGCGCCGACGACATCGGCGAGCCCCCCGGTCTTGATCAGCGGATAGACTTCGGACGCAACGGACAGGACGTTCATGGAGTGCCTACATTCCCAGCTTGTCGATCATCGTTTGCGTGATCAGGCAGACGCCGTTCTCCGAACGCCGGAAACGCTTGGCATCGAGCTCCGGATCGTCACCGACAACGAGCCCCTCCGGGATCACGACACGGCTGTCGATGACCACGTTGCTCAAGAGCGCATGGCGACCGATCTTCACATCGGGAAGAACTACGGCATTCTCCAGACGGGAATATGAATTTACTCTGACGCCTGTGAATAACAGGCTGCGGTTGAGAGCGGCGCCCGAGATGATGCAGTCGCCTGATATGAGCGACGACGTTGCCGAGCCGCGACGGTTCTCGTCGTCATGCACGAATTTCGCCGGCGGCTTGATCTCGGCAAAAGTCCAGATCGGCCAGGTGCTGTCGTAGATGTCGAGCTCGGGCGTCACGTGGGTCAGGTCGATATTGGCCTGCCAATAGGCATCGATTGTGCCGACGTCGCGCCAATAGGCCTCGCGCTCGAAATCGGAGCGCACGCAGGACTGCGCAAAGCGGTGGGCGACGGCTTTGCCGTTGTCGACGATGTAGGGAATGATGTCCTTGCCGAAGTCGCGGCTCGATTTCGGATCGGCGGCGTCGCGGCGCAGAAGATCCATCAGGAACTTCGTGTGGAAAACATAGATGCCCATGGAGGCAAGCGCCATGTCGGGATTGCCGGGAATGCCGGGCGGATCGGCCGGCTTCTCGACGAAGGCGATGATGCGATCCTTGTCGTCGACATGCATGACGCCGAAGCCGGTCGCTTCCATGCGTGGCACTTCGAGGCAGCCGATGGTGACGTCGGCACCGGAATCGACGTGCTGCTGCAGCATCAATTCGTAGTCCATCTTGTAAATATGGTCGCCGGCGAGGATCACCATGTACTCGACGCCGTGGTCCTCGATGATGTCGATGTTCTGATAGACGGCGTCGGCAGTGCCTTCGTACCATTGCGTCTCGGAAACGCGCTGGCTGGCGGGCAGGATGTCGAAGCTTTCGTTTCGCTCGGGGCGGAAGAAGTTCCAGCCGCGCTGCAGGTGTCGGATCAGGGAATGCGCCTTGTATTGGGTGGCGACGCCGATGCGGCGGATACCGGAGTTCAGCGCATTCGATAGCGCGAAGTCGATGATGCGGGCCTTGCCGCCGAAATAGACCGCCGGCTTCGCCCGTCGGTCCGTCAGTTCTTTCAGACGACTGCCGCGACCGCCAGCGAGAACATAGGCCATGGCATCACGTGCCAGAGGTTGCGAACGCTTTTCCACCATTTGTCCTCCCCAATCATTGACTTCCGGGGTCGTCACGGCGGCTTTTGGCGACGCCTTGCGGCCCTCGAATTTTACAATCTCGTTCCGCCTGCCGATTTCGACTGGCGGACCGGATGAAGTTTACTCCTGCTCCAGCATCAGTGTCGCCAGCGGCGGCAGCGTGATGTTGGCCATGATTGCTCCCGTGGTGCTCTTCCCGGCATAGACGGCGCCGCCGTTGCCCTTGCCGCTCCCTCCGTAGATTTCCGCGTCAGAGTTGAGGATCTCCTTCCAGCGACCTTCAACCGGCAGCGGGATGGCGTAGCTCTCCCGGTACACGGGCGTGAAATTGGTGATGACGGCGACGAGTTTTTCACCGGGCGCCTTGCGCAGCCAGGCAAAGACCGAATTGTCGCGGTCGTCGGCAAGCAGCCACTCAAAGCCGTCGCCTTCGCAATCGCGGGCATGAAGGGCGGGCTTGGCGCGGTAGGTGCCGTTGAGGTCACGCACGAGGCGCCGCATGCCCTCGTGCAGGTGATATTCGAGCAGGTTCCAGTCGAGCGCGCGCTCCTCGGACCATTCGCGCCATTGCGCGAATTCCTGTCCCATGAACAGGAGCTTCTTGCCGGGATAGCCCCACATGAAGGCGTAATAGGCCCTGAGATTGGCAAACTTCTGCCAGTCGTCGCCGGCCATCTTGGCGATCAGCGATCCCTTGCCGTGCACGACTTCGTCATGGGACAGCGGCAAAACGAAGTTTTCGCTGAAGGCGTAGAGCAGGCCGAAGGTCAGGTCGTTGTGGTGGAACTTGCGGTGCACCGGCTCGCGCGACAGATATTGCAGCGTGTCGTGCATGAAGCCCATGTTCCACTTGAAGCCGAAGCCGAGACCCCCGGCATGGACCGGATGCGATACATTCGGCCAGGAGGTCGATTCCTCGGCGATCGTCAGGATGCCCTTATGGGATCCGTAGATTTCCGTGTTCAGCGTCTGCAGGAAGCGAACCGCCTCGAGGTTCTCGTTGCCGCCATACTCGTTCGGCACCCACTCGCCGTGCTTGCGCGAGTAGTCGAGGTAGAGCATCGAGGCGACCGCGTCGACGCGCAGGCCGTCGACATGGAACTTCTCTGCCCAATAAAGCGCGTTGTTGACGAGGAACGACAGGACTTCCTGGCGGCCGAAATTGTAGATTGCGGTGTTCCAGTCCGGGTGAAAGCCTTGGCGTGGATCTTCGTGTTCGTAAAGTGCCGTGCCGTCGAACCAGCGCAAACCGTGCTCGTCGGTCGGGAAATGCGCCGGCACCCAGTCGAGGATGACGCCGATGCCGACCTTGTGGCAGCCGTTGACGAAACGCGCGAAGCCTTCCGGCTCGCCGAAGCGGGCGGTGGGCGCATAGAGCCCTGTCGTCTGGTAGCCCCAGGACGGATCGAAGGGAAACTCGGAGATCGGCAGGAACTCGATATGGGTGAAGCCCATGTCGACGCAATAGGGGATCAGCCGGTCCGCCAGTTCGTCCCAGGAGAGCATTTCGCCATTGTCGCGGCGCTGCCAGGAGCCGGCATGGACCTCGTAGATCGAGATCGGCTGGCGACGGGCATCGACCGTTGCCCAATGCTTGCGATGTGCCTCGTCGTCCCAGGTTTGCGCAATCTCCGGCGTCGTCACGGAAGCGGTGTTGGGGCGAAGCTCGGAGCGCCGGGCAAAAGGATCGGCTTTCAACGGCAGCCGCGTACCGTTGCGATCGAGGATCTCGTATTTATAGGCGAGGCCGCCTTCGACGCCGGGAATGAAGATTTCCCAGATGCCGGTGTCGGTGCGCAGCCGCATGACGTGTCGCCGGCCGTCCCAGTCGTTGAACTGGCCGACGACGGAAACGCGCTTGGCATTGGGTGCCCAGACGGCGAAGTGGTAGCCGTCGGCACCGTCGTGGTGGATCGGGTGCGCGCCCATCTTGTCGAAGAGCCGGAGGTGCGAACCTTCGCGGATGTAGTAGTCGTCCATCGGGCCGAGCACCGGACCGAAGCTATAGGGATCGACGACGATCCATTCGCCGCCCTCATTGCGGGCGCGGTAGCGCACCGGCTGGGGTTTCTTCAGCGACACGGACCCTTCGAAGAAGCCGGCGTCGTCACGTCGCTCGAGCGTGCCGAGTTCCTTGCCGGCGAGCGTTTCCACCGTCACGGTCTCGGCATCGGGGATGAAGCAGCGGGCAAGGACGGCCTTGCCGGCGGGGTGCACGCCGAGGACCGCGAAGGGGTCTTCGTGCGTGCCCGAAAGAATGGCCGCGATATCCGGCGCTGACAGCAGACCTGAAGCTGCGGGTTCCGGGTCCTTGCCGGCCGAAGGCGTCATCCAGCTCTCCAGATTTCCCCGGCATATTGCCGGATGGTGCGATCGGATGAGAACCAGCCCATCCGTGCGGTGTTGCGGATCGCTTGCGCATACCAGTCGGACGGTGTCGTCCAGAGCTGGTCGATCTCGCGCTGCGCCTTGGCATAGGCCTCGAAATCGGCCGCAACCATGAACCAGTCGTGATTGTAGATGCCGTCGATAAGACCGGAGAAGCGGTTGCGGTCGTCCGGCGAGAAGACGCCCGAGGCGATCGCCTGCAGTGCCTGCGACAGCTCGCGCGATCCTTCGATGATGGCGCGCGGATTGTGGCCCTCGGCGCGGGCCTTCGTCACCTCTTCGGCGGTCATGCCGAAGATCTTGATGTTTTCCTCGCCGATCCAGTCGCGCATCTCGACGTTCGCGCCGTCAAGCGTGCCGATCGTCAAGGCGCCGTTCAGCGCGAACTTCATGTTGCCGGTGCCAGACGCTTCCATGCCGGCGGTCGAGATCTGCTCGGAGAGGTCGGCGGACGGAACCATGATCTCGGCGAGCGAGACGTTGTAGTTCGGCACGAAGACGATCTTCAAGAGGCCGCGCACTGCCGGGTCGTTGTTGACGACGCGGGCGACGTCGTTGGCGAGTTTGATGATCAGCTTGGCATTGTGATAGCTGGGCGCCGCCTTGCCGGCGAAGAGCTTGACGCGCGGGACCCAATCGAGTTCCGGATGCGAGCGGATCTGGTCGTAGAGCGCCACCGCCTCGATGATATTCAGAAGCTGGCGCTTGTATTCGTGGATGCGCTTGATCTGGATGTCGAACATCGCCGACGGATCGAGCCTGATGCCGAGCCGGCTCTGAACGAGCTGGGCGAGGCGGACCTTGTTGGCGCGCTTGACGGCGGCGAAATGCTCCTGGAAATCCGCCTTGTCCGCAAAGGCATCGAGTGCCTGCAGCGCCTCGGTATTGTCCATGAACTCGTCGCCGATCGCGTCGCGGATCAGGCCGAAAAGACCGGGATTGCACTGCATCAGCCAGCGGCGCGGGGTGATGCCGTTGGTCTTGTTGTTGATGCGATCGGGATAAAGCCTGTGCAGGTTGGCAAAGACCGTTTCCTTCATCAGCTCCGTATGCAGTGCCGAAACGCCATTGATCGAATGCGAACCGACGAAGGCAAGGTTGCCCATGCGCACGCGACGTTCGCCGCTCTCGTCGATCAGCGAGATGTTGCGGATCTCGTCGTCCGTTGCGCCCTTCTGCCGGCGAGCCTCGATGAGGATCTTGGCGTTGATCGCGTAGACGATCTGCATGTGGCGCGGCAGCAGCCGCTCGATGAGCGGCACCGGCCAGCTTTCGAGCGCCTCCGGCAGAAGCGTGTGGTTGGTGTAGGAGATCGTGCGGCGGGTGATGTCCCAGGCCTGCTCGAAATCGAGGCCGTGCAGATCCGTCAGGAGGCGCACCAGTTCGGCAACGGAGATGGCCGGGTGGGTGTCGTTCAACTGAATGGCGACGGCGTCCGGCAGCGAGGTGAAGTCCGGATATTGCTGCAGATGCCGGCGCAGGATGTCCTGCAGAGAGGCGGAGGAGAAGAAATATTCCTGGCGCAGCCGCAGTTCCTGGCCGGCAGGCGTCGCGTCGGCGGGGTAGAGAACGCGGGTCAGGCTTTCCGCCTTGTTGCTCTCCCGCAGCGCGCCGATGTGGTCGCCGGCGTTGAAGGCGGCAAGCAGGATCGGGTCGATCGGCTGCGCCGTCCAGAGGCGAAGCGTGTTGACGCGTTTTGCCCGCCAGCCGACGGCGGGCGTATCGAAGGCTGTGGCGATGACGCGTTCGGCCGGCTTCCAGACGAAACGTTGGATTTCCTCATCGACATTGGCGGTTTCGACCACCCCGCCGAAGCCGATTTCGTAGGAGCTTTCGCGCCGCTCGAACTCCCAGGGATTGCCGTGGGCAAGCCAGGTTTCCGGCAACTCCACCTGCCAGCCATCGGCCATCTGCTGGCGGAAGAGGCCGTGCATGTAGCGGATGCCGTAGCCATAGGCGGGCACGTCGACGGTCGCCATCGATTCCATGAAACAGGCGGCGAGACGGCCAAGACCGCCATTGCCGAGCGCCGCATCCGGCTCGAGTTCGGCAACGACATCGATATCGACACCGAGCGAAGCGAGCGCATCACGCATCTCGTCCATCAGGCCGATATTGGTCATGGCGTCGCGCATCAGCCGGCCGATGAGAAATTCGAGCGAGAGGTAGTAAACGCGCTTGGCACCGGTCGCATAGGTCTTGCGGGTGGAATCCATCCACTTGTCGGTGATGCGGTCGCGGGCGACCAGGATCGCGGCCGTCAGCCAGTCGTGCGGCTTGGCAACCTTCGGATCCTTGCCGATGCGATACTTCAGGCGTTCGAGGATTTCGACGGCGAGCTGGCCGGGTTCGGACGACCTCAGGGCGGGCTGCGGCACGTCGTTGGTGGAGAGCCTGTTCATCATGAAACTGTCTTTACCCTTTTGCGTTGGGAGGTCGCAGGCCGGACCCGACCGGGGATAAAGGCAATTTATGCATCGATCCGAAGCGCTTGCAACAGATGTTTTTAAATGGATTAGAACTGTCTCAAACGGTGGGAAGTCGTTGGTGGAGCAGGCCGGCGATACCGAAAGCAAATGCCGCCCGGCAGGACCGGGCGGCAAGAAGGGCACAGTTTTGGTGTTTTATTTCGTCAGGCGCGTAGCCATGGCCGAGGCTTTTTCACCGATCGCCTTGAAGGCTGCGATCAGATCGGCGGCTTCTTCCGCCTGGAAGTAATTCGCTTCGGTCGTAGCGCAGGCCTTGAGCAACGCCTTGCCGCGATCCGGCGCCATGAATGCGACGGTATAGACCTGAACTTTGTTCTTTCGTGCGGTGTCGCACCACGTCAGGGTTGTCGTGTCGTCGCTCGTGTTGTTGTTGTCGCCGTCGGTCATGAAGACGATGTACTTTGTGGGAACCTGGCCGTTCTTAGCCTTGTGGGCGTCATCCTCGGTCGTCGCGGCAACGCGGTTGTAGGCTGTCTTGAACGCGTTGCCCGATGCCGTGCCACCTGTTGCGACAAGGGCGTTCACATAAGTCGAGGTGCCCGTTGTACCCCATGCGAGGTTCCCTGCCGTGTCCTGCGCGGAATTGTAGGAGACGGCCGCCGTGCGGACATACAGAGTGTTCGGGTCGGCGGTGTTCAGCTGCTTGACCAAATCGCCGACAGCGCTTTTCAGCGCGTCGATCTTCGTCACATAGCAGGGGTTGCTTGCCTTCAGGTTCGGATACTTGCTCCAGTTCGATTCCGTGTAGTTCGGGCACGACGTCTTGGTCGTGTCCTTGGTATTGGTCTTCCAGGCCATGGAGCCGGAGCGGTCGAGCACCAGATACATCGAGAGCGCATTCTTGCTCTCTGTCGCGCTTTCGGCGGTGGCACGGGTTTCGATGTTGATTGATGTCTTCCCGAGCAGGCGTGTCATCGCGTTGAACTGGAACGTCTGCTTGTTCAGGACCGTGACGTTGTAGGCCTTACCGGTAGGGCCATTGCTGTTTTCAATGATCTCGATGACCGGCTGGCCGGCCGTCGACGCTTCCGCCGAAGCGGTTTTGGCCAGCGATCCCGTGCCGCCTGGATCCTGCCCGCCAGGAACGTCGACGGCGGTGCCGCCCGACTGGTTCTTGAGGAAGGCCGCAGCTATTTCCTTTGCTTTCGCAATCGTCGGTGGATCCTTCGCAACCAGAGAAGAGGCCGCCGCAAGCGCTGCGGCATCCGCTGCATCCTGCATTTGGTTCTTGGCCGTCATCATGCCGGCCATATCTATGGCGACGCCGCCGGCTGCCAATATCAATGGCGCTGCGAGTGCGGCCATAATGCCGAAATTGCCACCCCGGTCCTTGAGCATCGCTACGAAGGACCGGCCTACAGTGTATCGTCTTCCCATCTTTGCACACCCCAGAGGAACACGTTGCAAGCTTGCGGGCATCAATAGCGTCGATGGCTTACGATTTCGTTCCGGCGATCGCTGCAATTTTAACGGAATGCAGGAAAACCAGTGCTTACAGCGGGTTCCGCGGCATATGCCGTGTATGAAAACGAGAATTGCGGTGTGTCAATTCGGGTCAGGGCACGGGAATGACGTCAACGGCCTGTTTCGTCGTCTGGCTGCCATAGCTCTTCAGGACCCCGATGACGGGCGCAACGTCGCCATAGTCGCGCCCGTGACCGACGACGATATGGTCGGTTCCTGCCGGAATATTGTTGGTCGGGTCGAGTTCGAGCCAGCCGCCTGTGGTACCGCACCAGATCCGCACCCAGGCGTGCATGGCGTCGGCACCCTCGAGGCGTTCCTTGCCGGGTGGAGGGATTGTCCGCAGGAAGCCGCTGACATAGCCGGCGGGGATGCCGAGGCTTCGCAGCGCCACGATCATTACATGGGCGAAATCCTGGCAGACGCCGCGCTTCAGTTTGAACGCCTCGCCCGGTGTCGTGTTCACCGTCGTGGCCTCGCCGTCATAGGTGAAATCGTGGTGGATGCGCTCGCAAAGTGCTGCGGCGATCTGTCGGACCGTCATGGTGTCCGTGACGATTGCCCGCGCATAGGCGGCAATGTCAGGTGCTTCCGGCAGGAGCGGGCTTGGTCCCGTGAAGTGGTGCGGTGCTTCGGCGTCGACGGACCAGCAAGCGGAGAGCTCGGCCGGCAGGCCGGCGAGGTCAGGCGAAAAGTCCGCGGTCAAGGGCTGCGGCTCTACTTGTACCCGCGCTTGCATGCGGATCGTCAGGTCGTCGTGAGAGGACCGAAACAGGATCGAGGTGAACGGGTTGGCGAAGAAGTCGACGCTTTCGGCGCGCTCGGCCGGCATTGGCTGGCAGCTCAGCGAACCGACGATGAGCCGTTGGCGACCGGGGAGCGTCGCCGGCATCACGCGCACGAGATGGCGCCCGCCGGAAACCGGTACTTCATAGTCATAGGTGATCTTCAGGCTGATATCGTAGAGCATGTCCGTCCCTTCGCCCGCTAGCCGAGATAGGTTCGCGCGAGCAGATCGGACAGGCTTTCGAGATCCCGCTCCAGGCGATTGTAGACACCGAGGTTCATCGCTTCCGGCGTCATCACCGCGAGGCCCGAATGCAGGCGCATCGCCTCGCGGTAGAAGGGTGACATCTGCCCGTTGACGAAGGCGTTCGGCAGCAGTTCCACCTCGGTCTTGATCTCGTTCAACTGGTAGAGCACCGAGCGCGGGTTGAGCGGGTCGAGCGCCAAAAGGTCGGTCACGGTCAAGGCGGCGGTGCTGACATTGTAGCGCCGGCGGTGGGTCATGACGCTGTCGCCGATCTCGAGCAGCATGTCATAGGCGCCGTCGGGTGCATCCGTGCCCGACATATGGCCGAGCAGCCGCGTCATGTGAAGGCCGCGCTCCAGGTATCGGCCGATCGACAGAAAGCGCCACCCGGTGAAACGGTACATGTTTTCATGCACGAGACCGGCAAAGCCGGCGAGCTTGCGGAGCAGCACCGTCATCGCGCGGGTCGCATCGTCGCCGGCCTGCACCGTCGCGTGAAACTTGCGCGCCGTCTGCGACAGGTCGTTGAGCGCCAACCATCCGTCCGGGGAGAACCGGTCGCGGATGTTGCCGGCGCTGAAAAGGGCGCTGGAGATGTTGGCAAGAAGACTGTCGGGCACCGCCTGGCGCGTGTCGATGTCCAGCGCGCCGAGATAGTCGCTGACATCCCTCAGGAGCGGCAGGTCCGGATCGGCGGTTTCGGCGAAGCGGCCGTGCCAGGCGCGCAGGATGCGCAGCGCCCCTTCCGAACGCTCGATGTAGCGGCCGAGCCAGAAGAGATTGTCGGCTGCGCGGCTCGGCAGGCTTCCCGGCATGTTGCGGGTAAAGCTTTCCTCAGCCGGAAGCAGTGTCGTGCGTTCCACCGGCCGGTCGCTGACGATCCAGACGTCGGCGGCAGTGCCGCCTGCCTGCATGGCGATTGCCGCGACATCGTCGCCGGAGCCGATGCGGGCGAAACCGCCGGGCATGATCTGCCAGCCGTCACGGGTGCGTGCTGCAAAGACGCGCAGGCTCATGGGCCGTGGCGTCAGCCGGCCGCGAACCCAGGCGGGGGTGGTCGAGAGCGTGACGACCTCCTGGCCGACGAGATTGCCGCCCTCGGCGCCGAGCCAATCGGCGATCGAGGCGCGGGCATTCTCGTCGAGCGTGGCGCCGAGCACCGACTGGCCGTTGTCATCAAAAAAGGGGCGCGTCGCATAGGCCGGGCCGATGACCATGCGATCGAGGTTGGCAGCGACCTGTTCGCGCTCGGCCGGCTGTCCGCACCACCAGGTGGCGATCGAGGGCAGCTTCTGCTCTTCGCCGAGCAAATGGTGGCAGATCGCCGGGAGGAAGGCGAGGAAGGCGCGTGTCTCGACGATGCCGGTGCCGAGTGCGTTGACGATCGAGACGGAGCCGGCGCGAAGCGCCTCGACGATGCCGGGTGTGCCGATATGCGAGGACTGGTTGAGCTCGAGGGGATCTGCAAAGGCGGCATCAAGGCGGCGCCAGAGCACGCCCACCGGCTTGAGGCCTGCGACGGTTCGCACCATCACCCGGCCGCCCAGGACCGTCAGGTCTTCACCTTCAAGCAGCATGAAGCCCAGGTAGCGGGCGATATAGGCGTGTTCGAAATAGGTCTCGTTGGCGATGCCGGGCGAAAGCACGGCGATGCGGTCATCCGGATGCAGCTTGCGGCTCTGAAGCGCGTCTCGGAACTCACCGAAGAAGCCCGCCAGTCGGTGGACATGGGATTCGGCGTAGAGATTGGAGAAGGCGCGCGTGGTCGCGACCCGGTTCTCCAATGCGAAGCCGGCGCCGGAGGGCGCTTCCGTGCGGTCCGAAAGCACCCACCAATTGCCGTCGGGGCCGCGGCCGATCTCGAAGGATACGAAATGCAGGAAATGACCATCGGCCGGCTTCACACCGACGAGCGGCCGCAGGAACTCCGGGTTTGAAGCGACCAGTGCAGGTGGCAGGAGGCCCTCGCGCACCAGCCGGTTCTCGCCGTAGACATCGGCGACCACCTTCTCCAGCAGTTCGGCACGCTGCACGAGCCCTTGTGAAACCGTTGCCCATTCCTTCTCGTCTATCAGGACGGGGATATGCGACAGCGGCCAGTTCCGGTCAGAAGCCTCCTTGGCACCGTAGACACGGTAGAAGACGCCAGCGTCGCGCAGGTAGCGGTCGGCGCGGGCGAAGCGGTTGGCAAGTTCCGTTTCGTCGAGCCGCCCCAGGGTCGCGAGTAACCGCTGCCAGACGGGGCGGACATTGCCCTCCCGGTCGAGCATCTCGTCGGCGATATCAGGAAGGGCGCGGTAACCGAAGACCGGATCGTCCTCGGTGCCGCGATGGCTCTCGGCGGCTGATTGCTTCTTCGCCATTTACGCTCCTGGCGGACGCCTGAGATCAAGCGTCATCGGGAATTCCATCGACGGGCTTTCCGGGCGTAGCGGATATCCTCCTGGCGTATGACCCCAGGGCTCGAACCGCGACAGGCGCCGCGCCTCCGCCTCGTTGCCGTTGACCGGAAACGTGTCGTAGCTGCGCCCACCCGGATGGGCGACGTGGTAGATGCATCCGCCAATCGCCCGATTCGACCATGTATCATAGATATCGAATGTAAGGGGAGTGTTGACCGGCAGGACCGGGTGCAGGCCCGAGGCCGGCTGCCAGGCCTTGTAGCGGACGCCGCCAACAGCCGAGCCGTTGGAGCCGGTGCGCGTCAGCGGCACGGGCCGGCCGTTGCAGGCGACCGCGTAACGCTCGGGGTTGGCGGTATCGAGCTTGACCTGGAGGCGCTCGACCGAGCTGTCGACATAGCGCACTGTGCCGCCGATCGCGCCCTGTTCGCCCATCACGTGCCAGGGTTCGAGCGCCTGACGGATTTCGAGCCTGGCGTCCTGGTATTCGACCTCGCCGCAGAAGGGGAAACGGAACTCGAGCTGGGCCTCGAACCATTCGGGCTTCAAGTCGAAGCCGTGGGCGCGAAGATCGGCGAGCACTTCGAGAAAATCCTGCCAGACATGATGCGGCAGCATGAAGCGATCATGCAGCGTCGTCCCCCAGCGCACGAAGCGGCCATCAACAGGGTGCTTCCAGAAGCGGGCGATGAGCGCGCGCACCAGCAATTGCTGGGCAAGCGACATGCGGGCGTTCGGCGGCATCTCGAAGCCGCGGAACTCGACGAGGCCGAGACGCCCGGTCGGACCATCCGGCGAGAACAGCTTGTCGATGCAGATCTCGGCACGGTGGGTGTTGCCGGTGACATCGACGAGCAGATTGCGGAACAGCCGGTCGATCAGCCAGGGCAGGGGTGGCGGAGTCGCCGAACCCGGCATCGGCACCTGGGCAAGCGCGATTTCAAGCTCATAGAGCTGATCGTGCCGGGCCTCGTCGATGCGCGGCGCCTGCGACGTCGGGCCGATGAAGAGGCCGGAGAACAGATAGGAAAGCGACGGGTGGCGCTGCCAGTGCAGGACGACGCTCTTCAGGAGGTCCGGACGACGCAGGAACGGGCTGTCATTGGGATTGGCGCCGCCGACGACCACATGGTTGCCGCCGCCGGTACCGGTGTGGCGCCCGTCGATCATGAACTTGTCGGCGCCAAGCCGGCTCTGCCGCGCCTCTTCGTAGACCGCCGTGGTGATATCGACGCAATCCTGCCAGCTGGCAGCCGGATGGATATTGACCTCGATCACGCCCGGATCCGGCGCAACGCGGATGACGTTGATGCGCTCGTCCTGCGGCGGGGCGTAGCCCTCGATGTGCACGGGCAGTCCGATCGCGGCTGCAGCGCGTTCCGCGGACGCGATCAGGTCGAGATATTCCTCGACGCTGGCCATCGGCGGCATGAAGACGCAGAGCCTGCCGTCGCGCGGCTCGACGCTGATGGCGGTGCGCACCAGCCCGGCTATTTCGTCGCGTGGCTGTGCCTGCGGGGTTTCCGGTACTTCCGCGGCTTGAAAGCGGGAATGCTGCGGGCGGGCGCTGCTTTCGGCGAAATCAGGCAGATCGTTCCGGGGAACGGTCGGGTCGACCGGATGGATATAGGGATAGGCGGAGGGCGCGACATAGGGCAAGGCGCCGAGCGGCAGGCGATAACCGACGGGGCTGTCGCCGGGAACGAGGAAGATGCGGCCGCGGCGCGTCTGCCATTTCTCGCTCATCCACCGCACGCCAGTGGCACGCGCATTCCAGGCCTGCACAGGCAGCACGTAGCCGGTCGGTGCCGTCAGGCCGCGTTCGAAGACGCGGGCCATGCGGCTGCGCTCTTCGGGGTCCTTCAGCTTGGAATTGGAGGGATCGACGTTCTCGGGGAGGTTTGCCTCCTTCAGCAGCCAGTCGGCGGGATCTTCGAAGGCCGGTTGGACCATCTCGGTCGGCACGCTCAATTCGCCTGCCATCAGATGCAACAGACGTTCGGCGTCCTTCGCGGTGACGTCGTGGTGGCCTGCCTCCTCGGCGATGAGGTCGGGGCGGCGCCAGATCGGCACGCCGTCCTTGCGCCAGTAGAGCGAGAAGGTCCAGCGCGGCAGGCTTTCGCCGGGATACCACTTGCCCTGGCCATAGTGCAGGAAACCGCCGGGCGCGAAGCGTTCGCGCAGGCGGCGGATCAACGCGTCCGCCTTCTCGCGCTTGGTCGGGCCGACCGCGTCAGTGTTCCACTCCTCGGACTCGAAGTCGTCGATCGAAACGAAGGTCGGCTCGCCGCCCATCGTCAGCCGTATGTCGTTTTCCTGGAGCACGCGATCGACCTGTTCACCGAGCGCGTTCAAGGCTTCCCAGCTTTCGTCGGAGAACGGCTTGGTGATGCGCGGATGTTCCGCGACACGTGTCACCTTCATGTCGAAGGCGAAATCGGTTCGGGTGTCGGGATCGCCGAAGAAGCCGCCGGAGATCGGCGCGGCGTTGCGATAATGGGGCGTTGCGGCAAGCGGAATGTGGCTTTCGCCGGTCAAGAGGCCCGAGGTGGGGTCGAGCCCGACCCAGCCGGCGCCGGGCAGGTAGACCTCGGCCCAGGCATGCAGGTCGGTAAAGTCGTGGTCGGTGCCCGAGGGGCCGTCGAGCGCCTTGAGATCCGGCGTGAGCTGGATGAGATAGCCAGAGACGAAACGGGCGGCGAAGCCGAGATTGCGCAGGATCTGGACCAGCAGCCAGCTCGAATCGCGACAGGAACCGCGGGCCGACGTCAAGGTGTCCTCCGGCGTCTGGACCCCGGGCTCCATGCGGATGACGTAGCCGATTTCGTTTTGCAGGCGCGCATTGAGCCCGACGACCATGTCGATGGTGCGTTGCCGCGAGCGGTCGACTGTCGCGAGGAAAGCACCAAGCGCCGGGCCGACCGGTTCCGGCGTCATATAGATCTCAAGATCATCGCTGAGATCTGCAGGATAGGGGAAGGGCCAGTGCTCGGCCTCTTCTTCGACGAAGAAGTCGAAGGGATTGTAGACGGTCATGTCGGCGACGAGATCGACCTCGATCTTCAACTCGCTGACCGGATCGGGAAAGACGAAACGGGCAAGGTAGTTGCCGTAGGGATCCTGCTGCAGGTTGACGAAATGATTGGCGGGCGAAACCTTCAGCGAGTGGCTGATGACCTTCGTCTTGGAATGCGCCGCGGGCTTTAGGCGAATGATCTGCGGCGACAGCCTTATGGGACGGTCATAGGTGTAGTGGGTCAGGTGATAGATACTGGCCTTGATCGACATGCCGAATTTGATCCCCTTTGTGGTAGGTCTTGCGCCCCCATCTCCGGGAAGTTTGTGCAATGCAAAGTAAGAAAGCAAGCGCGAAAGTGGCTGAGGAAAATCAAGGCGCTGCAGCGCTTTCGCACGCCCGTTCAGGCGTGCGAAAGACTGGCTCCATTGCGGTTAGACGAGCGGCGGGTTGATCCGCGCAAATCCTTCCTGGCGGTAATAGGGGAAGTAGGGATAGGCCGGCGTCGTCTTGCTCGCTTCATCGAGTCGGGCGATCTGTTCCGGCGACAGCGACCAGCCGACGGCACCAAGGTTCTGGCGGAGCTGCTCCTCGTTGCGGGCGCCGATGATGACGCTCGAAACGGTCGGGCGCCCCAGGAGCCAGTTGATGGCGATCTGCGGAACCGTCTTGCCGGTCTCCTCGGTCAACTGGTCGAGCACGTCGACGACGTTGTAGAGCTTCTCGTCATCAACTGGCGGGCCGAAGGCCGCGGTGTCGTGCAGGCGGCTGCCTTCCGGCCAGGGCTGGCCGCGGCGGATCTTGCCGGTGAGACGGCCCCAGCCGAGCGGGCTCCAGACCATCGCGCCGACGCCCTGGTCGGCGGCGAGCGGCATCAGTTCCCATTCGTAGTCGCGGCCGACGAGCGAATAGTAGACCTGGTGGGCGACATGGCGCACGAGGCCGTGCTTCTCCGAGACGGCCAGAGATTTCATCAACTGCCAGCCGGCGAAGTTGGAGGCGCCGATGTAGCGTAGCTTGCCGGCGGTAACGAGGTTATCGAGAGTCGATAGCACCTCATCGACCGGCGTGCCGGCGTCGAAGGCGTGCAGTTGCAGGAGGTCGATGTAATCGGTGCCGAGCCGCTTGAGGGCGTCGTCGACGCCTTTGATCAGGCGCGCTCGCGACGTGCCGGCATCATTCGGCCCGTCGCCCATCGGCAGCGCGATCTTGGTCGAAATCAGCACGGCATCGCGCCGTCCCTTGATCGCGGCGCCGAGCACGCTCTCGGAGGCGCCGTCCGAGTAGACGTCGGCCGTGTCGAAGAGGTTGACGCCGGCTTCGAGCGAAATGTCGATCAGTCGTCGCGCTTCGGCTGCGTCGCTGTTGCCCCAGGCGCTGAAAAGCGGCCCCTTGCCGCCGAAGGTCCCAGCGCCGAAGCTCAAGGCCGGCACCTTCAGTCCCGATGATCCAAGCCGTCTGTATTCCATGTCTTCAATCTCCTCGTTGGCTTTGTTCGCGCGAGACACCGGCCGTCGATGCTCGCTTCAAGGAGAAGGTGGTGTTGGGGGCATTTGCGATGTAGACCTCATGAAGGAACATCATTTGTGAGTTGAAGTCACATGTCGCGCTTGACGATCAATCGTTCTGGGGAGATGGCGGTTTTTGCCAAGGTGGTGGAGCTTGGCGGCTTCTCGGCTGCGGCAAAAGTCTGCTGCATGACGCCCTCGGCTGTCAGCAAACTCGTCCAGCGACTGGAGGAAAGGCTTGGCGTCCGGCTCGTCAACCGGTCGACGCGGCGGCTGCAACTGACGGCGGAAGGCTGCGTCTTCTATGAGCGGGTCGTACGCATCCTCGCCGACATCGACGAGGCGGAGCGCTCGGCGGGCGCCGGCGAAACGCCGGAGGGCCGGGTGCGCCTCAATGTCAGCGCGTCCTATGCGACGCATGCGTTGATGCCGGTGCTGCCCGAATTCCTGTCGGCGTTTCCGGCGGTCTCCCTCGATATCCTGCAGACCGATGCGGTTGTCGATCTGATGGCGGAGCGGGTCGATATCGCCGTGCGTGCCGGTCCGCTGAAGACATCGAGCCTGATCGCACGCAAGCTCGGCACCACATCGATGACGATCGTCGGTGCCCCATCCTATCTCGATCGTTTTGGCGTGCCTCGTACCATCGAGGATATCGATGTGCACAACCGGCTGAGCCATAGCTACGCACGGGCGTTCGATGGCTGGCCGTTGCTGTCGAATGCAGAACAGATCGTTCTGTCGCCGACGGAACGGGTGCGGGTCAGCGATGGCGAGGGCTTGCGCCAGCTTGCGCTTGCGGGTGTGGGCCTTGCCCGGCTTCCGACCTTCACGGTCAGGGAAGATATCCAGGCCGGCCGGCTGCTGCCGCTGGTCGAGCATCTCAATCCCGGTGATATCGAGACTTTTCATGCCGTGTTTCTCGGCCAAGGCGGAGCCTTGCCGTCGCGTGTGCGGGTCGTGCTCGATTTTCTGGCTACGCGCGCGCGGATTTCGTCTTCGTGAAGTGGGAAAGGGTCGCCTCTGCCGGGTGGCCGCAGACGCGGTTGCGGCCTTCGGATTTGGCGCGATAGAGCTCCGTGTCGGCGCACTCGATCAGGTGCTTCCAGCCGCCGTTTGCGGTTCGGCCCTCCGCCACGCCGAAGCTGGCGGTGACCTTCAGTTGCTGTCCATCCGCAACGACGATCGGCTCGCGCGCAAGGTTGGCCCGGATCCGCTCCGCCAGCGCAAGGGCCGACTCGATGTTGTCGCCGGGCGTGATGACCGCGAACTCCTCGCCGCCGAAACGGGCGACGAGATCGGAGTTGCGCACGGAGTTGCGGATGACGCGGGCGATTTCCTTGATCACGATGTCGCCGACCAGATGGCCGTGGGTATCGTTGATCTGCTTGAAATGGTCGATGTCCATCAGGATCAGACAGGCGTCCTGGCTGCTGTCGGCCGTGTCTTCCGCGCCGCCGATGAGTTCCAGCGCCCGGCGGTTGAGCAGGCCGGTCAGCTCATCGGTTTCAGCCTGATGTTCAAGGTGCTGCATCAACAGCGCGCGTTCGTCGAGGCGTTTGCGCAGCACGTCGATCGCGTCGAACAGGCGCCCCATCTCGCCTTCACCGCCCTTGCCCTGAAGGCGGGCGATCGGACGGTCGTTGGCGAGCTCGATGATGCTGTGGCGTGCGATGAGCAGCGGTTCGAAGACGAGCGAGCGGGCGCGGCGCATCAAAACCAGCAAGACCAGGAACAGGGCGAAGGTCGCAAGGCTGGCGACCGCTAGCTTGACCGAGGCCCTCGTCTTGTTTGCCGCAAGCCGCGCGACGGTCGCATCCATGAAGGCACGGCGAAGATCCTCGAGCGGCTTCATCTTCGGGACGAAGCGGTCGGTCAATTGCTCGGCGGTCATTGGATAGGCGCCCGATTGTCTGCCGATGGCGACGATGCTGTCGATGATCGCAAATCCTTCGCCGAAGAATTCGCGGTCGATCCTGGCGAGATCTGCGATATTGGCCGGTTTCAGACCGGGAAGGGCGCCGGGCTTGCCGACGATGGACCAGATTTCCTGCAGCCTGCCGCGTGTGCGCTCGCTATCGGCGATGTTCTTTGCTTCGAGCGGCTGGCCGACAGCAACCGGGGCCATGACCTGCGAGCCGAGGCGACCGCCGTCCTCGCGCAGATTGGCGAGCATCTGTGCCGCAAGTGCGATGCCGGCAAGGTTCGCGTCGGTGTTGGTCAGGCGTTGGATGTTCCAGTCGATCGCCGGGCGAAGCGCGTCGATGACGCCGAACATTGCCTCGATCGTCGCCTGGATCTCCGTCAGGTCCCGCTGTTCGGGCGGAAGCGCGGCAATGCGGTCGATCTCGGCGCGCGCCAGCATCAGGCGGCGGCGAACTTCGACCAGAATGGGCGAGAGGGCGCCGGCAGGTTCGGTGCGGCTGGCACCGTCGATGTCCTCGGTGAGCTTGGCGAGCGCCGCGTCGCTGCGGGTACGAAACTCGGCAAGCCGGGCCTGGACCGGCGAACCGGGTGCCACGCCGATGCCGAGCACGCCATTGGACGGGCCGCGCTCGGCCGAGAGGTAGTTTGCAGCGTCGAGCACGCGGCAGAAGGCCATGACTTCGGTCAGGTTGCGGCGAGCGATGACGAAATCGCTATAGGAGGCGGCGATGATCTCGGTGGCGAGCACGCCGGTGCAGGCAACGACGATGGCGAGCAGCCATTGGAGCTTGCGGCGCAGCGCCTTCGCCGTGCGCGCTTCTGCAACGCCCGTTTCCGGGGGCGTATAGCTGCCGCCTTTGTTCTTCATTTACGCGAAGTTGCTCCACTCATGTCGCCGCTCATCGCTTGGGCTGTCGCGACAATTCTTGTCGTGTGACAAGAAACCCATCCGAAATCAGTGTGCTCGTTGCCCCTGTTATCGTATAAGGTGTTAAATAACCTTGAAATACCCTGAAATACTAGGGGTCGCTCCGCAACCGAGGGATGCGCGTGGTGCAGGGCAGCGGCTTGCATTCCGTCACCGCACAGCGCCCATCGGATAGAAAAGAGGCCCGCCTCCTGATGGGAGGCGGGCCCTGTCTCATGCGCGTGCTTGTCGGTTGACGCGACCGTTCAGCGCTTCGGCGCGACCAGCGCGAAAAGGGCACCTTGCGGGTCGAGCGCCTGGACGATCCAGGCGCCGCCGGGCACCTCCATCGGCTCGAGCACGACCTTGCCGCCACCGGCCTTGATACGCTCGATCGATGCGTCGAGCGCAGGCACGTTGATGTAGTAGAGCCAGTAGGGCGCGGGCACTTCCTTCGGCTTGGTCATCATCCCGCCGATCGGAGCGCCGCCATGGGCAAAGATCTGGTAGGTGCCCATCTCGCCCATGTCCATGCCCTGGTCCTTCGTCCAGCCGAAGAGCTCGGCGTAGAAGGGGAAGGCGGTGTCGAGGTCGCCGGACGCGAGTTCGTGCCAGCCGACGAGACCGGGCGACATCGGATCGGTGACCGGCGGCGGATCGCCCGTACCCTTGAAGATCGCGAACACGGCGCCGTGCGGGTCGGTGACGACGGCAAAGCGCCCAATGCCCGGGATATCATCCGGCGCCCGATGAACCTTGCCGCCCTTGGCGGCGATCTTGGCGGCGGTCGCATCGACATCGTCGACGCCGACATAGCCGAGCCAGGCGGGTGGTACCTTCATTTCGAGCGCACCTTCCGGCATCGTCATCAGTCCGGCAACCGGCAGCTCGCCGATACTGAACAGCGTGTAGCTCATGCCGGGCATGCCGGCATCGCGGGCATCCCAGCCGACGACGTCCTTATAGAAGGTCTCCGCCGCGGCCATGTCCGTCGTCATCAGTTCATACCAAACAAATTTGCCGTGATCTGCCATTGCCTTCCTCCAGTTTGCTAGGCGCGGCGCATTTCGTGCCGCTTGGTTGCATGTTCGAAAGGACCGTCGCCGGAGCGGGTTGAAGCGGGACGCGGCCGGGAACCGAGCATCGTCGCCGATCCCGCGGTCAATCCCGGCGCAGATACTCCGCCGTCATCATGTCTTTCCAGCTTCCGTCCGGCGCCTGCACTTGCGCCGTCAGCAAGCGCCGGGAGTGATCGAGGAGCGTTATGACGTCCCGGTACCGCGCGGTTCTGCCGGGGTTTTCGAAATCCGGTCCATCGCAGTAGAGAGACAGGGATCTGCCTTCCGCATCCAGTTCGCCGTCATAGACCCACATGTGGGTCAGCATGGAGCCGACCCAGGTGCCGATGTAGCGTTTCGTCTCGGGATTGTAGCCGAGCGTCATGAGCGTTTCGCCGAAGCTGCCGCCCGGCATCGTTCCCTGACCTTCGCACACGATCCAAAGGCCCTGAAGCGAGCGAACGTGTTCGGTCCAGGGGCCGCTCCCGTCGGGCTCGCCATCGGATCCGGTCGTGCGAACGTGCCAGTCGCCCAGCATTTGTTCGAGCCAGCGGTGCGCTTCTTCCGGTTCTGCTTTCACGGGATTTCCTTCTTGGTCCGGGCACAGATCATCGACCCGGCACGCGAGCGTTCTGGAAACGATTTCGCAGGCGAAAGGTTCCGCCCGCGAAGGACGAGGAGGGTCAGCCTGCCTTGCGCCCGCGCTCCTTTTCGTACTCGTCGTGGCGGCGGACGAAGCTCATGGTGTGGTCTTCGTTGCGGCCCTTCGGCGCGCGGTCGAGCAGCATCAGCGTGCCGACCAGTTCCTCAAGACCGCGGGCATAGGACGAATAGGTGTGATAGATCGCGCCGTCCTCGCCTTTCTGGAAGGCGCTCAGTCCTGGCAGTTCCTCATGCGCGTTGGCGCTTTCGATCTCGGTGAAATTGTAGGCGACCTTGCCGCTTGCGAGTTCGTCCGGAGAAAAGGCGACGTGGTAATCATGGTTGAAGCCGTTGCCCTCCGCAGAGACCCAGGGGAAGTGCCAATCCATGCGCTTCCTGTAGGCTTCGATCTTCGCCAGCGGCGCATTCGATGCGGCGATCAGCGTCACGTCGTGGTGGTTGAGGTGTGGCAGCATGCCGGCGAAGTGGTCGACCAGGAAGGAGCAGCCGGGGCAGCCGGCCTCCCAGGTGGGGCCGAACATGAAATGGTAGACAATGAGCTGACTGCGACCGTCGAACAGTTCGGACAGCGACTTGCGTCCGGTCACCGTGTCGAAAACGTAGGTCTTTTCCATCTTCACCCAGGGCAGAGCCAGCCGGGCGGCATTGACCTTGTCGCGTGCGTGGGTGTGTTCCTTTTCCAGCGCGAGCAGAGTTTTGCGCGCTTCCAACCACTCCTGAGGCGATACGACTGCGTGGTCCTGTCTCATGCCCGTTCCTCCTTCCAACGTTGCACTTGACTAATTACGTTGATATCAACATTAATCAGCCATGTCAAAGATGCCTTTAATTCCGTTCGAGACCACCCTGCATGTGAAGGATACCTGCCTCTGCCTGCATGTGCAGCGTGCCGCGCGTGCCATAGCCCGCCGGTTCGATGAGGCGCTGCGGTCCCTCGATATCACCAATGGGCAGTTCTCCCTGCTGATGTCGCTCAATCGTCCTGCGCCTCCGAACATGGGATCGGTTGCGTCGCTGCTCGCCATGGACCGGACGACGCTGACTGCGGCGCTGAAGCCCTTGGAACGGCGCGGCCTGATCGAGAGCTTTCCCGACCCGGAGGACCGAAGGTCGCGGCGGCTGCGGCTGACGCAGGAGGGCGCAGCGCTGCTGGCGCGTGCCATACCCATCTGGAAGGCATTGCATGAGGCGCTCGATCCGGTACTTGGCGAAGGTGGACCGGACCGCCTGCGCGCGGATCTCCTGACACTGGCTTGAACGGCGGTTGCTTAGAGCGCCGTGCGTTCAAGTGAACGCACAAAGGACGCTCTAGCACTTTGAATCTAGAGCATCTTTCCGCCTCCAGTGATTCCACTTGAGAGCGGGATGCTCTAGGGGGCGGGATCTTCCGGTGAGGATCGTTCCTTGAGGACTTCGATGATCTCCGCCATCAAGGCCGAGGCCTGTCGCAGGCGTCTTTCACCCAATTCGGCACCGAGCCTGTCGGCCCAAGCCGCCTGCCGCTCTTTGATTTCGTGCAGCGCCGTTTCGCCGGCCGCCGTCAGGACCATGAGTTTTGCCCTTTGGTGGGTCGGATTGTCTCTGTAGGCGATCAGGCCTTCCGCTTCCAACAGGTCGGCGATGCGCTGCACGCCCTGGCGCGCGAGGCCGAGGGCGCGCGCGGCATCGGCGACCGACATGGGGGCGTGGTTTGCCGCTGCCAGTACCTGCCAGCGGGCGCTCGTCTGTCCGGAAGGTTTGGCGAGTGCGTCGCCGGCCTGCGTCAGCGGACCGGCAAGCCGCAACGCGGTTATCGCAAATTCCGCAAAGGCGTCGCCGGCGTGCGTGCGTTCAGGGTCTTTCATGTTGACAGTGCCACCCGTTGTGTGAAAATTTTTGCATGACATCATGTTGTCATGATGCTCTCGTTTCAGCAAGCCCTTTCAGCAAGGGAGAGGAGAGCATGGCGAAGAGGACTTACAAGGGCAGCTGCCATTGCGGCAAGGTGCGATACGAGGCGACTTTCGATCTCGATGCCGGGACGGCCAAGTGCAATTGCGCCTTCTGTATCAATGTTGCCGCTTGGATGATGTCGATCCGTCCGTCCTCGCCCAGGTGTCGGTGGAATATCTGGATGGCCGCAACGACCGATGGGATGAAAGACCTGCCGAGGTTCGTCATCTCTGACGGACGCACCGCGTAACTGCTTTCAGTTGACAATATGTTGTCAATGTGCAAATGAACTGTATGGGCCGTAATCTGACAGCGTGTTGTCAAATTGGTGGGCGGCAAAGCGGGGTCTGCCTGGGCCCGGAAAGCAGGAGTGACGGTTATGAAACTGACCTATAAGGGAAGCTGCCATTGCGGAAATATCCGCTATGAGGCCGATGTCGACCTCGATGCCGGCACCGGCAAGTGCAATTGCTCGATCTGCTGGAAGCGGCGCTATTGGGGGGCAATCGTAAAGCCCGACGGTTTCCGCTTGCAGTGTGACGAAGCCAACATCGCCGACTACCAGTTTAGCAGCAACAGCGTGCATCACCGTTTCTGCAAGATCTGTGGCGTCGCGGCCTTCGGCCACGGCTACATCGAGGAGATCGGCGGTGCCTATTATTCGGTCAACGTCGCCTGCCTCGACGATCTCGATCCGGCGGTGCTCGCCGACGCGCCGGTGCAATATATGGACGGACGCAACAACAACTGGTTCCACGCGCCGGCCGAGACGCGTCATCTCTGACGTCTGGAAATGGCGGCTGGTCACATCCGACGAAACTCGAGATTGTATGTGACCTCTTCTCCAGTCCGGGGGTCGATGGCTGGTGCGCCGTAGATCACCAGCCTGTCGCCTTCCACGTAGAACGGGCGGATCAGATCGGACATGCCCCAGGCCGGGTTCCAGCTCGCATCCAGCTGGTGGATTACCCGGCCATCCTCAAGCCTGTAGGATCCGGCATAGGCGAGCATCGAATCGAAGAGCGCCGCCTTTTCGTCGCTCGTCGGTACGGCGCCTTTCAATGCGGGGCGATCACGCCTCACCACGACGGCGCTGACGCGGCCATCGGGATAGTAGGAGAGGTAGCCGATAGGATCGGCCCCCATGGCATCGCTGGTTTCGCCGGTGGCGACAACCTTGCGTTTCCAGGAGAGCATCTTCCAGGTGCCGAGCAGTTCGGAAGCGTTCGCCATGACCCACCTGTTTTAATCTTAGGGTAGCCTAAAATAACAGATGCACGCGGCCGGGCAAAGAAGGCAGCGGTGCGGAACGGGCCAGAGCCTGACATCCGGCCAAAGAAAAAAAGGCCCCCGAACATCGGGAGCCTTCGGACTATCTCTGTTTTTTTTCGTCTCAGCGGTCGCCGAGGTCGCGCACTGCTCCGCGGTCGGCCGAGGTGGCGAATGCGGCATAGGCCTTGAGCGCCGTCGTCACCTTGCGCTTGCGCTGCTCGGCCGGCTTCCAGCCCTTGGCGTCCTGCTCGGCGCGGCGGCTCGCAAGCTCCGCCTCGTCGACGCGCAGGCTGATCGTGCGGTTCGGGATGTCGATGTCGATCATGTCGCCTTCGCGCACGAGACCGATCGTGCCGCCATTGGCCGCTTCTGGAGAAACGTGGCCGATCGAGAGGCCGGAGGTGCCGCCGGAGAAGCGGCCGTCGGTGATCAGCGCGCAAGCTTTGCCGAGTCCCTTCGACTTCAGGTAGCTCGTCGGATAGAGCATTTCCTGCATGCCCGGGCCGCCCTTCGGGCCTTCATAGCGGATGACGACCACGTCGCCGGCCTTGATCTCGTTGCCGAGGATCGCCTTGACCGATGCATCCTGGCTTTCGAACACGCGGGCCGGGCCGGAGAACTTCAGGATGCTCTCGTCGACGCCGGCGGTCTTCACGATGCAGCCGTCGATGGCGATGTTGCCCTTAAGCACAGCGAGGCCGCCGTCCTTGGAGAAGGGGTGTTCGACCGAGCGGATGACGCCCTTTTCGCGGTCGGTGTCGAGCTCGTCCCAGCGCGACTCCTGGCTGAAGGCAACTTGCGTCGGGATGCCGCCCGGCGCCGCGCGGAAGAAGTTGCGCACCGTTTCGCTCGATGTGCGAGTGATGTCCCATCGGTCGATGGCGTCGCCGATCGTGGCGCTGTGGACGGTCGGGCAATCGCGGTTGATGAGGCCGCCTTTCTCGAGTTCGCCGAGGATCGACATGATACCGCCGGCGCGGTGCACGTCTTCCATGTGCACGTCGCTTTTCGCAGGCGCCACCTTTGACAGGCACGGAACCTTGCGCGACAGCCGGTCGATGTCGGCCATGGTGAAATCGACTACACCCTCATGGGCGGCGGCGAGAATGTGCAGCACGGTGTTGGTCGAACCGCCCATGGCGATGTCGAGCGCCATGGCGTTTTCGAAAGCCTGCTTGGAGGCGACGTTGCGCGGCAGGACGCTTTCGTCCTCCTGCTCGTAGTAGCGGCGGGCAATATCGACGACCAGATGGCCGGCCTCGACGAAGAGGCGCTTGCGGTCGGCGTGGGTCGCGAGCGTCGAGCCGTTGCCGGGCAGCGACAGGCCGAGGGCCTCGGTCAGACAGTTCATCGAATTGGCGGTGAACATGCCGGAGCAGGAACCGCAGGTCGGGCAGGCGGAGCGCTCGATGACCTTGACGTCCTCGTCGGAAACATTGTCGTCGGCGGCTGCGACCATGGCGTCGACCAGATCGAGCGCATGCGTCTTGCCGTGCAGCACGACCTTGCCGGCTTCCATCGGGCCGCCGGAGACGAAGACGGCGGGGATATTGAGGCGGAGCGCCGCCATCAGCATGCCGGGCGTGATCTTGTCGCAGTTCGAGATGCAGACCATGGCGTCGGCGCAGTGGGCATTGACCATGTACTCGACCGAGTCGGCGATGATCTCGCGCGACGGCAGCGAATAGAGCATGCCGTCATGGCCCATGGCGATGCCGTCGTCGACGGCGATGGTGTTGAATTCCTTGGCGACGCCGCCGGCCGCCTCGATCTCGCGGGCGACGAGCTGGCCGAGATCCTTGAGGTGCACGTGGCCCGGCACGAACTGGGTGAATGAGTTCACCACTGCAATAATCGGCTTGCCAAAATCGCTGTCCTTCATGCCCGTCGCGCGCCAGAGGCCGCGGGCACCGGCCATGTTACGGCCATGGGTGGTGGTACGTGAGCGATAGGCAGGCATGGGCATGTTCCTTCACGGACAGGGCATTGCGCGAAATATGGCGATCCTTATCGCCACAGAAGGGGCTACCTAGCGCAAAATTGCGTGCACGTCATCTTTTACGTCAGATTATTTCGACGCCGCGCGCCTGCATTTCGCGGTGTTTTCAGTCCCTTCGAACGTCAATCTAGCCGCGCGTGAATGCCTTGGACAGCACCAATCGGAAGGCTTTACGGAAATCTTATGCCGGGTGCCCGAAGTCGGAATCGAATCCGGACGCCTGATGGAGCTAGGTTCCCCTCATCGAATACGGATGAGTTCCATGTCTCTTCACGATTTCAGCTTGCGTCATCATGTCCGGAGCCTTCTGCCCGATACGGGGTTGCGCCAGCGGCCCGTTACTGTCGAGGCGAATGCAGATCCCCTGGATGTGCTGCTGCTGCGGCTGAGCGCGGTTCGCCGCCTGCGTGAGCACCATGTCTGGGAGGCTGTCCGCGTCATCCGGGAACTGCCCGGTCTCGCCGTGGACGAGTGGCCGTCGCGTCGGTTCCGCGATCTGATGGCGGCCGATGCCCTGGTCGATGCGGTCATCCACCTGTCGTCTACGACTGAGGCAAAGCTCTGTCTCAGAACACTCAGCAACGAACTCGGGCTTTGGACCTGTGCGCTGCGTTATCAGCCGCCAGGCGCGGGCCGGCTCACGTTCAAGGCGCGGCATGCCGATCTGGCCGCCGCGATCCTCGGCGCCTTCCTGCGTTCCTGCCGCGGCTATCAGCTTGCCATCGCGGCTACCGACCGCGGCCAGTTTCCCACCTGAAGGATATTTCCATGAACATGCACTCGTTGCGCCTCGACGGGGCGATCACGGCGCTCGTCACACCGTTTCGCGACGGCAAGGTCGATGTCGCCGGTCTGATGTCGCTGGTCGAATGGCAGATATGCCACGGCATCTCCGGCATCGTCGCTTGCGGTACCACCGGCGAGGCGCCGACGCTGTCGCGTACCGAGCGGACAATAGTGATCGAGCGCTGCGTCGAGGTCGCCGAGCGGAAGATCCCCGTTATCGCCGGAACCGGCACCAACAGTACCGAGACGACGATCGACCTGACGGCGGAAGCCAAGGCGCTCGGCGCCGATGCGGTGCTCATTGTCGCGCCCTATTACAGCAAGCCGTCGCAGGAGGGGCTCTATCGGCACTTCGAGGCGGTCACCAGGGCGGTCGATTTGCCGGTCATCCTCTACAACGTGCCCGCCCGCACCGGCGTCGATCTGACACCGCGAACGCTCGAGCGGCTGGCGGAGCTTCCCGGCATCGTCGGCATCAAGGATGCGACCGGCGACATCGGCTGGCTTCTTTCGATGTCGGCTGAGCTGAAAAACTGCCTTCGTCCGCTTTCCGGCCATGACCAGACGGCGCTGCCGTTCAATCTTTGCGGCGGACACGGCACCATATCGGTGGCGTCCAATGTCGTTCCGCGGCTGGTGGTGGCGATGCATCAGGCAATCACGACCGGCAATACAGGGGCGGCGCTTGCCATCCATGAACGGATAAGGCCGTTGCTGGTGGCGTTCGAGCGCGAGACCAATCCGGGACCGATCAAATATGCGCTGCACCTGGCGCGGGCCCTCAGCCCCGAACTGCGCTTGCCATTGACGCCGGTTGCGGCGGAAACGGCGGCCGAGATTCGTGCGGCACTCGAGCCGCTCACCGAACTTCCGTCCTCCACCCATATCGGCCGCGGCGTCCGCATCGCGCTCGCGAGCTGAGTTCCCTCAACAATTCCCGTCCTGCCAGCATCCCCTCATTCGTTGAGCTCGGTGCGCGGGACCTTATGTCAAAAAGGAGACAGATCATGTCACGCTTGCCGCATCTTGCCGCTCAGGCCGAACAGCGCCGACGCGCCCAGGGCAACGAAAACATCGAGAACCGCCAGGATAACGACAGCGCGGTTCGCGACGCCTTTCTCGGCATCGGCGTCCGCCTCGGTATCGTTCTCGGCCTTGCCTATGGCATCCAGGCCGCCATTCCGTGGATTGCCGGTTAAGCCTTTTTCCGATCAACGAGGATCATTCCATCATGGACAGTACGCAGCAGATTCGGCGTGGTTTTCGCGCGCGCGCACGTTTCGTCGTTGGCCGCGACAGGCACGGCTGGTGGGTCGTTTCCGACCGCAAGGGCGTCGTTGGCGGCCTCTTCACCAACGAGACCGCGGCGATCCACTTCGCCGTCGAGGCCAGCGACCGGCATCCGGAGGAGGTGTGCCGCGCGCCGGAAGGTGCAGCCATCGATCTCGATACGTTTTCCCGTCCACCAAAGCCGCGCCGCGTCCACTCCTGACAGCGCTTGAGGCCGACATTGCCGACGAACCATTGCGGGACTGATCGATCGGGAAACCGTCGGGAGGCCCTGGAGGAGGCCGCATTCGCGGTCTCCCATCGCAATTTTTGCTGTTGCTTGCAAAGCAGGTGATGCGGGTCCATTCTTGCGAAGCCATCATGTCCCGGCTGGCTCCGCATTCGCCGTGCCAGCCTGGTTCGTTCGAAGGTTCGTCGTCGATGAACTGCCACGCGTGCGGTTGCGAGATCCAAGGCGGGTTTGCGTTTTGCCCGAATTGCGGTGCCAAGCAGCATAGCCCGTGTCCCGGTTGCGGCGCACTCTGCCCGCCACACTTCTCGTTTTGTCCCACCTGCGGCACCCGGCTTGGAAGCCCGGCACCAATAAAGCCGACGGTTTCGCCACCTGCGACGGCACAGACGCCTCGGGCGCGACCTTCTGGCGGAGAGGAGGCGGGCGCCGACCGCCGCACAGCCACCATTCTCTTTGCCGACCTCTGCGGCTTTACTGGTCTCAGCGAGCAGGTGGATCCGGAGGTCCTCAGGGCCTTCCAGAACGAACTCTTCGAAGAACTGACCGAGGCGGTCGAGGCTTACGGTGGCTTCGTCGACAAATTCATCGGCGACGCGTTGCTGGCCCTCTTCGGCGCGCCGGTGGCGCACGAAGACGACTCCGAGAGAGCGCTTCGTGCTGCGCTCGACATGACCGTTCGGGCAAGGCGGGTCGGCGAACGCTGGCAGCGGCGGATCGGCGAGCCACTGAACCTCCATATCGGGCTCAACACCGGAACCGTCGTGGCGGGGCGTTTGGGCGCTGGCGACGGCAAGGCCTATTCGGTGACCGGCGACGCAGTCAACACGGCGCAGCGGCTGCAAACGCTGGCAGGGCCTGGGGAGATCCTCGTCGGGCCGGTGACCTATCGGTTGACCTGCCACGCCTTTGCCTACGAGGCGCTTGGCGCGATGACGCTGCGCGGCAAAGCGGAAAGCGTCGAGGTCTACAGGCTGACGCAGTCTCTGGAGGCACCGCGCACGGCACGCGGTCTCGAAGCGCTGGGGCTCGGTGCGCCGCTGATCGGACGTGAGGCGGAGATGAAGCGCCTCATTGATTGCCTCGAGCTTGCCTGCGGCGGGACGGCGCAACTGGTGCGTCTGACGGGAGAGGCAGGGCTCGGAAAATCGCGGCTGATCAAAGAATTCCTCGAACGGGTGGCCGCGGATCCGCGCTTTTCGAACGTCGTCGTTCGCCGCGCCGGCAGTTCGTCGCTCGGAGAACCGTCCTATGGCGTTCTCGCGGCGGTGCTGCGCGGTGCCTACGGGATTTCGATGAGCGACAGCCTGCAGCGGACGACAGAGCTACTCGCCGCGGGACTGGCCGAGATCGGATTTGCGCAAGACAAGCTCGAACAGCTCGTACCGCTGTTTCTGCGGATCCTGGGCTTGGGTTCCCAGGATGAGCTGTTGCGCCATGTGGAGCCGGAACAGATGCGCCGGCAGCTTTTCGCAGGGGTGAGGGCGATTTTTGAACGACGCCTGTCACGAACGCCCTTACTGCTCGTGATCGAGGATTTGCACTGGGCCGACGCTGCCTCGCTCGAGGCCATATCCTTCGTCCTCGAGCGGACGGAAGGCAGCCCGTTGATGCTGCTGACCACCCAGCGGCCCGACGCCGATGCCGATCAGCTGAAGCCCGGCCATACAAACTTGACGGCGTTGCGCCTCGCACCGCTTTCGGAAGCCGACAGGCGTCGGCTGCTTGCGGCATTCTTCGGTAGGGATGGGCTGCCTCAGGCGCTCGCCGAGCGCATCTTGGCACGGGCCGGGGGCAATCCCCTGTTCATCGAGGAAATCGTGCGCGGCCTGATCGATGTATCCGCCGTGCAGCGGGTCGGCTCGACCTGGCGGGTGGTGGAGCGCGAAGCGGCCGCCGACATTCCGGTGACCATCGAGGCGATACTGCTCGGCCGCGTCGATCGGCTACCGCCGGACGCCCGCCGAATGCTGCACCACGCTGCGATGATCGGGCCGCGATTCGATGCGGATCTGCTGCAAGCGGTTTCGGGGCGGACACCGGTGGATACGATTCTTGATCTGCTCTGCGATGCGGAGATCATCGAAGAAGCCAGGGACGGCGGCGGGTTCCTGGGCACACAGACCTATCGGTTTACCCAGACGTTGCTGCAGGAGGTGGTCTACAACAATCTGCTGCTCAGTCGGCGCACGGACGGGCATGCATTAATCGGCAAGGTGCTGGAGCGCCGGTTCGGCGAGGATACCGACCGGCCCGAGGAAATGGCGCTGCTCGGCCACCATTTCGGCCTCTCCGAACAGAAGGCCAAGGGCGCACATTACCTGGTCGCGGCCGGAGACCGGGCGCGGGCGCTCTATGCCAATGATGATGCCATCCGCCTTTATGAACAGGCGATGGCGGCACTGGCGGCCACCGGCGAACAGGGCCCCGAATGGCTTGCCGCACGCGAACGCGTCGCTGATCTCCTGGGCCCGACCGGCCAGCGTGAGGCGGCGGTTCAGCACTACGGCGCACTGTTGGAGATTTACAGCGCCATGGACGACCGGATTGCCGCGGCACGAATCCGGCGCAAATTCGGCCATCATCTCTGGGAAACCGGGCGGCGTGACGAGGCGTTGGCTTCCTTCGCGGCAGCCGCCGAGCTGCTCGAAGGCGTGAGCGCGCCGATTGAAGGTGCGCATCTTTCACAGGAATGCGGCCACCTCGCCTTCCGCATGGGAGACTATGCCGGCGCCCTCAAGGCGGCGGACGACGCCCTGGATCGCATTGCGGCATATACGCCGGAGACCCCAGAGACTGAGCGGGAGGCGATGCGGGTCATGGCCGAAGCGCTGAACACCAAGGCCGTGACGCTTGCCCGCCTTGGCCGCAGCGCCGAAGCGATCGGTATCGTCGAGCGAAGCGTCGCGGCGGCGGAAGGCGCGAACCTGTTGAATGCCGCCTGCCGCGGCTATACCAATCTGGCGGTGTTCTACGCGGTCACCGATCCGAGACGTGCGATTGAGGTTTGCCGCTGCGGTTTCGACATGGCAAGGCGTATCGGCGACCTCGGTTTTCAGGCGCGCCTGCTCGCCAACCTTGCCGTCGCCTATTGCACCTTCACCGATCGCTGTGCGCCGGACGGCGTGCCGGCAGCCGAGCGCGCGATTGCGATTGACCGGGAACTCGACCAGCGCGACCACTTGCCGGTGTCGCTGCTGGTGCTCGGCCAGATCCATCAGTGTCATGGCCGGGCAGATGTCGCCCGCGGCCTTTATCAGGAGGCGCTCGACCTTTGCGGAGAAACGCAAGAGGCGCAGCTCCTGTTTCCGTGTTATGATGGCTTGGCGACGCTTTGCCTGGACGCCGGCGATCTCGATGCAGCGGAAAGGTACTTCGCCTTGGCGAGAGACATATGTGCGCAACATGGTCTCGATCCCGAGGCGTTGATGATTTTGCCGTTTCTCGACTGATATTTCCGATCGTCGCCTGGGGCGCGGCGTCCACGTTTTGATTGCTGCGCACAGCTTGCCGGAGAAAAAGCGCCTGCCTTGCCACAAGGCGTACCAGGAGCGTTCCGGCCGGGATGAGGAGATGAAACATGGTTGAGCCGCTGAGTGGACGGCCGTTGCAGCCGGGGGATCGGGCGCCGAATGTGGTGCTCGACGCAATCACGCAGGAAGGTCAGATCGCCCTTGATGATTTTCGCGGCCGCAAACCGGTCCTGGTCGGCCTGTTCCGCGGCCTGCATTGTCCGTTCTGCAGACGGCAGATCGCCGCCATGGCGCAACTCGACGGCGCCTTGCGGGAGCGGGGCATCGAGAGCCTGACGGTGGTCAATACGCCGATCGATCGAGCGCGCCTCTATTTCCGTTATCATCCTGTGCCGAATTTGCTGGCCGCCGCCGATCCCGAACGGGTCTCGCATCGGGCGTTCGGGCTGCCCAACCTCGAATTCACCGAGGACGAGGACGCCTGGCCGTACAAGATCGCCCAGAAGACGATCATGGCGATGAAGGTGAATATGCCGGGCGAATTGCCGGAACCGATGGACCCGATCGCAGCTATGGCCTATCTCGACAAGGCGGAAGGCTACCAGATCACCGAGGCCGACGAACGGATGATGGCGACCGGGGCCGGGCAACTCGTCGGCGAGTTCCTGCTCGATCGTGATGGCGTTGTGCGCTGGAGTTTCACGGAAGTACCGGACGGCGGCCAGAACATGTTCGGAGCCCCGCATCGCGACGAATTGATGTCCGCCGCCTCCGCCATGGTGCATTAAGGCGTCGACTTTGGATGGTTGGCCGTCGACGGCGGTTGGCGGTGATCCTGGAACAAGGCCCCGTCGGTCCGGTGATCGACGGGGTTTTTCGTCGCGATGTTATCGCAAAACCGCTGCGCACTTTTGCGCGACATACTTTAGCCGAGTGAAGCGATCGCCTCGTCGATCAGCGCGACGATCTCCTTTGGATGCGATGCAAGCGAGGCGTGGCTGGCGTCGAGGGTGATGATCTTCTTTGCCTTGATGCGTTCAGCCATCCACTGTTCGGTTTCCGGCGGGATCATGTTGTCGTGGCGCGATACCTGGTACCAGCTCGGCTTTTCCTTCCAGGCCGGGGGGCCGGCCTCGTCTTCAAAGCAACGCCCGGCAATCGGCTTCTGCGTCACCGCCATGACCAGCGCGTCGGTCTCGTTCAAATCCTGGCCGAAGCTCTGGCGGAAGGTGTCTTGCGCCAACCAGAGGAAGCCATCCTTGTCGGGGCGGATACTGGCAGCACCGGAGGGTGGATTACGCCGCGCAAAAATGCTGCCGAGGCTGTCGCCCTCATCCGGCGCGAAGGCCGCGACATAGACGAGGCCAACGACATTGGCTGCATGGCCGGTGCCGCTGATCACCGCGCCGCCATAGGAGTGGCCGACAAGCAGGGTCGGGCCATCAAGCGATTCCGCCAGTTTGCGCGTGCGCTCGATGTCGTCGGCAAGCGAGGTCAGTGGGTTCTGCACTGCAGCGATCCTGTAGCCCTTGGCGTGGAGTGGCGGGATCACGTGACGCCAATGGGAAGCATCGCCCCAGGCGCCGTGTACGAGCAGGATGTTCTTGACGGCAGGCATTGTCCGTTCCTTTCTCATTCAGAGAAGATGTGGTCGGCACGACGTCGCGTTCGCGTATCGAGACGCGAGATGGGTGGCCGGCCGTTGGTCACGGATGCGATTAAAGGTCTGCGGGTGCGATCGGATTGCGAATGCAAACTAGGGCGCGGAACGGGGCGCTTCCATGGCGCAAGACATTAAACTTCGTACAGAATTGGGATGGGTGGAGGGTGTCGCCAACCGGCGCGTCCCGGGACAAACGAAAAGGGCCTCTCGATTTCTCGAAAGGCCCTTGGAATTCGAATGGTGGGCGTGACAAGGATCGAACTTGTGACCCCTACGATGTCAACGTAGTGCTCTCCCGCTGAGCTACACGCCCATCCGATGTCGGCGCATAGACCACAAAACCCGTTGTCGCGTCAATAGGGTTTTCGAAGGTTTTTTGACAGAAATTTCGAAGGCATGTTTTTTCCCATCCGGGGGTCGGTCGCGGCGGCGTGGCGAGGGCCCGGATTTGCGGGATTCCTGCTAAGGCCTTGAAACGAAAAGACCGCCGGAGATCCTTGTGGATCGCGGCGGTCGATCGGAAATCGTCTTGGCTTGTCGCCACAGTGTGCCGCAAGCGGCAGCGACTGTGGAAAACTAGTCGCTTAAGCCGCGGCCAGCATCTTGTTGACCTCGTCGACGAGGTCGCGGAGGTGGAAGGGCTTCGAAAGCACCTTGGCATCTTTCGGCGCCTTGGAGTCGGGATTGAGCGCAACGGCGGCAAAGCCGGTGATGAACATGACCTTGAGGTCCGGATCGAGTTCGGTCGCGCGGCGCGCCAGCTCGATGCCGTCCATCTCGGGCATGACGATGTCGGTGAGGAGAAGCGAGAATGGCTCCTCGCGAAGCCGGTCATAGGCGCTGGCGCCGTTGTCGTAGGACATGACCTTGTAGCCGGCCTTTTCGAGCGCCTTGACCAGGAACCGGCGCATATCGTTGTCGTCTTCGGCAAGAAGGATTTTCGCAGTCATGAATTCGGCCGTGCTTCTCTTTTTTCAGTTTATTGCGCGTAGATTGCGGCGTTTTATCCAAACCCCAACGCGGTAAATATCTCGTGAACGCGGGACGTCAATTCCCCGGGAGCTGTGATTGGTCACTATGGACACAGAGCGGACCAACTGGCAACATGATGACAATTGTAAGAACCGCATATGGTAAAAAAGGGTTCAGATGGGGGAAATTGCGGAGAGGGAACTGTTTGAGGTCCTGGAACCTCCGATCCAGCGCATTCCCTTTGTGTTCAATTCACCGCATAGCGGTCGGTCCTATCCCCAGCGCTTTCTCGATCAGTCGCGGCTCGACGCTGTTTCGATTCGCCGGTCGGAAGACCACTATGTCGATGAGCTGTTTCAGAACGCGACTTTTCTCGGAGCGCCGATGCTGCTGGCGCATTTCCCGCGCGCCTTCCTCGACGTCAACCGTGAGCCCTATGAGCTTGACCCGCGCATGTTCGACGGCCCGCTGCCGCCGCACGCCAATATCAGCTCGATGCGCGTCGCCGGCGGCCTCGGCACGATACCGCGGCTGGTCGCCGAGAACATGGAGATCTACCGCGGACGTTTCCCGGTGGAAGACGCGCTGACGCGGATCGAGACGATCTACAAGCCCTACCATGCCACCCTGCGCAAACTGATCGCGCGCACCCACGTGCAGTTCGGCCTGTCGGTGCTGATCGATTGCCACTCGATGCCCGGGAACGTGCATCTGCCCGGCAGCGCCCAGCGTCCCGACTTCATCATCGGCGACCGCTACGGCACCAGTGCCGCGGGTGAACTGTCGCGCGCCGCAGTCGATCTGTTGCAGCAGCTCGGCTATAGCGTCGTGCGCAACAAACCCTATGCGGGCGGGTTCATCACCGAGCATTACGGTCGCCCGACACGCGGGCTGCATGCGCTGCAGATCGAGATCAACCGGGCGCTCTATGTGGATGAGACGACGCTGGTGCGCAAGCCCGGCTTCGGCGTGCTGGTTGCAGATCTCACGACCTTCGTCGCGTCGCTTGCCCGCCATGTCGAAGACTACGGCGCCTACCTTCCGCTCGCAGCGGAGTGACCTTCGGATTTTCTGTCGCGGAGCTTCAAAAAAAACCGCGCCAACGGCGCGGTCAAGTCTAGGGAGGAAACACCCAAGGAGGGTATTTACAGTCACAGGTGACTGTACCCAAACCTTAATATTGCACTGCACAAATGTCAAGTTGAAGCAGTGAAGACTTTTGCAGTGCATCAAACGTTTTTCAGTCGAAAGCGGTATCTGAACCGATTGAAACGCTAGAAATATGAAAACACAGGCGATTTGGCGGCTGCTGCCATCGCATCAGCGCGTTTGCCTTTCGGTAAATTTCGTCTATGCAGGACGAACCTTCCTTCGTCCATGCTTCCCTGAGAGAGAGCCATGCTGCCTGACCGCGCCTTCTTCGATCGCCTTGCTGAAGCTGCCAAGGCAGAGACCCTGCCGCGATTCCGGATCGGCACCAGCGTGGTCAACAAGATCGAAGGCGGCTTCGATCCGGTAACGGAGGCGGACCAGTCGGCGGAAGCTGCGATCCGTGCGCTGATCGAGAAGCATTTTCCGGAGCATGGCATCCTTGGCGAAGAGCATGGCAATGTCGGGCTCGACCGCGAATATGTGTGGGTCATCGACCCGATCGACGGCACGCGCGCCTTCATTTCCGGCCTGCCGGTCTGGGGCACGCTGATCGGCCTCTATCGCAATGGCGAAGCGGTCATGGGCCTGATGGATCAGCCGTTCACCGGGGAGCGCTATTTCGCCGATGGTGAGATGGCGACCTACCGGGGTCCCGGTGGCGAAAAGGTGCTTTCGACCCGTGCATGCAATTCGCTTTCGGATGCGGTGCTGTTCACCACATCGCCGCACCTCTACACCGGCGCGTTCAAGACTCGCTACGAGGCGCTGCAGAGCAAGGTCCGGCTCTTCCGATACGGCTGCGATTGCTACGCCTTCGCGCTGCTCGCCGCGGGTCATATCGACCTGGTGATCGAATGCGGACTGAAACCCTACGACGTCGGCGGCCTCATTCCGCTGATCGAGCAGGCCGGCGGTATCGTCACCAACTGGCAAGGCGGACCGGCGGAAATGGGCGGCGAAGTCATCGCTGCCGGCAGCGCCGAACTGCATGCTCAGGCGCTGGAAATCCTCAAAGGCTGAGGCCGCCACGCTCCGGCGCTGATACCGAAGCGAGATGCGAAATCAAACGATTGGCGAGTGTGCCCGCCTGTATCAGGCGGCGCTGTTTTCGCGTTCGTCACCCTCTTCGGGGATGACAAAGGCAAGGATCGCGGCCATCGCCTGGGCGCGATAGCGATCCGCTTCATGCAGCAGTTCGTGGCGGGCGCCATCGATCGGGATCATCTGGGCGGCGCGGAAGTTGCGCGCCAACCACTCGACGGCGAGATGCGGCACCAGACGGTCAGCCGTCGGCGCCAGGATGATCGTCGGCAGGGTGATGCGCGTCAGATGCTCGCGACGGATGACGCGGCGCATGGCGCGGAAGGCCTCGCTCAGCCAGCGCGCGGTGGGCGGGCCAAGCCTCAGTTCCGGATGCGTGTCGGTCAGTGCGATGTTGCGCAGGTAGCGGCGCCGGTCCGCCGTCAGCACGTTGCTTTCGAACGGGCGGTTGCCCTTGTCGGGATGGGCCGGCAGGGTGCCGAGGCCGATGCAGCGCATGAGGGTCGCAATCGCCGCAATGCTGGGCTCGCCGAGCGCCTGTCCGCCAAGGCCGACGAAGGGTGCCAGCACCACCAGCCGGTCGATCCGGCTTGCTAGCATCGGTGCCAGCGACAGGGCAACGAGCGCACCCATGGAATGGGCGACGATCGAGAAGGGCAGGCGCGTATCCGGCAGCACGATCTGTTCGAGGAAGGTGCTGAGGTCGCGTTCATAGTCGGAGAAGTGGTCGACGTAGCCGCGGCCCGGGTGTGGCAGCAGCCGCTCGGAGCCCGCCTGGCCGCGCCAGTCGAAGGTTGCGACCCAAAGACCTGCAGCCGTGAGATCAGCGATCGTCTCGAAATATTTCTCGATCGATTCGTTGCGGCCCTGCAGCAGGACGACCGTGCCGCGCGCAACAGGCTGTTTCGTCCTGAAGATCGCGTAGCGAATCTTGCGACCGCCGACGCCATCGAAGAACCCAGCCACGTAGTTTTCCGGGGTCGGATTGTCCGGTGTCGAGTGGAGGATCGAGGTCATGACGTGGTGACGGCCAAGAGCGGGTTGATCGGTATCATCAAGGGATAGGCGGCAGGGTCTCAGTCGTCAAAGAAAAAAGCCGGAAACGGTGGGTGAAATCCGGACGATCACCGTTTCCGGCTGCTGAAGAGGAAGGGACGTATCACTTCAGCCTGGGAGTTGCCGCCCAGAGTTTTCTTCTAGCCCACCGGGCCTGAACGGAAGCCGAAGCGGCCGTTCATGTCGGGTTCACGGGAAAATCGTAAGCGCTCGCGTCTTGAAGTCGCGAATTTTCCTCCCCAAATCAGGGTCACGGGCGCCGAAGACGGGTCCGTTCACCGGTCTTGCCGCTGCCAGAATGGGGTGGCCGACCAGACATCGCAAACCGTTGCTCCAAGGAGGACACAATGCGTCACTTTGATTTCTCTCCCCTTTACCGTTCCACCGTTGGCTTTGATCGCCTGTTCACGATGCTCGACAGCCTCGGCCAGCCGGGTGAAGCTCAGACCTATCCGCCCTACAACATCGAACGCACCGGCGAAAACGCCTACCGCATCACCATGGCCGTTGCCGGCTTTGACGAGAGCGAGCTTTCGATCGAGGCCCGTGAGCACACGCTGACGGTCAAGGGCGAAAAAGCCGAGGAAAAGGGCGACGAAAGCCAGTTTCTCCATCGCGGCATTGCCAAGCGTGCCTTCGAGCGCCGCTTCCAGCTCGCCGATCACGTGGAGATCAAGTCCGCTTCGCTGAAGAACGGCTTGCTGCACATCGACCTCACCCGCGAGATTCCGGAAGCAGCCAAGCCCCGCCGGATCGAGATTTCGTCCGTTGCCTCGCAGCCGAAGCAGATCGAGGCCCAGACCCTCTAACCGCGAAGACAATCTCCCAAGACAGGCGGCGCCCCTCAGGGGCGCCGCTTTTTTATTGGCTCATTGAAATCACGCAGTTCCGAACGCAGCCCGCGTCAGATTTTCCTGACTTTCTAAAGCGTGTCGCGATCTTTCAGATTCGCTCCTTGCGCTTTAAGTTTTTGATGTTTCGCATGTCGTTGTCGCAAAACCGCTGCGCACTTTTGCGCGACAGGCTTTAGGATCTGGCCGGCGCGGGCACGGCGGAGGCCTGCTTCTTGGCGGCGTAGCGCTGTGCGATGACGGCGCAGGCCATCAGCTGGATCTGGTGGAACAGCATCACCGGCAGCACGATCGCGCCGATGTTCTGCCCGGCGAAGATGGCGCTCGCCATCGGAACGCCGCTCGCAAGGCTCTTCTTCGAGCCGCAGAAGGTGATGGCGATCTCATCCGCCTTGTCGAAGCCGAGCAGTCGGCTGCCGAACATGGTGACGGCGAGCACGAGCGCCAGCATGACAATCTCGATGACGACCAGGACGCCGAGATCTGCCAGCGAATAGGTCTGCCAAAGGCCCGATGTCACCGCCTGGCTGAAGGCGAGATAGACGACCATCAGGATCGAGCCGCGATCGACGGGCGCCAAGAGTCCCTTGCGCGCCCGGATCCAGTTGCCGATCAAGGGCTGCAGCAGCTGGCCGATGACGAAAGGGGCGAGCAGTTGCAGCAGGATCTGCTCCAGTGCATCGAGCGTCACGCCGCCGTGGCCGCCGGCGGTAAACAGCAGCCCGACCAAAAGCGGCGTCAGGAACATGCCGAATATGTTGGAGGCGGAGGCCGAGCAGATCGCGGCCGGCACATTGCCGCCGGCCATCGAGGTGAAGGCGATCGAAGACTGCACCGTCGAGGGCAGCACGCAGAGGAACAGGATGCCGGTGTAGAGCGACTGCGGAAGGATCGAGGTCGGGACGAAGCCGATTGCAAGACCGATCAGCGGGAAGAGCACGAAGGTGGAGGCGAGGATCGTCAGGTGCAGCCGCCAATGCAGGATGCCGGCGATCACCACGTCGCGCGAAAGGCGCGCGCCGTGCAGGAAGAAGACCATGCCGACCGCCACCTTGGTCGCTAAACCGAACCAGGCGGTTGCCTCACCATGGATCGGCAGGACGGATGCCAAGAGCACCGTCGCCAGAAGCAGGATGGTGAAGGTATCGGGAAGGTAGCGGCGCATATCCGGTCACTTGCTGTTATCAAACGTCTTGCCGGGATCACTCATTATGAAGCAGGATGCAAGGAATAACAGTTATCGCGATTTGGGATGAGCCATGCTGGATCTCGTGCAGTTGCGCAGCTTCGTCGCGCTCGAACAGATGGGCAGTTTCACACTCGCGGCGGAGAAACTGTCGCTTGGGCAATCGACCGTCAGCCAGCATATTCAAAGGCTTGAGGCATCGCTCGGGCGAACCCTGGTTGCCCGCGATACCCACCGTGTTTCGCTGACGGCGGATGGGCTGGCACTGCTTGCCCATGCGCGTTCGATGCTGACGATCGACGGCGAGGTGCGTGCGCTTTTTGCCGAAAGCAGTCTGCGTGGTCGCCTGCGGCTTGGTGTTTCCGAGGATTTCGTCATGAGCCGGCTGCCGGCGGTACTCGAAGATTTCGTCCGTGCTCATCCGTCGGTCGATCTCGAACTGACCGTCGCCTTGAGTGGCGTGCTTTACCATATGCAGGACAACGGCGAGATCGATCTCGTGCTCGCCAAGCGCAGGCTCGGCGACGTGAGAGGCGAGCTCGTCTATCGCGAGCCGCTCGTCTGGCTCGCCCGCGACCCCGAAAGGATCAGGCGTGACAAGGTACTGCCGCTGATCGCCTTCCCGCCGCCGAGCATCACCCGCAGCGTCGCGCTCGAAGTGCTCGACCGGCATCGCCTGCCGTGGCGCATCGTCTGCACCTGCGGCAGCCTCAGCGGGCTGACGGCGGCCGCGCGCGCCGGAATGGGCGTGCTCGTCCAGCCGCGCAGCATGGTGCCGCAGGGCTTGAAGGAGATACCCGCCGGCGCCCTGCCGCCGCTCGAAGACGTCGAATTCGTGCTGGTGCCGAGCAAGGGCGTGGACCGAAAGCTGAGTGCAGCACTTTCGGCCGAGATCCTCTCCAATGTGAGGACGCTGCAGGGACAGGCTTGATACGGGGGATCACCCCGCTCAGGTGGCGGGATGGTCGTCCGGACGGAACAGCGTTCGCCGTTTTCCTGGTACTGCTTCAGCAGGCGGCGACGAACCGGTCGACGTCGTCGGCCCTCGTCGCGAAGCTGGTCACGAGGCGGTAGAGACCCTCATCCGGCGCAAGACTTCCATCAAGGTCGTGGGGCACGGGCCAGTCGTAGAAGACGGCGCCATCCTGCCTGAGCTTCGTGGCCACGTCTTTCCTGATGATGGGGAAAACCTCGTTGGCGTCCGCCTGCCAGGCGAGACGGCTCGTCTTCGAGGCGGCAATGCCCTCGGCGAGGCGTGCGGCCATCGCGTTGGCATGGCGCGCGAGGTTCAGCCAGAGATCGCCGGCGAAGTAGGCATCGAACTGTGCGGAGACGAAGCGCGACTTGGAGAAGAGTTGGGCTGAGCGCTTGCGCAGGAAATGCATTTCGTGGGCCTTCGAGAGATCGAAGAGCACCAGCGCTTCGGCGCACCAGCAGCCGTTCTTGGTGCCGCCGAAGGAGACGAGATCGACACCGCGCTTCCAGGTCATTTCAGCGGGCGTTGCGCCAAGGCCGACGAGCGCATTGGCGAAGCGGGCACCATCCATATGCAGCGGCAACTTGTGCGCCTTGGCAACGGCCGCGATCGCCTCGATCTCCGAGAGCGAATAGACCGTGCCGCTTTCCGTTGCCTGGGTCAGCGAGACCGCTGTCGGCTGGCCACCGTGGACATTGTCGAGCGGAAAGCGCCGGATCTCGGCTTCGAGGCGCGCGGCCTCCATCTTGCCCCGCGGTCCATCGACAGGCTTCAGCCTGGCGCCGTGCGAGAAGAATTCCGGCGCGCCGCATTCATCGGCGATGACATGCGCTTCGCGATGGCAGAAGGCGATGCCGCCTGCGCGATTGGCTGTCGCAAGTGCCAGCGAATTGGCAGCCGTTCCGGTGCCGACGAAGAAGACGGCGACATCCCTTTCGAAGATTTCCGCGAACTTCTTCTCCACCTTCCGGTCGAGGTCGCTGGTGCCATAGGCGGACGCATATCCGCCTGCATGCGCCATCAGGCTTTCGGCAATAGCGGGATGGGCGCCAGCCCAGTTGTCAGACGAAAAAATCATCACATTCCACCCTGTATTACAGTCTTTTCGACGGATTTGGGCGACCTTAGCCGAGTTCTCGGCCGGATCAATCACGGTCAGCGGCCGAAAGGCCAACTGGAGACCAGTTTGAAACCAAAAGGAAGAAAACGCCGGAAAGCTGTAATTAAATTATAAAAGCCGGAAACTTCCGGCAATGTTCGGCAAAATCTTCTCTATTATTTGCTGATATGCCTCTTGCGGAGGGGGGTAGTTTCTGGCATAGAGCACATGAAATAGGACAGGTTTGCTGTCCTATTTCGGTCTAGGGACCGGAACAATCGCCGCGAGTGCCTAAAAAAATGGCACCCGGCGTGCGAAGCGGGGGGATTTGCCGGATTTCATCCGGTTGTTATCGCCTGCCGTCAGGATGGTCGCAGACATCAGTGCCTGATGATGCCGTGCTTATTTGCGACCTGATCAGGATCATGAGACGATAGTGCCCCGGCTTTTTGGCGTGCCTTTGCGCGCAACGAAGAGCCATGCGCGGGCGGTGCCATGCCCGGCGGTGCCGGGTTTAACAGGAGGGAAAACGATGACGGATCATTCGCCATCACAGCAATCTGGGCTCAACCTCGCACACAGCGTTGCGACGGCTGAAAAAACGCCCGCATTCCCGACTGGCCTGCCGCGAAAACAGGGTCTCTACGATCCGCGCAACGAACATGACGCCTGCGGCGTCGGTTTCGTCGCGCATATGAAGGGTCAGAAGTCGCACCAGATCGTGCGCGACGGCCTGTTCATGCTCGAAAACCTGACGCACCGTGGTGCTGTCGGTGCCGACCCGCTGATGGGCGACGGCGCGGGCATTCTCGTGCAGATTCCCGACCGCTTCTTCCGCGAGGAAATGGCGAAGCAGGGCATCACTTTGCCGAAGGCCGGCGAATATGCCGTCGGTCACATCTTCATGCCGCAGGACGATGCGCTCGTCGAACACTTCAAGCAGGTGATCAAGGACGTCGTCGCCGAAGAGGGCCAGGTGCTCATCGGCTACCGCGACGTGCCGGTCGACAATTCCTCGCTGTCGAAGGCGCCCGAGATTGCCGCGACCGAGCCGCGCCATGTCCAGATCTTCATCGGCGCCGGCCGCGACGCCGCCACGAACCCCGAGTTCGAGCGTCGTCTCTTCACTCTGCGCAAGGTGATCTCCAACCGCATCTATGACGAATACAAGGGCGAGGAGAGCAACTTCTACCCGGTATCGCTGTCGTCCTCGACGATCGTCTACAAGGGCATGTTCCTCGCCTATCAGGTCGGCGCCTATTACAAGGACCTGTCCGATCCGCGGTTCGAAAGTGCCGTGGCGCTCGTGCACCAGCGCTTCTCGACCAACACCTTCCCGTCTTGGAAACTCGCACACCCTTACCGCATGGTCGCGCATAACGGCGAAATCAACACGCTGCGCGGCAATGTCAACTGGATGGCGGCGCGTCAGGCGTCGGTTTCTTCGCCGCTCTTCGGCGAGGATATCTCCAAGCTCTGGCCGATCTCCTATGAAGGCCAGTCGGACACCGCCTGTTTCGACAACGCACTCGAGTTCCTGGTGCAGGGCGGCTATTCGCTGTCGCATGCTGTCATGATGCTGATCCCGGAAGCCTGGGCCGGCAACCAGCTGATGTCGCCTGAGCGCAAGGCTTTCTACGAATACCATGCGGCGCTGATGGAGCCGTGGGACGGACCGGCGGCAGTCGCCTTCACCGATGGCCGCCAGATCGGCGCCACGCTCGACCGCAACGGTCTGCGTCCGGCCCGCTACATCGTCACCTCTGATGATCGCGTCATCCTTGCTTCGGAATCCGGCGTGCTGCCGGTCGACGAGGACAAGATCGTCAAGAAGTGGCGCCTGCAGCCGGGCAAGATGCTGCTGATCGATATGGAGCAGGGCCGCATCATCTCCGACGAGGAGGTGAAGTCCTCGCTCGCCCAGAAGCACCCCTACAGCAAGTGGCTTGAAGACACCCAGCTCATCCTCGAAGAGCTGAAGCCGGTAGAGCCGCGCGCGCTGCGTCGCGACGTGTCGCTCATCGACCGCCAGCAGGCCTTCGGCTACACGCTCGAAGACACCAAGATCCTGATGTCGCCGATGGCGACGACCGGCCAGGAAGCGATCGGCTCGATGGGCACCGACACGCCGATCTCGGCGATGTCGGACAAGCGCAAGCTGCTCTATACCTATTTCAAGCAGAACTTCGCGCAGGTTACCAACCCGCCGATCGACCCGATCCGCGAAGAGCTGGTGATGAGCCTCGTCTCCTTCATCGGCCCGCGTCCGAACATCCTCGACCACGAGGGCATGGCGCATGCGAAGCGCCTCGAAGTGCGCCAGCCGATCCTGACCAATGGCGATCTCGAAAAGATCCGCTCGATCGGTCACACCGAGGATCGCTTCGACACCAAGACGCTCGACTTCACCTATGACATTTCGCGCGGTGCCGAAGGCATGCCCGAAATGCTCGATCGTCTCTGCGAACGTGCGGAGGCGGCAGTGAAGGGCGGCTACAACATCATCGTGCTCTCTGACCGTCAGGTCGGTCCGGACCGCGTGGCGATCCCGGCGCTGCTTGCGACCGCCGCCGTGCATCACCACCTGATCCGCAAGGGCCTGCGCACCTCGGTCGGCATCGTGCTCGAATCCGGCGAACCGCGCGAAGTGCACCACTTCTGCCTGCTCGCCGGCTACGGCGCCGAGGCGATCAACCCCTATCTCGCCTTCGACACGCTGATCGACATGCACAAGCGCGGCGAGTTCCCCAAGGAAGTCGATGCGAGCGAGGTCGTCTATCGCTACATCAAGGCCGTCGGCAAGGGCATCCTCAAGGTCATGTCCAAGATGGGCATCTCGACCTACCAGTCCTATTGCGGTGCGCAGATCTTCGACGCCGTCGGTCTGTCGTCGAAGCTGGTCAACCAGTTCTTCTTCGGCACGGCGACGACGATCGAAGGCATCGGCCTCGAAGAGATCGCGGCCGAGACCGTCGCCCGCCACAAGGCGGCGTTCGGTGCCGATCCGGTTCTCGCCAACACGCTCGACATCGGCGGCGAATATGCCTTCCGCATGCGCGGCGAGAGCCACTCCTGGACGCCGGATGCGATCGCCTCGTTACAGCATGCCGTGCGCGGCAACGCTCAGGACCGCTATCGCGAATTCTCCGAGATGGTGAACAACTCGGCGCTGCGCATGAACACCATTCGCGGCCTGTTCACGGTGAAGAGCGCCGAGGCTCTCGGCCGCAAGCCGATCTCGGTCGACGAGGTCGAGCCGGCTACCGACATCGTCAAGCGCTTCTCGACCGGTGCCATGTCCTTCGGCTCGATCAGCCGCGAGGCGCATACGACGCTGGCGATCGCCATGAACCGGATCGGCGGCAAGTCGAATACCGGCGAGGGCGGTGAGGAGAGCGACCGTTACCTGCCGCTGCCAGACGGTTCGATGAACCCCGAGCGCTCGGCGATCAAGCAGATCGCGTCCGGCCGCTTCGGCGTGACCACGGAGTACCTGGTCAATGCCGACATGCTGCAGATCAAGGTGGCGCAGGGCGCCAAGCCCGGCGAAGGCGGTCAGCTGCCCGGCCACAAGGTCGATGCGACGGTTGCCAAGACCCGTCACTCGACGCCTGGCGTCGGCCTAATCTCGCCACCGCCGCACCATGACATCTACTCGATCGAAGATCTGGCGCAGCTGATCTACGATCTGAAGAACGTCAATCCGGAAGCGGACGTCTCGGTCAAGCTCGTCTCGGAAGTCGGCGTCGGCACGGTTGCCGCCGGCGTTGCCAAGGCGCGCGCCGACCACATCACCGTCGCCGGCTTCGACGGCGGCACCGGCGCTTCGCCGCTGACCTCGCTGAAGCACGCCGGCAGCCCCTGGGAAATCGGCCTTGCCGAGACCCAGCAGACGTTGGTACTGAACGGCCTGCGCTCGCGCGTCGCGCTCCAGGTCGACGGCGGTCTCAAGACCGGCCGCGACGTCATCATCGGGGCGCTGCTCGGTGCCGATGAGTTCGGCTTTGCCACCGCGCCGCTGATTGCCGCCGGCTGCATCATGATGCGCAAGTGCCATCTCAACACCTGTCCCGTCGGTGTCGCCACCCAGGACCCGGTTCTGCGCAAGCGCTTCAAGGGCACGGCCGAGCACGTCATCAACTACTTCTTCTTCGTCGCCGAGGAAGTGCGCGAGATCCTGGCTTCGCTTGGTGTGCGCAAGCTTGACGAGATCATCGGTGCCTCCGAGCTGCTCGAAAAGGACGGTGCGCTTGCCCACTGGAAGGCGAACGGCCTCGACTTCTCGAAGATCTTCCACAAGGTGGAAGCCAAGAAGGAAGAGACCTACTGGACCACACGCCAGAAGCACCCGATCGACGACATTCTCGACCGCAAGCTGATCGAGGAAGCCAAGGTCGCGCTCGAAACCAAGGCGCCGGTCAAGATCGAAGCTGCGATCAAGAACGTCGACCGCTCGGCCGGTGCGATGCTCGCCGGTGCGCTTGCCAAGCGCTGGGGCCACAAGGGCCTGAAGGACGACACCATCCACGTGACCCTGAGGGGCACGGCCGGCCAGTCCTTCGCCGCGTTCCTGGCACGCGGTATCACCTTCGACCTGGTGGGCGACGGCAACGACTATGTCGGCAAGGGTCTTTCGGGCGGACGCATCATCGTCCGGCCGCCGGAAAACGCGACGATCGTTCCGCAGGAATCGATCATCGTCGGCAACACCGTGCTTTATGGCGCGATCTCGGGCGAGTGCTACTTCAACGGCGTTGCCGGCGAGCGCTTCGCCGTGCGCAACTCCGGTGCGGTCGCGGTCGTCGAGGGCGTGGGTGACCATGGCTGCGAATACATGACCGGCGGCGTCGTCGTCGTTCTCGGCACGACGGGCCGCAACTTCGCGGCCGGCATGTCCGGCGGCGTTGCCTATGTGCTGGACGAGGAGGGTGATTTCGCCCGTCGTTGCAACATGGCGATGGTCGAGTTGCAGCCGGTTCCGGAAGAGGACGACATGCTCGAGAAGCTGCATCACCACGGCGGCGACATCATGCACAAGGGCATGGTCGACGTCTCCGGCGACATGACGCGTCACGATGAAGAGCGGCTCTATCAGCTGATATCCAACCACCTTCACCACACGGGTTCGCCCCGGGCGAAGGAGATTCTCGATCACTGGACGGATTACCGGCCGAAATTCCGCAAGGTCATGCCGGTCGAATACCGCCGTGCGCTCGAGGATATGGAACGCATGAAAATGGCAGAGGCGGCTGAATAGGAGGCCCCGGTGACCAAGGCTCCCGGTTCATCACAGACTGGTTCGGGGGTCCCTCACGCGCGCTTGTCAAAAGCGCCTGTTCAGACGCAAAGCTTTCAGGATAGTACGATGGGTAAGGTAACTGGATTTCTCGAGATCGACCGGCAAGTGGCAAAGTACCAGCCGGCATCCGACCGCATTCGCCATTTCCGTGAATTCACCATTCCGATGTCAGAACCGGAAGTGCAGAAGCAGGCTGCTCGCTGCATGGACTGTGGCATCCCCTATTGCCATGGGCCGACCGGCTGCCCGGTGCACAACCAGATCCCGGACTGGAACGACCTCGTCTACAACGGCAACTGGGATGAGGCGATCCGCAACCTGCATTCGACCAACAACTTCCCGGAATTCACCGGCCGCGTCTGCCCGGCGCCGTGCGAGGAAGCCTGCACGCTGAACCTCGAAGACACGCCGGTGGCGATCAAGACGATCGAACAGGCGATCGCCGACAAGGCCTATGAGATGGGCTACATCGTGCCGCAGCCGGCCGTCACCAAGACCGGCAAGAAGGTCGCGGTCATCGGCTCAGGCCCAGCCGGCATGGCGGCAGGCCAGCAGCTTGCCCGCGCCGGCCACGAAGTTCACGTCTACGAGCGCGAGACCAAGGCCGGCGGCCTGCTGCGCTACGGCATTCCGGACTTCAAGATGGAGAAGAACTTCATCGACCGCCGCGTCGAACAGATGAAGGGCGAAGGCGTCACCTTCCACTGCGGCATCAATGTCGGCGTTGACGTGCCGATGCAGCGCCTGCTCGACGACCACGATGCCGTGCTTTACTGCGGCGGTTCGGAGACGCCGCGTGACGCGGGCATCCCCGGTGTCGAATTCGCCGGCGTGCATGATGCGATGCCCTATCTCGTGCAGCAGAACCGCCGCGTCGGCCGCGAGAACATCGACAGCGTCGGCTGGCCGTCGCAGCCGATCCTTGCCGGCGGCAAGCACATCGTGGTCGTCGGCGGTGGCGATACCGCGTCGGACTGCGTCGGCACTGCCTTCCGCCAGGGCGCAGTCAAGGTGACCCAGCTCGACATCCGACCGCAGCCACCGGAGAAGGAAGACAAGCTTGCCGTCTGGCCGTTCTGGGCAACGAAGATGCGCACCTCGTCCAGCCAGGCCGAAGGGGCTATCCGCGAGTTCCAGGTGGCGACGCTCGAATTCATCGGCGACGAGGATGGCAACCTCACCGGCGTGAAGTGCTGCCAGGTGGACGATCGCCGCAAGCCGGTCGCCGGCACGGAGTTCATCATCAAGGCGGATCTTGCCTTCATCGCCATCGGCTTCCGCGGTCCGTTTACCAGCAGCGTGCTCAAGGATCTCGGCGACAAGCTGACGCTCAACACCGACCGCCGCGGCTCGACCAACGTGGTTGCCAACGAGCGCGACTACAAGACCTCGGTCGAGAAGCTCTGGACCGCGGGCGACGTGCGTCGCGGCCAGTCTCTGGTCGTCTGGGCGATCCGCGAAGGCCGCCAGGCGGCGCGTGCGATCGACGAGGCGCTGATGGGCTCAACCACCCTGCCGCGATAAACGGTTTACTCCCAAGCATGAAAAAAGCCCCGCAGAGATGCGGGGCTTTTTTGTGGGCTGTTGCCGGAGGCCCGACAGCCTTGGGCCGCGGCTGGTTCTAGATCATTTCATTGTTTCGTCGAAACGGTGAAATGATCTAAGTCTCTGAAATAGCGCAATTCCGGACGGAAAACCGCTTCACACTTTTCCTGGAATTGCTCTTAAGCGCGTCGCGATCTTTCAGATTCGCTCCTTGCGCTTTAAGTTTTTGATATATCGCATACCGCAAAACCGCTGCGCACTTTTGCGCAACAGGCTTTAGTTGCGGATCACCGGATTGCTGATGACAGTGCTTGGCTTCGACAGGCGGAAGTCGTCGACGCGGCCGGTCGGTGCGGCGGCGATATCGCCCTTGTCGACCAAAAGGTCGCGCGGGCTCTTGCCATTGCCCTTGTCCGGGGCGGCGTTGCCAAGCAGGGACCCCGCGCCATCCAGCGCCGGATCGGTCAAGCCGATCGGCTGGGTCTTGACGATATCCTCGTTGCCGAGCGGCGCCGTCACCACCAGGTCCTTGAGTTCGCCCGCCCCAGGCACGTTCTTGTCCGTCGCGGCGGCATCGCCGAGCAACCGGCGAATGTCCTTCTCGACGTAGAAAGCCAGCTTGCGCTTGCCGGCCTTGGTGAGGTTGATGCCATCGGCGCCGCGCAGACGAACCTGCTGGCCGTTGATGTCGGAGCCGGTCAGGACGAATTTGCCGCCCTCGTCGACGAAGCCATCCCAGATGTCGACGAACTGGCCACCGACCTTCTCGATCTCCTCGCGATAAATGCCGTTGAAGGTCACCATGTCGGCGGTCATTGCGGCGGACTGGAACGGCGGCATGCCGACCCACAGAACCGGCAGCTTCTCCTTGCGGGCAAGGGCCGCCAGCGCATTGACGCGCTTGCGATACTCCTCGGTCCAGAGATCGCTGCGGAACTTCTCCTTGACGTCGCCCATCTGCATCTGCTGCCGATCGTTGGCGCCGAGGCTGATGATGATCACGGATGGCTTTAACTCGCCGACGTAGCCGGGAAGCGTGCCCGGCCAGTTGAAGTAGTCTTCGCGCACCAGGCCGGACGAGCCATTCGCCCGTGTCTCGACGGCGATGCCGGGCGTCATCTCGAAGGCGGTCTTCAGGCCGTCGCCGAGGCTGCCGGCCATGAAGTCGCCGACGACCAGAACCTTCTTGGCGTCGGGCGCTTTCTCCACCACCACCGGCGCGACTGCCGGTGCATCGGCGATCTTCGGCTTCTGCTTCTGTTGCCCCTGGCCCTTCTGGCGCTGCTGTTGCTGCTGGCGTTGGCGTTTCGGGCGCGGCTGCTCAGGGAAATAGGTGCGGTCTTCGTAGACCGGCCGCTCGCGCGACAAGCCGCCGAAGAGCATCTGGAACAGGGTGCGCCGCTGGGCGCGCTCCTGCGCCTCGGCAAAGCTTGCAAAGAGGCTGACGGCGACCATCGCCATTGCGGCGATGCAGATCGTCGCAATCCCGAAGGGCGTTCGGCGCGGTTGGTTGCGGCGCTTGCTCGTCATCTGCTCTTCTGCCCCGTTGATCGCGTGTTCGCCGGTTTTCAACCGCCCTCACGTTTCAGTGCGCCGCACGGGGTGCAGCGCGCTACTCGTCATTTATCTCACGGATGTGGCGATCGTGAAACCGTTTCGAGCCGCTAGTTGCGAAGGGCGCGCAGCAGCATCTGGGTCGGCTCTCCGTCCGGCGCCAGGCCGTTCTTCGACTGGAACGCCTGGATCGCGGCCTTCGAGCCGGAACCGAAATTGCCGTCGACTTCGCCGCTGTAGTAGCCGAGCTCCTTCAGGCGGTTCTGCAGTTCGAACTTTTCGCTGATGTCGAGCGATCCGTCCGGACGCGGCCAGCGCTGCTGCATGCCCTGATAGCCGGCGATCTGGTCGGCAAGAAGGCCGACGCCGAGAGCGTAGCTGTCGGAGGCGTTGTAGCGCTTGATGACGAAGAAGTTCTTGGTCATCAGGAAGCCGGGACCCTCGCCACCGCTCGGCAGCTTGAGTTCGGCGCGTATGCTGCCGTTGCGGAAGCCCTTGCCGTTGGGTCGGCCGAAGCCGAGCGACGCCCATTCGGCGAGCGTCTTCGTCTGGCCGGAATATTTCGCGGCATTTGCCGGCGGCGCGACTTCGTAGCCCCAGGTTTCGCCCGGCTGCCAGCCGTTCTTCTTCAAAAGGTTGGCGGCGGTCGCCAGCGCATCGGGCACCGAGTTCCAGATGTCGCGGTGACCGTTGCCGTCGGCGTCAACCGCATAGAGCAGGTAGCTCGTCGGGATGAACTGGGTGTGGCCCATGGCGCCCGCCCAGGACCCGGTCAGCTCGCGCGGCGTGATGTCGCCGCTCTGGAGGATCTTCAGCGCGGCGATCAGCTGCTTCTTGGCGTAGTTCGAGCGCTTCGGATCGGCATAGGCAAGGGTGGCGAGCGCGCGCGGCACATAGTGCAGGCGGTCATCCTTCTCGAGCACGGCGCCGTAGTTGGATTCCATCGACCAGATCGCCAGCAGGATGGTCTTGTCGACGCCGAAGTGCTTTTCCAGCGCGTTCAGCGTGCGGGCGTGCTTCGTCGCCATCTCCTGGCCGACGCGCTTGGTGTACGGGTTCACGCGGGAATCGATGTATTCCCAGATCTTGTGCTTGAACTCCGGCTGGTAGTTCGCCTTCTCGATCACCGTCTGGTCAGGCGACTTCACGCCGGCGAAGGCCTGGCGATAGGTCGACTTGCTGATGCCGGCCTTGGCGGCCGTCGTGTAGAATTCGTTGATCCAGTTCTGGAATCCGGCATCGGCGCGCGCGGGCGCGGTGCCGAGTGTTGCGGCGGATAGGACGAGGGCGGCTGCGATATGACGGAAAAACGTCCTGCGGTTTCTGATCATCAGCTGTCGGTTCCGTTTCTCTGCGGGGGCTTCGGCCGTCATGGCCCGAATCACTCCGCAAGGTGGCAGTCTGGGGCCAGCCTCGACGGTGGGGGCAGTCGTCGGCGGCTCCTGTTTCGGATCCGGCCGCGATTGTTGCATTGCCGGATTGCAACGAATCTACAGAAACGTGGTCAACAAACCCTTTACCATGAAATTGTGGTGGCGTCTTCCGCTGTAGAAAATGTCAAGCCATGGTCGTGGAGTTCGCATATGCATTTGTTCCGTCGGTTCAGGCTGTGTTCAGCTGACGGCATAGAGATTGCGGCTCCATTACGGAGCGCTGTATGGTTTCAGACGGATTGTAGTCCGGGACCATCCGGTAAGACTTATGAGTGAGTTCCTATCAAGGAGGTATCGATGACCGACAAGCGTAAAGTCCGCAAAGCCGTGTTCCCAGTCGCAGGGCTGGGCACACGTTTCCTGCCGGCTACCAAGGCCGTGCCGAAGGAAATGCTGACGGTGGTGGACAAGCCGGTCATTCAATATGTGGTCGATGAGGCGCTGGAAGCCGGCATCGAGCATCTGATCTTCGTCACCGGCCGCAGCAAGGCGGTGATCGAGGATTATTTCGACATTCAGGTCGAGCTCGATCAGACGCTGCGCGAGCGCAACAAGAAGGCCGAGATCGCCCTGCTCGACAGCATTCTGCCGAAGGCCGGCACGACCAGCTTTACCCGCCAGCAGGCCCCGCTCGGCCTCGGCCACGCGGTCTGGTGCGCCCGTGACCTCGTCGGCAACGAGCCGTTTGCGCTGCTCTTGCCGGACATGATCATGAAGGGCGAAAAGGGCTGCCTCAAGGGCATGGTCGAGCTCTATGAGCAGAGCGGCGGCAACGTCATCGCCGTCGAGGAATGCGCACCGGACCAGGCCCACAAATACGGCATCGTCGGCGTCGGCGACAAGGTGGGCGATGGTTTCAAGATCACCAAGATGGTCGAGAAGCCCGCACCGGGCACAGCCCCGTCCAACTTCTTCATCAACGGCCGCTACATCCTGCAGCCGGAGATCTTCCCGATCCTCGAAAAGCAGGAACGCGGCGCCGGCAACGAAATCCAGCTGACAGATGGCATGCTCAAGCTCTCCGACAGCCAGCAGTTCGCCGCCTATCACTTCCGTGGCGACACCTATGACTGTGGCGCCAAGGACGGCTTCATCCTGGCAAACGTTGCCTTTGCTCTGGAACGCGGCGACATCCGCCCGAGCGTCGAGGGGCCGCTGAAGACGCTGCTCGGCAGCCTGAGGTAAATTCGGTTCCACCGAAACGAGAAGGCCGCGTTCCCCGAGGAATGCGGCCTTTTTTTGTTGGCTGCTGGCAATGAGTGTTGTTACCGCTCTAGCTTTGCCGGCGGCTGACCTTTGGCTCAACGCCGCAGGACGAGGCCGACGCCGACACGGGTGATGTCGGTCGGATCGCCGACGTCGGGCGTGGTGCGCTCGTAGCTGACGTCGCCTGTCAGCGCCAAGTAGCGGTTGATGTCGTAGGTGAGGCCGGCGCCGGTTCGCCAGGTGGTCTCGTCGGAGGAGCGGGAGTCCGACGGATATTTGCGGATGATCAGAGTGTTGGACAATCGTGCGACCAGATCGGAGCGCATCTGGTGGGTGATGATGTTGGTCAAGGTATAGTCGATCGATCCGGAAACGCCCGCCGTCGTCGACGGATCGAGATCCGTCAAAACCGCGAAGAGCACATCGGTGCCGCGCTGCGGCGACCAGTTGAGGCGGCCGTCGACGGACAGGCCGCTGACGTCTTCGAGCCTGTCATCGTCGAAGCGATAGGTCTCGTAGCCGAGGCCGAGCTCACCATAGAGTTTCTCGCCGAGATCGACCTCGATACCGCCGCGTCCGGCATAGGTCTGGTAGGAACGCTCGAAGCCGGACGTGTCCTCGCGCAGGTCGTAAAGCGACTTGCCGACGGAGGCTTCGAGGAACGGAATCAGCGCCGGCGACAGTTCGTAGCCGACGCGGGCAATCAAGTTTCCGGTGTTGCGGTTGCGGTCCTTCTCGGACAGTGTCGTGCCGTTCTCCAGCTCGACATCGCCATAGGTTTGGCGGTCGAAATCGATTCCGACCGAACCGCGGATCAGACCGAAATCGCGCTCGATGGCGGCGCCGAGGCGGTAGGTGTTGACCGCCGACTGGGTCTTGGCGTCCGAGATCGCGTTCGGGTCGTCGGCGTCTTCTCGGTAGAAACTGTATCCGGCCCGGAGTCGTGCAACCGTTTCGTCCCAGAGATCAAGCCGCAGCTCCGCGTCGACATCGGCGCGTGGCTCTTCCTCGCCTTCGCCAGAGATGTTGTTTTGCAGGATGCCTTCGCCGGTGACGGTCAACTGATGCCGCGACCAGTCGGAGGTCAGGGTGCCGCGGATGCCGGTTTCGAGATAGCCGCGGTTCGTCTTGGTGTCACCGTCGTTGCGCCATTCATGGTTGATGCTCTCGCTGACGCTGGGGCGCAGCGTGAAGGTCCCGATGCGAACGCCCGGCGTGGTACGATACCCCTCCGTATCGGTTCGAAGCCTCAGGCCATCGATCGTCGGCTCCCGCTGGTTGAGGCGGAGGAAATCCTCGTTCTGCGCCGGCGGAAGATCGTCGCCGCTGACGGCGCCGGTGGTTTGCGGATCGGCGATTGCGGGCGTGGTGGCCGGGACTGTTGCCGGGGTGGTGGCGACGCCATAGGAGGTCGTCGGGGCCGTGGCCGTTTGCGCGCGCAATGACGATGGTGCGAACAGGGCAGTGCCGGCCAATAGCAACGCCAGCGAGGTCGAACGCCGCGCGTCTCCTTTGGTCGAGCGAGATGAGCCTGGCACCATATGCCGTTTGTCCACGAAGCCTGATTGCAATCCTTTCGCAATCGTAAAGCGACGTGGTTAAGCAATCGTTTCCAAATGGGAAAAACGTCGTGGCATCAGCCGCTTGCCGATCAGGCGCTTTCGACGGTCAGGTTTCGGCCATGGCTGGAAACGACGCGGACCCGGGTGCCGGCCGGCAGGTCCGGCCCCTCGATGATCCAGAACGTATCGTCGAGCCGGATGCGGCCGCGGCCCTCAGCGATCGGTTTCTCCAGCACCGCGGTACGACCGACGAGACTTTCCGCTCTCTGGTTCAGCAAGGGTTCGTCGCTGGTTTCGGCTGAGGACAGAACGAAGCGGCGGCCGAGCAGCACAGCGACCACCGAGAGGACGGCGAAGAGGACGAACTGAACCTGCCACATCCAGAAGCCGGTCTCCCAGAGCATAAGGGAGAGCATTCCGATAATGAGCGCGGCGATGCCGATCCAGATCAGGAACACGCCGGGTGCCACGAGTTCGGCTGCCAGCAGCACGAAGCCGAGAACCCACCAGCTCCAGGGACCGAGTTCTTGAATGGCGCGTTCGATCATCGCCTACTTCCCTTGCGAGGGATCTGCCGGGAAGGCGGGCGTGGTCCGAGGAGTCGATGGGCGCGGGCGTGTCGCCGGTGCCGTCTGTCCATCGCCAAAAACCTCCTTGGCGATGGCGCCGATACCGCCGAGTGAGCCGATCAGTGCGGAGGCTTCCATCGGCATCAGCACGATTTTCTGGTTGTTGGCGGTGCCGATCGAGGCGAGCGCCTCGGTGTACTTCTGCGCGACGAAGTAGTTGATCGCCTGGATGTCGCCGGCGGCAATCGCGGCAGAGACCATCTGCGTCGCCTTGGCTTCGGCCTCGGCCAGACGTTCGCGGGCCTCCGCATCGCGGAAGGCCGCTTCGCGCTGGCCCTCGGCCTGGAGGATCGCCGACTGCTTGGCGCCCTCGGCGCGCAGGATCTGCGCGTTTCTCGAGCCTTCCGCTTCCAATACCTGGGCGCGCTTTTCGCGTTCGGCCTTCATCTGTCTTGCCATGGCGTCGACAAGGTCCTTCGGCGGTGCGATATCCTTGATCTCGATGCGGGTGATCTTGATGCCCCAGGGACTGGCAGCCTCATCGACGACGTGCAGCAATCGGTCGTTGATCGTATCGCGGTTGGAGAGCAGTTCGTCGAGATCCATCGAGCCCATGACCGAGCGGATATTGGTCATCGTCAGGTTGAGGATGGCGTTTTCCAGATTGGCGACCTGATAGGCGGCCTGAGCTGCGTTCAGCACCTGGTAGAAGGCAACGGCGTCGGCCGAGACGCTGGCATTGTCCTTGGTGATGACCTCCTGGGTCGGAACGTCGAGCACCTGCTCCATCACGTTCATCTTGGCGCCGATCCGGTCGATGAAGGGCACGATCAGGTTCAGACCTGGCTCCAGCGTCTTCGTGTAACGACCGAAGCGCTCGATGGTGTAGCGGTAGCCCTGCGGCACCGTCTTGATCCCCATGAAGAGGACCAGGATGATGAGAACCACGAAACCGACGACGACGATATCCAACCCGCCCAAGAGATGCCCCCTAAATTTGCAATCCCGACCCGAGACAGCACTTTAGCGCAATAGTTGTCGGTCCGGAATCGGTTTCCGCGGATTGCGCATAGATTCAAAATGTTAGGGACGCGCACTCGCCGGTGAGCGCGTGCGTGTTCCATTCATCCAGAAGTGGTGATCGGGGCACCGTTTTCAAGCGGCGCGGCAAGGAATGGGAGCTAGAGCCAGCCGGCGAGTTCGCGGCGCACGACGTGTTCGAGGACCGCCATGCCTTCGGCGCTGTCGTTGAGACAGGGAATGTGGGTGAACTTGTCGCCGCCATTGTGGTGGAAGCTCTCGGCCGCCTGCTCGGCGATCTCCTCCAGCGTTTCCAGACAGTCGGACACGAAACCGGGATTGATGACGGCAATACGCTTGACGCCTTCCTGTGCGAGTTTCTCGACCGTCTTGTCGGTGTAGGGCTGCAGCCATTCCTCGGGCCCGAAGCGCGACTGGAAGGTGACCTGCAGCTTCTCCTTGGACCAGCCGAGCTTTTCGCGCAGCAGCCGCGCGGTCTTCTGGCATTGGCAATAATAGGGGTCGCCCTTGTCGAAATAGCTCTTCGGAATCCCGTGGAAGGAGGTCAGAACCACTTCCGGTTCCCAGTCGAGCGTCGCCAGATGGCGCTCGATCGAGGTCGCGAGCGCGTCGATATAGACCGGATCGTCGTGGTAGGGCGGAACCGTGCGCAGCGCCGGTTGCCAGCGCATCTTCAAAAGCGCCTCGAAGGCCTTGTCGTTGACGGTGGCGGTCGTGGCTGCCGCATATTGCGGATAGAGCGGGAAGACGAGGATGCGTTCGCAACCGGCCTTCTGCAGCGCTTCCATGCGCGAGGCGATCGAGGGCTGGCCGTAGCGCATGCCCCAGTCGACGATCACATCAGGGCGATCGGCGAACGTTTTGGCCATCAGTTGCGCCTGGTTGCGGGTGTAGGTCCTGAGGTAGCTTTCGTTCAGCTCCTTGTTCCAGATCGTCTCATAGGCCTTGCCCACCTTGCCGGGACGGGTGTTGAGCACGATGCCGAACAGGATCGGGTACCAGAACAGCCGCGACCATTCGATCACCCGGCGGTCCGTCAGGAACTCCTTCAGGTAGCGGCGCATCGAGGTATAGTCGGTGCCGTCGGGCGTGCCGAGATTGACCAGCAGAATGCCGACCTTTCCGGATTTGACGGAAGGGTGGTCGGCAGGGGCGGTCACGTCAAGCTGTTCGGTCATCTCGGTCCTCGTCGGTCCCGTTCAATCGGGACACTGCTTTCGGTTTCAAATCCTTCTAAAAAGAAAAGCCGGCGCGGGGAAGCCCGCGCCGGCTCTGAAAGTAGAGGCAAATTGTCTTACTTTGCCGGAATTTCCAGTTCCGTGCCGACATGCAGCGCGCGCGGCGCCGGCTTGCCGTTGGCTTCGGAGATCTTCTTCCACAGCGAGCCTTCGCCGTAGAACGACTTGGCGAGGTCCCAGAGCGTATCGCCCTTGGCGATCACGTGCTTCTGCGGGCCGCTTGCCGCGGGCGCTGATGCATCGCCGGAGGTTGCCGCCGGCTGGGTTGCCGTGGTGTCGGTGCCCGTCGCCGGCTTCGTTTCCGTCGCCGGTTCTGCCGGTGCAGCACCTGCAGCCGAAGCGACCTCGGTGATGCGGCCATCGGTATAGGGCTTGAACGGCTGGTGGGCGGCGAGATAGTCGGCGAGCACGGTTTCGAGGCCCGGACCGTAGTCGTAGGCGTTTTCACCCTTCTCCTTGAAGACGTCGTAGCCGTCGCCGCCATTGCGCATGTAGTTGTTGGTGACGAGCGAATAGGTCTTGGCCGGATCGAGGGCGACGTAGCCTTCGCCTTCCTTTACCTCGACCGAGACGACACGGCTGCCGACCGGCTTCGACTTGTCGAAGGAGAACTTCATGCCCGCCACCTGCGGGAAGCGACCGCCGCCTTCCTCGAGCTTGCTGAGGCCGTTTTCCAGCGCTTCACGGATGCCGTCGCCCTTGATCTGGAAGGTGGCGACCGTGTTCTGGAACGGCAGAACGGTGATGGCTTCGCCCATCGAAACGTCGCCGGCGTCGATCGAGGCGCGCAGGCCACCGCCATTGGTGATGGCGATGGTGACACCCTGGCCCTTGACGCGGTCGAGCATGGCGTCGGTGAGCAGGCTGCCCATTTCGCATTCCTTGGTGCGGCAATTCTCACGCGAGCCGTCGATCGGCGCTTCGGTCTTGGCGATGATCTTCGAGCGCAATTCCTCGATCGGCTTGCCGAGTTCGGCGACGCGCGCCAGCACGGCCTCATCCGGCTTGACGGACGAGTCGACCAGGATCGGATCGCCCTTGGCGGCTTTGACGACGCCCTTGTCGTCGAAGGTGACGACGAGATCGCCGAGATACTTGGTGTAGGATGCGGCCTGGACGACCGGAACCTTGTAGCCGCCGGGATTGTCGACCATCGTCGGGTAGGGGCCTTCGGCCTTCGGGTCGGTGTTGGACAAGAGGCTGTGCGAGTGGCCGCCGACGACGATATCGACATCGGGGATCTTGGCAATTGCCGCGAGATCGCGCGGATAGCCGACATGGGTCAGCGCAATAATCTTGTCGACGCCCTGCTTCTTCAGTTCTTCGACAGCGGCCGTGGTGGTGGCAACGTCGTCGCCGATCAGGATGTCCGGGCCAGGCGAGGAGAGTTCCGGCGTGTCGTTGGCGACGGCGCCGACGATGCCGACCTTCTGGCCGCCGACGTCGAGCACGATCGACGGCTTGATGCGGTCGCCGATCTTCGACTTGTGGCTCGGCAGGACGTTGGCGGTGACGACAGGGAAGGTAATCTTGTCGAGGAAGCCGGCCAGGCCGTCTTCGCTCTCGTCGAATTCGTGGTTGCCCACGGTCATCGCATCGAACTTCATCAGGTTGAGGAACTCGGCTTCGGCCAGGCCCTTATAGGTGGTGAAGAACAGCGAGCCCTGGAAGTTGTCGCCGGCATTGAGCAGCAGCACGTTCTTGCCGGAGAGTTCCTGGCGTTTCGTGTCGATCAGGGCTTTCAAGCGAGCGACGCCGCCGAAGCATTCGTTCTTGCCTTCCTCTTCCGCCGAGCAGGTCGAGTCGAACTTGTTGATCGACTCGATGCGGGAATGAAGGTCGTTGATGTGCAGGATGTTCAGCTCATAATCGGCGAAGGCTGCGCCCGAGGAGAGGGCAAGAATGGACGCGGTCATCAGGCCGGTCCGCATGTGTCTGATCATGATGTTCTCCTGTTTGCCGGTTGTCAGCCGACCGTTTCCGGAGCCGTGAAGACGGAACCGTTCCCCACGGTCGGAGTGGCTTTGCCGGGCCGGATGTTTTCATCACTTGAAGGTGACTTCAAGCGCTAAAACCAAGCTCGCTTTGTCAATTTATAACGAGGTTAAGCTGCGATCCTGCAACAAAAAAAGCCCCCGATCGGGGGCTTCGATACTTGCGTATGCGCTGTTTTAGCCGCGCCTCGCCAGCGAGAACTGCGCGCCGGCATCGGTGGTGCAATTGAGCTGGTTCTGCGTGACCAGGGCGCAAGCGACCTTGGACTGGGTATTGCGCACGAGCGAGGTCATGTTGATCTCGACGAGCGTCGGGCTCGTCTTGATGTAGTTGCCCGAAGCAAGCAGCTGGTTGGTGTCGGTCGTGCGGGTCGAGAAGGTGCCGCCCGCAAAAGTCGAGACGATGCCGTTCGGGTCCACCCAGGAGCCTTCGACGCCGGTCGCCTGGCGCGACGGCCCGCCCTCATCGATGATCCGGGGCGACGACTGGCAGGATGCCAAGGCCGCGGCGGTTGCGATAAGGGTCAGAACTGCGAATGGCTTCATAGGCGATTTCCCCCGCATTGGGCCGAGCGGACTGTTTCATTCCGGCATGACCATGCCGCGATCATGAGTTGAAAGCAAGAGCAGCAGGGGGCTGCCGGCGCCTTTTCCCGCACAGATGAAAAGGCCCGGGACACGGTCGTGCCACGGGCCGGATGACGTTTTACGTCAAAAGCTTAGCGAACGAGGATGTTCTTGAACTGCCAGGGATCCTTGGTGTCGATGTCTTCCGGGAACAGGCCCGGACGACCGTCGAGAGGGGTCCAGTCGGTGTAGTGGCCTTCAACCGGACCGAGATAGGGAAGCTGTACTTCCAGGCAGCGCTTGTAGTCCATCTCGTCGGCTTCGACGATGCCGGCCTTCGGGTTTTCGATCGCCCAGACCATGCCGGCGAGAACCGCAGAGGTTACCTGCATGCCGGTGGCGTTCTGGTAGGGAGCGATGCGGCGGGTCTCTTCCAGAGACAGGCGCGAGCCGAACCAATAGGCATTCTTGTCGTGGCCGTAGAGCAGGACGCCCAGTTCGTCGAGGCCCTCAACGAGTTCCTTCTCGTCGAGAACGTGATGGACCGGCTGGGCGTTGCCGCCGTTGCCGAACATCTCGTGCAGCGACAGGACCGCGTCGTTGGCCGGATGGTAGGCGTAGTGGCAGGTCGGACGGTACGTCACTTCGCCGTCCTTATCGCGAACGGTGAAGAAGTCCGAGATCGAGATCGCCTCGTTGTGGGTGACGAGGAAGCCGTATTGCGGGCCAGGCGTCGGGCACCAGGTGCGTACGCGGGTGTTGGCGCCCGGCTGCTCCAGGTAGATCGCAGCCTTGCAGCCCTTCTTGTGCTTCTTGGCGTTCTTCGGCATCCAGTTTTCATGGGTGCCCCACCCGAGTTCGGCCGGCTGCAGACCTTCGGAGATGAAGCCCTCGACCGACCAAGTGTTCCAGAACACGTCGAGCGGCTTCGGCTTCTTCGTCAGCTGCGTGTCGCGCTCGGCAATGTGCACGCCCTTGACGCCGACCTTCTTCATCAGCTTCGCCCAGCCTTCGCGGTCGTCCTGATGCGGCTCTTCAAACTTCACGCCGAGGTCGTTGGCGAGGTTCAAGAGGCCCTGCTTGACGAACCAGGAGACCATGCCCGGGTTGGCGCCGCAGGTGGAAACGGCCGTGGTGCCGCCCGGGTTCTTTTCCTTTTCCTTGCGAACGGTTTCGCGCAGCGCATAGTTGGTGCGCTCGGAATTGTCCATTTCGGCGTCGAAATAGAAACCGAGCCACGGCTCAACGACCGTGTCGATGTAGAGAACGTCGAGCTTGCGGCACATCTTGATCAGGTCGAGCGAGCCGGTATCGACCGACAGGTTGACGCAGAAGCCCTGGCCTTCGCCTTCGGTGAGCAGCGGCTTCAGCAGTTCCTTGTAGTTGTCCTTCGTCACATGAGCGCGAACGTGACGTACGCCATGCCGTTCGAAAATCTCGTTGTCGGCGGCGTCCTCACGGGGTTCGACCACGATCAACCGGTTCTTGTCGTATTTGAAGTGGCGCTCGATCAGCGGCAGGGTGCCGCGACCGATCGAACCGAAACCGATCATGACGATCGGACCGGTGATCTCGCCGTAAACCGGGTAGGTGGTATCTGCCATTTTTGTCTTACTCCTGAGGAAACTTTCCTGTGACGGTGGGTGACTAAGCATGAGGAAGCGGCTGGTGCCGCTGTTCCAGCTTGACGGGTGTGCCGCAGCGGCTTCGGTGCCGAATGCGGCACGCGGGCGCTGTAGAGCATAGATCGCTGTCACAATAAAGAGCCGGCGGGTCAACCGCTATCTGAGATAGTGCTTATCCGGCGATCGAAAGCAGGGCCGCGACTGCCTCACGCTTCCGCAAGAAGGCACTTCTTTTCTGAGAGATAGTGCTGTAGCTGTTCGTCAGGCTCGATCCAGCGATCGGGATCGAGCTGGGCAAGGCCGATGGTGAGGGGCTTGGAGGAACCGTCGTAGGGCGTATGCTTCATGCACTTCGGCCGGTCCAAGACGGTGATTTAACCATATCCCCATCGTTTCACACGCGTAAACGCTTGTCACAAGCACTTCGTGCTATAGCTTCGTCTGAAGCATCCGCTTCGCGCCATGATTGATATTGTCCGACCCGGAGGCGTGACAGACCGTGACCGGTAGTCATCTCAAGGCTCTTGCGGCCTTACAGAGCAAAACACCCGTACTGATCGCGCTCTACGATCAGCACGATCGATTGCGGTTTGCCAACACGGCATTTCGCGCGGCCTATCACGTCGGTCCAGACGAGAGCCCGACCTGGGCGGAGATCATGCGCCGCAACTACGCGGCCGGTCAGGGGACCGTCCTGAAAACCGACGACGTCAACGCCTGGATTGCCTCGACGGCTCACCGGCGCGGCAAAGTGCCTTTTCGTGCCATGGAAACCGACTTGCATGACGGCCGCTGGCTGTGGATGACGGAGACGGTGGATTCCGACGGCTATATGCTTTGCATTGCCGTCGATGTCACCACTATCCATGCGGGCGAGCGCGAGCTCCGGCAGGACCGCGATTTCGCGCTTCGGGCGGCCCAGGTCGACGAGCTGACCAGTGTGCCCAACCGTCGCTACACGATGGGGCGGTTGACTGAATTCATCGCCAATTGTGCCGAAAATCCGCATATGTGGGGTTGCGTCGCGATCATCGACATCGATTATTTCAAGGCGATCAACGACCGCCACGGGCACCAGCGCGGCGACGAGGTTCTGCTCGACTTCGCGCGTCAAATGCAGGAATTCGTGCGCCGCTCGGATTGCTTCGGCCGGATCGGCGGTGAGGAATTCATGCTCATCCTGCCTGATACCACCATCAGCGAAGGCAATCGCATTCTCGACCGTCTGCTCGAAAGGGTCAGAAGCTCCCGGCCGCTCGAGAATATTCCGGAGTTCTTCTACACCTGTTCGGTCGGGCTTGCGGAATATCGTGATGGCGATTCCGTCAGCGATCTCTATGCGCGCGCCGACCAGGCGCTCTACCTCGCCAAGCGCGATGGGCGGGATCGTGTCAGACGCTACACGCTTCCCGGTTCAGACCAGGAGTCTCACCCGGATCATACCGCGTAGCGAATTGCCGACATAGACCGTTCCGCTTGTGAGATCCGCCGGCGAAAGGCGCGCTACCCGCGCGCGTCGTTGGCAGATGAGTTCGGTACGAAGCACACCGGCGAGCAGGCCGCAGGCGATCGGCGGTGTCTTCAGGACACCGCTACCGTCGTCGAGGAAAACCGAGGTGATCGTGCCTTCGCAGACCTCGCCCTTCTCGTTGAGCAGAAGAACCTCGTCAGCCTCGCTTGCTGCGAACTCGCCACGGGCCGTTTCATAGGCCGCCCGGCGGCTGGTCTTGTAGCGCAGCAGCGGATCACGCGAGTTGAGCCGGGTGGCGGCGATCCGCACCCGCCAGATCGTATCGTCCGACAACGGTACGAACGGTGCGGCCTTTACCTCGATGCGTCCGTCGGGGAAAAGCTCGAGCCGCACGCGGAGTACGAGCTTGTCGTGGCCGCTCTCCACCGCTGCCAACAGGGCCGCTTCTGCGCCTTCCGCTCCTGGAATGCCGAGACGTCGCGCCGATCGCTTCAGCCGCGCCAAATGCAGGCGCGATCGGACGAAGCCGTTTTCGGGCTCGTAGCGCAGCGTTTCGATCAGCGAGAAGTCCGTCATCGTGCGATCTCGTCATCGCCCAGCGCGATCTTGTCGTCGCCAATGGCGAAGCGGGCCTTCAGCAGGCATTCGTCATATTCGGACCGGGCGTTGCTGTCGAAGACGATGCCGCCGCCGACATTGAAGATAGCCTCGCCGTTGGGGAAAAGCGAAATCGTGCGGATGGCGACGCTGAAGCGCATGATCCCGCTCGGGGCGATGAAGCCGATGGCGCCGCAATAGGCGTCGCGCGGTCCGTCTTCCAGATCGTGCAGGATTTCCATGGCCCGCATCTTCGGCGCGCCGGTGATCGAGCCGCAGGGGAACAGGGCGGCGAAGATGTCCTCGATACCGATCTCGGGCAGGAGCTTTGCCCGGACATGGCTCACCATCTGGTGCACGGTCGGGTAGGTCTCGATCTCGAAGAGCTTGGGGACGCTCAGCGTGCCGACTTCGGTGATACGCGAGATGTCGTTGCGCAGGAGATCGACGATCATCCGGTTTTCAGCCTGGGTCTTTTCGTCGGCGCGCATGGTCGCGATGATCTGGGCGTCTTCGGCCGCAGAGGCGCCGCGCTTGGCCGTACCCTTCATCGGGTGCGTCTCGATCCAGCCGTCCGCATCGACGCGGAAGAAGAGTTCCGGCGAACGCGACAGGAGGACCGGCCCGTCAAGCGCAACCAGCGCCCCGTATTTCACCGGCTGGCGGTCGATCAGCGACCAGAAGGCGGCGCGCGGATCGCCAGACCAGCGGGCACGGATCGGCATCGTCAGGTTGGCCTGGTAGCAATCACCCTGGCGCAGATGCTGGTGCAGACGATCGAAGCGCTCGCGGTAGGTGCCGAAGTCCCAGCCGGCGCGTGGCTCAGCGAGGAAGGGTTCGTTCTCGGTCCGGCGCTGCGGCTCGGCGAGGGGATGGTCTTCCGAGGGCGCGTCGAAGATGCCGAAGGACATCAACGGCGTTTCGCGGCCCTCCTCGGCAAACCTTGCGAGTTTCTGCTCGAAGAGGTGGCCGGCCTCGTAGGACATGAAGCCGGCGAGCCACTTGCCCGCCTTGTGGGCGCGCTCGAGCTCGGCAAGGCCGCGGGTGAATTCGGCTTTCGTGCGCGCGGTGACGATGCGCGAAGGCTCAGCGAAAACCGTGGTGCGGTTTTCGCTGTCGTCCCGGAACAGCACATAGGGTGCGGTGTCGCTCATAAAGTCGTCTTGTCGATCGCGCCGTGATCCGGACCTGTGCCCGGATCAGGCCTTATCAAGCGCCTCGAGTTCGTCGATGAGCCCTTCGATCATCGACAGTCCCTGTGCCCAGAACGACGGATCGGTGGCATCGAGGCCAAAGGGCGCGAGCAACTCGGAATGGTGCTTGGTGCCGCCGGCCTTCAACAGTTCGAAGTACTTCTCCTGGAAGCCTTTTTCGGCGTTCTGGTAGACGGCGTAGAGCGAGTTCACCAGGCAGTCGCCGAAGGCATAGGCGTAGACGTAGAAAGGCGAGTGGACGAAGTGGGGGATATAGGCCCAATAGGTCTCGTAGCCTTCGGAGATTCGGATCGCCGGCCCGAGGCTCTCGTTCTGCACCGACAGCCACAGCTTGCCGATGTCGTCAGCCGTCAGTTCGCCTTCCTTGCGGGCAGTGTGGACCTTGCGCTCGAACTCGTAGAAGGCGATCTGGCGCACGACCGTGTTGATCATGTCCTCGACCTTCTGGGAAAGCATGGCCTTGCGCTCGCGCTTGTCCTTCGTCCGGTCGAGCAGCGCGCGGAAGGTCAGCATCTCGCCGAACACGGACGCGGTTTCAGCCAGGGTCAGCGGAGTAGACGCCATCAGCGCGCCCTGTCCCCCGGCCAGCACCTGGTGCACGCCGTGGCCGAGTTCGTGTGCAAGCGTCATGACGTCGCGCGGCTTGCCCATGTAATTGACGAGCACGTAGGGGTGCGCGGATGGTACCGTCGGATGGGCGAAGGCGCCGGGTGCCTTGCCCGGCCGCACCGGCGCGTCGATCCAGCTCTCGTCGAAGAAGCGGCGGGCGATCGCGGCCATTTCCGGATCGAAGGCATTGTAGGCGGAGAGAACCGTGTCCTTGGCTTCGTTCCAGGAAATCAGCGCGTTCGGCGTTTCCGGCAACGGCGCATTGCGATCCCAGAAATCCATCTCCTGCATGCCGAGCCATTTTGCCTTCATCGTGTAGTAGCGATGCGACAGGCGCGGATAGGCGGATTTGACGGCTTCGGCCAGCGCATCGACAACTTCGCGCTCGACGCGGTTCGCCAGATGGCGGCTGTCGGCGATGTCCTGAAAACCGCGCCAGCGGTCGGAGATTTCCTTGTCCTTGGCCAACGTGTTGGTGATCAGCGTGAAGGTGCGGATATTGGCCTTGAAGGTTTCGGCAAGCGCCATCGCCGCCTTCTGGCGGACCTCTGTCGCCGGATCCTGCAACAGGTTCAGGGCGACTTCCAGCGGCAGGGCTTCGCCATCGACGCTGAAGGTGAGGCTCGTCATCGTCTCGTCGAACAGCCGGTTGAAGGCGGCAGCACCCGTCATCGATTTTTCCAGGAAAAGCTGCTCCAGCTTGTCGTCGAGCTGATAGGGCTTGTCCATGCGCAGGTCGGTCAGCCAGGGCCTGTAGTGCGCGGCAAGCGCATCGTTTTCCAGCGCCTTGTCGAGGATCGCGTCATCGATCCGATTGAGCTCCAGCGAGAAGAACAGCAAATGCGCCGACATGTCGGTGAGCTTCGACTGTACGTCGCCATAAAGCTTGCCGTTCTCGGGCTTGGACGTGTCCGAGAAATAGGTGAGGCCGGCAAAGGAAGCGATGCGGCCCATGACATCTTCGAGCGCTTCGAACTCCCGGACGGCGGCGCCGATGCCGTCGTCACCACGCTTCGTCGCGGCCTCGGCCAGCTTGCCCTTCCACTTGGTTTCGAAGGCGGTCGCTTCGGTCTCGGCCTTTTTCAGGTCGTTGCGAAAGGCATCCGATGCGGCCGACGGATAGAGATCTTCGAGCCGCCAGGAGGGCAGGTCGCCGAGATCCGCGGTAGCGCCATGGGATTGCCCGGCGGCGGCGCGGACAGCGGATTGCTCGGGAGCGAAGGGGCGGAAGGTCATCGTCGGATTTCTCTCGTTCGTGACAGGAAGAAGGCAAGCGATATGGGTTCCATTGCTATCGCCGGCAATGGATAAAATGCAAGCATTTCTCAAAACATGATGTTCAGCCCTTTATGGCACAGATGCCTGACGTCATTTGGCACATGAGGTTGGCCAAATAGTACTGCGTGTCCAAAGCAGGAGGCTTCCGTGACATCACATATTCTGGTCATTGATGACGATCCGGTGCAGCGCCGGTTGTTGACGAACATGATCGAGCGTCTCGGCCATGTAGCGCATCTCGCCGACAATGGCCGCAGCGGTCTGGAGCTCCTGGAGCGCAAGGGCGGCATGATCAATGTCATTCTGCTCGACCTGTTGATGCCGGAAATGAACGGGCACGGCTTCCTTGAAGCGCTGGCCGAGCGCGGCGTCGATATGCCTGTCATCGTACAGACCGGCCAGGGCGGCATCGAAACCGTGGTTCACGCGATGCAGGCGGGTGCCTTCGACTTCCTGGTGAAGCCCGTCTCTCCGGAGCGGCTGTCGGTCGCGATCAGCAATGCGCTGAAGATGGCGAGCCGCGACGGCAAGGTCAAAACCTCGCGCCGTCCGCGCGGCGGCGCCGTCGGCTTCGAGGACATCGTTTCGGCAAGCCCGGCGATGATCCGGGTGATCGACCTGGCGCGCCGTGCCGCCCAGTCCAACATTCCGATCGTGCTCGAAGGCGAGTCCGGCGTCGGCAAGGAAATGGTGGCCCGCGCCATCCAGTCGGCGAGCGACCGGGTCGGCAAGCCCTTCGTCACCGTCAATTGTGGCGCGATCCCGCATAACCTGGTCGAGAGCATTCTCTTCGGCCACGAAAAGGGCGCCTTTACCGGCGCGACGGAAAAACACACCGGCAAGTTCGTCGATGCCGACGGCGGCACCCTGTTCCTCGACGAGATCGGCGACCTGCCGCTCGAAGTCCAGGTGAAGCTGTTGCGTGCCGTGCAGCAGGGCGAGATCGAGACGATCGGCGCGCGCCATCCGCACCGGGTCAATGTGCGGCTGATCTCGGCCACCAACAAGGACCTGATCAACGAAGTGCGCGAGGGCCGGTTCCGCGAGGACCTCTATTACCGCCTCAACGTCTTCCCGATCACCATCCCGGCGCTGCGTCGGCGCAAGGAAGACATCCCGGTTCTGGTGCGTTCCTTCGTCGAGCGTTTTGCCGCCGAGCAGCGCCTGCACACACCGCTCGCCATTTCGAGCGGCGCCTTGGCGCTGCTGACTGCCTATGACTGGCCAGGCAACATCCGGCAGCTCGAAAACGCGATCTTCCGGGCTGTTGTGCTTGCCGAAGGCAACGAGCTGACGGTGAAGGATTTTCCGCAGATCGCCACCCAGATCCCGGGCTACGTCGTTTCCGACCGCTCCGGCTTCTCCTGGGGCGAAGCCGGTCCGGAACGGGAAAGCGGGCCGGCGGAACAGGTGCCGAATGTCTATCCGGACTTCGCGAGTGCGGCGAAATCGATGGAAGGCGATGCCGGGCACGACCCGCGGATGGACAACGCGATCGCCAGCGTCGACGAGGGTGGTGACGTCCGCAAGCTCGCCGAAGTGGAAGAGGAACTGATTCGTTTTGCGCTGAAATTCTACCGCGGACAGATGAGCCAGGTGGCTCGCAAGCTCGGCATCGGCCGGTCTACTCTCTACCGCAAGCTGAAGGATTATGGCATCGATCCCGAGAACCCATTGAGGGAGGCGGCATAAAATCGACGCATTCACAATTCATTAGCCCTGCTATTCAGTCACCGCCGTTTAGACCTTGTTAGTGAAGTGTTCACTATATTATAAGGGGCGGTGACGACTGTGGCATATTTGCCATGCTGTCACCTTATTTGACAGTCATCTGAGACAGCGAAGCACGGTTGTCCGTCGGACGGGGATTGAATGCCAAATTTGTTCGGTTTTAAGAAGCCGCTCGGCTCCTTAGCGAGAGTCTGCGCGGCCTTTACCCGTAAGGTGCCGCAGGTTCTTACATCCGTTGCTATTGCGGCTTCCCTCGTGACTCCAGGTTTCGCGCCTCCCGTAGAGGCCGCGGGCCAGACCCGGACACTGAAACTCTATTTCATTCATACCCAGGAAAAGGCGCAGATCACCTTCAAGCGCAATGGCCGTTACGACACCAAGGGCCTGCAGGAGATCAACCGATTCCTTCGCGACTGGCGTCGCAACGAACCGACCAAGATGGACCCGCGCCTGCTCGACCTCGTCTGGGAAGTCTACCAGAAGAGCGGTTCGCGCGATTATATCCACGTCGTCTCGGCCTATCGTTCGCCGGCAACCAACGGCATGCTGCGTTCGCGCTCGAAGGGCGTCGCCAAGAAGAGCCAGCACATGCTCGGCAAGGCGATGGACTTCTACCTTCCCGACGTGAAGCTGAAGACGCTGCGCGAAATCGGCGTGAAGTTCCAGGTGGGTGGTGTCGGCTATTACCCGACCTCCGGCTCGCCTTTCGTTCACATGGATGTTGGCGGCGTTCGCGCCTGGCCGCGCATGAGCCGCGCCGAACTCGCACGCCTCTTCCCTGATGGCAAGACCATGCATCTGCCGTCCGACGGCAAGCCGCTTCCGGGCTATGACCAGGCGGTCGCCGACTACAAACGTCGCGTCGGTGCCTCGGCGATCGAAGTCGCCGGTGGCGGCGCAACCGGTCCTGGCGATAGCGCAAGCGGCAAGCGTCGCGGCAACTTGTTCGCCATGCTCTTTGGCGGTGGCGGCGACGAGGATGAAGAACCCTCGGCGATTGCGGCCGGTCCGGGCGCTGACGATGAAGGCGGCGCTGCGCCCGCCAAGGTACAGACAGCTTCCGCTCCCGCAGCCCAAGAAGCGCTGCCAGGTGTCGCCGGCTCGGTTGCTGCCGAACCGACAGCTGCTGCCACTGCAACAGCCGAACAGAACATCAATGCACCGGTTCCGGCCGTTCGTCCTGCCTTCAAGGATGCGCCGGCCGATGGCGGCGTAGCTGTTGCGCTGGTGGCGCCGCAGAAGAACGCGGCCCAGGATGCGCTTGCTGCTGCCCTGCCGCAGACCACGGAAATGCCGAGCGAATTCGCCGATCTCGGCTCGATGAAGGTGCCGGTGCCGCAGATGCTTGACCGTCGCGACATGAATACGCTTGTCGCTTCGGCCGATCCTTCCGCGGATGTGCAGGCGCTTGGTTTCGTTCCGGTTCCGGCGATGCGACCTGCGGGTGACGCGGCCCTTGCCGCCGTTGCCGATGCGCAGGTCGTGGTTCCATCCTTCGCGGAGCGCCCGGTGGTTGCGTCCACAGAGCCGCCGCGTGACGTTGCCGCCGAGGCTGCGACCCGTGTGGCGCTTGCTGCTCCGACGCCGGCCCAGCGCGAGCCGGTATCGCAACAGCCGATCGAAATGGCGGCCTATGCGCCACAATCGAACACGAACGCCCGTGCGGCTTTCTTCGACGATGCCTTCGATACGCAGGCCGAAGCGCCGGCAAAGGGCGGCCGACCGAAGAAGAACGACGCCGACGCAGCGACCCGCTCGTCGGTCCGCACCGAACCGAAGCTGACCCAGAAGATCATTTCCGAATGGGCGCTGACGACGGGTCGTGTGGCGACGCTTTCCAAGCCGGTCAAGGCGCCGCGCTTCGTCAGCAAGTCGCTCCGCACCGCACCGACCACGGTCTATGCCGCCGGCTTCTCGAACGGCGCTGGCACGGTGGACACGGCCCGCTTCAGCGGCAATGCGGTCAACTTCATGGAAGTGAAGAAGTTCAGCACGAACTGAGCTTCGGCCGAACAGCAGACACGAAAAAGCCCGCCGAACCGGCGGGCTTTTTGATTCTGTATCGTGCTTTCGGGTGCTGTCGTCTCTGGTCGGGTCGGGGGCAGCCTGCTCCCTATCGCTGTCCGGACGAGGCCGCCTGTCGGCGGCCCTGCAAGCCTGCTTATTCTTCGGCGGCTGCCGGCACCATGCCGAGCGCCTGGAGGTAGGTGTCGAGGATCGCTTCCTGTTCCATGCGCTCGTCGTGGTCCTGCTTGCGGATCGAGATGACCTTGCGCAGGATCTTGGTGTCGAAGCCCATGGACTTGGCTTCGCCGTAGACGTCCTTGATGTCGTCCGCGATGGTCTTCTTTTCTTCTTCCAGGCGTTCGATCCGCTCGATGAAAGCGCGAAGCTGATCGCGTGCGACGCCGTGAGCATCCGACATGGTCTTCTCCTTGATACGGGGAATTGAATTTCGTGGGTGCCGTGACGTGCCGAAAACGGCCGCCAAGGTCAAGGGTCAATGCGCAACAACGCGGTCAATTCCGTGGCAAGCGCCGCCGAAACGCCCTTATTCCTTCGGCCTGTTGATCTCGAAGGCTGCCTTCTGCTCGGCGGTCGCTTCCCTTTGATGGCGCTCGCGCCATTCCTCATAGGGCATGCCGTAGATGATCTCGCGAGATTCCTCCTTGGCGAGAGCAACGCCTGCCTCTTCGGCGGCTTCTCGGTACCAGTTGGAAAGACAATTGCGGCAGAAGCCGGCGAGGTTCATCAGGTCGATGTTCTGGACATCGGCGCGTTCGCGCAGATGGGTGACGAGACGGCGAAAGGCGGCTGCCTCGAATGCCGTCTGCTGCTCCGGGGTCAGTTCGGTCATGGACGTTGATCCTCTTCGGTTACTGCGTACTTCCGGACCCAAGCTCTAATAGGCGCCGGTGCGGGAGGCGTGGCGCTCGTAGCGATGCAATTCGGTCATGGCGTTGAGACCCGCAAGGATTGGCGCCAGCCGCTCGGCCCAGCCAGCAACGCCCGTCTCGTCGGCGATCAGGTCCTGGCGCACCTCGATCAGGGCGTGGGGAATGCCCGGCATCATGCAGTGCCGGAACATGGTATCCCCGCGCAGCGCACCGTCATAGGGTTCGTTGTTGCCGACGACGATATCGCCCGACGCCTCTAGTTTCGCGATCAGCGGCAGGACGGCGCGCGGATCGTTGTCCCAGAGGACGGCAGCGTGCCAGGGGCGGGCCACACCCTTCCAGGCCGGTGTGTAGGAGTGGATCGAAATGACCAGCGGTGCCGCGCCATGCGCCTCGGCGCTTCGGCCGATCGTCTCGGAAACGGCGCGATGATAGGGGCGGTGGAACCGGTTCAGCCGGTTCTCCCATTCCTCTGCGCTGATTGGGTGGTTGCCGGGCACGATCGCGCCGTCGGAGATCTTCATGACCAGCGTCGGGTCGTCCTCGCCGCGATTGGGATCGATCAGCAGGCGGGAGAAGCAACCGAGCACGGCCGGCGCATCGAGTATTCGCGAGAGCTGCCGCACCAGTGCCTCGACGCCGATGTCATAGGCGATATGTCGCTCGAACGCCGAGGCGGGCAGGCCGAGACTGCCGTACTCGGCCGGTAACCGGTTCATCGCGTGGTCGGCAAGCAAAACGAGCCCGGTTGCAGGCTTGGCTTCGATAATCTCATAGGGAGAATAGTGTTGCATGCCGGTCCAGTCTCTTGTCTAGCCTCGTCCTCGCTGATCGCACGCACGCGCGTCAATCGCAAGAAACGCGCAACTGTTTAGCGCAATTTGAACGCAATTTGCCGATTGTAATCGATTAGAGTTACGTTGACTTTCGGGGCTGGCCGTCGCAAGAAAGTGCCACGCAAATCAAAACGGAGTTCCATCGGAAACCGTGTCCAGAAATCCTTTTTCCAAAGCGAAGCCGGGGCTGACGACACTGGGAGGTATCCTCCTGTTTTTCCTGGCAACCTCAAGCTCATTTCTCTTTGCCGATGAAGCGCGCGCCGATTTTCGCGTCTGCAACGGCACGCAAAATCTCGTCGGCGTGGCGATCGGTTACCGGGCCAAGGAAGGCTGGGTAACGGAGGGCTGGTGGCAGGTTCCGGCCACCACCTGCGCGACCCTGATCGAGGGCGAGCTTGAGTCACGATACTATTATCTCTACGCGGAAGATGCGGCCCGCGGCGGCCGCTGGACCGGTGACGTCAACATGTGCGTCGCCGAGAACGAGTTCAAGATCGCGGGCGTTCAGGACTGCTTCGCCCGCGGCTTCCAGCGCATGGGATTCAAGGAATACGACACGGGGCGGCAAGGGAGCTGGATGGTTCAGCTCTCCGAAACGCCCGGCACGCAGGAAAGCCAGAATTGATGAAGCGGAACAGAAAAGTCAAAATCCTCGCCACGCTCGGACCGGCGTCTTCCGATGAGCAGATGATCCAGAAGCTGCACGAGGCCGGGGCTGATCTGTTCCGTATCAACATGAGCCATGCGAGCCACGACGTGATGCGCACGCTGGTTCAGCGCATCCGCACGGTGGAAAGCCACTGTGGTCGGCCGATCGGCATTCTCGCCGATCTTCAGGGCCCGAAGCTGCGCGTCGGCAAGTTCGCAGAAGGCAAGGTGGATCTCAAGGTCGGCCAGACCTTCACGCTCGACAACAAGGACGTGCCCGGCGACAACACGCGCGTCTACCTGCCGCACCCGGAAATCCTCGAAGCGGTCAAGCCCGGCCATCGCCTGTTGATCGACGACGGCAAGCTGCATCTGCGCGCTGAGAAGACCGACGGCAAGAGCATCGTGGCCACGGTCGTCGCGGGAACGAAGATTTCGGACCGCAAGGGCGTCAGCCTGCCGGACACGCTGCTCGCGGTCGGTGTTCTGACCGACAAGGACCGCGCTGACCTCGACGCCGTTCTCGCCACCGGCGAGATCGACTGGGTGGCGCTCTCCTTCGTGCAGCGGCCGGAAGACCTGGCCGAAGTCCGCAAGATCGCCCGCGGCCGCGTCGGCCTGATGTCGAAGATCGAGAAGCCGCAGGCACTCGACCGCATTGATGAGATCATCGAGCTTTCGGACGCGCTGATGGTCGCGCGCGGCGACCTCGGCGTCGAAATGCCGCTGGAATCGGTGCCGGGCCTGCAGAAGCAGCTGACGCGCGCATGTCGCCGCGCTGGCAAGCCGGTGGTTGTTGCCACGCAGATGCTGGAATCGATGATCTCCGCACCCGTTCCGACGCGCGCCGAAGTTTCCGACGTTGCGACGGCCGTCTTCGAAGGCGCCGATGCCGTCATGCTGTCGGCAGAATCGGCCTCGGGCGAGTATCCGGTGGAGGCCGTGTCGACCATGGCGTCGATCGCCAGCAACGTCGAGCGCGACCCGCACTATTCCAGCATCATCTACGCGCAGCGCACGCCGCCGGAGGCAACCGGTGCCGACGCGATTTCGCTCGCTGCCCACCAGATCGCCGAGACGCTCCGTCTTGCCGCGATCGTCTGCTACACCTCGTCCGGCACCACCGGTCTTCGCGCCGCCCGCGAACGGCCACAGGTTCCGATCATCGCTCTCTCGCCGATCGTCCAGACGGCACGCCGTCTCTCGGTCGTCTGGGGCCTGCATTGCGTCGTCACCGAGGACGCGACGGACCTCGACGATATGGTCAACCGTGCCTGCCGCATCGTTGCGGCCGAAGGCTTCGGCAAGCCCGGCGAACGCGTCATCATCTCTGCCGGCGTGCCCTTGGGTACGCCTGGCGCCACCAACATGCTGCGCATCGCCTATATCGGTTCGGACGGCATGAGCGGCATCTGATGCAGCCTTGGCAAAGTGCGAATCGGGTCAGACTTGGCCGATGGCTTCGGACGACATGATCAGGCGGGCTTCGGCCCGCCTTTTTATTTGCTCGAGATCCGTCGGCTGGCCCGCCATCTTTTCGAGCGCAGCCACGACCACGTCCGTGACCACATAGTCGGGCTTGTGGCCGAGATTGCCGATCCACAGCAGTTCCGCGCCGGGGATATCGCGCGCCAGCCCGCGGGAATGGATGTCGGCCAGCACGATGCCGTCGCTATCGCCGGTGATGATCACGGTCTGTGTCGTGATCTCGCGGTAGCGGGGTGCCGTCGCGGTCAGATAGGCATGGAGATTGGCTATGTCGCGCGCATTGTTGCGGAAGGTCGCCGGACGCAGCACCAGATGCGGGCCGGTCTTGTCGATGTAGTCGTCGGGCCGCGGATTGGGTGAAAAAATCGAGTGTGTGCCGCCTTCGATGCGGCGCTGCCCCAGGGGCGTCACCAGCGTATGGGCGAAGAGCCAGCCGACGAGGGGGAGCGCCGTGAGGCGATAGTACCATTCGATGCCGCCTGGCCAGGGGTGCGTCGCGGGCGCCAGCAGGATGAGGCCGGCCGTCTTTTCCGGGTGATGCAGGGCGAAGCTCGCAGCGATGGCGCCGCCGAAGGAATGGCCGACGATGACCGCGCGACGGATGCCGCGCTTTTCCATCAGCTTTGCGATCGCCGTCGCCTGGCCGTCCGGAAGGTCGTTTTCCGCTCCGCCCCGCTCGGAGTAGCCGTGACCCGGACGATCGACGAACAGCATCTCGGCGCGGCCATCAAGGGCTGGGGCGAAGGCATGCAACTGATCGAGCAGATTGCCACTGGCGCCATGGATGAAGATGACGGGCAGGAGATCGGCCTGCTCGCCTGCCGGCAGGTGCACGCTGTTCATGCGATAACCGCCGATGTCGATCAGTTCGCCGGCATTCGGAAACCGCCGGGTGAAGGCTCGCGCGTGCCAGAGGCTGTAGGCAATGCCGACGAGCGCTAGTCCAATGAGCAGGAATGTGGCTGGTACCATTGTCTCAATCTGTCTTCCGGCGTCCGTAGGCCCGTCAAGGCGTCTGCGTTGGAGAGGCTTCAGGGGCAGGGGAGCCCATCGACTGCCATCGTGGCCAGATGGCGTCAACGGCGCGCTGGCGGGCAAGCACGAACTCAGGCAGCGCGGTATCCCGGTCGCCCTTGTTGTAGCGGGTGTCCGTGCTGTCGACAACGAGCACCGGAGGGGCGCCGAACTGATCGGCGGTGATGTCGACGATGTAATCGCCGCATTCGACCCAGGCATGGCTTTGCTAGCGTTCCCCGCAGAAGAAGCCGTAGGGGCCGATGTCAGGCCCGGAAGGCGCACTCTGCGGCGCTCCAGAGGCCCAATGGGCATCGAGGCCTTGGGCAATCAAGACACGTGCCAGGAACAGGCTCGAACGGCCGCAGGTCCATTGTGAAGCGATCGCGGGGAGATCGCCACCCCAAGCCCGGTGCCATTCCAGCCAGATCGGCTCAATGAAACGCCGAGCGGCTGTCGCTACTTCGAGAAGAGTGCTTTCATTGGTGCAGAGGGGCATTGAAGGCTAGAGTCGAGTGTGTCGCGTTCGCTCAGGTCTTGCTGCCGGCGAGCTTCTCGGCGAGCTCGCCCAGTTGCTCCTGCGCCTTGCGATCGGCGGGATAGATGTCCAGGAACTGCTCCCAGGCCCGCATGGCGAGCTCGTCCTTGCCGGAGGCGCCGAGGATCGCTGCCATGCCGGCAAGCGCGCCGAAATGACGAGGCTCGATCGTCAGCACGCGGTTGATGTCCGACATCGATTTCCGATAGTTGCCCATCGTGTAATGCAGGGTCGCGCGACGGTTCCAGCCTTCGACATAGTTGGGCGCAAGCGTGATCACCTGGTCGAGGATGTCGAGCGCCGCCGCCTGCTTGTTGTCGGTGATGGCCTTGTCGGCCCACTGCATCAGGAGATTGACGGTGGCGCTGCCGGAATCCTGCCATTCCACACGGATCTGGTTGGCGAGTTCACGCGCCTTGTCGGCATCGCGTTCCTTCTTGAGGTCCGCGAACAGGCCGTCCAGTCGTTGCTTGGGTGTGGTGAGGCTGGCCGATTCCGTTTGGGTCGATGCTTCCGCCGCGAAGGAGAAACTGCCAGCTCCGATGGAGGTGGCGAGCAGGGCGGAACACGCCAGAATCAGGGGTACAAAAACTCGCATGGCGAGCATGTTAGCCCGCCATGGATCAACTTCATAATCAATTTTGGGACATCGCCGAAGCGATGTCTGCCACCCGGCTTAGATCAGCCCTGACGAGCCTTGAAGCGCGGGTTCGACTTGTTGATGATGTAGATGCGGCCCTTGCGACGAACCAGACGGTTTTCGCGGTGACGGGTCTTCAGCGACTTGAGCGAATTCTTGATCTTCATTTTCCTGATCCGCAGGTTTCGGGGAACGAAAATTCGCCCGGTATCTTCTAACAATCAAAAGCGCGCCGTTCAGCGCGCTCCTTTAAGGTGGGATGGCACATACCGTGTCCCCCCTAAGGTGTCAACCACAAGACGCCCCATTTTGGCGTCTTGCCCCGCATTTCTGCGGTCTTCAGCCGCGGACGAGCCGTGTGACGTGGCCCATTTTGCGGCCGGCGCGCGCTTCGGTCTTGCCATAGAGGTGCACCAGAACATCGTCCTTGGCAAGCCATGCCGGGACATCGTTGAGGTCGTCGCCGATCAGGTTCTGCATGACGCAGTCGGAATGGCGGCGGGGATTGCCGAGCGGCAATCCCGAGACGGCACGAATATGCTGCTCGAACTGCGAGACGACGCAGGCCGCCTCCGTCCAATGGCCGGAGTTGTGCACGCGCGGCGCCATCTCGTTGGCGATCAGGCTGCCGTCGGCAAGTACGAAGAATTCGACGCCGATGACGCCGACATAACCAAGTGCATCGAGGATCGCCTTGGCGGCCTTGCGGGCCGCGTCCGCCGTGCCGTCGCCGACTGCTGCCGGTACCGTCGAGGTGTGGAGGATGCCGTTGCGATGCACGTTCTCGGCCGGATCGAAGCAGGCGACCGTGCCATCTGTGGAGCGGGCGGCGATGATCGAGATCTCCCGTTCGAAGGGTACGAAGCTCTCCAGGATCAGGGGCACGCCGCCCAGCTCCGCGAAGGCGCCGGCAGGACTGTCGGCTGCGGAGCGGAACACGCGCTGTCCCTTGCCGTCATAGCCAAGGCGACGGGTCTTGAGCACGCCCGATCCGCCGAAATCGGCGAGTGCTGCTTCGAGATCGGCCTGGCTGTCGACGGCGTGAAAACGCGCCGTCGCAATGCCGCAGTCATTGATGAAGCGTTTTTCGACGAGGCGGTCCTGCGCGACTTCCAGCGCCTTCGGCGGCGGGAAGACAGGTCGTTTCGCGGCGAGCCGTTCGGCGGCCGCGACCGGCACATTCTCGAATTCGTAGGTGATGATGTCGCTCACGGTCGCGAGCTGGCTGAGCGCGGCTTCGTCGTCATAGGCAGCAATGATCTGCTCATTCGCCACCTGTGCCGCCGGACAGTCGACCTGCGGCTCGAGGATCACGGTGCGGAAGTTCAATCGGGCAGCTGCCATCGCCAGCATGCGGCCGAGCTGGCCGCCGCCGATAATGCCGATGGTGGTCATGCCTGGTCCACCGGGTATTCGGCGACCGAAATCGTCTGCTGTTCGCGCCAGTCGTCGAGCCTGTCGGCGAGATCGTCGTCGCTGAGCGCGAGCACGGCTGCAGCAAGCAACGCGGCATTGACGGCGCCGGCGCGGCCGATCGCCAGCGTCCCGACGGGGATGCCGGCGGGCATCTGCACGATCGAGAGCAGGCTGTCCTGGCCGGAAAGCGCCTTCGACTGCACCGGCACGCCGAAGACCGGCAGCGGCGTCATTGAGGCGCACATGCCCGGCAGATGGGCAGCGCCGCCGGCGCCGGCGATGATCACCTTGAAGCCCTCGTCGCGAGCGCCCTTGGCGAAATTGACCAGCCGATCGGGCGTGCGATGGGCGGAAACGATGCGAGCCTCATAGGCAATGTCGAGCGCGTCGAGCGTGTCGGCGGCGTTCTTCATCGTCTCCCAGTCCGACTGGCTTCCCATGATGATGGCGACGGGTGGGGTCGTGGTGTCGATCACGTCTGTCCTGTTCCGCGTTCAGGCGATGATGTCGGGGATGATCTGGTCTTCGATCTTGCTGATCTTGTCCTTGATCGCCAGCTTCTTCTTCTTCATGCGCTGGATTCTCAGCGCGTCGCAGCCGGTCTCGATCATAGCGTTGATGGCAGCGTCGTAGTCTTCATGTTCCTGCCTCAGCCGCGCGGCGGTCAGTCTGAGTTCGGCCTGGTCCTGGTCCGGCATGCAAAGCGATCCCCATCAGCCCGGTTGCGAAGTCCTCCTCGAACCGGAATTCCATGCGTCGCTCTATCACATCTTGGGCGGTAACGGGAAGTTATCCGACGTCATCATTTCGCCTTCGACAAATGAAAAATGGCATGGCACAGTAGTAAGGTTACAAACCATGGAACATCCGGCATTCGCATGCCGGATGCAAGCAAAAGGAAGGGACTGCCAAATGACTGTTGAGGCTCATCTTGCAACGCTTGAGAAAAAACATGGCGTCCTGGAGCAGGAGCTCCATGCGGCATTGAATCAGCCGTCGGTGGAAGACGAACTGATCAACGACATCAAGCGGAGGAAGCTGCGCATCAAGGACGAAATCGAAAGGCTTCGTTCCTCGACTCACTGATTATCAACGGTATTTCCCAGGACTATCGGGAGGCGCCATCTCCCCTCTGAGTAGGCGCAACAAGGTTTAGAACCAATCCCCCCACAGTGGAATATACGGAATTTTGGACCGGGCTTGACGCCCGGTCTGTTTCTTTCGGGCGCAGCGTTCGCGCCGCCGGGCTCAGGACCAGAACTGATCGAGCCACAGATTGAGACGGTCGAAACCCGGCCGGTTGATCGCATAGATCCGCCGGGTGCCGCTCGCCGAAACCGAGACCAGATTGCAATCCAGCAAGGCCTTCAGGTGCTGCGATACGGCCGGGCGGCTGATCGGCAGGCCCTCCGCCAGTTCGTTCACGGTTCTCGGCGCGCGCCGCAGTTCCTCCAGCAGGTGGCGCCGGTTCGGGTCCGCAATGGCATCGAAAGGGTCCGCGATCGTCATGCGCGGACGTTAGGCGAAATTTTGCGAAGCAGCAAGAAATTTGTGCGATGCGAAATGCTAATTTTGCTTTGCAATATTTCCGTAATACTTGGGTCCGCGGCTCACCCGCCTGCGACCAGGCTGTTGATACCGTCCCAAAGCAGTTTCGAGCCCGCGATGAAGGCCATGGTATACATGAAGGGGTAGAAGATCTGCGGCTTCATGCGGCGAACGATCCAGGCGCCGCACATGGTTGCGACAATGGCGAGCGGAAACAGCGTCGCCGAGATTTTCAGGTTGCTCAGATCCAGTTGCCCGAGCGCGAAATAGGGGATGAGCTTCACCGCATTCAGGATCGCGAAGAAGCGCACGATGGTGCCGGTGTATTCGCGCGGGTCGAGCTGCAGCGGCAGCGCGTAGATCTGGAAAGGCGGGCCCCCGGCATGGGCGACGAAGCTGCCATAACCGGCAAAGGAACCCCAGAGTGCTGCGGGACCGGCCCGCTGCTTCTTCGGCGCGATGGTGATGCCAAGGCGCGTGCGCCAGACATTGTAGACGTATCGCAGCACGAAGAGCACGGTGATCAGGCCGATTATCAGGCGAAGGAGGTCCCGCGAGACGTAGGCCGAGGTCGCCCAGCCGATGAAGATGCCGGCGATGGCGCCGGGCAACAGCATGAAGAGGGTGGTGCGATCGCCGTGCTTGCGCCACATCCAAAGCGAGACGAGATCCATCGCGATCAGGATCGGGAGAAGGAGAGCGGCCGCCTGGACGGGTGACACCGCCATCGACAGGATCGGAACGCCCATCAGCGAAAGCGCTTCCCCCATGCCACCCTTGCTGAGGCCAACGAGCAGAACTGCCGGAATGGCGATAAGATAGAAGTCGAGATCAGGAAGCATGGGGGGCGGTTGATCCTTTTGCAGTCTCCGTCTATCGGTTTTCCCAAATGAAATCGAGCGCTGGTTTCGCCATCCTGGCGGATGCAGCCGGAAATGGATGTCTTGATATGACAACAGAACGTTGCCGCCTGGTGCTGATCGCGCCCGACATGCCCGATGCGGCGGAACGCGCAAACGTGCTCGCCGATGCCCTGAAGGGCGGCGACGTCGCCTCGGTGATCGTGCCGCAATACGCACTTGATGACTCCGAGTTCCAGAAGCACGCCGAGCGTCTGGTGCCGGTGATCCAGGAGGCCGGCGCCGCCGCGCTCATCGAGGGTGACTCCCGCGTGGCCGGACGTGCCAAGGCCGACGGCCTGCACGTTGCCGGCAATGCGGAAGTGCTGGGTGAGGCGGTCGAGAAGCACACGCCGAAGCTGATCGTCGGCGGGGGCAATGCGGCCGACCGTCACCACGCGCTGGAAATCGGCGAAGTGCGCCCGGACTACGTGTTCTTCGGCAAGACGGATGGCGACATCAAGCCGGAGGCGCATCCGAAGAACCTGGCGCTGGCCGAATGGTGGGCGTCGATGATCGAGATTCCCTGCATCGTCATGGGCGGCACGGACCCGCAATCGGCACTTGCGGTGGCGGAGACCGGTGCTGAGTTCGTGGCGCTTCGTCTTGCCGTCTTCGGCGAACCCGGCCAGGCGCCTTCCGTCGTTGCTGCGGTCAACGCACTTCTTGACGAAAAAGCGCCACGGTTTGAAGATTAAGACGTTTCGATGTTGAGCCGTCTGCCTTCCAGATTGAGTCGAGGTTTTTCCCTTGTTGCCATGGCCGTCGCCCTGGCTATGCCTGCGCATGCGCAGGAGCAGAAGAGTGGCGAGGACGCCGGCGTCGAAAAGCGCGGCCGCATCACGCCCTTCAACGGGGCGGCGATGCCGGAGGGCGCGACGCCGACCGACCAGAAAGACGACAAGTCCGCTGTCGGCCCCAATAAGAAGCCGGCCGACGGCTCTGTCCCATCGTCCGGCGTCACTGTTTTCGATCGCATGGGTGCCGAATTGCCGGCACTGCCAGCGGAAAAGCCCTTTACCGGCAAGGTCGACGATGCCTATGGCGCGTTCCAGCGCGGCTACTACCTGACCGCGATGGATCTGGCGCTGCCGCGCGCGCAGCTTGGCGACCCGGCGGCGCAGACCCTGATCGCCGAGATCCTGCAGCAGGGACTGGGCGTCGTGCGCAATCCCCAGCAGGCTGCCTTCTGGTACGGTCAGGCCGCGGAAAAAGGCGATCCGGCCGCGATGTTCAAATACGCGCTGATCCTGATGGAGGGCCGTTACGTCAAGCGCGACCGGAAGAAATCCGAAGAGCTGATGAAGAAGGCGGCCGATCTCGGCAATGGCTCGGCGCAATTCAACTACGGCCAGACGCTCGTCGCCGACAATCCCGGACCCAAGGGTTTGAAACTGGCGATGCCCTATTACGAAAAGTCGGCCGAACAGGGCATCGCGGATGCGCAATATGCGCTGTCGCAGATCCTGGTCAATGTCGATGGCATCGAGGAAAGCAAGCGGACGCGGGCGCGCGAATGGCTGATCCGCGCGGCGCGGGCGGGGTACGACACCGCTCAACTCGACATCGCGATCTGGATGATCGAGGGCATTGCCGGCGAGCGTAATCTCGAAGAGGGTTTCGGCTGGATGCGGCGGGCGGCCGAGGGCGGCAACGTGGTTGCACAGAACCGGCTTTCGCATCTCTACGTCAACGCCATCGGCACCCGGCCCAATCCGGTCGAGGCGGCGAAATGGTATGTGCTTTCGCGTCGCGCCGGTCTGAAAGACGACGCGCTCGAAGACTTCTATCTCGGTCTCAACGAAGAGCAGCAGAAGCAGGCACTCAGCGCCGCCAACAAATATCGCCGGAGCTGAACGGCGCCGCTCGCGGTCGAATCTTTGGCGGTCGTTCGGCGGAAATGCTATTTCGCTTGAACTTGCGGGCCATTTGTGGTTCTGAGGCCGCGGTTTTGCTCGTGGTGCCGCGACAGTTGGCGGCGACGGCGAGCGGAGTGAGAATTCACTCGGTTTTTTGACGACGGAGCTCAATCTGCGGCTTGCCCTGCTTCCTTGGATCGGTTCCGATCAAGGGAATTTGCAAGTAGGGCCGGCAATGCGGCCGCGTTCCGTCAAGCAGGTTCAACGTCCGATCGATTGTTTTCGATCGGCCTTCGTTATCAAGGGATCGCCAGATGGCCCGTTCAGCACTTCTCAATGTCATGGTTCAGGCCGCCTTCAAGGCCGGCAAGTCGTTGGCCCGCGATTTCGGCGAAGTCCAGAACCTGCAGGTCTCGCTCAAGGGACCGGGCGACTATGTTTCGCAGGCCGACCGCAAGGCCGAAAAGCTCATCCGCGAGGAACTCCTCAAGGCCCGTCCGACCTACGGCTTCCTTGGCGAGGAAGGTGAAGAGATCGTCGGCACCGACGGCGCGCATCGCTGGATTGTCGACCCGCTCGATGGCACCACCAATTTCCTGCACGGTATCCCGCACTTCGCCGTTTCGATCGCACTCGAGCGCCAGGGCGAGATCGTCGGCGCCGTCATCTTCAACCCGGCGACCGATGAACTCTACACCGCCGAGCGTGGCGGTGGCGCCTTCCTCAACGACCGTCGCCTGCGTGTCGCCTCGCGCAAGCATCTTTCCGATGCCGTGATCGCCACCGGCACGCCGCATCTCGGCCGCGGCAACCACGGCAAGTACCTGATCGAACTGCGCCACGTGATGGGCGAAGTGGCCGGTATCCGCCGCATGGGTGCCGCCTCGCTTGACCTCGCCTATGTGGCCGCCGGCCGCTACGACGGTTACTGGGAACGCGACCTCGCCGCCTGGGACATCGCGGCTGGCGTGCTTCTCATCCGGGAAGCCGGCGGCTGGGCGCACGATATCAACGGCGGCGCCAAGCCGGTCGACGACGGTTCGGTCGTCTGCGGCAACGAATATATCGTCAAGGCGCTGAACGACGTCGTGCACCGCCCGGTGCCGACGAAGTAATCAGCGACCCTATTCCTATGCTCGGCCTCCGGCGCTCACCCGCCGGAGGCTTTGTTTTTCCGCTTGATCCGGAATGGGGCAACACGACAGTGCCACATGCCTGTGCCTATCTACGCGCGTCGCGGCCGTCGCCCCACTTTGGGAACGGCTGAATTTCGTCCTTGAATCGATTTCGGTTTCGGGAATTATGCAGTAGTCTCCGGGCCGGCGCCGCGCCGTTCCGACAAGTAAAAACCGGGAGATACTTACACCCATGACGAAACTGCATCTGTCCGGATGGAACGGTCGGGAAGGCATGGAAGAAGGCTATAATCCGCACAAGCTTTCGAGCCCCATGCACTATTTCTGGACCATGGTGGTCTTCCTGATCATCGTCGGTTTCGTGGGCGCAATCCTCTTTCGGCAGGCACACAACGCCTTTCTGGCCAACCCCGGCCTCAACGGCTTGATCCTTGGGGTGCTGCTGATCGGCATCCTGCTCGTATTCACCCATGTGCTGGGCTTGCGTCCCGAAGTGCGCTGGTTCAACTCCTTTCGCGCCGCCGGCAGTGCCGACAAGGTGGGCCGCGATCCGGTGCTGCTGGCGCCGATGCGGGCACTGATCGGTGCCCGTCAGACGGCGATCTCGACGACGGCGCTGCGCTCCATTCTGGATTCGATTGCGACCCGCCTCGATGAATCCCGCGACATCTCGCGCTATCTGACCGGCCTTCTCGTGTTTCTCGGTCTGCTCGGCACCTTCTGGGGTCTTTTGGGCACCATCGGCTCGATCAACACGGTCATCCAATCGCTGGATGCCGGTTCGGGAACCACCGAAGACATTCTGGCGGCCTTGAAGAGCGGCCTGTCGGCGCCGCTGACCGGCATGGGTACGGCGTTCTCGACATCGCTGTTCGGTCTTTCCGGTTCGCTGATCCTCGGCTTCCTCGATCTGCAGGCCGGCCGCGCCCAGAACCGTTTCTATACCGAGCTTGAAAACTGGCTTTCTTCCGTGACCGATGTCGGCTCCGAGCTGACTTCTGCGCTCGATGCGCCGTCGGGTGCGCCGGTCGAGGAGTTGAAAAAACTTACGGATCAGCTGGTCCGCCTCAACCAGGAGGGCGGTTCGAGCCAGCGCACGACCGCCGCCATGGCAAGCCTTGCCGAGGGTATCCAGGGCCTGGTGAAAAATATGCGCGGCGAGCAGCAGATGCTCCGGGACTGGATCGAAGCCCAGCAGGAAGAGGCCAAGGCGATGCGCAGGACGCTCGACAAATTGTCGTCGCGCATCGGAGGCGAGCGGATCGCCGTGACAAGCGAGAGGTCGTCATTGCCGGCCAAGCTCGGACAGTTGGACGAGACCGGAGGAGAGTAATCCATGGCGCTCGCCCGCAAAGGCCGCACGCAGCGCACGATCGATTATTGGCCGGGCTTCGTCGACGCGCTGTCGACGCTCCTGCTTTCGATCATGTTCCTGCTCACCGTCTTCGTTCTCGGGCAGTTTCTGCTGAGCCGCGAAATCAGCGGCAAGGACGAAGTGCTGACCCGGCTGAACAGCCAGATCAACGAGCTCACGCAGCTCTTGGCGCTCGAAAAGAGCGGCAAGCAGGATCTCGAGGATTCGCTCGCCAATCTCCAGGCTTCCCTGTCCCAGTCGGAAGGCGAGCGCTCGCGGCTGCAGGCGCTGCTCGATCAGGGCGCCGGCAGTACCGATGTCGCCAACCAGAAGATCGGGCGCCTCGGCTCGGAGCTTGAGAACGAGCGTGAGATCAGCGCCCGGGCGATGAGCCAGATCGAGCTCCTGAACCAGCAGATCGCCGCGCTGCGCAACCAGATCGCCGCCATCGAGGTCGCGCTTCAGGCATCGGAGGCGAAGGACCAGGCGTCGCAGACGAAGATCGCCGACCTCGGCCGCCGCCTGAACGTGGCGCTTGCCCAGCGCGTGCAGGAGCTCAACCGCTACCGCTCCGATTTCTTCGGACGCTTGAGGGAAATCCTCTCCGACCGCGAAAACATCCGCATCGTCGGCGACCGCTTCGTGTTCCAGTCGGAAGTGCTGTTCCCATCCGGCGGCAGCGAACTCAATCCCGAGGGGCAGGCGGAGATGGGCAAGCTCGCCTCGGCGCTGCTTGATCTCGCCAAGGAGATTCCGGCGGAGATCAACTGGGTGCTGCGCGTCGACGGCCATACCGATAATGTCCAGCTTTCCGGAACAGGCCGCTATGCGGACAACTGGGAACTTTCCTCGGCGCGTGCCACCTCGGTGGTCAAATTTCTGATCTCGAAGGGGGTGCCTGCCGATCGCCTGGTCGCGGCCGGCTTCGGTGAGTATCAGCCGATTGCGCCGGGCGAGACCCCGGAGGCCCGGGCCCAGAACCGCCGCATCGAACTCAAGCTGACCGAAAAATAGGCCGCGGCCGCGAAACATACCGCGGCCAACGCCCGACCCTTGAATTGACCTTGACGTACGCGTAACAGTTGCTGCAGCCATTCGTATGGCGGCGCTGTATGGGGTGCAGGGGAGGGCATTTCGTGGATTGCGATGTATTGGTCATCGGTGCGGGCCTTGCCGGCCTGGTTGCCGCCTCGGAAGCGGCCGCCCTTGGCCGCAAGGTCATCGTTCTCGATCAGGAAGGCGAACAAAACCTTGGCGGTCAGGCTTTCTGGTCGCTGGGCGGTCTGTTCTTCGTCGATAGCCCCGAGCAGCGGCGCATGGGCATTCGTGACACGCGTGAGCTTGCCTGGCAGGACTGGCTGGGGTCTTCGCAGTTCGACCGTCCGGAGGACCACTGGCCGCGGCTTTGGGCGGAAGCCTATCTCGACTTTGCCGCAGGCGAAAAGCGCCGCTGGCTGCATTCCCTCGGCATGCGCTGGTTTCCGGTCGTCGGCTGGGCCGAGCGCGGCGGCGGCCTTGCCCATGGCCACGGCAATTCGGTGCCGCGCTTCCATGTCACCTGGGGCACGGGGCCAGCGGTACTCGATCCGTTCGTGCGGCTGACGCGGGAGGCGGAAAGCCGCGGTCTGGTGCGCTTCCGATTCCGCCATCGGGTCGATGAGCTCATCATCACGGATGGAACGGTGACGGGCGCCCGCGGTGCCTTGCTGAAGGAGGATCCGGTCGGGCGGGGCGAGCGCAGTTCACGCGACGTCTCCGGCGATTTCGAGATATCGGCGGGTGCGATCGTCGTCACCTCGGGCGGTATCGGCGGCAACCATGATCTCGTTCGCCGCAATTGGCCGCGCAAGCGCCTTGGCCAACCGCCGGCAACCATGGTCTCGGGCGTGCCGCATCACGTCGACGGACGCATGCTGGAGATCAGCAGCCGGGCGCGCGGCTCGGTCATCAACTCAGACCGCATGTGGCACTACACCGAGGGGCTCAGGAACTTCGACCCGATCTGGCCGGATCATGGCATCCGCATCCTGCCCGGCCCATCATCCTTCTGGTGCGACGCCGACGGCAACCGTTTTTCCGCGCCAGCGATGCCGGGCTTCGATACGCTCGGCACATTGCAGGCGATCCGCGACAGTGGTCACGACTACAGCTGGTTCATCCTGACGCGGGCGATCATCAAGAAGGAGTTTGCGCTTTCCGGTTCGGAACAGAACCCGGATCTGACCGGCAAGAGCATCTCTCTGCTCCTGAAGCGGCTCGGCAAGAACCCGCCAGCGCCGGTCCAGGCCTTCATGGACAAGGGTGAGGATTTCATCGTCCGGGACCGGCTCGAGGACCTTGTGCCGGCGATGAATGCACTGACGGGCGAGAACCGGCTGTCGCTCGACCATCTACGCCGACAGATCGAGGCGCGCGATCGCGAGATCACCAACCCGTTCTCCAAGGATGCGCAGGTCACCGCGATCCGCGGCGCCCGCGCCTATCGCGGCGATCGGCTGCTGCGTACTGCCAAGCCGCACCGGCTGCTCGATCCGAAAGCCGGGCCGCTGATTGCCGTTCGCCTGCATATCCTGACCCGCAAGACGCTGGGCGGCCTGCAGACCAACCTCTCGGGCCAGGTGCTCGAACAATCGGGTGAGCCGGTGCCGGGCCTCTATGCCGCCGGCGAAGTCGCCGGTTTCGGCGGCGGCGGCATGCATGGCTACAATGCGCTCGAAGGCACCTTCCTCGGCGGTTGCATCTTTTCCGGCCGGGTGGCGGGGCGGGGTGCTGCTGGGGTGTGATCGCTTCCCGCCGCTCGCTTTTGGGCTGCCCCTCACCCTAGCCCTCTCCCCGCACGCGGGGAGAGGGGACGGCGGAGCGTGCAGCTAAACTTGGCAAATGCTTCGAATGTCTGGACAAGTCGGCTGACGATCAATCCATCTGCACGTTGGCGTCGCGGACGACCGGCGTCCACTTCGCCAGTTCTGCCGTCACATGCGCACTGAGCTCTTCCGGCGTCGAGCCGACGATCTTGGCGCTGAATTCCTTCATGCGTTCGATGACGGCGGGATCCTTCAGGGCCTTGTTTGCTGCCTCGTTGAGGCGGGCGACCACAGGCTGCGGCGTGTTCGCCGGGGCGAAGAGCGCGTTCCAGGTATAGGTCTCATAGCCTGGGATGCCGGATTCAGCGACCGTCGGAACATCGGGGAAGGAGGGCGCGCGTTCCGCCGTGGTGACGGCAAGTGCCCTCAGCGTGCCTGCCTTGATGTGCCCGGAGGACGAGGGCAGGTTGTCGAACATGATCGGCACCTGGTTGCCGATGACGTCGTTCAGCGCCGGACCGGCGCCCTTGTAAGGGATATGCTGCATGCTGACGCCGGCCATTTTCTTGAAAAGCTCGCCGGAGAGATGCAGCGGCGTGCCGTTGCCGGAGGAGGCATAGCTGTATTCGTCGGGCTTGGCTTTCAAGAGCGCCAGCAGTTCCTCGACGTTCTTGGCTGGAAGCTCCGGATTGACGACCAGCACGTTGGGCACGATGACCAGCAGCGAGATCGGAGCGAAGTCCTTCTGCGGATCATAGGGCTTGGTCTTGAGGATCAGCGGGTTGAGCGCGTGGGTGGCGACGGTTCCCATCAGGATCGTGTAGCCGTCCGCATCGGCGCGCGCGACATTGGCCGCGCCGAGATTGCCGCCGGCGCCGGCGACGTTCTGGACGATCACCTGCTCGCCGAGGTCTTCAGACATTTTCTGCGCGACGATGCGGGCGACCACGTCGGTCGACCCGCCGGCGGCGAAGGGAACGACCAGTGTTATCGGTCGGTCCGGGAAGCCCTGGGCGAGGGCCGGGGTGCTAAAGGGCAGCGCCGATAGCGCCATCAGGCCCAGCATCAGCGTTGCGCGCCGGGTCAGTTGCGAAAATGCCATGCGAATTTCCTCCCGATCATGTCTGCGAACCGCAGAGAACGGCCTTTGGCAGGCCGGCCCCATAACAATAGGGCTCGCTTCTCAGCCGGCAACTGCCAGGTGTGAAATCGGGAGGGTCGTCGTCGCAACGCCTCAGTTTTTCGTGGCGACGAACAGGGCCTCGGCGCCGTGGTCGAACTGCAGCCGCGCAAGCTTGGCGTAGAGGCCACCCTGGCGGATGAGGGAGACGTGCGTTCCCTCCTCGACGATCCGGCCATGATCCATAACCAGGATGCGGTCCGCCTTCAGAACCGTTGCGAGCCGGTGGGCGATGATGATCGTCGTGCGCTCGCGCAACAGGCCATCGAGGGCTTTCTGCACCAGCGTCTCGCTTTCGGCATCGAGCGCCGAGGTGGCCTCGTCGAGGAGCAGGATCGGTGCGTTCCTCAGGATCGCGCGGGCAATGGCGATGCGTTGCCGCTGGCCGCCGGATAGCGTGATGCCGCGTTCGCCGACGAGCGTGTCGTAGCCGTTGTCGAGGCGGTTGATGAACTCGTCTGCCTGGGCGGCGACGGCCGCAGCGCGCACCGCCTCACGGGTCGCGCCAGGCACGCCGAAGGCGATGTTGTCATGAACCGAGGAGGCGAAGATGGTGACATCCTGCGGCACGATCGCCAGCCGGTCGCGCAGTTCCTTCGGATCGACCGTGCGGACATCGAGCCCGTCGACGGTTACAGCACCCTTGGCGGGATCGTAGAAGCGGAGGAGCAGGGAGAAGACCGTGCTCTTGCCGGCGCCGGAAGGGCCGACGATGGCGACAGTCTCGCCTGGCTTGATCGCAAAGCTGAGGCCGTTCAGGCTCTTGTAGTCGGGTCGCGCCGGATAGGCGAAATAAACGTCGTCGAAGGCGATGGCGCCGTCGGCCGGTGCGGGCATGGCGACGGGGTTTGCCGGCGCCTGGATCTCTGGGATCTCCGTCAGCAGTTCGTTGAGCCGTTCGGCGGCACCGGCGGCCTGAGAGAGCTCGCCCCAGACTTCGGAGAGCGAGCCGAGGCTGCCTGCGGCAAAGACCGAGTAGAGCAGGAACTGGCTGAGGGTGCCGGCGGAAAGATTGCCCGACAGCACATCATGCGCGCCGAACCACAACACCGCAACGACGCTGCCGAAAACCATGGTGATGGCGAAGGCAGTGAGCACCGAGCGCGCCTTGATCGCGGCGCGCGCAGCGCCATAGGCATCTTCTACAGCGGATCCGAAATGGTTGTTGGCGAGTGCCTCGCCATTGAAGGCCTGCACGGTGCGGGATGCGGCGATTGCCTCGCCGGCATAGGCGGACGCCTTGGCGAGTGTGTCCTGAGCCTCGCGCGATCGGCGGCGGACGGAGCGGCCGAAGCCGACAAGCGGGAAGACGATGATCGGGATCGCGATCAGCACCAGGCTCGAGAGCTTAGGGCTGGTATAGACCATCATGCCGATGGCGCCGAGACACAGGATCAGGTTGCGCAGCGCCACCGAGGCGGTGGCGCCGACCGCCGACTTGACCTGGGTCGTATCGGCCGTCAGCCGCGAGACGATCTCGCCGGACTGGTTGACGTCGAAGAAGGAGGCGGAAAGCCGGGTGACGCGATCGAAGACGTTGCGCCTGAGGTCGGCGACGATGCGCTCGCCGAGTGTGATGACGAAGTAGTAGCGCGCCGCACTTGCCAGAGCGAGCACGATGGCGAGCATCATCAACATCGAGAAGTAGGTGTTGATGAAACCGGAATCGGGACTGGAGAAGCCGTTGTCGACCATGCGCCTGACGGCGAGCGGCAGCGCCAGCGTCGTGACCGCGGCGAGGATCAGCGAGATACTTGCGCCGACGACCAGATGGCGGTAGCGGGCGAGATAAGGTAGGAGCGTGGCCAGCGGGCGGATGGATTTACGCGCTGGCGCCTGGATTTCTCGTTCGGACACTTGACCCCTTTCGCCAACCACGGAGGAAAGGCTTTGCCCATGAGTCTTCCGCGCGGCACTTGTTATCCCGCAGACCTTGATGTATAGGCACGGCATCGAATTGGGAAGCCGTGGCCCTTCAGCCGGTCCGCGGCTTCATTTACGTGTTCGGTCTCGAAGTCGCAATGCCTTGCGACAATTGGACCCTGGAACTCTAGGAAGATCGTTATGAAGGCAGACATCCATCCCGATTACCACGTCATCAAGGTAGTCATGACTGACGGCACCGAATACGAAACCCGCTCGACCTGGGGTTCTGAAGGCGCCACCATGAACCTGGAAATCGACCCCAAGTCGCATCCGGCCTGGACGGGCGGCAACCAGCAGCTCATGGACCGCGGCGGTCGCGTCTCCAAGTTCAAGAAGCGCTTCGAAGGCCTCGGCCTCTAATCGAACGCCTCTCGGCATTCTTAAAGCCCGGCCATCGCGCCGGGCTTTTTGTTGGCCGATCAGGATGCCGCCGGCTCGCCCGTCACTCGGGAAGGCCGGCCTTGCGAAAGCCGTCGACGAAATGCGCAAGCATGGCGTCGTTACGGAACGGCTCGGTCGCCGCCCAGTGGCGGATCGTGAAGCCGGGGTTGGCGACGAGAAACAGGTCCGCTTCCGTATGCGCCTCGTCGAGGCGGCACAGCTGGGCGAGGCTTGCCGCCAGGAACCGGCGTGAGCTCGTGCGATAGGTCTCGTCCCTGCGCAGCGTCTCGACAGCGGCCTCGTAATCGCCGGCCGCATATTGCGCCTGGCCGAGCGTCAGATAGTACCAGCTTGCCGGAAACGGGTTCAGCCGGAACGCCTTGCGGATATGCGCGAGGCTCTCTTCGACCCGCCCGGCGAGAACGTCGATGTCGGACAACGCCGCCCAGGTGTCGGCCTCGTTCGGGTCGAGTTCGATCGCCTTGGCGAATTCCGCCTCCGCCTCGGTAAAGCTGCGCTCATATGCGAGCAGGTAGGCCAGGATCCAGCGGCTGCCGGCATCGTTTGGGTCGATCGTGACGGCTTTGCGCGCGAGCTCCAGGGCAAGGCTGCGGGCGGCCTCCGTCGGTCCGCCGGAGTGCACCCGTCCCATCCATTGGTTCATCGCCAGCCAGCGGTAGGCTTCGGCATAATCGGGGTCGAGCGAAACCGCACGCGTCAGCATCAGGTGCGCTTCCTGGGCGGCCTGCGGCGTATCATCCATCAACCTGCGGGCGCGCACGCAGAGATCGTAGGCCTCGATGTTGCCGGGCCGGTTGCGTGGCAGCGGCGGCGGGCGCAATTGTCCGAGCAACGCTTCCACGATCTTGGCCGTAACCTCGTCCTGAACGGCGAAGATGTCTTCCAGGCTGCGATCGAAGCGCTCCGCCCAGAGATGGTCGGCGCTCAGTGCGTCGACCAGTTGGGCATTGATACGCACGCGTCCCGCTGCGCGCCTGGCGCTGCCTTCCAGCAGGTAACGCACGCCAAGGTCTTCCGCGATCGCGCGCACATCCACCGCCTTGCCCTTGTAGACGAAGGACGAGTTCCGCGCGATGACGAACAGGCCGGGGATCCTCGAAAGGTCGGTGATCAGGTCCTCGGTCAGCCCATCCGTGAAGGGCTCCTGCTCGGGATCGTTGCTGACGTTGACGAAGGGCAGAACGGCGACCGACGGCTTGTCCGGCAGGGGGAGGCGCCGCTTTGCCGCACCGAGCGTCCTCGAACTTCCCGTGAAGCGATAGCCGACGCGCGGGATCGTCGAGATCCACTCGCCACCATCGGCGGCGGGGCCAAGCAGCTTTCTGAGCTGCGCGATCTGGACGGTCAGATTGCCTTCCTCGACAGCCGTTTCCGGCCAGGCCGCATCCATCAGTTCGGCTTTGCCCAGGATTTCGCCGGGCCGCCCGACGAGCGCCGCAAGCAGCCTCAGTCCACGGTAGCCGATCGCGACAGGATCATCGTCCCGGAGGAGCGTTCCCGCACCCGGATCAAGTACGAAGGGACCAAAGGCGAAGCGCGTTTCCTGCATGGGCGCATCTATAGTTCGTTTGGAGGTTTTTGAGAACTTTTTGGACGCGCTTAATTACGCCCCGGTTCGTGTCCTGCAGAATTCGTCGGTCTTTCGGGCCGATATGGAGGCTGCCATGAACCACATTCCCATTCCTTTATTCCGGCATCAGGCACGCGTGCGCGAAGAAAACCCGATGCCTTTGCGCGCCGGCCTCGCAACGCTCAGAGGCGTTATCGCGACCTGGGACAGGAGGGCCCGTTTTCGCCGGGACCTCAAACGGGTCTCGAGGAGCGACCCGCATTTGATCGACGATATCGGCCTCGCAAGGCGACAGGTCGAGATCGAAATCGCCAAACATCTCTGGCAGGCATGAGGCGCGTGTCGAAATGATATCGGACCAAGAGTCTCTGCGTGCGACGCAGCGTCGTCAATTACGCGACCTGATCCTGCCGCGCGAACAACCAATCCTTTGGGCGGCGATCGCCGGCACCATCGCAACGGTCACGGTGTTCGCGGTCGCCCAGGGGCTGACCTATCCGCTGCTCAGCTTCATTCTGGAGCGGCAGGGAACGACACCGGGACTGATCGGCCTGTCGGCGGCGATGACGCCGCTGGGTTTCATCGTTTCCGCTCCCCTCATTCCGGCGCTGGTTCGGCGCTTCGGCGCGGCGTGGCTTGCTATTCTTTGCTCGTTGTTTGCCGCGCTAACGCTGATCGCGATCGCCTGGACCCAGGAGCTCTGGGCCTGGATGCCGCTGCGTTTCCTGCTCGGCTTCTTTGCCAATCCGCTTTCCGTGATCAGCGAAACCTGGCTGATCACGATCACCCCGCCGTCGCGCCGGGGCCGCATCATGGGGCTCTATTCTTCGATTGTTTCGGGCGGCTTCGCCATCGGTCCGCTGTCGCTCGGCCTCGTCGGCACGGAGGGCTGGTCGCCCTTCCTCATCGGCATCGTGGCTTTCCTTCTCTGCGGCATGATCTTGCTCGCAGTCGTGCCGCGCCTGCCTGATATGCCGCAGGATGGCGAGGCAACTTCCGTCGGCGGCTTCCTGGCGCTGGCACCTCTTCTTCTGTTTGCGGTTTTCACCGCTGCCGCTTTCGAGCAGATCCTGCTTTCGATGCTTGCCACCTATGGTGCCACGCTCGGAAGCACCGTGGAGCGTATCGCCTCTCTCATTACCTGTTTCATCGCCGGCAATGCGCTGCTTCAGATATTTCTCGGGCGCATGGCCGAGCAGATGGGCTCGATGCGGGCGATGTTGTTCTGTGTGCTGGTCTCGCTGGTCGGGTGCCTGCTGCTGCCATGGGCCTTCAATTCCTGGCTCGTCTGGCCGCTCGTCTTCCTCTGGGGCGGGGTCTCGTTCGGCATCTACACGATGTCGTTGATCCAGCTCGGCGAACGTTTCACCGGCCAGGCCCTGATCGCCGGCAATGCGGCTTTCGCGGTTGCGTGGGGTCTCGGCGGCATCGTGGGGTCGCCCGCGACAGGACTAGCCATGCAGTGGCTTGGCCATCGGGGACTGCCGCTGGCTCTTGGTTTCCTTAGTTGCGTGCTGGTGCTGCTTCTGCTGGCGAAGATGCGGCGCGCGCGATAGTGACACCAGCGACGCGAGAAACAAAAAACCCGGCGATGGCCGGGTTCTGTTTTCCGCACGCTGAAGCGAAGAGCTATCAGTTGGTGCCGAAGGCCGTCTGCAGCAGCTTGATCTGCGCCTTGACGCCGTTCTGGTTGTCCGGAACGATGGCGGCGGCTTCGTGCGGGCGGTAGATTTCGCGGTCGAGCAGGGCGACGCGGTTCTGCAGGCGCAGCGAGCGCTCGATAAGGTCGCGGAAGGATTCCGGCAGTTCGGCCCAGCCGGGAGCGGACTTGTCGACGTTGAAGCTGTCGAGGCGCACCTTGCTCTTTTCCGACATCACCTGGTCACGGCTCATCTCACCGTTGTTGACGGCGCGCTGCAGCAGCAGCCACGACGCCATCTGCATCAGGCGGGTGGTAAGCCGCATGGACTCGGCTGCATAGAGCACCGACGCCATGCGCGGCAGAACCTTCGAGGCGGCGCGGCCGGGACCATCGAGATATGTCGCCGTTTCCTCGACCAGACCCATGCCTTCCGAATAGAGCGTCTTGAATTGTGCCGAGGACGCTGCGTGTCCTGCGAAACTGACCGTATTCAATCCTCTCTCGGACATGACCTGTTTTCCCTGGTTCAAACGCATCACGACAGTCAGGTAGTGGACAGTTATAGGAAATAAATCCTTGCCGTCTCTATGCTCGAAGAATGATCCGATAGCGCATTTCGCGCAAGGGTATTCTTAAGAAAGGGTTAATCTCCACAGTTCTTTAGCGAAAGCTATGCCAAAACAAAAAAAGAGCCGCGAAAAGCGGCTCTCAAGGTAAAACAGGGAGAAAAATCAGACCCATTCGCCAGTCGGAGAAATTGTCTGAAACCGGAAAGCTCCGGATGCCCTGACAATCGCAGATAATGCTTAATTTGCCGTTAAACGCGCCTCGTTTTGCTGCGCTGCGGCCGCTCCCGCAAGGTCTCAGCGAAACAGGCCTTCGGCGGCTGAGCGGCTCGCGGATTTGCGCGTCCGCTCGGCTTCGAGCCGGGCGATTTCCTCCGTCAACAGGGCGATGCGCTGGGTGAGTTCATCGACTGAAAGCAGTGAAAGATCGCTGCCGATTTCGTGCACCAGCTTCTTTTGTGGTCGGTCGTCGTCAAACAGGCTCATCCGTCTGATCCTCCCATTTCTGGTTGTTGTCCGGTTCGCTATGCGCTTCCTCGAACGGGGCAGCGCGCGGCGAAAGCTGCAGGCTTTCCGGTGTCGTCGGCGCACCGGCATTGACCGGCGAGAAGGCGTCGCGGTCGGCGACCGGCACGGGCGCGCGCATCCGGCTGCGGATGATGGCATAGGCTGTGATCAAAATGTGGGCGCAGGCGGTAATCATGAACAGCCCATAGGGACCGGTTGCCGTCATGACCGGACCGCCGATCGTCGGGCCGATGATCGTGCCGATGCCATAGAGCAGCAGCAGGCCACCGGAGACCTTCACGAAGTCTTCGGCGGTTGCGAAGTCGTTGGCGTGGGAAACGGCGATCGGATAGAGCGCGTTGGCGGCGGCGCCATAGATTGCGATCAGCGTCAGCACGATCCAGACCTGGCTCGGCTCGATCAGGAAGATGAGCAGGCCGGCGACGGCGCCGACACCGGCAAGGGCGGCCAGGACATAGCGACGGTCGATGCGGTCGGAGAGGCGGCCTGCCGGAAGCTGCATCACCGCGCCCGCGAAGATCGCCACGCTCATCATGGCCGCGACGGTACTGTCGGAAAGGCCGGCCTGTCGCCCGAAGACGGCGCCAAGCGTGCCGAAGGCGCCATTGGCGATGCCGACGAGCAGGATGCCGAGGAACGAAACCGGCGAGTTCCGGTAGAGGCCGCGCAGGTCGAGGCTGACCTTCTTCAGCGGTTGCGGCGAGGCGGCCTTGGACATCAAGGTCGGCAGCATGGCGACACAATAGAGGATGCCGCAGATCATGAAGAAGATGCTGGTCGAGGTGTCGCCAAAGGGGATCATCATCTGGCCGCCGACGACGCCGAAAAGCGTGATGGCGATATAGAGCGAGAAGATGACGCCGCGGCTCTCATTGGTGGCGCGCTCGTTCAGCCAGCTTTCGATGATCATCGACGTGCCGGCGGTGGAGAAGCCGGTGAGCGCGCGCAGGATCAGCCACCAGGTCGGATCGATCATGATGCCGGTCAACAGCGCGACGATGGCGATGAGAGAGGCGAAGACGCTGAAGGCGCGCACATGGCCGATGCGCTTGACGACATTCGGGGCGAAGAAGCACCCGAGGACGAAGCCGGCCGCCCAGGACGTACCGATCAGACCGAGGATGGTGGTCGGGTATCCCTCAGCAGTACCGCGAACGGGAAGAAGCAGTCCCTGAAGACCATTGCCCAGAAAGAGAAACAAGGTGCCGAGCAGGAGGGCGGCGACCGGGAGCAGGTTATTTCTCATCATCCATCCGAAATTCGTTCTGCCGTCAGCAAGTTAGGGCGGTGCCCGGTGAATTGCCAGCCGGTTTCTCTCTACAGCGCTTTGATTACAGTGCCTTGATTTGCCGCCTGTTTCCTTCGACCGGAGACGATTGAACGAAACAAGCGGTCGCCGGTCATTGCAAATCGTCCGCGAAAACACTAGCCCTTTTTGCCAAGCGCAGCGTATCGCTAGTCCTTGGGGGAGGCGGTGCTCCGTGCGACGAAGTGTGCCGGCGTTGCGAACGCTTTGCCGGTTGAGGCAGCCTCCCGGAAGACGAGGGCTATATGCAGAAGGCGCTCGCCCTTATCCTGCTCCTGGCAATGATTATCCAGCTTCTGTGGCCACTCGGGATCCCGGGCCTGCGCCGCCGCCGCGACTTCTGGAAGATCGCGGTCTTCGCCATCGTCATGATGATGGTGACCGTGCTGATCCGGCCTTAACCGGGCCATCTTGCCTCTAACTACCCGTTTCCTTGGAAACTCCGGGGCCGATTGCGCGATGCTATTGGGTTGTACGTATATTCGCTACAACTACAAAAGGGCGCAGGACAGATGGGGAATAACGCGCTAGATTACCTCTTTCACTCCGGAAGTGAATTCGAGGGTTTCTTGGAACGCCGTCTCGCTGCCATTCTCGCCGCCGATGTCGTGGGATACAGCCGCCTGATCGGCGCTGACGAGACCGGCACACTCGCCGCGATGAAGCGACACAAGAATGAACTCGTCGATCCCAAGATCCACCGCCACAAGGGCCGCATCGTCAAACTGACCGGCGACGGCATTCTCGTCGAATTTGCGAGCGTGGTGAATGCGGTCGCCTGCGCCGTCGATATTCAGCGCGGCATGCTGATCCGCAATGAAAGTGTGCCGCAGCTAAAGCGCATCGAACTCCGCATCGGCGTGCATCTCGGCGATATCATCGTCGAGGACGGAGATATCTTCGGCGATGGCGTCAATGTCGCCGCCCGTCTCGAAGGGCTGGCGGAGCCATCCGGCGTTGCCGTTTCCGCCACGGTGCGCGATCACGTCGGCACCCGCCTTGATATCGGCTTCATCGACAAGGGTGAGCACACGCTGAAGAACATTGCCGCGTGCGTGCATGTCTATTCGGTGGCGCTCGGTGCGCCGACGAAAGTTGCGGCGGCGCCAAGCGGGGTCGGCCCCATCGTGCTTGATGACGGCTACGGGCTCTCGGTCGGCGTGCTTCCGTTCACCAACATGAGCCATGATCCCGAGCAGGAATATTTCTCCGACGGCATCACCGAAGACATCATCACCGATCTGTCGAAGATCTCGAAGCTGCATGTCGTCGCCCGCAACACCGTGTTCACCTACAAGGGGCGGTCGGTGAAGGTGAAGCAGGTGGCCCAGGAACTGGGCGTCCGCTACATCCTCGAGGGCAGCGTGCGCAAGGCGGGTTCGCGGGTGCGCATCACCGGCCAGCTCATTGATGCCTTGACCGGTACCCATCTCTGGGCCGACCGCTACGACCGCGACCTGACGGATATCTTCGCCATTCAGGACGAGATCACCCACGCTATCGTCGATCAGCTCAAGATCAAGCTTTTGCCGGCGGAGAGACAAGCGATCGAGAGCGACCCGACCACGAGCGTCGAAGCTTATACCTACTACCTGCGCGGCCGGCAGTTTTCGCATGCCTGGACCCGCTCCTATCTGCTGCTCGCGCGGCGCATGTTCCTGAAGGCGGTGGAGCTCGACCCTGACTTTGCCCGCGCCTATGCCGGCATCGCCGATTGCGAGTCGGCGCTGCGCGACTGGCACGAGGACGAATTCCCGCTGCAAAGCATCCTTTCCACAACCGCGAAAGCGCTGGAGATCGATCCGAACCTTGCGGAGGCTCATGCCTCACGCGGCCTAGTGCTGCACCAGGACGGCCAGGACGATGAGGCGGTCGCCGAATTCGAGCGGGCGTTGACGCTCGATGCCGGCCTCTATGAGGCGAATTTCCATTACGCCCGTTTCCTGTTTATGCAGGGTGCCTTCGAAACGGCGATCCAGTTCTTCAAGCGCGCTGCTGACATTCGGCCGGACGACTATCTGTCGCCGATCCATCTCATGAGCGCCTATAAATCGCTCGGCCGTGACGTCGAACGTGCGCAATGGGCAAGGATCGGGATATCTCGGGCAGAGCGGGCGCTGGAACTCAATCCGGAAAACTCCGGCCCCGCGCATCGCGGCGCGTTGGCGCTCGCTCATATGGGCGAAGCCCAGCGCGCCCGGGAATGGGCGGCGCGCGCTCTGGCAATCGATCCCGACGACGTGGTCGCGCGGTACAATACGGCCTGCGTTTATTCCATCCTCGGCGATACCGACGCGGCGCTCGACCTGCTCGAAACCTTGCTGCCACAGAGTTCGTGCTACCAGCTGCTCTGGTTCAAGCAGGATTCCGACCTCGACGCGGTTCGCCACCATGTCCGCTTCCAGGCGATGGTCGAGGCGATCGCGCAATGCGAGGCGGGGTTGCGCTAACCGCCGGAGGGTGCCGGCGGTTGCTTTCAGTGGTGGCTTGCCTGACGGGATTCCGCCGGCGCAGTGCTGCCGCCACCCGTCAACCACCAGATGGCCGCGCCGGTGACAAAGAGCATGGCCGTCGCCACGATCACGACTGCGGTAAAGGCCTGCTCGAAGGCGAGCCGGGCGCGGGTTACCAGTTCGCCAGCCACATCCGCCGGCAGTTTCTCGGCGAGAAGCAGGGCTTCGTCGAGGCTGTCGCGCGCCATCGGTGAAATGGCTGCACCCTCCGGCAGCACGAGGAAGGCGGTGTAGACGACCGACATGACGGTGCCGAGAACGGCAATGCCGATCGCGCCGCCGAGCTCGAAGGAGACCTCTTCGATCGATGCCGCCATGCCTGCCCGCTCCGGCGGGGCGTTGAACATGATGGCGCTGGAGGCGGCGGTCATCGAGGCGCCGATGCCGAGGCCGAGGACGACGAGGGTGACGATCTGGGTCAGCGCGCCGGCCTCATGGGTCAGCAGGTATCCGCCGAGACCGAGGGCCGCGAGAATGAGGCCGGAGCGCAGCACCACTTCCGCGCCGAGACGCGGCAGCAGGGTGCCGGTCAGCGGACCGGCGACGAAGGCCGCGAGTGGGATTGGCAGAATGAAGAGGCCGGCCTGAAGCGGCGAAAGACCATCCACGAGCTGCAACTGCTGGCTCAGGACCAGCTCGATGCCGACGATGGAGGCGGATGCGACCAGCGCGGCAGCGACGCCGGAGGAAAACGCCGCATTGCGGAAGAGGCCGAAATCGATCAGCGGATGCGGGCTCCGGCGCTGGCGGCGCACGAAAAGAATGAGCGCGATGGCACCGATCACGGCGGCGGCGAGGCCCGCTTCCAGCGATGGTTCGCGCTTGCTGGTTTCCTTGACAGCATAGGCGAGACCGACGAGACCGACCATGATCTGGAACGATCCGAGTGCATCCCACGGATGTTTCGGATTGCCTGATGTGTTCGGCAGCACGCCGAGGCCGAGCAGGAGGGCAATGGCGACGATCGGCACGTTGATGAGGAAGACCGAGCCCCACCAGAAATATTCGAGCAGGAAGCCGCCAAGCACCGGTCCGATGGCGGCACCACCGGAGGCGATCGCGGCCCAGACGCCGATCGCCAGCGCCCGCTCGCGCTCGTCGGTGAAGGTGAGGCGGATGATCGACAGCGTTGCCGGCATCATCAGCGCGGCGCCGACTGCAAGCAGCACACGCCCGCCGATCAGGATCGCAGGGGTGGGCGCGTAGGCGGCAATCAGCGACGCGACGCCGAAGACCGCGAGACCGACGATGAAGGGCTTCTTGTGCCCGAGCCGATCGCCGAGCGTGCCGAGGCCGGGCAGAAGGCCGGCGACGACGAGGGCGTAGGCGTTGACGATCCAGAGCTTCTCGGATGCGCTGGCGCCGAGGTCATGGGTCAGGCGGGGAAGGGCAGTATAGAGCACCGTCATATCGACGACGATCAAAAGGAGTGCGCTCGATACGATGGCCAGAACGAGCCAGCGATTTTGCGGATGCATAGTACACCTCAATTGGCCACCCACAGGGAATTGGGGGCTAGGTCTTGTTAACGTCAGGGTCATTATTTAAATACGTACGTATGGATTTGAAATAGGAAGTCAAGATGGGACGACGTCGAACAATCGATCGTAACAAGGTTCTGGATGCGGCGGAGGCGATCGTGAACGCCGTCGGCGCTGCCGGCCTGACGATCGATGCCGTCGCCAAGGCGGCCGGCATCACCAAGGGCGGCGTGCAATATTGCTTTGGCAACAAGGACGGTCTGATCGACGCGATGATGGAGCGTTGGTTCAACGAGTTCGACACCGCGGTTGCGGCCGAGGGCGGCGACGATCCTGATCCGGTCAAGGCGATGCGCGCCCATGCGTCGGTGACTGCGCGAATGAACACGGCCGACAATGCCCGCACATCCGGCATGATGGCCGCACTTCTGCAGCGGGAAGAGCATATGGCGAAGAACCGCGCCTGGTACCGCGCTCGCCTCGATGGCATCGACCTGTCGACGGAGGAGGGGCGCCGGGCGCGGCTCGCCTTCCTCGCCACCGAGGGCGTCTTCCTGTTGCGTGGCTTCGGTTTCGTCGAGATGGACGACGCCGAATGGCAGGATATGTTCGCCGATATTCTCAAGCTTTTGCCGGAGCCCGGCGAGGCCGCCTAGAGCAATTCGAGGAAAAGTGTAAAACGGTTTTCCGTCCGGATTGCGCAATTTCAAACAGTTGGGGCAATTCGCTGTTTCAATGAAACAGTGAAATGCTCTAACGGTCGCCGCGGGAAAGCATTACAGGTCGATCAGACCGCGCATCGCGCTGACGCAATTGCCGGAAAGCCTGACTTGGCGAACGATGCCGCCTTGTTTGCGGACAGAAGCGCCGATGAGGCTCCGCCGGCCCATCTCCACGCCCTGCTCGATCGCGATCTCGACATCGATGTCCTGATCCGGCAGCAGCGAGACGAGATAGGCCGAAAGAGCGGCCGAGGCGCTGCCGGTCGCGGGATCTTCGTTGACATTGTCAAGCGGTGCGAACATGCGCGCCCGGATCTGCCAGGGCGTTTGCAGCGATCGTGCATAGAGGAACAGGCTGAAGCTGTCTTCCTCGGGCTTGTAGCGCGCATTCGCTGCATGGAAGGCCGTCACATTCGGCCGTGCCGTCGAAAGTGACGCGATATCACTGATTTCCGCGACCGCGAAGGGCAGGCCGACGGAAAGCCGGATAGGCGTATGGATGCGCGTGCTGATGGCTTCCGATGTGAGCGATGCGCAGGCAGCGATCGTCCCGGCGTCGATTTCCGGGCCGGCCGTCAGACCGCGCGGAACGACGATGCGGGCACCGATGACCTCGCCCTTCTCCCGCGACAATGTTGCCTCGACGAGCCCCGCCTTTTCCTCGAAGCGCAGGATGCCGCCGGGCACACGGCCGAAGATTTCCTTCTGTCGGCCGAGCACGAAGGCGGTGCCGACATTCGGGTGACCGGCAAAGGGAATTTCCATCGTCGGCGTGAAGATCCGGACCTCCGCCGTGTTGGCGGGGTCGCGCGGCGGCAGCACGAAGGTGACTTCGGAGTAGCCGAACTCGGTCGCGATCGCCTGCATCTGCTGGTCGCTCAGGCCCCGGGCATCCGGGATGACCGCGAGTTGGTTGCCGGCGAAACGCTCAGCGGTAAAGACGTCGACAGTGACGTAGGCGATGGATTGTGGCGAGGCGGCGGAGGTCATGGCACCGGCTTTCTCTACGGTTGGCTGTGAAGCCAAGACTTAAGCCAGCGTTCGCACGCGTCAAAGGCGCCAACTTGTTCCGGTGACAAGTTCCATCCGGCACGGGCAGCCAGCTCTTGGCTGGCCCTGCTGTCCAGGCGCTCCGCGATGTTGACGACGCATTCCTGCTGCGGATGTAGCCGAAGCAAAGAGGGGCCGACTTGCGGCCCCTCGGATCTCATCTCTCGACCATGCCTTATGCGGCCTTCTCGAGATCCTTCTTCCAGGTGCCCTTGGCCGCAAGGCTGCACATCTCAGCGCGATGCGAGAAGGCACGCTGGCCATCGCCGATGTTGTCGGCCTTGCCGTGCCAGGCGTTGAGTGCCTCCTGCTGCAGGGCTCGGCCATAGGAAAAGGTGAGTTTCCACGGCAGGTCGTGGGTGGCGTTCATCGCCGAAAGATGGGCCGTCGCCTCTTCGGTCGACTGACCGCCGGAAAGGAAAGCGATGCCAGGCACGGCCGAAGGCACCGTGCGTTTCAGCACCCTTATCGTGCGCTCGGCCACCTCGGCGACGGAAGCCTTGCGGGCCTTCTTGCCGTCGATGACCATGCTCGGTTTCAGGATCATGCCTTCGAGTCTGACGCGCATGGCGGCCAGTTCCTCGAAGGTGGTGCGCAGCGCCCACTCCGTCACTTCCTCCGCGCGGTCGATCGAATGGTCGCCTGGCGCTCCATCCATCAGCACCTCCGGCTCGACGATCGGCACGATGCCGGCTTCCTGGCAAAGGGCGGCATAACGGGCGAGCGCATGAGCGTTGGCACGAACGGCGCCCGGGCTCGGCAGGGTATCGGAGACGGCGATCACGCCACGCCATTTGGCAAAGCGCGCGCCGGCTTCGTAATATTTCGCCAGCCGCTGCGCGAGGCCATCGAGGCCTTCGGTGATCGTCTCTGCCGGGAAATTGGTCATCGGCTTGGCGCCGGCGTCGACCTTGATGCCGGGGATCGCGCCGGCGGCACGGATGATTTCGACCAGCGGCGTGCCGTCGACGGCATGCTGAAACAGGGTTTCCTCATAGAGGATGACACCGGAGATGTACTTGCGCATCGCCTTGTCGGCGCGCAGCAGCATTTCGCGGTAATCGCGCCTGGAGGTCTCGGTGGATTCGAGGCCGATCGTATCGAAACGCTTCTTGATCGTGGCCGTAGACTCGTCGGCGGCGAGCAGCCCCCGGCCGTTGGCGACCATGGCAATTGCGATGTCTTCCAGTCTTTCGCTCATGTTTTTCTCCCTAGACAGCGCTGATCACCAGGGACCAGGCAGGTACTGAAACAAACAGTTTCGGACCGACGGCGCACAGGGCAGCCGCCACGCTCCAAACGAGGGCGCGAGTAACAGGCGAAATTGTCCAGGAAAATGGCGAGAAAAGCGACTAAAACGATTTAAAATTTTTTAATCGATTGAACAATCAAGATTTTTTCTTGGTTGACCGGCGCGCAGCGGTTGTGTCCGCGCGCCGATTGGATGCGTTACTTCTGCTTGAGGATGTCGACGCCCGGGAGCGGCTTACCTTCCATCCACTCGAGGAATGCGCCGCCGGCGGTCGAGACATAGCTGAAATCGTCGGCGACTTCGGCATGGTTCAGTGCTGCGACGGTATCACCACCGCCGGCAACCGAGACCAGCGATCCCTGGCGGGTGCGGGCGGCCGCGTGCTTGGCAACGGCAACCGTCGCCCTGTCAAAGGGGGCGATCTCGAAGGCGCCGAGCGGACCGTTCCAGACGAGCGTTTCGGCCTTGGAGATCCAGTCGTTGACGGCGGCGATCGACTTCGGACCGACGTCGAGAACCATGGCATCGGCGGGAATGGCGTTGATATCGACCACTTCGTTGTCGGCGCCGGCCTTGAACTCGCGGGCGATGACGCCGTCGTCCGGCAGAACGATGGCGCAGCCGGCCTTGTCGGCGGCAGCAATGATCGCCTTGGCCGTGTCGGCGAGGTCATGCTCGCAGAGCGACTTGCCGACATTGATGCCCTTGGCGGCGATGAAGGTGTTGGCCATGCCGCCGCCGATGACCAGCGCGTCGACCTTGGTCACCAGGTTCTGCAGCAGGTCGATCTTGGTCGAGACCTTGGCGCCGCCGACGATCGCGACGACCGGCCGCTTCGGCTGGCCGAGGCCCTTTTCGAGCGCTTCGAGTTCGGCCTGCATGGTCCGGCCGGCATAGGCCGGCAGGTGATGGGCAAGGCCCTCGGTCGAGGCATGAGCGCGGTGGGCGGCGGAGAAGGCATCGTTGACGTAGATGTCGCCGTTGGCGGTAAGCGCTTCGACGAAGGCCGGCTCGTTCTTTTCCTCGCCCTTGTGGAAGCGGGTGTTTTCAAGCAGCAGCACATCGCCGTCGCTCATTTCGGCAATGGCGTTCTTCGCCTTGTCGCCGATGCAGTCGGCGGCGAAGTGGACGCGCTGATCGAGCACGTCCTCGACGGCCGGCGCAATCGTCTTCAGCGACATGTCGGCGACCGGTTCACCCTTCGGGCGGCCGAAATGGGCGAGCAGGATGACCTTGGCGCCCTTTTCGGCCAGTTCGCGGATGGTCGGCGCCACACGCTCGATGCGGGTCGCGTCCGTCACCACGCCGTCCTTGACCGGCACGTTGAGATCGACGCGCACCAGCACGCGCTTGCCGGCGATGTCGGTCAGATCGTCGAGGGTCTTGAAAGTCATCAGATAGTCTCCGGTGATAGTCTTTGGAAAAGGGTGGGATAGTCGATGACGAGGCCGTCCTCGTCCACGGGCAGGTCCGCGGCAAAGCTGCGATCCTCGGCCTCGTAGCGGTAGAGCCTGAAATCATCGAGGCAGGTGTAGTGCTGGCCGTCCACGACGGGCTCGAACGTGTCGAACGGCACGTAGAGCATCTTGAGCTTTACAGTGCCGGACTGGCGATCGAGGCCGAGCCGGCGGATCGGCAGCGTGTTGGTGAAGGGTGTACCGGCGAGGTCGATATCGATGCAACCATCGAACTCGGGAAGGGGAGCGCCTCGCGCCGTCATCCATTGGCCCGGGACGTCCGAGCGCAGATGAAGGCTCCGGCCGTCCGTCGTGTCGACCATGAGCTTGCGAACGTGCCAAGTGTCGTCGCAATCGATCCGGTAGCGCACGCCATAGGGCGTGCCGCCGCGGTTGCCGATGAGAACGCCGACGGCGCGGATGACCGCGCCGTCGGTTGTTTCGGTTTGCGTCAGCGTCAGGTGTTCGAGCCCTTCCCCTTCCAGCGGACGCCAGCGGACCGTCTTTGGAGAAAGGGCGCGAAACATCTGACTTAGATGAGCTTGGCGAAGGCGACCGCCGTGTCGGCCATGCGGTTCGAGAAGCCCCACTCGTTGTCGTACCAGGTGAGGATACGCACGAAGTTGCCTTCGACGACCTTGGTCTGGTCGATCGCGAAGATCGAGGAGTGGCTGTCATGGTTGAAGTCGCGCGAAACGAGCGGCTCTTCCGTGTAGCCGAGAACGCCCTTCAGCGCGCCGTTCGACGCAGCCTTGATGGCGTTGGTGATTTCCTCGACCGAGGTGTTGCGCTTGGCGACGAACTTGAAGTCGACGACCGAGACGTTCGGGGTCGGAACGCGGATCGACGTGCCGTCGAGCTTGCCCTTCAGTTCCGGCAGAACCAGGCCAACGGCCTTGGCAGCACCGGTCGAGGTCGGGATCATCGACAGAGCGGCAGCGCGGGCGCGGTAGAGGTCCTTGTGCATCTGGTCGAGCGACGGCTGGTCGTTCGTGTAGGAGTGGATCGTGGTCATGAAGCCGTGGTTGATGCCGATGGCATCGTTCAGGACCTTGACGACCGGAACCAGGCAGTTCGTGGTGCACGATGCGTTGGAGATGACCAGGTGGTCCTTGGTCAGCTGGTCGTGGTTGACGCCGTAGACGACCGTCAGGTCAGCGCCGTCGGCCGGAGCCGAAACGATGACGCGCTTGGCGCCGGCGGTCAGGTGCGCTGCAGCCTTGTCGCGGGCGGTGAAGATGCCGGTGCACTCCATCGCGATGTCGACGCCGAGTTCCTTGTGCGGAAGCGTTGCCGGATCCTTGATCGCCGTGACCTTGATCGGCTTGCGGCCGCCGACGGTGATCGTATCGCCTTCGACCTTCACCTCGGCCGGGAAACGACCGTGGATGGAGTCATAGCGCAGCAGGTGGGCGTTGGTTTCAACGGGGCCGAGATCGTTGATGGCAACGACTTCGATGTCGGTGCGGCCGGATTCGACGATCGCGCGGAGCACGTTGCGGCCGATGCGGCCAAAACCGTTGATGGCGACTTTTACTGTCATATCGGGTCTCTCCCTGTCTGGATGACGTAGTACGAAAAAATCGGGGCGCGCCTTTCGGCGCGCCCCGCAACTTGATCAGGAAAGCTTTGCTTCCGCAGCGGCGACCACCGCCTCGGGCGTGATGCCGAAGTGCTTGTAAAGGTCCTTGTAGGGACCGGAGGCACCGAAGGACGACATGCCGATGAAGGCGCCGTCGCTGCCGATGAAATGATCCCAGCCCTGGCGGATGCCGGCTTCGACGGCGATCTTGACCGGCGAGTTGCCGATGATCGCCTGCTGGTAGTCTTCGCTCTGTTCGGCAAAGAGCTCGAAGCAGGGAACGGAGACGACGCGCGTCGAGATGCCCTTGGCGGTCAGTGCCTGGCAGGCCTTGACGGCGATTTCGATTTCCGAGCCGGTGGCGAAGATCGTCACCTTGGCGTCGGCGGCCGAGATCAGGTCATAGGCGCCGCGGGCGCAGAGGTTTTCTTCCTCATACTCGGTGCGAACGGCCATCAGGTTCTGGCGGGTGAGCGCAATGCCGGACGGGCGGTTGTGGCTTTCGAGCGCCAGCTGCCAGCATTCGGCCGTTTCCGTGGCATCGGCCGGGCGGAACATCAGGAGGTTCGGAATGGCGCGAAGTGCTGCCATGTGCTCGACCGGCTGGTGGGTCGGGCCGTCTTCGCCGAGGCCGATGGAATCGTGCGTCAGCACGTGGATGACGCGGATGCCCATCAGCGCGGCGAGCCGGATCGACGGGCGGCAATAGTCCGAGAAGATCAGGAAGCCGCCGGAATAGGGGATGACGCCGCCATGCAGCGCCATGCCGTTCATGGCAGCGGCCATGCCGTGCTCGCGCACACCCCAGTGGATGTAGCGGCCGGAGAAATCGTCAGGCGTGATCGACTTGGTCTGGCTCGTCTTGGTGTTGTTCGAGCCGGTCAGGTCGGCCGAGCCGCCAATGGTTTCGGCGAGAACGCCGTTGATGACTTCGAGCGCGTCTTCGGAAGCCTTGCGGGTTGCCGGCGAAGGCTTGGTTTCAGCAAGCTTCTTCTTGTAGTCGTCGATGGCGGAGGACAGACGGCCTTCGAGCTCGCCGGAGAAGCGGCGAACGAACTGGGCCTTCTTCTCGGCATCGCTCTTTTCGAGGCGCTCTTCCCATTCCTTGCGCGTCTTGGTCGAGCGCAGGCCGGCCAGACGCCAGGCGTCGAGCACGTCGGAGGGAACGACGAAGGCTTCGGCTTCCCAGCCGAGTGCCTTGCGGGTGGCGGCGATTTCCTCGGCGCCGAGCGGCGAGCCGTGGACCTTGTGGGTGCCGGCCTTGTTCGGCGCACCGAAGCCGATCGTCGTCTTGCAGGCGATCATCGTCGGCTTGTCGGACTTCTGGGCCTCATCGATCGCGGCGGCGATCGCTTCCGGGTCATGGCCGTCGACGGCGATGGTGTTCCAGTGGCAGGCGCGGAAGCGGGCGTGCTGGTCGGTCGAGTCGGCGATCGAGATCGGGCCGTCGATCGAGATGTTGTTGTCGTCCCAGAAGACGATCAGCTTGTTGAGTTTCAGGTGGCCGGCGAGCGAAATCGCTTCCTGGCTGATGCCTTCCATCAGGCAGCCGTCACCGGCGAGCACATAGGTATAGTGCTCCATCAGGTCGGAACCGAATTCGTCGCGAAGCTTGCGTTCGGCGATCGCCATGCCGACGGAATTGGCAAGGCCCTGGCCGAGCGGACCGGTGGTCGTCTCGATGCCGGCGGCGTGGCCGTATTCCGGGTGGCCGGCGGTGCGGGCGCCGAGCTGGCGGAAGTTCTTGATCTCGTCGATGGTGATGTCTTCGTAGCCGGTCAAATAGAGCAGCGAATAGAGCAGCATCGAGCCATGGCCGGCCGACAGCACGAAGCGGTCGCGGTTCGGCCAGGAGGGGTTCTTGGGGTCAAAGCTCAGATAGCGCGTGAAGAGGACTGTCGCTATGTCGGCTGCACCCATGGGCAGGCCTGGGTGGCCGGAATTTGCCTTCTCGACGGCATCCATGGAAAGGAAACGGATCGCATTTGCCATCCGGTCGTGTTTTTCGCGAGAGATCATGACTGTTCCGTTTTGCGTTCGGTGGTCAGGGAACGGTCTCTATCCTCCAAAGACCGCGCAAGAAGCGGCTGACACATAGCAGGTGCGCCGTGCGAGTCAATAAATACGGGCCTTCCGCGGCCATTTGACGGCAGGTCGTTCCGGTCCTTGTCTCGCAATGCAACAGAGCTTTCGCACTGCCGTTGAAGAAAGCCGGCTACGCAATCCATCCACAGCTTCCGTAGTTGTTTGCGGAGCTTGGCATTGTTGAGACTTACGTAATAGGTTTAAAAAAGATCGAGCCGAAGCGGCGGACGGGATTCGGGCGATTCGGCCTCACGGGCGAGGTATTCGGAACACATGCCGGCAAAGACTGTCAAAGCGGCGATCGATGAACTGCGGAACGCAGTGCAATCCCTGGAGAATGCGATCGACGGTCGGTTTGACAGGGAACGGGATTTCGGCGAGTTCGAAGGCGAGGTTCGGCGTGTCAACACCGACCGGTCGCGACTGGCACAGGAACTCGACCAGTCGCAGTTCCGGGCGAACCGGCTCGAGGAGGTTAACCGCGAGGTTTCCCGCCGCCTCGTGACGGCGATGGAAACCATTCGGGCGGTGCTCGACCGCTAGGATAAAGCGACATGGCGCAGGTCACAGTATCGATCGACGGCAAGGCCTACCGGATGGCCTGCGAGGAAGGGCAGGAAGGTCACCTGACCGAGCTTGCCACGAAATTCGATCAGTATGTCGGACATCTCAAGAGCCAGTTTGGCGAGATCGGCGATCTGCGCCTCACCGTCATGGCCGGCATCATGGTCATGGACGAGCTCAGCGAGGTCAACCGCCGGCTGAAGAGCCTCGAGGCCGAGGTCGGCAATCTGACTGATGGTCGCGATGCCGCACTTTCCGACCAGATGAAGAGCGAGGAGGCGCTGGCCTCTGCCCTCAGCGAAGTCACCGCGCAGATCCACAGCATTGCCGCCAAGCTGAACGGCCGCACCACGACACCAGCAAGCTAAAGGTTTCGGTGGCGAGCCTCTGGCGCGAAGCACCGAGACACTTTATATATCGACTGCGGTCTGCGCTTCCCGACAGGAACCACAATCCCCGGGGCCATACTCGATCTCAAGGGAGCCGTCCCTGTCCGGGCTCGTGGGTCTGGACACATGGCGCCCACCTACTTTGTAGGTACCCGGGATCGTAAACTATCCATCGGTTGTGTGGATCGCACCTTCTCCCCCCCTTCAGGCAGCCGTTCAATCTCCGGCAAAGGCCCGGCGAATGGCGTCGGCCATGGCCTCGACGATCCGGTCCTTGCCGTTCCCCGCTTTCGATACCCGCAACACGACGTTGGAGTGGTCGATCACTTCATAGCCGTCGTCGGCCGTCAGTTCGCGGCACCCGGCCGGAATGCTGCTGCGGGCGAGCGGCGCAATGGCAAGGCCCGACACCACTGCAGCCATCAAGCCGCCGCTCGTGCGGCTGACATAGGCCACGCGGCTTTCCAGGCGGCATTTCCTGAGATTGCGCTGGGCGAGGTCGTCGCACCAACCGCCTTCCAGATAGGTATAGGTGGCGATCGGGAGCGGTCGCCGCTCGTCGGTGCGGTGCTGCTCCGAGGTCACCCAGACGGTCGGGTCCATCATGAGCACTTCGTTCTTCGTGCGCCCGCCGGGTTCAAAGACGACAGCGAGATCGAGCTCGCCGGCTTCCAGTGCCGCGATGTTGGTCATCGAAGCGCCCTGCTGAACGGTCACTTCGACGCCGGGGTGGATGGCGGCGAAGGTTCCGAGCGCTTTCGGCAGGGTAGAGTTGATGTATTCCTCGGGTATGCCGATCCGGACCGCGCCGTCGAGAGCGGGCTGGCGCATCGCGGTGGCCGTGTCGTCGAGCAGCGTGACGATGCGTCTGGCATTGTCGAGCAGCCGCAATCCCTGCGGCGTCAGCACGACGCCACGCGAGTGGCGCTCGAACAGCGCGTCGCCGAGCATGTCCTCGAGCTTCTTGATCTGCATGCTGACGGCGGATTGCGTGCGCCCGACAATATTGGCGGCGCGTGTGACATTGCCGGTGTCGACGACCGCAAGAAAGGTTCTGAGCAATTCGCTGTCGAGGGGGAGGGACATGGTTGTATCCATCAGAAATTCTGATAGCAGCCATGCTCGCAATTCGTTTGTCAGATGTCAACGCGAGGACGAAGATTGGCTGGTTCGATCATCTTGCGCAGGGTCATTCTCCATGAGCGTGCTTGTCCTCTTCGCGTTTTCCGAAGCCTCCATCGCGCTCCGGCGTCGAGCGATGCAATGGTCTTGCGACGTCCTGTTTCCCGAGGTGCCGGTGGACGTGCCATCAGGCAAGCCGGCGCTCCTGCGCGATGCGGGGATCTATCATGAGGCAGCCGACATGATGCAGCGGGAAAAGCTGGCGATCGCCTACCGGTCGCACTGGCTGTTGTGAGCGATCTTACCGGCAGATACGGGATTAGAGCGCCGTGCGTTCAGGTGAACGCACAAAGACGCTTTAGCACTTTGATTCTAGAGCATCTTTCCGCCTCCAGTGATTCCACTTGAGAGCGGGATGCTCTAGGAGATGAGGTCCAGCCTGGCGGCGCGAAACACCGCTTCGGCGAGATTGCCCGCCTGCAACTTACGCATGGCATCCGTTAGTGCCCGATCGATCCGATCGAGCGGAATGTCGGTCTCGCGCACCATGTCCTGGCGCGTGCGGCCGCGTGCGGCGAGCGTCAGGCAACGCAGTTCCAACGGGTCGAGTTCGTTCATCTGGTCCTTCATGGACGTCGGCTTTTCCACTGCTGCCTGCAGGAGCGCGTCCATACATCGAACACGGGCATTAGTTCCTGCTAATTATTTGAAATCGTGTCCTTATTTGCACGCGGCTCATGTTTCGCGAAAGCGGAACCCTTGCCCATGATGAATGGAAAGCTAATGCTGTGCCGAACCGGGAAGGAGGTGGCATGATTGTCGCAAACTGCTGCAAATGCGGCGATGCCGGTGGGTGGGCGAAAGATGCCATTGCGTAAACAGGCTGGTGGCCGGCCCGGGAATCGGCGAGAGATGGGGAACTTGTGCCATTTCGGGAAGTGATTTTCTCCGGCGACGATGGCGGGCGGCGGGTTGGCAGGAGAGGACGCGATGTCACCGAGGGATTTGAAGGCAGCACTGCGCAAGGAGAGGCTGGCATTGCGCGATGCAATGTCGGCGGAGATGCGGATCGAAGCGAGCCTGACCATGGCCGATCACGCTGGCGACGTCATCGCGCTCGATCCCGGACACATCGTCTCCGGCTTCTGGCCGATCCGCTCCGAGGTCGACATCCGGCCGCTGATGGCGCGGCTGAAGCAGCGTGGTGCCAGGCTCTGCCTTCCCGTGATCATGGACAAGCAGACGATCATCTTCCGCGAATTGCTCGATGGCATTGACGTCATCGCCACCGGATTCGGCACGACAGGTCCGGGACCGGACGCACCTGAACTCGATCCGGATATCATGCTCGTACCGCTTTCCGCGTTCGATTCGACCGGCCACCGGATCGGCTATGGCGCCGGCTATTACGACCGCGCCATCGACCGGCTGCGCAACAAGGGCCACCTGCCAAAGCTGATCGGCATCGCCTTCGACTGCCAGGAAGTGACATCCGTGCCGGCCGAACCGCACGATGTCGCGCTCGACGCCGTGCTCACCGAGAGCGGGTTTCGGCATTTCTGAGTTCATTTCGCCAAGACCGTGGAGTGGGCTAAAGCCTTGAGACCGCAGAGGTCGGGGCGGCAGGTCGTTGCGCGGTTTTCGCTGATTTCATCTAAGGCGTTTCCTGCGCGGTCGGGATCGTGTAGACGCTCTATCTCTTTGTTTTACGCAGTTCCGGACGCAACAACCGCTGACGCGCTTCCGCCGGGCTGCCCTGGTGGGATTTGAGCGAGCATGAGGCTTCTGTTTCTGGGAGATATGGTGGGCAAGACGGGCCGTACGGCGGTCTGGGAGCGGCTTCCAGGACTGGTTGGTGACCTCAAGCTCGATTTCGTCGTCGTCAACGGCGAGAATGCGGCCGGCGGTTTCGGCATCACCGAAGACATCTTTCTCGAGACGATCAACGCCGGCGCCGACGTGGTGACGACCGGCAATCACGTCTGGGACCAGAAGGAAGCGGTCGTCTTTTGCGAACGGCACGATCAGTTCCTGCGCCCTGCCAACTATCCGGCCGGCACACCTGGCCGCGGCTCCAACCTATTTTTCGCCCGCAACGGCGCCCGCGTGCTGGTCGCCAACGTCATGGGCCGCGTCTTCATGCATCCGGAGCTCGACGATCCCTTCAAGACGGCGGAAGCCATCCTCGACGCCTGCCCGCTCGGCGAGCAGGCGGATGCGATTGTCTTCGATTTCCATGCGGAAGCCACCAGCGAGAAGCAGTGCTTTGGCCATTTCGTCGATGGCCGCGCCAGCCTCGTCGTCGGCACCCATACGCACGTGCCGACCGCCGACCACCAGATCCTCAATGGCGGTACGGCCTATATGAGCGACGCCGGCATGTGCGGCGACTACGATTCCTCGCTCGGCATGGACAAGGAAGAGCCGCTCAACCGGTTCATTTCGAAGATGCCAAAGGGGCGTTTCGAGGCGGCCTCCGGTCCCGCGACCATCTGCGGGCTTGGCGTCGAGATCTCCGACCGCACCGGGCTTGCCGAAAAGATCGCGCCGCTGCGCCTCGGCCCGAGGCTGGGCGAGACGATCCCGGATTTCTGGTCCTAAAAAACGAAGCCAGCAGCACCGCCTGCTTGTCGAACGCGCTTCCGGTTGAAGCGCACGCTGCCACGTATCGCCTTCCGGGAATTGATTTTTTTCAAGGTGACAACCCCATCAAATGATGGCAGGTTATCGCGAAATCACGCCGGGCCGGGGCGTGATGTATTCGAGTGTTTTCCAGTGATGAATACCGTCCGCAGTCCTGAATTGCGGGCTTGTGCTGCCGACACCGGACAATCGGGAGCAGGCGCTCTCTGCCCGGCGATCTCGATCCAACAGCGTTCGCCGGCCCAGAGCGGGGACCGCTGTATCATTTAATTGCTTGTGTGACTTTGCCTCTTGGGTCGCTGCCGATCCGAGTATTTGTGCGGAGCGGGAGAGTGATGCGGCGATTTTCCGCTCATGTCCTGTTCTGAAGTATTCAAAGGATTGCGGTGGTTGGTCGGTCCGGCTGCTCACCGCCATCCAAAGTGCATTCGGAGGGCGTGCATGTTGTCTAAATGGCATTTGCCGATGATCGTCGGCGCTTCTCTTTCCCTTCTTTCCGCTGTTGGTGCCCAAGCACAGGACGCGCAATTGCCTGTCGTGACCGTCGCCAAGCCGGTCGTGCGTGACGTGATCGACAGCGACGAGTTCATCGGCCGCTTCGAGCCGGTCGACGAGGTGCAGGTTCGCGCCCGCATCGGCGGCTATCTCGACGAGGTCAATTTCACCGACGGCGCCCTGGTGAAGAAGGGCGACAAGCTTTTCGTCATCGACCAGCGTCCCTACCGCACGGCCCTCTCCCAGGCCGAGTCGACCCTGGAATCGGCGCGCTCAACGCTGGAATTCGCCGAGTCCCAGTTCAAGCGCACGCAATCGCTGACGGGCACCGGCACGCTGTCGGTTTCGACGCTTGACGATCATCGTCGTGCGCTGCTTTCGGCGCAGGCGCTGGTGCGCGGTTCGGAAGCGGCGGTCGAGCGCGCCAAGCTCGACCTCGACTACACGACCATAACCGCGCCGCTCAGCGGCCGCGTCGACAGGCGCTTGCTGTCGACGGGCAACCTGGTGCAGGCGGACCAGACCGTCCTGACGACGATCGTCTCGCTCGATCCGATCGACTTCTACTTCGACGTCGACGAACGGCGGCTCTTGTCCTATGCGCGGGTCGCGCGCGAACGCGGCAGTGCGTTGCAGGAAGGCGGCGGTGCGCTCGAGGTACTCGTCACAATCGCCGACTCGCAGGAGGAACCGTTCAAGGGCAAGCTCGACTTTGCCGAAAACCGTGTGGACCCGCAGAGCGGCACCATGCGCGTGCGCGCCCGTCTCGACAACCCGAAGCTGGTGCTGCAGCCTGGTCTCTTCGGCCGTGTGCAGATCGAAGGCTCGAACACCTACAAGGCCGTGCTCATTCCGGATGAGGCGATCGGCGCCGACCAGAACGAGCGGATCGTCTATGAGGTGACAGCCGATGGATCGGTGGTGACCAAGCCCGTGCGGCTCGGACCGAAACTGCATGGCTATCGGGTCATCCGCAGCGGCATGACGGGCGACGAGACCATTGTCGTCAACGGCCTGATGCGGGCGCGCCCCGGCACCAAGGTAAAGCCCGAGATGATTCAGCTTCCCCCTGAGGCGCAAGCGGCGGGGACGACGCAATGAGGTTCGCTCACTTCTTCGTCGATCGACCGATCTTCGCTTCGGTGCTTTCGATCGTCCTTTTGATCGTCGGCAGCATTGCCTATTTCCAGCTTCCGGTGGCGCAGTACCCGGAAATCGCGCCGCCGACCATTGTCGTGCGGGCGGCCTATCCCGGCGCCGACGCCAATACGGTCGCCAACACCGTGGCGACGCCGCTCGAACAGGAAATCAACGGCGTCGAGAACATGCTCTACATGTCCTCCTATTCGACCGCTGACGGCTCGATGGCGCTGACGATTACCTTCAAGCTCGGCACCGATCTCGACCAGGCACAGGTGCTGGTGCAGAACCGCGTGTCGATCGCCGAACCGCGCCTGCCGGAAGAGGTCCGACGCATCGGCATCACCACGGCCAAGAGCTCGCCCGACCTGATGATGGTCGTGCATCTGCTCTCGCCGACCGAACGTTATGACCAGCTCTACGTCTCGAACTATGCCCGCACGCGCATCCGCGATCTGTTGGTGCGGCTCGACGGCGTCGGCGACGTCATCCTGTTCGGCGAGCGCGAATATGCGCTGCGCGTCTGGCTCGATCCGGAAAAACTGTCCGCCTATGGCATGACGGCCGGTGACGTGGTGCAAGCGTTGCGCGAGCAGAACGTGCAGGTCTCCGGCGGTTCGATCGGCGGTCCGCCGGCGCCGGGCGACAGCGCCTTCCAGTATACCGTCACCACCGACGGCCGCTTCAGCGATGCGCGGCAGTTTCGCTACGTCATCGTCAAGGCGACGGAAACCGGTCGCCTCGTGCAGTTGCAGGATGTCGCCCGCGTCGAGCTCGGTGCCCGCGAATACGTCAACAACAGCTATCTCGACGGCAGCCCGGCGGTGGCGCTCGGCATCTTCTCGCGGCCGGGCACCAATGCGCTCGACGCTGCCGAGCAGATCCAGAAGGTGATGACCGACGTCGCGAGTGATTTCCCGGAAGGGCTCGAATACCGGATCGTCTACAATCCGACCGAGTTCATTTCGGAATCGATCAACGAGGTCTACAAGACGATCGGCGAAGCGGCGTTGCTCGTTGCCATCGTCGTTCTCGTCTTCCTGCAGTCCTGGCGCACGGCGATCATCCCGATCGTCGCCATCCCCGTGTCGCTGGTCGGCACCTTCGCCTTCCTCTACGCCTTCGGCTTCTCGCTGAACATGCTGACGCTGTTCGGCCTGGTGCTGGCGATCGGTATCGTCGTCGACGATGCGATCGTGGTCGTCGAGAACGTCGAGCGAAATCTCGCGCGCGGCATGACCCCGCGTGAGGCCTCGCACGTGACCATGGACGAAGTGGGAGCCGCTGTTATCGCGATCTCGCTGGTGTTGACCGCCGTCTTCGTGCCGACGGCCTTCATCCCCGGCATCGCCGGCCAGTTCTATCTGCAGTTCGCCGTGACGATCTCGGTTGCGACGGTCATTTCCGCCTTCAACTCGCTGACGCTGTCGCCGGCACTGGCGGCGATCCTCTTGAAGCCGCACGAAAACGGCCATCACGAGAGCCGCAACCCGCTGACGCGCTTCGGCCGGGCACTGGCCAACGGCTTCAATAACGGTTTCGACCGAATGGCCGAAGGCTATGCCTGGATCGTGCGCAAGCTGGTGTCGACGAAGACGGCAGTGGCCGCGGCGCTCCTCGTCTTTGTGGGCCTGCTCGGCGCCACATGGTACATGGCGCAGATCGTGCCGAGCGGCTTCGTGCCGACCATGGACCAGGGTTACGCAATCGTCGTCATCCAGCTTCCAGACGGTGCCTCGCTCGACCGCACCGACGCGGTGGTCAAGCGGGCGTCGAAGATCATCCAGGATGTCCCTGGAGTGAAGAGCGCCGTCGCCTTTGCCGGCTTCAACGGTGCGACGTTCACCAACGCGTCCAATTCGGGCGTGGTCTTCGCCCCCTTCGAGAGTTTCGAAGAGCGGTTGAAGCACGGCCAGAGTGCCAACCAGATCATCGGCCAGCTCTATGGCAGCCTGCAGAGCATCCAGGAAGCCTTCATCATTGCCGTACCGCCACCGTCGGTGCGCGGCATCGGCAACTCCGGCGGCTTCAAGATGCAGATCATGGATCGGCAGGGCGCCGACATGCGGCGCGCGCTGGGGCTTGCCTATCAGATGATGGGTACGGCCAACCAGACGGAAGGGCTGACCGGGGTGTTCACCACCTTCTCAGCCTCCAGCCCGCAATACTTCCTGGCGATCGACCGCGACAAGGCGCGCACGCTCAACGTGCCGATCCCCAACATCTTCGAGGCGCTGTCGATCAACCTCGGCACCTCCTACGTCAACGACTTCAACGCCTTCGGCCGTGTCTACCAGGTGCGGGCGCAGGCCGATCAGCAGTACCGTATCGAGCGCGACGATATTCTGGCGCTGAAGGTTCGCTCCGCAACCGGGGCGCTGGTGCCGATGGGCACGCTCGTCGAAATCCGCGACACCGCCGGTCCGACGCTCGTGCAGCGTTACAACATGTACGTATCGGTTCCGGTGCAGGGCAACCCTGCGCCGGGAGTCTCGACCGGCACAGCCCTCGACAAGATGGAGGCGCTCGCCGCCCAGATCCTGCCGCAAGGCACGACCTTTGAGTGGACGGAACTCGCTTTCCAGGAGCGCCAGACCGGCAATACCGCGGTGTTCATTTTCGCGCTGTCGGTGGTCTTCGTGTTCCTGGCGCTGGCGGCCCAGTATGAAAGCTGGGTGCTGCCGCTCGCGATCATCCTGATCGTGCCGCTCGGCGTGCTCTCGGCGCTGGTCGGCGTGTCCGTCCGCGGTCTCGACAACAACGTGCTGACGCAGATCGGGTTGATCGTTCTGATCGGCCTTGCGGCCAAGAACGCGATCCTGATCGTCGAGTTCGCACGCCAAGGTGAGGACGAGGGCAAGACCCCGATCGAGGCGGCGGTGGAGGCAAGCCAGCTGCGCCTCAGGCCCATCCTGATGACCGCCTTCGCCTTCATCCTCGGCGTGGTGCCCCTGATGATCGCCACCGGGCCGGGTGCGGAAATGCGCCAGTCGCTCGGCACGGCCGTGTTCTCGGGCATGCTGGGCGTCACCTTCCTCGGCCTGTTCCTGACGCCGGTCTTCTACGTCGCGCTCAGGTCATTCCGGCGGCGTAAGCCGGTGGTGACGGCGGAGCCTACGGCCCATCCCGCCGAGTAGGGGTACGGGTCTGTACATTACGGCGCCCCGGCAGAAATGCCGGGGCGTTTGCCGTAGGAGCGGGACATGTTTACTTCCTCGCTCTTGAAGTGCGGTGACACAAACGTGAGCAGGACCAGCCGTTTGTAACTGGACGTGGTCAGGCGCTTGAACAATTCTCTCCCTGCCCGTGACGCCATCATCAGGCCGAGCGAAGGCAAAGGCTTCCATTCGCTGTGCAACGGCTATCTGCCACGTGCCCTTCGGGCCGAGGTCAGAAAGCAAGTGAGAGAGGTGAAGGCTGATGCTCCGGTACCTTGTCTACACGTTCGCCGCCATCTGGCTCATTCACGCGTTCTGGCCGTCGGTCGCGCATGCGCAGCAACCACCCCGCCATGTCAGTCAGTGCCAGGCGATTGCAGAAGCCATACCGCAGGCGACCTTCGCCAGCTTCACGCCCGTTGCTGCCACCAAGGGAAAGGCCGTGGTCGGTGAGGTAACGATCACCTATCTCGGCCATTCCACCTTTCTGATCGAGACGCCAGACGGCGTGTCGATCGCGACCGATTACAATGGCTGGTTCGCGCCCTCGTCGCCTCCGACGGTCGCGACGATGAACAAGGCGCATTCGAGCCACTATACGCTGGCGCCTGACCCGGCGATCAAGAATGTGCTGCATGGCTGGGGCGAGAACGGCGTACCCGCCCGTCACGACCTCGTGGTGGGCGACACCTATATCCGTAACGTCACGACGGATATCCGTGCGGGTGGCGCAATGGAGCACGATGGCAACTCGATCTTCATCTTCGAGGTAGCGGATCTTTGCATTGGTCACCTCGGCCATCTTCATCACGAGCTCGACGACAGCCACTACCGCCAGATCGGCCGGCTCGATGTGCTCATGGTGCCTGTCGATGGCGGCCTGACCATGGGTGCCGAGAGCATGAGCCGGGTGGTCAGCCGGCTGCGCGCCTCGCTGATCCTGCCGATGCACCGCCGTGGCCCGCCGATCGACGCCTTTCTGGACATGTTCGGCGACGACTACGAAAAACGCTTCGCTGACAGCGCCAGCATCAAAGTATCGTTGCGTTCCTTGCCAAGCAAACCATTGATTTATATTCTCAAGGGCGTCTGAACACTCAGGATCGCCCAATGAAGTTGCTTGTGGTCGGCGTTTCGATTTTTCTCTCCCTTTCGACCCTTGCCGCGGCGGGCGGCGCACCGCCACCGCGCATGCCCTCTCCCGAAGGACAACAGCAGCAAAGTCTACCCGAGACGGCAGCACAGCCCGTGGGCGAACAGGAGATGTTCATGATGCCGTCGGGCAATATCGGCTGCGTCTACACGCCGGCCGGCGGCACCGCGGTGTACCAGCCTCAGGACGGTGGGCCTGAGCTTGCCTGCGATATCGTCGCGCCGCGCTATGTGCGCGCCACGCTCGGCCGTGCAGGGGCCGCCACACTCAATCACGCCGTTGGCGATCCGAGCTGCTGCTCGGCAGCTCAGGTGCTCGACTATGGGCAAAGCTGGTCACGGGGGCCGTTCGCGTGTGCTTCCGAACGCACCGGCCTTTCCTGTCGCCGCGACGACGGACACAGCTTTCTGCTCAGCCGTGCGCAGGTCTCTGCCGACTGAAAAGCCGCGCCCCGGCTGGACGGAAAGCAGCAATAAAACTATAAGGCGCCCCATTCCATTCAAATTCATGCATGCAGAGGGTGCCATGGCTGGCCATTCACAGTTCAAGAACATCATGCACCGCAAGGGCCGTCAGGATGCGGTGCGCTCGAAAATGTTTTCCAAGCTCGCGCGCGAAATCACGGTTGCCGCCAAGTCCGGCATGGCCGATCCGGCCATGAACGCGCGTCTGCGTCTGGCGATCCAGAACGCCAAGGCACAGTCGATGCCGAAGGACAACATCGAACGGGCGATCAAGAAGGCCTCCGGCGGCGACGCGGAAAACTACGAAGAAGTCCGCTACGAGGGCTACGGCCCGGGCGGCGTTGCCGTTATCGTCGAGGCGCTGACCGACAACCGCAACCGTACCGCCTCCAACGTGCGCTCGACCTTCACCAAGGCCGGCGGCGCGCTTGGCGAAACCGGTTCGGTTTCGTTCTCCTTCGATCGTGTCGGCGAAATCACCTACAAGCTCTCCGCCGGTGACGCCGACAAGGTGATGGAAGCGGCGATCGAGGCCGGTGCCGACGACGTGACCACCGACGAGGACGGCCACACCATCATCTGCGGTTTCGAAGCGATCGGCGACGTTTCCAAGGCGCTCGAAGACACGCTCGGCGAAGCCGAGACTGTCAATGCGATCTGGAAGGCGCAGAACACCGTGCCGGTCGATGAAGAAAAGGCGCAGTCGCTGATGAAGCTCATCGACACGCTCGAAGACGACGACGACGTCCAGAACGTCTATTCGAACTTCGAAGTGTCGGACGAGATCCTGGCGAAGCTGTCGGCCTGATCGGACGGCCTATCGTTACCGGAATATGCACCCGTGTCCGAAAGGGCACGGGTTTTTCTTTGGATGGCCCGATGACCTATGACTTCGCGATCTTCGATTTCGATGGCACGCTTGCCGACACGGCGGCGAGCTTCATGGCCGCGTGCAACAGTGCTGCACGGCGCTACGGCTTCCGCGAGCTTTCCGTCGAGGAATTCCAGTCACTGAGGACGATGGGCAATCGCGAGATCATCGCGCATCTCGGCGTGCCAATGTGGAAGCTGCCGCAGATTGCCGGCTTCATGCGCCGGGCCATGGCGTCCGAGGCCGCGTCCGTGCGGCTGTTTCCAGGTGCGGCCGATCTGCTTTTGCGATTGAAGGCGGCAGGCATCGGCATTGCGATTGTCAGTTCGAACGCGGAGGAGGGCATTCGCGCCGCGCTCGGCGACGTGGCGGCGACCGTCGATCTCTATGAGTGTGGCGCGGCGCTTTTCGGCAAGGCGCAGCACTTCAAGCGGGCGATCCGTCACTCCGGTCTTGATCCGGCGCGCGTGCTGGCGATCGGCGACGAGGCGCGCGACATCGAGGCTGCGCGCAAGGTTGGCGTGGCGGCTGGCGCCGTTTCTTGGGGCTATGCCGATCCGAACTTTCTGCAGGGGCTCGGACCGGATCGGTTCTTTTCACGCATGGATGAAATCGCACCGGCCTTCGGAGCGATCTGATTGCGGCTTCATGCGGCCTTGACGAGTTCCTTCTGCGCGTCGGCGAAGAGGCGAAGCGAATGCAGGCGCGCCTCCATGTCGAAGATCGGCATGGAAATGATCAGTTCATCGGCCTTCGTCTGATCGAGGAAGGTTCCGATTTTCCGGCGGATCGTCTCGGGCCCGCCGACGACGGCATACATCATCGAATGGTCGACGAAGATCTTTTCGTCATAGCTCCAGAGCCCATCCATCGATTGAACCGGCGGCGGGAACTGTCCGCGCGCATTGCGCCGCAGCGCCACGAAGGATTGCTGCATCGAGGTGAAGAGATAGTTGGCCTCTTCGTCCGTATCGGCGGCGACGCCCATGACACCGACCATGACATGCGGCTTGTCGAGCGTCTCGGACGGCGTGAAGCGCTCGCGATAGATCTCCAGCGCCGAAAGCAGCATGTCTGGCGCGAAATGCGATGCGAAGGCGAAGGGAAGGCCGAGCATGCCGGCGAGGTGAGCGCTGAAATGGCTTGAGCCCAACAGCCAGATCGGCACGTTGGTATCGGCGCCCGGAACGGCGATGATCTTCTGATCCTCTGCAACAGGGCCGAGCAGGGCCTGCAGTTCCACGACGTCGTTCGGGAAGTTGTTGCCGCTTGCTTCCATGTTGCGCCGCAGCGCCTGGGCGGTGCGCATGTCGGTGCCGGGTGCGCGGCCGAGGCCGAGGTCGATGCGGCCGGGATAGAGTGCGGCCAGCGTGCCGAACTGTTCTGCGATCACCAGCGGCGAATGGTTAGGCAGCATGATGCCGCCGGAGCCGACGCGGATCGTCTTCGTGGCTGCGGCCACATGCGAGATCACCAGCGAGGTCGCCGCACTGGCAATGCCTTTCATGCCGTGATGCTCAGCGAGCCAGAAGCGCTGGTAGCCGTTTTCCTCGGCAGCCTGGGCCAGACGGCGCGAGTTTTCGAGTGATTGGGCGATGCTGCCTCCTTGCGTGATCGGGGAAAGATCGAGGACGGAGAAAGTCGCCATGGCATGGAGCCCTTTATTGAGGGAAATTGATGAAAGGCTATGTAAGCTCAATTTTCCTCAATCCAAGGGCAGTGGCGAAGAAATCCTGAAGCCCGTCTCACCTGTGCGTATGTTTTTGTTTTGTTCACTTTTTGCTGGCAGCGTCCGGGCGAGCATCATAGGGTGAATTTCATGCAGAACACGATTCGCATCATCGGCATCGATCCGGGCCTCCGCCGTACCGGCTGGGGCATCATCGAGACGCTCGGCAACTCGCTGCGCTTCGTGGCCTCCGGCACGGTGACCTCCGATGGCGAGATGGATCTCGCCTCGCGACTCTGCCAGCTGCACGACGGGCTTGCCGAGGTGGTGCACAGCTACCAGCCGCACGAGGCGGCGGTCGAACAGACCTTCGTCAACAAGGATGCAACCGCGACGCTGAAACTCGGCCAGGCGCGTGGCATTGCGATGCTTGTGCCGGCGCGCGCGGGCCTCAGGGTCGCCGAATATGCACCGAACGCGGTCAAGAAGGCTGTGATCGGCGTCGGCCACGGCGAGAAGCAGCAGATCCACATGATGATCAAGGTTCTGATGCCGAAGGTCGAATTCAAGGGCAACGATGCGGCGGACGCATTGGCCATCGCCATTTGTCATGCTCACAACCGTCAATCGGTGACAAGCCGGCTCGCCGCATTGATGGCGTAGTTGCAGCAGATCTAAAGTGTTAAAGCGACCTTAGCGAGTCTTGTAGACGCGCGGCACTGTAGACAAGAAATTTTCCGATGGTCTGAGCGACCATCCCAGCCCACCGCGAGAGACGCCATATGATCGGCAAATTGAAGGGTACCATCGACGAGATCGGCGAGGATCATGTCGTGCTCGACGTGCATGGCGTCGGCTATGTCGCCTTTTGTTCGGCGCGCACGCTGTCCAAGCTCGGATCGGCCGGCGAGGCGGCGATGCTCTTCATCGAGACCTATGTGCGCGAGGACCAGTTGAAGCTCTTCGGCTTTCTGACTGCGCTGGAGCGGGAATGGTTCCGCCTCCTGCAAAGCGTGCAGGGCGTCGGCTCGAAAGTGGCACTCGCGGTACTTTCGACCTTGACGCCGGGCGAACTGGCAAATGCAATTGCGTTGCAGGACAAGACCTCGGTCTCGCGTGCGCCGGGCGTCGGGCCCAAGGTGGCGGTTCGTATCGTCACCGAGCTCAAGAACAAGGCACCGTCCTTTGCCGGCGAGATGTCGGGCTCGATCGGCCTCAAGCAGGAACTCGGCGAAGGGGTCGCGTCCGCGCCGGTATCGGATGCGGTTTCGGCGCTCACCAATCTCGGCTATTCACGCGACCAGGCGGCCAATGCGGTGGCCGCCGCGTTGAAGAATGGCGGTGAGGGGGGCGACAGTGCCAAGCTCATTCGCCTCGGCCTCAAGGAACTGGCGCGATGATCGCTTGCCTTGGCGGGGCGCTCAAGGCAGAACGGAAGAGGGCCGGACGCAGGTGAGTACCTGCGCCATGACGACTGACCAATTGGAACGAATGCATGACTGACGCGGCACGTCTGATAACGCCGGAAAAGCGCGGTGAAGATCTCGATGCGACCATGCGCCCGCAGTCGCTGGACGAATTCACCGGCCAGGCGGAAGCGCGCGCCAACCTGAAGATTTTCATCGAAGCGGCCAAGAACCGCGGCGAGGCGCTGGACCATGTGCTCTTCGTTGGCCCGCCCGGCCTCGGCAAGACGACGCTTGCGCAGATCATGGCCAAGGAACTCGGCGTCAACTTTCGCTCGACCTCCGGTCCGGTTATCGCCAAGGCTGGCGACCTTGCGGCTTTGCTTACCAATCTCGAAGAACGCGACGTGCTCTTCATCGACGAGATCCACCGGCTCAATCCGGCGGTCGAGGAAATTCTTTATCCTGCGATGGAAGATTTCCAGCTCGACCTGATCATCGGCGAAGGCCCGGCGGCGCGTTCGGTAAAGATCGATCTGTCGAAGTTCACGCTGGTCGCGGCGACGACCCGCCTCGGCCTCTTGACCACGCCGCTGCGTGACCGTTTCGGCATTCCCGTGCGTCTCAACTTCTACACGGTCGAGGAACTGGAATCGATCGTGCGCCGAGGTTCCCGGCTGATGGGCCTCGGCATGACAGACGATGGCGCGCGCGAGATCGCCCGCCGCGCCCGCGGTACGCCGCGTATTGCCGGCCGGCTGTTGCGGCGGGTGCGCGATTTCGCCGAAGTGGCGCGCGCCGAAGCCGTGACCAGGAAGATCGCTGACGAGGCGCTGACGCGGCTGCTGGTCGACAATATGGGGCTCGACCAGCTCGACCGCCGCTATCTCTTCATGATCGCACAGAATTTCGCCGGCGGGCCTGTCGGCATCGAAACCATCGCCGCCGGTCTCTCGGAACCGCGTGATGCGATCGAAGACATCATCGAGCCCTACCTGATCCAGCAGGGCTTCATACAGCGTACGCCGCGCGGTCGTATCTTGACCGCAAATGCCTGGAAACATATCGGCTTCAACCCGCCGAAAGAGGTCGAGGCGACGCAGTTCCGGCTGACACTCGAGGACGAATAGATGATTACCCGCCGCGGATTATTGAAAGTGATCGGCGGCGGTATCGCCAGCATGGCGGCGCTCGGCGGTTACGCCTTCGCCGTCGAGCCGTTGGCCCGGCTGAACGTGACCCGCTACACCCTGACGCCGCCCGGCTGGACGCCCGGGTTGAAGCTGCGCGTCGTCGCGCTCGCCGATATCCATGCCTGCGAGCCCTGGATGCCGGCAGGTCGCATCGCTTCGATCTGCCGTCAGGCCAACGCGCTGGGCGGCGACGTGACGGTGCTGCTCGGGGATTATGCGGCCGGCATGAACTTCGTGACCCGCTACGTGCATTCCAGCGAATGGGCGAAGGCGCTTGCGACCCTCTCGGCGCCGCTCGGCGTGCATGCCGTCATGGGCAATCACGACTGGTGGGAGGACAAGACCGCGCAGAAAAATGGCGGCGGTCCGACCTTCGGGCACAAGGCGCTGCAGGATGTCGGCATCAACGTTTACAGCAACCGGGCAATCCGGCTGGAAAAGGACGGGCAGGGCTTCTGGATCGCCGGTCTCGAAGACCAGCTTGCATTGGTGCCGGGCAAGAAGTGGCAGCGCCAGCGCATGGCGGGTCTCGACGATCTCGACGGCACGCTCGCACAGGTGAATGACGGTGATCCGGTCGTTCTGCTGGCACATGAGCCGGACATCTTCCCGAGCGTTCCCCCACGGGTCGCATTGACACTGTCGGGTCATACCCATGGCGGGCAGGTGCGGCTTCTCGGCTTCGCGCCCGTGGTGCCTTCGCGTTTCGGCGATCGCTATGCCTATGGGCACATGGTCGAGGACGACCGCAACCTGATCGTCTCCGGCGGTCTCGGCTGCTCGCTTGCACCGGTCCGTTTCGGCGTGCCGCCGGAGATCGTCGTCATCGACCTCGGTTAGCCCGGTCAGGCGTCGGGGGTTTTACGCCGACTTGCTGTCTGTGACCAACTCCCTGATCGTCGTCGCCAACAGCTCGGATCCGCCGGGTTGCCAGCCAAGCCGGCGCAACTTTTCGGTCGACATGACGAGATAGCCATCCGCTGAAGCGGCCTCCGGCAATGGGTGCCGAGACCCGGTCAGCGTCTGCACCACCGACAGGATTTGCCTGACATCGAGCAGCAGGTCCGAAACGTTGAAGACCTCACCGCGCACGGTGTCGCTATCCGCTTCCAGCATGAGCCGTACTGCGGCGCCGACGTCGTCGCCGTGAACTTCGGTGCCGATCCGAGGCTGGATCGGTTTTCCATCAAGATAGTTCGCAAACAGCTCGGCCCATTTGTGCTGCCTGCCAGGAGCGGCCGCGCCGTAAACGCCGGTGACGCGCAGGCTTGCCACGCTGAAATCCTCGGTCGCAAGCAGGCGTAGGTGATCTTCCACGGCGACCTTCACCGCGCCATAGAGCGTGTCCGGATCGGGTGCGAATGTCTCGTCGATGGGGCCTGGGCGCCTGCTGCCGTAGACGGCGCGGCTCGACAGGAAGACGCAGCGTTTGACGCCGGCAGCGCGAGCGGTCTCGAACAGGCGGATCGAGCCATCGATGTTCGCACGGCGAAAGCTCTCCGGATCATCGCCTTCACCGCCGCGATATTTGCCCTCGACATGGTCGAAGGCGGCATGAACAAAGCCGTCAATGCCATCGAACGCGGCGGACTGATCGCGATCCAGATCGAGGACGAGCGGAACGAAGGGGAGGTTGCGCGAGAAAAAGCTGTTATCGGGGGGATGGCGGCCGCTAACGATCACCTCGTAGCGATGGGCGATCAAATGCTCGACGATGAAGCGGCCGACGAAGCCGGTGCCGCCGGAGACCAGCACCCTGCTCATCGGTGCGCCGGATTGGGGAGGGAGGCGATCTCCGGAATGTCGTCCCCGGTCAGGTAGGCGAACCAGAGGTCGATCAGTGGCCGCAGGGCCCCGGCACGCGGATGGTCTTTTTCCCAGGGCTTTTCATACTGGTAGTGCAGCACGCCGATCGAGCGCCAGTCCCAGAGCGCGGGCATGTTGAACCAGACATATTGCAGCATGTTCATCGTCACCGGCAGGCCGTGCCAATCCGGGAAGAAGCTTTGTAGGAAGGTCTGGTCGGTGCGTGGCCAGAAGGCATCGGGTGCGTCGAGCCGGTCGAGCATCCTGTCGAATGTCGCCAACGACGGTTCGGCGACGAAGACGCCGGAATTCAGCCGGTGAAAGTCGGCGAGGCTTTCATAGACATTCGGGGCCGCGGAGAATTCCGGATAGGCATACAGCCGGTCGATGTTGCGGAGCACAACCGCGTCGGCATCAATGAAGACGCAGCGGCAGTATTCGGTTAATTGCCAGAGCCTGAGCTTGCAGAAGTTGTCGAGCGGCGAGTGGAAGGCCGGTTTGCGGCCCTTGGTGAAGGGTGCCTTCTCATGCACGTTCCGGCGCTGATGACGCTCGTTGAAGGCATCGGAAAGCGGCAAGAGATCGGTCTCGATCAGGCGACAGCCGAACTCGGCCAGCGGCGCCAGTGCTTCGAGCGCTACGCCGCCCGTATGGAGCACGACGATATCCGCCTTGGTGCTCGTGAGCCGGATGGAGCGTGCGAGCGCGCGGGCACCGAGCGCATAGTCGGCATTAGTGACGAGCGTCACGAAGGCATGATCGGCCAAGGGTGGCGAGGAGGGGCGCAGCCCCTCCGAAGGGTCGTTTGATGTCATGAAACGGATTTCAGCCGCTTGCCCTCTGGGTCGTGGTTGATCAGCGGCGCGATGTCCTTGGTCCAGGCGGAGACGGCAGGCACGCGCGTTCTATCGACACGATAGGCGAATTTCTTCGCGACATCGACGATTTCCGACAGCAGCCCGTCCTGCAGCCGCGTCGGGTTGAGGCCGAGGCCTAAGAACTTCTCATTGTGCACGACGAGTTCGTTCTCGGCCGCTTCCTTGCGCGGGTTCGGCAGCCAGGCGATCTGCGATCCTGAAATCGCTGCGATCATCTCGGCGAGGTCGCGCACCCGGTGGGTCTCGGTCATCTGGTTGAATATCTCGACGCGGCTGCCGCGGGCGGGCGGGTTCTTCAGCGCCAGCTCGATGCAGCGGACAGAATCCTGGATGTGGATGAAGGCGCGCGTCTGGCCGCCGGTGCCATGTACCGTCAGCGGATATCCGATCGCCGCCTGAATGAGGAAACGGTTCAAGACGGTGCCATAGTCGCCGTCATAGTCGAAGCGGTTGATGAGCTGGGCGTGGCGGCGCGTCTGCTCGGTATGGGTGCCCCAGACGATGCCCTGGTGCAGGTCGGTAATCCTGAGGCCGTCGTTCTTGGCGTAGAACTGGAAGAGCAACTGATCCAGGCACTTGGTCATGTGGTAGATCGAGCCGGGATTGGACGGATAGAGAATTTCCTGGCTGACGGTCTCGCCGCCCATCGTTTCGATACCGACAGGCAGATAGCCTTCGGGGATCGCAGCACCAATGGTCGAATAGCCATAGACGCCCATGGTGCCGAGATGCACGAGATGGGCGTCGAGCCCGAGTTCGACCAGCGCGTTCAGGAGATTGTGCGTGGCGTTGACGTTGTTGTTGACCGTGTAGTTCTTGTGGCGGTCGCTCTTCATCGAATAGGGCGCGGCACGCTGCTCGGCGAAATGCACGATCGCATCAGGGCGATGCTCGGCGAGCCAATTCTTGAGGAGTTCGTAATCGCGGGCAAGATCGATGAGATTGAAATGGATGCGCCGGCCGGTTTCTGCATGCCAGATGCGGGTACGTTCCTGGATCGAATCCATCGGCGTCAGCGATTGTACGCCGAGTTCCGTATCGATCCAGCGGCGGGAGAGATTGTCGAGGATATGGACGTCGTGGCCCGTATCGGACAGGTGAAGAGCCGTAGGCCAGCCGACGAAACCGTCGCCACCGAGAATCGCAATCTTCATGCACGTTCTCCTGATCGAGGGAAGGAAGTCCGTCACGTGATAGGATAGGATTGTGACAACGCTGCAATGCTTGCAAATGGCTTTTTGTTCCTGCACAGGAAACGGGATGTACTTGCGGAGAAAAGCATGTCCCTGATTTCGCTTGCAGGCGAACTGACCGAAAACGGCCATCGGCTGATCCAGCGCGTCTATTACGAAGACACCGATTTTTCCGGCGTCGTCTATCACGCCCGCTACCTGCACTTCATGGAGCGCGCCCGCACCGATTTCCTGCGCCTGCTCGGCGTCGAACAGGCGACGCTCGCGATCGAAGGTGACAGCGAAGGTCTGGTCTTCGTCGTCCACCGCATGGAAATCGACTTCAAGCTGCCTGCGCGTATGGACGATATCCTGACGATCACCACGGTCACGGAGAAGGCCGGCGGCGCCAAGATGGTGCTGCTGCAGGAAATCCGTCGCGGCGAGCAACTGCTGATCGCCTCCAAGGTGATCATCGCCGTCATCAACGGCCAGGGCCGGCCGCGGCGGCTGCCGGAGGCGCTAGCCTACAAGTTCCATCACGCCAAGGAGAGCGCCGGCCAGCCCGGCACGTCCTCGACAAACACGGTTTAGTCGACGTCCTCGACTCCGAGCTTGTCCAGGATCTTCCTGGTCAGGGATTGCCTGACCTTCGCCAGGTCCCGCCAGGGATCTATGCCGCTTTCAATCCGTTCGAGAATGTCGGGGATCCGGAAGCCGTTGGCGGCTTCAAGCGCGGAAAGCTCGTCCCAGCTGATGGGTGTTGCCACCGGTCCGCCGGATCGTGCTCTCGTGGAATAGGGGGCGATCGCGGTCGCGCCGCGCTCGTTCCTCAGCCAGTCGATGAAGATGCGGCCCTTGCGCTTCTCCTTCGACATGGTGGCGACGAAATTGTCCGGTTCGCGCTCGGCAAAACCCTGGGCAAAGGTCTTGGCGAAGCCCTTGGCTTCTGGCCAGGTGGCCCGCGCTACCAATGGCACGATGACATGGACGCCCTTGCCGCCCGTGACCATCGGTATCGATTTCAGCCCGATCTCGTCGAGCGCGTCGTGCAGCGCCACGGCCGCCGTCTTGACCACCGCGAAGTCGAGGCCTTCATCGGGGTCGAGGTCGAAGATCAGCCGATCGGGGGTCTCAAGCTTGTCGAAGCGCGAGCCCCAGATGTGGAACTCCAGCGTGCCCATCTGCACGGCAGCGACCACTCCTTTGGCGTCGCGCACATACATGTAGTTCTCGGTCTCGCCGGAGCTCTCCGTGACGGGAACTTCCTTGATCTCGTCCGGGAAGCCTTCACTCGCATGCTTCTGGTAAAAACGTGGTCCCTTGACGCCTTGCGGGGCGCGGACAAGCGACAGCAGATGCTCGGCGGCGTATGGCAACATCCGATCCGCGACGACGGCATAGTAGCGGGCGAGATCAAGTTTGCTGATGCTCTGACCTTCGAACAGGATCCGCTCCGGATGGGTGATCCGCACGCCGAGGACCGTTTCCTCTGCTGCGCTCGAGCTGCCTTTCGTGCTCGACGCCTTCGCGGCTTTCACCTGGGATTTGCCCCCGGACTTCGTTGCCGGTTTCGGCGTTTCGGGTGTCACGGCACTTGCCTCCTTGCGCTTCCGTTGCCCCTCGGAAATCGTCCTGGTCGAGAGTGTGGGCGATTTGCTCTGTTTCGTCGACGGCGGATCGACTGCGCCGGCCCTGAGGTTCTCTGATGTGCTCCTGTTGGAAGCCCAGACATGTTTCTTCCGTTCGCCTTCTCCCGCGGCGATCTCGTCCATGGTCCGGCCGGTGGTGACGCTCGTCTGATGATCCTCCAAGAGAATTTCGCCATCTTCGGTGGCGATGTCGTCACTTTCCTTGATGAGCAGCCAGTTTTCGCGCTTCTCGCCCGGACGTGGCCGCATGCGGACCAGCGCCCAACTACCTTGCAGGCGCTCACCGTGCAGATGAAACGTCAGCTTGCCTTCGCGCAATCCTTCATCCGGATCGTTTTCCGGCTCCCACCAGCCGGTGTCCCACAACATGACGGTGCCGCCGCCGTATTGCTTCTCGGGGATCGTTCCTTCGAAGTCGCCGTAGGCAAGCGGATGGTCTTCAGTTCGAACGGCGAGACGTTTGTCCTGCGGGTTGAGGCTGGGCCCGCGGGTGACGGCCCAGCTTTTCAGCACGCCGTCCCATTCCAGGCGGAAATCGTAATGCAGGCGCGTCGCGTCATGTTTCTGCACCAGGAAGCGCTTGCGGTTCGACCGGCTGCGGCTGCGGCTGCCTTTGGGCTCGCGGGTCTCGCTGAAATCGCGGCGCTTGTTGTATTCGGCGAGCGGATCACGGCGTGCAGCCATTACCCGCCTCCACTCAATCGTCGGAGGGTTGGCGTCCCATCAGGGGATTCAGCCGGTCGGGTCTCGTGGGCGAGCGCCCGTTCGATGTGGGCGATATCCTCGCTTGTGACAACCGGAACTGGATCGGAGATGATTGCCTGAAGGACATCGGACGACAGAACGCCGTGGGCAAGCGCGTCCTCCAACGCCGCGCGGGTTTCGCGCTCGGCCTTGAGTTGGGCGTAAAGCGCCAGGATCAGCCGGTCCCGTGGATCAAAATGCGGTGAGGAGGGCCGTTTGTCGCGCTGTCGTGTCGTCTGCTGAGCCATGGCGAAGAAACGTGCCCGGCGAACGTAAGTTCCGGCGGCCAGGTGATACTGCAAAGACACAGTTCGGTAACGGTTGCTTAACCATAATGGTGTCTTAATCACTGCATCAGGATTTGTGCAGTGCACGTCATCCTTTGACCAAAATTGACGGCAAGAAGGCAACCTAAAGCTAATAAAGGTCGCGATGGTGCGATCTACGGCGGTGCCGGGCATTCTTGCAAACAGGACGTTTGGGCTACCCGGTCACGAGCATGAGCAGCTCTTGCCGGGTGTTTGGATTCGGGGACTGAAGACGATGGAACAGGTTGGATTGGCCGCTGCGACGCACGATGTGACCCTCTGGTCGCTGTTCATGCAGGCGGGCTTTGTCGTGAAGCTGGTCATGCTGGGGCTGATTGCCGCCTCGGTCTGGACCTGGGCGATCGTCGTCGACAAGACGCTGAACTACGGCCGTGTGCGCCGTCAGCTCGACAGTTTCGAGCAGGTGTTCTGGTCCGGACAGTCGCTGGAAGAGCTCTACCGGACACTCGCCGACCGGCAGACCGCCGGCATGGGGGCGATCTTCGTTTCCGCCATGCGCGAATGGAAGAAGAGCTTCGAACGCGGCGCCCGCTCGCCGATCGGCCTGCAGATGCGTATCGACCGCGCCATGGATGTGACGCTTTCACGGGAATCGGAATCGCTCGAAGCCCGGCTCGGCTCGCTCGCGACGATCGGTTCGGCCGCACCCTTCATCGGCCTCTTCGGTACTGTCGTCGGTATCATGACCTCGTTCCAGGCGATCGCCGGTTCGAAGTCGACCAACCTTGCGGTCGTGGCGCCCGGTATCGCCGAAGCGCTGCTCGCCACCGCAATCGGCCTTCTCGCCGCTATCCCGGCGGTTATCGCCTACAACAAGTTTTCGGCCGACGCCGGCAAGCTCTCGGCGCGCATGGAAGCTTTTGCCGACGAGTTCTCCGCCATCCTGTCGCGGCAGATCGACGAGAAGCTGCAGAGCCCGCGCCAGGCCGCGCAATAATCGCCAGAGAATACGGAGACCACGCTGATGGGTATGTCGGTTGGCGGAGCCAAGGGTTCGGGCGGCGGTCGTCGTCGCCGCGGCGGCAAGAAAGCGATCATGAGCGAAATCAACGTCACGCCCTTCGTGGACGTGATGCTGGTGCTGCTCATCATCTTCATGGTGGCAGCACCGATGATGACGGTCGGCGTGCCGATCGACCTGCCGGAAACGCAGGCCAAGGCGCTCAATTCCGATACGCAGCCGATCACCGTTTCGGTCAATCCGGCCGGCGAAATCTTCCTGCAGGAAACGCCGATCGCGATCGAAGAGGTCGTGCCGAAGCTCGAGGCGATTGCCACCACCGGTTACAACGAGCGCATCTATGTTCGTGGCGACACCAATGCCGACTACGGCACGGTCATGAAGGTCATGGCTCGCATCTCGGCCGCCGGTTTCAAGAACCTCGGCCTCGTGACGCTGCAAGAACAGGAAAAGTGATCGTCCACGATGAAGGGCAGTCTCGCTACATCTGCTGTCCTCCACGCCCTGGTTCTGACCTGGGCGATGGTGTCGCTCGGCAGCCCGGCTGACTTTCAGGTCGCCGACGTCGAGGCTCTGCCTGTCGACATCGTTCCCTACTCGGAAATGACGCAGGTTCAGCAGGGCGACAAGAAGGCGCCGAAGAAGGAGACGTCGTCGCCGGTTCCGACCAAGCGTCCGGAAACGAACCAGCCTGCCGAGAATGTCGGCGACAACGACACGGACCTGAAGACGCCGCCGACGCCGAACGCCAAGCCGTCGAAGAGCGAAGCCACGGCGTCGCCCGAAAAGAACGAAAAGCCCGAGCCGACGCCCGATCCGATCGAACAGGAAATCAAGAAGGTCGAGGAGACGAAGCCCGCCTCCGAGCCTGCGACCGAAGTTGCGGCATTGCCGGAACCGAAGCAGGAAGTGAAACCGGAAACCAAGCCGGAACCGGCGCCAGCCGAAGAAAAGCCGGCGGAGAACCCGGAAGCCGAAGCGTTGCCCGAAAAGGTGCCGACGCCGGCCGCAAAGCCCAAGGTCGAAAAGCCGGCCCAGAGCGCCAAGACGCCTGAGCGCAAGAACGAGGCAACGCCGAAGGAACAGAAGAAGGCAGCCTCCACCGAGGAAAGCAAGTTCAATGCCGACGAGATTGCAGCGCTGCTCAACCGGCAGGATCCGTCCGCCGGTGGCGCCAAGCGCTCGACGCAAGAGGCGGCGCTCGGCGGCAAGAAGACCGTCGGCGTGGGCCTCAGCGCCAACGAGATCGACGGCGTGAAGGGCCAGATCCAGAGCAATTGGGCGCTGACCGCCGGCTTGACTGGTGTCGCGGAGGTTCGCGTCACGATCCGCGTACAGCTGGATCCGGCCGGCAACATCGTCGGCGAGCCTGAGGTCACTGCAACTGGCGGGCCTGAGGGTACGCGCCGCGCTGTTGAAAGCAGCACCATGCGCGCGCTCCGCCGCTCAGCTCCGCTACAAAACCTGCCGCCTGAAAAATATGAAGGCGAAAAAGGATGGAATACCCTCGTGCTGAATTTCGACCCCTCGGAATTCGCGCTTTAACGCTGCCGGGATTGGAACCCATGCCGGATAGCAAACCAACCCTGCAAACCCTTCATACTAAGCTGAAAGGCTTGTCTCTATGATCAAGGTCTCTCTTTTCCGTGCCCTGATGGTGGCCGCGGGCATGTTGGTCGCCGTCGTGGCGGCAGCGCCCGCAAACGCGGAAGTTGTCATCGACATCAACAAGGGCAAGGTCGAGCCCCTGCCGATCGCTGTTACCGACTTCCTTCAGGGTGAACTCGGCCAGAAGATCTCCGACGTGGTCGCAGCGGACCTCAAGCGGTCCGGCCTATTCGCACCGATCAACAAGGGCGCCTTCATCGAGAAAATCAGCAATCCTGACGCCACGCCGCGCTTCGAGGACTGGAAGGTCATCAATGCGCAGGCGCTTGTCACCGGCCGCGTGACGCAGGAAGGCGACGGCAGGCTGAAGGCGGAGTTCCGCCTGTGGGATACGTTCGGTAGCAAGCAGATGACCGGCCAGCAGTTCTTCACCCAACCGGAAAACTGGCGCCGCGTCGCCCACATCATCGCCGACGCCATCTATGAGAGCGTCACCGGTGAAAAGGGCTATTTCGACACGCGCATCGTCTATGTCGCCGAAAGCGGCCCGAAGACGGCGCGCAAGCGTCAGCTGGCGATCATGGACCAGGACGGCTTCAACGCCCGTGCGCTCACCAATTCCAACGACATCGTGCTCACGCCGCGCTTCTCGCCGAACCGCCAGGAAGTCACCTACATGTCGTTCGAAAACCAGCAGCCGCGCGTCTACCTGCTGCAGCTCGAGACCGGACAGCGCGAAGTCGTCGGCAACTTCCCCGGCATGACGTTTTCGCCGCGCTTCTCGCCTGATGGCCAGCGCGTGATCATGAGCCTGCAGCAGGACGGTAACGCCAACATCTATACGATGGACCTGCGCTCGCGCACGACGACACGCCTCACCAACACGGCCGCGATCGACACGGCACCGTCCTATTCGCCTGACGGCAGCCAGATCGCCTTTGAAAGCGACCGTGGCGGCGGCCAGCAGATTTACGTCATGGGTGCCGACGGCTCCGGCCAGCGTCGCATCTCCTTCGGAGACGGTCGCTATTCGACGCCGGTCTGGTCTCCGCGCGGCGACCTCATCGCCTTCACCAAGCAGTCGGGCGGCAAGTTCTCGATCGGCGTGATGAAGACCGACGGTTCGGGCGAACGCATCCTGACCACGGGCTTCCACAACGAGGGCCCGACCTGGGCGCCGAACGGCCGCGTGCTGATGTTCTTCCGTCAGGGCGCCGGTGCCGGCGGACCGCAGCTCTATTCGATCGATATTTCCGGCTACAACGAGCAGCCGATCCAGACGCAGGGCTTCGCATCCGACCCGGCCTGGTCGCCGCTGCTCGAGTAGATCACGGTGAGGAGCGGGATACGGGCGGAAAACCGCACACAGTTTTCCTCATCCCGCTCCGGCCTGACCCGTTTTGCGGCGGGAAAATGTGGCAACGATGCCGCTTTCTCGCCGCAAAGTGCTGGTCTAGCAGGCCCCGAGCTAAAATTATCGATTTATTAACCATAACTGTTGAAAAGCGATTAACCGCTTCCGGTTACAGTCTGGCAACCGTGAATTCAGACACTTCCCAAGGAGACCGGCGCATGAGCCGAATTGACACCCCGGCCGTAGGCCGCATGCAGACCATCGCTCGCAACCCGGTCATGATCGCCCTGGTCATGACGCTTGCTATCGCTGGTTGTGCATCGAAGAAGAACATGCCGAACAATGCCAACGAGCTCGGCCTCGGCGGCGCGGGCGCCGCAACGCCGGGTTCGCAGCAGGACTTCACCGTCAACGTCGGCGACCGCATCTTCTTCGACACCGACTCCACCTCGATCCGTGCCGACGCGCAGCAGACGCTCGCCCGCCAGGCTCAGTGGCTCGCCAAGTACCCGAACTACGCAATCACGATCGAAGGCCATGCCGACGAACGCGGCACGCGCGAATACAACCTTGCGCTCGGCGCCCGCCGTGCGGCCTCCACCCGCGACTACCTCGTTAGCCAGGGCGTTCCGGCAAACCGCATGAAGACGATCTCCTACGGCAAGGAAAAGCCGGTTGCCGTCTGCGACGACATCTCGTGCTGGTCGCAGAACCGCCGCGCGGTTACCGTCCTCGGTGGCGCTGGCATGTAATCTCACGGCCGAGCCTGGCTCGGTCGGGTAGCATGACGTGTTCGGGGGAATGCCCGTGTTCCAGGGAACACACCGTGTTCCTAAGATCACAGACTTCTAAATTAAAAGGGCGGCTCTCAGCCGCCCTTTGCTTTTTTACCACACTTTGGCCGAACTCCGTTGCTTTTTCAGGGCAATTGGAAAACTGTGCGGCAATCACCCAGTTGACTCGGCGAGATGTATTGCGGGCCCCTGGTCAAGGGTGGGACAACCGGTATTCGAACAGGACAAATGAAATGAAGAAATTTGTCGTGGCGGGGCTGATCGGTCTTGCGGCCCTTGCGGGCCTGGGCCAGACGGCGAACGCCATGCCGCTTTCAGGGCTGCTGGCCCGAACGACTGAAACTCAAGCCGGCGCGCAGAACCTGCCCGTGGTGAAGGTGCAGTCGGCCGAGACCGCACGGCTTGGCCAGCTTGAGGAACAGATCCGCTCGCTCAACGGGCGTATCGAAGAAATGAGCTTCCAGCTGCTGCAGATGCAGGAGCAGATCCGGAAGTTCCAGGAGGACAACGAGTTCCGCTTCCAGGACCTGGAAAGCGGCAAGGCCTCCCCGAAGAAGAGCGGCGCATTGCAGACGCCGAAGACCAGCGATCAGGCGTCCGTCACCCCCGGGGTGACGGATAGCCAGACGATGGCACCGGCAGGCGGCGGCAGCGACATGGCTGCCTCCGGTCTTCCTTCGGCTGGTAGCCAGGGTTCCAATGGCGCGGCTGCGCCGACCACGCTTGGCCAGATCGTCTTCGACCAGAGCGGCAATCCGGTTTCGGCGACAACCGATGCTCAACCCGGCGCGAACGCTACGCCTCCGGGTGTCGAAGCCGGTGCGGGTCTGCCCGCCGACGATGGTGGCCTGAACGCTAACCCGGGCAATCAGCAGACCGCCTCGCTCGACAATCCCGGCGATCTCTACCAGTCGGCCTACGGCCACGTTCTCTCCGGCGACTACAGCACGGCGGAACAGGAATTCGGCGACTATCTGGCCGCGTTCCCGCAGGGCGACAAGGCGGCCGATGCCAGCTTCTGGCTGGGCGAGGCGCAATATTCGCAGGGCAAGTACAGTGACGCGGCCAAGACCTTCCTGAACGCGCACCAGGCCCACGGCAAGTCGCCGAAGGCGCCGGAAATGCTGCTGAAGCTCGGCATGTCGCTCGGTGCGCTCGACAACAAGGAAACTGCCTGCGCGACGCTGCGCGAGGTCAACAAGCGCTACCCGAAGGCTTCGCCGGCGGTAAAGGCAAAGGTGACGAGCGAGCAGAGCCGTTTTGGCTGCTGAGGCCCACCCGCCACTGGCCGTTGTCGAAACGGCAAAACGATTTCTTGCCTCCTTCGATAGACCAGCACGTATTCTCGTGGCCGTCTCCGGCGGGAGCGACTCGAAAGGACTGCTTCTCGTTCTCAACGAGGCGATCGAGGCAACCAAGCCCACACAGTTTTCCCTGGCCGCCTGCACGGTCGATCATGCGCTGAGGCCGGAATCGGCCGATGAGGCGCGCGGTGTCGCGGCCTTTTGCGAGAGCCTGGGCGTACCGCATATCATAACCCGATGGGACGGGCCGAAGCCCAGGACCGGCATTCAGGCAGCGGCGCGCGAGGCGCGCTATGCATTGCTGGCCGACGCTGCGCAGCGCTTCGAAGCGTCCTCAATCATCACCGGTCACACGCTCGACGACCAGCGAGAGACGATCCTGATGCGCGCACGGCGGGGGGAGGGACCCGGTGCCGCCGGCATGGCGGAGGCCACGCTCTATGACCGGCGCATCTGGGTGTTGCGACCGTTCCTCACGGTCGACCGCGCAGCCATTCGCGCCTTTCTCACCGACCGCAAAGTCGGCTGGTTCGATGATCCGAGCAACCTGAACACGCGCTTCGAGCGGGTACGTGCGCGGGCCTCGTTGGCATCTTTGCCGGAGACCGGTGCCGGTGCCTGGGACGCCCGGTCTCGGGCGCGATCGTCGGCAGCTGCCGCCGCTCTGCTCGAACGGCACGTGCGGGTGCATGCGGGGTTGGTCGCGGAAATCCCTTCTTCGATGACCGGCCAATGCCGCGACATCGATTGGCAACGGGCGCTGCTTGCGCTGGCGACCGTCCTCGGCGGCCGTGCACATCTGCCTGCGGCCGAGACGGTGGAACGGCTGGCAAATTTCCTGGAGCAGGGGACACCGGGGCGGCTGACCGCGGGACGCGTCGTCTTCGACCGGCGCTCGACCGGGCTCTATCTCTATCGGGAGGCGCGCGGTATCGAGGATCTGACGGTGCAGGCTGGGCAAACCGGCGTCTGGGATGACCGCTTTCTGATCCGCAATGGTGGCGACGGTCCTCTTGCGCTGACGGTGGAAGGCGGTCGCGGACCACAACAGCAGAGACTTATTGCCGCAGGCCTGCCACCGGGCGTTGCCGGTCGTGTGTCGTTGTCGGCGCCCCGCATCGTGTCCGACGACGTCAAAAATGTCGCATCTGCCACAATCGAGCCGAGGATCGGCCTCTACGACACCTTTTTGCCGAGTTTCGACAGGATCATGGCAGACAGGATCGCCGGATTGTTCGGACGAGAGCGTTATCTTCCGCCACCGGTTCACGATCTATTGACAGAAATGGAACGGTAGAAGCCGGTTTGCCTTGGCAATGCGTCGCCAGAACCCTATGTTAGGGAGCAAGACAGCGGCCCGGCGAAATGCGCGGGCCGTGACAGGTTCCGGGGAGTTCGATGAACCCTAATTTTCGTAATCTTGCCCTTTGGGCAATCATAGCGCTTCTGCTGATCGCGTTGTTCAGCATGTTCCAGCAGCCGACGGAGCGCACCGGCTCGCGCGAGATTCCGTTCTCGCAATTCCTCAAGGACGTGGATGCGAGCCGCGTCAAGGAAGTCGTGATCACCGGCTCGAAAGTGATCGGCAGCTATTCTGAAAGCGGCGCAACGTTCCAGACCTATGCGCCATCCGTCGATACGGCGCTCACCGAGCGCCTTGAAGCCAAGGACGTGACGGTCACGGTTCGCCCGGAAACCGACGGCTCGTCCGGCTTCTTGAGCTACATCGGCACGCTTCTTCCGATGCTTCTGATCCTCGGCGTCTGGCTGTTCTTCATGCGCCAGATGCAGGGCGGTTCGCGCGGCGCCATGGGCTTTGGCAAGTCCAAGGCCAAGCTTCTGACGGAAGCGCATGGCCGCGTCACCTTTGACGACGTCGCCGGCGTAGACGAAGCCAAGCAGGACCTCGAAGAAATCGTCGAATTCCTACGTGACCCGCAGAAGTTCCAGCGCCTTGGCGGACGCATTCCGCGCGGCGTGCTGCTCGTCGGCCCTCCCGGTACCGGTAAGACGCTGCTTGCACGCTCCGTAGCCGGCGAAGCCAACGTGCCGTTCTTCACGATCTCCGGTTCCGACTTCGTCGAAATGTTCGTCGGCGTCGGTGCCAGCCGTGTGCGTGACATGTTCGAGCAGGCAAAGAAGAATGCGCCCTGCATCATCTTCATCGACGAAATCGACGCTGTCGGTCGCCATCGTGGCGCCGGTCTCGGCGGCGGCAATGACGAGCGCGAACAGACGCTCAACCAGTTGCTGGTCGAGATGGACGGCTTCGAGGCAAACGAAGGCATCATCCTGATCGCGGCGACCAACCGCCCTGATGTTCTCGATCCGGCACTGCTGCGTCCGGGCCGCTTCGACCGCCAGGTCGTCGTGCCGAACCCGGATATCAACGGCCGCGAACGTATCCTCAAGGTGCACGTGCGCAACGTGCCGCTGGCGCCGAACGTCGACCTCAAGGTGCTCGCACGTGGTACGCCCGGCTTCTCCGGTGCTGACCTCATGAACCTCGTCAACGAGGCGGCGCTGATGGCCGCCCGCCGCAACAAGCGCCTTGTCACCATGCTCGAATTCGAGGATGCCAAGGACAAGATCATGATGGGTGCGGAGCGTCGCTCGTCGGCGATGACCGAAGCCGAGAAGAAGCTGACCGCCTATCACGAAGCCGGTCACGCGATCCTGGCGCTCAACGTTCCCTCGGCCGATCCGCTGCACAAGGCGACGATCATTCCGCGTGGACGGGCGCTTGGCATGGTCATGCAGCTGCCGGAAGGCGACCGCTATTCGATGAGCTACAAGTGGATGGTCTCGCGCCTTGCCATCATGATGGGCGGACGCGTTGCCGAGGAACTGACCTTCGGCAAGGAGAACATCACCTCGGGCGCATCGTCGGATATCGAGCAGGCAACCAAGCTTGCCCGTGCGATGGTGACGCAGTGGGGCTTCTCCGACCAGCTCGGCCAGGTTTCCTATGGTGAGAACCAGCAGGAAGTCTTCCTTGGCCACTCCGTTGCGCAGCAGAAGAACGTTTCTGAGGCGACCGCGCAGAAGATCGACAACGAAATCCGTCGTCTGATCGATGAGGCCTACGAGACCGCCCGCAAGATCCTCACCGAGAAGAACCACGAATTCGTGGCGCTGGCGGAAGGGCTGCTGGAATACGAAACCTTGACGGGCGAAGAGATCAAGGCGCTGATCCGCGGCGAAAAGCCGGCGCGCGACCTTGGCGACGACACGCCGCCGCATCGCGGCTCGGCCGTTCCTTCGGCAGGTTCCAAGAAGGAAGGTCCGGCGGGCAAGGGCGAAGAATCCGAAGGTGGGTTCGAGCCGCAGCCGCAATAATTGCCACGGTTGGCAGTATATCCGAGCCGCCGCTCCTCAAGTGGAGCGGCGGCTTTTCGTTGCCACGCGGCCTCTGGCATTTGGTAACGGGATGTAACGATTTCTGATGTTAGGCTCGCTGCCGTTTGCTGCGCTTTTGTGTCAAAGAAGACATGACGTGTTTGCGATGGCTGTCCTTGAACGGAATGCTGATCGCCAGGCAGACGGCATCCAAGAAGTATGAATGAGGTCCGGTCAATGAAACCCAGTCGCGGAAAACGCAGACAGGCGGAGGTGGCCAAGCCAGCCCTGACCCGGCAGAACGATGGAGTTCTTATGAAGCGAAAGTATTTCGGCACCGACGGTATCCGCGGCCAGTCCAACTTGTTTCCGATGACACCGGATCTGGCGATGCGGGTTGGCATTGCGGTCGGTACGATCTTTCGCAACGGCGCTCATCGCCACCGTGTGGTGATCGGCAAGGATACGCGCCTTTCGGGCTATATGCTCGAGAACGCCATGGTGGCGGGCTTTACGGCCGCTGGTCTTGACGTCTTCCTGCTCGGGCCGATCCCGACGCCGGGCGTTGCCATGCTCACTCGCTCGCTGCGCGCCGATATCGGCGTGATGATCTCTGCCTCGCACAATCCCTTCCAGGACAACGGCATCAAGCTTTTCGGCCCCGACGGCTACAAGCTTTCCGACGATATCGAAGCGAAGATCGAGGCGTTGCTCGACCAGGACCTCTCGGGGCAGCTGGCGAAGTCGGAAGACATCGGTCGCGCGAAGCGCGTCGATGGCGACATCTATCGCTATCTGGAACACGCAAAGCGCACGCTGCCACGCGACGTCACGCTTCAAGGTCTCAGGATCGCCGTCGACTGCGCCAATGGTGCCGCCTACAAGGTGGCGCCGACGGCGCTTTGGGAGCTTGGTGCGGAAGTCGTCACCATCGGCACCGAACCGAACGGTCTCAACATTAATCTCGATTGCGGCTCCACCCATCCCGCCACATTGTCGAAAAAGGTCCACGAAGTGCGCGCCGACATCGGCATTGCGCTCGATGGTGATGCCGACCGTGTGCTGATCGTCGATGAGAACGGCACAGTCATCGATGGCGACCAGCTGATGGCTGTGATCGCCGACAGCTGGGCCGAAGACGGCATGCTGCGCGGGGGTGCTGTTGCCGCCACCGTCATGTCAAACCTCGGCCTCGAGCGCTATCTCAAGGGACGCGGCATCGATCTGCGGCGCACGAAGGTCGGCGACCGTTATGTCGTCGAGCAGATGCGCCAGGACGGACTGAACGTTGGCGGCGAACAGTCCGGCCACATTGTGCTCTCCGATTTCGGCACGACGGGTGATGGCCTTGTCGCTGCTCTGCAGATCCTCGCGGTGATCAAGCGTCAGGGCAAGGCGGTGAGCGAGGTGTGCCACCGCTTCGAGCCGGTGCCGCAGGTGCTGAAGAACGTTCGTGTTTCCGCCGGCAAGCCGCTCGAAGATGCCGCTGTGCGCCAGGCGATCGCTGATGCCGAAGCAGAGCTCGCCAAGTCCGGCCGCCTGCTGATCCGGCCCTCCGGCACCGAGCCGCTCATTCGCGTGATGGCGGAAGGCGACGATCGCGGCCAGGTCGAGCGCATCGTCGACGAGCTGATCAATGTCATCGGCAGCGTTCGCAACGCCGCCTGAGACACCCAGCGACTGATTTCCCTCCAGGGCCGGTGCGACGCATCGGCCTCTTTTTTTGTCCTGCTGTGGCTTGAAAGCGGTGCTCGGGACGAGATCGTTCCACCATCGGAATTCCGATCTGAAAGCGTTGCTGGCTTTCGGAGGCAACCTAGTGCGTTGTCCTGACGCTCTATTTAGCTGCACCTTATGGGAACAGTAGGCTGACAGTAAAGCGGAACAGCAACCGCAAGAATAGGTTGCTTTCTTAAGAATCGCGGTAAACGATTGTAGTTAATCGGAACTTAACCTTTCCTCCTCATTATCCATAACCAACATCGGGATTTGGGCACCGGTTTCATGGTGAACCAAGCAACGGAATGTATTGGAGTGGGCCATGAAGAGAATTTTGAGTGGCGTTGTTGCTGTGTTGCTCAGCTGCACGGCAGCTTTCGCTGCGGATGTCTACCAACCGCCTATGGAGCCGGTGCCGGAGCAGCCCGTCGAGGTCATCCAGACCAGCGGCTGGTACCTGCGCGGCGACGTCGGTTACGCCTGGAACCATCTGCGCGGCGCAAATTTCTACCAGGGTGGGCCGAGCGGCTCGATCGCGGATTTCGATTCCGCTGATATCGATGATTCCTGGGTAATCGGCGGCGGTGTCGGTTATCAGTTCAACAATTACCTGCGCGCCGACATCACGGCCGACTACTGGGGCAATGGCGACTTCACCGGCTCGACCAGCGGCGGCTGCGGGACGGTTGCAGGCCCTTGCGTGTCGCGTGACATAAGCTCGGTTTCCGCCTGGAGCCTCATGGCCAACGCCTATGTGGACATCGGCACGTACGGCGCCTTCACCCCTTATGTCGGTGCCGGTGTCGGTGCGACGCGCGTGAGCTGGGACGGACTCCGGAACACCAGCTGCAGTGTCAGCGATCCGACAGCCTGCGACCCGACGACCAATCATGGCGGCAAGGACAGCTGGCGCTTCACCTACGCCCTCATGGCCGGCACCGCGATCGACCTGACCTGCAACCTGAAGGCCGACATCGGCTATCGCTTCCGCCAGGTCGATGATGGCGACATGTTCGGCTACGCCAACGGCGGCGGTCCGGGCTTCGACGATGGCTTCTATATCCACGAGGCGCGCGCTGGTCTGCGCTACTCCTTCGGCAATACCTGCGAAGTGCCTTACGAGCCGCCGCCGATCGTCTACAAGTAATCGGACAGTATCCGACACATACCAAGGCCACCTTCGGGTGGCCTTTTTCGTTGCCGCCAATCTTTGCCTGTTTGCTAACAGGCATGGTTAACCGTGGGTTAACCAGTCGCTGCAATAGTTAACGCTGAACGAAGCGGCGACGGCATGGCTCCATCCCGCACGGATAGCAGCGGTGAAAGGGCATGGCATGGATTGGCGAAACGGGTTCTGCGGAGCCGCTTTTGGTGCCGGCCTGCTTCTCTCTGGCGCCGCGCTGGCGGCCGACGAGGATCTCCTGAATGCCCCGGAGATCACCATCGAGAAAGAAACTGTCGGCACAAGCGCGATCTATCTGCGTGGCGATATCGGCTATGCGCCCTGGCGCGGCGAGGGCGATCCCTATTACCGGACCTTTGATGCGGGAACGCTGACCTATGACAGCGTTCCCTTCGACAATGCCCGCTTTGATAAGCCCTTCTCCGGTTCGCTCGGCGTCGGTTATCAGTTTACCGATACATTCCGCGCCGATCTGACGGCCGACTACTTTGAGGGTCGGTTCAGCGGGTCGTCCTCGTCTGCTAGTCCTTGCGTCGGGCAAGGGGCGGGCACGTCCTGCGCCTTCTCGACCGGAGCCGATTACTCGGCCCTTGGACTGATGGCGAACGCCTATGTGGATTTCGGTACGCTTGCCGGCTTCACGCCCTATGTCGGCGGCGGCATCGGCGCGACGCGCCTCAACTGGGACACGGCAATCGAACGCGCCACTTGCGTGGCCGGCGGCGGTGCTTGTGGCGGTTCGCCCACCTCGACGTCCTATGAGGGGCGCGACAGCTGGCGTTTCACCTATGCGCTGATGGCGGGCATCTCCTATGACCTTAGCGAGCAGCTGAAGCTCGATGTCGGCTATCGCTATTCCCATATCGCCGATGGCGAGATGTTCGGCTTCGGCGCCGAGGCGCTGGTGGGGGCTGCCGGCGACAAGGGCTTCGACGACGGACTGTCCCGTCACGAGATCCGCGCAGGCCTGCGCTTCTCCTTCTAATGCCTTGAAGCGCCACAGTTTCGGCGACAACCGGGTCATATCGTTCCGCCGATCGCCTCAGCCTATTGCCAGGACGAAAGTGCCAGCCGGCAACAATCAGTCGGCAGGCATCGTTCTGCTTTTGCAGATATTGCCCGCGGCGCCATAAATTTTCTCGATTGCGACAAAGCGCTTGACTTCCGGTCCCGTCCACAATATCGACGACGGCGGGACACCCTTCCCCAACGAAGGGCTATCTATCTGGAAGGATAGCACATGGCAAAGCCTGCACAGCCGGACCTCCGTCCGAACAATACCCATTTCTCTTCTGGTCCTTGCTCGAAGCGCCCCGGTTGGACGCTCGACGCTCTCTCCGATGCTCCGCTCGGTCGTTCGCACCGCGCCAAGATCGGCAAGACGAAGCTGAAGCAGGCCATCGATCTTACCCGTGACATTCTTGAAGTGCCGGCCGATTATCGCATCGGTATCGTGCCCGCTTCCGATACCGGCGCCGTCGAAATGGCGCTGTGGTCGCTGCTCGGTCAGCGTGGCGTCGACATGGTCGCCTGGGAAAGCTTTGGCGCCGGCTGGGTGACCGATGTGGTCAAGCAGCTGAAGCTTGCCGACGTGCGCAAGTTCGAAGCCGGCTACGGCGAACTGCCTGATCTTGCCAAGGTCGATTTCGACCGCGACGTGGTCTTCACCTGGAACGGTACGACCTCCGGCGTGCGCGTCCCGAACGCCGACTTCATCCCGGCCGACCGCAAGGGTCTGACGATCTGCGACGCGACCTCTGCCGCTTTCGCGCAGAATCTCGATTTCGCCAAGCTCGACGTCGTCACCTTCTCCTGGCAGAAGGTTCTCGGCGGTGAGGGCGCCCACGGCGTCATCATCCTGTCGCCGCGTGCGGTCGAGCGTCTCTTGACCTACGTTCCGGCCTGGCCGCTGCCGAAGATCTTCCGCATGACCTCGGGCGGCAAGCTGATCGAGGGCATCTTTACCGGCGAGACGATCAACACGCCGTCGATGCTCTGCGTCGAGGACTATATCGATGCGCTCCTCTGGGCGCAGCAGGTCGGCGGGCTCAAGGGCCTGATGGCCCGTGCCGACGCCAATGCGCAGGCGATCTTCGATTTCGTCGCCGCCAATGACTGGATTGCCAACCTGGCGGTCAAGGACGAGACCCGCTCCAACACCTCGGTCTGCCTGAAGATCGTCGACAGGGACGTCCTGGCGCTCGACGCCGACGGACAGGCGGCCTTCGCCAAGGGCGTGGTTGCGCTTCTCGAAAAGGAAGGCGTTGCCTTCGACATCGGCCACTACCGCGATGCACCATCGGGTCTTCGCATCTGGGCCGGCGCCACGATCGAGACCGCCGACATGAAGGCGCTGATGCCGTGGCTGACCTGGGCCTTCGAGACCCAGAAGGCAACGCTGACGCAGGCCGCGGCCTGATCAGACAAGGGGTGAGGAACAATGGACTTCGCCCGCATCTCACACCGATTTGAGTGATCCGCTTCGCTCCCCATGGGAGCGAGGCTTGGCTAACCGCATTCCCATTCAGACCTGATCTTTAAGGAGGCCTCTCATGGCACCTCGCGTTCTCGTATCCGACGAACTGTCGGAAACCGCCGTCCAGATCTTCCGCGACCGCGGCGTCGAAGTCGATTTCCAGCCGAAGCTCGGCAAGGACAAGGACAAGCTCGCCGAGATCATCGGCAACTATGACGGCCTTGCCATCCGCTCGGCCACCAAGGCGACGGAAAAGCTGATTGCAGCTGCGACCAATCTCAAGGTCATCGGCCGCGCCGGCATCGGCGTCGACAATGTCGATATCCCGGCTGCGTCGCGCCGCGGTATCATCGTGATGAACACGCCCTTCGGCAACTCGATCACGACCGCCGAACACGCGATCGCGCTGCTCTTCGCCGTTGCCCGCCAGCTTCCGGCCGCCGATAACTCGACGCAGGCCGGCAAGTGGGAGAAGTCGCGCTTCATGGGTGTCGAGATCACCGGCAAGACGCTCGGCGTCATCGGTGCCGGCAACATCGGCTCGATCGTCTGCTCGCGCGCCATCGGCCTGAAGATGCACGTTCTCGCCTACGACCCGTTCCTCTCCAAGGAGCGCGCCGAGGAAATGGGCGTCACCAAGGTCGAACTCGACGAACTGCTCGCGCAGGCCGACTTCATCACCCTGCACGTGCCGCTGACCGACAAGACCCGCAACATCCTGAGTGCCGAAGCGCTGGCCAAGACGAAGCCGGGCGTGCGCATCGTCAACTGCGCTCGTGGCGGCCTCGTCGACGAGAAAGCGCTCGCCGAAGCGATCAAGTCCGGCCATGTTGCCGGCGCCGGCTTCGACGTCTTCGAGGTCGAGCCCGCCACCGAAAGCCCGCTCTTCGGCCTGCCGAATGTCGTCTGCACGCCGCATCTCGGCGCGTCGACCACGGAAGCCCAGGAGAACGTCGCGCTGCAAGTGGCCGAGCAGATGTCGGACTACCTGGTCAAGGGTGCCGTCTCCAACGCCATCAACATGCCGTCGATCACTGCTGAGGAAGCGCCGATCCTGAAGCCGTTCATCCGGCTTGCCGACGTTCTCGGCGCCTTTGTCGGCCAGGTGACCGAAAGCGCGATCAAGGAAATCGAGATCCTCTATGACGGCTCGACCGCCGGCATGAACACCAAGGCGCTGACAAGCGCGGTTCTCGCCGGTCTGATCCGGCCGCAGGTCGCCGACGTCAACATGGTTTCGGCGCCGGTGATGATCAAGGAAAAGGGCATCATCCTGTCCGAGGTCAAGCGCGACAAGACCGGCGTCTTCGACGGCTACATCAAGCTGACGGTGAAGACCGCCAACCAGACCCGCTCTGTGGCCGGCACGGTGTTTTCGGACGGCAAGCCGCGCTTCATCCAGATCAAGGGCATCAACCTTGATGCGGATGTCGGCAGCCACATGGTCTACATCACCAACACCGACGTTCCCGGCATGATCGGCTTCATCGGCATGACGCTCGGTGACGCCGGCGTCAACATCGCCAACTTCCAGCTCGGCCGCGAGAAGGAAGGCGGCGACGCGATTGCGCTGCTTTACGTTGACGGCGCCGTTTCCGAGGCTGTTCTTGACAAGCTGCGGGCCAATCAGGCAATCCGCCAGGCAAAGCCGCTGGTCTTCAACATCGATTGACGCCGGCACTGCAAGCGGCGGTGTGATCCGCCGCTGTGCCGACCCAATCACGGGACATATCGAAGACGCACCGGTGGCCGCCGGTGCGTTTTCCTGTTTCGAACGCATGTGACGAGAAATGACCGAAATGACATTCCGCTGGCGCGAGGCAAGCCTGCCCGATCTCGCCTCCGTATCGGAGATCCAGCTTGTGGTTCACCAGGCCTTTCCCGAGGACGATGCCGTACTTGCTGACCGCATCGCCTTGAGCCCTGCCGGGTGCTTCATGCTGGACGCGGCCGGGCAGTCGCGTGGCTACGTGTTGAGCCATCCTTGGCTTCGTGGCGCGCCGCCGTCGCTGAACAGCATGCTTGGCGAAATTCCTGATGCCGCCGACACCTGGTACATCCACGATCTCGCCCTTCTGCCCGAGATGCGTGGTTCCGGAGCGGGCGGCGGAATTCTTCCTGTTCTGGAGGATGCCGCCAGAACGGAAGCGTTGCGGTCGATGTCGCTCGTCTCCGTCAACGGATCCCGCAGTTTCTGGGAGAGGCAGGGTTTTGAAGTCCGGATGGACGAGCGGCTGGCACTGAAGCTCTCAAGCTACGGCGAGGAAGCGCTCTATATGGAGCGGCTTCTTGCCTGATAAATGAAAATGGCGCCGGAAACGGCGCCATTCAGGCTGCTGACAAACCCTAAAGATGGCTTTCTGCCGCGAGGGGTGTCCCGTTCCCCCTCATCCTCGCCCTTGTGGCGGGAATCCAGCAACCCGACGTCCGTCGGGTCCAAGGACTTGGGCTGATGCCGCAGGTCCAGCGGAACTGCTAGAGATTCCTGTGACGAGCACAGGAATGAGCGAGGTTTTGGGTGGCGCCAAGCCTCCCCAGCGAGCCTTCAATGAAAAGAGATATCTTTGCGCGACGCCTGCTCGGCAGACGCGAGGGGTCGTCAGCGCGGACGGCCCCTTTCGGCGATCGCGATGCCGCCAAGCACCAGCAGGAGCGCGACGAGATGGAAGAGATGGAAGGTCTCGCCGATCAGGAGCACCGAAAGGAGCGTCCCGAAGACCGGAATGGCATTGATGAACAGGCCGGCGCGGTTGGCGCCGATCATCTCGACGCCGCGGACATAGAGCACCTGCGACATCAGCGAGGGGAAGATCGCCGCATAGAGAACGATGATCCAGCCGGTGGGATCCGGCGCGATCGCCGTGCCGGTGCCGATTTCCCAGAAGAGCAGCGGCAGGGCGCTTAGAAGCGCGCCGAAGGCAGGCGCCGCGATGAAGCTTTGCCAGTGCATCGTCGGCTTGTAGCGCAGTGCGACGGTATAGCCGGCATAGACGACGCAGGCGATGATCATCAACGCGTCGCCGAAATTGAACTCGAGCGTCAACAGGCTCGAAATGTCGCCATGGGCTGCAGTTACCAATACGCCGATCAGGGTGACGGTAAAGCCGATCACCTGGGCGATCGACGCCCGCGTGCGAAACAGCACGAAGTTGAACAGGAAGATCAACATCGGAATGCCGGCCTGGAGAATAACGGCGTTGATGGCACTCGTATATTTCAGCGCCGAATAGAGCAGCGCGTTGAAGGTGGTGAAGCCGATCGCGCCGTAGGCGAGAAGCTGCAGCCAGTGCTTGCGGATCTTGTCCCAGTCGCGTCGGATCTGCGGCGTCATCAGCACCAGGATGACGACCAGCGCGAAGACCCAGCGCAAGGTCGTCAGCATCATCGGGCTTACGTGTCCGACCGCCATCTTGCCGGCGACGGAATTGCCGCCCCAGAAGAGTGCGGTGACGCAGAGATAGAAGTAGGCCCTGGAATTCACGATGCTCAGACCTGTGCGGGGATGGGCGACCTGTTGCCGCGATGGCGGGAGAGACGAAGATATAGGCGCTAAATCCCGCCCTTGTCATGCAAAAAGGGCGGAACGCCGGATATAACGGGGTCGCTTTCCAGATGACAACACAGTATAGATGCGCGGGTTTGAGAACAGCGCAGCTTCGTTTGCGCGCCTGCACAGGAAGAGAATTATGACGAATGTCGTAGTGGTCGGCTCCCAATGGGGTGACGAAGGCAAAGGCAAGATTGTGGATTGGCTCTCCGAGCGCGCGGATATCGTCGTGCGCTTTCAGGGCGGACACAATGCCGGCCATACGCTGGTAATCGACGGCGTCAGCTACAAGCTGTCGCTCCTGCCTTCCGGCGTCGTGCGTCCCGGCAAGCTCGCCGTCATCGGCAATGGCGTCGTCATCGACCCGCACGCGCTGATCGCCGAAATCGACAAGCTCGGCAAGCAGGGCATCGCGATCACGCCGGACAACCTGCGCATCGCCGACAATGCCACGCTGATCCTGTCGCTGCACCGCGAGCTCGATGGCATCCGCGAAGATGCGGCCTCCAACAGCGGCACGAAGATCGGCACCACGCGCCGCGGCATCGGCCCGGCCTACGAAGACAAGGTCGGCCGCCGCGCGATCCGTGTGATGGACCTCGCCGATCTCGATACCCTGCCGGCCAAGGTCGATCGCCTGCTGACCCACCACAATGCGCTGCGCCGTGGTCTCGGTGAAGCGGAGATCAGCCACGAGGCGATCATGCAGGAGCTTTCTTCTGTTGCCGCCAAGGTGCTGCCGTTCATGGACACCGTCTGGGTGCTGCTCGACAAGGCCCGCCGCAAGGGCGCGCGAATCCTGTTCGAAGGCGCGCAGGGCACGCTGCTCGACATCGACCACGGCACCTATCCGTTCGTCACCTCGTCGAACACGGTTGCCGGCCAGGCTGCTGCCGGCTCGGGAATGGGCCCGGGTTCTCTCGGCTATATCCTCGGCATCACCAAGGCCTATACGACGCGCGTCGGTGAGGGCCCGTTCCCGACCGAACTCACCGATGAAATCGGCCAGTTCCTCGGCGAAAAGGGCCATGAGTTCGGCACGGTCACGGGCCGCAAGCGCCGCTGCGGCTGGTTCGACGCGGCGCTGGTGCGCCAGTCCGTTGCCGCCAATGGCATCACCGGCATCGCGCTCACCAAGCTCGACGTGCTCGATGGTCTCGACGAACTGAAGATCTGCGTCGGTTATACTCTGGACGGACAGCAGATCGACCATCTGCCGGCAAGCCAAGCGCAGCAAGCTTCGGCAAAGCCAGTCTATATTACACTCGAAGGCTGGAAGGAATCGACGGTCGGCGCACGCAGCTGGGCGGAGCTTCCGGCGCAAGCGATCAAATACGTTCGCCAGGTGGAAGAACTGATCGGTGCGCCGGTTGCTCTTCTTTCGACCAGCCCCGAGCGGGACGACACAATACTTGTGACGGACCCCTTTGAGGACTAGTGTCGGCGAAATGACATTGCGTCGCGATCGCAACGACATACCTGGGCGTATGAGAAAGTACTAATGGCGGATTTTGTTGCAGTTATTCGCAGGACCGTTGACGGCCTGTCGGAAAACACCCCTGAAATGCGGGACAGGGTATACGAGAAGGCGCGCGCGGCCGTGCGCCGCCAACTCGAAAACATGAACCCGCGTCCGTCGGACGACATGATCAATCGCCAGTTGGCGAAACTCGAAAACGCCATCGTCGAGGTCGACAGCGAATATGCCGAAGCCTTGCCCGCGCTCGAAGAGACGGAGGTGGTGGAGGAAGCGACCGAAGCCGTAGCCGCCGAGTCGCCTGTCGAGGACGTCGTTTCTGAGCCCGAAGCGCAGCCCGAGCCGGTTGGTGAAAGCCAGCCGATTGCGGTTGCCGAGGAAGCGGCTCCGGAGGCGGAAAGCACTGCGGCACCTGACCACGATGCTGCGGTTCACGAAGTACCGGCACCGTATACGGAACACTACGTCGAAGCCGCAGAGGTAGCGCCGGCAGAGCGGGTTGCGGAAGAGCCGGTTGCCGAACATGTCGAAGCGACCGAGGCTCCGGTAGAGGAGCCGAGCGCCCCCGTCGTCGAAGAGCCGCAGGCGGATGCCCCGGTTTACGAGGCTGCGGAATATTCGGAGCCAGCTCCGGTCGAGAGCTATGAAGAGACCGTCGCTCCCCCGTCGATAGACGAGGAAGCCCGGTCTGTCGAAGAACCGACATGGGATGATGTTCCGGCAGTGGCCGCCGAAGAAAAGTCGGCCGCCTCGGAATGGGAGCTGCCGGAATGGGAGACCGCCTCTCCCGTAGCAAAGCACGCCGCTCCCACGGACCAGCAGGTCGGCGAAGAAGAGCCGGCCCATACCCCCGAGCTTCTTGGCATGCATCCGGTGGAAGAGCTGCAGCAGCATGCGCCGGCGGAGACCCCGAGGGCCGAAGCAGAGCTTCCCAAGGTTGACACTGCGCGCAACTGGTCGTTCGACGACAACGATCCCTTTGCGCCTTTGGAGGAACGGCGAACCGAAAAGAGCGCTGAGCCGGAGATTGCCGATTGGTCCTGGCCGGTCGAGAAGACCGGACAGACGGCCTCGACCGATACCCCTCAGAGCCAGCAAGATCGTGCAGGCACGGCTTGGGATCACATCGACGACCTGCTCGGTTTCGAAGGTGCCACTGCTGCGGCGACGGCGGGTGCAGCAGCATCGACGGCTGCGCGTGAGCCGGAGCGTGGCGCTGAGGCACCGGCGCCCGCGGCATCGCGGCCGGCATCTTACCGGGCCACCCCGAAGCCATCGCGCTTCAGCATCAAGCGCCTCGCCGTCGCTGCAGTCATTTTGCTGGCGCTTGGTGGCGGCGGCTTCGCCTACTGGCAGAACCGGGAAGCCGGCAATGCCTGGCTTTCGGGCATCGTGGCATCGGTCACCTCGGCCATTTCAAACATCGGTGGATCGCCGGCACAAGAGGGCGCTCCGCCGGCGGAAACCCAGGGAGAATCGACGCAGCAGGAACCGGCACGGCACGACGACACGGCGGTCCCGGACAACAGCTCGACCAAGTTCACCCAACGCCTTCTTGGTGACGGCTCGGAAGTCGACAATGGACCTGCCACCGCAAGCGGCGAGAGCGCCGCGCAGGAAGGCAAGTCCGTGGCACAGCAGACAGAGGCGAGCAAGCCCGTCGAAACGGCCACTGCCCAAGGTGGAACGGCCGGACAGGCTGCAGGCACGCCGCCTGCGGGCCAGCAGACCGGTGGTCAGCCGACGACGCCGGAGATTGCGATCGCCAATGGCGAGAAGATGTTCCTCTACGAAGAGCGTCTCGGCCAGTCTTCGCCGACGGCCATTCCGGGAACCGTTGCGTGGTCGGTAAAGGAAGAATCGCCTGGTGGCGACGCCAAGCCTGAACCGGCCATCCAGGCGCAGATCACCATTCCGGACCGGGGTCTGACCGCGTTGATGACGATCAAGCGCAACGCCGACGAGTCCTTGCCGGCCAGCCATGTCGTCGAATTCGTCTTCTCGCTGCCGCCGAACTTCGAAGGCGGCGCGATCGACAGCGTTCAGCGCGTTTCGATGAAGCGTACGGAGCAGGATCGCGGCGATGCGCTGATTGCGGTTCCGGCCAAGATCACCGACGATTTCCATATGATCGCGCTCAACGATTCGAAGGACGCGATCGGCAACAACACCGAACTGCTGCGCAGCCGGAGTTGGATCGACATTCCGCTGACCTACAGGAACGGGCGCCGCGCACTGCTGACGCTGGAGAAGGGGCCGAGCGGAACCGACGCCTTCAACCAGGCGATGCGCGCTTGGACGGCCGCACCGGCAACGGACGCGGCGACCAACAGCCAGTAAGCAAGCGCGGTCGGACAGGACAAAGAAAACCCGGCAGGAGCGATCCGCCGGGTTTTTCATTTGGCTTTTATCGATGACGGGCAACCGTAGCGCCCGGAAACCGCGAAGAGCGTTTATTATGCGCCCTCGACGACCCGCAATGCATTGGCGCGCTCGAGAGCGGCCTTGCGCACGGCGTCCTGGACCTTCTCGAAGGCACGGACCTCGATCTGCCGCACGCGCTCGCGGCTGATGTCGAACTCGGCCGAAAGATCCTCGAGCGTCAGCGGCTCTTCGGTCAGGCGGCGTGCCTCGAAGATGCGGCGCTCGCGGTCGTTCAGCACTTTCATCGCATTGGCGAGCAACGCCCTGCGGTTTTCAAGCTCGTCCTGTTCGATCAGGATTTCTTCCTGGTTGTCGTGATCGTCGACAAGCCAATCCTGCCATTGGCCGGAGTCGCCTTCGCTCGCCTTGATGGGCGCGTTGAGCGAAGCGTCGCCGGAGAGGCGGCGGTTCATCGAAACCACTTCATCCTCGCTCACCTTGAGCGTGGTGGCGATTTCCTTGACTTGTTCGGGCTTCAGATCGCCCTCGTCGAGCGCCTGGATCTTGCCCTTGAGGCGACGCAGGTTGAAGAACAGCCGCTTCTGGTTGGCGGTCGTGCCCATTTTCACCAGCGACCACGAGCGCAGGATATATTCCTGGATCGCCGCCTTGATCCACCACATCGCGTAGGTGGCAAGGCGGAAGCCGCGATCGGGTTCGAACTTCTTGACGGCCTGCATCAAGCCGACATTGCCTTCGGATACGACTTCGCCGATCGGCAGGCCGTAGCCGCGATAGCCCATCGCGATCTTGGCGACGAGGCGAAGGTGGCTGGTGACCAGCTTGTGCGCTGCTTTGCGGTCGTCATGCTCCTGGTACCGCTTGGCGAGCATGTACTCTTCCTGCGGTTCCAGCATCGGAAACTTGCGGATTTCGTCGAGATAGCGATTGAGGCCGCCTTCTCCAGCGGCAATGGTCGGCAAATTGTTTCGGGCCATATGAAGCACCCCCTTTGTCGTCTCCGGCCTCCGGTCGGCAAGCCGGGCATGTGGGTCTTCGTCAAGACCCCACGAGCCTAGAAAATAAGTACGGCGAAAGCATGATTCAAGGAGTCCGGTTTCACCAATCTGTGACGCCGGGCGACAGAAATGTCACGAACAAAGACTGAGCCTTAAATTGGAATCCCGACACCGGAATTCAAGGGCACGATCACTCTTCGCTCCGCAGGGCCTCGATCAGTTGCTCCATGTCGACAGGCACCGGTGCTTCGAAATGCATGGTCTCGCCGGTCGCCGGATGTTCGAACTGCAGCATGAAGGCGTGCAGGGCCTGGCGGTGGAACTGATTGACGACGGCCCTGGCCGCATCCGGCAACAAGTTCGCCTTGGTGCGGAAGGCGGCGCCGTATTCCGGATCGCCGATCAGCGGATGGCCGATATGGGCCATGTGCACGCGGATCTGGTGCGTGCGCCCCGTTTCGAGGTGGCATTCCACCGTCGACGCCAGGCAGGTGCCATCGGGCTTTTCGAGATAACGCTCGACGACCTCGTAGTGGGTGATGGCTTCGCGGGCGTCGTCGCTGTCTTCGCGCTTGACCGCGCGTTTCGTCCGGTCGACGGCACGCCCGAGTGGGGCGTCGATCGTTCCCTTCAGCTGCCGCGGGCGGCCCCAGACGACGGCCCGATAGGCGCGTTCGAGCGGGCCGGTGCGGCCGTGGTCGGCAAACTGCTCCGAGAGGTGGCGGTGCGCGGCATCGTTCTTGGCGACAACCATGACGCCGCTCGTCTCCTTGTCGAGGCGATGGACGATGCCCGGGCGCTTGACGCCGCCGATGCCCGACAGGCTGCTGCCGCAATGATGGATGAGCGCATTGACCAGCGTACCGGTCCAGTTGCCGGCGCCGGGATGAACGACGAGGCCGGCTGGCTTGCAAAGCACGATCAGGTCGTCGTCTTCGTAGAGCACGTCGAGCGGGATGTCTTCGCCCTTCGGCTCCGGATCTTCCGGTTCGGGCAGGTCGATCTCGAAGACATCGCCGGGATGGACCTTCTTCTTCGCTTCGGTCACCGCCTTGCCGTTGATCGACACCGCTCCCTGTGCGATCAGGCCCTTGATCCGGTTGCGGGAGAATTCACCCGAAAGTGCGTCCGTCAGGAAGGAATCCAGGCGTCCCGCGGCATCCTCGCCCGCCGTCAGGACTTTCCTATTGGCCGTCGCTTGTTTAAAGGGGTCGTTCATTCCGTTCAAATCCGAAAAAAGGCCAACCATGACCGCAATCGAGCCCGATGACCAGGAAGACAAGCCGCTAGATCCGGCCATGGAAAATGTCCGCCGCAAGATGGTGAAGCTTCAGCTCGTCTCGGCCGGCGTCATGTTGGTCATGCTTATGGCCGTCCTTGGGACGATTGTCTACAAGCTGACGCGCACGGACGCGAAGGCGCCCGTTCAGGCCGCCACTGCCGTCGTTCCGAGCGAAGCGCCGGTCAATGCGGTCGCAGCACTGCCCGCCGGCTTCACCGTCACGAACGTGGCGCTCTCCGGCTCCCAGGTGCTCTTCTACGGCAACCTGCCGGGATCGGAGCCGCGCGCCATCGTGTTCGATATCGGCGCCGGCCGCATCGTCGCCGACATCACCGTCAGGACCAACTGACGGCATGGCGAGCGCCCTCCCGCCCGTCCAGCGCATCGACGACGCCGCCGATCCCAGGATTGCCGGCTTCGTTTCGATCAAGGAGCGCGACCTGACGGGACGGCAGGGCCGCTTCATCGCCGAAGGCACGGTCGTGCTGCGCATGCTGGCGGCGGCACACGAAGCCGGGCGCGGCTTTGCCGCAGAGGCGATCCTGCTGCTCGAAAACCGTTTTGCCGGCGTTCAGGATATTCTCGAACGATTTCCGTCGACGGTGCCCGTCTATGTGGCGAACGCGCAGGTGTTCGATGCAATCGCCGGCTTCAACATGCACCGGGGCGTGCTCGCGCTTGGGCGCCGCGAAGGCGCGCCCGGCCGCGACGCCTTGATCGCGTCGCTGCCGGCGTCGAGCCTCGTGCTGGCGGCCTGCGGCATCTCCAATCACGACAACATGGGAGCGCTTTTCCGCAACGCTGCGGCCTTCGGGGTCGATGCCGTGGTGATGGACGAGACGAGCTGCGACCCGATGTATCGCAAGGCGATCCGCGTCTCAGTCGGCTCGGTGCTGACGGTGCCCTTTGTGCGCGAAGGCTCGGTGGCCGCGATGCTGGAGCGGCTGCAGCAGGCGGGCTTTGCTATCTGGGGGCTCTCGCCCGCCGGCGAAACCGATCTTGGTGCGATCCCCCCTGCGGCGCGCACGGCGCTTCTCATGGGAACCGAAGGGGAGGGGTTACCGCAATCCGTGCTGACCTCGATCCGCACGGCGCGAATCCGCCAGCGTCCGGGCCTCGATAGCCTCAACGTCTCGACGGCGGCCGGCATTGCCCTGCACCAGGTGGCGCTGATCAACGGCCGCATCTGACACTCAAGGTTCCCAGGCTTTCCGGTGACAGCAGGAAATGGCTCGATCCCGTGACCTGGTGACCGGCGCGTGCGCCAAAGGCGTCAATGGTCTGCCCGGCCAACGGCTCTATTCGCGCGGCAGAATGTCCTTCGCCCGCTTCGCCAAACTCTCCCGCTTGGCTGCGCCTTGCTCTTGCTCTTCACCTGCCAGCAGATTGAGGATGGGGGAGGAGGGGCCTTCGTTCGTCGCCGTCAACGCAACCATGCCGGCGGCAATTGCCGCAACCTCGTCGCGCAGAGCGTCGTCATGGGCGGCGGATTTCGAATTGGTCAGGCGTTCCGAAAGCGCGGTGGCGCGGTTGCGCAGATCATCGGCGGCTGCAGAACCAGCAATCTCGCTGGCCGGCTGATCGGGCGGGGATACGGAACCGTTGGCAGCCTGTTCGGTGGCCGGCCGGCGTTCCTTCCTCAGCGGGAAGGCGATGCCCGCGGCGCGCAGGGCCTTGGCTGCATCGCGCATTTCCTGATTGGTATCCTTCACCTTGGTCTTCAACCGTTCGATTTCTCCCGCGCGCCGCTCGAGTGCGCTTTCGCGGTCGGCGCTGGTTGCCATCTCGCGCGCCAGCTTGTCTTCCAGCCGGTGTAGCCGCGTTTCGTCGCGAGAGAGGCGAATCTCCATTTCCTTGGCATGGGTCGTCTCGGCCTTGAGATCGCCACGCAGGGCTTCGCGCTCGTCGCGCAGCGTGGCTATCCGGCTCTTCAGATGCTCGACCTCGGTCTCGCGCGCCACCAGGGTGATCCTGAGATTGTCGATTTCGGCGGCATGCTGGGCGAGGTGGACGCCGAGCTTCTGTATCTCGTCGGATTTTCCGGCATTGTCGCGCTCGACGCTGTCGAGCGTTGCCTTCATCCGTTCCAGGCGCTGCTCGAATTGCCGGATGGCAGAGCGCATGTCCGCCGCTTCGACGTTCATGTCGGCAAGCTGCGCATGCAGGTCGGCATTCTCGCCGCCAAGGCGCCGCGCCTCGTGCAAACTCTTCTCGTTGGTAAGCATCAGCGACACGCCCTTGTCGCGCTCGCGCTTCAGGGCTTGCTGCGTGCGGGCGTTTTCAGCGGCGTAAGCGGCCCGGGCAGCGTCCTTCTGTGCGCGCACCTCCTGCGGGCTGAGCGGCATGGTCGCCTTCAGTCGGTCTTCGGCAAAGCGCACGATGCGGCGGTGGATCGCCGGTGCGACCAGCAGACCGATGATGATCGCCGTCAGAAAGCCCAGGGCAAAGAGAAGCGCGAATTGGATCACGAGCTGGCCGTTTCAAAACTGTACCGGAACCGGAGTGGCTGCCGGACCTCGCGGTGCGGCAGGCACTCCTTAATTCCGCATTCTTGCACTAAACATGACGTTTCGTGCGCTGCAAGTCTCCGGCGCGGGATTTTGCCTGCGCCGACCCGACTACAGCGACCTTCGCGCGCTCTTTAGACGCGCGAAGGTCGCTGTAGCATTTTAGATCTGCTGCATAATTTTGCCCTTATATCGATGCCGATTTAAGGAATAATGCAGCTGACCTCAGAAGGGGTTCCAGGTGGGTGTTTGGGTCATCTTGAGGTAGCCGACATTGACGCCGAGCCGCGCGCCGATGCCGGTGCGGATCGGAACGACGACGATCTGTTCGTCGGTCAGCACCGTCATGCCGACGCCAGCGACGACGTAGGCCGAACCGGAGACGCCGCCGAAGCGCTTGTAGAGTGCCGGCACGCTCGGCAGATTGTAGACGAGCATCATGGCGCGGCTGCCCTGGCCGCCCCAGTCGATGCCGAGTGACGGACCCTGCCAGAAGACGCTGTGCTGGCCGGCGTTCTTGGTGTTGAGTTCGCCTTCGCCATAGGTGAGACCGGCGATGAATGCGCCGGAGCCTTCCTGGCCGAGAATGTAGCCGTTCGGCAGGCCGTAGCGCTCGAAGGCGCGTTCGACGACCTTCGCCAAGCCGCCCGAAGTTTCGCCGAAGAAACCGTGACCGGCATCGACGATTTCCTGCATCGTGTATTGGCTGTTGTTCGCAGACTGGGCATGCGCCGTCGTTTGGGCAGCAGCGACCAGGAACAGCGTGGCCAGGACAACACGGCAGGCCTGTGTGGCTGCCTTCATGATCTGATGCATCGTTTCCTCCGTCAGGCGCGAAAATTGCTCGCTTGCGGGTTTGCAGCGGCCGCCAGTCAGACCACTGTGCGACCAGTGAGGGGGCTGGACCATTTCCATGCAATTTGAACCGATGGTCTTAACAATCGGTTTACCAAATGTGGTGTCATTATGATCCACTGATGAACGGCTGCGCCGGGCAGCCCATGACTTGCGTCTTTTCGCGTGAGGCTTTACCGGCGTCACGATGGCGCGTGCCCCCAAGCGGCGGGCCGGCGGAACCAACAAGGATACACGATGGCAACGAATCCGAACCTGACATTGACGGGACCCGATCTGGCTGCGCTTCTGTGCAGCCGGGTCTGCCACGACATCATCTCGCCGGTCGGTGCCATCAACAACGGCCTGGAACTGCTGGATGAGGGCGGCGCCGACGCCGACGCGATGGACCTGATCCGGACGAGCGCACTCAACGCCTCGGTCCGCCTGAAATTCGCCCGTCTCGCTTTCGGCGCATCCGGCTCGGTCGGTGCCTCGATCGACACCGGCGAAGCGGAGAAGGCGGCCAAGGATTTCGCGGCTGCCGAAAAGAAGACCGAGGTCAACTGGCACGGCCCGCGCGCGATCATCGCCAAGAACCGGGTCAAGCTGCTCCTGAACCTCTTCCTCATCGCCTATGGGGCGATCCCGCGCGGCGGTTCGATCGACGTCACGCTGGAGAACCCGGAATTCGACGCCGTCTTCACCCTGGTCGCCAAGGGCCGCATGATGCGCGTACCGCCGAGGCTGACGGAATTGCTGTCCGGTACGCCGGAGGAAGCGGTCGACGCGCATTCGATCCAGCCGTACTACACGGTGCTGCTCGGCGAGGAAGCCGGCATGACGATCGAGGTTGCATCGACCGGTGAAGAGATCATCTTCACCACCCGCGTTGCAGCCTGAGGTTTCATTCTCCGGCTGCAATCATTCTATTCAAAGTCCTTAAAATGTGCGGTTCCGCGCCCTGGCGCGGGGCCGCACATGTGCGTCCTGTTTTCTTTCTGCTTGCGTCCATTTCTGGAAAACTTAATGTTTTCAGATGGTTGATGCGGCGAAGAAAGGCGCTATTAAGCAAACTCCGTAACGAATTCTTTCCCAAATTTGTATAGAGTTGTTCCAAGCCTGCGAGTACGCGTATAGGTAAGTTGCGAAGGGAGTTGGACATGCGGCGCTTGATGATTGCCGACGGCTCGGATGTCGTCCGGAAAGTTGGGAAACGTATCCTGTCCGGCATGGGCTTCATGGTTTACGAGGCATCGAACAGCCTCGAGGCGCTTGTCCGCTGCGAAGCTGAACTCCCGAACATCCTGGTCATCGACGCCGGGCTGGAAGGCGCGCTCGAACTCATCGGCAACATCCGGCGGCTCCCGAACGGCCCTTCGGTGCGGATCTATTACTGCGTCGTCGAGGCGGATCTGAAGAAGATGATGGCTGGCAAGCGGGCCGGCGCCGACGACTTCCTGCTGAAGCCTTTCGACCGCAAGATCCTGACCAGCGTTTTCGCCAGCCAGTCGATGGCGGCCTGAGCCGTCACGCGCACATATTCCGGATGAGATGAAAGCCGTGGCCACTGCCGCGGCTTTTGCGTGTTTGCCGCCGGCCGTTGCGCCTATTGAGGGGAAGCGGCGTGAGATATGCAAATTTAAGTGCTACAGCGACCTTTGCGCGCCTGATAAGACGCGCGGCGCTGTAGAAACGACAAAACCCGCTCGTGGCGGGTTTTGTGAACACTCTGGGCCCGCATCATGCGGGGGTCATGCAGGCCCTTGCGGGTATCAGGCGGTTTCGGCGTACTCGGCGCCATCCGGCTCGCGCAGCACGTAGCCGCGGCCCCAGACGGTCTCGATGTAGTTGGCGCCGCCGGCAGCGTTTGCAAGCTTCTTGCGCAGCTTGCAGATGAAGACGTCGATGATCTTCAGTTCCGGCTCGTCCATGCCGCCATAAAGGTGGTTCAGGAACATTTCCTTGGTCAGCGTCGTGCCCTTGCGCAGCGAAAGCAGCTCGAGCATCTGGTATTCCTTGCCGGTCAGGTGGACACGCTGTCCGCCGACTTCGACCGTCTTGGCATCCAGGTTGACGATCAGCTCGCCGGTGGAAATGACCGACTGGGCATGACCCTTGGAACGACGGACGATGGCGTGAATACGGGCGACCAGCTCATCCTTGTGGAAGGGCTTGGTCATGTAGTCGTCGGCGCCGAAGCCCAGGCCGCGGACCTTGTCTTCGATGCCGGCCATACCCGAGAGAATCAGGATCGGGGTCTTCACCTTGGAAAGACGCAGCGTTCTCAAGACTTCATAGCCGGACATATCCGGCAGGTTGAGGTCGAGAAGGATGATGTCATAGTCATAAAGTTTGCCGAGATCGACGCCTTCTTCACCGAGGTCGGTGGTGTAGACATTGAAACTCTCGGACTTGAGCATCAGCTCAATGCTCTGAGCCGTTGCACTATCGTCTTCGATTAATAGAACCCGCATATTCTTCCCCTTTTCCGCCGCCCAAGGTCGTCGTGGCACCCTTACGCGATACGGATCCAGTCGTTGCCTGATTTGGAGGCTGCCACCAAATGGTTAACAAATTCTGATTCCCTCTGGCAAGGTGTATCGAGTTTGTTAAATATTTTTACCAGTCTCCTGATTTCAAACGTGAATCCAGAACGGCTAATCTCATGTGAAACATGAGGAAATGCCACTATCTGACTCTTCCGACTCGTTAATGCCAGGGCGGTCACATTTCGTGCCTCAGCATTTACGGAGCCTTAAATCATCACGCCTATGATTAACGATGCCCGTAAACGAAAGGTTACCAGCGGTAGGCTTTTGTTAATATCGCTGAAGATTTTTCGTTTCCGGCCCCGTTCGGGCCGGCTCGCGGGCAAATCAGTAACCGGGGTCTCGTTATCCACGGGAGTATTGCGTATGAAAGCACGTGAGAGCCTTGTCCGCCTGAAGGAATTTCAGGTCCGCGAGAAGCAGCGTCAACTGAACCAGCTTCAGATGATGATGGCTGAGTTCGAACGGATGACCAAGGATCTGGAAAATCAGATTATTTTCGAGGAAAAGAAGTCGGGCATCTCCGATCCCCAGCACTTCGCCTATCCCACCTTCGCCAAGGCCGCACGTCAGAGAGCCGACAATCTTCAGGTTTCCATTCGCGAACTGAAGGCGCAGCAGGATGCTGCCGAGCTCGCGCTCGAAGAAGTGCAGGCTGAATACGCGAAGGCGGCGGCCCTCGAAGAGCGGGACACATCGACCCGCCTGCGGGCATAAGCTGCGGCTCTTGCGCCCCGATCGGGCGCAGCCGAACCGCAAGCCTTTGATCTAGCGGACGATTTGATCTCCAGGTCGATTCCGGTCCGGGGAATTTGTGCGCTGGTCAGGCAGGTAGCCCGTTTCGGGGCAGATATTTCCAGCCTTGTCGGGGCATGCGTCTGGCATGACCCGATCCGGCACGATCGTGACAAGACGAAGAGACCCGCCCGATGCCTTGGCGTTCGGGCGGGTCTTCTCATTTTGAGATCAGCGCAAGTCTGTTGAGATCAGGAGAGGCTTGCCGGCGCGCAGCCGTGTCTCATGCCTGGATGACATCCTGCCATTCGGGGTGCCGCATCGTCTGCGCCTTCATGAAAGGGCAGAGCGGAATGATCTTCCAGCCGCCTTTGCGGGCTTCCTCGATAGCGTGTTTGGCGAGCGCCTGGCCGACGCCCTTGCCGCGCAAGGCATCTGGAACAAGGGTGTGATCGACGATGATCAATTGCGGCGACGTGCGCGAATAGGTCATTTCCCCGGTATGCCCCTCGACAACGGTCGAGTAGCGGCCGTGCGATCCAGTTTCCTCGTGTACGATTTCCATGACAGCCTTCCTTGGCGAACCGGTTTTCCTTGTCCGAAAGCTAGCGCAGAAATCCGGAAATCGAAATCCACCAAACCGCCGTCGCCGGTACACAGACTGTTCCCGAAACAGCACCAATCCGCCTTTCGCCGCGAGGCCGAAACGACGGCGGCGGCTCCGGGGAACCCGAAGCCGCCGCTCGACCTATGGCCCTGTAATGGGCGAACTAGTGGCGATACTGCTGGATGCGAGTGGTGCGCAGGCCGGCAAGACCATGATCGTTGATCGAGGACTGCCAGGACAGGAATTCTTCGACCGTGAGGGTATAGCGTTCGCACGCCTCCTCAAGGCTCAAAAGGCCACCGCGCACGGCGGCAACAACCTCTGCCTTGCGGCGTATCACCCAGCGCCGGGTATTCGCCGGCGGCAGATCCGCAATCGTCAGAGGGCTGCCATCGGGGCCGATGACATATTTTACACGTGGTCGCATCATTTCGGTCATGGGACTCTCTACACAAACTCAAGACCATATGACCGTGACCTTAGCCTGCCACATTTAACATTTGCCTAAGCAGGAAGTAACAATTTACTCATAATTTGAGACACTTCGGCGGGGCGCCATTTCGACCGCCCGCCCCACTCAATTCATGGGGCTGCGCGCCCTATGCTTGTGAATTGCTTTGAGAAGAGCCTGGATTATCCCGGAATTGTCATGGGAGCCATGCAATTACCACATTTCACTTTAACTAAAATTCTTGGTAACGAGGCGCCGAAATAAGGATGAGCGTCGTATGCGCGCTCCCGCAATCATTCTTGGTGCATCGTCATAGTTTTCACAACCGGACGCGTTTCTTGCGCGGACAGGCCGGGAGCGGCGGCTGTATTTGTTCGCCGGGGTGAACTTCATGCCTCAGGTGATCTGAGGCGTTTTTTGTATTCTCTCGACCGGGCGCGGTGGCGCCTGGGGATGTGGTGATCGCAGATGAAGGAATCGAATGAACCGGCCTTGCTGCGCGAGGCTGAAGCGGCGGATATTTTTTCGGACGTCGATACGGCTGCCGTCCGCACCGAATACGAACTTCTGCATCTCATGCGGCGACTGATCGCCCGCTATGGTTTTGGCCATTTCATGATCGCGCGCATGCCGCTCGCCGAACAGCAGCGCTTCTCCGAGCGGCTGGTGCTCAGCAACTGGCCGTCGGAGCTCGTCCGCCAATACGACGCCTGCGAAAGCTTCCAGTCGAGCACATTGGTCGAGCGGCTGCGGTTTACGAAGCTGCCGGTAACCGGCGGACCCGAGCTCCTCGATATCGCCGCAAAGCCGGTGGACGAGGCCATGGTGCACCGGCTGCTCGCTCACCCGGAGATGGCCCGCCATTTCGCCGTGCTCCTTCACACGAGCAATGGTGATCCCTTCATCGCCATGCTGTCCGGCCGCCGCGAGGCACCGGTCGGCGTCGAATGCGCGACACTCTATCTGACGCTGGTCCAGCTTTTCGAATGCCTCGAGCGTACCTTCGACACCGGCAATTCGGCGCGCGAGAAGCTCTCGAGCCGCGAGGTGGAATGCCTGCGCTGGGCGGCTGCGGGCAAAAGCAGCGACGAGATCGCCATCATCTTGGGCATCTCGACCTACACCGTCAGCAGCTACTTCAAGAGCGCGACCCGCAAGCTCGACGCCGTCAACCGCATGCAGGCGATCGCCCGCGCCATGCGGCTGAAGCTGATCTGAGCTGGCATGACGCGTCCCAATGGACGCGCGGCGCTGTCGGGTATGGCGGCCGGCCTTGCCGCCGGACGGACAAGTTTCTATATGTCGCGGAAATGAAAGTGCTGCGGCGACCTTTGCGCGTCTCATTGGACGCGCGGCGCCTACCGCATGTTTCCTTTAATCGTAGCCGATTAAAGGACAAAAACATGCAGCAACAAAGTGCTACAGCGACCCTTGCGCGTCTGATCAGACGCGCAAGGGTCGCTGTAGAAGCCGAGCATACCGTGAGCCGAGAGTTCCTCGGCCAAGCATCGCATGAAGCGTGAAACAGGGCCGGCGCATGGATTGCCGCCCGAAGGCCGGATTGGATCCCGTGAACAGTCTCGATTTTGACCGCAAGCCCGAAGATACGCGTGTCGTCGTCGCCATGTCCGGCGGCGTCGACAGTTCCGTCGTTGCTGGCCTGCTCAAACGCGAGGGCTACGACGTTCTCGGCATCACGCTGCAGCTTTACGATCACGGCGCTGCCGTGCACCGCGCCGGCTCTTGCTGCGCCGGCCAGGACATCGACGATGCCCGCCGCGTCTGCGAAACCCTCGGCATTCCGCACTATGTGCTCGACTACGAAGCGCGCTTCCGTGAAACGGTGATCAATCCGTTTGCCGAAAGCTATATCGCCGGCGAGACGCCGATCCCCTGCGTTGCCTGCAACCAGACGGTCAAGTTCGCCGACCTGCTTGCGACCGCCAAGGAGCTCGGCGCCGATGCGCTGGCGACCGGCCACTATATCCGCTCGCGCCCGAGCCCAAGCCCGCGCTATGCCGGCCAGCGGGCGCTTTACCGGCCGACCGATGCCGAGCGCGACCAGAGCTACTTCCTGTTTGCCACGACCCAGGAACAGATCGACTATCTGCGCTTTCCGCTCGGCGGCTATTCCAAGGCCGAAACGCGCAAGTTCGCCGAGGAGATGGGCCTCGTCGTCGCCCAGAAGGCCGACAGCCAGGACATCTGTTTCGTGCCGCAGGGCAAATACAGCGACATCGTCTCCAAGCTGAAGCCGAATGCAGCCCTTTCCGGCGAGATCGTTCATCTCGACGGCCGCGTGCTCGGCACGCACGAAGGTATCCTGCACTTCACCATCGGCCAGCGCCGCGGCATCGGCATCGCCACCGGCGAGCCGCTTTACGTGGTCTATCTCGACGCGCGCTCGCGCCGCGTCATCGTCGGCCCCAAGGAGGCGCTCGAAACCCGCCGCGTCTATCTGCGCGACGTCAACTGGCTGGGCGACGAGGACGTCGAAGTGGCGGCTGCGCGCGGCTTTGACTGTTTCGCCAAGGTGCGCTCCACCCGCCAGCCGGCGCCTGCCGTGCTGGCGATGGACGAGGAGGGCATCTATGTGGAGCTCGCCGAAGGCGAAGCCGGCATCGCGCCCGGCCAGGCCTGCGCGCTCTATTCCGGCGTCGGCGAGGATGCACGCGTCTATGGCGGCGGTTTCATTCGCAAATCGGAGCGCGAAGCGAGTGCCGAAGCGGCGTTGAAGGTGCTTCTTTCGGCGCCTGCGGCCGCCTGAAGCCCTTGATTTCCGGGCTGTTGTGAAAACTTCACATTTTCCCGGAGACTTGGCTTGACACTGCCCGGAAGCGGGCCGTATAAGCCGCCCGTCCAGTCAAGATGGCTTCTCCTTCGAAGCCCTGACGCGGTACCCGGCGGAGTAGCTCAGTAGGTTAGAGCAGAGGAATCATAATCCTTGTGTCGGGGGTTCGAATCCCTCCTCCGCTACCATTTCTCCAATTGTCCATACCTGAGACATAGGTAATCCCAGCGCGGAAAACGCACCCCCTGTGGCGGAGTTTTCGGGCTAGATTGGCGCGGCCGCCGCTTGCCGCCTTTTCTATTCTCCTTGTTGAAGCAAGGCCACGGCATTCGCCACGTGGTGCGATATACAGTGGTTTTCGTATGTAACGGAGCCCTGTCAGGGAGGGAACGCCGCCCTCAATGACGCGTTGGATTCAATGGCAACGTCAGTGCCGGCCCGCTTCTGACACCGAACTGCCTTCTGAATTGCCTCGACGCGCTGCCGTCGAAAAGCGACTGCGGCAGCGGTGAACCGATAGCCCATTTGTACTTCGCGTCCGAATCGTTGCTCAGCTTCTGGTGCATGATCGCGCTCAAGGGCAGGACATATTCCGGCTTGCGCAGGCCCTTCTCGGAGTTGCCCAGCCATGTCAGGACGACGAGGATTTCGCCGCCGAGTTCGAGTGCGTCCAATGCCAGCTGCTTCCCGCCGACGGATGCGCGGACCGCCTGTTCGTGCAGCTTGAAGGTGCTGAGCTTCAGCTCGTTTTGCGGATCTGCCATATTTGCCTCGGCCCCTTTGGGAACATTGATAGACGTCTGTTTCGAGCGTTCGATTCGCTCGATCGGCGTTGCCTATCATAATCTCTCCGGCCGTTCATGGGGCGGCTGATCGATGCAAAAAGGCGCCGCCATCATCGATGGTAGCGCCTACAGATCGTTTTGCTCGAAGGAGGTGCAGACGGAGGAAAGCCAGTTCGACACGCTGCCTGACTTTCGCGGCCGGAACGAGGGCCTTAGTAGTGGATCGACGAAGTGATGGTCGAGTAGTCAGGCAGGTTGATATCGGCGATTTCGGCCGCCCGATATTGGGACAGGGCGAAGTGCATGATGGCGATCACGGTGATCGAGAAGACCAGTACGGTGACGTTGACGCCGAAAGCGGTTTTGATCATGTCCGTGTCCTCCAAGCCCTGCGTTTGTTGACGTGTGTCGGTAGAAACCGTGACATAGAGACTATCGTGTGGCGTCAGCTGCGCTGTTCCCCGGGGAACATGAGATATGGTTACTGGAAACTTAATCGTCGTTGCCTGAAAAGCGCACCTGGCCGAACGGCTTGCGATCGGGGCGCCCTCAACTAGAGTGCGCGCGTCGTGCCGGACCGGATTCGTGACCGGACATCTTCACCATCTGACGTCCTGTGCGCTGCTTTGGCCCGGGCCTGAGCGCGGCAATCCCATCGGCGCCTCGTTTTTCAAAGTGATTGTTGCATGACCATTTCCATTCGCCCCTCCCGTCCTGACGATTATCCGCGCACCTTCGAGATCTGGCGCGGCGCCGTGGTCGCCACGCACGACTTCCTGACGCCGGAGGACTTCGCTGCCATTGAGGGGATGGTTCGCGACCAGTATCTGCCGGCAGCCGAGTTCTGGATTGCGGCTGACGAAAACGACAGGGCGCTCGGCTTCATGGGCATGAGCGGGGCGCAGATCGACTCGCTCTTCGTTCACGCGGAGGCGCGCAGCAGTGGCGTCGGCCGGCGGCTCGTCGAGCATGCGATGACGCTGCATCCGGTCTTGACGGTAGACGTCAACGAGCAGAATGCCTCCGGGGCGGGGTTTTATCAGTGCCTGGGTTTCGAGACGGTCGGGCGTTCGCCGGTCGACGATGCCGGACGTCCGTATCCGTTGTTGCATTTGCTGCGGGGGTGATCAGCGCAGGCGGGCGCCCGATCAGGCGGCCGGCCTGTCGATGGTGATCAGGAAAACAACGGCAGAGGTCGTAGGCTCGATCGTGACAGAGGCTGAGCCTTTGAGGATCGCCGTGTCGCCTGTTGCGAGGTCGGCTTGTCCCTCTGCCGCTGCCAAGCGCACAGCACCGCCATGGCAAAGGACGATGGTCGTGTCCGCTGTGCCGTCCACTGTCTGCGGATGGCCGATCGTCAGGCGCTGGACCGTATGCATAAGCTTGCCGCGCCGGGTCATGACGTTGAGGTCGACGATCGGACCGTCCACCAGCGTTGCCGAGGTCGCGACGTCGGCGGGGAAGGGGAGCGGTGCCGTCTCACCGGTCATCAAGGCGGGCTCGCGCCCTTCGATCGTCAGCCGCATGCCTTTGCCCTGAAGGATCGAAAGCGTGCGGTCGATGCCGGGGAAGCTGGAGAAGGGGCCGTCGCTGGCGACGGTCGCCATGCTCACGCGCCAGTCGAAATCGCCGAGCGAGGCGTTTTCCGGGAAGATGGCGATCTCCACCGTCTCGCCGCCGCCGTTCTTCCACGGCATGCGCTTGTAGTTCTCTGCGCGCAGAATCTTCATGGCGTGCTCTCTTCCATGAGTGCGCGCATGCGTGCGAAATCGCCATTCAGTGGCCGGTCGTCGGCATAGGTCGGGATCGCCGCGCGGATACGGCGGTAGAGCCCGTCGGTGCGGGTGGCGCGACCGCGCGGCTGGAGGTCATAGGCCTGGGATGCGGCGAGCAGTTCGATCGCGAGGATCGTCTCAAGGTTGTCGGCAATCGACAGCGCCTTCCAGGCGGCCGGCGTCGCATGGGTGAGGATGTCTTCCTGCAGCGCCGAGGTGATGCCGCCATCGAGGCTGGCGGGGGCGGCGAGGCGTCGGTTTTCGGCGGCAAGAGCGGCGGCCGTATACTGCGCGATCATGAAGCCCGAGGAGACGCCGCTGTCGCCGGCGAGGAAGGCCGGGAGGCCGCTCACCAGCGGATTGACGAGCCGGTCGATGCGGCGCTCGGAGATGGCGGCGACTTCGGCGACCGCGACCGCCAGGCTGTCCATGGCAAGGCCGAGGGCAGCACCAACCGCATGGGCCTGCGAATGCACTTCCGGCGCATCAGGCGTGCCTGAGACAGCCGGGTTGTCGGTGAGGCTTGCAAGCTCCCGGTCGACGACTTCGGCAACCTGCTTCAACACATCGCGGGCAGCGCCATGCACATGCGGCACGGCGCGAAGGCTCAAGGGGTCCTGCGTCCGGGTGCCTGCGGTTTCCGCAAGCATCGGGCTATCGGCAAGATAGGTGCGCAGCGACGCGCCGACTGCTTCGAGACCCTTGGAGCGGCGAAGCGCAAGCGGCACGGCGGCAAAGGCGTTGGCCTGGCTGCCGAGGTTTTCGTAGGTCATGGCGGCAGCCGCATCCGCCCAGTCAAACAGGCGTGCGGCGCGGGAAAGCGCCAGCGCCGCGAGACCGGTGGCGCACGGCGTGCCGTTGACGAGGCTCAGACCCTCCTTGGCTTCGAGCTTGAGCGGCTTGAGACCGATGCGGGCAAGGGCCTCGGCGCCGCCGATCTTGCCCTTGCCGTCGTCGACGGTTCCGTGGCCGATCAGCACGAGGCCGATTGCGGCTGCATGGGTGAGATAACCGACCGAGCCGCGCGAGGGGATGTCGGGGATAAGGTTGGCGTTGAGCAGACCCAAAAGCGCCTCGACAGTTTCGACGCGCACGCCGGAATAGCCGTGGGCGAAATTTGCGATCTGTGCGGCCATGACGGCACGCGCTTCGGGTCGGCCGAGCGGTTCGCCGACGCCGCAGGCGTGGCTGAGGATGATGTTGCGCGAGAGCGCCTGCTGGTTTTCGCGGTCGATGATGACATCGCAGAGCGCGCCGACGCCGGTGTTGATGCCGTAGCCGCGGATGCCGCGCTCGACCAGCGCGTCGACAATGCGGCGCGCATTGACGATGCGTCGCCGCGCGGCATCGGAAAGCGCGAGCGGTGCGCCATTGGCGACCGCCGCGATTTCCTGCCAGGTCAAAGGCGCGTCGAGGATTATGCTCTCACTCATGGGCTTCCGGTCGTCCCTGTCGGCGTTGCACGAACCGGGCGACATAGTCGTTGGCCGGCCGCTCCAAGATATCGTCCGGCGTGCCGACCTGCACCACCTGTCCGTCCTTGAGGATGGCGATTTCCGAACCGATGCGCAGCGCCTCGTCGAGATCGTGGGTGATGAAGACGATTGTCTTCGACAGGTTCTGCTGCAGTTGCAGCAGTTGGTCCTGCATGTCGGCGCGGATCAGCGGGTCGAGGGCCGAGAAGGCCTCGTCCATCAGGATCACGTCGGTATCGGCGGCAAGCGCCCGGGCAAGACCAACGCGCTGTTTCATGCCGCCCGAAAGCTGGTGTGGGAACTTGGCGTCGTAGCCGGCAAGCCCGACCGTCTCGATCCACTTCATGCCGATATCGCGGGCCTCGGCCTTGGGCAGGCCGCGCACGCGCTGACCGTAGACGACGTTCTGCAACACCGTGCGGTGCGGCATCAGCGCAAAACTCTGGAACACCATGCTGACGCGGTGCATGCGGAAGGTGCGCAGCGCCTTGGCGTCGAGGTCCAAGATGTTGCTACCGTCGAACGCCACTTCGCCGCTGGTCGGCTCGATCAGCCGGTTGATGTGGCGCACCAGCGTCGACTTACCGGAGCCGGAAAGCCCCATGATCACGAAGATCTTGCCGGCGCCGATCGTCAGGCTGACATTGTTGAGGCCGACGCTGCAGCCGGAGCGGGCGAGGATTTCGGACTTGTTGAGCCCTTCCTTGGCCATGGCGAGCGCGGCCTTGGAGTCCTGTCCGAAGATCTTGTAGACGTTGCGGATCTCGATATCAGCCATTGCGGGGATCCTCCGTCTGGCTCTTGCCGAAGCCTTGTGTGATGCGGTCGAGTACGATCGCGAGAATGACGATGCCGATGCCGGCTTCCAGGCCCTTGCCGACGTCGAGCGTCTGAATGCCGTTCAGCACCTGCTCGCCGAGGCCGCGGGCGCCGATCATCGAGGCGACGACCACCATCGACAGCGCCATCATGATCGTCTGGTTGAGGCCAGCCATGATCGTCGGCGTGGCGAGCGGCAGCTCGACGCCAAAGAGGATCTGGTTGGGACTGCCGCCAAAGGCGGTTGCCGCTTCCACCACCTCATGGTCGACCTGGCGGATGCCGAGATCGGTAAGGCGAATGAGCGGTGGCACGGCGTAGATGATGGTGGCGAGGATCGCCGGAACCTTGCCGAGGCCGAAGAGCATCAGCGCCGGGATCAGGTAGACGAAGCTCGGCATCGTCTGCATGACGTCGAGCACCGGCAGGGTGATGTTGCGCACCACCCGGCTCTTGGCGACGAGAATGCCCATGGGTATGCCGATGACGACCGAGACGATCGTCGCCATCAGCATCAGCGCCAGCGTCTGCATCGTCAGGTCCCAGAGGCCGAGCACACCGACGAAGAACAGAAGGACGCCGACGACGACCGTCAGGCCCCAGCGCTTGGAGCTCTGCCAGGCGAGCGCCATGAAAATGAGGATGACGACCCACCAGGGCAGGCCGCGCAGGATCCATTCAATGAACAGAACGGCTTTCAGAATGACGGCGCTGATCGCCTTGAAGACCCAGCCATAGCCGCTGACCAGCGCCTGGATGAAATCATTCACGGGTCCGCGAATGGAGAGATTGAGAGAATCCGGAAACATCGGACGCGTTCCTTGCTCGGGCTGCCAGCGGACACGGTGAGCCGCCGACGGCGCTTGCCTCGGGTATTGTGGCCAACCGCCAGCTCAGGCTCACGCGCGCATTGGATGCAGCGACGAGCCCGAGCCGGCGATGGGTCGCGATTACTTCAGGCTGGCTTCGATCTTGCCGCGGGCTTCGTCCGAAACCCACTTGCCCCAGACGTCGGCCTTGGTCTTCAGGAATTCGGCGGCGGCTGCCGTCGCGTCGACCTTGTTGTCGGCCATGTAGGCGAGGCTGCCGTTGACGGCTTCGAGCGGGAAGGTCGCCTTTTCGAGGATCGCGACGATCTCCGGCGCTTCCTGAGCGAAGGTGCTGTTGACGCCGTAGGAGACGTCGACCGACGGGAAGGCGCAGCCTTCATCGCGCTTGCCGTTGGCGCTCGAAAGCTCCTTCCAGCAGGCTTCGCTATAGGCCGGCTCTTCGAGCTGGACGAGCTTGAACTTGCCCATGATCGCGGTCGGCGACCAGTAGTAGAAGAGGATCGGCTCGCCCTGGAGATAGGCGGACGTGATGGCGGAATCGAGCGCGGTGCCGGTGCCCGGACGGAAGTTCACATAGGTCTCGCCGAGCTTGTAGGCTTCAAGCTTGGCGGAGCTCACGCCCTCGCAGGTCCAGCCCGACGGGCAGTTCAGGAAGCGGCCCTTGGTCGGCTCTTCCGGATCGGCGAAGAGCTCGACGATCTTGGGGTCGGAGAGCTGCGACACATTCTTCAGGTCCGGAGCCTTGGCTTCGAGATTGCGGGAGGCATCGCCCTTGATCACGTATTCCGGCACGAACCAGCCTTCGCTGGCGCCGACGAAGGTCTTGCCGACGGCAACGACCTTCTTTTCTTCCACGGCCTTGTTCCAGACGTCCGAACGGCCGAGCCATTCCTCGGCGAAGATCTGCACGTCGTTGTTGGCGGTCGCCTGTTCCAGCGTCACCGAGTTGCCGGGGATCGAATCCACCTGGCAGTCGTAGCCCTTGGCAAGAATGGTCTTCATCACTTCGGTGATGAAGGCGCCGCTTTCCCAGTCGATGCCGGCGAACATGACGGTCTTGCCGTCGCCGCAATAGGAGGCGCTGGCGCTGCCGGTGGAAGCCGCGAGCACGAGGCCGGTGGCGGCAAGGGTGAGTTTCAATTTGCTGATCGACATTAAGCTGTTCCCTGTTTTGATTTTGGCTTCTGTTACTATTTCAGTTTCATCAGCACCCGCGCGAAGGCGCGGTCGATATCGTCCTCCCGGTCGTGGCGTCCGTTCCGGATCTTCCACTCGCCCGCGACCATGACGTCGCGGACGCTCTCGCCGCCGAGCGCAAAGAGCCAGCGGTCGAGGATCTGGTTGTCGCTGGCGGCGGCGATGTAGGGATTGTCGCCGTCGAGCACGACGAAATCGGCGCGTGCGCCGACAGCGATGCCTGACGTCTTCTGGCCGGCCGCCTGGGCGCCGCCCTTGTGGGCAGCGTCGAAGATGGTCCGGCCGATCGAGGCGCCGGGGCCGGAGGCCAGCCGGTTGCGGCGGCGGTCGCGCAGGCGCTGGCCGTATTCGAGAAGGCGCAGTTCCTCGGCGACGCTGGTCGCCACATGGCTATCGGTGCCGACGCCGAAGATGCCGCCTTCGGCCATGAAGTCGACCGCCGGGAAGATGCCGTCGCCGAGATTGGCTTCGGTCGCGGGGCAGAGACCGGCGACCGCACCGGAGCGCGCCAGACGCTGCCGTTCGTCGTCGGTCAGATGCGTGGCGTGGATTGCGCACCAGCGCTCGTCGACGGGCATTTCGTCAAGCAGCCACTGAACCGGACGACGGCCACTCCAGGCGAGGCTGTCGTCGACTTCCTTGGTCTGTTCGGCGACATGGATGTGGATCGGACCACTTACGGGCGCTGCATCGAGGATCGTGCGCATCTCCTCGGGCGTCGCCGCACGCAGCGAATGAATGGCATAGCCGAGCGTGTTACCGGCCTCGCGGCAGAGCGGCTCGAGGCGCTGCAGAAGCGAAAGGAAACGATCCGGATCATGCAGGAAGGGCCGCTGCCCGGCATTCGGCGCAACGCCGCCGAAATTGGCATGCGCGTAGAAAACCGGCAGATGGGTGAGGCCGATGCCGGTCGTGCGGGCCGCGGCGAGAATACGCAGCGACATCTCGGCCGGATCGGCATAGGGCGTGCCGTCGGCCTGATGGTGCAGGTAGTGGAACTCGGCGACGTGGCCGAAGCCGCCCTTCAGCATCTCCATGTAGAGCTTGGCGGCGATCGCCTCGACATCATCAGGGTTCACCAGCCCGACGGTACGGTACATTTCTTCCCGCCAGGTCCAGAAGCTGTCGTCGCCGCTGCCGGCGACCTCGGCGAGGCCCGCCATGGCGCGCTGGAAGGCGTGGGAATGCAGGTTGGCGACGGCGGGAACCAGCGGACCAGCGACGCGTTCGTCGCCATCGGCGATCGACTGATCGATCTCGATGGAGACGATCCCGCCTGATGCGTCAAGCGCAATGGCGACATTCTGCGCCCAGCCTGTCGGCAGAAGCGCATGGTCGGCGAAGAGCCGGTTGACGGGAAAAGTTGCCATGGTGCGATTTTCCTGTACGTAGTTGTATATGGAACTATAGATATTTTACGGTGGCGCGCAAGCGCGAAATGAACGAAAAGAATCATTGTCGAATACGCATGATTTGTTCGGCATCCTGGAAAGGCGGGGTTTGAGTTGATGACAGCGCTTGGAAGAAGGAACGAAATGACCGCATTCGAAGACGGACCGGTGCCGCGCTACGAGGCGGTCAAGCAGTTCATCCGCAGCCGCATCGAGAGCGGCGAGTGGCCGGCTCACCATCGCATTCCCTCGGAAAACGAGATCGTCGCCGATCTCCGCGTCAGCCGCATGACCGCCAACCGGGCGCTTCGAGAGTTGGCAAGCGAGGGCGCGATCACCCGTGTTCAGGGCGTAGGGTCGTTCGTTGCGGCTCACAAGGGCAGTACCGCGCTGCTTGAAGTGCGCAATATCGCCGACGAAATCCGCGAGCGCGGCCACGCGCACACCTCGCGCATGACGCTGATGCAGGAAGAGGTCGCGCCGTCGGACATTGGCTATGCGCTCGGGCTCGTGACCGGTGCGCGCGTCTTCCATTCGATTATGGTGCATTCGGAAAACGGGCTGCCGATCCAGATCGAAGATCGTTTCGTCAATCCGGCGATCTGCCCACGTTATATGGAGCAGGATTTCCAGACGATGACGCCGAACGCCTATCTGACTGCGGTCGCGCCAATCACGCGCACGGAGCAGATCGTCGAGGCGGTGTCGCCGCAGGCCTGGGAATGCAAGCTGCTCGGCATCGACCGCAACGAGCCCTGCCTGATGATCCGACGCCGTACCTGGTCGGAGACAGCCAATGTGACGACGGCGCGCCTGCTTTATCCCGGCACGCGCTATCGCCTTGAGGGCATGTCGCAGTAGATCGGGATTGGGGCTTCCGCAGAAAACCGCACATCTTTTCCTCATCCCGCTCTAATCTCGACAATATTCCGGTCGATTCGGAGGATCGACCGCCGAGTGGGAGGATGACGAGACCATGGTTGAGGACGCGCTGAAGCTTCGCACCGAGTTGCCCAGGCCCGATGTCAGTGCCGAGGAGGCGCAGGCATTGCTGGCGGAGCACTACGGTCTCTCAGGCACGATCAGCGAACTCGGCAGCCAGCAGGACCGCAACTATCGCATCGATACCGGCGAGCGACGCTATGTGCTGAAGATCTGCCGCGCGGAATATGGGGCGCTCGAACTGGAGGCCCAGAATGCGGCCTTGCGGCATCTTTCCGAGCGTCTGACTTTGGCGCGTGTTGCGGAAGTGGTGCCCTCGCTCAAGGGCGAGGCGATCGAGAGCGTTGCCGTCCGCGACCAGGACTACCGGATTCGCCTGCTGAATTTTCTCGATGGCGAGCCGCTGACCCGGCGCAAGCATCTCTCGCGTGAAGCCGTTTCCGCGCTCGGCGCGCTGGCCGGGCGGCTGGCCGCGGCGCTGCAGGACTTCGAACATCCCGGGCTTGAACGGGAACTGCAATGGGACCTGCGCCGCGCCGGTCCCGTCGTGCTTCATCTTCTCGCCGACATGCCGGACCAGCAGCGCAAGAAGCGGATCGCCGAGATCATGGTCGGAGCCATGCGGCGTCTGCAGCCCATCACGGCGGAACTGCGCATCCAGGCGATCCATCATGATGTCACAGACGACAATGTGGTGAGCCAGCCCGATGCATCCGGCCGGCCGATCCCTGACGGAGTCATCGATTTCGGCGATATCCTCAAGGGGTGGCTGGTCGCCGAGCTTGCCGTGACCTGCGCCTCTTTGCTGCATCATGCTGACGGCGACCCCTGGTTCATCCTGCCGGCGGTCAAGGCGTTTCACGCCGCGTGCCCGCTGACCGAGGTGGAGCTGAAGGCGCTCTGGCCGCTGATCGTCGCCCGCGCCGCCGTGCTGGTCGCAAGCTCAGAGCACCAGCTTTCGCGCGAACCTGACAACACTTACGTCGAGGGCAATGCCGCGCATGAGCGGGAGATCTTCGACGTGGCGACTTCGGTCCCTTCGGCGCTGATGGAGCACGCCATCCTGGCGGCGGCGGGGCTTGCGCCGGCATCGCAGCCGGTGACCGGGGAGAGCCTGATCCAGGGGCTCGGGCCGACCGACGTGCGCCAGATCGACCTGTCGATCCTGAGCCCGCTGTTGCCGGAGGAGCGCTGGCAGCACCAGGGGCTGCCGATTTCGCTGTTGCAGCACGCGGCGCACGCGATCGGTGTCGCGACCACGCGCTACGGCGAGTACCGGATGACCGAGACGCAACTGCGTTCGCCGAAGCCCGACGCGACGCTGGCGCTGCATGTCGACATCTGCCTGGAAGCGGGCCGCGAGATCGTTGCCCCGTTTGCGGGGCGCGTCATCCGGCAGGACGGGCTGCTGGTTCTGGAGGGAGCCGAGGGGAGTCTTTTCCTTGAAGGGGTGGAAGTCAGCGGCGATCTTGAGGAGACGGCCGCCGCCGGCGCGGTGCTGGGCGTCGTCTCCGGCGAACAGCAGTCCTATGGCCTGATCCGCGTCCAGCTTTGCCGCGAGCATGGCCTCGTTCCGCCGCTCTTTGCCATGCCGCATCAGGCAGAGGCCTGGAAGCATCTGTGCCCGTCACCGGCCGGCGTCCTCGGCTTCGAATGCGATGCGCCGGAACTGCACAGCGAAGCGTTGCTAAGCCGACGACAGCAGCACTTCGCCAAGCCGCAGAAGAACTACTACAAGCACCCGCCGCAGATCGAGCGCGGCTGGAAGGAATATCTCTTCGATGTCGAGGGCCGCAGCTATCTCGACATGGTCAACAACGTGACCATCCTCGGCCACGGGCACCCCCGACTGGCGTCCGCCGTCGGGCGGCAATGGTCGCTGCTCAACACCAATTCGCGCTTCCACTATGCCTCCGTCGCCGAGTTCTCGACGCGGCTGGCGGCGCTTGCGCCTGACGGGCTCGACACGGTGTTCCTGGTCAATAGCGGCTCGGAGGCGAACGACCTGGCGCTCAGGCTCGCCTGGGCCTATTCCGGTGCGCGTAATATCGTGACCCTGCTCGAAGCCTATCATGGCTGGACCGTCGCCAGTGACGCGATCTCCACCTCGATCGCCGACAATCCGCAGGCGCTGGAGACCCGCCCTGGCTGGGTGCATCCGGTGCCGGCGCCCAACACCTATCGCGGCGAGTTCCGTGGCGCCGATACGGCGGACAGCTATGTCCGCTCCGTCGTCAAGAAGCTTACCGAACTGGACGCCGCGGACGAGAAGCTTGCCGGCTTCATTTGCGAACCAGTCTATGGCAATGCCGGCGGCATCCCCTTGCCGAAGGGCTATCTCGACGCCGTCTATGCCATGGTGCGGTCGCGTGGCGGTGTCTGCATCGCCGACGAGGTGCAGGTCGGTTATGGCCGTCTCGGCGACTATTTCTGGGGCTTCGAAGAGCAGGGTGTCGTGCCTGACATCATCACCGTCGCCAAGGGTATGGGCAACGGCCACCCGCTCGGCGCCGTCATCACACGGCGCGAGATTGCCGACGCGCTGGAGAAGGAAGGGTATTTCTTCTCATCCGCCGGCGGCAGTCCCGTCAGCTCGGTCGTCGGCCAGACCGTGCTCGATATCCTGACCGAAGAACGATTGCCGGAGAATGCGCGTGTCGTCGGCGGTTATCTGAAGGCGCGGCTCGAAGCGCTGGGGCAACGCTTTCCGCTGATCGGCGCGGTGCACGGCATGGGGCTCTATCTCGGTGTCGAATTCGTGCGCGACCGGGAGAGCTTGTTGCCGGCGACGGAGGAGACGGCGGCGATTTGCGACCGCCTGCTCGATCTCGGTGTCATCATGCAGCCGACGGGCGATCACCTGAACGTGCTGAAGATCAAGCCGCCGCTCTGCCTCAGCCGCGAGAGCGCCGACTTTTTCGCTGACATGCTGGCGCGGGTGCTGGAGGAAGGCTGGTAGGCTGGCTGGCACCTTCTCAAAACGAAAACGCCGCGGGGAGGGCCGCGGCGTCTCGTTGGCGCTTTTCCTTTGTCGAACAATTCCGGACTGGAGACTTTGCCGGAACTGGGCGAGCGGATCAGCGTGCCGGCGGAGCGTACATCAGGCCGCCGTTGCTCCAGAGCTTGTTGAGGCCGCGGTCGATCTTCAGCGGGCTGTCCTTGCCGAGGTGGCGTTCGAAGACCTCGCCGTAATTGCCGACCGCCGAAACCGCCTGGTAGGCCCACTTCGGATCGAGCCCGAGCGACTTACCGGCTTCGTTCTCGATGCCAAGGAAGCGCTTCTGCGCGGTCGTGCCGCTTTCGAGCAGCTTGGCGGCATTGTCCTTGGTGATGCCGAGTTCTTCGGCCTCGGTCAGCGCAAACAGTGTCCAGCGCACGATCTTGAACCACTGATCGTCGCCCTGGCGGACGGCCGGGCCGAGCGGCTCCTTGGAGATCACTTCTGGCAGCACGACGAAACGATCCGGATCGTTGAGCGTCAGGCGCTGGGCGTAGAGCGCCGAGGCATCGGTCGAATAGACGTCGCAGCGTGCGGTGTTGAACGCTTGGATCGTCTGGTCGGCCTTTTCGAAGGCGACCACCTGGTACTGGATGTTGTTGGCGCCGAAATAGTCGGCCATGTTCTGCTCGGTCGTCGTGCCGGTCTCGGTGCAGACCGAGGCGCCCGAAAGTTCCTTGACGCTCTTCACGCCGAGATCGTTGCGCACCATGAAGGCCTGGCCGTCATAGTAGTTGACGCCGACGAAGCTCATGCCGAGATCGGTGTCGCGCGACAGCGTCCAGGTGGTCTGGCGCGACAGGAGGTCGGCCTCGCCCGACTGCAGCGCGGTGAAGCGCTCCTTGGTCGAGAGCGGCACGTATTTCACCTTGTCGGGATTGCCAAGCGCTGCGGCTGCGACTGCGCGGCAGAAATCGATGTCGAAGCCGGTCCATTCGCCCTTGTCGTTGGGGGCGGAAAAGCCGAGCACGCCCTGGCTGACGCCGCAGCGAAGCTCGCCGCGTTCCTTGATGACGTCGAGCATGCCGGCGTTGGCGGCGGTGCCGGCAAGGAACGCCGCGCTCGCCAGTGCTAGAACTCCAAGTTTCATTGTCCTGTTCTCCTCTTTTTGATGTTCTTACAGCGCCGCGCGTTTTTATGACGCGCTAAGGTCGCTGTAACACTTTGAATTGCTGCATGTTTTTGTCCTTAAATCGGAAGCGATTTAAGGAAACATGCAGTAGGCATGCGTCTACGCCGCCGGGATGCGCGTCGCATCCCGGCCGATTGGCTCTGGTTTCGGCGGTATTGCGCCCGGCCTCAGCCGAGCGGTTTCGATACGTCTGCGAAAGTCTCTTCGAGCACGGCGATCAGGTGGTCGGCATCGCGTTTCGAGAAGATCATCGGCGGGCGCATTTTCAGGATGTTGTCATGCGGACCTTCGGTGCCCATCAGCACGCCGCGGCGACGCGCACCGTTGGAAACGGCTCGGGCGAATTCGGTCGCCGGTGCCTTGGTCTTGCGGTCCGAGACGAGCTCGATGCCAAGGAAGAGGCCCATGCCGCGCACGTCGCCGATCACCTCGTAGCGGGCCTGCATGGCGCGGAAGGCGTCGATCAGATAGTTGCCGATCGAAAGCGCGTTGCCGCGCAGATCCTGACCCTCGATCACGTCGAGCACCGCGAGACCGACGGCGCAGGAGACCGGGTTGCCGCCGAAGGTGTTGAAATACTCCATGCCGTTGTTGAAGCTGTCGGTGATTTCGCGGGTCGTCACGACCACCGCCAGCGGATGACCGTCGCCGATCGGCTTGCCCATGGTGACGATATCGGGCACGACCCCTTGACTCTCGAAGGCCCACCAATGGCTGCCGACGCGGCCGAAACCGACCTGCACCTCGTCGGCAATGCAGACGCCGCCCGCCTCGCGCACGAGCCGATAGACTTCCTTCAGATAACCTTCAGGCAGGAACACCTGGCCGGCGACACTCGGGATCGATTCCGCAATGAAGAAGCCCGGGCCTTCGCCCTTGGCCTTCATCGTCGCGATGAGTTCGGCGACGCTTTCGGCAAAACGTTTGCCGTGTTCCTCGACCGGCCAGTCGGCGGGTGCATGGTAGCTGTCGGGAATGGTCGCCACATGGACATGCGGCTTCGGACCCTTGCCGCCCTTGCGGCGGAACTTGTAGGGGCTGATGTCGATCAGTTCCTGTGTCGTGCCGTGATAGGACCAGTCGAGCGTGATCGCGTTCTCGCGGCCGGTATGGGCGCGCATCAGCCGCAGGGCCAGGCTGTTCGCCTCCGAGCCGCTGTTTACGAAGCCGGCAACCGTCAACTCTTTCGGCAGCGTCGCGGTGAGCCGCTCGGCATAGGCGACGATGTTGTCGTGCAGGTAGCGCGTATTGGTGTTGAGGATCGCCGCCTGCTTCGCCATCGCCTCGACCACCGCCGGATGGGCGTGGCCGATGTGGCAGACATTGTTGAAGCAGTCGAGATAGGCGCGGCCGCTGTCGTCGATCAGCCAGACGCCTTCGCCGCGCACGAACTTGATCGGCTTGTCGTAGGAGATCGAGAGGTTCGGCAGCAGCAGTTCCTTGCGCCGCCTGACGATCTCTTCGTGCGAGCGGCCCTTCTTCTCGTAGAACTCTTCCGCGATGCCGGCAAAGGTGCGGGCATCCGGAAACAGTTCGGCCCAGACGTCGAGAAACTGCGGCTCGCCGACGCCGAGGATCTCGGTCGCGGTCAGGCTGGTGTCGGTCGAAAGCTGCAGATGCAGATGCGGCGCCCAGCCGCCGTTTTCCTTTGGAGCCCCCATTTCGCCGACGAGCGCCCCGGCCTCAAGCTGGTCGCCGGCCCTGATCCGTCCCACCGCTTCATGTGCCAGGTGACCCCAGAGTGTGACGAAGGGCGGGCAGCCGTCGGGCTCGTGGCGAAGCGCGATCAGGCAGCCATAGCCCAGCGGATCTTCTTCGATCTCGACGCTGACGACGGTGGCGGCAAGGGGGGTATAGAGTTTGGTGCCGGCGGCCATGAACAGGTCGAGGCCGAGATGGCGGGTGCGGCGGGTGTGGTCGATGAAGCGCGAGACGAACATCTCGCCGGCATAGACGGTGCGCTCCTCGCCGAAGGGACCGATGCCGAGTTCAACGCCATGCTCGCGGCAATAGACTTCCCAGATCGCCTGGGCTTCGTCCGGCTGTTCACCGGCCGATTTCACGGTCATCGGATGTAAGGGGTCGCCATAGGGCACGAGCGCCGCCGGGTAGGTCGCAGCCGGGCGCGCGAGCAAGGGCTTCAACGTCTTGCGGTTGGCGTTGATCCAGGTGGTGACGCGGCTGGCGCCGGGGCTTGCTTCGAAGCCGCAGGCCTTGCGCAGGATGGCGGTGGCGAAACGCGGGTTCATCCGGTCGAGCTTGCGCAGCAGCGTCCAGGCCGGCCGCTCGCTGATCGCGAGATAGGGGTTGTCGTCGGTGTGAGCCCGGCGCGAGGCCGAGATGGTGACTGAAGTGACGAGGCGCATGGCGATGAGATCGAATAGAAGGTCGATCTCATCCTCCGCCAGCGGATGTTCCCGGTGGAACCCGCGGGCGATCGCGGCTGCGGCGCCGATCGGATCGGGATGGTCGAGCCCGGCATAGGCGGCGGCGATCGCCACTTCGGCGATGACCGGCGCGTGCAGTGCATCACCGAAATCGATCAGGCCGGAGATCTGGTCGTGGTCGGCCTTGGCGACCAGCACGTTCCAGTCGTTGGCGTCGTTGTGAATGACAGCGGCGCGAACGGTCGCCAGCCGCGGAGCGACGTGTTTTTCGAAGCGGGTGAGGAACCGCTCGAGCAAAGCGCGGTCTTCAGCGGAGGCGACGTGGTGCAGCCGGTCGGCCGAGCGGCCGGCATGGCGGATGTCCCAGTCGAGATCACGCAGCGCGCCACGATGCATGAAACCTTTAAGCGATGCGTCGAAGCGGCCGAGCATCTGCCCGAGCGACTGAAGTGCTGCGTCGCTGCGTCCGGTTTCGGCAAGCGGCAGGCCCTCGACCCAGCTGACAAGCCGCAGGCGGTGGGTGACGCCGCGCGCGCTCGTGGTCGAAGCAAGGCTCGTACCTTTGAGCGTCGGGCGAATATGCGGCACCGGCAGATCGGCGGCATGGGTGCCGACATGGCCGAGCAATGCCGTCTGGAAATCGCTTTCGACTTCGGGTTCGGCGCCATTGATGATCTTGAGGATGTAGGTGCCGTTTCCTTCGGTCTCGACCTTGAAGTTCTGGTCGCGCTCGCTGGCGAGCAGCGAGAGCAAGCCTTCGAGGCCGTAATGCTCTTTCAGCAGCGCCGCTGCCGCGTCGGTCGAAAAGTCAGGCGTCGTCGTCAGCATATCGTTCATGGGGACCCTCATCTGTCAGCGAGAGTTACATGAGCTGTGCTGCGATGCATCCGGCAATATGCCGGTTGCACCGGCACTATGTTTATAATAACCGTCATATTGTCGGCGCGATCAAGGAGAGCAGACATGCAGGACATCGACGCGATCGACCGCACCATCCTCAGCATCCTGTCGCAAGAGGCGCGCATCCCGATGAAGTCGCTGGCGGGCCGCATCGGCCTCTCCAGAAGTGCGACCACCGAGCGGGTCAGCCGGCTTGAAAAAGCCGGTGTCATTCGCGGCTATCGCGCCGATATCGGGCAATTGGAGGAGGGCACGATTCAGGCCTTCCTGCTGGTGACTTTGAAGCGCACGCCGTCGATCGGCGTGCTCGATCGGCTCGCCGGCTTTTCGTCGGTGCGCAAGGTGTCATCCGTCAGCGGCCAGCTCGATCTGGTCGTCGAGGTGGAGGTCGGCTCGATCAATGCGCTCAACGAGCTGCGCAACGAAGTGGCGACGATGGATAATGTCGAGGACCTGACGACCTCGATCGTCCTTCGGCGGGATATCGAGCGGAGTTGAGGCGTGCTCCTCAGCTCTCGCTCAACATCTCCGCCTGCGGAGCCAGCCGTTCGAGCAGCGAGCGGCGCACCCGGCCGATGTCGCGCATCGGTGGCTCGCCGAAGTGGCGGGCATATTCGCGGCTGAATTGCGACTGGCTTTCGTAGCCCACCTGATGGCCGGCGTCGCCGGCGTCGAGCTGCTCCTCCAGCATCAGCCTCCGCGCCTCCTGCAGCCGGAGCTGCTTCTGATATTGCAGCGGGCTCATCGCGGTGATCGCCTTGAAGTGATGATGCAAAGACGAGACGCTCATGGAAACACGGTTGGCGAGATCGTCGATCCGCAGTGGCCGCGAATAGTGCTCCTTCAGCCAGGCGACGGCCCGGCCGACCTGATGCGGCTGGCTGTCGGTCGTCGCCATCTGCCGCAGGCGGTGGCCATGCGGGCCGGTCAAAAGCCGGTAGAGAATCTCCTGTTCGATCAGCGGCAAGAGGGCGGGGATATCGTCCGGCCGTTCGAGCAGGCGCAGCAGGCGCAGGGCCGCGTCTTCGAGATCGACAGTGATCTTGCTGACGCTCATACCGCGCGCCGAAGCGGCAGGCTGCGGCAATTGCGACAAGGACGCAAGCAGCGCCTGGATCTTGCCGGGATCGAGCGTGAAGGCCATGCTGAGATAAGGTTCTTCTGCGGAGGCCTTGCAGACCTGGGAGAGAACGGGCAGGTCGATTGACGTCAGCAGATAGTCCGACGCACCGTAGATCAGTGTCTCGTCGCCGAGAACCACACGTTTGGCCCCTTGCACGATGATTGCCAGGCTTGGCCGATAGGCCGAGCAATTGACCGGAGCGTCGCCGCCATGGCGATGCAGGGTCAGGCCGGAAATCCCGGTCAAATGGTCGCCGTCCCGCTCGGCAAACCGGGCAATGACATCGATCATCTGGTGGCGGGCAGTCTGTCTTGTGGCTGTCATAATCTGCGGTCTTTCCAGCGGCTTAGCATTGTGTGAGGCAACGCTCAGATAGGGCATCGACGTGCCATCTCCAGGACCGCTCTGTCAATCTTGTAGGATCGTGCAAGAATTTTGCAGGATCGCTCTAACGCTCACCGTGTCTGCGCCCCCATAGTTCGAGGTGCGTCAGGCCGGGTTCCCTCCGGACCTGCACCCTTTCCCAAAATGAGGACAGACTGATGGCCATTGCAAGAGGATATGCGGCGACCGATGCGTCGAAGCCGCTGACACCCTTCACCTTCGAGCGCCGCGAACCGCGCGACGACGACGTGGTGATCGAGATCAAATATTGCGGCGTCTGCCACTCCGACATCCACCAGGCCCGCAACGAATGGGGCAATTCGGCCTTCCCTATGGTTCCCGGCCACGAGATCGTCGGCATCGTGGCGGCGGTTGGCTCCAAGGTCACCAAGTTCAAAGTCGGTGACCGCGCCGGCGTCGGCTGCTTCGTCGATTCCTGCACCACCTGCGCCACGCGCGATTTGGATCTGGAACATTACATGCCCGGTCTGATCGTGACCTATAACGGCGTGGAAGCCGACGGCAAGACGCCGACCCAGGGCGGCTATTCCGACAGTATCGTCGTCAAGGAAGGCTACGTGCTGTCGATCCCTGAGAACCTGCCGCTCGACGCCGCAGCGCCGTTGCTTTGCGCCGGCATCACGCTTTATTCGCCGCTGCGCCACTGGAAGGCCGGTCCCGGCAAGAAGGTCGCGATCGTCGGCATGGGCGGCCTCGGCCACATGGGCGTCAAGCTGGCGCACGCCATGGGCGCGGAGGTGACGGTTCTCAGCCAGACGCTTTCCAAGAAGGAAGACGGTCTGAAGCTCGGCGCCGACCACTACTATGCCACCAACGATCCGGAGACCTTCAAGGCACTGGCAGGCACATTCGACCTGATCATCTGCACCGTCGCTGCCGAGATCGACTGGAATGCCTACGTCAACCTTCTGAAGGTCGACGGCGATTTCGTGCTGGTCGGCATTCCTGAGAATGCGGTGCCGGTACACGCCTTCTCGCTGGTGCCCGCCCGCCGGAGCATTTCCGGTTCGATGATCGGCTCGATCAAGGAAACCCAGGAGATGCTCGACTTCTGCGGCGAGCACAATATCGTCTCGGAAATCGAAACGATCCGGATCCAACAGATCAACGAAGCCTATGAACGCGTCGTCAAGAGCGACGTGCGCTATCGCTTCGTCATCGACATGGCGTCGCTGCAGGACGCCGCCTAAACTGAAATGGAACGGCCCGGAATCCGATGGGGTTTCCGGGCCTTTTTTCTGACTGCGGCTCAAACGAGCGGCAGCGGTCCGTCGTTCTTGATCTCTTCCATCACTGCGTAAGTTCGGGTCTCCTTGACGCCCGGAAGCGTCCAGAGCACCTGGCCGAGGAAGTTGCGGTAGGCCGCCATGTCCTCGAACCGCGTCTTGACGAGATAGTCGAAGCCCCCCGCCACCATGTGACATTCGAGCACGGCCGGCGCCTGTTTGACGGCGGCGGCGAACTGGTCGAAGACGTCGGGCGTCGTCTTGTCGAGCATGACCTCGATGAAAACCAGCAGGCCGAAGCCGAGCTTGTGCGGGTCAAGCCGCGCGCCGAAGCCCGAGACGTAGCCTTCCTTCAACAGCCGGCGCAGCCGCTCGCTGGTCGCCGTCGGCGACAGGCCGATGCGATCGGCAAGCTCAAGGTTGGTGATCCGCCCATCCGCTTGGAGGATGTTGAGAATTCTACGGTCAATCTTGTCGATCTGATGCATGGTGCCTCCCGCCGATGCCTCAGGCGGCAAGTCGCGTTTCCGCGAGCTTCACCCAATAGGAGATGCCGTGCGGGATTGCCTCGTCGTTGAAATCGTATGCCGGGTGATGCAGCCCGGCGGTCTCGCCGTTACCCATGAACACGAAGGCGCCGGGACGGGCAATCAGCATGTAGGAGAAATCCTCTCCGCCCATCATCGGGTCGAGCGACGGCTTGACGTTGCTTGTCCCGGCGATCTCGGCCGCGGCCCTCAAAGCGTAGCCGGTCTCTTCCGCATGGTTCACGGTCACCGGATAGTTGCGATTGTAGGCGACGTTGACGGTCGCGCCGTATAGGGCCGCCACTCCTTCGGCGATCGTGCGGATGCGGCCCTCGCCGATATCGCGTACCTCGGGCACGAGAGTGCGCACCGTGCCGCCGAGCACGGCTTCTTCCGGGATGACATTGTGGGCGAAGCCGGCGTTGAACTTTGTGACGGAGACGACGACCGAGGCGAGCGGATCGACCGTGCGCGAGGCGATCGTCTGCAGAGCGGTGACAATCTGGGTGCCGACGATGATCGGGTCGATCGTCTTATGCGGCTGGGCCGCATGGCCGCCGCGGCCCTTGATGGTGATGGTGAACTCGTCGGTCGAAGCCATGATGGGGCCGACACGGCTGCCGAAGTGGCCAATGGGCATGCCCGGCATGTTGTGCATGCCATAGACTTCCTCGATGGCAAAACGCTCCATCATGCCGTCCTTGACCATCTCGTTACCGCCGCCGCCGCCTTCTTCGGCCGGCTGGAAGATGACCGCGACACTGCCGGCGAAGTTGCGGGTCTCGGCGAGATATTTGGCCGCGCCGAGAAGCATCGCCGTGTGGCCGTCGTGACCGCAGGCATGCATCTTGCCAGACGTTTGCGAAGCCCAGGGCTTGCCGCTCGTCTCGGTAATCGGCAGCGCATCCATGTCGGCGCGCAGGCCGATGGTGCGGCCCGAGCCGAGATTGCCGCGGATCAGGCCGACGACGCCGGTGCGGCCGAGCCCCGTCACGACTTCGTCAACGCCGAACTCCTTGAGTTTCTTTTCGACGAAGGATGCCGTATTTTCAACCGCGAACAGGAGTTCCGGGTTCCTGTGCAGATGGCGCCGCCATTCGGCGACTTCGTTCTGGAGCTCGGCGGCACGGTTGAGTATCGGCATCGGTTCGTCCTGTCGGTCTGTTCGATCACTGTGTATCTGCGGTGGATTGGCAGGGGTGCCCGTGAATGGGCTTTGCCATCTCCTCGCCATATAGGCTAAATAGCCGGACGAGACGAGGCAACAGCGGAATTTCGAGGTTCTATTGTGGTGACAGCAGGATTTTTCATGCGTGGCAAGATGAAGGCGCTGGGAGTGACGGTGGCAACCTGCGCGACGCTTCTTGCAGCGCTGCCGGCTGCGGCCAATCCGCGGCTCGTCGTCGACGTCAATTCGCTGAAGGTCTACGAGCACCAGGACATCTTCCAGAAATGGTATCCGGCTTCGCTGACCAAGCTGATGACGGCCTATACGGCCTTCCGCGCCATCAAGTCGGGGCAGCTCACGCTCGAGAGCCCGGTCATCATGACCAAGAATGCGGCCTCCGAGCCGCCGAGCAAGATGTTCTACAAGCCCGGGCAGGCGATGACGCTCGACAGCGCGCTGAAGATGATGCTGGTCAAGTCCGCGAACGACGTCGCAGTCGCGATCGCCGAGACGGTCGGCGGTTCGGAGCCCGCCTTCATCGAGCGGATGAACGCCGAGGCGCGCCGCATCGGCATGACCTCGTCCAACTTCATCAATCCCAACGGTCTGCCGGGTCCGGGCCAGTATACGACGGCGCGCGACCTTGCGGTGCTGGCGATTACGCTCAAGCGCGAGTTCCCGCAGTATGCCTCCTATTTCTCGCTGGAAGGCTTCACCACCGGCAAGAAGAACTATCCGAACTACAACATGCTGATCGGACGCTTCGAAGGCGCCGATGGCATGAAGACCGGCTTCATCTGCGCCTCCGGTTTCAACCAGGTTTCGTCTGCCACCCGTGACGGGCGTAGCGTCGTCTCTGTCGTACTCGGCGAGGATAGCCTCGGCGCGCGTGCCGACGAATCTGCGCGGCTCATGCAGATGGCGCTGACGACGAGCGGCAATGGCAAACCTTCCCTCGTGCAGATCCCGCCCTATGGCGAGACGCGCGACATGGTGGCCGATGTCAGCAAGCAGATCTGCTCGAAGGCAGCGGCCAAGGTCCGCAGCGAAGGCCGCGACGAGGGCGGCCGCCAGAAGCTGCTCTCGCCCTATATCCACGAAATCAACCGGCCGCTGAATCTCGCCTTCGCCGGTCTTATCGCCGGCAGCGGTGAGAAGGCGCCGAAAGTCGTCGCCGACCAAGCTGGCCAGGGCGACGCCGCCAATGTGCCGATCCCCGTGCCGCGGCCGACCTTCTGATCGGAGTTCATGATGGCTAGTCCCTTGCCGGCGGTGCCGGTCTCCATCCTCACCGGCTTTCTCGGTGCGGGCAAGACAACGTTGCTCAACCGGTTGCTGAAGGATCCCGATCTCTCGGACACGGCCGTCATCATCAACGAATTCGGCGACGTCTCGATCGACCACCTGCTGGTGGAGGCCTCCAGCGACGGGGTTATCGAGCTTTCCGACGGCTGCCTTTGCTGCACGGTGCGTGGCGAACTGGTCGACACGCTCGCCGATCTCATGGACCGGATGCAGACCGGCAAGATCAGGCCGCTGAAGCGCATCGTCATCGAAACGACCGGCCTTGCCGACCCCGCGCCGGTGCTGCAATCGGTGATCGGCAATCCCATCATCGCGCAGAACTTCCGGCTGGACGGCGTCGTCACCGTCGTCGATGCCGTCAACGGCCTGCAGACGATCGCCAACCACGAGGAAGCCCTGAAGCAGATCGCGTTCGCCGACCGCATCGTCGTCAGCAAGACCGGTCTAGCCGATGCTTCCACGCGCGACGCGCTGACGGTTCGTATCCGGGCGCTCAATCCGCGTGCGCCGCTCATCGATGGCGACAGCGACGAGGCGGGACGCTCAGCGCTTTTCGCCTGCGGCCTTTATGATCCATCCTCGAAGATCGCCGATGTCGGCCGCTGGCTGCAGGATGAAGCCCATCACGACCACAACCATCATCACCACGATCATGGTGACCACCATCACGATCATGATCACCACCATGACCACGATCATCATCATGATGTGAACCGGCATGGCGGCGACATCCGCTCGTTCAGCATTGTGCACGACCGGCCGATCGAGCCGATGGCACTCGATATGTTCATCGACCTCCTGCGTTCGGCTCATGGCGAGAAGCTGCTCAGGATGAAGGCAATCGTAGCGGTGGCCGACAGACCGGACCGGCCGCTGGTGTTGCATGGCGTGCAGAATGTCTTCCATACGCCGGAGCGTCTGACGGCATGGCCGGACCCGAACGACCGGCGCACCCGCATGGTGCTGATCACCAAGGGATTGACGGAAGACTTTGTCCGCGACCTGTTCGACGCCTTCACCGGCCAGCCGCGCATCGACCGGCCGGACGCGCAGGCGCTTTCCGACAACCCGCTCTCCGTTCCCGGCATGCGGTTTTAATCATCATTCAGATAGCATTGTGATGCCGCGGCCCGTCGCGGCGTCTCAGGCGCCCTTGCGGATCAGAAACCGGTGGCCGCCGTCGGCAGCAGCGGACTCTTCGAGCGTGTGGCCGTCTTCGTTGCAGAAGTGCGGGATATCGATCACTGCCAGAGGATCGGTCGTCTCGATCTCCAGCAATGCGCCCGGGGCTAGTGAGGACATGCGCTTGCGCGTCTTCAAAACGGGAAGGGGGCATTTAAGCCCCCTGAGGTCGTAGACGATCTTGGTCTCACTCGGCATCAATTGCCCCAGATTTTCCAGAAGGGGCGCTTCTTCGGCGGCTCTTCGGTGAGCACAGGCGTTTCCGTCACCGCCTCGGGGGCAGGTGCCGTTGCAACGGCGGCCGTCTGCTGCTCAGTCGCAGCTGGCGCCGTCGTGCGTGCCTGCTTGGTCGTCTTCGCCGGTTCCTGCGCCTGCGGTGCGACGGCTGCCTGCTGTTCGGGTGTCTGAACGGCCGGAGCGGGTGCTTCTGCCTCCGGCTCGCTCTTCGAGAACAGGCTCCAGAAGGATTTCTTCGCCGGCTGCTCGACGGCTGCCTGCATCACCGGCTGCGGTACGGGGTTGGCGGCTGGAACCGGGACGTGCTTGCCGCCGTCGGTCGCCTTTTCGAGTTCCTTCTTCTGGATCTCGACGGCCTGCTTGGTCTCTTCCGCTTCCTTCTGGTCGGCGAGCTTCTTCTCGAGGTCGCTGGCCTTCATCAGCTTGCCGGCGTCGAAGGAGTTGCCGGTTGGCGCATAGGCGAGTTCGCGGCCGACGCGCTGCTTGGCGACGATCGCCTTGCGCTCGGCTTCGCTCGGCTCGTACCAGACCATGCCGTCATACTTCTTCATGGCCTTGTCGTAGTCGGTCTGGTAGGTCTTCTCGAAGCCTGCCATCGCCACTTGCAGCGCCGGCGGGGTCGACATGGCCGGGCACTGGCCGCTCGGATTGAACGGGCCGGAGGCCTGCTGGTTGAAGACGTACTTCTTCTCGCAGACGTTCACTTCAGGCGGACGCTTGGTGATCTCGAACTGGTCGTAGCCGACCTTCAGCATCTTCCAGAAATCGATGTTCGGGTTGTTGCGATGGCGCGCCATGTTTTCCGCGGTCATGCGGAAGGGGAAGGCCTGGAGCTGAACACTTTCCTGGCCGCCCTTGAAGGAATCCCGGGCGAGGGCGAAGATCTCGATCATCTGCTCGTCGGTCATCGAGTAGCAGCCCGACGACGAGCAGGCGCCGTGGATCATCAGGTGCGTTCCCTGACGGCCGTTCGCCTTGTCGTAGGTGTTGGGATAGCCGGTGTTGATCGCCAGGTAATAATTCGAGTTGGGGTTCATCTGGTGCGGGAAGAGCGGATAGAAGCCCTCCGGCGCCTGACGATCGCCTTCCTTTACCTTCGGGCCCAATTTGCCGGACCAGGCGCAGATCTTATAGGTTTTCAGCAGCTGGAAGCGATTGGCCGTATTGGCCTTCCAGACCTCGAGCGTGCCTTCTTCCTTGAAGATGCGCAGCGAGATCGGGGCCTGCTTCTGCATCCCGAGTTCGCTCATCTTTCTGACCATGGGTGCTGAGACCTGGTACTCGGTCTTGTTCTTGACGGACTTGAGGTCGACCGACGTCGTCGTGTCCAGCGCTTCATTGGTGCAGCCGGCTAGCGCGGCGACAATGGCGGCGGAAGCTACAAGGTTTCTGAAACGCATCAGCAGAGGCCCGTTCAAACCCAACTCGACTACAGCGCCGCGCGTCTTTGACGCGCCAAGGACGCTGTGACTCTTTAGATAGCTGCATAATTTTGCCCTTAAATCGATGCCGATTTAAGGAATTATGCAGGAAAGCCCAAGTCCGCGAGGGTGGGCTCTTTAGAGAATCACTAAGCGATTATACTTCACGAATTCTTAACCCTGCAGGGTGGCCCTGCCGATGCGCTGTTCATGACCTCATGAATATGGCCAAGATTTGGCCATACTCCGCTTTGCAGTTGCGAAATCCGCTTGCGCAATCGCGAACCACCAGGACCAGATCGGATAGAGGGCGTGGGATTTCCGCCCGCATCCCGGTCCAGCTTAGAGGTTGCGGCCGATATTGAGGTACTTCTGTCGGCGATCCGTGCGCAACTGGTCGCCATTGCGTCCGGACAATTCCTTCAACGCGTCGGCGATCACGGTTCCGGTGCGGCCGATGACCGCGTTCGGGTCGCGGTGTGCGCCGCCGACCGGCTCCTGAATGATGCCGTCGATGACGCCGAGCGCCTTCAGGTCCTCGGAGGTGATCTTCATATTGCTGGCGGCTTCCTTGGCGCGGGTGGAATCGCGCCACAGGATCGAGGCAGCTCCTTCCGGCGAGATGACGCTGTAGATCGCATGCTCCAGCATGTAGACGCGGTTGCCGGTAGCGATCGCGATGGCGCCGCCGGAGCCGCCTTCGCCGATGACGACGGTGACGATCGGCACACGGACATTGAGGCACATCTCAGTGGAGCGGGCGATGGCTTCCGCCTGGCCGCGTTCTTCTGCGCCGACGCCCGGATAGGCACCGGCGGTATCGACCAGCGTGATCAGGGGCAGGCCGAAGCGATCGGCCATTTCCATGACGCGGATCGCCTTGCGGTAGCCTTCAGGACGGGGGCTGCCGAAGTTGTGCTTGATGCGCGACTTCGTGTCGTTGCCCTTCTCCTGGCCGAGAACGGCGACCGGCATGCCGCGGAAACGCGCAAGGCCGGCCTGGATTGCATCGTCGTTGGCATAGTTGCGGTCGCCCGCAAGCGGCGTGAACTCGGTGAAGAGCTCGGCGGCGTAATCCAGGAAGTGCGGGCGCGAGGGGTGACGGGCGACCTGGGTCTTCTGCCAGGGCGTCAGCTTGGAATAGATCTCGATCATCGCGTCGCGGACGCGCGTCTCCAGGCGTTCGATCTCATCCGAAGTGTTCACGCTCTCGTCTTCGCCGGCGAGCTTCTTCAATTCGAGAATCTTGCCTTCGAGGTCGGAGATGGGCTTTTCGAAATCGAGATAGTTGTGCATGAGATGCGTTTCCGATCATTTTGCGACAAGGACCAGCGGGCCGAAACCAGCGTGCCCGGCCGTCCTAATCCTGTTTTTTCGCCTGTTTGGCAAGAGGGTGATGGTTTTGCACGAGGTTGTGCAGCCGTTCTTCCAGCACATGTGTATAGATTTGTGTCGTTGAAATGTCCGAATGGCCGAGCAGTTCCTGCACGGCGCGAAGGTCCGCGCCATTGGCGAGCAGGTGGCTGGCGAAAGCGTGCCGCAGTACGTGCGGCGAGATCGTGGCGACCCTTATGCCGGCGCGTGCGGCGAGCGATTTCAGATCACGCGCAAAAACCTGGCGCGGCAGGAAGCCCTGCTTGCCGGAGGAGGGGAAGAGCCACGGGCTCTCGCGGTTGCCCGCTTCCTCCCTGGCCATTTCCTCGGCGAGCGCCTCGCCATAGGCCCGCATCGCCCGGATTGCCGCTTGCGAGAGCGGCACGAGCCGGTCCTTGTTGCCCTTGCCGCGGATCACGAGGAAGCGGCCGTTCTGCGCCAGCACGCTCGCCGGCAGGGAGACCAGCTCGCTGACGCGCATGCCGGTGGCGTAGAGCAGTTCGATCAGCGCATGCATGCGCAACTTCGCAAGGTGGTCCGGACCTCCTGATGCGGCCTCGCTCTCGGCCTGCCCGATCAGCCGCGAGACGTCCTCGACGCTCAGCGTTTTTGGCAGGCTGCGCCCCTTCTTCGGGGCGTCGAGAATGCCGGTCGGATCGTCGCCGCGCATACCCTCGGCGTAGAGGAATTTGTAGAACTGCCGGAGCGCCGAAAGCCGCCGTGCCTGCGAGGAGGGCTTGAAGCCCTGGCCCGAGAGATGGGCGAGATAGGTGCGAAGGTCGTCCGGGGTTGCCGCCGTCAGCCCGGTTCCGAGCGTGCGCAGGTGCGAGGCGGCATCCTCCAGGTCGCGCTCGTAAGATTGCAGCGTGTTGACCGCAGCGCCGCGTTCGGCGCTCATCATTTCGAGAAAGGCCTCGACATGGGCGGCGGAGAGGTCGCTCATTGGGGCTTGTTCACCCGCTCGGACGGGATTTTCACGGTCACGTCGCGCTCAACCGGTTCGACAAAGGTGACGAGGGAGATCATCGTGCCATAGACTATCCCGGCGACAACCAGACAAAAGAACAGGAACCGGAAGAGGGTCGGCATTTCAATCTCCTCTGCATGAAGCCTTCGGCCGAAGCGGACCAAAGGATATGCATGCAGGCGTTCAAACAGCCAGCGTGATCGCGCGTTCGGATGAACGCGCGGCACAAAGGCGGGTGCCAGACCTATATGAACGCCGCTTCGGCCGAGTTCAAGAACCGTGAGCGGACGCGCGCGACGACTTGACGCTACACCCCGATTTGTCGATACCGAAAGGGAATGGGGAATAAGAAGTCCAATGAACGACGTGATCGAACCGGTTTCCGCAACGCTTGCCGAGCGGGCGAAGCTTGTACTCGGTAAACGCAATCTCGTGTTCATCGGTCTCATGGGCGCCGGCAAGTCGGCAATCGGAAGATTGACCGCCCAGGCGCTCGGAATTCCCTTCGTCGATTCCGACCACGAGATCGAACGCGTCTCGCGCATGACGATCAGCGATCTCTTTGCCCGCTACGGCGAGGAGGAGTTCCGCGCACTGGAAACGCGGGTGCTGAAACGGCTTCTGAGAAGTGGTCCGCGTGTGGTCTCGACCGGCGGCGGCGCCTACATCAACGAGCGCTCGCGCCGCCAGATCAGGAAGGGCGGCCTGACGGTCTGGCTCAATGCCGAGCTCGACGTGCTCTGGGAGCGGGTCAACAAGCGCGATACCCGGCCGCTGCTGAAGACCGAAAATCCCAAGCAGACGCTCGAAAACCTGATGAACGCGCGCTACCCGATCTATTCGGAAGCCGACCTGACGGTGCTGTCGCGCGATGTGAAGAAAGAGACGATGGTGGAGGACGTTCTCACCGCCGTTATCGAATACCAGGACAAGAAGAACCATGAATAGCCATGTTGCGCCCGCTGCCGAACGCAAGGTCCGCGTCGACCTCGGCGATCGTTCCTATGATATCCTGATCGGTCCCGGGCTGATTGCCGCCGCCGGCCAGGAGATCGCCGCCCGCCTCAAGGGGCGCAAGATGGCCGTGATCACTGACGAGAACGTAGCGCCGCGCTACCTCGAGCCCCTGATGGCGAGCCTGAAGGAGCGTGACATCGACGCAGTGTCGCTCGTGCTTCCCGCCGGCGAGAAGACCAAGAGCTTCGAGCAACTGATCCCGGTCTGTGAAACCGTGCTTGGCGCCCGGATCGAGCGCAACGATGCGGTGATCGCGCTTGGCGGGGGCGTCATCGGCGATCTTACCGGCTTTGCCGCTGGCATCGTGCGCCGTGGCTCGCGTTTCATCCAGATCCCGACCTCGCTCTTGGCACAGGTCGATTCCTCCGTCGGCGGCAAGACCGGCATCAATTCCCCGCACGGCAAGAACCTGATCGGCGTCTTCCATCAGCCGGATCTGGTGCTCGCCGATACCGACGTGCTCGACACGCTGAGTCCACGCGAGTTTCGCGCCGGCTATGCCGAGGTCGCGAAGTATGGGCTGATCGACAAGCCGGACTTCTTCACCTGGCTCGAAAAGAACTGGCAGGCGGTCTTTGCCGGCGGCGCGGCTCGCATCGAGGCGATCGCGATCAGCTGCCAGGCCAAGGCCGAGGTCGTGGCAGCGGACGAGCGCGAGAACGGTCTGCGGGCGTTGCTCAATCTCGGCCACACCTTCGGCCATGCGCTGGAGGCTGCGACCGAATACGACAGCGCCCGGCTGGTGCACGGCGAGGGCGTTTCGATCGGCATGGTGCTTGCGCATCAGTTCTCGGCACGCATGAACCTTGCGAGCCCGGACGATGCGTCTCGTGTCGAGGCGCATCTGAAGACTGTGGGCCTGCCGACCCGCATGTCGGAAATTCCGGGCACCTTGCCTCCGGCCGAGAGGCTGATGGACGCGATCGCCCAGGACAAGAAGGTCAAGGGCGGCAAGCTCACCTTCATTCTGACGCACGGCGTCGGACAATCCTTTGTGGCCGATGACGTTCCGGCATCGGAGGTCCTGAGCTTCCTGAGGGAAAAACATCCGCAATGACAGGCGAAGCCTTTATTGCTTTTCTGGCGGAATACTGGCTGTCGATCCTCTCGGTCCTCTGCCTGCTCGTGCTGTCGGCGTTCTTCTCGGGCTCTGAGACGGCGCTGACGGCAGCCTCGCGCTCGCGCATGCACACGCTCGAAAACAACGGCGAGGAGCGTGCCGGCATCGTCAACCGGCTGATCGAACGCCGTGACCGGCTGATCGGTACGCTCTTGATCGGCAACAGTCTGGTCAACATCCTTGCTTCGTCGTTGACGACGAGCCTTTTGATCGGTCTCTTCGGCGATTCCGGCGTCGCCATCGCGACGCTCGCCATGACCGTGCTGCTCGTTATTTTCTCGGAAGTTCTGCCGAAGAGCTGGGCGATTGCTTCGCCCGATCGCTTCGCGCTCGCTGTCGCGCCCTTGGTTCGGCCCTTCGTCGCGATCGTCGGGCCGGTCTCCAGCGTCGTCAACGGGATCGTCCGGCGCCTGCTCAATCTCTTCGGCGTCAATCTTGCCGCCGATATGTCGATGCTTTCGGCGCATGAGGAACTGCGCGGCGCAGTGGACTTCTTGCACCGAGAGGGTTCGGTGATCAAGGCCGACCGCGACCGGCTGGGCGGCGTGCTCGATCTCGGCGAACTCGAAGTCTCCGACATCATGATCCACCGCACCGCCATGCGGGCGATCAATGCCGACGAGCCGCCGGAGACCTGCGTTCGTGATATCCTCGAAAGCCCGTTCACGCGACTGCCGCTCTGGCGCGGTTCGACCGACAACATCATCGGCGTCGTGCACTCCAAGGATCTGTTGCGGGCGTTGGCGGAGCCCAATGTCGAGCCAGAAAACCTCGATATCGTCAAGATCGCGCAGAAGCCCTGGTTCGTGCCGGACACTACCAACCTCAAGGACCAGCTCAACGCTTTCCTGCGCCGCAAGCTGCATCTGGCGATCGTCGTTGACGAATACGGCCAAGTTCAGGGCCTGGTGACGCTGGAAGACATCCTGGAGGAGATTGTCGGCGATATTGCCGACGAGCACGACCTCGATATCCAGGGTGTACGCCAGGAGGCGGATGGTTCGATCGTCGTTGACGGTTCGGTGCCGATCCGCGACCTCAACCGTGCGCTGGACTGGTCGCTGCCGGACGAGGAAGCGACGACGGTCGCCGGTCTGGTGATCCACGAATCCAAGAGCATCCCGGAGGAGCGTCAGGCCTTCACCTTCCACGGCAAGCGCTTCATCGTGATGAAGAGGGTGAAGAACCGGATCACCAAGCTGCGCATCCGCCCGGCGGAAGACGGTGCCGCTCCGACGTCTTGATTGCTACCAGCGGGTCGCTTCGCCGGGAGCCGCGGGCTCGACGGCAAGGGCGTGCAGGCCGGCATCGAGTTCCGGTTTCAGGAGATCATTGATGGCGCGGTGACGGGCGACGCGGCTCATGCCGGTAAAGGCGCTGGAAACGATGCGCACCCGCAGGTGGGTTTCGCCGCCGCCATCGAAACCCGGCTGATGACCGGCATGCATGTGGCTCTCGTTGATGACCGCCAATCTCTCAGGATGGAAGGCCTCGATCAGCTTCTTTTCGATCGTGTCCGTGAGCGACATTCTTCCGTCCCATTTCCTTGGTTGCTTGACGCCCCCTCGCGGATCTGCAGTACCCGGTAATCGCTGGCTTGGCGGCGCAAAATGCCCGCACAAAGCCAGCAACATTCCGTTTTGTCAATTCTTGTTGTGGCCCCAGCCAAGCCCCATAATGAGCACCATGAGACTCGATTCAAAATACTTCGATCGCATTCGCACCCGGCGCAAGGTTGAGCCCCGGGCGGAGCCGGCTGCGCCCGTTTGTCAGTGGGACGGCTGCGATCAGAAGGGCGTGCATAAAGCGCCCGTCGGCCGCAATGCCGAGGGCCAGTACTTCATGTTCTGCTTCGAGCATGTGAAGGAGTACAACAAGGGCTACAACTACTTCTCCGGCCTTTCCGATAGCGAGGTCGCCCGCTACCAGAAGGAAGCGGTGACCGGCCACCGACCGACCTGGACCGTCGGCGTCAACAAGAATGCGAAGAACGGTCCGACGCAGTCGCAGACGCGGTCGGGCTCGGCCGGCGCCCAGGCCCGGATGCGCGACCCCTTCGGCTTCGTCAGCGAAGCGCGCGCCCGTCGCCCGGAGCCGCGCCAGCGCAAGTTGAAGACGCTCGAGGCAAAGGCGTTCGAAACACTCGGCCTCGGGGCCTCGGCCACTGCTGCCGATATCAAGGCTGCCTACAAGGATCTCGTCAAGAAGCATCACCCCGATGCCAATGGCGGAGATAGGGGATCCGAAGAGCGTTTTCGCGCGGTTATTCAAGCCTACCAATTGTTAAAACAGGCTGGTTTCTGCTAACAACGCGGATTATTACAGAAGCACTTTTGCAGGCGAATGCGCGGGTGCCGTCCGGTGGCCGCTCTGGAGACATGATGAGCAAGATTGACCTCGACATTTCCAACCTCCCCGATACGACGATCTCGGTCCGGGAGGTTTTCGGCATTGATACGGATTTGCGCGTTCCTGCCTATTCGAAGGGCGACGCCTATGTGCCGGACCTCGACCCGGATTACCTCTTCGACCGCGAAACCACGCTCGCTATTCTCGCAGGCTTCGCCCACAACCGACGCGTGATGGTCTCGGGCTATCACGGTACCGGTAAGTCCACCCATATCGAGCAGGTCGCTGCCCGCCTCAACTGGCCTTGCGTGCGCGTCAACCTCGATAGCCATGTCAGCCGTATCGATCTCGTCGGCAAGGACGCGATCGTCGTCAAGGACGGCCTGCAGGTCACCGAGTTCAAGGACGGCATCCTGCCCTGGGCCTACCAGCACAATGTCGCACTCGTCTTCGACGAATACGATGCCGGCCGTCCGGACGTCATGTTCGTGATCCAGCGGGTTCTCGAATCCTCCGGCCGCCTGACGCTGCTCGACCAGAGCCGCGTCATCCGTCCGCACCCGGCCTTCCGCCTGTTTGCGACCGCCAACACCATCGGCCTCGGCGACACCACCGGCCTCTACCACGGCACGCAGCAGATCAACCAGGCGCAGATGGACCGTTGGTCGATCGTCACGACGCTGAACTACCTGGCGCATGACAAGGAAGTCGACATCGTCGCCGCCAAGGTGAAGGGCTTCACCGCCGACAAGGGCCGCGAGACCGTCTCCAAGATGGTGCGTGTTGCCGACCTCACGCGCGCCGCCTTCATCAACGGCGATCTTTCGACCGTCATGAGCCCGCGTACGGTCATCACCTGGGCCGAGAACGCCCACATCTTCGGCGATATCGCCTTTGCCTTCCGTGTGACCTTCCTCAACAAGTGCGACGAACTGGAGCGGGCGCTGGTCGCCGAGCACTACCAGCGCGCCTTCGGGATCGAGCTCAAGGAAAGCGCTGCCAACATCGTGTTGGAAGCCACCGCCTGAGCCATGGCGGAGGCGGAGGGCGCACAGGCGCTTCGCTTCGTTGAGGAGAAGAGCGTCACGAAGACCGCCAACGCGGTCTTCAAGGGCCTCAAGGCCTTCAACCTCGAAAAGGCGGGAAGCGCCAAATACAAGCGCTTCGCCATTTCGGTGCGTAACGACGGCGACGAGATCGTAGGCGGCATCGTCGCCTACACGGCGTGGAACTGGTGCTTCATCGAACTGCTCTGGGTAGACGAGGCGCTGAGAGGGTCGGGCAGCGGGCGTGAGCTCGTTGCGCGTGTCGAAGCGGTCGCCGCAAGCCGCGGTGCCCGTTACATCTATGTCGACACATTCAGTTTCCAGGGCGACGGCTTCTATCAGAAGCTGGGTTATGACGTTTATGGCAAACTCGATGATTTCCCGCCGGGATTTCACCGCATCTGGCTGAAGAAGGAACTCTCGTGAGCTCGAACTCGAAGGCAAAGCCAACCACGCGCGAGAATGCTGCCGAACCGTTCAAGCGGGCGCTTTCCGGCTGCATCCGATCGATCGCGGGCGATGCCGAGGTGGAAGTCGCCTTCGCCAACGAGCGGCCGGGCATGACCGGCGAGCGCATTCGTCTGCCGGAGCTTTCCAAGCGCCCGACGCTGCAGGAACTCAGCGTCACCCGCGGGCTGGGTGACAGCATGGCGCTGCGCAAGGCCTGTCACGACGCGCGCATCCACGCGACGATGTCGCCGCAAGGGGCCGACGCCCGCGTGATCTTCGATGCGGTCGAGCAGGCGCGCGTCGAGGCGATCGGCGCGCTCAGCATGGCGGGTGTCGCCAAGAACCTGAACGTCATGCTCGAGGAGAAATACGCCAAGGCGAATTTTGCCACGATCGAGCGGCAGGCCGACGCGCCGCTCGGCGAAGCCGTGGCGCTGCTGGTGCGCGAGAAGTTGACCGGCGAGAAGCCACCGGCCTCCGCCGGCAAGGTGCTCGACCTCTGGCGCGAGTTCATCGAAGGCAAGGCCGCCGGCGATATCCAGAACCTGTCGTCGACGATCAACGACCAGCAGGCCTTTGCCCGGGTCGTGCGCGACATGCTGACCTCGATGGAGGTCGCCGAGAAGTACGGCGACGACGACATCGAGCCGGACGAGCAGGAGAGCGAGACCGACGAGGACCAGCCGCGCAGCCAGGAGCAGGACGAAAACGCCAGCGACGAGGAAGCCGGCGACGACGCCGCCCCCGCCGATGAAAACCAGGCTGCCGAAGAGCAGATGGAAGAAGGCGAGATGGACGGCGCGGAGATCTCCGACGACGATCTCCAGGACGAGGGCGACGAGGACAGCGAGACGCCCGGCGAGGTCAAGCGCCCGAACCAGCCCTTTGCCGACTTCAACGAGAAGGTCGACTACGCGGTCTTCACCCGCGAGTTCGACGAGACGATCGCTTCGGAAGAGCTGTGCGACGAGGCCGAACTCGACCGGTTGCGCGCCTTCCTCGACAAGCAGCTTTCCCATCTCCAGGGTGCTGTGGGTCGCCTTGCCAACCGCCTGCAGCGCCGCCTGATGGCGCAGCAGAACCGCTCCTGGGAGTTCGATCTCGAAGAGGGCTACCTCGACACGGCGCGCCTGCAGCGCATCATCATCGACCCGATGCAGCCGCTTTCCTTCAAGCGCGAGAAGGACACCAACTTCCGCGACACGGTGGTGACGCTGCTGATCGACAATTCCGGCTCGATGCGCGGCCGTCCGATCACCGTTGCTGCGACCTGCGCCGACATTCTGGCGCGCACGCTGGAGCGCTGCGGCGTCAAGGTCGAGATCCTCGGCTTCACCACCAAGGCCTGGAAGGGCGGGCAATCGCGTGAAAAGTGGCTCGCCGGCGGCAAGCCGCAGGCGCCGGGCCGGCTCAACGATCTGCGCCACATCATCTACAAGTCGGCCGATGCACCCTGGCGCCGGGCGCGCCGCAATCTCGGCCTGATGATGCGCGAGGGCCTGCTGAAAGAAAACATCGACGGCGAAGCGCTGATGTGGGCGCATGAGCGACTGATGGCCCGGCGCGAACAGCGCCGCATCCTGATGATGATCTCCGACGGCGCGCCGGTTGACGACTCGACGCTGTCGGTCAATCCCGGAAACTATCTGGAACGGCATCTGCGCGCGGTCATCGAGCAGATCGAAACGCGCTCGCCTGTCGAGCTTCTGGCGATCGGTATCGGTCACGACGTGACGCGCTACTACCGTCGTGCCGTGACCATTGTCGACGCCGACGAGCTTGCCGGTGCGATGACCGAGCAGCTGGCCGCGCTCTTCGAGGATGAAAGCCAGCGCCGCGGTTCCTCGCGTCTTCGTCGCGCCGGATAATTTGTTTCGTTCGGAGGTGGTGTTTGCCGCTTCCGAACGCCAATCGGCGACAGCCCGTTCCGGCCTTGAGCCGAAGTCAATTTACGGACAAAATTTTACAGTCTACCAAGCTGCAGCGATGATCTCAGTGCGCCGTGGCAGGTGTATCTCGTCGTCGTACTCCGTTTCATTCCTGATGCTCTTCCCCTGAAGGTACTTCCCCATGCTCGGTCGCGGACTTCTAGCCCTCCTGCTTTTGGCGTCGACCGGCTCGGCATGGGCCGCCTCGAACGGCGAAACTCTGCCGATCCGCAGTCGTCAGATCAGCAGTTTCGCGGTTGGATCGAGCGCCACCCGGTTCGGCGCGCTGGAGTTCGTTGGCGGACTGGAAATGACCTCTGCGAATTCCCTGTTCGGCGCCGTGTCGGCAATCCGTTTTCGACCGGATGGTGCTTCCTTCATCGCGATCATGGACACCGGACACTGGCTCGAAGGCGCCGTGACCCGTGATGCGGACGGCCGGCTTTCCGGTCTTACGGACCTTACCGCCACGCCGATGGCCGACCGCAACGGCGACGTCGGGCTGGCGAAGTGGAAGGTGGATTCCGAAGGATTGGCGCTGCGGTCGGGGCAGGTGGTCGTAAGCTACGAGCAGGCACACCGCATCGACATCTACCCGGACCCGGGCTTTGCTGCATCTACGCCGATCGGGAGCCTGGCGTTGCCGTTCCCGATCAAGGAATTGCGCAACAATGGCGGCATCGAGACCATCGCAGTGGCGCCAAAGGACGGCCCTCTGGCTGGCGCGACGATCGCCGTTGCGGAGCGCAGCGTCGATAAGGCGGATAATCTGCTGGCGGGCATTCTCGACGGGCCGCAGCGCGGCGCGTTTGCCGTCGTGCGCAAGGATCCCTATGCGGTAACCGACGGCGCGTTCCTGCCGAACGGCGACCTGCTGCTCCTGGAGCGGCGCTTCTCGTTCGGATCGGGTCTCGGCATGCAGATCCGGCGTATTGCCGGCGACACGATCAAGCCCGGCGCCGTGGTCGATGGCGAAGTCATCTTCGAAGCCGACATGCGCCACCAGATCGACAATATGGAAGGGCTCGACGTCGTCATACGGCCGGACGGCGAAGTTCGGGTGATCGTCGTTTCGGATGACAACCACTCCATCCTCGAGCGCAATCTGATGCTCGAGTTCCGCCTCACGACCGCGTTGACGCAGTAGGCAATGCTTGTTTCGCCCAAAGGGCGAGCGATCCAAACTCTCAAACGACAGAGCCGATGATTGCGGTCGTTTTGACCGCAATCATCGGCTCGATCCTTTTCGGTAGACCTTGCTTAGGCGGATGCCTTGGCTTCCGCTGCCGGCATCGGCTTGACGACGCTCATCAGCGCGCCATAGGGCAGCAGCATGACGAGGCCGCAGAGGATCTTGACACTCAAGTCGCCGATCGCCCAGGAGATCCAGCGCGGTGCTTCGGCCGTGAGCACGCCGAGAAGGGGCGCGGTTTCCAGCGCGAAGCTGTCGTTCGGTCCGAAGAACACGAAGAACGGGGCAAAGGCGAACGAGAAGAACATCGCGGTGTCGAGTGCCGAGCCGATCAGCGAACCTGCGAGCGGCGCATGCCACCAGCTCTGACGGCGCAGGCGGTTGAACACGGAGATGTCGAGAAGCTGGCCGAACAGGAAGGCCGAACCTGAGGCGATCGCGATCCGCGGCGTGGCGGCGACGAAGGAGAGCAGGATGGCGACGATGAAGCCTGCGACCACCACGCGGCGCGCGATGCGCGGCCCGAACTGTCGGTTGGTGAGATCCGTCACCAGGAAAGCGAAGGGATAGCTGAAGGCGCCCCAGGTGAGAAGATCGCCAAGCTGCATGCCGGCAATCGAGCCCGGCAGCGGGTACTGTACGAGGATGTTCGAAGCCACGACCACGAGGGTCATGAGCGCGATATAGACGAAGAAAGTGCGGTTGATCAGCATTTTTTTATCCTGGGAGATGCCACCAGCTAGAGGGATGAAAGCCGGATCGAGCATCCGGCCGATGAAGGCAGAAACACGCGCACGAGAAAAAGGCTTGCTGGATGAACCCGCAAGCCTTTTAAACGCGTGTCAAAGACAGGACGCTGGCGCCGATTAGGCGGCTTCAGCAACCTTCTTGACGATCTGGCGGCGCAGCAGGCGAGCGCGCATGCTCAGCTCGTTCTCGTCCGACTTCAGCAGGAAGGCGTCGAGGCCGCCGCGGTGTTCAACCGAGCGGAGAGCTGCAGCGGAAACGCGCAGACGGTAGCGCTGGCCGAGAGCATCGGAAATCAGCGTGACGTTGCACAGGTTCGGCAGGAACCGGCGCTTGGTCTTGTTGTTGGCGTGGCTTACATTGTTGCCCGACTGGACGCCCTTGCCGGTCAATTCGCAACTACGGGACATGGTACACCTATTCTCTTTATCGCCGCCGGACAATGCGGTAGCGGGCCCAGAGCCCAGGCCGCGTTCCTAGGCCATTATTGGAAAGTCGCGGTTCTATAGTCAGAGACGGCCCGCCCGTCAAGCCAAACCTCTTGCATTCTCGGAAAACCCGCGGTTTTTCCCGTCCGTTCTTCAGATGTGAGGCGTAGTTCTCGCAAGAATAATGCCTTGCGAGACCCATTCCAAGCGGTTTTGCTATGCGTTATTTCTTGCATGAGGACGGGTGGCGGCCACGGGGCCGGCCCGACGGCCGGCTGCAGCGTACTGGGCGTAGAAAAGCCGCAAAGAGCCTGCATTTCAGGGTATTACGGCGATATTCAAGCGATGGATTTTTCAGGGCATGAAGTTGCGAAATGGCTTTCGCGTGGCGGCGCTGCTGTCCGCGGTCTCGTTTTCCACAGCATCGTCGGCCGCCGATGTCGAACATCTGACGGATTACAGCATCTCGCTCGCCGGTCTGCCGGTTGCGCGCGCCTCCTTCCATACCGAGCTTCAGAAGAATCGCTACACGATATCCGGAACGCTGAAATCCGCCGGGCTGCTCGACATCCTCAGCCACACCTCGGGCCAGACGCAGGTTTCGGGTGTGATCGGCAGGGATTACCTGCGCGCCTCGCACTATTCGATGTCCTATCGCAGTGGATCGAAGAGCAGGGCGATCAACGTCACCTATCGCAACGGCAATGTGGTGCAAGCCAGCATGACGCCCAAGCGCGCGCCGTTGCCGAAGAACTGGGTGCCCGTCACCTCGCGCGACATGCGCAACGTGCTCGACCCGCTCTCGGGCCTCATCATTCCCGCCGAGGCGCGCGTGTGCCCCAACACGCTGCCGATCTTTGACGGCGAGTCGCGGCTCGACATCAAGCTCTCACCGAAGGGGACCAAGCCTTTCAAGACCAAGGGCTTCGAAGGGGAGGTGATCGTCTGCGGTATCCGTTTCGTGCCGAAGGCCGGCTACAAGAAGGGCCGCGAGGATGTCGAGTATCTGCGTCGTCTGCAGACGATGGAAATCTGGTTTGCCAAGGCGCCCAACGTGAACGTCTACGCCCCCGTCTATGTCCGCATCCCCACCAAGCTCGGACCGGTCACGGTCTCGGCGACACGATTTGGTGGTTGACGCGCGGTCGTGTGCAACTAAAAGGTTAAATACCACGAAGCACGAAGATTTTATCGGCGCAGGTTTCCGTGAGAGAAATCGCGCGAGGGGACGACTATGAAATTCAAGGCAACGCTGATCGGTTTTTCCGCCATTCTGATGTGGTCGCTGCTCGCGCTGTTCACTGCAGCATCCGGCAAGATGCCTCCGTTCCAGCTTTCGGCGATCTGCTTCCTGATCGGCAGCCTGCCCGGCCTGGTGGTGCTGGGGATGAGGCCTGAGCGCCTGGCGCTGCTCAAGCAACCCGCCAAGGTCTGGATCACGGGTATCGCCGGTTTGTTCGGCTATCATTTTCTCTATTTCACGGCCCTGCGCAACGCCCCGGCAGTGGAAGCCGGGTTGATCGCCTATCTCTGGCCGCTGCTGATCGTCGTCGGCTCGGCGCTGCTGCCGGGCGAGCGCTTGCGCTGGTATCATCTCGCCGGCGCACTCGCCGGCCTCGTCGGCACGATCCTGATCGTGGCGCGCAATGGCGTTGCCTTCGACGATGCCTATCTGCTTGGCTACGGCGCCGCCTTTCTCTGCGCCTTCACTTGGTCGGGCTATTCGCTCATCACCCGCCGCTTCGAAGCGGTCTCGACGGATGTCGTGACAGGATTTTGTCTTGCGACCTCGATCCTGTCTTTCGTCTGCCATCTGGCGCTCGAAACGACCGTCTGGCCGGCGACGACCTTCGAGTGGCTGGCGGTCGTCGGCCTCGGGCTGCTGCCGGTCGGAGCGGCGTTCTATGCCTGGGACTTTGGGGTGAAGAACGGCAATATCCAGCTTCTCGGCGTCGCGAGTTATGCGGCGCCGGTGCTTTCGACGCTGATCCTGATCCTGTTCGGTTTTGCCGAGCCGTCCTGGCGCATCGCGCTCGCCTGCCTGTTCGTGACCGGCGGCGCAGTGCTTGCTGCAAAGGACATGATCTTCCGCAATCGTGCGACGGTGGCCCAGCCGGCGGAATAACCGGGCTTGTTATCGCTTGGGCGGCTGCCAGTCGGGGGCCGCCATTTCGAAGGCGGCGAAATCAAATGCTGGCGCGACGGTGCAGCCGACCAGCGTCCATTCGCCAAGCGAGGCGGCGGACTGCCACCAATCGGCCGGGACCACGCCCTGCGGTCGTTCTCCGCTCAGAATGTCGGACCCGAGCCGCAGCGTCTCGGCGGATTTTCCATCTTCGGCGATGCTGAGTTCGAGCGGCGCACCGGCGTGATAGTGCCAAATCTCGACCGCGTCGCGGACACGGTGCCAGTGCGAGCGCTCGCCGCGCTCCAACAGATAATAGATTGCCGTCGAATGCCCGCGTGGGCCACCAGCCGTATCGCGGAAGGTCTCGAAGTACCAGCCGCCCTCCGGATGGCGCGCCAAACCGAGTGCCTTGATGATCTCCGCCGCCGATTGCGTCTCAGCCACTAGAAATTATCTTTCCGCTTGCGGATTTCGGCAAAGACCGTGGCATCGTCGGCGTTCTGCATTCCAAGATGGGCGCGGATGCCCGGGTCGGTGGCGCGCAGGAACGGGTTCGTGCGCTTCTCCAGGCCGATCGTCGTCGGTGCGGTGAAGCCGCCGTCGCAGCGCGTCTCCTCGATCTCGGCGGCGCGCGCCTTGAGCTCGGCATTCTCGGGGTCGACCGTGACCGCGAAGCGGGCGTTGGACAGCGTGTATTCGTGGCCGAAATAGACCGTCGTGTCATCCGGCAACGCCATCAGCCGGCTGAGAGACTGCCACATGGTCGCTGCCGTCCCCTCGAACAGACGACCGCAGCCCAGCGCAAACAGGGTGTCGGCGGCAAACAGCAGCCTGTCCTGCGGGAAGTGGAAGCAGATGTGACCGGCCGTGTGGCCCGGGGTCTCGATCACCTCGACGGAACGACCAGCAAAATCGAAGCGCTCACCATGGCGCACGGCCTTGTCGAGCCCCGGAATTTTCGAGGCTTCCCCGAAAGGCCCGATGATCGTGACGCCGAAGCGTTCCTTCAGGGCGTCATTTGCCGCCACGTGATCGCCGTGATGATGGGTCGTCAGGATGTGGGTAAGCCTCCAGCCGCGCCGCTCCAGCGCTTCCAGGATGGGCGCCTCTTCCGGCGCGTCGATAGAGGCGGTCAGGCCGCTTTCGGGATCGTGGATCAGCACGCCGAAATTATCGGTGCGGCAGAGGAAGAGGTCGAGTTCGAGCGCGGCCATGGCACGTCCTCCGGTCAGAAGAGAGGGAATGCTGCCGAATGTAGCGAGCCTTACCTTGAAGTCTACCGCTTCGAAGCTAACATGTTGCGAATGCACACCGATATCGTCGACCTGCGAGAATTCTATCACTCCGAGCTCGGCCGGATGGCGGAGCAATCCGTCACCATGGCGCTTTCGTCCGTCTGGGCGCGGCTCCCGGACGAGCGGCTGGTCGGCCTCGGCTATGCCGTTCCCTATCTCGAACGGTTCCGCAAGGACACGGAGCGCACCTTCGCCTTCATGCCGGCGGGGCAGGGGGCGGTGAACTGGCCGGTTGCCGAGCTCTCCTCGACGGCGCTGGTGTTCGATGAGGAGTTGCCGCTGCCCGACGCCTCGATCGACCGGGTGCTGATGGTGCATTCGCTGGAATTCGCCGAAAGCCCGCGGGAGACCATGAAGGAGATCTGGCGGGTGCTGGCGCCAGGCGGTCGCCTTATCATCGTCGTGCCCAACCGGCGCGGCGTCTGGGCGCGCATGGAACACACGCCCTTCGGTTCCGGGCGACCCTATTCGCGTGGGCAGCTGACGGCGCTGCTGCGCGAGACCAACTTCACGCCAGGTGCCACGGCGGATGCGCTCTTCTTCCCGCCGTCGAAACTCAGGGCGATCCTGCGGCTGCGTCGGGGCTTCGAGCGGCTCGGCCGTTCGCTCTGGCCGGTCTTCTCCGGCGTCATCGTCGTCGAGGCGCAGAAGCGGCTTTACCAGGGGCTGCCGGTCGCCGCACGCGCATCGCGCCGCGTCTTCGTGCCGGTGCTGGCGCCGCAGGGCGTGCCGAGCACGCGCGAGAGGCCGCGTCCCACCCGCTAACCTGCCTGGGAACCGCGGCGGACCCTCGACAAAAGCCGCTTGCGCCGCTAATGGCTTGACCTCTTTTCCTGCCTGCAGCGCCGCGCGCCTCCCAAGGCACGTATCGGTCGCTGCAGCACTTTGATGGCCAAAGAAAGCTGACCCGATGAGCCTTGCTTCGAAGAGCCCTGAGCCGCGTTCCGGCATCCTGGATATTGCCGCTTATGTGCCGGGCAAGGAGCACGCGCCGGGTGTCGCCAAGGTGCATAAGCTCTCGTCCAACGAGACACCGCTTGGCGCAAGCCCGAAGGCGATCGAGGCCTTCCAGTCGGCTGCCTTCAACCTCGAACGTTATCCGGATGGCCAGGCGCGGGCGCTGCGAGAGGCGATCGGTGCTGTGCACGGCCTCAACCCGGCAAACATCATGTGCGGCAATGGGTCGGACGAGCTGCTCGGGCTTCTCTGCCACACCTATCTCGGGCCCGGCGACGAAGGCATCATCACCGAGCATGGCTTCCTCGTCTACAAGATCCAGATCCTGGCGGCGGGCGCGACGCCCATTACCGTCAAGGAGAAGGATGCGCGCGTCGATGTCGATGCCATTCTCGCGGCGGTCACCGAGCGCACCAAGGTCGTCTTCCTGGCGAACCCGGCCAATCCGACCGGCACCTACATCCCCGTCGATGAAGTCCGCCGGCTGCATGCGGGGCTGCCCGAGGGTGTGCTGCTGGTGCTCGATGCGGCCTATGCCGAATATGTGCGCCGCAACGACTATGCCGCCGGTCTGGAGCTCGTCTCGGCCAGCCGCAATGTGGTGATGACCCGCACCTTCTCGAAGATCTACGGCCTTGCGGGTTTGCGCATCGGCTGGATGTATGCACCGCCGGAGGTGATCGACGCGGTCGACCGTGTCCGCGGGCCCTTCAACCTCAGTGCGCCCTCTATCGCGGCGGGTGCTGCGGCGATCCGTGATCAGGCTTTCGTGGCAACGGCAGTCGATCACAATCTCACCTGGCTTGCGCGTGTCAGCGAAGCGCTCGAAGCGATCGGGCTGCGCATCACGCCCTCGGTCACGAATTTCGTGCTGATCCACTTTCCGGAAGAAAACGGCAAGCGGGCCGAGGAAGCCGATGATTTCCTGACCAGCCGCGGCTATATCCTGCGGGCGGTCCGCAGCTACGGCTTCCCCAATGCGCTGCGCATGACCATCGGCTCGGAAGAAGCCAACGAAGGCGTCATCGCGGCGCTGATCGAATTCATGGGACGGAAATAATGGCTCAGCAGTTTGAAACGATCGCCCTCATCGGCATTGGTCTCATCGGCTCGTCGATCGCGCGCGATATCCGCGAGAAGCAGCTTGCCGGTACGCTCGTCGTCTCCACGCGCAGCGAGGCGACGCTGAAGCGTACGCAGGAGCTCGGGCTCGGCGATCGCTATACACTGTCTGCGGCCGACGCCGTTCGCGACGCCGACCTCGTGATCGTCTCGGTCCCGGTCGGCGCGTCCGGTGCCGTCGCGGCCGAGATTGCCGCGCATCTGAAGCCCGGTGCGATCGTCACCGATGTCGGCTCGACCAAAGGCTCGGTGATCGCGCAGATGGCGCCGCATCTGCCCGAGACCGTTCATTTCGTGCCGGGGCATCCGATCGCCGGTACCGAGCACTCGGGCCCGGATGCCGGCTTCGTCGGCCTCTTCCGCGGCCGCTGGTGCATCCTGACGCCGCCGGAGGGCGCTGATGGGGAAGCGGTCGCGCGGCTCCGGCGTTTCTGGGAAACGCTCGGCTCGATGGTCGAGGAAATGGACGCCGAGCACCACGACAAGGTGCTGGCGATCGTTTCGCATCTGCCGCACATCATCGCCTACAACATCGTCGGAACGGCCGATGATCTCGAGACCGTCACCGAGTCCGAAGTCATCAAGTATTCGGCCTCGGGTTTCCGCGACTTCACCCGTCTCGCGGCATCCGATCCCACCATGTGGCGTGACGTCTGCCTGCACAACAAGGACGCGATCCTGGAGATGCTGGCACGGTTTTCGGAGGATCTCGCCTATCTGCAGCGGGCGATCCGCTGGGGCGACGGCGAGAAGCTCTTCGACCTCTTCACCCGCACCCGCGCCATCCGCCGCTCGATCATCCAGGCGGGCCAGGATACGGCGATGCCGGACTTCGGCCGGCATGCCATGGATCAGAAATAAGCTGAGCAAGTCGAGGAAGACCGAGGAACGGTCTTCCGTCCGGAAGCGGGTGTTCGACGATCTAGAGCGTCGGCAGGACGCCGATCGGGATGAAGGCGAGAAACGCCGTGCCGTCGCGCACGTTGAGCTTCACGGTCGCCTCGTCCTTGCCGTTGGCGAGCGCCTTCAGCATGTTCGCGGTGTTGTCGACGAGGTTGGCGTCGTCGGGAATCAGCTTGACCAGATTGGCCCGCCAGGCCTCGATATTCGTCATCGTCAGCGAGAACTCGCCGGAAATCAGTCCCTGATCGTTGACCGAGAAGGGGCCGGAAAGCTTGGCGTTCATGCCGGAGCCGAGATCGAGGGTGAGCTGTCTGAGTTCGCCCTTGCTGCCGCGAAACATCTCCGGCGTCGGCGTGGTTGCCATCCACCCGGCCTTGTCGGTGAAGGTCAGGTCCGCAGCCACCGTTGCCGGCGGCGCGTAGCTCGGGCCTTCCTCCGGACGAAGATCGAGCTTGTCGACACTCAAAGCGGCATCAAGGTCCGCGCCGTTCTGGCGCAGGTGCAGTTCGCCGTGGCTGGCGCCGAAGCCAAGACCGTCGCCCGCAAGCGGCAGGCGCACCCGGCCGGTGAGGTTGTCATAGGTGAGCGAGGTGCGGTCGACACCCGACAAGGTCGCGCGCACGCTCGCATGCAGCAGCGTCCAGTCGGCGAAGACGTTGAGGCCGGGCGACGCCCGGATTTCGGCCGGGCCGTCGAGCTCGATCACGGCGTGGCCGGGCTGGTAGACCTGGGCGGCTGTGCGCAGCGCCCCGAAGGAGGCGGATGTGCCATGGCGGGTGTCGTCGAGGTGGACCTTGTCGCAGAAGAGGCCGATGCGGAACGGAAAGCCGCGCACGTCCATGTTTGTGCATTCGCCGCCGAGGCCGGCTGCCTGTCCATCGGCAAGACGGGCCGTGAGACGCTTCTCGATCTGATCGGCGGCGAGGAACCAGCCGGCCGAATAGATGCCGGCGACAAGCACGATGCCTGCCGTCAGCCAGCGGAACTTCCGGCTGACCGGCGAGGGATTGGAAACTGCGGTTGCCGACATGGGCGCGGATACCTCACTCTAAACTGGACTGCGGCTGCCTTTCGGTTGGCGCCGTCGATCCGCAAAACTATTCTTGTCTTCGGGGGCACGAGGACGAGCTTGTCTCTTTCGTGCCGAGATGCTGTGCCGTAGAAACCGACATGGCTGACCATTCCTACAAGCCGATGATGATTCGGTGGTGAGAGCAGACAGCGCGGGTTGAATGACAGTGGATATGGACGAATTTTGGGTCTTTGGCTACGGGTCGCTGATGTGGAACCCGGGCTTTGCCTTCGAGGAGAGGCTGGCGGCACGCGCATTCGGCTATCGCCGGTCGCTCTGCGTGCATTCCTGGGTTCACCGCGGCACCGAACAGCGGCCGGGACTGGTGCTTGGGCTCGACCGAGGTGGCTCCTGCATTGGCACGGCTTTTCGCGTCGAGCGTGGGCAGCGGGAGAGTGTTACCGATTATCTGCGCGAGCGTGAGCTGGTGACGCATGTCTACAAGGAGCGCACGATGCCGGTGCTGCTTGCCGATGGACGGCGCGTGCCGGCGCTTGCCTATGTCATCGACCGCGACCACGTCCAGTATGCCGGAACGCTCAGCACCGGTGAGGCGGCCGATATCGTCGCCGTTTCGACCGGAAAATCCGGGCCGAACAGCGAGTATGTGTTCAACACGCTTGCCCATCTCAAGGAAATGGGCATCCGCGATCACTGGCTGGAAGAGGTGGTGGGCCTGCTCGAGCAGACACGCCAGCGTGCGCGGGCCTGACCGCTTAGGCCCTGCCCGCGGCCTTCAGTTCCTTCAGCCTTTGCTCGGCGGTCGGCGGCAGCGGCAGGTGCGGATTGTCCTTCACCGTTTCGACAAGCAGTTCGTCACTGGCCTTCTCCGTGACTTCCATGAGCTTGGCAAGGAATGCATCCGGATCCATGCCCGCCTCGACCGGCGGCAGGATGCGGACCTTGAAGTGGCCGGGAAAGCGCAGGAACTTGCGGCGCGGCCAGAAGAGGCCGGGATGCATGGCGACCGGCACGACCGGCACGTTGAGGTCGCGGTAGAGGCGGGCGATCCCGTATTTGTATTCCGGCGGAGCGCCCGGCGGGCGGCGCGTGCCTTCCGGGTAGATGATGAGTTCGCGGCCCGTTGCCATTTCCTGCTTGGTACGGTCCATGACGCTGGTCATCGCCTTGCCGCGGGCGGCCCGGTTTACCGGAACCATGCGCTGCTTGAGGATGTACCAACCGAACAGCGGGATCCAGGTGAGCTCACGCTTCAGAATGTAGAAGGGATCGTCGAGCCAGGGGAGCAGCGCATAGGCATCCCAGAAGGACTGGTGCTTGGGAGCGAAGATGTAGGGGACCTTCGGGAGGTTCTCCAAGCCTTCGATCTCAAAGGTCGTCCCGACCACCTTGTCGAGCAGCCAGTGATTGCTGCGCACCCAGTTCTTGGGAACGAACCAGGCCTTCTTGCGCGGCAGCAGGAAATAGATCGGCGTCAGCACGATCATCTGCACGATCAGATTGGCGTAGAACACCATGTTGAAAAGGATCGAACGCAAGACGATCATCAGGCACGCTCTCGTAGGCGAGTTCTTAAGGGGCTCGGCGTCAGGCCGATTGATCGCTGCCTACACGAAACCGTGCCGAAGGAAAACTGCCCTCTCTCACTTTAGGCCGGCGCCGTTCTCGAAGGCCTCTATTCTTCCGCCGGCGTGGCACGTGAGGAATCGGTGCGCAGGCCGCTCGTCGGCCGAGCGCCGGCGAATTCGCGAACCGATGCGATCGTATACTTCCCGAACTCCAGGAGGATCGATTTCAGTACCATCGGGTTACGCAGCCAGTTCGTCGTCTTCAAATCGGAATTGACCACCGGGTAGGGGATGAACTCCGTCTCCGGGCGGGTGCGCCGAAGCTCCAGCAGACTGCGCGGCATATGGTAATTGTTGGTGACGACGAGCACGCTCGTATAGCCGCGATCACGGATCCATTGTGCGGTCTCCGTGGCGTTGCCGATCGTATCGACCGCCTCATGACCGATATCGACGCAGCATTTGAAGAGATCGGCGGAGCTCTGGGTGTTGCGGCGGATCTGGCTGCCGGTGGTCGTCGGGTGGACGCCGGAGATCAGCAGGCGCTTGCCGGCGCCGCCCTTCAAGAGATCGACCGCCTGATCGATGCGCTGGAAACCACCGGTCAGGACGACGATCGCATCCGCCTTGGGATGCACGGGCGGCTGCAGCGATGCGACGGTGTCGGCGAAATTGAGGAAGGCGCCGATCAGGAGCGCGAGCGGTAACAGGAGGACGAAGAAGGTTCGCCGGAGAATTTTGCGCAAGAGGCTGCGGGGCCGCCGGCCATCGTCGGCTTTCCCCTGCCATTTGCCTCCTCCGGCCATCCCGTTCCCGCGTAATTCTCGCGCCATCATGATTCTCTTCACATAGCCACAGATTACGGCAAGGAATAGATCGAGGCACGGCGAAACATCGGGCGGTTCAGCTCTGGTAGAGATCCGTGCGGCCGGGGTCCGAACGGATGAGGTCGATCTCGTAGATGGTGCGCATGACCGTGAGGCGCGCGGTCACGGTCGTCAGGATGGCGATGACGACGATGATGGCGGCGATACCGAGATAGCCACCATAGCCAATGGTAAAGGTTCCGAAGAGGGCGGTCGCCTGATCGGTCTGCGGTGTTGCCAATGTCTGCGACTGCCAGAAGCCGGCAAGCGCAAAGGACAGCGCGGCAAGCAGGCCGCCGGTGCCGGCACCCTTGAGGCTGATTCTCAGAAAATGCTTCTGGAATTCGGAGGCGACGAAACCGGCCTCGGCACCGACGAAATGCAGCACCTCGACGATGTGGCGGTTGCCGGAAAGGGCGCCGCGGGTGGCGAAGATCACCGTCAGCACCATGGCGGAGAACACGAGGGCCAGCACGCCGGTGCCGATCATCGCCGTGGTATTGGCCATCGCGACGAGCCGGTCGACCCAGGTGCGGTGATCGTCGAGGAAGGCCTGCGGGATCGTCTCGGTCAGCGCCTTGCGCATAGCGGCGAAATCGGGCGGGTTGTTTTCGTCGATGGTGATGATGATCAGCCGCGGCACCGGTAACTCGTCGAGATCGAGGCCTTCGCCGAGCCAGGGTTCCAGGAGGCGCGCGGTGGCGGCGCGATCGACGATCTTGCCATCGGTCGTGCCGCTGAAGGTCAGTGCCAGATCGCGGGCATCGGCGAGCGCCTTCTCCATGTCGAGGCTATCGTCCGGCTTGATCTGGACGGTGATCTCGCGGGAGATCTGCGACTGCCAGCTCTGGGCCGTTGCCCTGACCATGCTGACGCCGCCGAGTGTCAGGCAGGCAAGGAACGACATGATGGCGATCACGCACATCAGCGCATGCCCGGAGACATTGGTCGAAGGCACGATCGGGCCGGTCGGCCGCACGCGCATTTCCGTCCGGCGTTGTTGCGGCTCCGACGCCTGCTCGGGCGCATCCTTCTGGCGTTTCGTGCGGCTGTCACTCATAGATGTCGAGCCGCCCCTGCGAAAGGATCATGCGTCGCGCCTCCACCTGATCCATCAGCGACAGATCGTGGGTGGCGATCACCACCGCGGTGCCGAGCCGGTTCAGCTCGAGGAAGAGATTGAGGAGGCGCCTGGCCATCGGCGGATCGACGTTGCCGGTCGGTTCGTCGGCAAGCAGGATCTCCGGCCTGTCGATCAGCGCCCGCGCGATCGCCGCGCGTTGCTTCTCACCGCCTGAAAGAACCGGCGGCAGGACATTGATGCGCTCGCCGAGGCCGACCCATTTCAACAGTTCCAGCACGTCGGCGCGATAGCTCGATTCCTCCTTGCCGCGGACGCGCAGCGGCAGAGCGACGTTCTCATAGGTGGTGAGATGGTCGAGCAGGCGAAAATCCTGGAAGACGATGCCGACGCGCCGGCGCAGCATCGGGAACTCCTCGCGCGGGATCGACGAGATGTTGCGGTCGAACATCCGGATCAGGCCGCGCGTCGGCTGCAGCGAGAGGAACAGCAGTCTCAAAAGGGTGGTCTTGCCGGCGCCCGACGGACCGGTCAGGAACTGGAACGAACGGCGCGGAATATCGAAGGTCAGGTCCCGGAGGATTTCCGGTCCCATGCCATAGCGCAGTCCGACGTTCTCAAAGTGAATCAAGCGGCAGCCCAGTCTCTCTCACGGCCCTGCAACCGACGGCCGGTTCCGGTCCTCCGCGCATAGGACGACCAGCCTCGAAAGGCAAAACCGCCAGCGGAATCATGGTTAAGCAGCGGTTAATTTTTCATGAAAAGGTGCCGCTTTCGCGACGTCTTTCCGAAACATTAACCATTCCGGTTTACGTGTCGGAAAGATTTGATGCAATGCCTAGATTCTTGCATGCCAAGGGTTCGTGCATTGCCCGATGGTTTCGCAGTCGAGGCGGTAGGTCGAGTGGCCGCACCGGGCCCCTGTGGGACAGGAGGAACTGGTCATGCATGCATTCCGGACCAAAACCGCCGGCGCTTCGGCGGACTTCCTGCCGCCCGAACGGGGCGGTCGTGAGGCAGCCGCGATGCCGCGACGCGTCGACTATGTCGATGCCGAGTTCGAGGTGATTGCTCCCTCGTCGCGCCGAACGCCCTATCCGGTGTTCAACGACAACGCCAAGATGGGAAATCAGAAACGGCCGACCTTGACGGTCGTGGCCGACGAAACATCGCTTGCCGGCCGACTGTTGAGCCTCGCCGAAGCGCGGCTGCGCGACATGCCGGCGCGCCGCTTCGCCGGCCTGGTCGCGGGTTTCGCACTCGCATCCTTTCTGGTGATCGTCGGTTTCGCGGGCGACGGGCAGGCCGATATCCAGCCGCTTGCGATATCAGGGGTCACGAGCTCGCTCGACTATTCCGGCGGCATGCGGGTGCTTTCCGTCTACGGCTCGATCGACAACCGCTCCGATGTCGAACAGCGCCTGCCGCTCGTCGTGGTGGGGGTGGCAGCCAACGGGCGCCAGGTTACGACCACGCGCGTGATGCCCGAAGGCGCGGCAATCGCGCCGGGCGAGAGCCGCCATTTCAGGACGCGGCTGCCCTATGCAGGTGGAAAAATGCCCGATGTGACGGTTTCCTTCGCTGAAAACGGTGTTTCAGCCCGCTGATTGTGCTAAGCGGCGCGGATGGGAAGGCTTTGGTCTTCCGGATGAAACGCTGGAGAAGCCTTGATGCCCGTTGTTCGCGGTAAGAATATCGAACCTCTCTACACGGCCGAAACGATTGCCGCGCGCAACAGCGAGTTGGCCGGGATGATCGTCAACGGTCCGCACAAGGATCTGCTGGTGATCGCGGTGCTCAAGGGATCGTTCATCTTTGCTGCAGACCTGATCCGCGCCATGCACAACACCGGCCTTGCACCGGAAGTCGAGTTCATCACGCTGTCGAGCTATGGGCTCGGTACGGTCTCTCAGGGCGTGAAGATCATCAAGGATATCGACAGCGACGTGCATGGGCGTGACGTGCTTTTGATCGACGACATTCTCGAATCCGGCCGGACACTGCGTTTCGCCAAGGAGCTGATGTACGAGCGCGGCGCGCGCAACGTGACGATCGCCGTGCTGCTCGACAAGCGCGTCAAGCGGAAGGTCGAGCTCGAAGCCGATTATGTCGGTTTCGAATGCCCCGATCACTTCGTTGTCGGCTATGGCATGGATGTCGCCTATGCCTTCCGCGAGCTGCCTTTTGTAGGTGTCGTCACCGGCGATGCCGAGTAAGGCGTGTCAAAACGGCACGCCGACCCTGAAATCCGGTCGCCGCGCGTTTACCGAACACAAACGAAAAACTGGTTGGTTGGGGATGTACCGCGTGGTGATTCCCTATCGGATTGGCGGTGCTGCAGCGCCGTCGTGTCCGGTCGATGACCGACGCCCGCTGTAACCTTTTGGATCAGGTGCGGGCGTCGGCGTGAAAGCCGCGCCTCGGAAACGCGGAGGCCATGATGGCGAAAATCCTGATTACCGAGGACGAGGATGCGTTGCGTTCCTTCGTCGCGCGGGCACTGAAGCTCGACGGCCATGAGACGGTCGAGGCGGGCGACGGTGCCGACGGCCTTGCCTGCCTCCAGAGCGAGGCTTTCGATCTCCTGCTTTCCGACATTCGCATGCCCGTCATGGACGGCATCGAGCTGACGCATCAGGCGTCGGCTGCCTTTCCGGCAATGAAGATCCTGCTGATGACCGGCTATGCCGAACAGCGCGAGCGGGCCGACGATCTGGCCGACAAGATCGTCGACGTCATCTCCAAGCCGTTTTCCCTTCCCGATATCCGCAAGGCCGTTGCGCTCGCGCTGGCTGCCTGACGAATCCCAATCCGACAACTGATTGCTGCCGAGGTCGTGGGCTTGAGGCTACGCGCCGCAACGCCGCGCCTCGGGAGCACCGGAATATCGGATCGGCTGGCCCGAACCAGCTACGGGCTCATTGCATGTCGAGCAGGCGCTCGAGATATTGCCGCTCGGCCTCCGGCGACAGGTTATCCCCGAGCCGGCGGCGGATCTCTTCGAGGATCTGACGGGCGCGTTGCGTGTCAAATTCCTCGGGCACCTTCACGTGGTCGCCAAATTCCGGACCGCGGTTGTTCTGGGGCCTGCCAAGCGGGTCGCGGCCGTTCTGGCCGAATTGCGGGACGCCCATGCCGGGGCCCTGACCCTGGCTCTGCATCTGGTTCATCATGTCCTGGGCGCCTTGGCGCAGCGCCTGTAGCGCACGGCCTTGATTGCCCACCGCCTGTTCGCCCTGGCCCTTGCCAAGCGCGCCGGAGGCTCCGTCCATTTCCCGCTGGGCTTCGCCGAAACCCTTGCCCGGCTTGATGCCCATGTTTTCGAGGCTCTTGTTGAGTTCTCCGAGCTGCTTGCCAAGCGCGTCTTGCTGCTGCTTCAACTGCTTGAGCGCATCCTTCAGCTGTTCGGCGGTCATCTCGTCGAGCGGGTTGGGCTGGCCATTCGGATCGCCGCGCTGTTCCGGATCCTGCGGCATCTCCTGACCGAAGAGCTCGTTATCCTCGCCCTGCAACGGGTCGCCGCGCTGCATCCGGTCGCGCTGCGCCTGGTCGAGCTTGAAGGTCTCGTCCATGAGCTTTTGTTGATCCTGCAGCAATTTGCCGAGCTTCTCGATCTGCTGACTCATGGCATCGTTCTGCTGGCCCATCTGCTGCTGGCCGCGGCCGGCCTGCAGATTGTTCATCATCCGCTGCAGTTCCGACAGCAGCTGGCGTGCCTGATCGCGCGCGCCGGAGCGCGCCAGGTTCTCGATCTGGTTCATCATCCTTTCGAGGTCCTGCTGGCGCAGGATGTTGTTCGGGTTCATCTTGCCGGCCATGCGCGGGTCTTTCGCCGCCTGCTGGGCGAGGGCCTGCATGTACTCCTGCATGGCCTGGCGCAGCTCCTGCATCAGCTTGGCGATTTCCTGGTCGGACGCATTGCGCTCCAGCGCGTCCGAGAGCGCCTGCTGTGCGTCGCGCAGGCGCCGCTCGGCGAGTGACAGGTCGCCATCTTCGATGCCGAGCGCGATCTCCCATAGGTATCCGGCGGCGTCACGCAGCATGTCTTCGTTGTAGGCAAGGGCCATGCGCGTGCGAGCCGATTTCAGCAGCAGGAAATGCGTGAGGTTGGGGATCCAGTCCTCGGCAAGCGAAGCAACGGCATCGTTGAGGTCGAGCGCGCGCGGCAGGTCGTTGGCATTGAGGGCGAAGACCTGGCGTTGCTCGGCGACCGCGCCGGCGAGCGGCTGGATGAACTGGCGGGCGGGCAGGATCATTTCATGCGGCGGGCTGCGGCCCTCCTGGCCTGCGGCGTCGCGGGCGACGAGGGTGACCTTCACGCGCTTGCCGGCGAGCGGGTGTTCGCTGAGGTTTCGGCTGGTCGTGCCCTTGGCTTCGCGCGCGTTGCGGCGCGGCAGATCGAGCCGGTATTCCGGCAGCGGATAGAGCGGGCGAGCCCCCTCTCCGGCTTCGTCGAGTGGCTGGATCTCGGCCCAAGCCTGGGCGATGCCGTAATCATCCGTTGCAGCGAAGGTGATTTCCAGCGCCGCATTGACGGTTGGGCGAGGAATGCCGTCGAAGGAGATCTGCGGCACACCATCCGGAATGATCTTGAAAGCCCAGCGCCGATCCCCGACGACGAGCTCGCCGTCCTTGACGACCTTGTAGACATGGTTGCGCACGGCATTCGGGTTGCGGGCAGGCTCTGAAGCAGCCATTTCGGCGACCTTGGGCCCGGCTTCGCCCACCTTCGGCTTGGGCTTCGTTTCCCCGGCTTTCTCGCCGGCCGCCGGAATGGCGATTGCCTTGACCGCGCCGCTTTCCGCATAGCGGACGATCTGGTCCGGTCCGGCCCCGGTGACACGGACCGTCAGGTCGCTGAATTGCGGGATGGTAATGGCCCCGGTGTCCTCCGCAGCCGATACGGCCTCCGGCTTTCCGGTGAGGAAAATCGGGGCACGGCCGGTATAGGCGGGTGGCGTCACCCAGGCATCGATGCGGATATCGGCCGTTTCGACCGCAGCCTGCGGCAGGCGCAGCGCGTCGCTGAGCAGGCCGGCGCGGTTGGAGTAGGAATAGGCGAAGGCGACACAGGCGAGAAGCACCGGTACGGCACGCAGGGCAAAAGGATCGTGTCGGGCGATATCAGGACGCGGAAGCCCCGTCTCGAGCGCGCCGATCATCCGTGCCATGCGGGCCTGGTGCTCGCGCCACAGCGCTTCGCCCAGTGGATTGTCGGTTGCCGGCCGATCGTCCTGGACGCGGATCGCCTGGTGGGGCAGGGCGTTGCGCTCTTCCAGCATGCGGTCCGCGTCGACATTTCCGGGCAAACGGATCCGCGTCAGCGGAAACAGCGATGCGAGAAAACCGATGGCGAAGGCAAAGAGGGCTGCGGCATGCAGCCAGAACGGTGCCACGCGGAAGAAGCCGAGCCAAGCGAAGGCGAGAAATAGAAGAACGATAGAACCGGGCAGGAGGGTGCGCGGCAGAAGCTGTTCGGCGACCAGCACCCAGCGCGCCAGCCATCTCTTCAGTGCCAGGGTTCTCGAAAACGGCTTCGGTTGTGGCGTTTCATCCTGCCGGAATTGCGTCATCCGCCCAAGTTTCCTTTCGGTCGCCCGTCTACGCTCGTGGCTGACCCTATATCGTAAAGCGAGATGCGGCCGGAGACGGCGCAGCTTAGCTTATTCCGCTGGCCTTCAGGATACCATCGTTTGTGGCGAAGACGAGGGCGCAAACAGAATCGTGATCGCCCGGGTGGCCGATCCACATATTGTCGTCGTTGGTGCGGATCGCCTCAGGCGAGCCAGTCCGGAACCGAATCGAGGCCGATCAGGGCATCATAGTCCTGACGCGGACGAACGACGTGGAAGCGGTCGCCCTTGACCAGAACTTCAGGGATCAGCAGACGGGAATTGTAGGTGCTGGCCTGGACGGCGCCATAGGCACCTGCCGAGCTGATGGCGAAGAGATCGCCGGGCTTCGGCATCGCCATCTCGCGATCGAGCGCCAGGTAGTCGCCGGTTTCGCAGACGGGCCCGACGACGTCGGCACGGATGCGCGGCGCGTTGGCGGCGGAGATGCGAACAGGGCGGATCTCGTGATAGGCCTCATAAAGCGTCGGGCGGATGAGGTCGTTCATCGCGCCGTCGACGATGACGAAGGTCTTGTCGCCACCATCCTTCACGTAGATCACTTCGGTCACGAGGATGCCGGCATTGCCGACGATCAGCCGGCCCGGTTCGGTGACGATCTTGCAGCCGAGCGACTGCAGCTGGCTCTTGACGATTTCCGCATAGGCATCCGGCAGCGGCGGCGGGTTGTTGTCGTCCTTGTAGGGAATGCCCAAGCCGCCGCCGATATCGACGTGGTCGATCGAGTGGCCGTCGGAGCGCAGCGTGTCGACCAGCTCGCGCAGCAGCTTGAAGGCGTCGTCGAAGGGCTGCAGTTCGGTGATCTGGCTGCCGATATGCATATCGATGCCCGTGACCTGGATGCCGGGCAGCGTGGCCGCATGTGCATAGACGGCGCGGGCGCGCTCCCAGGAAATGCCGAACTTGTTTTCCTTCTTGCCCGTGGAAATCTTGGCGTGGGTCTTCGCGTCGACGTCAGGGTTGATGCGGAAGGAGACATGGGCGCGCTTGCCGGCGCGCACGGCGCGCTGATTCAAGACTTCGAGTTCCGGCTCGGACTCGACGTTGAAGCAATAGATGCCGGCGTCCAGCGCCAGGTCCATTTCCTGCGGCGTCTTGCCGACGCCGGAGAACATGATCCGGCTTGCGGGAATGCCGGCTGCAAGGGCGCGGCGCAGTTCGCCGCCCGAGACGACGTCGACGCCGGCGCCCAGGCGACCGAGCGTCTTCAGCACCGCCTGGTTCGAGTTGGCCTTCATCGCATAGCAGACCATCGCGTCCACATCGGCGAAGGCCTTGGAAAAGACCGTGTAGTGGCGCTCGAGCGTGGCGGTCGAATAGCAATAGAAAGGCGTGCCGACGGCGCGCGCGATGTCGGTGACCGGCACGTCTTCAGCGTAGAGGATTCCGTCGCGGTACTGGAAGTGGTTCACGGGCTGCAGCTCGGCTTTTGCGCAATTCCAGGAGAGTATGAAGCGGTTTTTCGTCCGGAATTGCGTAATTTCAAAGAGTTAGATCAATTCAATGCTTCGTTGGAAACGATGAGCGGATCTAGAGGAGGGGATCGAGCAGGAAAGGACGGTCGTCCGGTTTTTCCTTCTGCTCGACGGTTCCGGCGGGCGCCTTGGTGTTGATCGGCGCCGTCGAACCGGGGCGGTCGAGATCGCCCTTGCGTCCGCAACCGACAAGAACCAGCCCGGGGATCGCCAGCAGGAGCGCAAGCCGGGCCGCCTTCGTGAATGTCATCGTTATTTTCCTTCGCGGGACTGATGCTGGTGCGATGTCTTATCGATTTTTCCGGCGCTTGTGCACCCTGAATTTGCGGGCGGAGGCCGCCCACACCTTCGCTCATCCCTTAGTTTCGGGCGCGCCACCAGGCGATCTGTTTGCGAACCTCGTTGGGCGCAGTGCCACCGAAGGAGGTGCGGCTGGCAACCGAAGCCTCGACCGTCAGAACGTCGAAGACCTTCTCGGTGATGTCGGCATGGATCGATTGCAGGTCGGCAAGCGAGAGATCCGCCAGATCGCAGGCCTTCTGTTCGGCAAGTGCTACGGCGCGGCCGGTGACGTGGTGGGCGTCGCGGAAGGGCAGGCCCGCCTCGCGCACCAGCCAATCGGCAAGATCGGTCGCGGTCGAATAGCCGGAGCCGGCGGCCGCCTTCATGCGGTCGGTGCGAACAGTCATGTCGCGCACCATGCCGGTCATGGCGGCAATCGCCAGCTCGAGGCTCTCGGCGGCGTCGAAGACCTGTTCCTTGTCTTCCTGCATGTCCTTGGAATAGGCGAGCGGCAGGCCCTTCATGACCGTCAGAAGTGCGACCAGCGAACCGTTGATGCGGCCGGTCTTGGCGCGCACCAGTTCGGCAGCATCCGGGTTCTTCTTCTGCGGCATGATCGAGGAGCCGGTCGAAAACGCATCCGACAGGCGGATGAAGCCGAATTGCGGCGTCGACCAGATGACGATCTCTTCGGCGAGGCGCGACAGGTGCGTGGCCGTGATCGATGCCATCGACAGGAATTCGAGCGCGAAGTCGCGGTCGGACACGGTGTCGATCGAGTTGCGGGTCGGGCCGGCGAAGCCGAGCGCCTTGGCGGTCATGTGCCGGTCGATCGGGAAACCGGTGCCGGCGAGTGCGGCAGCACCAATCGGGCTTTCGTCCATATGCTCGATGGCATGGCGCACGCGCGAACGGTCGCGGCCGAACATTTCCACGTAGGCCATGCAATGGTGGCCGAAGGTGACCGGCTGCGCGGTCTGCAGGTGTGTGAAGCCCGGCATGACGGTATCGGCATGTTCCTCGGCACGGTCGAGGAAGGCGGCGATCAGCGCCGTCAGCGCCTTCTCGGTGCGCTGCAGCTCTTCCTTGACCCAGAGGCGGAAGTCGAGCGCCACCTGGTCGTTGCGCGAGCGGGCGGTGTGCAGGCGTCCGGCCGAGGGGCCGATCAGCGTCGCAAGCCGCGCTTCGATGTTCATGTGGATGTCTTCGAGGCGGCGCGAGAACTCGAACTGGCCGCTTTCGATCTCTGACAGGATCGTGTTGAGGCCGTGAACGATTTTGTCTTTGTCTTCAGTCGAAATGATGCCTTGATGCGCCAGCATCGTCGCATGCGCTATTGAGCCGCGGATGTCCTGGGCATAGAGCTTCTTGTCGAAGCCGATCGAGGCATTTATCTCCTCCATGATCGCGTCCGGACCCGAGGCAAAGCGACCGCCCCACATTTGGTTGGAGGATTTCGTCTCGGAATTGCCGTCAGCCATGAAGAATGCCCGCCTTGGAGAATGAAATGCCCGACCAGAAGAAATCCCCCCCGGCCGTGAAACTGTTCGCGCTCGCCGCCCTGTTTGGCGTGATCGTCGGTGCGGCAGCGGTATACGTGAAGGAGACGGGGTCTGGCAATGGCGAGGCGACTGAAACGGCCAGCACCAGCTGCCCGCTGACATCAGCCAAGGTCGCGTCGCTGACGCCGTTCATGAAGGGTCATGTCGCCGCCATGTCGCCGGCTTCGTCGCCGCGGCCGATCGCGCTCGACTTCAACGGTCCGGACGGCAAGCCGACCAATGTTTCGGCCTTTGCCGGCAAGACCCTGCTGGTCAACCTCTGGGCAACCTGGTGCGTGCCCTGCCGCGAGGAAATGCCGGCGCTCAACGCGCTGCAGAAGTCGCTCGGCAGCGACAAGTTCGAGGTGGTGGCGATTAATATCGACGTCGGCGACGACGAAAAGCCGAAGGCTTTCCTCGACGAGACCGCCGTGCATGAGCTTGGCTACTACCGCGACGCCTCCATGGGCGTCTTCAACAACATGAAGAAGGAAGGCCTTGCCTTCGGACTGCCGGCGACCTTGCTGCTCGACGACAAGGGCTGCCTCATCGGCTCGATGAACGGCCCGGCCGCCTGGGACAGCGACGATGCCAAGGCGTTGATCAGCGCCGCTGTCGCCCCGGCAGTCGGTAGCTGAGGCGGGATCGGTAGGTGCACAAAACAAAAACCCGGCGGATTGCCGGGTTTTTCTTTGCCTTTGACGACAAGTTAGCGGGTCGGAACCGGAATCTCGCCGCGGTAGTCGTAGAAGCCGCGGCCGGATTTGCGGCCGAGCCAGCCTGCCTCGACGTATTTCACCAGCAGCGGGCAGGGGCGATACTTCGAGTCCGCCAGGCCGTCATAGAGCACCTGCATGATCGACAGGCAGGTGTCGAGGCCGATGAAGTCGGCAAGCTGCAGCGGACCCATCGGATGGTTGGCGCCAAGCTTCATGGCCGTGTCGATGGCCTCGACGCTGCCGACGCCTTCGTAAAGCGTGTAGATTGCCTCGTTGATCATCGGCAGCAGGATGCGGTTGACGATGAAGGCCGGGAAATCTTCGGCGACCGTTACGGTCTTGTCGAGCGTCGCAACGAACTCCTTGGCGGTCTTGAAGGTCAGCTCGTCAGTGGCGATGCCACGCACGAGCTCGACCAGCTTCATGACCGGAACCGGGTTCATGAAGTGGATGCCCATGAAATGCTCGGGACGATCGGTGGCCGAGGCCAGGCGCGTGATCGACAGAGAAGAGGTGTTGGTCGCCAGGATCGCTTCCGGCTTCAGGATCGGACAAACCTGGCCGTAAATCTTGCGCTTGATCGTCTCGTCTTCGGTGACGGCTTCGATGACGAGGTCGGCCTGCGACAGGTCGTTGATGTCGGATGAGCCCTTGATCAGGGCCAAGGCGGCTTTGCGGGCCTCGTCGGTCATCTTGCCGGACGATACCTGGCGGGCGAGGTTGCCGTTGATGGTGGCAAGGCCCGCTTCGATCCGTTCAGCGGCAAGATCGTAGATCTGCACCTTGTATCCGGCGATTGCCGAAACATGCGCGATGCCACAGCCCATTTGCCCGGCACCAATAATTCCGACAGTCTTGATCATCGCGGCGAACATCCATCTTCAAAGGTTTGGCGGTGAGGCCGCCATCAGACACGCAAACCGGGCCGGTTTGGCCGGCCCGGTAGATTGTTAATGCCAAGTCCACGCTTTTGCCAGCCCTTTTCATGGGTGGCGGCGGGCGGCTCTTGCCGCGGTTACAGGGCCTTCTGCAACTCAGGCAGCGCTTCGAAGAGATCGGCAACCAGGCCGTAGTCGGCGACCTGGAAAATCGGTGCCTCTTCGTCCTTGTTGATCGCGACGATGACCTTCGAGTCCTTCATGCCGGCGAGGTGCTGGATGGCACCGGAGATGCCGCAGGCGATATAGAGATCAGGTGCGACCACCTTGCCGGTCTGACCGACCTGCCAGTCGTTCGGCGCGTAGCCGGCATCGACAGCGGCGCGCGAGGCGCCGACGGCAGCACCGAGCTTGTCGGCAACCGGCAGGATGACTTCCTGGAACTTCTCCGAGGAACCGAGCGCACGACCACCGGAGATGATGATCTTGGCCGAGGTCAGCTCCGGACGGTCGGACGACGACAGGGCGTCGGCGACGAAGCTGGAGACACCCGGGTTGGCGGCAGCCGCGACACTTTCGATCGCAGCCGAACCGCCTTCTGCGGCAGAGGCGAAGGAGGCGGTGCGCACGGTGATGACGCGCTTGGCTTCCGTCGTCTGCACCGTCTGGATGGCGTTGCCGGCATAGATCGGGCGCTTGAAGGTGTCGGAAGAGACGACCTCGATGATTTCCGAGACCTGGGCGACGTCGAGCAGCGCTGCGACGCGCGGCATGACGTTCTTGCCGACCGAGGTCGCCGCTGCGACGATGGTGTCGTAGTTGCCGGCGAGCGAAACGATCAGGGCTGCCAGCGGCTCTGCGAGGTTGTTGGCAAGCGAGGCATCGTCGGCGACGAGCACCTTGGATACCCCGGCAAGCTTCGATGCCTGTTCGGCCGCTGCCTTGGCGCCGCTACCGGCGACCAGCACATGCACATCGGCTCCAGTCCCACTGGCGATCTTGGAGGCGGCGGTCAGCGCCTTGGCGGTCTGGTCGGAAAGGTGGTTGCTGTCGTGGTCAGCCAGAAGAAGAATGGCCATGATGATATCTCCCTTCCTTAAATCAGAGCACGCCGGCTTCGGTCTTGAGCTTTTCGACGAGCTCGGCGACCGACTTGACCTTGATGCCGGCCTTGCGGCCCGACGGCTCCTCGGTCTTCAGCACCTTGAGGCGGGCAGCGGTGTCGACGCCGAAGTCCGCAGGGGTCTTCTTGTCGAGCGGCTTCTTCTTCGCCTTCATGATGTTCGGCAGCGAGGCGTAGCGCGGTTCGTTGAGGCGCAGGTCGGTGGTGACAACTGCCGGCAGCTTGATGTCGATGGTCTGCAGACCGCCGTCGACTTCGCGGGTCACGGTTGCCTTGCCATCGCCGATCTCGACCTTGGAGGCAAAGGTGCCCTGGGCCCAGCCGAGCAGAGCCGACAGCATCTGGCCGGTCTGGTTCGAATCGTCGTCGATCGCCTGCTTGCCGACGATGATCAGGCCCGGCTGTTCGGCTTCGGCGACGCCCTTGACGATCTTGGCCACAGTGAGCGGCTCGACCTGGTCTTCGGTCTCAACCAGGATGGCGCGGTCGGCGCCCATGGCAAGGGCCGTGCGTAGCGTCTCTTCGGCCTTGGCCGGACCAACGGAAACGACGACGACTTCCTCCGCCTTGCCGGCTTCCTTCAGCCGCAGCGCTTCTTCGACCGAGATTTCGTCGAAGGGGTTCATCGACATCTTCACGTTCGCGAGCTCGACGCCCGAACCGTCTGCCTTCACGCGAATTTTGACGTTGTAGTCAACCACCCGCTTCACCGTCACAAGTATTTTCATGGATTCTTCCCTCCAAGAGCTTTCGCAGGAAAATGCGCCTTAACGGAGCCGCCTGATTGTCGGTTGGCGACATCGATACGCGTTTTTTCTCCAATTACAATCGCTGTGCATGGCGCTAAATCGATATAATCCCGAGAATTGGAATGACGTTTACGTACACGTAAGATAAGCGGATGGCAAGCGGGTTCCGAGGCCAGTCTTTTACAGGTCGTCAATGCGGGGCCGGGGGCAGGCAAGTCCTTGAAAAACCGCCCGATCCGCGTTCATTGGGCGGAAAAGGCCGGGCTCCGCTCAGGTCTGGCGTCCCCAGGGCATCGGCGGTTTTGTCGCATCCGGAGCCGGCTGCTGCCCGGCCGTGACCGGTTCCGCCTTGTGGCGGACGGCGCGCGGCGTAACGATGGTGCGGTCGAAAAGCGGTACGTCGCGGCGTCGCAAAATGACCACCAGGATGAGGCCGGCGACGATGCCGCCGACATGGGCGCTCCAGGAAACGCCGCTGCCAGGATCGACGACCAGCATGAAGAATTGCTGGCCAATCCAGAGGGCCAGCGGAATGGCCGCGGGAAGCGGCAGCGGGATGCGGAAGAACACCAGAACCCAGACGCGCACCTTCGGATGCAGCAGGAAGTAGGCGGCAACGACGCCGGAGATCGCGCCGGATGCGCCGATCAGCGGTGCCTCTGAGGCCGGATCGAGAAGCCCATGTGCAAGCGCCCCCGCGGCGGCGCAGAGCAGATAGAAGGCGAGGTAGCGGAAGTGCCCGAGCGCGTCTTCGACATTGTCGCCGAACACCCAGAGGAACAGCATGTTCATCGCCAGATGCATGAAGTCGCCATGCAGGAAGGAATAGGTGATGAAGGTGAAGCCGTCGGGAACGATGATCAGTGACGGATCGAGTTGGGCATAGTCGAAGATGAGCGCCGGGATATAGCCGAAGCCGAGGATTGCGGCATTGGCGAACTCTTCCGAGGCGATCGGCCCGGTGATCAGCCAGACGACGATGTTGACGACGATCAGGCTGATCGTGACGTACTGGACCTTGATGTGCTTCAGGGTGTTCGTATCGTGAAGCGGTATGAACATGCTCTCTCCCGAAGCGTCGTTCCATGCCACGGTTCCTCAATCCGAATCCGGCTTGGGAACGATGCGGAAGCGGACGTTATCTGTTTTTTCCGGGAATCCAAAGGACGTCGGCTTGACCTTTGTCATTTGCCGAACGCGCCGCGACAAACAGGAAATCGGAGAGCCGGTTGATATAGGCGATCGCCTCTTTGCTGACGATCTCTCCTTCGACATTGGCGAGCGCTACCATCTGCCGCTCGGCCCGCCGCGCGACGGTGCGGGCGACATGCAACATCGCTGAGGCAGGACTGCCGGCTGGAAGCACGAAGGAGCGCAAGGGTTCGAGCTCGGCATTCAGCCGGTCGATTTCGGTCTCCAGCCAGGTTACCTGCGCTGTGACGATCCGGAGCGGTTCGTATTGCGGCGGTTCGCCGGTGTCGGGCGTCGCGAGATCGGCGCCAAGATCGAAGAGATCGTTCTGGATCCGCATCAGCGCGTCGTCGAGCGCCGGGATGTCGGCCGTGTGCTGCCGCGCCAAGCCGACGAAGGCGTTGGATTCATCCACCGCGCCATAGGCATCGACCCGAAGGTCGCTCTTGAGGCGGCGCGGACCTGCAACAAGCCCGGTGGTGCCGTTGTCACCCGTCCGGGTGTAGATCTTGTTGAGCTTCACCATCTGTCGTCACGGTCCTCTAGAGCAATTCCAGGAAAGGTGTGAAACGGCTTTCCGTCCGGAATTGCGTCATCTAGGTCGGGCAATTCCAGGAAAGGTGTGGAACGGCTTTGCGTCCGGAATTGCGTCATCTAGGTCGGGCGGCCGCCGCCGGTGACCCACAGCGTTACCATGATCAGGACGATCGCGATCGCTTGCAGCAGCACGCGGGCCTGCATCAGCTTGTTGGATTTGCTGGCGCTGCCGCCCCTCATCATGTTCAAGAGGCCGCGGAGCAAAACAATGGCGACCAAGCCCATGACGAACAGGGTCAGGCCGGTGAAGAAACTAGACATCGTATTCTTCCTTGCATTTCTACTCAGCCAAGTCGGCCGATGATGCGATAAAACAATGCAGCCGGCAGGAGCTTTTTCAGAAGCGCGCCCTGCCTGGCGGGCCTTGTTACAATATAGTGCGGTTTTGGTTTCTTTGCTGTCAGCGCGTGCTTCAAAACCGCATAAACCGCATCCGGGCCGAGCTTGCCGGGCGCGGGTTTGCCTTCGCCCTTCAGGCGCCGCATCTGTCGTTCGTATTCGACACGGTGCACCGAATTCTTCAGGTCGATGAAACGCTCGATATAGGCAACGGCATTGGTCGTGAACTTGGACGCGATCGGTCCGGGCTCAATGAGGCTCACCTCGATGCCGCTGCCGGCAAGCTCCATCTTGAGCGTGAGCGACAGGCCCTCGATCGCAAACTTGGATGCGTTGTAGGCGCCGCGCCAGCGATAGGGAACGATGCCGAGGATGGAGGAGCACTGCACGATGCGGCCGCTGCCACGCGCCCGCATCGACGGAATCACCCGCCGCGTCAGGTCATGCCAGCCGATGACGTTGGTCTCGAGCTGAAGCCTAAGCGCTTCGGTCGGCAGGTCCTCGACGGCACCGGCCTGGCCATAGGCGCCGTTGTTGAACAGCGCGTCGATGCGTCCGCTGGAAAGCGCCAGCACCGTGTCTGCCAGGGCGGCGATGGTTTCCGGCTTGGTATAGTCCATCAGGAAGGTCTCGATGCCCTCAGCTTCAAGGGACTGGCGGTCTTCTTCCCGGCGCACGGTGGCAAAGACACGCCAGCCGTCGGCATGAAGCGCGCGCGCACAGTAGGCGCCGATCCCGGACGAACATCCGGTGACAATGATTGTGGGGCGATCAGTCATCCGATCGATTCCTGTAGAAATCCTGCCTCCGTTTCCCATATTCATCGGCGGGATACAATTGAATTGCGCAAGCCGGAACCCGCCAGCGTTGTCGCCGTTGGGATCGTGTGAAGCCAAGGAAACGGCACCGGGACGACAGCGCGGGAGTACGCGGTCGTGGAGCCCTGTAGGATTGGAATGGAATGCCAGCATTCATACGCATCACCTGGAAAGTCGTATTCGATGCGCTCTGGCATTTCAGCCTCGATGACGGTTGGGCGATGGCGAGCCATGTGGCTCTGTCGTCGCTGCTTGCCGTCTTTCCCTTTCTAATCTTCGGCACAGCACTCGGCAGCTTTCTCGGCGCTGATCAATTTGCCGAAACGGCCGTACACCTGATCTTCGACGCCTGGCCCGAATCGATCGCCAAGCCTGTCGCCGACGAGATCGTGCGGGTGCTGACGATCCCGCGCGGCGGGCTTTTGACCATTTCCGTTCTTGCCGCGGCCTATTTTGCCTCCAACGGCGTGGAAGCGCTGCGCGTCTCGCTGAACCGCGCCTATCGCGTCAGCGAGAGCCGTTACTGGTACATGACCCGGTTAGCGAGCCTCGGCTTCGTGCTCGCCGGCGTGCTGATCCTTGCGGCGCTCAGCATCCTGCTGGTCGCGGTGCCGCTGGCGGTGCGTTACACCGGGGAATGGTGGCCGTGGCTCGGCGGTGTGCTGGCGACAGTCGACAACTGGAGCCTGCCGCTCGCCCTGATCATGTTGACCGGTGGGCTGCTCGTGTCGCATCTCTGGCTGCCGGACGGTCACCGCAAGGTGGTCGACGTGCTCCCCGGCATCGTGCTGACGCTCGTCTGCTGGACGATCGGCGCCTATGCCTTCGCCTCCTATCTCGCGACCTTCGCCACCTATGTCTCGACCTATGCGGGCCTGGCGTCGATCATGATCGTGCTCGTGTTCCTCTACATGATCGCGGCGATCTTCATCATCGGCGCCGAGATCAACGCGGCAATCCTGAAATACCGGGTCAAACGCATGGTGCGGCGCAGCTTCCAGTTCCGCAGCGGCACCGATGCGGGCCGCGAAGACGAGGACCTAAACGACTAGGGCCCGGACCTCTTCCGGGGTGCGGCCGGCGGCACGGAATGCCGCAATGCCGGTATCCTGGTTGCTCTTGGAGAGCTTGCGGCCATCCGGCCCAAGGATTAGCCGGTGGTGATGATAGAGCGGCTCCGGCAGGTCGAGAAGCCGCTGCAGCAGCCGGTGCACGGAGGTTGCGTGATAGAGATCGCGGCCGCGCACCACGTGGGTAATGCCCTGCAGCGCATCATCTGTCACGACGGACAGATGGTAGCTTGACGGTGCATCGGAACGCGACAGGATGACGTCGCCCCAGGCGGCGGGGTTGGCAGCAATGATGCCGGCTTCGCCCGCCGGCCCGGCACCGCTCTCGCTCCAGGTGAGGCGGGCGTTGCCGAAGAGGCTGATCGCTTTCTGCATGTCGAGCCGCAAGGCATAGGCTCTGCCACTCTCAAGCATGGCCGTTCGCTCACCGGTCGAATAGGTGCGCTCGCGTCCGGGATAGAGCGGACTGCCATCCGGATCGCGCGGCCAGGTCCGGCCGCCGGCTTCGGCTTCTGCGACGGCGGCCTTGATCTCGCCGCGGGTCATGATCGAGGGGTAGACCACGCCGAGTTCATTCAACCGTTCAAGCGCCGACGCATAGGCGCCGAAATGGTCCGACTGGCGGCGCACGGGGCGCTCCCAGTCCAAGCCGAGCCAGGCGAGATCCCTGGAGATCGCTGCCTCGAATTCCGGGCGGCAACGGGTCTGGTCGATATCCTCGATGCGCAGCAGGAAACGGCCGTTCGCGGCCTTCGCCATGTCGTGGTTCAGCACCGCGGAAAGCGCATGGCCGAGGTGAAGCAGGCCGTTCGGGCTGGGGGCAAAGCGGAAAACGGGTGGCGTGTCTGGCATCCTTTCCCTTTGCCATGGAAGGCGTATAAAAATCATCCGCTTTGTGGAGGCGTCATGCGGATCATCCGGACACATGAGGATATCGAAGCCGGGCTTTCCGGTCTGGTGATGCTCGATGCGCGTCTGGAGTACGTGGTCGCCAGGGCCGGGCCCGTGCCGCTCCGCCGAACCAATCCCGGTTACCGAGGCCTCGCCAGCATCATCGTCTCGCAGATGGTCTCGAAGGCAAGCGCTGCGGCGATCTGGCGGCGGATGGAAGAGAGGCTCGGCGAGGTGACGGCATCAGGGGTGATTTCGCTCAGCGATGAGGACTGCCGCGTCATCGGCCTCTCCCGCGCCAAGGCGGATGCGTTGCGTCGCGTCGCCGATGTGGTGGTGGGCGGCGAGATCGATCTCGATGCGATCTGCGACGTCGAAGCGACCGAGGCGATCCGGGACCTGACGGCGGTCAAGGGCGTGGGACGCTGGACGGCGGAGGTCTATCTGCTGTTTTGCGCCGGCCACCCGGATGTCTTCCCCTCTGGCGACGTCGCCTTGCAGAACGCGATCGGCCACGGGCTGGGCCTCGAATTGCGCCCGACCGCACGCGAAATTGATTCGCTTGCCGCCTCCTGGTCGCCCTGGCGCAGTGTCGCTGCGCGGCTCTTCTGGGCCTATTATGCACAGGAAATGCGCCGAGATGCTGTTCCTGTGACACCTTGAAGGAAAAAGCGAATCCAGCGCATGCATTTTTGTTTCCGGCTTCACAATCCTGTTGCAACGGGCCTAATATAGAAGGTGCAGATGCCGAATCGATCAGGAGAATACGCTTGACGATTGCAGTCTCACCTCAGGCCTTACCAGCGCTCGTCTTGAACGCTGACTATCGGCCGCTTAGTTACTACCCCTTGTCGCTTTGGTCCTGGCAGGACGCGATCAAGGCCGTCTTCCTTGACCGTGTAAACATCCTTGCCGAGTACGAACATTCGGTGTCGTCTCCGAGTTTCTCGATGCGACTGCCGAGCGTCGTTTGCCTCAAGAGCTACGTGCAGCCCTCGCGCCACCCGGCCTTCACCCGGTTCAACGTGTTCCTGCGCGATAAATTCGAATGCCAGTATTGCGGTTCGCCCGACGATCTCACCTTCGATCACGTGGTGCCCCGCGCTCACGGCGGCCAGACGACCTGGGACAACGTCGTCGCAGCCTGCTCCCCCTGCAATCTGCGCAAGGGCAGCAAGCTGCCGAAGCAGGCCGGCATGTTCCCGCACCAGAGGCCCTTCCAGCCGACGGTACAGGACCTGCACAACAACGGTCGGCTCTTTCCGCCGAACCATCTGCATGAAAGCTGGATGGACTATCTCTACTGGGACGTCGAACTGCAGCCCTGACGCTGTTCGTGCCTTCTTGCCGGATCAAGCCCCAGAGCGGGATCAGGACAGGTGCGTGCCTTCGCCAACCCGTGTCGGGTGGTTACGGCGCGAAAGTGTCCGCATTCCTGAGTCCGCCCAGGGAGATCAGCGCGCCTTTGCAGCGCCGCGCAGGGCGATCGCTGCGAGGATGAGGCTGGCGATCACGTTCCACCCGGCGAAGGAAAGGCCGAGCACCCGCAATGCGGCCTCCGTGCAGGACGGACCGTGCTTCGAATCGAGATCTCCAAGCAGATCGCCGACATTCGACGACACGCCCTGTGCCGTCGTCGCGCAGGTGGAGGGGCCTTCCCAGAAGTGCCATTCCGCGCCCGAGTGGTAGACGCCCATGCCGGCGCCGACGAGCATCAGGATGCCGACGATGGCGAGCAGCGTGCGGGTCAGCCACACCGGCAGTTTCAGCGCGCTGGTGATGATGGCGAGAATGCCGACCGGGATGCCCCAATAGTAGGGATCGCGCTGCAACAGGCAGAGCGCGCAGGGGATGTAGCCACCGATATGCTCGAAGCCGAGCGCCCCGCCGACAGTTGCCGCCATGCCAAGTGTCACGACAATGGCGATCAGCAGGTGCTGGCGGGATTGGGTGGCGGTGTCGATCATCTATACCTCGCGGGCGGCAGCTCGGAACCGACACATGCCGCAGTGCAAACTGGATGGCGCCTTCTTAGGCAGGATCGCGCGCCCTGTAAATCGCGGTAGCCGCGACAGGTCCGCACGCTTTCGTGATTGTCATCGGGGCATGCTGAAAATGATGGTTGACCGCAGTGAAAACCTTCGTGTAAATCCGAGCCGCTGATATCGCACTTCCCTGAGCCCCATTGGCGGAATTGGTAGACGCGCTCGACTCAAAATCGAGTTCCGAAAGGAGTGCTGGTTCGACCCCGGCATGGGGCACCACCTACACCTAACAGCTATTGTTTTTGTTGTTCTTTTTCGCTGTTTTTGCCCCACATTTTCGCACCCCGGAACAATCTCGCTGCTTACAATTCCTCACTGGGTCCAGTGGAAGCGCCCGCTAAACAGAACAAGAAGAAGCCTAGGCGGCCAACCGGTGCGAGTGCAGACGTGCCGGCGCAGTTGTTTAAGGTTTTCACGGAAACTGGACGACGGCGCGATTGGAGCGCTGTTTCAGCGTCGTGTGGAACTGATAGGCGCATGTAATTCCGGTTCAGGGTTTCGAAAAATCATCGGACATACCGTCCGAATGGAAGCGCAAGTCTGCGGCTGCGGATCAAAGTGGAGGGGTCAATGCCTCATCATCGAACTTCCGGATTTCAACTAGTCCTAGTCCGGACTTAAGCTTGACTCCCCACGGCCCAATTCGCATTTTTACAATTCGTCCATCGTCATGCGTAATCCAAAAATCCACTTTAGAGACCTGCGGCACCTCATGACGGATAGCTGAATAGTGCTTTGCTGCGAGACCCAGGTGACTCTCATCACCCTCAAATACACACTCAGTTATTTTCGGGCCAGATTGGTCCGCTGGAACCCACTTTGTCTGTGGGTACCGGATCCATTGCTTTCGCGTTGAATCTTTCAGATAATTAGTACCTGACTGGGTTCGCAAATCGGCGGTAAACACTAAAGATCCATCGTCCTGCTCGGCATAAACCGTCACGCTCGACCGGGTAGCGTTCATGGTTGCCGCGTATGCTAAGTTGACGATTTCACAAGATTGGTCTTGGCCATTGTCACTGTTAGCTTCCGCCGGTTGAACTGCGCTAATGACGACCAATGTCGCTCCCGCCAATCCCATCAAAAGTTCAGAGATGCACTTCATGAATCGCCCCTATCTTGACGGCCTCACCATGTAGTCAGATGAGTCTGATGCAAAGCTAGAATGAAGTGCAATTTGAGCGCTGTTCTGCCACTTCACTCCAGATGGTTCATTTCCTTTCTAGGTGGGACATGAGCGAGAGAAAAGATAATAAAACGGCGCTCGCTTGATGTGTCTCACAAACTGGTAAGCCACTGATGCCGCTCGTTTGCTTTGCTTCGGCATGGGGCACCACTATCACGAATACCATGCTGTTTTTATTGTGATTTTCTCTGTTTTTGTCCCGCATTTTCCAACCTTGAAATGTGTGGGGCGAAATACGACCTACTCTTGTTCCGGCACGAGCTTGTGCATGGCGCCTGTCGCCATCTGTTTGCGGTGTGCTTTCTTCGTGTAGGTCGTGGCCTGGTTCTTCGTCGTTCAGCCGGAAATTGCCATCAGTTCCTCGTTCATCGCGCGTTATCGGCGGCAAATTGACGGACGTGAGCAGAGGCCGCTACATCGCGCTCGACTCTGCGTTGCTCTCTACGCTATTGAGCGTCAACGTCAGGTTTGAGAGTTCGGCTTTGATGGCGCCTGACCTGCCACTGCGAATTTCCTCCAGATTGGATTAGAGTCCGGCCCATTAAAGGACGGACGAATGAAGAAGCAGAG
>NZ_JBYTEC010000004.1:0-396065 GCF_058792075.1 Ensifer sp. EB106-03-01-XG145 | reverse complement strand
TGAGCTCATTTGACGGCCCGTAGATCAACCTCAGATCGCTGCAACTGAAAAAGCCATGGGGCGTGGACGTCGCATACATTCCATCTGGTCGATCAGGCGCGCGGTGCGCTCGGAACGCTTTCCGCGAAGCTCCCGCCTCAGCTTTTCGATCGCCAGCTCCAGTTTGGCGATCAACGCCTCGCTGTCGGACAACATCGCCTGCGCATTGGCGGCTTGCGCCACCGCGATGTCTCGCTCGGCGACGACGGTATCGCGCTCGGCAACAACGACGTCACGTTCAGCCTGTAACATCTCACGCTCGGAAAGCAGCGCCAGATAGGCGCTCGCAAGGTCCGCAGGAAGATCCACAGGCTTCGAGGTCATGAAGCCAGTCGATCAGATTCATTCAATATTTTCAATGCAATAATGCTATCCGACCCGTGTCGGACGCCAGGTTTCCTGCGGATTGCGCCAGTCGATCCCGGACAACAGATAGGACAATTGCGCCGGTGAGATCGCGACCGCCCCGCCCTCCATGTTCAGCCAGATAAACCGGCCCTTCTCCAGCCGCCGGGTAAAAAGGCAGGCGCCCAGACCATCATGCCAGATGATCTTCAAAATATCCGATCTGCGCCCCCGGAAGACGAAGAGATGCCCTGACAACGGATCATGCTGCAGAACCTCTTGCACCCGAAGCGCCAGAGAGGGAAAGCCACAGCGCATGTCCGTATACCCCGTCGAAAGCCAGACCTTGACCCCTGTTCCCATCGGAAACGGATTCATCGCAGCGCCTCCAGGCCGCGCAGGATCCGAAGCAGCGCTTCAACGTCGACATCGCGGTCCACGATCACACGACGACCGTTGGCGCTGACAACCTCCATCCGGCCGGCGTTCGGCAATGACCCTGCTGCCGGCTCTACCTCTGGAACAAGCAGCGCCGGCACAAAGCCGCCCACAGGCGAAGCAACATCCAGTTGCCACGCTCGTGCGAGCCGGCGCCATTCATATAACTGCGAACGCGATATTCCATGTCGCCGCGCCGTCGTCGCACACAAGCCAGGTTCCGAATAGCTCTCCGCGACAATCTGCAGCTTCATCTCTTTGCTGAAGCGTCGCCGCCGGCCGCAATCGATAATCTCAAGTCGTTCCATTCCGCACTGTCCGTATTGACGTCAATAAGGACAGTCAGTGCCAAATCCGACAATTCCTACAAGGCGGCCCACCTCGGATGCGTACATTAGATGTCGCCCCCTCGAGGCTGTAGGGACTTTTTTTTGGAGCGGGCTAGAGCAGATCCTGCGATCGATGAATCGATTGTGAAGTGACGGCGCAGGCCGAAGCTGATTCAACATCCACTTTGGAGAGGTGGATGATGGCACGAGCCTTGAGCGATGATCTTCGATTGCGGGTATTGAAAGATGCGCTATGGGACGCAGTCGGCGCCTTGCTACCCCGGTTCACCCCTGGAGAATGCGCCAACTACTTCAGAGCTGCAGGATATGACCCGGATTGAACAGGATCTGCTCTAGACGGGACAAACGAATTCGTCGCCCGACTAAAATTTGAAGCGATTCCTCTTCCCGTGCACACGCGCTTCACCTTTCCCTATCGTGAGGGTATTCTAATAAATCATCGAGCAGGGCTAGCTATCATCTTTCCTCTCTCGCATTTTCCGCATCGAAAAGAGAAGGCTCCTATGATTTATGAAGAAGCGATGGCGACGGCTGAGATGGCGCAACACGAAATCCAGACCCTCCTCCACGACTATCTCGTGGCTGGCATAGTCAGCCGGGTGACGACTAGTTCACTCTGCGAGGCGCGGCCCGGAAATTTTCTTGCGGGCGTCAGAGTACATTTGTCCGTGGGAGGCAGGGAAGCGAGGTGCGTCTCTGGGGTAGTCAGAGGTAAAACACATCACCTTTCTTTGGCAGGCATACGCGTCACGATCCAGTCACGGGCATATCAAGGCAACGTATCGCCCTCAGGCAACTCGAAAATGTAAACACAACGTAGGAATTTACTCCGTCTGTGGCATGTTGCACCACTCGCAGCGAAGGCCAAACATTCACGCACCTCAGAAAGTATGTGACGTACCGCTTCACCAAACTGATTGGGCTCAGGGTTCACCAAGCGCTTTACGCAGTCGGGAGTTCTCGTCCTCGAGCCGTTCAATTTGCAGAGCCCGTCGTTCAAGCTCGGGCTCCCACCAATCAACCTTCGTGTCCCAAAGGTCGTCGCTGACCTTCCGAGCTTTCGCTGTCTCTTCCTTCGCATCGTCAATCTTTTGCCGTAACTGCTTGATCTGTGAACCAGCAGCTGCAACCCGGGATCGCTCATGCAGGTAATCACCTCTAACCTTTGAAAGTTTGAATTGTAGATCTCTAAGCTCAAGGTCTTTCCTGATCCCAACATCTTCTACCCTTCTTTTAAGGGTTTCAATTTCAGTTTGCGCCTCAGCCAAGCCCGCTTCGAGTTGCGAAACCTCTTCCTTTAGTAGATCGTTGCTCCGAGAAAGCTCGTTTTTCTCGGCCTCCAAAACCTTGGCTGCTGCTTCTAGTCTATTCAGCTCCGGCTCGAACCAATCTTGTCGCAGCTCCGCCTGAGACTGCAAATCATTGGTAAGCTTTTCAATTTGAGGCTCCCACCATTCGCGCCGGGTTTTCTCATACCAGGCAAGCTTCTTGCGAAAGCCTTCCCAAGACGGTGAAGAAATTGACGTCTCTGAATCGACCTCTGCCTTCCCTTCATCCCCAATAAATTTCACGCCAACCTCCTGATACAACGAATATTCAAAAATTGATTTGTTCTTTCCGTAGGAGTTATCAAACATAGATAAATCCACACCGAGAAGAAATGATAGTATTCCAATATGCAATCTGTTGGTCTTGACCGACGCGTAACTCGCGAGAAACTGCGCAAGTCGAGAGACCGAAGCCTCTGTGAACTCTCGGTCATGCCAAAGGGAGCCGTTTAAGAACAGGGAGAGATCAATGTTTTCGTCTCGATCAGGCGCGAACGTCTGCTCATCGTCCTCGCGAAACGCCATAAGCGTGCCATATGGAGGCGTTCCTTTTTGCGCCTCAATCCATATCGGGTTCAGCGCAAATGCCAAGTCGTGGCAAAGATGCACTCTGGAAGGTGGCATCCCACTGGCCAGAAGTTCATCGTAGGTTGTTCGCTCTCTGGCAAAGATCGTCAACTGATCGGCGTATCTTACAAACTCACTGCCAAAATCCTTGATTGTGCTTGGCAAAATGCACGCTGTCCCACCGCTCTTTAGAAGCTGCAGTAAATAGGAACCGAGTTCATAATAAAGCCCTCTTACCATTCCGCCGCCGCCACCCAGCACCAAATGGTTTCCCGCGTCAGCGATAGATTCACGGCTAAATCGGGCACTGCGGAAGTTGAGGCCCCATTCGTCAAAAAGATGGCTATTGCCTAATGCGATGACGCCGTCACCAAGATTTCCGGAGTTGGGTACATAGGTGGCATCAAGTTCGATCGCTTCATCGAGAGCCTTTCTAAGTGCGACATTTCCCAGAATTTCCCTTCGTTGCCGTTTCACTTGCCCGATCCGCTCTAACTCTTGTTCGCGAAGACATCCGCCACCCGCTTACCGAACGCAGCCCGACTGTGACGCTCCGCGATCAAGGCCCGCGCGGACGCTCCCACGTCGGAAATCGAGGATGCAGCCGAAACCATTTCACGAATAGTGTCGACATAGGCTTGAGCATCAGCATCGTCGTCTCCGGTTGCGTCCACGATCCACCCAGTTTCTCTATGAACAACCGCTTCGGGAATACCTCCAACGTTTGGAGCAACGACGGGCATTCCAGCCGCCATCGCCTCAAGAACGACGTTGGGCAATCCATCGAAGTGGGATGTATAAAGAAATGCTGTGTACCCACTAAGATCAATATCAAAGAAGTTCTTATACGGCCCCAAATAGGTTAAATTAGCACGTGCCTGAATTGAACTCACGTCCTGTCCTGGGTCACAGCGCCCATATACGTCAATTTCCACATTCGGCATTTGTTCCTTCAGCTTATCAGCAATGCGCAAAACTAACTGTGGTCGCTTTTGTGAAGAAATACGTGACGCCCACAGCAGCTTTATTCTGGCCTCTCTAGAAGGCTGTATCCACGCACGCGTAGGCAACTCACATTTTGTGTAGATGCACTGCCAACGCTCTTCGAACGTTGAGAATAACTGACGGTCCGATTCGACCAACGCCTGGTGATCAGAAATGAATCGATGAATATATCCGATATTTTCACTAATTGATTGGAATGCGCTTCCTTCACGCCAAATATCGCCTTGCGACACATACATCTCATCGCAAAAGCGGTAATAGATAACCTCGTTGTCTTGGATCAACCGCCCAAATTTACTCAAGAACCGGTGGGTGTATCCGCTTGCCTTAAGGTGGACACGCATCGCCTTACCCGCGTATTGGATAAGACGCAATGTCACAACATCGATGACATTTTCATCCCCGCCACAGATCTGATGCAGATCAAGGAAATCGGATTTGGGTGGCAACAGGTCGAGCCAGCTATGCGTCTCAAAAGCCTCTCCGCTCAAAAATAAGAAACGCTCTCCCGCGTGGTTTTCAACGAGCTCCTCGAGAAGGGAAAGAATGTACTTTTCCCCACCCCCGGTAGTTAAAAACGGCAGAACTACAACATCAGTATAATCTCGCTGAAGCAACTGAAGGCACGCAGTTCTATACGCTAACCCCATAACGCCTTGCCCATGCAGGTTGGAGAATATACTCGTCAACGGCTCCGGTGAATATCCCACAGCGGGGTCAATCTTGTTGGCGTAGTATGCGCTGGCCTGCGTTGCGGGGTTCTCAAAGAACTCCTCTCTTATGATAGTTACACTTGGAGGAGACCACTCACCATTCGGCACAATATCGCTCCATTCATCGGTAAGCGCTATGAACCTACTCGGCTCCAACAGGCGGTTCGGATGAACAAGGCGTGATGAAGTTGCATTGGCTTCTCGCAGGAGGCTGCCGGCACGCTGCCGATAAAAAAGAGTTGTATTCGGGGCGACGAGTAACGGTATACCCGCTGCAACCAATTCTGAAGTAAAATGCCAATCCTCGTAAGCGTAATCCTTGCGGTGGTCAGCATGCTTATAAGGATGAGCGCGAGCATAATCGGTAGGAATGAAAACGCGAGAAATGTAAGGATGGTAGTCGAAATAGGCTAATGTTGGCACAAACCGACTATCGAAATACTTGCACAAATGGCTCGTGTCTCCAAAAGCCAGTAAGTACTCAGGGAAAACTGCGACATCTCCGCCATGTTTCTGCGCAATGTCAAACAATTCGTAGAACATATTAAACGATATCAAATCGTCCGCATCACATGTCGTAACATATTTACCGTTAGCTACCGCAATCCCAGAGTTGCGAGAAAGCCCAAGCGAGCCGTTGGAAACCTCAATGATTTTAAACGCATCGAAATCCGCGAAACGCTGAGGCTCAGCCCATCTGCGGGTACGATCGTCCGAGTTGTCGAGGACTACAATCAACTCGAACGTCAACTCACTGCGTTGTCGAGCGTACTCCACAGCCTCCACAAGTGAGAGCAACGTCCTTTGAAGGTAGCTTGCTTCGCGATGTACGTTGAGTACAATCGAGACATCAGGGGATTGGGTCGTATTTGTTTGCAATAGATTAGTACGGCGACGCCCCCCCCATGCTGGGCTCGTAATTGAGGGTAACTCGACCCTATTGAGAGCGAGCGGCAGGCGCGGCCCAGGCGCTTGGCGCTTGGCTCGGCCGACTTCCACTTCTCCAAGAATTTGCCCATACACTCGCTCAGGAAGCCGATGGAATGGATCTGAACCTCCTTGAATACGGAGTTCAACAGCGTGAGAGTTTCCGTCGAGCAACTGCGGTGGCAACGGGAATGCGAAGGCGCAGTGACCATCCCCCTTTCCGACCGTTCTTAAATCGGGTCGAAAATCAGCAGCCATGACACTCCCCAGCACACTCCCGCCCTCGGCGAACTCAATGTGCAAACGTTGCTGTGGAACTCCAGGAAGCCAAGCCCATCCAGTAATTTGATGATGCGTCACCGCATCGATATGAAAATCGACCAGTACCGCCAGCTTCATCGGAGGAAGACTGTAGAACGGCTTTTTTGCCCCGCGCACACGGAGATGTAGGGTACGTAACTGCCCATCGCAAATCTCCTCAGGAAATCCAAAGCAAAACGCGTGAGCACCGTCCCCAACTTGCGCGTCCTTTAAGTCTTGCCGAAAATGATTTGCAATTACTGTCCTTACGACCCGTCCCGCCTCAAGGAGTTCTATCTCAATCCTATTCCTCGGGTTTCTCGGCGACCATACCCAGCCTGAAATTTGCCGGCTCGTTGCGACGTCAATACTGAATTTTGTCTTTTGGTAGCCAAAGTTAAATTTCATCAGAAACCCTATTCCCAAAAATCTGCGCAGCCATAAGGGGTAAGGGACCTTCATCCTCACACTCGGACGCGCCCTTCATGAAACAACGCGGCTGGTTTAATATATTGCGCCCGTTGTTTCCACCTGCTGAGCAATTCGCATAGGCTCTAAGAGGACAAAGCCGCCTCCCCCAGAGCGGCCACTCCCCAATCTCCATGCTAAGCAATTTCAAATCACTAGGATCCGCGCGGGAAGCGTTAGCCGGATGCATAAATCAGACTCAGCGAAATGAGAAAGGCATAGCAAGCAACCGTAAAGTCAACTGAACTGCTCAGCAAATTTCAGAATATACTTTCCATATGCGGTTTTCTCATACAATTTCCCAAACTCAATAAGTCTATCTCTAGAAATAAACCCACTTAGATATGCGATCTCCTCTATGCATGCAATATTTGTACCCTGTCGATGCTGTATAACTCGAACAAATTCTGCAGCCTCCAATAAGCTATCGTGAGTACCGGTGTCGAGCCAAGCGAAGCCGCGAGACATTTTTTCTACAAATAATTCCTTACTCTCCATATAAATCCGGTTCAAGTCGGTGATTTCATACTCACCCCGCGAGGACAGTTTCAAGCTTTTTGCGTACTCAATGACCCTATTATCATAGAAATATAATCCCGTTACTGCGAACCGCGATCTCGGCTGATGTGGCTTTTCTTCAAGGGATAACGCCTGGCCGGCAGACGAAAGCTCCACCACTCCATATCGCTCTGGATCTTCGACTTCGTACGCAAACACTGTTGCTCCCGTTTTTCGTGAGCATGCTCTCTCAAGCAACTCACTGAGACCGGCACCAAAGAATATATTGTCTCCAAGGATCAAAGCTACGTTGTCAGATCCAATGAATTCTTCGCCGATTGTGAAAGCCTGAGCTAACCCTTCGGGCCTTGCTTGCAACGCATATGAAATCCGAAGGCCCCAGTTTGAGCCGTCCGCGAAAATACGTTTGTAGCTATCCAAGTGCTCAGCAGAGGATATAATTAATATCTCACGGATCCCCGCCTGCATTAAGACAGACATTGGATAATAGATCATCGGCTTATCGTACACAGGGATAAGTTGCTTGTTGATTGCAAGCGTGGCGGGATGCAATCGCGTACCCGATCCTCCGGCCAGAATGATACCTTTCATTTTAACATCCTTATAGATTCGCGTCGGTCGACAGAAGCCTGAAGACGTCCTCCAACGCCGTTGGCCAGTCTCGCGGCTGAACACCATAGTCGCGTTTCAACTTTTCTGTAGAGAGTTGTGAGTTCCTTGGGCGCCGCGCCGGCGTCGGGTAATCTTCTGTGGCGATCGCCTCAATTTTTGGCACTTTGAAACCTGCCGCTTCCCGCTTGGTAAACAAATCGAGCGCGAATGTGCACCAAGTTGCGGCGCCACTATTGACGAAATGATAGGTGCCCACTGGCGCCTTAAGATCCTCAATCAGACGAACGACAATTTGGCGGACAACCGCCGCGATGTCGGAAGCTGCGGTAGGGCACCCCATCTGGTCGTCAACGACCTTGACCAATTCCCTCTCTTTGCCGAGCCGCAACATGGTCTTGACGAAATTGGAGCCGTGCGCGCTAAAGACCCAGGCGGTCCGTAGAATGACGTGACGAGGATTGCCCGTACGAACCGCCTGTTCGCCCGCTTCCTTGGAAGCGCCGTAAACGCCGAGCGGAGCGACAGGGTCGTCCTCCGTGTAGGGTTCTATTTTCGAACCGTCGAACACGTAGTCAGTCGAAAGGTGAACGAGTGGAATTCCTGCAATTTTAGTCGCCGCAGCAAGTGCTGCAGGGGCCAGTGCGTTAATCTTCCAGGCCGTCAGGACCTCGCTTTCGGCTTTATCGACTGCCGTATAGGCACCACAATTAATAACCGCGTCAAACTCGCCCTGGGATATGTACGTGCCAATACTATCAAAATCCGACAGGTCGAGTTCCTGACGCGTCGGCGCAACCAGCTCTGTGTCGGCGGGCCAGTGGCAGTTGAGGAGCTCGGTTCCCACCTGCCCCATGCCGCCCGTAATCAGAAGCCGCCGCATTTTCATGTGCCCAAGCCTCTTCGCCGGGCGGGCTGGCTCCGATCAAGAATTTCTGACCACCAGTCTCGGTTGTTCAAGTACCAGGCGACAGTCTTCTCAATCCCGCTTTCGAAGCTCTCAACGGGTTCCCAGCCGATCTCATTGCCAATCTTAGTTGAATCGATTGCGTAGCGTTGATCATGCCCGGGTCGATCGGCAACATATGTGATTTGGCTGGCATAGGATTGCCCGTCCCCACGCGGCTGCAGGCGATCCAGGATTTCACAGACGGTCTTCACCACATCGATATTCCGCCGCTCGGATTTGCCGCCCACATTATAGGTTTGGCCGGGGATACCCTTCTCGAAGACGCATTGCAACGCGCGAACATGATCTTCCACGTACAGCCAATCGCGAACATTCGTACCGTTGCCATAAACAGGAAGATGCTCGCCGGCGAGGGCCTTCACGATCATGAGCGGGATGAGTTTTTCAGGGAAGTGATAGGGGCCGTAGTTGTTCGAGCAATTGGTGATCAAAACGGGCAGACCGAATGTGTGGCCCCACGCCGAAACAAGGTGATCCGACCCCGCCTTGGAAGCCGAATAGGGGGAACGGGGATCGTAGGGCGTTGTCTCGGTGAAATAGCCGGTTTCGCCAAGCGAGCCGAAAACTTCGTCCGTCGAAATGTGGTGGAAACGGAACTGAACACGACGCTCGCCCTCGAGCCTGCGCCAGTAGTCTAGCGCTGTTGCCAACATCGTGTACGTGCCAACTACATTCGTCTGAATGAAGGCGCCTGGGCCGTCGATCGATCGGTCGACATGCGATTCTGCGGCGAGATGCGTGATTACGTCGGGCTGGAAGTCCTCAATAGCGACCTTCACCGCACGTTCGTCACAGATGTCGCCCAGCTTAAAACCGTATCGCGGCGAGGCAGCGACTGGGGACAACGAGGTCAGTGTACCCGCATAGGTCAGTTTATCGAAGGTCAAGACCTCGTGTTCGGTATTGTCGATGAGGTGCCGAACCAGAGCCGATCCAATGAAGCCGGCGCCGCCGGTGACGAAAATGCGCATTGTCAGTCCTTCTGAAACTTACACTTCGACCAATTCAAGAGGAACGCCATCGTAACGGAAGGGGCTGTCAAAATCGCGCAGCAGCGGCTGACGCTCGTCCTTTGGGCTCAAGATCGGCTCAGTGCCTTCAGTTAGAGGCCATTCGATGCCGATCTGAGGGTCGCTCCAAAGGAGTCCGCCATCGTTCTCCGGCGAGTAGAGACTGGACACCTTGTAGGTCACTTCAGTCGAGGGTTCCAGTGTCACGAAGCCATGTGCGAATCCCGACGGAATATAAAGTTGCCGCCCATTCTTGGCCGAGAGCTCAGCACCGACCCACTGTCCAAACGTCGGCGAACCACGGCGAATATCGACGGCGACATCAAAGATCCGTCCATGGATACAGCGGACGAGCTTTGCTTGCTCGAATGGCGCTGTCTGAAAATGTAACCCCCTCAACGTCCCAACAGGGACCGAGAGCGAGTGATTGTCCTGAACGAACCGGTCGCTGATCCCGTACGCCGAGAAGGTTCTCTCATTGTAGACTTCGGAGAACCATCCGCGATCGTCACCAAAACGTTTGGGTTGTAGCAACAATATCTTAGACGTCATTCAGGAACGGTCCGCTTTTCCATCATTCGAAGTCGCATTGCGCCTTCAGAGAGCTGGCCAATTGTTTCTCAGGCTTTAAGGGCCTCAAATCCCGTATCTGCTGCCAACGCCATTTGCAAGACGGCCTTATGTGTTGCAATTGCGGTAATGCCGCGCCCTCCAACATCGTCAACGAGCCGAAAGATGATTTCACGCCATTGTCCGGCATCGTAAGGAAGAAGGAATTCGTCGCCCTCTGTGGCATAACCAAAGACCACGCCCTGCGAAAAGATTCCCGCCGCCTTGTATCGCGCCACATCAATGCGTTTCGTAGGTGCACGGCTGTCGTTCACATGTGAAGGTTCCAGCGGAACTAGCATGATATCGATCCGTCGGGCGTTCGCGTCAGCTAGATACTCCCTCCACGGCATCGGCTCGCGGATCTGCACACGTTCGAGCCCCTGCCAGATCGCCTTGGCACGCCGATCCGCAAACACTTCGAACCGAACCTTGGGCCGTTCGCGCAGAACATCTGCAATGATTGGCCTCAGGAAACGATGCTCCTCCAAGTGCACCCCGGTCGCATGATAGGCGATCAAGGCCTCATGGTTTGGCTGATTTTGTCTGTCGCCATGGCATCCCGCCGCCTGCCAAAGCGCCAAGGGCGGCGCCGGCGGCAACACCTCGGCCTTTGCACCCGCCAGACGGGACGCAAGGTGCGGCGTGGAGGCCCAGACGATATCCAAATGCCGGTTCAGGCGGCGGAGTGGCCAAAGTGCCCGGTACCAAAGGAACAACCGATAGAAAAAATCCGCATCCTTACCCGTCACGACGGCAGGGATGTCGTCGTCGAGGAACAGCCCCACTCCGGAGAGAAGTTCCGCATTGCTCTCGATCCAGCGCAGGACGGACGGAGATGCGTAGCGACATATGATGACGAAGGCTCCATCGGCCTCCAGGGTCGGCACTTCGCGGCCGCGGATATCCGCAACCTCATAGGGCGGCATGTCGGGCGCCTGAAGGCGGGCTGCGAGGTAATAGTCAAAGGTTGGGTTCGGTATCCGGCCGAAAACGATGATCCGCTTCACCGGCTGCCTCGGGCCACCCGTGGCACCCTCCCGTAGCCGCGGTTGAGGCAGCCGCCGCTCGATCCAGTGGGCCAGCCGTTCACGCACGCTGCTCAAGCGCTCGACCTCGCATTAACATCTCTAGGATGTGCCTCGAGAGCGAATTCTTCGGCAATGAGCGAGAGGTTCGGATTGTAGTATGGATCGGCTTTCAACGTGTCGCTCCAACGCTGATGCATGGTTCGCTCCTCGCGCGCAAAGCGCTGAAGCTTCTGCGGCGTATCGTCGGCGCCACGCGAGACGCTCTCTCTATGCAACATAGCCGCCTCCGGCGTCCAGACAATACGGAAACCTGCTTCCCGTAGTTTCAGGCAGTAGTCCACATCGTTGAACGCGACCGTCAGATTCTGCTCGTCCATGCCGCCAAGCCGGTGCCATAGATCCTTGCGTGTCAATAGACAGGCCGCGGTCACGGCCGACATATCACGACGTTGGCTCAGAAGCCCTTTGTCACCGTGGCCCTTCGGGTCAAGAAAGTGAAAGCTGTGTCGTGCGACTGTTCCGGCACCGAGCGTCACACCCCCATGCTGGACGAAGCCATCGGGAAACAGCAGCAAATTTCCTGCGGCGCCGACCGTCGGATCATCGAGCTCGCCTGCCAGGCACTCGAGCCAATGGCAATCAATCGGCTCAACATCATTGTTCAACAAGAGGATGAGGTCGTGCCGGGCGGCATGGACGCCAATGTTGCAGGCACGGGAAAAGTTGAAAGCTCCGGGAAGTGGTATCCGACGGATAAAGCCTGACTGCTCATATTGCGAGAACAAGGCCAGAGTCGCTGGTTCGGCGCTATCATTGTCGATGACGATGACGTCAAGATCCGCCGGGGCTGTGTTCTCGAAGAGACCTTTCAGACAGGCCTCAAGCAAGTCGGCCCTATCGCGCGTCGGAATGATGACACTGACTGCCGGGCGTTCCCGTTTCGGCTGAACAATCGTCTCGCGATGGTCGCGCCGGCGGCACGATGGTCCTCGATGCAACAGAACTCTCGGCAGATGCATAATCATTCCGGACGACACCTGAGCCATCGCGAGAACAATTTCGGTGGTGGAAGCGCTTTGCAGAGAAACGCCATCGGGGATGGAGGCCAAGCGAAGAACGGCGCCTTCCAGGGGAAGCCATCCCGAGCGAGCGAGTGGCTCATTCCAGGCTGGCTTGAAGAAGGGGGTAACACGCACGCCGCGGGCGTCGATATGATCTTCGTCGCAGTAAACGACCGCGACATCTGTAGAGAATGCAAACGAACGCGCCAATCGCTCCAGCGCCTTTGGGGCGACGCGCATTCCTGCCGGAAGCCGCAGCCATAACAGATCGTCGGTCGCCTCGCCTCGCTCCAGCAACCGGTCGATCTCTGCCGCGGACGCTTCCTGAAAGTCTCGCCATGTCTGGGTTTCGAGCGACTGCCTGGTCTCCACGACGGCGGCCACATCGATGCCTTCGATCGAAACGAGGATCCGTGGCCTTCGCGGCCACCCGCGCGCATCGTCTCCCGTCTCGCTCGCCTCCGCCAGCGCTTGGGCGTCCACCCAATCGCGATAGTCTGGGGCGGAAAGGGCGTCGCATTGCCGAACGAACCGAAACTCGGCTCCCTTTCTGTTACCCACGAGGAACAGCCTGATAATCTGCAGGAACGCCAGGGTCCGCCGGAATGCGATCAGGAGTGCCGCCTCGGCGAGAGTCAGACGTCGGATCTTGATCTGCGGTTCAGTGCTTGCTGAGTCGTTTGCAGTCGCGACGTCGGGCACCAAAGCCACTGCATCAAGCTGCACGGGTGTCCACCCGTAGAAGCGCCCCCGCCCTCGCCCGTCCATCAGGAACGAACGGAAGACCGTATGGGGCGTCCGGTCTCGGCGTTTGAAGGCAAGCTGTGGGCGGCGGCCAAGCCGGTTGTCGGGATCGCAGACCGAAAGCGTAATCGGTCGATCTGCGTAATGCGCCGGGCCACGCCTCAACGCGACCTCAATTTCATCCTGCGATGGCTCGACCATCTGCTCCAATCCATCACCGCCTGACGGGTATTCAATTCTCAGTCGAGCCATTGCCATCGCAGAAAAATGGATTGGAACGCAAGCCGCCTCAGTCGGCAGCAGAGGTCTCAGCCGCTCCCGTCACCGTGGACGCCTTCCGCAGATTGAGCGCCGGTGCCTCCCCTTCAAACGCCTCCACACGCCGATCATAATTCGGCGCGACAGTTCCCATTACCCGGTCCCAGAATGAGAAGTAGTTCGCGTAATTGTATTTGAACTCGGCGTGGTGCTGGTCGTGATAGGTGGTGCAAAGCATCGGCGAGGGATACCGCGCCGTTCGTGAGGCGAAGTATTCGAAGCCGGCGTGGCCGAAGGTGCCGTTGATCTGGTCGAACAGCCGGTGCGCCAAGAGAATGATCGGCGGGAACGGGACGAGGAAGACGACCACCGCGTAATAGCCCTGAGACAGCGCCGTATCCACGAGGCCGATGGAATCGTTGCTCCAGGCCGTGGGCGCGACGCTGCGGTGGTGGAGCACGTGGTATTTGTAGAAAAGCTTCGTGTGCAGCAGGCGATGGGCGAAATAGAACCAGGCGTCGAAGAGCACCATGCAAAGTACGAAGAGCGGAACGGCCGTCCACCAGCTGAAGGACCAGGGCGAGAACAAGGTCCAGCCCTGATACTGGGCAAAGAGACCGATCGCCACGGACGTGCAGGTGACGAGGATCGAGGCCATGCTCTGGCGGATCTCGATGGCCTTGCGCTTCTCGCCGCGCCGCCCCTTCTGGATGCGGCGGTCGGGGTTGCGGTCGTTGAGCCAGGTGATGCCGTAGCCCAAGATGAAATACAACAGCACGGTCGCCGCATAGATCGCGGCAAGCAAGGCAACAAAGGTGAGACTGTCCTGGATAAGGGCGCTCAAATCGGTATCCGTCGCGGAGATAAGTTGAATTGGTGCGTGGACTATACCAACCGCCCTCTCCGGCGCAAGTCGTTCGGTCCTAGCCGCGCTCGAGCTCTGTCAGAAACGCGCGCAGTTCCGCCTCCTCGATGCCGATGAGATGCCGCTGCTGCGGATAGACCCCGGACCGGATGTCTTCGGCAAACTCCGAAAAGGCGGCAATCCGCTCGCGCTGCAGGCGGTCATACTCGGCAGCGAAGTTTCGATAAGTCTTGGCATGGCGCGGCACGTGGCCACGATTGCTGCCGAGCACGTCATCGGCGAACAGATACTGGGCGTCGCAGCCCGCCCCCGCCCCCATCGACAGCATCAGCATCGAGGTTCGCGCGCTGATCGCCGATGCGACGTCGCCAGGGACGACCTCGATTTCGGCAGCAAACGCTCCAGCTTCCTCCAGCGCCTTCAGCTGCCGCCAGATCTCGAGCGCGCTTGCCGCCGTCTTGCCTACTGCGCGGAACCCACCGGTCCAGGTGGCCTTGGATGGGATGAGTCCGACATGGCCGCAAACCGGAATGCCCTCTTCCCGCATGCGCCGAACGGTCGAAAGACCGGCGGCGCAGTAGACGGCATCGCCGCCGGCCTTCAGCGCCTTGAATGCTGCACGGATGTATTCTTCGGCCGAAACGTAGTCGCCATACTCAAGTCCGGGAAAGGCAAAACAGGTCGGCGCCACTTCCCGAAACTGCGGCCCCAGAAGTGCCGGCGGTACGGAGACGAGGTCAATGCCGGCGGCTTCCGCCGCTTCGGCTTCGTCAAGCGTTTCCACACGCAACATGGTGAGCTGGCGCTTGCCCTTCATCGAAAGGAGGTCGGCAACGGTCGGGCGGCGGCTTTTCATGAGAAGTCTCCGATATCAGTGATCAAGTAAGGGGTAGCAAAAGGCTCTCGCACTAGGCGGCAAGCAGGGCCTTGAGTTTGGTTTCCGGCGAGATGAGCGCCTGGGGGGCGGGCCGCTTTCCGGCCGCGATCAGCATTTCCGCCAGCCGGATATCGCGCGCGACGGCATTTCCCTGGCCGATGCCGGAAGCGGCAAGCAACCGCCCAGTGTCGTCGAGATGGAAAAGAATGAAGGCACCATCTGCGAGATCACGTCGCACGGTCACAGTCGCGCCGTCTGCAAGTCCGGCAATCTGCAGCGTCAGGTCATATTGGTCGGACCAGAACCACGGCACGCTGGTGACCGTCTCGTTCGCACCCAGCAGATTGCCGGCGACGAGTGTTCCTTGGTCCTGCGCATTGCGCCAGGCCTCAAGACGCACGCGGCGGTCGCCATAGTGACAGAGCGGATAGGAGCAGCAATCGCCGGCCGCGAATATGTCGGCATCCGAAGTCCTGAGCGTCGCGTCGACGGCAATGCCGTTTTCCACCTGAAGGCCAGCGGCTTCTGCAAGTTCCGTGTTCGGCGATGCGCCGATGCCAACGACCAGGAAATCTGCATCGACCGATTGTCCGTTCGCAAGCAGGATCTGCACACCGTTCTCATCAGTATCGATGCGATCGATTTTCGTGTCGCAACGTATGTCGACGCCTTCCGTGCGGTGCCGCTCTGCGACGACGGTCGCGATCTCAGCCGGCACGCCGCGTGAAAGGATGCGTGGCAGCCCCTCGATCAGGACGACGTCTGCGCCGAGACTGCGCGCCGTCGCCGCCAGTTCCAGCCCAATAAATCCACCACCGATGATGACAAGCCTCCGCCCGGACAGAAGTTCGCGGCGGATTTCTTCTGCGTCGGCATGCGTTCTGAGCGTGCGAACGCGCCGAGACACATCATCGGTTCCGGGTATCGTTCGCGCTCGGGCGCCGGTCGTCAGCAAGAGCCGATCATAGGCAATACTGCCGCCGTCGACGAGTTCCACGCGTTTGGCGACTCGGTCGATGGCCTTGACTGGGGTATCGGTCAGTACGTCGATCCCTGAAGCAGCGTAGCGCTCGGCATCGGCGACATATTTCGGTTGAAGCTGTTCCTTAAGGCCCTCCTTCGAAAGCGGCGGTCGTTCATAGGGAAGATGCGGCTCTGCGCCGATCAATGTGATTGAGCCGTCGTAGCCCCGCTCCCTCAGGGCAAAGGCGGCTCTTGCGCCACATTCACCGGCACCAACAATGACAATTCCACCCATCTCAACCTCCCTGCCCGCTCTTGCTGAGTTCTTCGCGTTGAAGCCGCAATCAAGCGATCGCGATGAACACGCTTCCTGCCTCGACCTTCACTGGATAGGTCTTCAGGTTGACGCAGACCGGGGCGCCCTTGGCCTGGCCGGTCTTGTAGTTGAAGCGACCGTTGTGCTTCGGACATTCGATGATGTCGTCCATAACGAGGCCGTCCGCCAGATGGATGTGCTCGTGCGTGCAAAGCCCGTCGGTTGCGAAGAATTCGTCGTCAGGACTCCGGTAGACCGCGAAGGTGCGCCCTTCGTGATCAAATCGGATGACGTCTTCCTCATCGATTTCGTTCGCCGCGCAGACTTCGACCCAGCTTCCGCTCATCACTTTCTCCCATTCCTAATTTCGTTGGCTATTCGGCTGCATGCACGATCGCGTCGCTGTGAAATTCTTCCCGGTAGGGCTTCGCCGTCGCCGGCAGTTCACGCTTCAAGAAATAGTCCTCGTTGCGCAACTGCCGCAGGAAGGCCGGGATCATCTCGCGATAGCCATGCAATATCGAGGGGTTCGGCTCCGGCAGGTCGTGCTTGATCATGGCGTGCAGCTTCGGAAGGGCGTGATAGGGCACCATCGGGAACATGTGGTGCTCCACATGGTAGTTCATGTTCCAATAGACGAAGCGGCTGACCGGGTTCATGTAGACCGTGCGGCTGTTCAGCCTATGGTCCGTGACGTTGTCGGCGAGGCCGCCATGCTGCAACAGCCCGGTCAGCACATGGTGCCAGGCACCGTAGAGCCGCGGCAGACCGATCAACATCAGCGGCAGGATCGAACCGAGGTAGAGCGAGAGCGCGATCGTTGCGGCGTAGATGGCAAACCAGATGCGGGCAACGAGGATCGCCTTCGGCTGTTCCATTTCCGGGATGAATGTCGCTTCCTCGGAACTGATGATGCCAAGCGTGTTGCGAACCATGTCGACCATTGCATGCCAGACATCGAGAATGCCGAAGAAGTTCAAGACCAGGCGCAAGAGATCCGGCGGCCGCATGACGGCGATCTCAGGATCGCGGCCGACAATGACCGTGTCTGTGTGGTGGCGGGTGTGGCTCCAACGCCAGGTGACGGGATTGCGCATGATCATGAAGCTGGCGATCTGGTAGACGGCGTTGTTCATCCACATCGTCTTGAACGCGGTGCCATGCCCGCATTCGTGCCAGCGACTATCGGAGGCCGAGCCGTAGAGAACGCCGTAGGCGAGGAAGAACGGAGCGGCCCACCAGGTGCCCCAGAAGGTGATGCCGAGCCCACCGAAAAGAACGAGGCAACCGAGCCAGATCACGGTATCGCGGATCGCGGGTCCGTTCTCACGCTTCATCAGTTCCTTCATCTGCTTGCGCGGGATCTCCGTGTGATACCACTCCGCCGCTGAGAGGCCGTTGGCGACAGCCGCCTGGGCATCGCGCCCAACCAGACTGTAATCTCGCTTCGTTGGAACCATCGCCATTTGCTCTCCTCCCTGCGATCCGGCCAGTTTGGCCAGGAGCGTCCGATGTCGTGCAATGACGATAGGTTGACTTTTGCTAGGTCTCAATGCAGCAATGATATATTCTCTCAAATGATGTCATCCACTGCATATCATCTGTGATGTAAACCTATCAGGAGAAGCGATGAGCAACCGTCCGACCATTGCCGACCTCGCACGGACCGCCGGCGTCAGCGTCGCGACTGTCGATCGCGTCCTGAACGGACGGCATCCGGTGCGAGAGGAGACTGCGCGCCGTGTCTACGAGGCAGCCAAGTCTATCGGCTACCACGCGGTTGGCCTCATCCGGCAGCGTGTGTTCGAAGACTTGCCGCAATACAGACTTGGCTTTGTGCTGCAGAAGCCGGAGCAGTCCTTCTACAAGGCGGTTGCCAAGGAGATCGAAAACGCGGCGCTTTCGCTGTCGAATGCACGTGTCTTCGCCCAGGTCGACTTCGTGGCAAATTCGACACCGACGGCGATTACGGAAAAGCTTCGTGCGGCTGCGGCGCGAAACCAGGCGATTGCGCTCGTCGCTCCAGATTATCCGGCGGTGACGGCCGCGATCGAGGAACTGAAGGAACGCGGCATTCCCGTCTTCTCGCTGCTTTCGGACTTCGCGGCCGGCGTGCGTGAAGGTTATGTCGGACTCAATAACCACAAGGTCGGCCGTACCGCGGCATGGATGATCGCCAAGGCAGCCAAACGCCCCGGCAAGGTCGCGGCCTTCGTCGGAAGCCATCGCTTCCTCGGCCACGAACTTCGAGAGATCGGGTTCCGCTCCTATTTCCGTGAACATGCACCGGATTTCGAAGTGCTTGATACGATGGTCAATCTCGATACGGCCGAGATCACGCACGAGGCAACACTGAACCTTTTGCAACGCCATCCGGATCTGATCGGCTTCTACGTCTGCGGAGGGGGCATGGAAGGTGCCATCTCTGCGATCCGCGAGGAAAAGCTGGAAGGCAAGCTTATTGCCGTCGTCAACGAATTGACGCCGGAGTCCCGGGCGGCCCTCGGAGATGATGTCGTCACGCTGGCGATTTCAACGCCGACCGCGACGCTTGCGCGCGAAACGGTCAATCTGATGATCCAGGCGGTCGATAAGGGCCCGACGGGTGCCCCAGGGCAGACATTCCTGCCCTTCGATCTCTTCACGCCTGAAAATATCTAGCGAAGGATGATAGAATCCAATCATTGACGAAAGGCAATATTGCAGCAATGCAAGTCCTTTGCGTCACTCGCTCTTTGACTGTCCTCCAGCAGTTGGTGAAATGTCTGCGACGCTGTAAATGGAATGAACGTTCTATTTGCAAAGCGTGACCCGTCCCACTGGAGGAGACATTCCCGTGACAACCCTGCCCTTCGCCCTCAATCATATGACGACGCCCGGCCTTCCGCTCGGCGCCTTCTTCGAACTTGCCAAATCCCTCGGGATCTCCTCCGTCGAAATCCGCAACGACCTCTCGGGCAATGCCATCGTCGACGGCACGCCCGCAACGGACGTGGCGGCGCTTGCCTGTCGCAATGGCATTACAATTATCTCGATCAACGCTTTACAGCGCTTCAACGAATGGAATGCGGCGCGTCAAGCGGAGGCGGAAGAGCTTATCGCCTATGCGCGCGATTGCGGCGCCAAGGCCCTCGTGCTCGTCCCCGTCAATGACGGCACGGGCCAGGCGGACGGCGAGCGACAGGCAAACCTTCGTGAAGCGCTTGCCGCGCTGAAACCGATGCTTGAATCGGCCGGAATTGTGGGCCTTGTCGAGCCGCTGGGCTTCGAAATCTGCTCTCTGCGCTCGAAGAGGGAGGCTGTCGAGGGGATCAAGGCGGTCGGAGGAGAAAGTACCTTCCGACTGGTGCACGATACGTTCCATCACCACCTCGCGGGAGAACCCGCAACCTATCCCGAGATGACCGGGCTCGTGCATATTTCCGGCGTAACCGACGGTCGGGTCGCGGTTTCCGATCTGCGCGATTCACATCGCGTTCTGGTCGATCAGGACGACCTTCTCGACAATGTCGGCCAGATCCGGCGCCTGCGCGCCGAGGGCTATGCAGGGCCGCTTTCCTTCGAACCGTTTGCCGCCGAAGTCCACGCGGTCGCAGATCCGGCGGCTGCGATCAGGCAGAGTGTGGACCACATTCAAACCCGGATCTGATCCGCCGCGGCCTGGCTGCGGCAAAACGATGGGAGCGCCGCAACAGGTCTTGACGGCGCCCCATAAAATGGAATACATATTCCGTACTCGCAATTTACTGGTTCGTTTATTCCGTTTTATCCGAAGGCGTAACGGGAGTGGCGCTTTCGATGTGAATGAGCGCAATCCGGCAAGGATTGCGCTCCCGGCAGGAGAAGGTGTCGCCGGGCACCATTGTGGAGGAGAGTGACAATGAAGAAATTCGTGCTGGGTACAGCGCTGGCCGTGATGATGTCGGCGGCCGCGCATGCCGAAACCATCGGCGTGTCGATGGCCCTTTTCGACGACAACTTCCTGACGGTCTTGCGCAACGGCATGTCCGATTACGCCAAGACGCTCGACGGCGTCGAACTGCAGATCGAGGACGCGCAGAATGACGTTTCGAAGCAGCAGAGCCAGATCCAGAACTTCATCGCAGCCGGCGTGACCGCCATCATCGTCAACCCGGTCGATACCGATGCGACGGCAGCCATGTCGAAGATTGCAGCCGACGCCGGCATTCCGCTCGTCTACGTCAACCGCGAGCCGGTCAACGTCGACACCCTGCCGGAAAAGCAGGCTTTCGTCGCGTCGAACGAACAGGAATCCGGCACGCTGCAGACGCAGGAAATCTGCAAGATGCTTGGCGGCAAGGGCAAGGCCGTCGTCATGATGGGCGAACTGTCCAACCAGGCCGCCCGTATGCGCACGAAGGACATTCACGACGTGCTTGCGACCGACCAATGCAAGGGTATCGAGATCGTCGAGGAGCAGACGGCCAACTGGTCGCGTACGCAAGGGTCGGACCTTCTGACGAACTGGCTCTCGGCCGGCGTTGAATTCGATGCCGTCATTTCGAACAACGACGAAATGGCGATCGGCGCCGTCCAGGCGCTGAAGGCCGCTGGCCGCTCGATGGACTCGGTCGTCATCGGTGGCATCGACGCGACGCAGGACGCACTCGCCGCAATGGCTGCGGGCGACCTCGACGTAACGGTGTTCCAGAACGCAGCCGGCCAGGGCCAGGGCTCGGTCGATGCCGCACTGAAGCTCGCCAAGGGCGAGGCCGTCGACAAGAAGGTCTATATTCCCTTCGAGCTGGTGACCAAGGAAAACCTCGACAAGTATCAGGCCAAGAACTGATCGCCTGCGGCGGGAGCGCAGAATCACCTGCGCTCCCGCTCAAATATGCAAGTCCCGCTGCGGATGTCTGCGTCCTTTTGGATGCGACCTGCGATTAAATGGGCTGGTCACCCACCAGCGACGAGGACTTTCCGCAACAGCCGGAAACGACGGGGGAGGCAAGGAACATGACGCTCAGTCCGACAACGATGGCAGCCGTGCGCGCCAGCGGCGCCGTGCCGAAGGCCGAATATCTTCTTTCGGCAGAAGGCATCCGCAAGGAATTCCCGGGCGTCGTCGCCCTTGACGACGTCGAGTTCAAGCTGAAGCGCGGCACGGTCCATGCGCTGATGGGTGAAAACGGCGCCGGCAAGTCGACGCTGATGAAGATTCTCGCCGGCATCTATACACCCGACAAGGGCGAAGTCAGGTTGAAGGGCGTCGACATCAGACTGAAATCGCCGCTCGACGCACTCGAAAACGGCATCGCGATGATCCATCAGGAACTGAACCTGATGCCGTTCATGACGGTGGCGGAAAACATCTGGATCCGCCGTGAACCGAAGAACCGCTTCGGCTTCGTCGACCATGGCGAGATGAACCGCATCACCGCCAGGCTGTTCGATCGCCTGAAGATCAAGATCGATCCGGAGATCGAGGTCCGCCATCTCTCCGTTGCGAACCGACAGATGGTCGAGATCGCCAAGGCGGTCTCCTATGAATCCGACGTGCTGATCATGGACGAACCGACTTCGGCGCTGACGGAGCGTGAGGTCGCTCACCTGTTCGAGATCATCCGCGACCTGCGCGAACAAGGGATCGGCATCGTCTACATCACCCACAAGATGAACGAGCTGTTCGAAATCGCCGACGAGTTCTCGGTGTTTCGCGACGGCAAATTTATAGGCACCCATGCCTCGAGCAACGTAACCCGCGACGACATCATCCGCATGATGGTTGGCCGCGAGATCACCCAGATGTTTCCGAAGGAGGAAGTGCCAATCGGCGATGTCGTCCTTTCGGTAAAGAACCTGACGCTCGACGGTGTCTTCCGCGATGTCTCCTTCGATGTCCGTGCCGGTGAGATCCTCGGCATTGCCGGCCTCGTCGGCTCCGGCCGCTCGAACGTCGCCGAGACGCTTTTCGGCGTGACGCCGGCAAGTTCCGGCACGATCTCGATCGACGGGAAAACCCTTTCGATCAATAGCCCGAACACCGCAATTAAGCACCGCATGGCATTCTTGACCGAGGACCGCAAGGACACCGGCTGTCTTCTGATCCTCGACATCCTCGAGAACATGCAGATCGCGGTGCTGCAGGATCGCTTCGTCAAGGGCGGCTTCGTCACCGAAAAACAGATTACCGCCGCCTGCGAAGAGATGAGCCGCAAGCTGCGCGTCAAGACGCCGAACCTGCAGGAGCGCATCGAGAACCTCTCCGGCGGCAACCAGCAGAAGGTGCTGATCGGCCGCTGGCTGCTCACCAATCCGCGCATCCTGATCCTCGACGAGCCGACACGCGGCATCGATGTCGGTGCCAAGGCGGAAATCCACCGCCTCGTCACCGAACTCGCGCGAAACGGCGTCGCCGTCATCATGATTTCTTCGGAAATGCCAGAGGTGCTCGGCATGAGCGACCGCATCATGGTCATGCACGAGGGCCGCGTCACCGGCTTCCTCGACAGGGCGGAAGCAACCCAGATCAAGGTCATGGAGCTCGCCGCAAGCTGAGCGGGAAGCGACCCGACGAAAGGGAGGAATGAAAATGGATACCAATGTCGCCGCACAGGGCGCGAGCACATCGCTTGCCGGCGCAAAGCGCCGCCTGCCCGCTGAATTCAACATCTTCCTCGTATTGATCGGCATTGCGCTGGTTTATGAGGTGCTGGGCTGGATTTTCGTCGGACAGAGCTTCCTGATGAACCCACAGCGCCTGACGATCATGATCCTGCAGGTCTCGGTGATCGGCATTATCGCCGTCGGCGTGACCCAGGTCATCATCACAGGTGGCATCGACCTTTCCTCGGGCTCCGTGGTCGGCATGACGGCGATGATCTCGGCAAGCGTCGCTCAGGCCTCCACCTGGCCCCGCGCGCTCTATCCGTCGCTGACCGACATGCCGGCGATCGTTCCGATCGGGCTTGGCGTTGGTATCGGCCTCCTCGCAGGCTTCATCAACGGCCAGCTCATCGCCCGCACCAAGATCCCGCCCTTCATCGCCACGCTCGGCATGATGGTGTCGGCACGCGGTATCTCCAAGTGGTACACCAAGGGCCAACCGGTCTCGGGCCTCACCGAACAGTTCAACTTCATCGGTACCGGCATCTGGCCCGTCATCGTCTTCCTCGTCGTTGCGATCATCTTCCACATCGCGCTACGCTACACCCGCTATGGCAAGTTTACCTATGCAATCGGCGCCAACGTTCAGGCAGCCCGCGTCTCGGGTATCAATGTCGAAGCGCACCTCATCAAGGTCTATGCCATTGCCGGCATGCTGGCGGGCCTTGCCGGCGTCGTCACCGCTGCCCGTGCCCAGACCGCACAGGCCGGCATGGGTGTCATGTATGAACTGGACGCGATCGCCGCGACCGTCATTGGCGGCACGTCGCTCACCGGCGGCGTCGGCCGCATCACCGGCACGGTGATCGGCACGATTATCCTCGGCGTCATGACCTCGGGCTTCACCTTCCTGCGCGTCGACGCTTACTACCAAGAAATCGTCAAGGGCCTGATTATCGTCGCGGCCGTGGTGATCGACGTCTACCGACAGAAGAACCGCAAGAAAGCCTGAACCTCCAAAGAAGACTTCTCCTCCCAGTGAAGCCAACTGGCCGGGATGATGAAAATCATCCCGGCATTTTCTTTTTCGCCGGCAGGTATTTCGTCCGCCTTATGCCGTTTTCCACATATGCTTGGCGCGCAGAGCTGCCCCGGCGCGAGCGCTCTGGCAAAATCTCCGCCAATGCACTATATGCCAGATGTCCAAAACTATCGGAGACTTATCATGTTGTCGCAGCGCAAGCTTGCGAGCCAGTTTCAGCCGCGTTTCGTTCTACAGCTTTGGAACGCGATGCTGCGGGTACAGACCCGCGAAACAGCTTCCCTCTTCGGCCACCGCGGCCGCTAAGCAAACAATCGAAAATGCCGCAACCATTTTGGGCGTGTCGACCTGACGGCCTGCAGATGGTTTTGCTCATCCGGCCCGCAATCGCGGCGCCGGACAGAGCCGGCCCGACAGAGCCGATCTGTGACTATCCCGCTGGAAAGAGGATGGTCACCTTGAGGCCCCGGCCATCGGCCCCCTCGCTGAGACGGGTCGTCGCGCCGTAGAGTTCGGCAATCTCCTCGACGATCGGCAGACCAAGCCCAGAGCCCGGCGCTTCGCTGCCTCCGCGCTCGAAGCGACGCAGCACCGATTCTCGCATTTCCGGCCGAATTCCCGGCCCGTTATCCTCCACCTCGAGCGACACCGAACCGCCTTCGGCGAGTACGCGCGTTGTCACCTCCGCACCCCGGCCGGCATAAAGCAGCGCGTTGCCGATCAGGTTCTTCAGCATCTCAGCCACCAGCAGCGGCTCGGCGCGAATGAAGGCTTCGCCGTCGCCATCGAAACCGAGATCGATATCCGCTTCGCCTGCTGCGGGTACATGTTCTGCCGTGATGTCCCGCACGAGATCGACGAGATCGACGCACCCCAGCATCCGCGCCTCATTCTTCCCGGCCGCGTCGATTTTCGCCATCAGCAGCAATTGCCCCAGGATGCGTTCGGCATTGGCGACCGCTTCATCGGCCTTTTTCACCGCGCCATGCGTTTCCTCGATCGACCCTGCGCGCTGCGCCAGGGCGAGTTGGGTTCGAATAATCGCAAGCGGCGTGCGGAGTTGATGGCTGGCGTTGCCTGTGAAATTGCGCAGCGCATCGAGGGCCGACTGCAGGCGTCCCATGAAGGAATTGACGGTATCGACGAGCCCCTGGACTTCGTTCGGTACCCGTTCTCCGATCGGGTGCAGATCATCCGGATTACGCTCCGAAATCGCATCGCCGAGCCGATAGAGCGGGCGCAGCGAAAACGTGACCGCGATCCAGACGATGACTGCAGCGCCAGCGATCATCATGCCGAGGCGCAGCGCCGAGCGGAAAAGGATGGTCTGCGCAAGTTGCCGCCGCGCGATCGTCGTTTCGGCAACGGTCACGACAAAGGGTACCGAATTGATCCCGGTCGAGGCGGAACGGCGAAGCGCTGCGATGCGGATCGGTTCGCCGCGGAAGGTAGAATCCGCAAAGGTCGTGGATGTCCCCGGCTCTTCCGCAAGCGACGGCAACGTCTGGTAACCGGTGATGAACTGGCCGGGCGGTCCGTCGACCCTGTAGAAAACGCGGTCCTGCGCCGCAGAGGTCAACATCTCCAGGGCAACATAGGGAATATCGACCTCGAGCGAGCCATCCTCCGCGACGACCACGCGTTCCGCGATCGCCAACGCAGAGCCGGCGAGCACGCGGTCGGAGACAACATTGGCGGTCGTCACAGCCTCGCGGTAGGTGTCCATGAGCGCAATGACGCCAATGACGACCGTCGAGATCAGTAGCCAGCCAAGCAGGCGCCGGCGGAGGGAGTAGACCGTCGCCGTCATTCCGGCCCGGCCATCTTGTCGAGGTAGTAGCCGATGCCGCGGGCCGTGCGAACTGTGAGGCCATGCGGCGCCAGCCGCTTGCGCAGCCGACTGACATATTGCTCGATCGCGTTGGAGCTCAAATCATCGTCGAACCCGGTCAGCGACTGCATGATCGCGTCCTTGGCGACGACCTTGCCGGCGCGCATGAACAGGAGTTCGAGAAGCCCGAGTTCGCGCGCCGGGATCTCGATCGGCACGCCGCCCGAGGAGAAGCTGCGCGTATTGAGATCGAGCGAAACATTGCCATAGCTCACAGTGGACGCCCTAAGCCCCGCCTGCCGGCGCAGCAACACGCGCACCCGCGCTTCGAGTTCGCCAACGTCGAAGGGCTTGATCATGTAATCGTCGGCGCCGAGATCGAGACCCTTAATCCGCTCCTCGGGCGCGCCCCGAGCCGTGAGGATCAGCACCGCCGCGCGATTCTGCCGGGCGCGCATCGCCCGCAAAACGTCGAGCCCGTCCATCTCCGGCAGGTTGAGATCGAGGATGACCAGATCGAAGGTTTCAGTTGCAGCAACCGCATGCGCCGACGTGCCATCACTGACAACGTCGACAGCGTAGCCACTGCCACGCAAAATGGCAGACAGACCTTCGGCCAGGTCCTGGTTGTCTTCAACAAGCAAGATACGCAAATATCGTCACTCCCCGAGCCACCTTAACCGCCGACGCCTTGCTTGTGAACGGTGACACACTGAGGCATTGTGGATTCATGCGGTTCTTGATTTCTCTTCTTTTTTTTGCACTTTGCCCCCGGCTGCTCCTTGCGGCGCCGATCATATTTCCAGCCCTTTCCGGCAACTCCGATGCGCGCACGCTGGTAGTCTATTCCTCGCTCGACGAGCCTCTCGCCAGGCCGATGATCATCGGCTTCCAAAGGGCCAATCCGGATGTCACTGTTCGCTACGAAGACATGCTGACCGGCGAGATCTACGACCGCATCATCAAGGAGACGGATGCCGGAATGAAGACGGCGGACTTCGCCTTTTCTTCCGCCATGGACCTGCAAGTCAAGCTCAGCAACGATGGCTATGCCCAGCGCAGCGACCTGCCGATGAGCGACCGCTGGCCCGCTTGGGCAAACTGGCGCAACACGGCCTATGCGCTCACCTTCGAGCCGGCCGTCTTCGTTTATCATAAGCCGAGTTTCACGACGGAAAAACCACCGTCCACGCGTTCCGAATTCGTCGACTACCTGAAGCGCCAGGGCGCCAACGTCTTCGGCCGTATCGGGACCTACGACATCGAGCGCTCCGGCGTCGGCTTCCTCTTCATGGCACGTGACCAGGAGCAGTTCGGCGATATCTGGGATGTGATCCAGGCAATGGGTGCCGCTGGCGTCAAGCTCTACTCCACCAGTGAGGCCATCCTTGAGCGGGTGGCCGACGGGCGCTTCGTGCTCGGCTATAACATCCTTGGTTCCTATGCGGCGGACTGGGCAGCGCGGCATCCGCATGTCGGGATCATGTTGCCCAAGGACTACACGGTGGTGATGTCGCGAATTGGCCTCGTTCCCCAGGCTTCGGCCTCTCCGGACCTTGGACGCCGCTATCTCGAATTCTTCATGTCCAAGGAAGGACAGACGATCATGGCGCGCGAACTCCAGATCGCCGCCGTCAGCCCAGAGGTCGCCGGAGAAAATACCGCAAACACCATGCAGGAAATGTTGGGCGCTCAATTGCGCCCGGTTCCCGTCAGCCCCGGACTGATGGTCTATCTTGACCAGGTAAAGCGCTCGCGTCTGATTGCCAAATGGAACGAGGTCCTGCGGCTCCACTGAAAACAGGGGCGCGCCAATTCGGCGGCGCCCTGAACGGGGACTTCAGGTCTTCTTGCGGGATCGACCGCTACGCTCGGCTTGTACCGACAGGTTCAGATCCACGGCAGCGCGAATGAGGGCCTTCAAAGCGTCCTCGTCGATCTCTTGGCCTTCGTGGATATCGATCGCCCGCCGGGTATTGCCGTCGAGGCTTGAATTGAAGAGACCCGAGGGATCTTCCAGTGATGCGCCCTTGGCGAAGGTCATCTTGACCACCGCCTTGTAGGTTTCGCCTGTACAGATGATCCCCGCATGTTCCCAAACCGGAACGCCTCTCCATTTCCATTCCTCGACGACCTCGGGATCGACCTCTTTGATGAGCTTCCGAACCCGCCCAAGCATCTTTCCCCGCCAGTCGCCCAGTTCAGCTATCCTGGCATCGATCCGTTCGGAGGCAGGCCCTTCTCCCTCCACCGCATCAGTCTTCGTCATCTTTCCCGTTGCTTTCTTCATCCGATCATCTCCACGCAGGTATCACACATCACGCGGGGTGCGCTCTGCACGACGTCACTGACATTCCGCTCACATACGTTCGCCGGGCAATTGACTCGCTTGTTTTACCCAATCGCTGAATTGCGCCTCATCGATCTCTTCCTTCTCATGGATATGGAAATAGCGCGCATTCTCCATCTTGGATTCGACGGGTGGCGGCGGGCTGAGGGACGCGCCATTGAAGAACGCGACCTTGATGTATTTCGCAAAGCAATGGATGCCAAGGAACCATCCGTCGCCCTCCATGCCATAGAGCGGCGAATTCCACTTCACGGCCTTTTGTGCCTTCGGGACGGCGCGCATGATAAGCTGGTCGAGATGGCGCCCGACCGCATTCTTCCAGCCCGGCATGGCGGCGATATAGGCCTGCACCGGCGCATCGCCATAGCCCTTGGCGATCTGGGGATTGCCGCCTGAAAGCAATTTCGGCTGATCTGCAACCGCCTGTCCCATCTCCTCTTTTTCGCCTTCCTTTTTGACTGACACTCGCGTCCGCGTGGCGTTTCCCTTTGTTGGTCGCTTCGATGTCACATTGGCGATCTTGGAGTTGGCTGTCTTGGTCATTGCTCCATCCTTTCGAACAGGTCTCGGGGCGAACAGGTCTTCGGGGTGGCCGGCGCGACACTACCACAGCTTGCCGTCCTCGCGATATCGCTGCCATCATACGTGGAACCAGCACCTCGGCGCCGAGATTTCGATTCGCCCATTTCCCGGTGGATCAACCTCTCCGAACTCGGCCACCGAGGCTGACAGAGGCTATCTCCCTCGTTGGCGCGGCCAAGAAACTAAGATTTCGTAAACGTCACGCACCGAAAAGCGCATTCGGGACTTGATGTCAGCTAAATGTCAGCTTTCTATGTTGCCTTAGGGTCACTGGCACCCGTGGAGGCGGGTCGCCGGTTGCGCACTGGGAGGAAGCCACCAATCCGGTCAAGCGACAAGGGTCGAAAGTACCCGTCGCCGTCTTCCCGTTCGCACTGAGCAACAACGTGCGCGGTGAAAACGCGCCTCACGGAGGACTGACCTTTGAAACATTTTTTCCTCGCAACGATTCTCGCCGGCGCCATGTCGCTGCCGGCCTTTGCCGCTGATTACACCATCATCGCACCGGCAAACCCGGGCGGCGGCTGGGACCAGACGGCACGCTCGCTGCAGACGGTCATGCAGCAGGAAGGCATCTCCGGCAACGTTCAGGTTCAGAACGTGCCGGGCGCCGGCGGCACCATCGGCCTCGCGCAGTTCGCAAGCCAGCAGAAGGGCAATCCGAACGCCCTGATCGTCGGCGGCTATGTCATGGTCGGCGCGATCCTGACCAACAAATCGCCGGTCACCCTCAAGGACGTCACGCCGATTGCGCGCCTCACCGGCGAATACGAAGCGGTCGTCGTCCCGGCCTCGTCTGACATCAAGACGATGGGAGACCTAGTCGAAGCCCTGAAGAAGGATCCGGGCGCGGTCTCCTGGGCCGGCGGCTCGGCCGGCGGTACCGACCACATCGCCGTTGGCCTGATCGCCAAGGCTGCCGGTGTCGACCCGACCAAGATCAACTACATCGCCTATTCCGGTGGCGGTGAAGCGCTTGCCGCAATCCTTGGCAGCCAGGTGACGGCTGGTGTATCGGGCTACGGTGAATTCGAATCGCAGATCAAGGCCGGCACGCTCCGCCTGCTCGCCGTATCGGGCCCCGAGCGCATTGCGGGCGTCGACGCTCCGACACTCAAGGAATCGGGCCTCGACGTAGTCGTCGAAAACTGGCGGATGGTCGCAGCCGCTCCGGGACTGTCGGATGAGCAGAAGGCTGCCGTCTCGGCCGATATCGAGAAGCTTGCGAAGTCCGCCGGCTGGCAGGAAGTTCTGAAGACCAAGGGCTGGCAGGACAGCTATCTCGCGGGTGATGCCTTCAACGCCCAGCTCGAAAAGGACGTTGCGGCAACCGAAGGTGTTCTCAAGGACATTGGACTGGTGAAATGACCAAGGGGCATCACCCTTCAACCACAACGCGTCGCCCGGATTGGGCGGCGCTCTTCATCGCGGTGGTTCTCGCCGCTATCGCTGGCCTCATTTTTTGGGATGTGTCGCGCCTGGCAGGCGCTGCCGGCTACTCCCAAGTTGGACCGACGACGGTCCCTTACGCGATCGCCTGCTGTCTTCTGGCTCTCGCTATCTGGACGGGCTTCGAAGCGTTTCGCGGCGATTTTCCGGAGCGTGAACGCCAGGAGGTTGCTCCGGTCATCTGGATCGTTGGCGGCCTTACTGCCCAGATGCTCCTGCTGAACGTCGCGGGCTTTTCGATCGCCACCGGCATTCTGTTCGCGCTGACCGCACGCGGTTTCGGCAAACGCAAGCTTTGGTTTTCTCTCCCCGTCGGCATCGTGCTCTGTTTCGTCGTCTGGGTGATTTTCGCCAAGCTCCTGCAACTGTCGCTGCCCGCGGGGCCGCTTGAACGCCTGTTCTTTTAAGAGGGCCGACGACCATGGCTACTTTTGATTTCCTGCTGCAGGGATTGCTGGTTGCTGCCCAGCCGATGAACCTGCTCTACGCGCTGATCGGCGTCACGCTCGGAACCGCCGTCGGCGTTCTGCCCGGCATCGGGCCCGCGCTGACCGTGGCTCTCCTCCTGCCCGTTACTTATCGACTTGATCCCGGCGGTTCGCTGATCATGTTCGCCGGCATCTACTATGGCGGCATGTATGGCGGCTCGACCACGTCGATCCTCTTGAACACGCCCGGCGAAAGCGCGTCGATCGTGACCGCGCTCGAGGGCAACAAGATGGCCCGCGCCGGACGCGGCGGCCCGGCGCTGGCGACAGCTGCGATCGGCTCATTCGTCGCCGGCCTCATCGCCACGCTCGGCCTCGCTTTCATCGCGCCCTATATCGTCAAGTTGGCCCTGGTCTTTGGTCCGCGCGAGTACTTCGCGCTGATGGTGCTGGCGTTCGTCACCGTTTCCTCCGCCTTCGGCGATTCCACCCTTCGTGGTTTGACCTCGCTGTTCGTCGGCCTCGCACTTGCCGTCATCGGCATCGACCAGCTGACCGGCCAGGCTCGCCTCTCCTTCGGCGTACCCGAACTGCTCGACGGCATCGAGGTGACGACGCTCGCGGTTGCCATGTTCGCCATCGGCGAAACCCTGTTCATTGCCGCGCAGGGCGACAAGGGCCCCGACAAAGTCGAGGCCGTTCGTGGCTCCGTCTGGATGAGCGCCAACGACTGGGCGCGTTCCTGGAAGCCCTGGCTGCGCGGTACCTTCATCGGCTTCCCGATCGGCGCAATGCCGGCTGGTGGCGCCGAGATCGGCACCTTCCTCTCCTATGCTGCAGAAAAGCGTCTGACGAAGCATCCGGAAGAGTTTGGCAATGGCGCAATCGAGGGCGTTGCAGGTCCCGAGGCCGCCAATAACGCCTCGGCCGCCGGTACGCTCGTTCCGCTGTTGACGCTTGGCCTGCCGACGACAGCAACAGCGGCAATCATGCTCGCCGGCTTCCAGCAATATGGCCTGCAGCCGGGCCCCCTGCTGTTTGCGACCAATCCGCAACTCGTCTGGGGCCTGATCGCCAGCTTGCTCATCGCCAACTTCATGTTGCTGGTCCTGAACCTGCCGTTGATCGGTCTTTGGGTGAAGCTGTTGACGATCCCGAAGCCGTGGCTCTATGCCGGCATCCTGCTGTTTGCGACGCTCGGCACCATCGGCGCCAATCCGTCGGTCTACGAACTCGGCATGCTGCTCGCTTTCGGCCTGCTCGGCTATGCCATGCGTGTCTTCGGATATCCGATCGCTCCGGTCGTCGTCGGCCTGATCCTCGGTCCGCTGGCCGAACAGCAGCTTCGCCGGGCGCTCGCCATCAGCCAGGGTGACTACAGCGTGCTGTTCACCTCGCCGATCGCGGCCGTGCTCCTCATCATTGCGGCAGCAGCCCTGATCGTACCCCTGATCCTGCGGGCACGTGGTCGTGGTGAAGTCCTTTCGCAGCTTGCGGCGAACGAAGACTAATAGCGCCTCCTCCCAAGGCCTATCCGCGGGCCCGGTCGATTTGACTACCGACCGGGCCTGCTTCATTTGCATGGCTGGCGTGCCGGATTGTGCATTGCAACATGACACGCCAACCCCCATCTTCTGCTCATCGATTAGAAAACGAAAGCGAGCAAGACGATGGCTACTACAACTTACCACAAGGGTTTCATCGGCCGTGCGTTCGCAGTTCTCGGCGCTGCCAGCGCTGCCGCCGCCGCTGTCGAAGGTCACCGCCGCCCGAAGGCAAGCGACCTGCGCACCCTCGGCATCGACCCGGCGAACTTCCCGGACACGCGCCGCGGATAACGAATTCCAGCGCCTAATAGGCGCCTTATCCTCCCAAGGATGAAAAACGGCTCGGGATCGGAAGATCGCCGGGCCGTTGTGCATTTGTGGGGTAGAGCCTCGACGCGCAAAATCGGACTGCTTCCTTTGCATGGCTGGAGTGTCCAATTGTGCATTGCAAAAAGACCGGCCAGACCCCATCTTTTGCTCGTCAAAGAGAAAACGAAAGCGAGCAAGAAGATGGCTACCACAACTTACCACAAGGGTTTCATCGGTCGTGCGTTCGCAGTTCTCGGCGCTGCTAGCGCTGCCGCCGCCGCTGTTGAAGGTCACCGCCGCCCCAAGGCAAGCGACCTGCGCACCCTCGGCATCGACCCGGCGAACTTCCCGGACACGCGCCGCGGCTAATGAATTTCAACGCGCCTAAGGCGCGCCATATCCTCCCAAGGACAAACGGCTCGGGATCGGTAGATCGCCGGGCCGTTGCCATGTTGGAAAAGCGCATCCCTACCTCATCGAGCTTCGTCGGACGCCTTCAACGCGTTGGCGGCGTACGCAGGACATAACGACGCGTCGCGCTACGTCGCCTCATTTCTTCGCGCGATAGATCAATACCGGTATCGTCGAATGAGCCAGCACCTTGGCAGCTACGCTGCCGAGCATCAGGCTTCCGACGCCACCGCGACCATGCGACGCCATGATGATGAGATCGGCATCTTTGTGTATCGCCTGGTCGATGATTGCTCGGTAGACCTCGTGGCTGCTGACCTGCTCCGTCTGGCACGCCACGCCTTCCGCCTCTGCCTTGCGCGCCAAAGCCGCGAGCATTTCCGCGGCATGCTTGCTGACCAGCGTCTCGTATTCGTCGCGCGTGCCTGACAACTGCTCGGGATCGACCGAAAAGAGATGGAATGGTTCGGTAACGGCAAGGATGGTCACTTTTGCGCTGGCCTCCCTCGCGAAGGCTATGCCTGCATCGACCGCGATTGTTGCCAAGGGCGAACCGTCGGTGGGTATAAGAATATTGCGAAACATGGGATCCTCCTTCTCCAAGTTTCATTCAAGCCTACCGCCATCAGCGGCTTATTCCTTGATCCCGATCAACGTTCCGGACTTCAGCAGGGAGGCAACGAGTTTGCCTAAGGGATGGCTTGCCGGTTCCCACATTAAACGGCCGCGATCGCGAGATCGCCACGCAGTTTTCCGTTCTGGCGAGGCCGTTTAGCGGCGTTTGCCGAAACGGAAGAAGTCCCGCAGTCGCCGGCGCAGGATATCGGACCAGGGCACGTCGGCATTGATCGCCTCGTAGCCGGCTTGCGTCAGCGAGAACTCGACACGGCCACCGTCTCCTTCTCTTCGGGTAATGTATTGCATGTTAAGGGCGCGAAAGACCGCCGCATGCAGTTCTCGTGGCCAATAGACTTCGTCGGCTGGCACCCGATAGGCACCGGCCTTGTAAAGCTCCTCAAGCACATTCCTTAAATCACTGGCCAGCATTGAATGTTTATCGGGCGCGGCGCGCGGTTTGGCAATGCGCGGAACACTCAACAGATAGGTCGAGGTTTCCAGCGAACGATCGCGCCGTCAGGACCCCTCGGTAGGGAGCAAATTATGTGAGGCAACGGTTGAGTATTCGGGAACAGTTTCGACGAGGCAATGCGCCGCGACGCGACATTTCGCTCGATCGAATGATGCGCATTGCTCCTCACATTGATCAATTTTCGCCTCGATCGCACACTCTGACGCACCTGCGTCAGTTGGCTGAGGATAGAGACCCGCGCTTTGTTCCTGTTTGGCCTGCGTGACAAACAACGCTACGTAGCGTAGTTCAATCTTTGGCAGCGAAGCGTCCACGGCCGCAGCCTATAGCGCGCTTGATGCCTGGACCGATGGCCGACACTACGGCTTCTGGTTCGAGGTGTTTCTCTAAAGCGCGGGCTCATGTAGCCCGCGGCTACATCCTTGGCGTCGGCCCTTTCAGGCCACCGCTCTCGGTCGCGCCCCGCGGAACAAAGCCCACGGAAAAGCCGAACAGGCTACCGATCCTCTGAAGCGTCTCGACAGTTGGATTAGCCTTCCCCGTCTCGATCTCCGCGACCTGCCTCTTGGTAATCCCGGTGAGCTTTGCGAATTGCTCTTGTGTCAATCCCAGCGATTTACGGATCTCGACCACCCCGTCCGGGAAGCGGAGCTCCCCGGACGCAGCCCTTTCACGAAGGCGGGTGCGGAGCACGCTGATCTCCTCCCTCGTCGGTTTCTTCCACCTCGGCATATCCGACTCCCCTCACCCTCGGCGCGGTCGTTCACCCGCGCGCGCCGATAACGCTCTTGGCAATGGCGGACGCGTTTTGCATCGCCCGGTCGATGACCTCCTGCGGAATCGCGAATTCATAAATACGTTCAACCACGCCGATCAGGCGCTCGCCAAAATCGGCCAGCTCATCCAGCAGCCTCTCTGCGGTCTCGGGACTTTCGGGAAAAACGGCTCGGCACACCTCAGCCCAGTCTGGCGCCGTGTCGCGATGCGTGTCCCGCATTGCCGCCCAACGTGTCGACCTCGAGATCCCCTCCACAGCGAGCCGCATCGGAGCGAAGTCGTATAGCGGGGCGATCGACACGCCACCCAGCGGCCCTTTCGAGATCGCGGTATTCCGACCGTGATTATCCGGATTTCCGAATGCCTGATTGGCGATGTCGCGCTTCACGTATTCGGCGATATCTCCGTATGGATCGGTCGAGTATTTCCGCAGGACATCGATATAGTCCTCATGGTTCGCCAGGTGTCCGTACGCCGCGACACCGATTGCAGATACCATGCTCTCTTGACCGTATCGAAGCATCGCTCCATCTGTGACCTCGCGGTCGAACCGGGGGATCATGAGAACGCCCTCGGCATATGTCGACGGCTCATGAACCTTGAGGCCGAGTTCACGGGCAATGACAGAGTATCCGGCCTCTGCTTCGAGGATCAATCGGTCACGCTCTTCACGGCTCCTGAGGAGCTTTACGATGACATGACGGACTGCCTCGTCGTCTTGAACGAACGCGTCAGCGTAGTAGAGGCCATCGTTAGCCATTGTCAGCGCGACCTTGGGCCATTCCCCCTGAAGTCCGCTCGAACCCGACGCGATCATTCCGAACCGATCCACGACTTCGATAAACCGTTCGGTTCTGCCGAGGATATCGTCTTCCGTAACTCCCGCTCGTTGTACCGCGGCCAAGCGCTCCCGCTCGGCGACAGCGGCTTCGCGGACGCGGATGTTTCCGATCGGATTGCCGGACGCACGCAGCAGCAACGGAACGTCCGACGCGCGATCGTCAACACCCAGCCGCATGTGTTCCGCCAGCTTCCGGCGCGCGTGGCCCTGGGGCATTAAGTCCAGTAGAAACGGCGGCCAGGTCGGGAGGTACCGGTTCTCCAAATCGACCGGATATCGGACGGAAAGCGCACGGGCGTCATGGACCTCTCCGGAGGCGTTGCGGTCTGCCGCGGCGAATGCAATGAAGTAGTCAAGGTCGTACTCGACGACAGAAGAACCGAGATGGCCCCTTTCTTCTTCGAGCAGAATGAGACGCGCACTCGACCGCCATTCTCCCTGCCAGAACGTCTCAATCGTCAAATCCACGTAATGGACCCCTATGCTGGGTTTTTAATAGCAGCTTTTCCGTTTAATGCAACCAATAAAGGGGTTTTTACTTTTGATCGGCCTGCCTTTTTCGTTCCCATGGGCGTGCGCCTCGATCCATTCGCCATCTCAATCGTCGCAGATCGGTGAAAATGTCGTCGTCAGACTAACTGGGGGGCCGAGGTGCGCCCTCATGACAAGACAGCCGCAACCGGAGAGGCAACTACCTTTCAGATGCAGAATGGTTCGTTTCCAGCGGCGAGTAACCCATCGATCTCACCGTGCGAATGATGTCCGGTCAATGACGATTCAACGCCCGCCTTACATTGGAACTCGACAGGAGACCTTCAAGGCGCTACTGCACATTGCACAGATTGACGTCGCGCCACCCCCACGCTCCCACAGCATCGGTCATCCGCTAGGTGTGATGTAGATTTCTGTTGCGCGAAACCGACCATCCTTTCGGTTGCATTGGACGATGACGTCGATCGAGACCCTCAGCAAGCTATTGATGTCTTCGCGATCCAAATTGCGGCCGCCTTCGGATTCCTTCACAAGCATCGTCAACTGTTGCAAGGCGAGCTTGGCGGAATCGGCATGCACGGTGGTGATTGATCCGGGGTGGCCGGAATTGACGTTGCGCACATAGTAGAAGGCCGTGCCGTCACGCAACTCCTGCAGCAGAATTCGGTCCGGTCGCATCCGGAGACAGGATTCCAGTAGGTCCTTTGGGCCTGCACCCGAGAGTCCCTGAGCACCCTTCGAATAGAAAAGGCGTACGTGGTTGGGCTGCGGAATAACCAATTCGGGAGTGTCCTCGATCGAAATGATCCGCTCATGATTTGGAATGTGCTTGATCAACGCTTTCGACAGTGTCGTCTTGGCTGATCCCGTTGCACCGGAGATGATGATGTTCTTTCGAGCAATGACGGCTTCGCGCAGAAAATCCTTGAAGCGACCGGCTCTGTACAGCTCCAGCAAATCATTGTCCGGCGTCGTGTTGCAGTCGTCCGCTGCTTGCGTCTCGGAAAAGAACTCTCTCTCTTCCAGATCATCGAGCGTGAACGTAACCGAGGACGGCTTTCGTATGGTGATGCTGACCGTGTTCCTGGAGGTGGCAGGAGGAATGACGATCTGGATCCGTTCGCCCCCCGGCAGTGTTGCCGACAGGATCGGCCGCGTCTCATCGATAGACTGTTGGGAAAAACTGGCCACGGCTCGGGCAAGGCGCAACAGCTTTTCGAAGGACAGCTCCGGCAGATCATGGGTCCGCCAACCACTGGCGCCTTCTGTCAGCACCTGCCCGGGCCGATTGACGATCACTTCGTAGAGCGAAGGATCATCGAGGAACGGCGTCAATGGCAAAAGCAGCTCACGAACGACCGCTGCGTCAGGACCTTCGGTCATCGGCCCAGCCTATTTCGTGACGAGCATCGACCGCGGCCGGAAGTCCCCAAACGCGGCCCGGTCAAGAACCTTGTTCCTCGGCTCGGTTACCCGCAATCCGTAGACATCGGAGAAATCGAGGTCATGCGCGACGAAGATCGAGACGAGTTCGCCCTGATGTTTGTTGAGCGTCGGAGGAATGTTGATTGATTGCTCGACAGCGATTGCGGCCGCCTGCTGGCCGGCGCTTGTCGTGTTTTGCGCGTCAACGTCACTGTCCTGCAGGCGGCTACTGGCATAGCTCGTGGCGTCGCCGACGATGGAAAGGAGAAGCGCACTGCCGAACCGCTCCCACCAGTGGGTGTCGACATAGCCGTCGACGCCAGCCCTGCCGAGCGCATCTGTCGCCGACGAAGCTAATGTGACGATGACGCCGTTCGGGGTCTTCGCACGGTTCCAGAGCACGAAGAGGCGCTTTTGTCCTCGCTGGAGGCCGCCGCGGTACTCGCCGACTACCTGCGTGCCCTTCTCCATCAGCACGACCCGGCCATTGTCCGAGAGGACATCCCTGTTGATCACGCAGCTTGTGAAGCCGGGCTGATCAGATGCTAGTGCCGTCTCCAGGACACAGGGTATTGCGGTTCCCATCCCGACGATGAAGTTCCGATTGCCGAGCGTGCCGGCGCGCGAGCCCTCAAGCTTGGTCGGCCGTAGCAACCCGTTGAACCGCTGTTCATCGGCATTGGCCGCATTCTGGCCCATCATATTTCCATCGAGCGGCAGGAAATTGGTGTCCTCGGACATAAGTGGATCTGCGGTCTCATGGTGCGATGTCGTGTTCTTCGGTCCACCGCTGAAGGCCATGACCGGAGCCCGGCGCGCCGAGTCGAGCAGCGGATCTTCGTCCTCCACCTCCTCAGGCGCGAGAGGGGTCGGGAGCTTCATTTCCGGTACTTGCTGAACCGGCTCCACCTTTTCCTTAACCGGCTCGAAATTAGCCGTTTGCCGGATGACAACCCGCTCAGGTCTCGTTGTGTCCGCCGGAGTCTTCTCGCCGCCCATCGACCACAGGGCGAAGGCGATAAAGGTAACAACGGCCAGCGCAACCGCGCCGCGCTTCAAGACGGGATTGCTGTCGATCCTCCCGCCGGAAACCGTTTCGGCACGTTCCCCCGGTATCCGGCTTTCATCTTCCTGAACCATGACAGCTTCCTATCGCGTCACGCCGGCGTCGGTTCGAACGATGCGCTCGACCGACGGCGAGGTCGTGTTGGTGTCCGGGTTGATACCTGCCCGATCGTAGGCCTCATTGAAGACGCAGAGCACGTCCCGTCCCCTGCGCAGGATGAACTTCCGGCCGATCGCATGGGCCAGGACAAGATTGCCATCTACGGATTTCGGCACCAGGCTTTCACTGCCGTCTGAGTTCTCGATGTAGATCGCGGGCATTTCCTGATTGCCGACGAAGGCAAACGTCGTGACCTTGCCATTGTCGTAGACCGAGTCCGGCTCCAGCGCCTGGGAGCCTTGCGCCGAGTAGCGCCAATTTCGTGGACCATAGGCCTCATGAATGGCCAGCACCTTGTCGGCCTCCTTCGCCTGCGAAGCGATCGCTCGCGCAGCCGCGGCCTGGCGCTGCCGTTCAACTTCGTCGGCCGGATAGCGGTATTTGACGTAAAAGTAGGTGTTTTGCCCCACCTCCACCGCGCCATCTCGCACTGTCAGTTCCATTTGGTAGCTTCGGGTCGAGCCGTCACGCCGGGTGGTGACGACAGAGAGATTGGTGACCGGCTGATTTTCCCGCGGTTTGAGAAACAGGATGTTGCCCGCCGGCGCGACCTCCCAGGCCACACTATTGCCGAGCGCAACATGCGCGATCTCCTCGTCGGCCGCGAATTCCACCTGCACCGAAGAACGCAATGAGCCGATGATTCGGGTGATGTTATAGGGCTGGTAATCGACAAAACGAACACGGCTGTCCTGCGACGCGCCGCGCGGGATTTCGAGGGCGAGCGCCGTTGAGGCGAAGGTCGTAAGGAGGAGGGTGGCGATGAAGATAGTCCGCATCAGTTGATGGCCTCCGGATCGGCTCGGTATTCGCCGACCGCAAAACCGAGAGGATTCACCAGCCGATCCGTCGACGACATCGGCGCGTTTGCATAGGAGAAGGTGAGTGTCGCAACCCAATGGGTTGTCCGGACTTCTTCCCCGCGGGTGATCGTGCGCATGTAGCGGACGGATACGACATGCGGATTGATCAGCGAGATCGAGGCGATGCCGATGCGTGCGGTGGCGCCGCGCCCGTAGGTGTTCTGTGGCGACTCCGGATTGCTGCCGCGATAGAGCGCCGAAAAGCGAGTCTGCTCCGGCTGCGTCGACAGCAAGGCGACGGTGCGGAAGTTCTCCTCCGCCTCGCTCCAGACATAGCCTTCGCGAGCGCGCACGTACTTCGCGGCAAAGTACTTGGTTACGGCCTCATCATACGTACCGGCCGTAGACGTCAATGCCGAGACGACATCGACGATTCCCGTCGAATTGTCGACCCGCACGACAAACGGCTCAATCGTTTTCAGCGGCGCGAGGCCGGCGACGGCAAATATCGAAGCACCCGCAAGGATGCCGGCCACGATGGCCACGGACCAGGCGATGCGTGCCGAGCGCTCGACCTGGATCATGCGGTCCTGGTCGAAACGCCGCGCCCTCTCGAAATATGACTTGAGTTCGTCCCCGGAGACCATAGCGTCACCCTTTGCACGAACGATAGGAAGCGTCGATGTCGAGATGGGCAAAGGCGGGAGGTTCCCTGCCCTCTTCGACATAAGCTGTGGCGACGGAGTGAGAGGTCGCCGGTCCCACATCGGACTGTTTCTGTTTGAGGCTGCTATTGTCTTCCCACTGCCACATCGAGCGATTGAGGGGGCGGCGCGAATAGCCATCGCATTTCGGGAGCGGATACGTCAGCGATGCGCAGCCGCTTAAGGCGACCACTATGCAGAGCAGCGGAAATGTTCTGATCATTCCTGAAGAGCCTTTTTCTTGTTCGTGCGAAAAGCGTCACGATCCGGAGCCTTTCGAGCTGAAGGTTCGACCAATGGCGCGGACACCCCGTCCGGTCGCACCGGCGGTATGGGACGCCGCCCAGGCGAGCGTGCTTTCGTGGGCGTCGCGTGCAGCGCCGTAGCCGTAGGTCAACGACGCGCCGCCGGCGGCAAGCGCTGAAGCGATGTTCGGAAGCTGATAGAAGACATAGAGAGCAGCGAGGCAGATGGCGCACAGCGCGGTTGGACGCATCAGCACGTCGCTGTATCCTTCGATCGCCGTGAAGGTGGTGTCTATGCACGTGATCAGCAGAGAACCGACGGCGATGACGAGGACCTGGAGGATCACGAAGTTCGCAAGCTGTCCGAACCAGGCCTCGGTGAAGCGACGCGTCGCCTGGAACATGGCGAGCGCCACGAAGATCGGGCCGATCGCGAGCACGATGGCGAGCGCCAGCCGGGCATAGAGCGATACGATATAGCCAATCGCCGCGACGATGAAGCTCGCGCCAATGACCATCATGCCGCCGATGCCTGTCACGACATCGACCGGCCAGGAGGCGCGGGCCCAGATCTCCTTGGCACACGCGTGCCCCTTGTCGAGCAGGCTGTCGAAGGTCGATGCACTTGGTGCTGCGCCCGCGTTCAACGCCTGCGAAATCTCACGCGGCAATCCCTCGAAGAAGATGTCGGTGACATAGGTCTGGTATTCGTCGGCGTCCCTCACCAGCATCACGATGATTGCTAGCTTGATCGCCCGAAATGCGAAGTCGAGGATCGGTTCCTGGACCGAGCCGCGGAGCACGAGATAGCCGTAAAGCACGACATAGAGTGTGATCGCTGCTGTCAGGGGGCCCGAAATCCACTCTGAGACGTTCGAGGTCCCGTCGGAGACGAAGGTCTCCAGCGGAGCCTTGAACTGCTCGTCGACAAAGGCAAAGACCTGATACATGCCTCAACCTCCAAAGTACCTTTCACATCCGTTTAAGACGGGCCTTGAAGTCTGCGGCTGCTGCGTTTTGGCAATTCGGGGTATTGCCTAATTCACCAGGATTGTTGCGGCACGTCGCGATGATTTCGGACAGGAGCGCCTCGTCGGCCATGAGTTCGTCGACAGTGTAGATTCGCTCGGCTTGCTCGGAGCAGCTGACCAATAGGACAGCTAGAAGAACGACATGCCTCTTCATTGCAGTGCCGCCCCCATTGCGTCCAGGCGCCGGCGCCAGTCTTCCGCCTTGCGCTGCTCGTCAATCTGGGTCTGAGCCTGCTGGACCATTCGGAGGGCCTCCATACGCAGTATATCGGTCTGGAGGAAAGCTGTTTCCGCCTGAAGTCGCGCCTGAAGGTCGGCAATGTCCTTGGCATCGCCCGCCGTCGAAATCTTCTCGCGCAGCTGGTCAATGCCATCGACGCGCTTGGCCGCGGCATCGTAGATCTGCTGCGCTAGGCTCATCTGCCCGGCATGCTTGTTCTGAATGCGCGAAAGCTCCTGCGCGTAGAAGTCATCTGCGCTGGTCCGATAGGTCGAATTCCCCTCAAGGAACTTTGAGGCCGTATCGCCGAACACGCCCGTGCCGCTTCCTTTCAACAGCCCCTCGATGACGTTAAAGTCCCCGGGCAGCGCCTTGCGGACGGCAGGATCGTTCAAGACGCCGGCAACATCCGCCATGTCGGTGATCTTGTTGAGTGAGCCGTAAAGCTGCTGCGCCTGCTCGATCTGCTGGTTGAGCACATCGAGCTGGGCTTTCAGTTGGGCGATACTCTCGAGGTGCTTGGCGATCGCGGTCCGGTCGATCACCGGGATCCCCTGCCCGGCTGCCGTGCCGGCGGAGAGAATGAGCGCGGCGGTCATTACCGCGCCGTGAATTCGATAGGAAGCCATTAGCTCAAACTCCTTCTTTGCTGAAAAATCGGAAACCAATCCGCGAGCCGGTCGCCAACTTCTGTGCGGATGGTATCGGCGAGTTCGACATTCGCGGTGCGGCCTGAGAGGATGGCGAGTTCGTCGTCGAAACCACCGAGGTTCAGTTCCGCGACGACGCTATTGTGCCCTTGCTTCAATATGAATCGGCGGCTCTCGACGGAGAGCTCGCGTGCAATGAGTTCGTACTCCCGCTCGGTGAGCTTGAAGCCGTCGACATAGTCGGCGTGGTTACCGCGGGCATTCGGTAGGAATATCTGCGTCGGACATTGCTCGATGATCGTATGAGCGATCGGCGATACGATCGCATCGCGCGGGCTCTGCGTAGCAAAGAGCATAAGGCCGTTTTGCTTGCGGATCGTCTTGAGCTTGTTCTGTGCGAGATCGCGAAACCCTTCGTCCTGGAGCGCCTTCCAGAACTCATCGATAACGATGATGATGCGCCTGCCATCGATCAGCTGCTCGACCCGGTGGAAGAGGTAGGCCATCAGGGGCGTGCGGATTTCCTCGTTGTCGAGGAAGTCGGTCATGTCATAGCCGACAAACTTGCCGCCGAAGCCGATGTTCTCAATGATGTTATCGAAGACCCAACCGAGCGGCCCTCCTCTCTCCCACCGCCGCAGCCTCGCGGCGATACCATCGGGATCGGTGTTGTTGAGGAACGTCCTGAGTGCGCCGATCGTCCGGCGCTCCACCGGCAGGTCGGCAAGGCCGTCGATGGCCGAGGCGATGTCGCGGAGTTCGGTCACAGTCAGCTCCCGTGTTGCCGAACCGACAAGCCTGCCGATCCAGCGCGTGAGAAACACCTTGTTCTCCGGCGTCAGTTCAAGTGCCTTCAGGGGAGCGCACCCGGACGGGGCACCATTCTTGAGCGGCAGATAGGTGCCGCCGGCGGAGCGCACGTAGAGATCAGCTCCCCTGTCCTTGTCGAAGAACACCACATGCGGGTCATGTTTCTCGAGCTGGGACAGCAAGAAGTTCAAGAGCACGGTCTTGCCGGCACCGGACGGTCCGCAGACGAATGTGTTACCGAGATCGCCATAATGGAAATTGAAGTAGTACGGTGACCCCGACGCCGTCTTGAAAAGGGCAACGGCAGGTCCCCATTCGTTGCCGTCCTTCCGACCGATCGGGTAGGAGTGGTATGGCGCGAGCGCCGCGAAGTTGCGGGACGTGAGCGCGCCGGACCGGGCGCGATAACGGAAATTGCCCGGCAACTGCGCCCACCAGGCAGCCTCAAGGCCGAGATCCTCACGCGCAACAACTGCACCACCACTGGTCAGACCGGCGCGTGCCTTGGCGAGATTGTCGATCAGCTCCTTCACCGACCGAGCAAAGACGGCAAGCGTCAGATGGTGTTCGCCAAGTACGAAACGATTGGACTCCAGATCGTCCAGCGCTTCATCGATCTCCTCAATCTGGGAGAACGCCTTGTCGCCGCTGCTGACCATCTGGTTCTGCTTGCGGCCCATGATGACGCGGGCGTCCGCCTTCGATACGAAGGAGAAGGATTGCGCCAGAATTACTTCGAAAGGACTGGTGAGCACACTGTCGAGCATGCCGGTCCGAGTTCTGGCCGGATATTCCTTGAAACTCAGCATGCCGGCAAAGCGACTTTCGGCCTCGTGGCGAATCTCGATCGTCTCGCGGCCGAAGATGACCCGATCGGAATAGATCACTGAGCCGATGCGACCCTCCGTCAGTGGAACCGGCTCCCGCCGGCCGCCGACGAGCTGGTGCAGCACCTCGCTCGGCTCCGAGAAGATCAGGCCTCTGTGCTCGTAAAGCGACAGCACGCGGGGATCGAAACGCTTCAACGCGGCCGTAACGTCGACGACCTTGTCTCGAAGCTGCTTGAGAGCCTCCTCGTCCAATTCGACACCCGCCCGACGGGACTGCAACAGACGCGACAAGAACGTCGCTGCCTTGTCGGCCGGGTCGCGTGCAGGAGACCAGTGGATCGTAAGATAAAGATCATTCCGGAACAGATCTTCGCCCACCATGCGCTCGCGGTATTTGTCGTTGAGCGCGGCCGAAAATGCGGTCGTGAAAGTGCCCACGGGATAGTCGCCGTCCCGGCGGCGAATGAGATGGGTCCACAAAGCGAGCCGCTCGTCGGCGATGTTCCGATAGAGCGTATTGAGGTCGCGATGGAGAGCGTTCAGATCGAGGGCGTCCGCGGTCTCGAAAGAGACGCCCTCTAATGCGATCATCACCATCAGTGCCCGGGAATCGAGCGCGATTGTCGACTCGTCGACGTGGCGGACGTAGGGGATGAAGGTCTCAGGACCGAGTTCGCGAGATCTGAGTGTGGCGAGGTTAGGCAAGTCCGAAGTCCCTTTCGTCGTAATTGCGCGCGAGCTTCAGGGGGCTAAGCGTCGCTCCGCCCCAATAGCCGCTGTTGCGGGACCGACCGCGTGTCTCTACCCAGGCCAGCAAGATGCGGAACATGTTGTGGTCGTGTTTGACGAGTGCGCGAAACAGCAGATGGAAGACGACGCCAACGAGCGCATAGGCGACCGAGCCTGCGACGATATAGAGGATGGTCGTCAGCATGATATTCACGCCCATGGCTTCCATCGTCACGCCGGCGATCATTGCCGGCCGGGTGCAGGCGATGAACAGCGTGTCTTCCTCAAGGATTGGCCGCGAACTTGCCATGGCGTCAGCTTCCGACGATGGTGTTCACGAGTTCGGTAGCGCCGAAGATGCCGCCAATGCCGATGATCCAGAACCCTGCGCGCCTCAGATCCATGTAGCCGAACATCCAGGCAATGCAGATCACGATCACCGCGATGACGGCCAGAAGCTTGGCGATATTGCCGGTCAGCATATCGACAATGTTCTGCAGCACGGTCTCGATGCCGGCGGCCTGCGCGAAAGCAGGTTCGACCATGGATGTAACGATGGCCACTGCCATGACGGCGGATGCGGCGATTGGGCGGATACGGGCGCTGAAAATCATTCACTCTCCTCCATTTGACTATTCTGAAACACGAGGACGGAGGACCTCCGTCTCGAACTGAAAACGTCCCAGGACGGCACCGACACCGTTCGATCAGCCTGGGCCTCGTCCTTGCGGGCAGCGTCGATCGCCTCGACAAGAGGCGCTTCGTTGAGCTCCCTCTCCCGCCCACCATCTTCGATCATGAGAGTCGTGATGTTTCTGGCGAGCCGGCTTCTTTCCCGGCGGACCTGCTCATCGTACCGGACCATCGCGCCGATAGAGGGATCGTCCCGTCCGTAGTATGAGTGCAGCATCACCTGTTCGGCCCGGTTCGGGTCCGCTCCGGCTTTCACCGCCAGCCGGTAATATCCGTCGAGAGTGGTCGCCGTGGCCCGAAGGTTGAGGCACGGGTCGAAGGCATCTGAAATCGAAAGGTTGAGCTTGCGGAGTTCTTCCATGCCGATGCCGCCGAGACCGAGCTGGATGTCCTGCCGGCCGGCTGCCAATGACGTGGCGATTGCGATCGCCTCCACCTTGGTCGTGGGCTGCCTGGAGAGTGGTGCGCCGCTGTTGATCCGGATGGCGAAGGGTTCGAACCGGCTTTCAAGGCTGACGATGGCGGCGAGTGTCTCGGCTGCAACTATGGGCGCGCACGTTTGCGCTAAATCGAGGAAATCAACTGGCATGCTCAGTACCACACTCGTTGCTTGCCAACACCGTCGATGGTCACGTCGATGTAATGGGGTTGCGGGCGGACATTCGGTCGCGTCGTCACGTAGCGCTGGCATGGCCTACGGCCGTCTCTCCGCCGCCACGCTGTCGACGATGTCATCCGATCATCGTTGGGGTAGCATTCAGCGTTCGAGACGGTCTGTGGCGTGGTCGAGATACAACTCACTTCGAGCCCGCGGTCTCCATACCGCGTCGTCAGGCGATAACCGTTATTACAGTAATAGGGCTCCGATCGGGGACCCGAGGTCTGAAACCCAACGCCGCTGCAGGTGGGAAAGGAGTGCCCTTTTGCAAGTGCGCGCCAGAGCTTGTGGATTGGCGCCCGGCACTCCGCATATTGCGTCGGACCACTCGGATTGGAAAGGCACAGGATAACCTGGCAACCCCATTCAGCCGCGCGCGCTTTACTGTCGAAAACAGGATAGAATGGCGCTAGACTGGCTGCAGCGACAAATGCCCGTGCGAGAGACTTATTCATGACCACCACCCTTCACTGACGCGATTGTGTGCAATCCTAACAAGCAGCGCAAATTGGCGACGCGTTTTACAATCATATAACTGATAGTATAAAAAATGACAAGCACACTCAATGTTCATTGGCAGAGCCAGCTGTTTTCGGCTTACGCTTTGCAAGAAGTTTTCGACAAACCGGTTGAGGGAGAGACGCCGCAATCGCGTTTGAAGCAGGTCGGGATGATGACGGTGCTCTATATGATGCATCAAAACCACGAAAAGCTAACCCTCTCGAATATAAGCCGAATTACCGGGCTGACGCGCAACGCTGTGGCGGAATCGATCGATCCTCTCATTGAGCGGGGCATATTGACCGAAACGATTGTGAAGAACTCGATGGGACGAGGAACTGCGAGGCAGTTTGAGTTCTGCTCGGACGTTTTCGATCGCCTAAGGTTAAGCCCGGAGCAGCGAAAACCTGGAACGTAGTAAGTTTTTTGCGACACTAACAACGGCCCACGGCGGCGGCGTTGGGTCGGGGCCACCTTTGGTCGTGGCCGCCAAGAAGGCGTTAGTTTGGGGGGCCAAAAACTTCAATTCGGCCATCCAGATCTGCTGTTCGACGGCCAGCGGGCGAATGCCTGCATCGCGGTATTCACTTACTGAGGCAGATTCCCAAAGAGGTACGCTATTCACCTGGCCCTACGCCGCAGCCCTTCCAGTAACGGTCGCAGTTTGTGCTTGCGCCGGTGCTGCTCGATGAGCCCATCAAGGTGCTCAAGCCACTGGTCGGACCGTCCGCAAACCTTATGCGCGCGTGCGGCAATGCCGAGCCACAGCGCGGCCGTCTCATAGCGACTTGATCTTCCTTCAGACATAATCGGATCGGCCATGCGGCAGGCAAGGACAATCACCCAATCGGGGTGATCGGCCAATGCCCGTTCAGCAAGCCGACTGAGCGTCGGGTCACGCGAACTGAAGAAGCGCGTTTCCTGCAGGTTTATGCAAGCAACGGCGTCGGCGACCAAGTCCTCGTCGAGCAGGATCTCGATCCGCTCATTGGCGTAAGGTGCGGCCATCAGCGTCGCAAGCAGCATTTCGCGCAATTTCGGCCAGTCCGACGGACCGGCGAGTTTCTCGGCCACGCGGAAATCTTCACGTGCAAGGCTTTCCTCAAAGGCTACGCGCGCTGCCCTGAACATCATATCCCGGTTGCCCGCCTCATGCGCCTTCTCGCGCAGCCAGCGGGCCAGCATTGCCCTTCCCGTTCTGTGACGCCAATTTTCGTCACCTTCGCCGCGCCCGTCTCGCGACAGCCCCCAGGCGGCAAGGTCGATCGCGGTATCCACCCCGCCGACAGCAGCGACGGCCTCGGCAAGCCGCATGACTTCACCATGTGTCGCCAGGCGCACATGGGCGAGGGCGACCGCCTCATCGACACGTCCCGTCTGCGCCAGCTTCACAACATGATCGCAGTGAAACCTCGCGGCACGGGAAAGATTGAGGAAATGCTCAGTACGCCCCATGGCTTCGAGCGCGGCGAGTCGGGCGCGCGTCAGATCGTCATCGAGCGGATCGTTACCTCCCCCGGGCGGCCAGCTCTGCCCAAGCCCTGCGAGCGTCGCCTTAAGGCCTGGCTCGTCCCAGCCCTGCATGCAAGCTGCAATGGCAGTAGCAAAGGCATCGTTGGCGCCGAATTCTGCGAGTTCACCCTGCCAGTCGGCCAATTCGTCGGCGAGGTCATCGCGCGCCTCCTGTGAGACACCATCCATGAGGGCGGCTTGAGCGATCAATTGGTCAAGCCGGGGAAAGAACTCGCGCGGGGTTTCATCCCAATCGGCATTTTCCGGCCAATATGCGGCCAGCCCCGAGGCCACGGGCTTCAAGATCGACAATGCATGGGCGCCGCGCCCTGCGGCAAGAAAGGGTTCAGCCGCGTCAATCAGTTGTTCGAGCGCCGCTTCATCGTTACCCGCAGCCCGCTCGCCCCAGCTGTGCCGATGCCGCCCCGAAGCGGTCGAACAGAAAAGCGCTTCGGCGCGACGACGAAACGGCACCGGATCGAGCAGCGTGCTTGCCTCGTCAGCCACCGCAACCGCGAATCTGGCATCGAGCCAAAGGGCAAAACCCTCGTCTCTCCCGGCGCGTTCGAGCACAAGCGCCTCAAGCCGTTCACGCGAAATCGCCCTTAGACGCTCCGCGCGCTTGTTCTCCGCCTTCATCTGCGCTCCTTAAAACTTCGACTTCAGATGCTTGGCGGCGATGCGTTTGGCTTCAAATCAGCTTTAGCTTCGTCGCCAGCGCCGTCGCCTGCGGGAGCGAGTAGGCATTGAGTTTCCTGCGCGCATTATTCATGTGGAAGTTGACGTTCCAGTAGCTCATGTTCTCGATGGCGGCAATTTCTCTCATGGACTTGCCCTCGGACGCCCACTTGAGCATAAGCGCCTGTCGAGCGGTCAGGCCGATGCTCAGTTTTGCTGTGGGTTCAATGTCCGTTTGCTCGATCCGCACATGAAGCTGGGCGACCGCCGCGGCGGCTGCTACCGGATCGATATCCCTTTTCAGCGAAAGGGAAGTCTCGCGCGAGGCCATTGTCAGCATTGCCATACGTCTGAACGCAGTCGCGACCGGAATGGTGATACCCGACCGAATGCCAAAACCGGCGGCATCCAGATAAAACTGCCGAACGCGCCTCGATCTGGCAGTTCTTGAATTTTCGGAAGACCAAGTGAACGCTTTCATCGTGGCCCTGGCAATCTGGATTACCGGATCGATCTCGTTGAAGCTCTTGGAGAAATACCAATCTTGCCATTCGGGATGATAATTCGACACGGCGAATGTTCCGATTGGTTGAAGATTAAGGTAGGCGTAATACTCGAAGCCGAGTTCTTCAGCGAGCTCGGTGAGCGCTTCGTTGAACATCTCCTTGGTACGCGCCACGGCGGAAACATCAGTTAGCTTCTGAAACCAGCTCTTCACCTTCTCCTCCTTTTTTTGCCCTCTCGTCTTACTGAAGCAATGCTCGGCCCAGCAACAGTCTGGACCTTTCGTCGGTTCCCATAGACCGGCGTGCGAAGCAGCCGGGGAGTTGTGCTCCTGCCTCAACTCGCCTTCAATATGAAGGTCCGAGGACCTCGTCGCCAACCCTGGCGGTGCCTACTCTAGTCGCCGTGCGCCGGCAGACGGCGCTTGGTGTTGTTTCTTCCGGAATAGTCGCCCACAGCTTTAAGCGATCTTGATGCCGCTGCCAGCGTACGGGCAATTTCTACGATCTCTTCACGGTTCGCGGTAGGGTCCTCCTTGTTCCAGGCAAGCCCCATGCCGATCGTGAAATCCACCCCCTCCACTTCCCGAAGGCGAAACGACTGGTGTGGCAAATCCCTGGTCCATTCCGGCACGAAACCCACGCCCATCCCGGCCGCGACCAGCGAAACCAAGGAGAGTGTGTCGTCGCAACTGCAGGCAACCTGATCGAGAAGGCCAAATTTTCTGAACTGCTCGAAGAAGTACTTTTCCGTGTAAGTTAGATTTGAGCGGGAAAAGGAGATGATTCGCTCCCGTTTCAGATCGCTCATTGTGACGGTTTCCGCCGTCTCAAGCCGGCCGCCAAGTGGCACTGCCAGAAGATATCGTTCGTTGGCGATGCTCTGCCAACGGAGCGACCCGATGTTTTCGACCGGCCGGATAAAGCCGAGGTTGATTCGGCCCTTCTCCAGGTCGCGGATGATTGCATCCGTGGAACCGCTACTCACGTGAATCTGGATATCGGGAAATCGCTTGCCGAGCTTGCTCAGAAAAAGCGGCAAGACACCGAAGGTCGCAGGATATATGGTTCCAATCGTGATCCGATCGACATTCTTGCCTGCAACGGCCCGGACGATCGCTGAACTGCTTTCGATTTCCCGCAGAACACGAATGCACCGCTCGTAGAACACTTCGCCGGGTTTTGTCAGTTGAACACGGCGCGTCGAGCGAATGAGAAGCTGGACGCCAAGCTCCTTTTCCAGCGCCTGGATCTGCAAGCTGAGGGCAGGTTGCGCCATAGACAGCGCCGCCGCGGCGCGGCCGAAATGAAGCTCCTCAGCCAGCGTCGCAAAACATCTCATCTGACGGAGTTCCATTCCCGGCCCTCTGCATCCGCGCAATCAATCTACAAGCCGGTAGATCATTCATTAATTTCCTCTGTATATCAATATGCTGTTTTTTTATAATCAAATGCCCATGAATTTCGGTAGTAGACGGCGAGTCGTCTTTATCCTATCGGTTGAATATGAAAACGAGCCTCGAACATCTTCCCGAGAAGAAACAGCGCGAGCTTGCCCGCGTTGTGGAGATCATCCACGAGGAGTTTGCCGATGCGCTCGAGGGTGGCTCGGCCGACTTCAAGAAACGCGGCCGGATCCTGAAGATTATCCTGTTCGGTTCCTACGCCCGCGGAACGTGGGTCGATGAACCGCATACGATGAAGGGTTACCGCTCCGACTACGACATCCTCGTCATCGTCAATTCGAAGAAGCTCGCAGAACCGGAATACTGGGATAAGGCAACCGACCGGTTGATGTGGGACAAGGCGGTGTCGACGCCGGTGGGGCTGATCGTCCATGGCGCCCGAGAGGTGAACAACTTCCTTGCGGACGGGCAATATTTCTTCGTCGACATTCTGCGCGAGGGCATCGTGCTCTACGAACTCGACGACCGGCCACTGGCCGAGCCGAAACGACTCTCGCCTGCCGACGCGCTCAGGGTCGCAAAGGAGCATTTCGAAAGACAATGTGCGAGCGCGAAGTACTTTTGTCAGTTGGCTCGGTACGCTATCTCTGACGAACAGAGAAGTCATGCAGCGTTCAATTTGCACCAGGCAGTAGAGACAGCCTATTCTTGCCTGCTCCTCACACTAGCCAATTACAGCCCGCCGTCGCACAACCTCAAATTTCTCCGCGGTCTCGCCGAGGATCGGGATCAACGGCTCGTCGAGGCTTGGCCGCGGGACCAGCATCGCTTTACCGCCTGGTACAACATTCTCAACGAAGCCTATGTGAAGGCCCGTTACTCCAAGCACTTCGAGGTCACCGAAGAAGCACTCGCCTGGCTCCTCGGCCGGACGGAACATCTCCACCGCCTCGTCGAGACAATCTGTCAGGAGCGGCTGGCGGAATTGGAATTGGGCTCAGCCTAGCTTCCAAATTTACATCTCCGCACGGCGTGCGTTGAAATGAGCTCAAGGCGCGATCAACCTCTGGATCGTGCCGCCCGAAGGCGTCCTTGACCATGCCCGAGACGTCGTTGACATCGCCGATGCCGTCGGCGCCCTGCGTATTCGTCAGCGACGAGGTCCTGTATACGTCCTGTTTCCAGGATGCATCAATTAGCGGTCCGCCTGGTGCATTGGATTTGCTGCTTGATGCAGGCGATCTCAACTGTCGAGCATTCGGCAATGCCGTTTACGACAACGCAGTGCGAGCATTGATCGGTGAATTCCAGGCAATCCGGATTGGCCTTGATGAAGTCCTGCAGGCTGGCATTCTCGATCGGCTGCCGCTCAGGAACAGCATCGGCACCCGGCGTATCCGCCGCATGAGCGGCGGTCATCCCCGCGATGGCAAGCGCCAGGCAAAGCGCGACACGAATGCTGGACTGCCTCATCCCTTGCTCCTCTTCAGCGTACATCCGACGCGACGTGAAACGGCTCTCCTCCGCAACTGCGCAATGTCAGAGAGTGCCGTCACAACAGCCGCCGTGCAATCGACCTCCCGCCGCTCTCACCCCAGTTCGTTGCGGATCGCCCGCATGAACACCCTGGCGCCGATGCCGATCAGATCGTCGGGAAAGTCATAGTCCGGATTGTGCAACCGCGCATGGTTTTCGCCGGCGCCGAGGAAGAACATCGCCGCTGGCGCCACGCGCCCGAAAAGGCCGAAATCCTCCGACCCCTTCATCGGCAGCACGCCCTCGCCCTTGTCGTGGCTGACGCCCTCCTCGTCCATGGCGCGTTCGAGCGCGGTGACCGTCGCCTCCGCATTGCTGCACTGGTGGAACACGTCCTCATAGCCGATCGTCACCTTCAGGCCGGCAGCCTCCGCCTCCCTGGCAACCAGCGCCTCGGCGCGGGCCACGAGGTCGGACATGCGCTCGTCGGTGAGTGTCCTGAGCGTCGCCCAGATCTCGGCATAGCCGGGGCTGATGCCGAAGGCCGCCTCGCCGAGCCGCGCATGCGTCACCGTGACAAGCGTATAGGTGTCGTCGAGCGGCCCGTTGTTGCCGAGCGCCGTCAGGCCGGAAAGCAGCGCGGCAACAGCAAAGGTCGGCGCAATGCCGTCCTCCGGCGTCGAGGCATGCGCCGTCTTCCCCGACAGCGAAATCCGCATGCCGCGCGAGGCGCAGTTCACTGGCCCGCTGCGAAGCGCCGCATGACCAAAGCCGATGCCCGGAAAATTGTGCAGCGCGAAGACGAGATCCGGCTTGATTGCCGCAAATTTCGGGTCGGCGAGCACGGCCGCGGCACCCGCGCCGTTTTCCTCCGCCGGCTGGAACATCAGGATCGCCCTTCCCCTCACCGGCCGCTCGCGCCCGAGCCCTTTGGCCAGCGCCGTCAGGATCGTCATGTGCCCGTCATGGCCGCAGAGGTGGCCTTTGCCCTTGATCTCCGAGCGATGGGAAATCTCGGAAATCTCTTCGATCGGCAACCCGTCGAGCTCGGCCCGCACCATGACGGTTCGGCCCGGCTCGCGTCCTTCATAGATCGCCGCAACCCCATGCCCGCCAAGGCCGGTCATCACCGCATCCGGTTTCGTCTCAGCCAACGCCTTGACGACCGTTTCCGCCGTCTCCCGCTCCTCGCCCGAGACCTCCGGCCGCCGGTGCAGGTCGCGCCGAAAGGCGGTGAGTGCCTCCAGTTCACGGTCGATCAGAAACATAACGCCCCTCACGTTCTTTATCCGGACAGAAGCTCCAGTTTCCGGCTTCATTGCTCACGTGTTTGGACAACGCATGATGCTGGCCCCTTCAAAAGTCTCCCAACCACAACCTTTAGACCATCTCCGCTATTGAAAGAGAAGAGCGAACCACACTCAAGGCACAGCGACCGCGTACTGACTTCAACTCCGTCTTGGCACTTGCGTTGCCGATCGCAATGGAACTTGTTCGCCCCAGTTGCAATCAGGAAGCTGGTTGCCGGGAGCCGCGCTCAAAGTATGGACGGCTCTCGCGCCGAACTTGGGGCGTTGAATGGCCTGTTAGGCGGATTCGGATGCGACACGTCTCTCGCCAAATTGCTTAGAGCGTGTCGCGCAAGCCGCGTCATTTCCGGTTGAATGGCGTGCCACTCCCAATTGCTGCAACCCCAACATCGTGCCACGGCAATCGTGAGTTACGAAAAATTCGTCAGGCGGCAGTCAAAGTAGCTAGGGCAAGATCTCCTCCGCGTTGGCCCAAGGCCTCCAAGGGGTCGATGAACGATGTCGGCGGAGAATTTTGACTTCTCCCAGAGCGGGAAATAGGCTAAGATTCAACCAGCTCGATATGAGTGGCATGTGTTTCCGGACGACGCGATCTTCGCTGTGAGACCGTCCGGCCACATTTCCCCGCCGGACTCTCAAAGGAGAGTCGCCATGTCGAAGCCATTGAAGAATGCAATTGAACCGTCAACCGAGGCGGATGCACAACATGACGTCGCGGTTGCGGCGGCTGTGGAACTTGCAATGGAGTTTTACGGCTGCGACGCCGTGACCGCCGCGGCCAAGCGCGCGTTCGAGGCCAGGGACCTCAATCGCGAAAGCCATTACCGGTTCTGGCTTCATATCTTCAAATCCCTGAAATCCAATCCAAACCTGGTCACCGAAATCTGCCAGCCGGGGTGACGGAGCGGCTGCCTATGGCAGCGCGCATAAACCCAACGCTCGGATTCATAGAGCTTGAGGCACACAAGACCGAATCCGATGCAAGCCGCCCGCCAGTCCAGCGAAGGCAACACAATTTATATGATTTCCGCATCAATACCGGGAAATCAATATTGGAGATCGCAAGACTGACGGGCGCAATGTCACCGAACCGACAACACCAACAAAGGGGATCGTCATGAGGTACACTGCGCTGTGCGCACCTGCGATCGTATCAATGGTTTTGGCTGCGAACGGCCACGCCGAAACGCTCATCGTCAACAGCTATGGCGGGCCGTACGAAACCATCATTCGGGAGCGGATCATTGAGCCTTTCGAGGCTAAATTCGGGATCGAGGTAATCTACGACGCTGTCGGTTCGGCCTCCCAGGATTATGCCAAGATCAAGGCCACCGACGGCCGCCCTGGCTTCGATGTCGTCGTAATGACCGCTTCTCAATCGCTCGAAGGGTGCAAGGAAGGCCTGCTTGAGGAATTCTCATCAGAGGAGGTTCCCAATCTTGAGCATCTGTCATCGGTAATTGCCGGCGTTGCTGGTCCCTGCGGCGCGGTTCACGAAGTGCAGTATCTCTCGCTTCTTTACCGGACGGACAAGCTGGCAGAGCGTCCGAACTCCTGGAACGCGCTTTTGGATGATGGCCTCAAGGGCAAGATCATCCTGCCGACATTCCAAAACGTGATGGCCGCCTACCTGATGGAGATCTTCTCGGTCGCCCATGGTGGCGATCTACTCGAGAACGTCGATCCCGGCTTTGCCGCCATGGCCAAGCTTGCCGGGCAGTCGATCGGCTTTGAGCAATCATCCTCAGTCATGGAAACGTACATCAAAGGGGGCGACGTCTGGGCCATGCCCTTCTGGAATGGGCGCGCGCAACTGCTCATCGATAGCGGTTTGCCGGTCGACTATGTCCTGCCGAAGGAAGGATCGATCCCCTTGGTCGCAACCCTGAACGTGCCGAAGCACGCGGCGAACCGAGACGCAGCTCTCAAGTTCGTCAACTTCTTTCTCGAGAAATCCAGCCAGGAGGCATGGGTCACCGGCTACAAGGTCGGCAGCGGTAGGATCGACATCGAGGTGCCCGCCGATATCCGTGCCAAGCAAATCACCACCGAGGCGGATCTGAAGGCCCTTCTATTGCCCGATCTCGCTGCGGTCGCGACACGGCTCTCCGCCTGGGGCGAACGATGGGAACGTGATGTCGTCGCGGCGGCCAAGTGAGGTAGATCATGGCCGTCATTATTTGCTCCACTCCGACAAAGCCCCTGCGCGCCGTGGTCCCTGTCAAGGGACTTGTGCCGCTGATAGCCCCGTCGCTCGTCCTTGTGCTCTTTTTCGCGATACCGATGGGCATGATGATCGGGATCAGCTTTCAAAGTCAAACGGAGGACAGCCCGACACTTGCGAGCTATAGCCGCTTCTTCAGCAACGACCTGGTCCTTGTTGGCCTGGCCCGCACCGTCGTGATGTCGGGCCTCGTTGCGCTCTGCGTGACCGTCCTAGCCTACCCCCTCGCCTACTATCTGGCACGCGCCACATCGCGCTGGCGAACGGTCATCTTCGCGCTTGCCATTGCGCCGGAACTGGCGGGGGTCGTGCTTCGCACCTATGGCTGGCTCATCATTCTTGAAGATCGCGGCTTCATCAATTCCGCGCTGATATGGACCGGATTGATCACGGAACCCTTGCCCTTGTCGAAGAACCTTTTCGGCGTCGTGGTTGGGCTTACTCACGTCATCCTGCCATTTGGCGTGCTGTCGCTTCTGACGAGCCTCCAGGGTATCAACCCCAATCTGGAAAAATCTGCGCAAATTCTTGGCGCGTCACGTCTTGCTGTTATCCGGCACATCATCCTGCCTCTCTCTGTGCCGGGAATCGTAAGCTCTTTCTTGATTGGCTTCACCATGGCCGCAAGCGCTTATGCGACCCCGGCCCTCCTGGGCGGCGCTGGCTTCAAAGTCATGGCCACAATGGTCTACGAGCAGGTGCTGTTCTATCTCGACTGGCCCTTCGCGGCGGTGATGGCGAACGTTCTGCTCATCCTGATGCTGGCCGCCGGCTTTATCGGATCCAGGCTGGAGTCGCGCCTCCACCAAAAACTTCACCTTTAATGTCGGGAGGCTCCAATGAACCGACTGCTCACATATTTGTTCAGGATGGCGCTTGCCGCCATCCTGGCCTTCATCACTCTTCCTCTGGTCGTCGTCGTCGCGGCCTCTTTCAGTCCCACTTCGGCCGTGACGTTCCTGCCAAGCGAATGGACCTTGCAATGGTACGCGGCGCTCTGGGACAGCCGCTGGCTCGATCCGTTTCTACTCAGCGTCGAACTTGCGGTCATCGTGTCGCTCGCAAGCGGACTGCTCGGCGTCCTTGGAGCCTACAGCGTCGCCTACGTAAAATGTCCGGGGCACACCGCCATCATGGCGTTCCTCTTGTCACCCATGTCCGTCCCACAAATCGTCAAGGGCGTGGCGGTCGTTCTTTTTCTGTCCTCGATTGGACTTTACGACCTGCTCGGAACGCCCGGCCTTGTCATGGCTCACATCATCCTGACGTTGCCCTACGTCGTGCGCATGGCGGCCACCGCGATGTTCGGTTTCGACAAGCGCCTTGACCGCGCGGCACGCATACTAGGCGCCAGTGTCACGCGGAGGATCAGATATGTGCTGTTGCCGCTGATCCGCTCCGGCCTCTTCTCGGGGATGACCTTCGCCTTCATCATTTCCTTCAACAACATCCCGCTCTCCGTCTTCCTGGTCAGACCCGGCCAGACGACACTTCCGATTACCGTCATCAACCATCTCGAATACAGCCTGGATCCGGTGCTTGCGGCAGTGAACGTCGCGTCACTCCTCTTCATCCTTGGCGCAATCATCCTTTTCGAAAAGATCGGCGGCTTTTCCGCCCAATTCCACGGGGGTAGCAAATGACCACCATCGATATTGAACTCCTTTCCGTCAGCAAGCAGTTCGGTGCAAACCGGATCGTCGACGATATCAGCCTTGCCATCCCGAAGGGAAAATTCGTCAGCATTCTTGGTCCGTCCGGATGTGGCAAGACGACGACCCTGAACATGATCGCCGGATTTGAAGCGCCCTCTAGCGGGCAGATCCGAATTCGCGGTCGCGATCAGGAAGGCGTCCCGCCGGAAGCCCGGAAAATCGGACTGGTCTTCCAGAACTACGCACTCTTCCCGCATATGACGGTCGCCCAGAATGTCGGCTTTGGCCTAAAGATGCAGGGCCGGCCCCGCGAGGAAATCGCCGACGGTGTCTCACGAGCCTTGAAAAGTGTGCGTCTCGAGGGCTTTGAGGATCGTTATCCGAAGGAACTTTCAGGGGGCCAACAGCAACGGGTCGCGGTCGCTCGGGCGATTGCGCCCTCACCGTCGGTGCTGCTTCTCGATGAGCCGCTCTCAAACCTTGACCTTAAGCTCCGGGAAGCGATGCGCGTCGAGCTGAAAGAGATCCAGGAAGATCTCGGCATGACCTTCATCTATGTCACACATGACCAGGAAGAGGCGATGGCCATGTCCGACCGGATCATCGTCATGCAGGGCGGAGTGGTCGCGCAGGAAGGAGCGCCCGCGGACATCTACGGCCGCCCGAGGACCTCCTTCGTAGCGGATTTCATCGGCAAGTCCAATATCCTCCCGGCATCCGCAGAGACCGGGACCGATCGGAACCTGAAGGTATCCCTCGGCGCGGGAAAGGCGGTGCTCACAGCCGCGCGGGGAGACGACGTCGCTCCTGACAATGTGCGCTTCTGCTGCATCAGACCGGAGGCCGTCAGGCTCGCAGATGCGGCAGGGGCGCTCGACGAGCCTGCAAACCGCCTGACAGGTACCATCCAAAAGGTCGTCAATCTGGGCGCCTATCTCGAGGCCTGGATGCTCGTCGATGGCGGGATCACCTTGAAGTCCATGATCCGCTCAACCCGCCTCGAGAAGCTCTCGGCCGGCTGCCGCGTAGACCTCGCCATCGCGCATTCCGCTGTCCAACTGCTGGAGCAATAGCGAGATTTATTACTATCCATTATCAATGCGAAAGAATTGATATTGGAATATCGATTTATCACTCCGCTAAGCTCGATGTGATCCCGAGCCCGGGATCTTCCCACACGGAGGCGAAAGATACACATGAAAACAAGAGTTTCGGCAATCCAGAATGACAGCAACGTCTGCGCAGACATCGTCGGGTTCGATTTCTCCGGCTACGACGACGCGGACATTGCGGCGGTTCGATCCCACTGGCTGCAATATGGCGTCGTCCGCTTTCGGGCGACCGATATCACAGACCAGCAGCAGGTCGACTTCTCCCGTCACTTCGGTGATTTCGTCATCCATCCCAAGCAATTGCAGGAAGGCGGACACCCGATCCATCGCGAAATCCTGGTGATCAGCAATGTGATGAAGGACGGCAAGCCGAGCGGCGCGCTCGGCAACAGCGAAGCGACGTGGCACACGGACACATGGTTCTACGAGCGCCCACCTGCCGGCGCCATCCTCAGGGCGATCGCGGTTCCCCCTTCCGGCGGCGACACGTATTTTCTGTCAACCTACCAGGCTTTCGAAACGCTCCCTGAGGAGCTGGGCAGGGCCGTTGAGGGGCGGCAAATCTTCTTCCAGAATGTCTACGACAAGACGGGCAAGTTGCGCCTCGGGAAAGGCGAACCGACGAGCACGGATTTTCGGGAGTGGAGTGGCGTTGTCCATCCGTTGGTCAGAACTCATAGCGAGACGGGCCGCAAGGCGCTTTATCTGGGTGGAACGTCGGAAGGGGCGTGGATCGTCGGCATGCCGCTCGATGAAAGCAACGACCTGATCTCAAGGCTTTGGGAGCACACCACCAACGCGCCTGAAGTCTTCGTCCAGAAATGGAGCGTGGGCGACATCGTGATGTGGGACAACCGTTGCACAATGCACCGGCGCGATTCATTCGACCCGAATACCATCCGGATCATGCATCGGACGACGACATCCGGCGAGCGCCCGGTCTGATTTGTGAACCATAGGGCAGATCGGAGTCTCGTCGATGACCCAGCCATACAAGATTAAGAAACAACCTGAAGCGATACCAGACGCACTGCGAACACTGCTGGAGGGTGTCGAAACCGCAACCATCGGCCACTTCGAATATCTTGGATTTGTTGGGGCAGGAATTGCGCCGGTCTTTCCGGCCAAGGCAATTGGAACGGCAGTCACGGTCGCCGCGCCCGGCCGCGATGGAGCCGTCATCTATACGGCAATCGATCTGCTCCGCCCGGGAGATGTTCTCGTCATCTCCCGGGTCGACCGGGACGACGTTGCCTGCGTCGGCGGCGGTGTCGTTGCTGCTGCCCGAGCGCGTGGCGCCGTCGCCATTATCGTCGATGGTCCTTGCACCGACATCGAGGAGATCCGCGCCAGCCGCTTCCCGGTCTGGTGTCGCGGAGTCTCGTCCAAGACAACCAGCCGCCGGCACCAGATCGGTGGCGCGATCAACGTCCCGATCGCCTGTGGCGGGGCGGCCGTGCTGCCCGGGCATGCGGTCCTGGCAGATACGGAGGGTGTCTTCGTTGCCGATCCCTCCGATATGCGCTGCATCGCCGACACTGCCCTCGAGCGCCAACAACGTTCCCTTAAGCTCCGGCCCTACCTTGAGGCCGGCCATTCCATCTTCGAATTGGATCGGATCGTGTAATGAAGATTTCCCTCGTCCAGATGAACTCCCAGCCCGACCGCGACAGCAATTTGCGCGCGGCCGAGAGCCTGATGCAGCTGTCAATCGCACGCGATACACCAGATCTCATCGTTCTTCCGGAACATTTCGACTGGTCCGGCGGCACGGTGGCGGAAAAACTGGCGGCGGCTGATCATATGCCGGGCGGCGACGCCTATCGCATGTTGCAGGCGTTCGCCGCCCGGCAAAAAGTCTGGATCCACGGCGGCAGCTTGCTCGAAAGGGTTGATGGAAGTTCAAAGATCTACAACACAACGGTCGTCTTTGATCCGGACGGTAACGAGGTGGGCCGCTACCGCAAAGTTCACCTGTTCGACATCGAGGCGCCAGATGGCAAGAAGTATCGAGAATCCGCCACCGTTGCGCCTGGAGAAAGCCTATTCGTCTACGAAGCCGACGGCTTCAGGATCGGCTGTGCCATCTGCTACGATCTCCGATTCCCCCGGCTCTTTGATGCGCTCGCAGACGCCGGCGTGGATGTGTTCATTCTACCCGCGGCCTTCACGTTACAGACCGGCAAGGACCACTGGGAAGTGCTCTGCCGTGCACGCGCGATCGAGCATCAGGTCTATTTCGTCGCCTGTGGTCAATGCGGAGGCTACACTGCAGCGGACGGAGATCGCCGTTTCACCTACGGCAACTCTCTCGTCTGCGACCCCTGGGGACAGGTCATAGCCCGCGCCGTCGATCAGGTCGGCCTGGTTTCCGCACACCTCGATCTCGACCGTGTGGCGGCAGTTCGCAATCTCATTCCCGCCGCGTCGCACAAGGTTTCGTTTGTCGATCAGGCACGCGTCTACCGAGGTTGCAGCCGCGGTGAGCGCTGCAATTCCTCCTGCAGCTCGCCTGTGCAGACCTTGGGGGCACCAATTTCTTCTAGTAGCACGTAGACAACGCCCCCCTGAAAATGGACCTCCAATCTCCATCCTCGGGTAATCGGACACCAGATATGACCGCTTTTATCACGCAAACGCTCGGCAGCTATATCGCCGAGGAAGCACTCGCTCGCGTTCCCGGCGACGTCATCGACAAGGCCAAGCTCTGCCTCCTGGACTCGCTTGGCTGCCTGTTCGGAGGGCATCAGCTGCCGATGGCTGGCATGCTCGAGGTGCTGCGGGCGGACAGCCAGGTCGCACCCTCCTCCGGCAGACCTGTCAGTGGCTGTGCCGAACCGGCGGCTGCCGCCTTCGTCAAGGCAACTTTGATCAATGCGCTCGACTTCGACGACATCTACGAGAAGGGCCACCCCGGAGCCACGGTGATTTCAGCAGCCTTATCGGTCGCTGAGCACACGAAGTGTTCGGGCACAGAATTACTCGAGGCCGTGATCACCGGCTATGAAGTGAGCTGCCGCGTTGGCATCTCACTGGCTCACGTCCAGCCCAGAAAGGCGATTCACGGCCATGGGACTTGGCAGATATTCGGTGCAGCAGCCGCGGCCGTGAAACTCATGCGTCTCGACGCCGGACGAGCGGCGCATGCAATCGCGATCGCCGCTACGAATGCGCCAGTCGCGTCCGTCATGAAGACCGTCTACGGAGACACGCCATCGATGGCGAAGAACAACTTCGGCATGGCCGCGCAAATGGGCGTCTTGGCCGCGCGCCTTGCCGCTGCCGGCTACGAGGGGCCTTTGGATGTCTTCGAGGGGGAGGCAGGTTTCTGGCGGATGGCGGGCGCCGACGAGTGCCGTTTCGATCGATTGACCAACGACTTGGGTGGTGCCTACGAAATTCTCCGGGTTGGCTTCAAGCCCTTCAGTTGCTGTCGGCTCATCCAAAGCAGTGTCCAAGCCAGCCGCGACGTCGTCCGGATGGCCGGCATTGATCCCGCCGACGGCTTGCACGCCAAGCTGGTCGTGACCGCACCTCCGATTTTGTGCGAACCGCCATTTAGCGAGGCGCGTCCGCGGCACATGTGGGCAGCGCAGTTCAGCGCACCGCACGCCATCGCTATGGCCGTATTCGGCGTTGAGCCGGGTCCCGACTGGTTCGTGGATGACTGGCTCAATGACGAGATCGCCGGGCGGTTTCAAGACAGTATCGAGCTGAGGCCACATACCATCCACGCCTCACCTCAAAGCGCTCACGCCGCAAGCGCTTGCTTGCAGTTGCGCGACGGGCAGAGCTTTGAAAGGCACGTAGACGTTGCGGAGGGAGAGGCAAGTAACCCCATGCGGAAATCAGCTCTCGAGGGCAAGTTCTTACGGCTTGCGAGCCCTGTCGTGGGAGACAGCAGTGCTTGCGAAGCCATTGATAACGTGTACGCGCTGGATAAAGCGGGATTGCTCCGGCCGCTCCTCAACTTATTGGTCAGCTGATACCGGCATACTCCGACATGACGGCATTTTGTTCGCAAACTAAGCCCGCAAGATCCCGGCAAGAATATCGGGGATACAGGGCGTATCGACGAGACGATCGATTTCGACACGCAATCTGTTGACCCGTTCAGCAGTACGCTCCACCGCCTCGTCAGGCGCTTCCCCGAGTTCGACATAGGCGTCGAACAGATGATCGAAGATCAACTCGAAATCGCGTTCGGCATCCTCAGAATATTCAAGAGTCCACACGAACAACCCGTCTCTCCGCTCGATCATTCCCGCCACGCGAATTTCCATTTCCGTCGCAGAAATCATTGGTCCGTTCAATCGCCGCTGGACCAATTCGCGAAGCGCTGCCGTTTCGACGGTCTCGGTCTTTTGGCGAAGCGGTTCCAGGCCGTGTTGAAAAACGGAACTCATGCTGGAATACCGGCCGCCCTCCACCAGCGAACGGGCAAACGAATTCTGCTGCTCGGTCAGGCACGCGGCTAGCGTCTTCGACTCAGATCGACGAGCGATATGTGCAAGCAATTGGGGCACGCTTCGGATGAACTGCCGCGGCACTTTCCATCCCCTATCCCTCCCAGGCGCCTCTCCTGTTCGTGGCACGAAAACACTAGGTCACAACCTAAGGTTCTGCTCGTTCATTTATAGACGACAAAAATGTATCCGAAGCTTTCCTTTAAACCCTCCATTCCAGATGGGAAATTGCTCCCCGTCACATGACGTCGACAAAACCACGGAGAACGGTGATGGAGAGCACACCCAGATACATTTCACTTGCGGAAATGAAGCGCCTCGGCGTCCGCCTCGAGGCATCCGCGCTCCACGATGCCGCCAGGGCAGCTTGGTCCGACATCCGCTTGGGCCAGGCCCATGGCCTGAAATCTGTTTTGTCCCTTCCCGAAGCCGACTTGTGGAACCAACCCCAGTTTGAAGCTTACCGGGATACGTTGCAAGGCGAGCGATTAGGCTGGAAGCTCTCTGCGCTCTCCAGCGTCGGGACCAGATACGCCGCCGTCAAGGTGGTCGGTGCCAATGCGATAAACCGTCAATTGGGTCAGCCGCGTTCGACGTCGACGATCCTGCTGCTCGACAACTTCACGCTGCGCCCGCTTTGCGTGATGGACGGAACCGATATCTCTGCCGCAAGAACGGCAACCTATGCCTCGATGGCGCTTGAACTTTTCTTTCCCAAAACAGAAGAACTCTCCGTCTTCCTCTTTGGGGCAGGCCCCATTGCCGAGCAGATCATCAGAGTGCTCGGTCATTTCGGAGCCGGCATCGTCTCGAAGATATTCGTGCGCAGCCGCTCAGGCGCTTCCGCGCACCAACTCGTTAAAAGACACAGACAGTCACCTGGAATTCGGCTCGAAGCTGTCGCGGATAATCAGAGGCTGCGTGATTGCCGGTTTGTCATCACCGCTTCCAATGCCAGCGCACCGGTGTTTGAGAGCGCAGAAATCTGCCCAAATGCCGTTTTCCTGCATCTCGGTGGAGACGAGACGCCGTCGGGCCATATCCAAAACGTTCTTCGGTGCGGATTGGCGCTCTGTGACGACGTTTCTATGGTGTCGCGGCGAAACTCCCAAAGCCTGGCGCTCTACTTCTCACGCAAGGGATCGACATTGGAGCAGCTTGGCCCAGTGCTCGGTGTCTTGAACTTAAAGGATTTCTGCGACGCGGGCGGCGGATCGGAATTCCCGATCCTCATTACGTGCGTTGGCCTGCCTATGCTTGACCTTTACGTCGCCGCTCATGTTTACGAAACCTGGTTCTCGCCAGATGAAGGCATGGCGTCATCCTCATCTAGCACGAACTGACGCCCGGCGGCCTAAGCTTTATGGAGGGGGCGGATGTATGTCACCGAAATCCTCGCAGAGTATCTGGCGAACTATCCTTCCGAAGCTCTGCCTCCCGACCTGAGGTTAAGTGCCACCTGCTGTATTGTGGATGCAGTCACCGCCTACGTCGTCGGCTGCGATGTACCGAGTGCGCGCGCAGCCCGCGCGGTCGCCCGGCACGATTTTGGAACCGGCCGGGCTTCGGTCTGGTTTACGGGGGAATGTCTCGGGGTCACTGCTGCGGCAGTCTGTAACGCTGCGTCAGCCTCCGCACTCGATTTCGACGACGGTCATCGCGCCGCGCGCGGTCATCCCGGTGCGGCTGTGATACCCGTAGCACTCTCCGTGGCATCTGCGATTGGTTCATCCGCCGATGACCTCCTGACCGCAATCGCTCTCGGATACGAGATCGGAATTCGCATTGCCGTGGCGCAGAACCCGCAAGCGATCAAAAGCCGACAATCGGGACGTTGGACCGGCTATGCTGCTGCGGCCACGGCCGGCCGCCTCTACAGAACCGATCCCCCGGCACTCGCACACGCACTCGCTGTGGCCGGAGTGCTCGCACCAAACCAGGAGGCAAACGGCAGCTCCGGCTATGCCAACCTCACCGGGAACGACGTCAAGGAGGGTATTCCCTGGAGTGTCGTGACGGGCCTGACCGCATTACGCCTCGCGGAGCGGGGATTTACCGGGCCGCTGGATTTGCTCGATCATGCGTCGCACTTCAACTGGCCGAGCATTATCGCGGACTTGGGTGATCCAGCTGAGATCTCGAGGGTCTATTTCAAACCCTATTCCTGCTGCCGCTACATCCATCCCGCTCTTGATGCCTTTGCGGCGCTTTCGGAAGTTGCTGACATCAGGACCGAACAAATCGCATCAATCGAAGTTCAGACCTTTCAATGGGCTCTCCGACTCTCAAACACCGTGTCTCCCAGGACATTGACAGAGATCCAATACAGCCTGCCCTATTGCATGGCGATTGCTGTTGTTGATGGGCCTGCGGCACTGGCGCCAGTCGGTAATGCGCAGCTGGATAGGCCCGACCTCCTCGAATTCGCCCGCAAGGTTCATCTCTCGGTCAATCCTGAGATCGACGCACGCTTTCCGACAGAGACCCTTGCGCGGGTATGCCTGCAAATGATCGACGGCAGATTGATCACCTCTAAGGTGACCTCGCCGCGCGGGGACAAGGCGCGCCCCTTAGCCTGGGAAGATCTCGTCAATAAATTCTCGGCAGCAACGCGGGGCAAGCTTTCTCCCAAGGCACAATATACTGTCCTGCAGGCTTTTGAGGCACTGAAAAGAGGAGATGCTGCTCCCCTCCTCCAGCGCCTGAGGATGCGTTTGATCGACTGACATGTCGACCACTGCCCCTTGTGTCAGTCGGATCGCATCCGTCGGCGATATCGCGTAATTGCGGCGTCGGCGCGAGAGCCAAGCTCAGGCTGAAGCCGTCAGACAAGCCGGCCATTCCTGACGACTATACAGCCTGCAATCACGACATGCCTGACGCGGCTCAGATTAACGTGGTCGACAACGATCAGGTCTGCACGCTTGCCCTTTTCAATCAGCCCGCGGTCACCGGCCATTTGAGTGAAGACGCGCGCGACATTCCCGGTCGCAAGGGCAACGGCCTCCGCCGCAGACAACTGCTTCTTTCTGACCATCCGCTGGATCGCTTCAGGAATTCCATCCCAATGCCCGCCGGCAAAATCGGTCGAAATCGTATCGACACAGCCCGCATCGATCAGCGCATCGAGGTTGGAGGGATCGTTGCGCCAGCGGGTCCCGATACAATCCAATGTCGAAACATCGATGATAGCCCCCTTCCGTCTCAGGTTCCGAGCAATCGAGACTGCCTCGTCCGGGAGAAAACTCGGGTGATTGCTATGACCGGCGACGAAACGTGCCTTCTTGTTCTTCTCGACCACGGCGATCAAACGCTTCGCAGATGGCGCCGCGTTGTGGAAGATCGCGGGATATCCGACCCGCTCGGCTTCGCGGGCGATTTGATCGAATCCGGCCAACGAGAGGGCAACCGAAGGCATCACCGATTGCGTAATGATCTCGCGAACGCGATCCGCTCCGGTGACCCCGGAAAGACCGCAACGCTCCAGCTCGTCGATCAGTGTCAAATTCGCTAGGCCGTCTACCGGATCGAGATAGCGGCCAAGGACGGCGTTCTTCAAGCGCCTCGCGGCTGCGGGCGTCACTTCGACCCCGAACTCCTGCAAGAACGCTTGCGGGATGAACCTGTATTCTTGCGCGCCACCACCCAATGTCTGTCCGCCACCTGCCTCACCAAGCGCGACCGCGCCGGAGGCCAACAGGTCATCTATCGTCGCACTCAGGTGCCGTGCCGAAAGTCCCTTGCCGTCGACCACAAGCGCCGCCTCGATGTTTTTCGGAGTGTGAGCCGTGGAAATGCGGATATCCATTGCATGAGGTTCTGCCTCGTTGACATCTACTTCGTCAGCCATGGCCAGGCCGCAGACGTTGAGAAGGGTCGTTGTTCCCTGAAGAAGATGGCGGTTTCGGAAATAGGCGACATCTTCGCCTTCAAATGGCTTCGAGCCGCTCGGCATGGAAGGCCCCCGAATACATCCATGCGCATGTGCGTTTATGAGACCTGGCATAACGATGCCGCCGGTTGCATCGATGGTTTCTCGCGCCGCGATTTCAGCGCCTGCGGCAACCTCCGCGACTTCGATACCGGCGATCCTTCCCTTCCGGACAAATACGGCAGCCCGTTTGTGAAACGTCTTGCCGTCGCCGGTGATTAGACCCCCATTTCGGATTACCAGATCCATGACGGATGTTCCTTTTCGTCAGCCGGGATGCTGTCCTAGTCGCCGGTCCCTTCGCCCGGCCGATCCGCCTTGTGCTGCGATTGCTCCTGACTGGAGCCATCGAGCATGTAGCCGGACGATCGAACCGTTCGGATGAGATCAGGGCCACCTGCCACGCTAAGCGCCTTGCGCAGTCGACCAATATGGACGTTGACCGTCTTGAGGTCGACGAAACGACGCTCGGGCCAACCAGCTTCGATGAGTTGTGCGCGACTGCACGTCTGCTCGCGGTTCTCCATCAGGAACTGAAGCAACCGGAATTCGATCGGTCCCAAGTGGACGCTGATGCCCAAACGCCTGACGCTGTGCCTGTTGGTATTCAGTTCAATTCCTGCACAGGCGAGGATATGACCGTCGCTCGCCATTGGACCCGACGCGTGCGGAAGGAGGATACGGTCGCGAAGGAAGCTGAGTAGCTTGGAAGGAGTAATCGGTCTTACGAAATTCTCGTCAATACCGGCCTTCAGCAGATCGATAAACCGACTTTCCGCACCAGGTCCAATCAATCCGACCGTCGTGATCCCGAATGTCCGCGGCTCCTGTTTCAGCTTTACACAGGCTGCAGGAACCCAATCTTCTCCCGATCGACAATCGAGAAGGATGGCTCCGACATCGTACTCGCCTGCAAAATGGACAATCTCCTCGACCCCGGAACCAAGAATAACCTGATATCCCTGGGATTCCAGGATATGGACGAGCAGCAAGTAGTAATCCGGATCGGTCGAACCAATCAGGATCTGGCGCCGCGCTGAACTCAAAGGCTTCTCCTCTTTAGGCTTTACGTCTGTTGTTGATCACAGCACGAATCCGAGTGAGACTTGCGACATCTGCAGAAAGAACTCCTGCTACGGCCATCGTGTTGCCAATGGAGCACGGCCGGCCAAGGCGCCGCATTGGCCACCCAGCGCGCTTCAGAATGCGCTCGAAACGCAAGTCAGTGGCCGTGACGACCTCGCGGTAGCCGTTCGCCATCGACCACTCGATGATGCCGGCGAACATCTTCAGCGTAGTCCTGTGGAGAAGCCCCTGCGTCCTGCCTTCGTCGAGCGCAGTGTCGACACAAAAGCGCGAGCTTTCGACCATGCCCGCGTGAGCGTCCAGCCGTCGCGATGAGAGGAGTTGCGGGAAGGTATTGGCGAGCATCGTCGGCCCGGTGGCAGGGAGAAGCCTCGCGCAACCCGCTACCGCACGCGTGGCCGTGACAGCCAGGATATAGGTAGGATTGAATTGATCGTAAGCATCGGTTTCACGACCGTCCCTTATGTCTACATCCCAGCCCAGCCTGTCGCCAAAGACGCGGGCACGCAACCGATGCATCGAGTCGATCAGGTCCGCAAATTCTCCGTGCCCTGCGGCAGGTACATCCAGTATCTCCATCACCAATCTCCGAAGAAATCTCCGTCTCTGGCTACTGGACACGAGTTTTGCCGCTCGGACGACTAATAGAATCAGTAGTCGTATGCTCGACCCAACCGTGCATAAATATCGCAGATGTGAGTAGTTCGATGACGAGCGAACTGCGTCGTAACCGCCGAAATAGGTGCGAATCCACGAACGTGTAGCAACAGGGCGCGGAGCCGCCGAAGGGCCGATTTCCGGGCTTGGATGGCGCAGATTGGAGGCCACGAATTTCAATGTACAAGCACACCGCCGAAGCCTACGTACTGGTCCCGCATCCGGAACGGGTCGCGGAAAAGGTCTGCGCGCGTTCCGGAAACTATTGCCGCTCGATCGACGATATGGGCGCCGATAGGTTGCTCGACTTCGGCGACGCGCGTGCGATCCTGAGGCTGACGGATGAAGGTCTGCACCTCCAAGTCGACGCGCAGGACACCATCACCTTCTATGGCATCAGGACACTTCTGCTAGGAAGCCTGTGCGCCGTCGCGAAGTTTTCAGGTGAACACGTTGAGTGGCACTCGGCCGGCAGCGTGCCTTTCGGCGCGATGTAAGGATGCCGCGGAGGCGGTGGCCCGCCCTCTTTGCGGGTACCCTGCAGGCATGGTTGTCCGCACGGGTTCGCAGTTCTGGCAAAGCGCCCTTTCCCGCATAGCCCCATTTTCGGTCCCCGACGGTAGACAATATCCTCGCCACATCAGACGTCTCTGCGGCAAATCTTCGAAATCAGAAAGTGGTTCTAAAATCATACATTACCGCCTCACGCTGATGTAACGTGAACACGGCAATTCATGAGAAAGGGCTTTGCGACAGATAGCGCGCACGGCATCGGGCTCTATTGAATTCGTAGCCCTCGCTCGCGCTCCACGCGATGAGACTGGATTCTCAGAGGCAAAAGCACTAAGTATAGCCAAGTTAGCTAAACGGAACTCCCATGCAAGTTACAATCCATAACGCCAAAACGAATCTGTCCAAACTCATCGAGGCGGCAAAGGCTGGCGAAGAAGTTGTCATCGCGAAGGGCAAGACCCCTGTTGCCCGGATCGTTGCTATTCCACAAAGCAAGTTCACCGTCGGGCTGCTGAAGGGCAAGGTCACAGGGCAGGGACCGGATTTCTTTAAGCCGATGAGTGAAGATGAACTCGCTCTTTGGGAAGGCGCGGTGTGACAGCTGTGCTTCTCGATACCCATGCTTGGGCATGGTCACTAACGGGCGATATGCGCCTGTCCACCAAGGCAACCGCTCTCATCACGGAGGCTGACAGCGTTTTTGTCAGTCCCATCAGTTTCTTCGAGATTGGGCAGAAAGTCCGTATCGGCAAGTGGCCGGAGATGGAACCATTCATCAATGACTTGCCGAGCTTGCTGGCTGAACAGGGTGGCAGAGTTGCGGCCTTGGCGCCGGAAGTGTGTTTGAAAGGGGCGACCCTCGCCTGGGAGCATCGCGACCCATTCGACCGATTGCTGGCGGCGACCACGCTCGCTCTTGGAATCCCGCTGATTTCAGCGGACGAAGTTTTCGACACGCTCCCGGATATTAGCCGATTGTGGTGACTTCTGCCCCAGACGTCGCTAGTCCGATGGTACGCCTCCAAACATGATCGAATCAATTACTTGACGGGCAGCTGGCAGCGCCACCCCGCTTCACCGAAAAGCAGGGCCAGTACCTCGCCTTCATCTGGGCCTATAGCCAGATCAACGAACGGGCGCCGGCCTAGCGTGACCTGCAACGCTATTTCGGCGTCCCCCCACCATCTGTCCACCAAATGGTGCTCACCCTCGAGCGGGCCGGCTTAATCCGAAGGAAACCCGGCGTGGCCCGAAGCATCGAACTGCTCGTCAATCACAACAGCCTACCCACGCTGCAACCCAACCCGTCAAATCCTCTGTGCAGAGGTACTAAGGCCTGAAACCTTGCCGCTTTTCCTGGGAATAGATGCCGGCGAGATTGATGCTCCCAACTCAGTGGCAAGGAATGTACAGCAATTCGGAACATCCTTCCCTGTGCTCGGGCGGCGGTGCGGCCGAGATAGATCGTGTTCCCGTGCACAATGGCGCCGATGTGCGCGAGGATCGTAAGATGGCGGCCGCCGCGCGAAATGCCCGCTTCAGCATGAGCGCTGATGCAAATACCGCAGGAAACACCCTTTGACGCAATCTGCAAACCAGGCCACCAACGTCGCGCATGCCGGGCTTGGTCATCTCTTCAGCGTTACGGTGAGGTTGGCTAACGCAATCTGATCCTTGATAACCGCCCGGTGGCGATCTCAGTACGGCCGATCGATCGTAAAGGGTTCGTGTTCAGCCTTGCGCTTCTCCTTCTGCCTTCTTCTTCAATGCGCTCCGGTAATTCAACGGGCGCGGTCGATGACGCGCCGCTCACGCTCCGAAATGATCTCCTGACTGCTCTGCACGCGAACCGTCTGCTGCAAGACCTGCAGCCGATCCCGCATCGCCTCCAATGCGCGGCGCTGCGCCGGCGAAACGCGATTGATGACGTCCTTCTCGCCACGCAGGATGGCGTTTCTGCCGAAGCGCTCGTCGAGCGCCCGGCTGACGGAGACGAATTCTTGGACGACGCGCGGATCGAGAAAACCCGCGGCAATCTCGATCTTGCCCTCCCTCTTCTTCATCTCGGTCGTCAACTGCCGCAGCGCGCCCTCAGCCTTCTGCGATAGACCGGGAATGGCGACCGCCATACGCCGGCGCTCGCCGGCCACAACTTGGGTTTCGGCCTCAAACGCGGCGGTGTAAGACGCTCCGAGGGAACGGACACGACTTGTCGCTTCGGGCAGAGCCTGAAGCGCCGCCTTCCGCTCCCGGCCGACAGCGAGCAACCTGTCCACGATGCGGTCGGAGCCACGCAGCGCGCCATAGGCGGCCGGATCGTTGCTGACGGCTGCGGCAATCCGCTCGCCGGCAAAGCCCTTCACGACAAGCTCCTCGATCTTGGCGACCGCGCCGGCCGGATCGCGCCAGATGCGCGTTGCCGCCTCGGCGAGGACGGCGCGATGATAATTGTAATGGGGAACGGCAAGCGCCCTTTCCCGCGCTTCATCGGCAATCGATGTCTTGAACTCCGTGACGGCGGCAAGCATGGGCAACACGGGCACTGTCTCCTTTCCGAACTCGATGCTTGCGCCGGCGACGATTTTCGAGCGATCCTGCTTTTCTGCGAGATACTGCTCGTCACTGAAACGCCTGATCACTTCGAACAGGCGCACTAGGTTTTCACAGTGGTCAGTTGTGAGATTTGCCGGCATGCGCTCGGCAACATTTCGCTCGGCGATCGAATCGGCCTTCGCGGTGAAGGCAGACCAGCCAAAACGTGTGGTCAACGCCTCGTTGACGGCCTTGACCTCCTGAACAAGCAAATGGTCCTCCGCGGCATAGGCGAAGGCAGTCTTGTAGGCATCGGCCCCGCCGCGCTCCCGAACCGCCTCGACTTCGACGAGACGCGCCATCGCCTGTTTCGAAAGCGCGGGAATGGACAATGACATATCAGCGCGCCGCTGTCGCTCGCGGATGGCGAAGCGCTCGGCCTGCCTGCGGAACTCGGTTGCATGCGCGCGCGCCAACGGCAGCAGCTCCGATAGGGCGGCCATGGCAGCGTTGCGCTCGTCGCGGGCGGCGCGGCCATCGATCATCAGATTGGATCCGCACAGGCGGCCAAGGCGGTCGGGCGCCAGGGCAAGATCTTCTGCAATCTTGCGCGGCTCGACGCCTGCACCCGACGCCAGAGCGTTGAGCGCCGACAGCGCGCCATCGGGGTCGCGATAGATTTTCTGCAGCACTGGCCGAAGTATTTCCTCCCGCTCCTTCCACCGTTCCGAGGAGAGCTGCGCAAGACGCGCATCCTCTTCAACGCTGCGCGGGAATTCGGTGGCGGGTGGAATCAAATAGTTCCCACCCAACGGGATACCGGCGGCGAAGGCTTCTCTGCGTTCCTCCCTGTAGGAGACGCTCTGTTCCCGTTCGATCGCGAAATCGAGCGCAATGCTCGCCCTCTCCCAGAGCTTCACCAGCTGCGACCGCTTCTCCGCAAGCCACGCCGACCGTCGCGCCGCGCCCTCCTCTAATTCCAAAGTGACCCGGGCGAGCGTCTCGATGCCGCGCCGGCGGGCAAAATCACGGACATGCTCCCGATAGCCTTCCTCGCTTTCGAAATCGAGCGTCGTTGTCTTGGCGCCAGATCGCCCAAGTCGCTCAACAAGCCGCTTGAACACATCCGGCCGATGGCTTTCTTGCTCAATCCTAGCCTTGCGCGCATCGGCAGTTTCGACTTGTGTTCCAGTCCAGACGTTTCGCTCGACCTGACGTTCCTCGAGGCGCTTCTTGCCGGTCTCTTCATCAGTGACGGACACCTTTACCGTGACCGTCTCGACGCCATCCTTGCGGAGCGTCACGGTATCGCCTGTCGAGATTCCACTCTGCTCCAGTGCCTTCGGCAGGCTCACGCCCCAAAGTCGGTAAACGGTTCCGTCGTCCGTCCTCACATCGGCGTACGGGCTTTCCTTTGCATCACCATCCTGCGGCCGGAACCTGGCCCACCCGGTGTCCACCAATTCACCGGTGACGCCGGATGCGTGATCGACACGCGGCCTGCGCCCCCTTTCCGGCTTCGGTTCAAAATTCTCGCGCGCAGCGTAGAGATCGGCGCGGTTCCGATGCCGGGTCATCGCCACATAGGTCAGATGCCGGTCCATCATTCCGGTGGCGAGCACGAAGGTCCGATCGATGGTCGAGCCTTGAGATTTATGGATGGTCGCGGCATAGCCGTGATCGACATTGCGGTAGCTGTCCTTGCTGATCACGACGTCGCGGCCATTATCGAGATGCACCGTCAGCAGCGCGTCTACGCGTTTGTCGCCAGTCGAAATGACCGTGCCAAGCATACCGTTCTTCACATATTGGGGACCAAGCCGCCTTGCGCGCGGTTCGAGGAAGCGGGCGTTTTCGAGGAAGATGACCCGGTCGCCGGCGGCAAACTCACGAAGTCCACGTGCCGTCTGGAATTGCCGCGCTCCTGTCAGCGCGCTCGCGTCGATCATGACCTTGCGTAAGGCCTCGTTCAGCTTCCGAACGTCATTGTTGGTGTGGGCGAGAACAAGCAGTTCGTCACCGCGAAGACGATCCGCATGTTCGCCCGCAGCCGATTTGCGCAGCAGTTGATGACGGGCATCGGCCCAATCTGCAACCATGCGGTCGATGATCTCGGCCCGGGTTTCGGTCTCGACAATACGGCCCTGCTGGGCGTAGGCGTCGAGGCCCTCTTCGACCTTGCCGCGGGCGAATAGGCGGGATGCCTCGCGCGCCCACGCATCACGTTGGCGGCGCACACCGGCAAGTTCCGCAAAGCCGATCCGTTCTGTGATTGCCCTGAACGCCGCACCCGCTTGGATCGGTTGAAGCTGCATCGCGTCACCGACGAGCACGACCTTCGCTTCTGCCTGCTCGGCAATTCTCAGGACGCGCGCCATCTGCTGCGAGGAGACCATGCCGGCCTCATCGATCACCAGCACATCGCCACGGCTGAGCTGCTCACGCTCAGCGGCCCAAGCTAATTCCCACGAAGCCAGCGTGCGCGACCGGATGCCGGAACTGTCCTCCAACCCTTCGGCGGCCTTGCCGGCGAGGGCCCCGCCGATCACCCGCCGGCCGTCGCTTTCCCAGGCAACGCGTGCGGCAGCAAGCAGCGTCGACTTGCCCGCCCCCGCAAGACCAACGACGGCGGCGATGCCGTCGTCACGCGTGACATGACGAACGGCATCGACCTGCTCGGAATCGAGCCTGAAGTACTTTTCCGGATCGGCCGTTTCAATGCTTCGGACGGCGGCGGAGACCTTGGCAGCGCAGACGGCGAAGCCCGTTCGCACTGACAGAACCTCGGCAGACTGCGCCATATCATATTCGAGGCGCAGGATTTTCCGCGTGGTGAACACCGCCGGCTCTGTCGCCTTGCCCATTTGGGTGTCGACCTGCTGCGGCTTCAGCAGCACCAGATCGCCCGAAACCATAAGCCGCGCGCGGATATTGGCGAAGTCCACTGGATCGTCGACATAGCGGTGCAGCGCCTTGGCGATATCGCGCTCATCAAAGGTGGAGCGTTCGTTGCCGAGCTGCTTGAGGAGAAGCTCCGGATCGGCAAGCAGCCGGTCGGCCATCTCCTGCCGCCGCGCCAGATCAGCCGGCGCAAAATACATCTCGACACCCTTGCGCGCGAGCGCCGCCTTCTCCGGACCGAGGTGTTTCTGTGCGATCCCGTCGAGGCCTTGCTCAGCATAGGAGCGGCCGTCGAGATGGATCTCATGGCCGGCCAGCGCCAGGTGACGGTTGACCGTTTCGGCCCAGGCGACCTTCCATGCCTTCATGGTTTCCTTGTCGCCGGCCCAGAGCTTGTAGACGATCTTGCCGTTCGGCCTGTTCGGCGTGACGACACGCAACAGCTCCCCGTCATCGCCCAGGACCGGCACCTTCTTCGGCCCAAACCCCTCCTCCGTGAGGGGCCTGAGCGCCGTCATCAGATGGATATGTGGATTGCCGTCCTTGTCGTGAAACACCCAGTCAGCGATCATTCCTTTCGACGTGAAGTTGTCGCGGACAAATTCACGAAAGAGCGCGGTATTCTCCGCTCGCGTCAGCTCTTCCGGCAAAGCAATGATCAACTCCCGCGCAAGCTGTGCGTCCGCCCGCGTCTCAAACGCATCCACCGCATTCCAGAACGCCTCGCTTGCCGCGGCGACAGTCTTCCCCGCAATCGCCGCCCGCAGCCAGCCCGGGATATCGTCCGGCAGCGCCAGTTCCTCATGCACCAGCTCCGACGCGCCACCACGATAGCTGAAGGACGTTCCGGCCTGCTCGTCCATCATCCGGGCGCGATGGCGGTATGCGGCGGCCGAGACGATACTGCGTCCCGCTCCCCTGCTGATCACCTGCGCTCTGACGAACATGATCGCCACGACTGTCTCCAGACCTTTCCGAGCACGTCGCGCCAGCGACGTATATTGCGCCCTCAAACCGGTCGGACCGAAGGACCGATGCCGCTTCTCCGGAAGGCGACCGACGGTCGGAATTCCGACCGCGACGTTTTCGGGATGGTGCATCCTAGCTCGATTTACTATCATTTTATAGATAGTATAATCGACGCTGGTCAGATTTCTCAAACACGGAAGGACACCAGGATGGTCACAAAAACATCGATTTCCGATATCGACGCCCAGATCGAGAAGCTGCGCGACCGTAGACGAACGCTGATAGTAAAATCCGCCGAGCGGTTTGCGCGCGCCGCCACGAAATCGGGTCTGGCGGAAATGGAGATCACTGACGAGGAACTTGACGCGGTCTTCGGGGAGATCGCTGCTCGATTTCGCAAAGGAGAGAAGGAAGGGGCCTTTGGCTCAACTGCTTCGCCGCGTCGACCGGCAAGTGGCGGGTCTGGAACGACGGCGGAGGTTTCTCATGACGAGTGAACGAAAGCGAGAGTCCCGCGAGAAAACCCTGCTCGGTGGCATTGTCGCGAGAGCGGGTCTCACGAAGGCCGACCGGGCGTTTCTACTCGGCGGTCTCATCGAACTTGCAAGCGTCGCGCCGGGCACTGCCGAGCATCGGCGCCTGCGCGATATCGGTGAGGAAGCATTCAAGGCGCCCGCGTCAGAGGGCGGATCACCTCGTATCGCGGAGACGGCGTAATGGCACTGAAGTCAAAACCGCATCCGAGCCATTTGCTCATTCTCTTGCCCGTCGCTGTCACCGCCTTTGCGGTCTATGTCGTGGGCTGGCGCTGGTCGGTGCTCGCCGCCGGACTGTCCGGGAAGGCGGCATACTGGTTTCTACGAGCCTCACCGCTACTACCGCTATTGCTCGGGCCGCTCGCAGGCCTGTTGACCGTTTGGGCCTTGCCGTTGCACCGGCGAATGCCGGTAGCCATGGCGAGCCTCGTTTGTTTTTTGACAGTCGCCAGCCTCTACGCGCTGCGTGAATTCTGCCGACTGTCCCCATCCGTGGAAAGCGGCGCGCTATCATGGGATCAGGCGCTGTCCTATCTCGACATAGTCGCTGTCGTCAGCGCAGTCGTTGGCTTCATGGCCGTGGCTGTGGCCGCGCGCGTTTCCACTGTGGTCCCCGAACCGGTAAAGCGCGCCAGGCGCGGAACCTTCGGGGACGCGGACTGGCTGCCGATGTCGGCGGCGGGAAAACTGTTTCCGCCGGACGGCGAGATCGTCGTCGGCGAGCGCTACCGCGTCGACAAGGACATCGTCCATGAACTGCCCTTCGATCCAAACGATCCGGCCACATGGGGGAAAGGCGGCAAAGCGCCGCTACTGACCTACAAGCAGGATTTCGATTCCACCCATATGCTCTTCTTTGCCGGGTCGGGTGGATACAAGACCACAAGCAATGTCGTGCCGACGGCGCTGCGTTATACCGGCCCGCTGATCTGCCTCGATCCCTCGACCGAAGTCGCGCCCATGGTGGTCGAGCACCGCACCCGCGTGCTTGGACGCGAGGTGATGGTGCTTGATCCGACAAACCCGATCATGGGCTTCAACGTGCTCGACGGAATCGAGTACTCGCAGCGAAAGGAAGAGGACATCGTCGGCATTGCCCACATGCTCTTGTCGGAGAGCGTGCGCTTCGAAAGCTCGAGCGGTTCCTACTTCCAGAACCAAGCACACAATCTCCTGACCGGCCTGCTCGCGCACGTGATGCTGTCGCCGGAATATGAAGGGCGGCGAACCTTGCGCAGTCTTCGGCAGATCGTCTCCGAGCCGGAGCCCTCGGTGCTGGCGATGCTGCGCGACATTCAGGAGCACTCGCAATCGGCCTTCATCCGCGAGACCCTCGGCGTTTTCACCAACATGACTGAGCAGACGTTTTCAGGCGTCTACTCGACAGCATCGAAGGACTGCCAGTGGCTGTCGCTCGACAGCTACGCCGCACTCGTCTGTGGCAATGCTTTCAAATCGAGTGACATCGTCTCGGGCAAGAAGGACGTCTTCCTCAACATCCCGGCATCGATCCTGCGCTCCTATCCGAGCATCGGCCGCGTGATCATCGGCTCACTGATCAATGCCATGATCCACGCCGATGGCGGCTTCAAGCGCCGGGCGTTGTTCATGCTCGATGAGGTCGATCTTCTGGGATACATGCGCGTTATGGAAGAGGCGCGCGACCGCGGCCGAAAGTACGGCATCTCAATGATGCTGATGTACCAATCGGTCGGCCAGCTGGAGCGGCATTTCGGGAGGGATGGCGCGACGTCGTGGATCGACGGCTGCGCCTTCACGAGCTATGCCGCGATCAAAGCGCTGGACACAGCGCGCAACGTCTCCGCCCAATGCGGTGAGATGACGGTCGAGGTGAAGAGGAGTTCCCGTAACGTTGGCTGGAACACAAAAACCGCCAGGGCCCGCCAATCCGAAAGCGTTAATTTCCAGCGCCGGTCGCTGATCATGCCACACGAAATCACCCAGTCGATGCGCAAGGACGAGCAGATCATTATCGTGCAAGGTCATAGCCCGATCCGTTGCGGGCGCGCGATCTACTTTCGGCGGAAGGATATGGATCAGGCAGCAAAGGCAAACCGCTTTGTCCGGGTTTAACGCCAAGCCGTACTCATGCTTATTGCGCCGGCCGAACGCGGGCGCGTCGCGGCCGTTCGAACAAAGGTGTGCATGATCGTCGACGACAATGAAGACGAAGTAACCCCTTGAGTGGCATCCGGCTGAGAGACGGCAGCGCCAGCCGATGCGAGCCAAGTTATGTCCGAGACGCGAGCGGCTGCCAGAATGGGCCAGCTTGCCGAGGAGCGGCGCGGCGCGCAAGGGCGGCCGGTTCAATCGAGAGGGCGTCGAAGCTCTTTACCTAGCGTTGGACGAAGTAACTGCCCTCCGTGAGTATCAGCAGACCTCTCCTTTTCTGCCGCCCTGCACCGTTTGCTCGTACACCGCGACATTGGTAAACCTCGTCGACCGTCAACAGCTGAGCCACGGCGCCCCATGGGACGACCTCTGGCATAGCTGGCGGGAGGACTGGCGCCACCACAAATTCGACCTGCACGTCGAGCCGCCGACATGGGTACTGGGAGATCTCGTACTAGAGGCCGGCCATACAGGCATCATTTTTCCCAGCATAGCCAATCCGGGTGGGGCGAATGTCGTTATCTTCAGCGAACGGCTCGAAGGCAAGAATCGGATCGAAGTCAATGATCCCAAGGGTAGACTCCCGCGTAATCGGTCGAGTTGGGAGCGGTCAACCCACCCTGCGGATCAATCGTAACCAACGTCCTGCCGTTTCCTGAAGAGCTGACCATCCGCAAGACCGCGCAATTTGCCTGCACCGAACTATTCAGACCTCAGCGAGCCCCGTCCGACCATTCGACAGAATGCAGACCATTCCTAAGCGCGCCGTCAGCGGTCTACACATGGCTATGGCCTTCCTTAGAAGGGAGGCTTGGCATCGATGCGGCCCTCCTGTTCGGCGATTGCCACTTCCAATTCCGCCTGTGTCAGTTCGAGCTCCTCTGCGATCTGAGCGCGCTCGGCCGGGTCGCAGCAATTCAGCTCGCGGCGCAGTTCCTCGATGTGGTCTTCCAGTGCAACCGTCATTGCCGTCATCTCCTTGAATAATGTGAAAGATGGCGCCGGTGGTCGCGAGGATCGGGCTGGGTCAAGGATCGCGGGACGCGACCGGCGGAGCCGGCGGGCGGGGGAGCCAAAATGCGAAGCATTTCGGGGGGACCGCTCGTCCTTGAGGCGGCACGATTGCTCGTGACAGACTTGGCACCCTGAGCGGATAGTTTTTGATCTCGTGTGGCAGCGGTAGCGGACCCGGTGCGGGCTCGATGCCCTCACCGGGTCCTATCGACCATGTACAGTCCGCTTGGGCCGAACGCATTCAGGGCGCCGGTCCCGATTGGTCGGGACCGGCTTTGGCGGTTCAGTTCGGATTATTCCAGAGGATCACCTTGCGGTTCGGATCACCGCCCGGCGCCTGCGCAAGGTTGCCGAAGATCACCCCGATCTCCGGAGCCTCCAGCTTCACCGAGAGGTACTCCTCTCCGGTCTGGCGGGCGACACGGTTCCAGGCCGCGCCGATTTCAAAGCCGGTCTTGCGGTGGATGACGCGGTAGTCGGGGGCTTCTTCGCTTGCCTTGTTGGCGTTGGGGATGATGGCGATAGGGGCGTTGACCCGGATCGTGGCGAAGACACCCTCGAGAGTGCCATCGGTCTTCTGCGTCAGAGCTGCGATCGTGGTTGCCATGGTATTGTCTCCTTCGGTTGCTCGGGACCATTCCCGATGACGCGCGAAGAGACGGCCGATCTGCTGCGGTCATCTCGCACGAAAATTCTGCGAAAATTCTATTCTCCGCAAAAAACGCGGGCGCGCTTCGTCCCGCTTGCCGGAAGAAGTGCAAGAAGCCCGCATGAAGAACCTAAATCGAATTTTGCTGAATTTTCGTGCGAGACATACCCCTTCAGGGGTTGACCGCGAAAGCAGGCGGTCGACTAAAGGGCGACATAGAAACGGGAATGGTCTTGTTGCAACCGAAGCCGGTGACAGACCGTTCAGGCCACCCGGTCCGGCACTGCTTAAGACCGCCGGCACATTGCAACGTGGGCACATCACTTCGGTTTGCGCTACGCCCCCTCGCCCATCTCTGCCAATCGAAAGCAGCAAGGAGCGTCGACTGCCGCCACATCTCTCGGGTGCACGTTGAGACGACCGCGGTGGACCATATTGCCAGAAAGCCGTACTGCAATATCTCGAGACGCTAGGCCCCGCCGAGATCGACCAAGTCGATCTTCGACAATCTTGCCCGCCGTCCGGTCTTGGCACGAGCACAGTCCCCCGACAGATACCCGTCTGCTTCGATCAGTGGGTCCTGAGCAATCGGGGCTGGCATCGCTTGACGATATCCGGGGTCGCCGACCTGCCTGATCGCCGAGGGCGTCACGCTTCTGGAACTGCAACGCTTTCGAGCCCAGCGCGGCATGGGAAATCCCGGTTCGTGCTGATGAGTTGCGAGCATTGCGAGCGAATGCGAGCAGAAGGAGATCCTCGACGGGGCCATGGTATCTCCGCCGGAAGAACACAATGAACTGTTCGCCGCGGCGATCGGCTGCGAACGGCGAGGGATATATAGCGCCGAGCAGTGAAGCTCCTGCCCGCGAGAACTCACCGAACGCAAGGGATCGTCAGGTCGTCAAGGCGCGAAGACTGGGTGCAGGCTTCGTGCAGCCGGCTCGCCGGCGAAACAGTGCCCGCTGGGGCAGATCGCCGGATGCGAGTGACCCGTCCTTCCTGGACTGCGGGTCAAAAAGCCGTATATACGCCTCTGTAGATACATAACGGAGGCGACCATGCCCCATCTTGCACGGGTATTCCATTTCGGAAACTCGCAGGCCGTCCGCCTGCCGAAGGAATTCCGCTTCAACGTCGAACGCGTAGAGATCGCGCAAGAGGGCGATGCTGTCATTCTCCGCCCGCATGTTGAGGCGGGCGAGCCGTGGTCGTCGCTGATGGCAGCGCTGGCCCGCGGCATGAGTGAAGACTTCATGGAGAGCGGGCTCGAGCAACCGCGCCATCGTCGTCAAGGTTGAGCGCTAACAACGAGGTGACAACCCGTGACGTCGGCAACACGCTGTGCTGTTGTCGGTTCACTGCGCTTGTGACAGATGCAGCCCACGCACCGCTTGGCTTTAGCGTATTCGGGTCTTTTCTGTCCGACATAATTCCCGGGAAGCGCTCGTAGCCGAGCGCGTCCGCCGACATCTTCGGACGCGTGTTTTCGCAGAAGAACATCTTCTTCCACCGCTGCCGCGCGGGGTCCGCTTTATACTATCGTATTTCCGATAGTCTACACGACAGATCCGTGCTACATCGTCACCGACCCTTACAGACCCCTTGGATGGGCGGCGGAGATGCAATGTGCGACGGTTTCTGATCGGCGACAGGTCGTTCGAAGAGGAATCGAACGAATTCCAGGCTATTCTTCCACGTGCTTACGAACATGGGCTCCGGCCGCATTGTCAGTGCAAGGAACCGCCGGTTCCGATGTATATCGCGCAACTTGAGGGGCAGCATTTCGTCAAACGCATGCCGCTGTCCGGGCGCGATCACGACCCGGCTTGCCCCTCCTACGCCCCCCCTTACGAGTTGTCCGGCCTCGGTCCTTTAATCGGCAATGCCATCCAGGTTGATGCGAACGGCCGGGCAATCTTGAAGATAGATTTTTCGATGACGAAGAAAGGTCCGCGAGCGGCGGCATCTCAATCGGCGGATCCGTCAGAGCGCGCCATTCGCAATGAGCCACAGAAGCTATCGTTGCGCGCAATGTTGCACTACCTCTGGGAAATGGGTGAATTGACTGAATGGCGTTCCTCCTGGGCCGGAAAGCGCGGCTGGGGTCGGGTCCGCACGAGCCTCATGAACGCCGCGTCGCAAATGACGACTCGTGGCGGTCAGCTCAGCGATATGCTGTTTGTGCCGGAGACTTTCCGTCAGGAGGACAAGGAAGCAATTGCCGCGCGCCGAGCGACCGCACTTGCCGGTGCGCAAGCGTCCGGGTCAGGACCGCGCAAACTGATGATCGCAGTGGCGGAAGTGAAGGAGTTCATACCCGCACGCGTGGGGCATCGGATCACGTTGCGGCATCTGCCCTTTCCACTCATGCTTGAACACGAAGCATGGAAGCGACTCAACGCCAAATACGAAACGGAACTGGAGTTATGGCGTTCGAACGATGAGCTGCATCTCGTTATGATTGCGACATTTGGGGTTTCGGCATCCGGGGTCGCTGCCGTCGCAGAACTCGCGATGATGGTGGTGAACGAGAACTGGATCCCATTCGAAACCGTCCACGAACGTCATCTTCTGGAGAGACTGGGTGCGCTGCGACGCAAGTCCGTCAAAGGGCTACGCTTCAATCTCCCACAGGAGCAACCAATCGTGTCGGTCACCTTGCCGGAAGAGCGGCCCTCCCCGGTCGCGATGTTCATCATCCCGGCCGGTGCAAGTGGGGACTACCAGCGGGCATTGGCGGAAATGATCAAGGCGAGACCAGAGATGACACCTTGGATTTGGTGCATCGCCGAGGGGGACATGCCGAAATTGCCGTGATCGCCAGAGTGCAGGAGGGATGGTTATTGTCTTTGCTCAGAGCAAGCTCGTTAGATGGTGAAGGAAGCAGCAAATGAAGGCGTTCGTTTCGTAAAGTTCACGTACAGGCACAGGCTCTCCCGGTAGCGCCGCTCAATCTGGTCGAAATCGATCTCAGTCAAACTATGGATGCGGATTCAACGGACAGAGAAAGCGCACGGCGCCACAGCCCATTGCATCCTCGGCAACTTCTTTTCCGCCAAAGGGGGTGCCAGGCGGCAGAGGTGCCGTCATGCGGCGAGCCAACATAGCTCGCTTTGCCGGACGTCCTTACTTCACAAAATTCAAATGGCCGCCGATTGCCGCAGCAACCGGCAATTCGAAAACTGCTTCCCTGCCGCCGCGGTCAGCGCTCCCAAGCATCACCTCGCAATTTTTCGCCCGCAAGGTGATGATCCTTGGCTGTTCTTCTTGAAAGGGACGCCTATGCGGCGCCCCGGGCCTCATCCTGCTCGGCCTGTTGTGCACGCATCCAATCGGCGATCTCCTGGGCTTTGCTGGCGGCAGTGAAGATTGCGCGCTTGTCGGAATTCATCACCTCAACCCACGAGGCAATGTAGCGCGCGTGGTCGGGCCGCGGCTCGACACTGAGGCCCAAGTCGGCGCAAATCATCGCACTCAAGAGCTCGACCGTGCATTCCTCCATCGCATAGGCAGCCGTGCCGAAGCGTCCGGAGAGATCGCGGCCGAGGCGGTGGCTGGCGCCAGAAGCATGGCCACATTCATGGAGCAGCACGGCGTAGTAGGCGACCGCGTCGCGGAAGCACGCGAATCTTGGCATCTGCACCTGGTCCGTAGCCGGGCGGTAATAGGCCTGCGAGCCGCCGTGGCGGATGTCGATGCCGAGAGCCGCGCAGAACCGTTCGGCCCGATCGATCCGCTCAGCCTCGGTCAACACCGGCATCACGGGCGGTGTGTAGCCGTCAACTTGGGCGCAGTTAAAAACCGAATAGCCGCGAGCGAACATGCGGCGGGCGGGCTCTTCACTTTCGCGATCTCCGTCTTGGTCATCCGCTTTGTCGCGATCGCTAGCCTTCCAGAACACGACAAGGTGGCCGTGCTCGCCCTTGCGAACCTGGGCGCCGAGCGCCTGCCATTGGCGGTAGGTGCCCCAGATGCCGGTGGGGTAGCCTGCCGCGTGCGCCGCAGCCCAAAGTGAGAGAATGTTGATGCCGCGGTAGGTCTTGGTTGAGGCGATATTGACGGGCGTGGTGATGGCCGATCCGTCGTGATGCCAGGGCATTCGGTAGTTGCCGGCGCCGGCCTCGATGGCAGCGATAATCTGGTTGGTGACGCGCTCGTAGATATCGATGGGTGTTTGGCGTCTGCGATCTGTGGTCATGGGTGCCTCCTTCAGCTCGCCCTCTCCGTCGAGGGCGAGGCGGCACGGGCAGACGCGGGAAGCCTGCCCGTCATACCCTGTTCTCGGTGCTGGTGCGGAACAGGGTTGATGGGCTGGCAGCGTCTGCCACACCCGAGCCATGTCCCGACGGGCGCGCTTAAGGAGGCGCCGACCATGATCGGCGCGCGGAAGAAAACGGCCGGGATGATGCGCGCCTCTCAGCCAGCGTCGTCTCGTGGCGCGCTTCAGGGGGAGAACCCCGGCGTTACCGGAATGGGCCAGTGCCGCAGACCCTCTCGATGACGGCATTCCGGCCGGCGTCCTGCAGCGTCAGCACCTGGCTGTACGGGGCGGGCGTGTAGACGAGGCCGGGCAATTCGGCGATCTCGGTGCCGCGCATGGCTCGAAGCTCGGCTTGAGCGCGCGGACGGGCGCTCCTTGAGGGCTTTGAGTAATGATCGCCGTCGGCAGGATTCGGCAGTCCGGAACTCGGCGAGAAGACCGACCGCACGATTCGCCGTCGCCCGGCTGACGGCGGCTTCGTACGCCAGGTTGGAGACGGTGAGCGCGTCATCTGTGCGCTCGGGGCGGCCATCGAGCAGCCGTGCCATCGCCGCCCGCAACGCCGCCTCGCTCTTTGCGCTGAGCGCGCTCATGCTCCGCCCTCTATCAGGGGAGCGATCAGCCGGCACTTGCGTTCATCGTCGCTGCGGCGGCTTCGCGTTGCAACGGCAACAAGGGCTGATTGCATCGAACGATACCAAAAGAGCAAACATATTCAACCAATACTGGTGTTTATGTAAATTATGCCATTGAAACAATTCAATTTGTCCTGCAAGATATGTTACATGATGAAATGCAGGACAAATTCCGATGGTTGAGTACACATCCCCGTATTCAGATGAGCAGCAGCGTGTTCTGATCAATATCGAACAACACTATGATACCTGGATGGCAGCCGAACGTGCTGCGACAGCACTCCCATATGGAATGAAATGGGCGGAAAGATCGGGTAAGGAGTACCTCTATCAGGTCTTAGACCGCATCGGTAATGCCAAGAGCTTAGGCCCGAGGTCGCACGAGACAGAGGCTGCCATGGCGAACTACACGTCATCCAAAACCGAGATCAATGAGCGTCGGCAAGCCAGTGCTCGGAAGCTCACAGAATCTTGCGCTCTTTATCGCTCCTTGCGTCTGCCAATGATCCCATCCGAAGCGGCCAAAATTCTCCGCGAGGCGGACCGGCGATCTATGCTCGGCAGCAAGTTGCTTGTGGTGGGCACGAATGCGATGCCTGCCTACAGCATCGAGGCGGGTGGTGAGATCAATGACGCTCCGACCGAAACCGACGATTTCGATATGGCGTGGTCAGCCCTCGTCAAAGATGACGCAGACTTAGGCGTGATGGCAATGTTGAAAGGGGTGGACAGCACCTACACCGTGAATACAGAACGAACTTTTCAGGTTAGGAATGCAAAAGCATTTGAATTTGAGCTTCTGGCCGCCCCGTCGACGGTAGGCAACATGATCAGCAATGACAGGCCCAGCCCGTTGCCGCTAGAGGAACAGGAGTGGCTGCTGTTAGGAACGTATCTGCGCCATGTTGTCGTTGCCCGTGATGGGACTCCTGCTCGTTTGGTAGTACCCGATCCTCGGTACTTCGGCTTGCAAAAACTTTGGATGTCGGCGCAAGTGAAGCGCGACCCACGGAAAAAGCCGAAGGACCGCAGGCAAGGCATGGCAGTCTTGTCGGCAACAAAGGCGACAATGCCGCATATTTCGATGGATGAAGAATTCGAGAAGGCGATTCCAGTAGAACTCCAACCTTTCTATGAGGCGTGGAAGGTGAACTATATCGAGTCACCAACACCCCGCTGGAGGTAGCATCGTGCGCTACGATCAAAGTCACAAAAATCCGCGCATCTGGCATTGACGCAGCAGAAACCTTTGATCTGGTCTGATGCGAAACGTTTCCAATCGTAGCTTTCTTAATGGAGAATCTGATATTTTGTCTAAATCTCAATCTACTCAAGGCTCTAAACCTTGAGTAGATTCTGCTTAATTTTGATGGCGAAAGTTCAAAAGTATGTGTCGAACAGCACCGACGGACGCGTCCGCCGGGCTCGTTGTCACATCCAAAGATCTTATCAGGCGCGCAGTCGCTGCTCAGAATCCTTCGTGTCCACCTGCTCCAGTTCGCGTTCGCGCTTGTTGTAGCGGATCGAAGACCAGAGCGAGATGCCGATGAGCGCCGCGCCACCAAGACCGGTGATCACTTCCGGAATGTGGACGAGCGTCTGGAAGTACATGACGACCGAAAGGATCAGGATCGCGTAAAACGCACCGTGTTCCAGGTAGCGGTATTCGTTGAGCGTTCCCTTCTCAACCAGCATAATCGTCATCGAACGGACATACATGGCGCCGATGCCGAGGCCAATCGCAATGACGAAGAGGTTCTGCGTCAGGGCGAAGGCGCCGATGACGCCGTCAAACGAGAAGCTGGCATCGAGGACTTCGAGGTAAAGGAAGGCGCCAAAGCCGCCCTTTGCCGCCGCACTCATGGTTTGTTGTGAGGCATCGAGCAAACCGCCGACCACCTCAACCACGAGGAACGTCAACAGGCCGTAGATCGCCGAATAGACAAACGTGTGGACCTCTGCCGGTTCGAGCAGCGTCGAAAAGCCAAGAATAAGGGCGAGAACGAAGGCGATTTCGATGCCCTTGATGGTCGCAAACCTGGCCATCTTGCTCTCGACCCACTTGATCCAGTGCACGTCCTTCTCGTGATCGAAGAAGTAAGTCAGGCCCACCATCATCAGGAAGGTGCCGCCGAAGGCTGCGATCGGCAGGTGCGCGTCGTTCATGATGCGCGCGTATTCCTCAGGCTTGCTTGCCGCCAGAACGATCGCTTCGATCGGTCCGATCTTCGCCGCAATGACGACGATCAGCAGCGGGAAGACGATACGCATGCCGAAGACGGCAATGATGATGCCCCAGGTCAGGAAGCGATGCTGCCACGCGGGCGTCATGTCCTTGAGCTTGTTGGCATTTACGATCGCGTTGTCGAACGACAGCGAGATCTCGAGCACCGCGAGCACGGTGCAGATGAAGAAGACCGAGGCCATACCGCCGATGGTTCCGGTCGATTGCCAACCGAGCCAGGCGCCGAGCACCAGGCCCACCACCGTGACAATGAAGGCCCATTTGAAATAGCCGAGAGCGTTCGTATGCGATTGAGGCTGTGTCATCGACGGGCCTCCTTCGCGCGAACGACGCCGGATTCGGTGAAGAAATGCGGTTTCAAAACGGAAATGCGCACGGCCGAAGGGGCACATGCGTGAGGCATGAGATCAGTTTTCATTGGAGCTAATCCGCCGGCTAATTTGCTGGCGGTACCGACATCACGAGAGCGCCGTAAAAACTCTCGCCAGAGGGGCCCGGCACCAGTGTTCATCCCGCGTCCGATGTCTTAAGGGCGGGACCGCTTTCTAATTAGCAGCGTGCGGTGGAACGTCAAGAGGGCGCTTCTCGCTTTAGGAAGTCGTTCACGCAAAGGCGCCGTGTTTCGGTCCGACGCAAACGACCCTCGCGATCGCGGCCTTGTCGAGATCGTAATTTGACGAATTGTGCGCTGCGACACTTACCGCGAATGGCCAGGCGTCATCGCAACTCGCCGGCCATATCCCGGAGCTTGACCAATGAGACGGGCATCAATCAATCAATCGCCGTCAGGATTGCCAACCGGTGGTCGCCGCCGCCAATACCTGGCCAATTCGTTGTCCGCCATGCTTGGAGACGAACTTAGTTCCGAAAACGCATCGCCTTGAAGCCTGCCCTAATCTCTTCGGCGAAGAGTTCCGGCTCCTCCCAGGCAGCAAAGTGCCCGCCCTTCGAGGCGTGATTATAGTAGACGAGCTTCGGATAGGCTTTTGACAGCCATTTTCTTGGCGGCCGATAGACCTCCCCCGGAAACACGGTTACGGCGACAGGAACTTTGGCCGCGGTGAGCTTTACTCCAGCCTTGAGGTTCTCCCAGTAGATGCGTCCGCTCGACGGGCCGGTGTTCGTCAGCCAGTACAAAGTGATGTTGTCCAGGATGTCGTCTCGGCTCAGAGCCTGTTCCGGGTGACCCCGTGTGAACACCCAATCTGCGATCTTGTCGTAGAGCCAGGCCGCCAGGCCGACCGGAGAATCCGCAAGCCCGTAGCCAACCGTCTCCGGACGCGTGCTGAGGATCGAAGCATAGCCAAAGCCGTTGTTGAGGAAGTCGCGAGCCTCGTCGAAAACTTGCCTCTCTTCGGCCGACAAGTTGTCGGGAGCCGGCCCTCCGCTCTTCAGCGCTTGGGCGGCGTCGGTTGGGAATGTCGTCGCGCGCTCGATCCGGTTGACGTGGATACCGAGCAGGCCTTCCGGAGCCTGACGCCCGAGGGCGTCGCTGATGATGGCGCCCCAGTCACCGCCTTGCGAGACATAGCGGTTGTAGCCGAGCCGTTTCATCAGCGTGTCCCAGACCATGGCGATCCGCTGTGCGTCCCAACCTGTCGAGGTTGGTTTCTGCGAAAATCCGAAGCCGGGGATAGAGGGAATGACAAGATGGAATGCGTCTTCAGCCTTGCCGCCATGAGCGGTCGGGTCGGTCAGCGGGGCGATGACGTCCAGCAGCTCAAAGACCGAACCCGGCCAGCCATGGGTCATGATCAGCGGAAGTGCATTCTCATGGCGCGAGCGCACGTGGATGAAATGAATATCCAACCCGTCGATGTTGGTCAGGAACTGAGGAAACGCGTTAAGCTTTCGTTCCGCTTTTCGCCAATCGTAGCCGGATTGCCAGTATGCCACGAGATCCTGGAGCGTCTGCTGCTCGACGCCCTGGGAGCGATCGTTGACGGTCGCGCTGTCCGGCCAGCGCGTCGCCGCGAGACGGCGTCTCAGATCCGCGAGGGCGGTCTCGGGAATGTCGGCCTTGAAGGGGCGGATATCGTCGCTGCTGATCGGCGCTTTCGCGACGTTGGCGGCAACGCCGGTCGTCGGTAGCACCGCTGCCGCTACTCCGATCGCAGCGCCTGAAAGCAGAAACGAGCGCCGCGTCACCTGGCGCTTCGCAGCCTTGTTTTCCAAGTCCATTTAAGAAATCCTTTTGAACACTCACAATCGTCGTCGGACAGATTTTGACGCTATGACGGAGCCTCACCGATGGCGGCGGGGCCCCGGACTACGCAAATTTGTCAGGCCTCGTCGGGGCCTGTGCGGTAGATCAGGAACTTGTTTCCTTCCGGATCGCGAAAATAGGCACAGTAAGGGTCACTACCATCAGGGCCTCTCGGACCGGGAGCGCCTTCGTCCGAGCCGCCCGCTTCGAGCGCCGTCGCATAAGCGAGGTCCACCTGCGCCCGCGATCGGGCCTCGAAGGCGATCATCGTACCATTGCCAGCAATGGCCGTCTCGCCATTGAAGGGCTTGAGCACGCCGAACTCGAGGGTACGGTGCCCGTAGTAGACGGCACGTCCCGGCTGAACGAGCACGCGTCCGATACCGAAGACGGCGAGGAATTTATCATAGTAGGCAACGGCAGCGTCGAGATCGTTCGTGCCGACCGTCGAGTGGCCGGGCAGCGCTCTGGCTTTTTCCGCAACCGCATTTTGCGAAGAGGGCGTCATATCGTTCATTCTGATCTTCCTGTTTAGGCGAGCGATTTTCGTCTCGCTGGTTCGCTTGGGATCGCTGTCGAAAACCGACGATCCGCGAATGAACAGAAATCTAAGAACGGAGCCGGGCAGCCGGCACCCCGCGGAATTGAGAGCCATCCTCTCACGCAGGCGCGTGCTTCGACCGGGTCGGCTGGGAGCGGGCGGAGGTCGCGGCACCGCAGGAACGGGCATTGGAGCAGGCATCATGCCGCCGGCGGCCTTTGCTCAGTTCAAGAGGGTCCCTCTCACAAACACCATCTGCCCACGACCATTCGGATATCGGATCTTCTCAGTAGGATCAGACAGACCAGAAGGACGCCTGACATGGTCATGCCATCGCTCAAGAATTTCGCCATAACCGCTTCCATGGCAATGGCGTCGGCTGCATCAGCGCACGCCGGCGCCGCCATCTCCGTGACCGGGCCGAAGATCGACTTCATCAAAATCGACGAGACTATCACGTTGCGGCGCATGGTTACCGGCCCAACCTCCGCCACCGGCACGGTTCTCTTCCTGCACGGTTTCCCGGAAACATTGACCGTCTGGAAGGAGATCGCGGAAACATTGGGCAAGGACTACGAAGTGCATGCTTTCGACTGGCCTGGTTACGGCCAGTCTTCGCGCCCCTCGGCGTCACAGTTCTCCTATTCGCCGAGGGATTACGCCAAGGTTCTCAGGGCCTATATCGAGAAGACGGGCGTCGACCGATCAAATTTGGTCATCTACGCCTCGGATATCGGCGGCCTTCCCGCACTGCTGTTGGCCCTCGACGAACCAACCGTGGCAAGGAAGATCATCGTCGGCGATTTCGCCCCGTTCAACAGGCCGCAGTACATGTATGAGAGCCTGCAGAACCTCAAGGCAGAGCCGACGGCGACGCCGACGCGGGCTTACATGAACAAGACCAGCGACGAGATCCTGCAAAACGTGCACCGCCGTGGCCTCGCACCGGAGACCCAGTACGAATTGGCGCCCGAGGTGCAGGCGGACATGAAGGATTCTTGGGCGCGCAACGGCGTAACAAGCGCCGACGCCTTCGCCTTCTATTACTCCCATTTCACGCGCGACGAGGACTATCTCGAGGCCAATCTTCACAAGCTCAAGACTCCAGTGAAAGTGATCTGGGGCGACCGGGATATCTACATCAAGGCGGGGATGGGCAAGGAGTTTGCCGAGCGTACCAATTCGCAGTTCGAGCTTCTGGCAGGTATCGGCCACTTCCCGCATCTTCAGGATCCGGCCCGGACTGTTGAAGAGGTGCGGGTCGCCTTCGCAGACTAGGCCTGCGATACCTCGCCTCTTTTGCACACAGCGCGCAGGCGAGGCAGCGCCCAGTCGACGAAGGACCGTACCTTCAGCGTCAGCTGACCTTGGCGGGAATAGACAATATGGATGGGTCGGGGCCTTTGGTCGAAAGCTTCCAAAACCGGCACGAGGGCGCCCGAGCCCAACTCGTCCGGGATTTGATAATCGAACAAACGGGCTATGCCGGCTCCGCCGACCGCCGCTGCCACGCAATTGGCCGCAGTGTTCAGCTCGAGACGGTTGCGGGGGACCGACTCCAGTTGTTGCCCGGCGACATCGAAGGTCCAGAAGAAACTCCGCTTGTTGAAGAATATTCCGTCATGGTCTGCGAGGTCGCTCGGATGCTCGGGCACGCCCCGTCGCTGCAGATATGCGGGGCTCGCGCAAGTCAGCAGGCCGAACTCACCGGCCTTGACTGCGTAGAGAGAACTGTCGGCGAGGTCGCCCAACCGGATGGCGATGTCGACTTGTTCTTCTACCAGGTGCACCGTCCTGTCGAGCGAGAGCAGGTTGAGCGACACCTCCGGATACTTCTCCATGTAGCTGAGTGCGAGCGGCATCACATAGCGGGCGCCGAACTCGACCGGCATGGTGATCGTCAGGGTGCCGCGAGGCGTCTGGTACTCGCCGGACGCCCGACGTTCGGCTTCCTCGAGGTCGGCCATGATCTTTCGGGCCGCCTCGACATACTCCCTGCCGGCATCGGTGAGCTGAAGATTGCGGCTGGTGCGCACGATAAGGCTCGCCCCCAGGTGCCGTTCGAGTTCGGCAACCTTGCGGCTAACGCTGGGCAACGGGGCATTCAGCTTCCTGCTCCCTGCAGAAATACTGCCGGCATCGACAACTGCCAGCAACATTTTCATTGCTTCGAGACGATCCATCGTGTCCCCCGCAGGCGCTTCCGGTGTTGCTTACGAAATTAAGATCCTATGCTCTGGCTGCGTCCGCAGCCGTAGCTCGCTCTTCTCCACCCTCGGTCCTGGCCAATGGTTCCGAAGAAGCGCGCATCTCCTGCGCGAGCAGGCTGACCGCCATGCGTTTGCTCTGCCGAACCGGCTCGCCTGTTCGCGTCATTTGCGCAATGGCCGTCGCCCCCTCGTGCAAGAGGTTGATCGTGTCGGAAATGCGTTTCGGTTCCGCGAACCGGGCCGCATGCGCGAGCTCCTCGAAATAGGCAAGGACCAGACGTTTGTGCATCAAAGCGGCGCGGAACACCGGATCGACGGCCTCCTTGTGCTCCCCCGCCGCGCTCATGAAAATGCAGCCGCGGAACTGCTTGTCCCGGACCGAAGCTTCGAGGAAATCGAAGGTCGCGAGAAGACGCTCATAGGGATCGTTCGTGCGCTGCTCGACAAAGATGCGCATCTCGGCGCGGGATTGTTCGTCGCGCCGCTCAAGTGCGGCCAGGATAAGATCCTCTTTGGTTTCAAAATGCCGATAGAGCGTCGTCTTGGCCACCCCCGCCTCGGCGATGAGGAGATCGATGCCGGTCGCGTGGTAACCGTGCAGGTTGAACAGGCGCAAAGCGGTATCGAGCAGATGACCTCGGATCTCTGAGCGGCGCATATTCACTCCTTAAAACAAAACAGATTTGTATCATTCTATCGCGCTCGACGAGAAATGCAAGCCACGCGCGCCGGCCTCCCAAGTGCCGCTCCCAAAGGCACGCCACAGGCCTCCAAGCAGTATTTCTGGGGTAACGCCACAACAAATTCCCAAAAAGCAGGATTGCCAAACGATACAGATCGGTATATTTAAGCATACACCGATACAGACCTGTATCGTTTAGCAAGGCCAATCGGGAGAATGGCCCGACGCCGCCAACCAGGAGAAGACAATGCCTCGTGATCTCGCACACCACAGCGCGGCGCGTCCGCGTGTCCACATTCGTTCCGCCGCCTCCGCGCTCGACGTGATCGATAGCCACGGCCAGGCCGTGACTGCGGCTGGCCTTTATGGCGCGCTCGCCGTGATCTACGGCTGGTTCGGCGGCATGAAATTCACCCGTTACGAAGCGGAGGGTCTGGTCGGCCTGGTCAGCAACAATCCCTTGCTGAGTTGGACCTATTCGCTCTTCAGCGTTGAAGGCTTCTCAAACCTTCTCGGCATCCTCGAGCTAAGCATTGCCGCCCTCATCGTGGCCCGGATCATAAAGCCGATCTACTCGCTCATCGGCGGCCTGCTCTCGGCTGGGCTTTTCGCAACGACCGTGAGCTTCATGGCGACGACACCCGGCGTGTTTGTATCTGAGCTCGGCTTTCCAGCGATCTCGGTCGCTCCCGGGCAGTTCCTGCTCAAGGATGTCGGGCTCTTCGCCCTCTCCGTCTGGATCGCCGTCGACTCGTTCGCGGCGCTCCGTGCGACACGCGCCTGATTGACGAATTGCGCGACCCAACGGTCCGCCTCCTCCACTGCAATCTACGTCTCTCCGGCGATGTGGCCGGCTGAACAAAGGAACGTCTCATGATCATGCACTATCTTTTGTCGAGAATCCGCGCTCATCAACGCTACCGCCAGACCGCTCTGGAACTAGGCCGTTACAGCGATCAGCAACTGGATGATATCGGCATCTACCGCTTCGAAATCGACGATATCGCTCGCCGGCAGTTCAACCAGTGACCAACCCACGACGCGGGGCCGGTGCAACGAGGTATTGCGCAAGAGGTGCATCGGCCAGCGTCCTGGCCAGGACAAGGCAGCTGGCCGCGCGCCGCGGATGCGGCGCCGGCCAACGAAGCCTGGGCGTCATCGCCCGTTCCAAGCAACACGCCTCCTATTGGAGACAAGCAAATGACCTACAGAAAGACAGACGAAGCGATCCGAAAACTGACGCCCGAGCAGTTTCGCGTCACTCAACAGAGCGGGACCGAGCGTCCCTTCACGGGCGAGTACAATGACAACAAACGCCCGGGGATCTATGTCGATATCGTTTCCGGCGAGCCGCTGTTTGCGTCTTCCGACAAATTCGATTCCGGCTGTGGCTGGCCAAGCTTTACCAAGCCGATCGTGCCAGCAAACGTCGAGGAACTGCATGATCGTTCCCATGGCATGATCCGCACCGAGGTTCGCTCGAAGCATGGCGACAGTCACCTTGGCCATGTGTTTGCTGATGGGCCACTGGATCGAGGCGGCCTTCGTTATTGCATCAATTCCGCCTCCCTGCGCTTCATTCCCCGCGAGGAGATGGAGATCGAGGGTTACGGCGCGTTCATCAACCAGGTGGAGGATATTTGAATGACCGATAGAGCTGGCAGAGCTGTTTTGGCCGGCGGCTGCTTCTGGGGGATGCAGGATTTGATCCGCAAGCTGCCGGGGGTCATTGCCACTCGTGTGGGCTACACCGGAGGCGATGTGCCTAACGCCACCTACCGTAACCATGGCACCCACGCCGAGGGTATTGAGATCGCCTTCGATCCGGGGACGATCAGCTACAGGCAGATTCTGGAGGTATTCTTCCAGATCCACGACCCCACCACAAAGAACCGCCAGGGCAACGACATCGGCATGTCCTATCGCTCGGCAATCTACTACGTCGACGACGAGCAGAAGCGAATTGCCGAAGACGCCATCGCAGACGTCAACGCTTCGGGCTTGTGGCCGGGCAAGGTCGTGACTGAACTCGAACCGGTCGGAGACTTCTGGCAAGCGGAGCCGGAGCACCAGGATTACCTGGAGCGTTACCCCAACGGCTACACCTGCCACTTCCCACGCCGGAACTGGGTGCTGCCGCGGCGGACCGCCGCCGAATAGCCGGCCGCCGATGTCGCAAAGAAGTCGGACAAGCATGCTAGCTTGCCCGACTTCACCTTAGCCTGAGGCGACATCACGCGACCACCGCGTCATTGCGACGACGCTTCGCCGCACGCCTCTAGATGTTGTGTTTGTCCGCAAGCAGGAAAAATCCGAGCGCACGGGCTCTGAAAGCGCGGCCGTATGCGGCGCCGAGCATCAACCGCCCTTCGCTACCGTGCCGCGGCGGCGACGCTGCGGCGTCCGGGCCGCAAGCCAGTCCTTAATGTTGCCCGCATGCTCCTTGGGCGCCTTCGACGCTGCGCGTCCGGCAATGCTCGCCAGCGTATGGCCGGCCATCACTTCTCTCGCCCGTTTTTCGGCCTCGATCATGACTGCGTGAATGGAGCAGACGCCGTCCTTTGCCCAGGCAGGCGTCCGATCGCCGAACAGCGCGCACTGTCCCCGGATTTCCTTGCATTCGAACAGCGGCTTCCGTCCGTCGATGGCCTCGATGACATCGAGCGCGGTGATGTCGGTGGCGGGGCGGGCAAGCGCGAAACCGCCGCCGATCCCCTCTCGGGCGACGACGATGCCAGCCTTCTGTAGCTTGGTGAAAAGCTTTGCAACGAATTCGGCGGAAATCTTCTGCAGCTCGGCAAGATCGCGTGCACTTGCCGGCTGGTCTATCTCCTCCGCCTCGATGAGGAACAGGAGACAGTGGAGAGCGTATTCGACGCCTGCGCTTATGTGAGCCACGGAAACACCAAAACACCGACAAATGCAGTCGGAGATAACATCGAAGCCTTGCCGGCGCAAGTCCTTGGGCGTCTTCCCTGCGTTGACGGTGCGTTTCCAAGATCGACCGGATTCGGCATTGCTCATTAACTACGACTGCGCTAGTCGTAGTTAAGCGACGACATTGGATCATCGCGAAAACCGTCTCCGGTTTGGAGACATCATCGAAACGGCAATCGCCCTAAGGCTGGCCCCGGTCAGCCAATGGCGAAGCCTTGTCTGAGGAAAAGAAATGCGTGAACGAATTCTGATTATCGGCGCTGGATTTGCCGGAATGTGGTCGGCACTCGGCGCCATGCGGCTACTGGACCAGCAAGGAAAGGCGGACGGATCCGTCGAGGTTGCCGTGATCGCGCCGCAGCCCGAGCTCCACATTCGCCCCCGCCTCTACGAAAAGCATGCGGCCAAGATGAAGGCGCCCCTGTCCGAGATCTTTGCTAACGCAGGCGTGCGTTTCATCAAGGGTTATGCGACGTCCATCTCGACGGCGGACAACGCCGTTACCTATGCGGATGACCACGGCCGGGAAGCGACGATCAGCTACACTAAACTTGTTCTCGCGACGGGTAGCGTCCTGTTCCGCCCGGATATCCCGGGGCTCACCCACGCCTTCAATGTCGACCAGCTTGCGGATGCGGCGAAATTGGAGGAACACATCGCCCAATTGGGTCGTCTTCCGGAAACCCGTGCGCGCAACACCGTGATCGTCGCCGGCGGCGGCTTCACCGGCATCGAAACGGCCGCCGAATTGCCGCATCGTCTTCGCGCCGCGCTTGGAGAGAACGCGGACGTCCGCGTCGTGATCGTCGAGCGTGGCAATGCGATCGGACCGGATCTCGGGCCGGGCCCGCGTCCGGTCATCGAGCAAGCGCTTTCGGAATTGGGCGTTGAGACACGGCTGCGGTCTCCAATCGTTGCCATCGACCATAACGGCGTCACCCTCTCATCCGGCGAGCGCATCGACGCGGCCACCGTAATCTGGACAGCGGGCGCCCGCGCCAATCCGATCACCAAGGAGATCGACGCGAACAAGGACTCTTTCGGCCGCCTTCACGTCGATCGGAATCTCAAGGTCATCGGCCACTCGAACGTCTTTGCGACCGGCGACGTCGCATGTGCAGCAACGGACGATATCGGCAACCGAACGATGATGAGCTGCCAGCACGCCCAGAACCTCGGGCGTTCCGCAGGGCACAACGTTGCTGCCGATCTGCTCGGCGTGACCTCGATTCCCTACAGCCAGGAAAAGTACGTCACCTGTCTCGATCTCGGCCCGTGGGGTGCCGTCTACACCGAAGGGTGGGACCGTCAGGTAAAGTTGACCGGCGCCGAAGCAAAAGAGCTCAAGACGAAGATCAACACCACCTGGATCTATCCGCCGAGTGCCGATCGCGCAGCAGCTCTGGAAGCTGCCGACCCGCTCCGCATCGTTGTCGCCTGATCACTGCAGAAGCGAGCCCGCCAACCTCCCTTGGAGGCTCGCTTCCTGCCAGATCTCATCAAGGAGAACATCATCATGAGCACTCGATTTGTCACAGGCGCACTCTTTGCCGCTATCGCTTCGGCGCTGCCGGCCGCAGCGCACGATCCCGGCGACGTTGTCACGCCGCACTTCGAAAAGGCGATACCCAATATTCCGGGCAAGACCTTGACCGCCCTGATCGTCGACTATCCCCCAGGCGGCGCCTCGGTTCCGCACACGCATGCAAAGTCGTCCTTCATCTTCGCCTACGTTCTCTCCGGAGAAATCGTGTCCAAGGTGAATGACGGTCCGACACAGACCTACCGCGCCGGCGAGAGCTGGTACGAGCCGCCGGCATCGAAACATCTCGTCAGCCGCAACGCGAGCCAGACGAAGCCGGCAAAGCTGCTGGCGGTGTTCGTCGCCGACACCGATGAAAAAGAACTCACCACCCCGATCAAGTAGACCCGAATTCAGGAGCAGAACAATGAGCAAGCGTCTCGACTACAACCAGATCGCACCGGCCGGCGCCAAGGCCCTTGGAGGCGTCTACGGCTACGTCCTGCAAAGTGGCCTGCCGCCGGTGCTGGTGGATCTGGTTTATCTTCGCATCTCACAGATCAACAACTGCGCCTACTGTCTCGACATGCACACCCGCGACCTCCTGAAGAAGGGCCAACCGATCGAAAAGATCGCATTGGTCCAAGCGTGGAGGGAGGCCGGCAACCTCTTCGACGCGCGTGAGCGGGCGGCCCTTGCCTGGGCCGAAACCGTCACACGCGTCGCCGAGACGGGTGTGCCGGACGAAGCCTACACGGCTGCACGTGCGCTGTTTGACGAGCGTGAACTCACCGACCTCACGATCGCGATCGGCCTGATGAATGCCTACAACCGCATGGCGATCAGTTTCCGCAACACGCCGCAGGCAGCACTTGAAAAGTAGTCTCATAGCTCGTCGCGGGCGCAATCACTGCGCCCGCAAGCTCTCTGCTAATTTCCGGGGATCTAAATGTGTGAGGCGCCGCGCTTTTTTGGATCGGAACATGTGCCGCAAACGGTGAAATCAATTTAGCCCACGGTCGGAACCAATTTTGTCCCGTGAGGTCGAGGCGCAATACCCAAACCGATTCATTCGCAAAACTTATGGTTCCATATGCAGACGGCAATGGATCGACCCGGCGGAATGTGTCATGGCGTGCGCAACTTGCTGAAGGCCCCAACATGACCGTAATCACTGCCCCCGTAACCGCCCCGAACGCCGCCCGAACCGGTGTCCTCATCATGCTGCTCGGCATGCTGATGTTTTCGCTGAACGACGTCATGGGGAAATGGCTGGTCGCGACCTATTCCGTCAGCCAGTTGATGGTGATCCGCAGCATTGCGGCACTTCTGTTTCTGTCGCCTTTCATCCTCAAACGTGGCCTGCGCTCGATGTTCAAGGTCGAGCGGCCGGGACTGCAAGCGCTTCGCTCGCTGCTGTTCGCGATCGATGCCTCGGCCTTCTATTTCGCCGTCGCCTATATGCCGCTTGCCGATACCATGACCTATTGGCTGGCGGCGCCGATCTATGTTGCTGCCGCCTCGCCGTTCCTGCTCGGCGAAAAGGTCGGCTGGCGGCGCTGGACGGCGATCCTCGTCGGTTTCGCCGGCGTGTTGATTGCGCTTGAACCGTCCAAGGAGAGCTTCAGCCTGCCGGCGCTGATCGCGCTTGCAGGCAGCACAGCGTTCGCCTTCGCACTGATGCTTGGTCGTACGCTGCGGTCGACACCGGACACCACCCTCGTCTTCTGGCAGATCGTCGGCGCATTGATTTTCTCGCTCGTCGGCGTTGCGGCCAACCCTTCCGGCTGGGCGCCGGTCGACGGCGAGGCACTCCTGCAGCTCGGCATGCTCGGCATCGTTGCGATGCTGGCGCACATTCTGGTCAACCGCTCGCTCAAGCTTGCCGATGCCGCGACCGTCGTTCCCTTGCAATACACACTGCTCTTCTGGGCCGTGGTCTTCGGCTGGGTCTTCTTCGGCGACTCGCCCCGCCCGACCGTGATCATCGGTGCAGCGTTGATCGTCGCGTCGGGCCTCTTCATCTTCTTCCGCGAGCAACAACTGAAGAAGCGGCAGGCAAAGTCCTGAGCAGCCAGGCTGGTTTCATTGAGCGTCGCTCTCTGCTACCCCACCGGCAATTAACGCTGAAGGAGAGGCAGATGGCCAAGGCGATCCATTCGATGATCCGGGTTCTCGATGAAAAGAAGTCGGTCGATTTCTATCGCCTCGCCTTTGGGCTTGAAGTCGCCGAAAGGCTGGACTTCGAAACCTTTACCCTCATCTATCTCAGCAATGAGGAGAGTGAATTCGAGCTCGAACTGACGGTCAACAAGGATCGAAGCGAGCCCTATGCGCTCGGCGATGGCTATGGCCATCTGGCGCTCTCAGTCGACGATCTCGATGCAGAGCATCAACGTGCCGCCGATGCGGGCCTCAACCCTGGCAAGATCGTCGCCTTCAACCGCGATGGCGCCCTGCTCGCTCGTTTCTTCTTCCTGGTTGATCCCGACGGCTACAAGATCGAGGTGCTTCAGCGCCACGGTCGCTACAAGTGACGCCTGACAGACAACGTCAATCAACCAAAACAATACCGGTTATCGCGCCTATCTATTTCGCTTATAGATCGGAGCGACATAGTCTTCCCTGGAAGCATCAAGAATGATGCAAACAAGGGGAACGCGAATGAAGAAACAGATTGCAGCAGCCATGCTGGCCATCATGGCAGCGACCGCCTCGTCGGCTCAGGCAGCGGAAAAGATCAAGATCGGCACGGAGGGCGCCTATCCACCCTTCAACTTTATCGATCCTGCCGGCAAGATCGGCGGTTTCGATGTGGATATCGGGCTCGCGCTCTGCGAACGCATGAAGGTCGAATGCGAAGTGGTTGCCCAGGATTGGGATGGCATCATTCCCGGCCTGCTTGCCAAGAAATACGACCTGATCATCGCCTCGATGTTCATCACCGAGGAACGCAAGAAGCAGGTCGCCTTCACCAATCCCTATTATCTCGCAGCCATGACGCATGCTGCGCCAAAGGGCTCCGGCATCACCGAGTTCACCAATGAGGCCCTCAAGGGCAAGGTGATCGGCGCTCAATCCGGCACCACCCAGGCCGAGTACATCACCGCCACCTATCCCGATGCGGAGATCAAGCTCTATCCGACCCAGGACGAAGCCAATCTCGACATGGTCAATGGCCGTCTCGATCTGCAGGTCGGCGATATGCTGCCGCTGCTCGACTGGGTGACCAAGAACGCCGATGGCAAGAACTGCTGCGAACTCATCGGCGAGCCGATCACTGACAAAAAGTTCGTGGGTGACGGCGTTGGTATCGCAGTGCGCCAAGAAGACAACGATCTACGCGAGAAACTCAACAAGGCGCTCGACGAAATCCGTGCCGACGGCACCTACAAGAAAATCAACGACAAATACTTCTCGATCGACGTCTACACGATGAAGTGAGGCGGTTGGCATCAGCCAGCCCCTTGAGAAATCCGACCGCGCCTCCATGGGCGCGGTCGGTCACCTCCCAATCGTTACTCGTCGCACGTTGCCGCGCCACGATGGCCGCGAATTTGGGATCACCTCTGAGCGACTCCGGGGCCGAGTAGCCTTCGAGACATTTGCCTTCGCCCTGCCAGCCGCCATCGACAGGTCGTCGGAAATAATTGAGCGAGCGCAGGCGTTCAGCGACAAGGGCGCCGCGGCTCGGAACCCCTACCCTTCGATATGCTCGCTCGCCCGCTCCAGGTGAGCACCCAAACTCCGGCAGGCGCCGAGATCGAGATCGCCGACGTTGGCATCAAGGTTCCCGGCCTTTCATGCCAGCGGCACCGGCATGGCTGATGGGATCCGAGGTTGGCGGATAGAGTGACAGGCGCTAAACCTCGTTCCTGAAGATCTGATTTCGCTTCGACCAGGAAATAACGGGCACCGAGGGCCGGCATGTTCAATCTCAGCGGAAAGACGGCACTCATTACAGGCGGTGGCCGCGGGCTCGGCCTCGAAATGGCGAAGGCTCTCGCCTCAGCCGGCGCGGCGGTAGCAATCAACGGTCGCCGCCGCGAGAAACTTGAAGCTGTGCGCCAACAGCTTGCCGAAGATGGCATCGCACTCGATATTGCTCCGGGCGATGTCGCAGCGGATGCGGCACAGATTGTCGATGCGGCTGTAGCTGCGACGGGGCAGCTCGATATCCTGATCCATGCGGTTGGCGAGCGCGACCGGCGTGGCACCGACGCCATGGACCCCGCCTCCTTTGCGGCTCTGATCAACGCGGATTTGACGGCGGCCTACACGATGGCGAAGGCGGCGCTTCCTTATCTTCGCCGTTCCGTTTCCGGGCGGCTGATCTTCGTTACCTCCATTGCCGCCTTCGCCGCGCGCCCTGGAGACCCAGCCTACACCGCCGCAAAAGGCGGCCTTGATGCACTCACCCGCTCGCTTGCAGTCGAGCTCGGCTGCGACACGTTGACGGTCAACGCGATCGCGCCTGGCTGGTTTGCGACGGAGACCAATGCGGCGCTTGCCGCCGATCCTGCGCTCCAGGCTTTCGTTGACGTCCGCATTCCCTTAAAGCGCTGGGGCCGACCGGAAGAGATCGCGCCTGCGGCCGTGTTCCTGGCTTCCCCCGCTGCAAGCTTCGTCAACGGCATTACACTGACCGTCGATGGCGGCATGACCGTGCAAATGTAGCTGCCGTTCGCCCCAAGATAACATCATGGTCTGCTGCTCTCGTTCGGCAATCCTTCTGCGAGAAGCATCGCGAGACTGGAGGCGGCCTTGTCCGCCTTCGGCTTGAGCCGCAGACTGAACTCCGCCTTCGGCAACGCCGGCAACGAGAGGGCTTGGGGCGCGACGGCGACCCCCTCGCCTATAAATCGCGCAGTCCGCGCCGTGATCGCGATGCCGCTGCGGACCGCAGCTCGCAATCCGGAAAGGCTCGGACTGGTCGCCGCGATACGATAGGCACGTCCGACGTCATCGAGCGCACTTGTAGCCGCCGAGCGAAACCCGCAGGGCGGGTCCAATACCGCGATCGGCAGCTCACCACCGGCGGGAACCGGATCAGCCGATGCAGATAACCACAGCATCGGTTCGCTCAGTATCGCGATCTCGTCCGGTTGCGCGCCGTCGCGCATGACGATCAGGACATCGACCGCTCCTTGGTCATAGGTTGCCGTCAGCTCTCGGGAGCGCCCGACCCGCAGATCGAGGCGCACGCGTGGATGGGTTCGCCCAAAGAGACGTAAGAGATCAGGCAGGTTGCTGTCGGCAAAGTCCTGGGTGCAGCCTAGCGTCAGGCGACCATCGGCCTTGGCGCCCTTGAGGCTGAGCCACGCGTCACGGTGGACTTCGAGAATCCGCCGCGCATGGACGAGCAGCTCCTCCCCGGCTGGCGTGAGGACACGTCCTCTTCCCGACTGGGCGAGCAGCGGCTCTCCCACCATTGCCTCCAAACGCTGCATCTGAGCGGTGACAGCGGAAGCGGTGCGGCCCACTGCGGCAGCCGCGTGAGCAAGCGAGCCGCCTTCGGCAAAGGCCAGGAACGTTCGGAGCAGGTCGGGATCGAAAGCTTGCATACTTCACATTAATCGAAGCATTGATATAAAACAATTCGATGTTTATTCACGAAGTAAGATGGCAGATTGAGTTCAACAACAGATCACAAATCACCAAAAGGAGCCTTTCATGCCTATCATCAACATCACGGTCAGCGGCAAGGCCGACGCGGCTCTGTCTTCCCGGATCGCCGCCGCGGTCAGCGAACTGACGGCCACACACCTGCGCAAGGATCCGACAATCACTGCGATCGTCGTCGCCTACATCGATCCCGCCCATTGGTTTGCCGGCGGCAAATCACTGGCGGAGCAGGATTTGAACAGCTTCTGGCTGGACATCAAGGTCGTCGACGGGACAAACACGAAGCCGGAAATGGCTGCCTATCTGGAGGCGGTATACGGCCGCTTCGAGCAACTTCTCGGCAGGCTGCATTCGGAGAGCTACATTCTCGTGCACGAGGTGCCGGCCGCCGCCTACGGCTACGGCGGCAAGACGCAAGAGTTTCGATACATCAGCGGGAAGGTGAAGGTCACCGCATAGCAGCGGACATCCTCTCATCTGGCGACCCCTCCGCGCAGTCCGAACTGCGCCGAGGGGTCGCCAGTTTCATGACGCGGCAAAATGGGAGCGCCGGGAGCAGCCGGATGGGAGGGAACAATCGCTTGGCAAGGCCGTCCGACGCTGAACTGACACCCGTAACGGAGTGCCGATCATCGTGGATCCGGTCCAAAAGACGGGGCATTGGGCGACTATGGCGATCGCACTAAGCACCGGCGAAGTATGTTCAGGATCACGCGAAGGCGACAAATGAGTGGACGCACTTAGAAGGGTGGAAATATTGCGGGCAACCAACCCACAGACGGGCGGTCACACCTGGAACCTTCGATCAGTCGACGACGCGTAGGCTCACAAGGCCTTCTGCTTCATTCGCGCGCCCGACCTGCAGCCGCTGCTTGCACGATAGGAAAAGGCAGCGCTGATCCTGCCACTGGCGAATAATCCTGCTCTTAAGAGACCGACATCGAACGCGCCTGGTGCCGCTCGATCAACCCAGTTCCCTACCTAATCTCGCGCATTTGCATTGAAGACTTGGCGCCGTCCTTCTGTGATCTCCAGGTCGCGGACTGCCGACCTCGTCGCATCGAGGTCCGCCTGCATCTTCAACACTCTCTTGCGCAGGTTGAGTACCGCTGTCGAAACCACGACAATTTCGGCGATCACAACGACACCCGCCCCAGCAACGCCTCCAATGCCAAACAGGATCAATGTGGCGGCGCCAATTAGGACTGCGATAGCGCTGCATCTGAGGCTGCGGCCGCCCCTCAGGAATAGAACAGCCGGAAAAGTTGCCAGCAGGACCTCTACAACCCCGGATTTATCTCCAATGGCCTGCGAAGCGAATTCGATGAGCGTATCCATAGCTACCCGCGGCTCGGTGAGACAATTTAAGTTTGGCGTTTGATCAACCGAAAGTTCCACTTCGAAGCAAGTCGGTGTTTTCATCGAAGGGCATTCATCAAAGCGTCATCGCAATTGGCTAAAGTACACGCGGAGCGGTCTCTGGCCGCCGTCCAAGCCTACGCGGGCTTCACGATTAACATTTTGATGCTCTGATCGTCAGCAGTCTCATCCCGTGTATGTGCTCAATGCATCTACCACAATAGCGGTACGCGACATTCGCCTTTTGGCGTTGTGCTCGATCAAAAGTACGGGTCGCCTCATCCATTGCTTCAACATCATACGCCCTAGTGCTGATGGCACGTATATTAGCGAACCTGATATGTTCCCGGTTGGCCGGCAGTTTGGATCGGTCAACGGCGGAGCAGGATGACTTGGACGTACCGCAATTTGGGGCGCCAAACCCCAGCTTGCCGCGTGTGAGTGCGACTGACCGTTAGCTCCCCAACGTTCAATACTGCAGGCCTTCCGCTGGTGCAGCACCGGCGGACCTTATCATTACGGTTATTTGAAGGGATTTGAAGATGCAGAGCTCGACCGACCGTGTGATCGTAACACCGGAACCGGCGCTGCTCGACGTGAGGGAGATCATCGATTTTCTTCGCCGGCGTTGGAGGTTCATCTCGTGTACTGCCGCCCTAACGCTCGCAGTATTCGTTGCAATTTCGCTGGCCATCACCCCCTCATATACGGCGTTTTCCAGGATCCTGCTCGACGCCCCCAAGGACTACATTTTGTCTCAGGACGCAGGGCCTGAGCTGCGCGACAACTCCACCTTCATCGAAAGCGAGATTGCCGTCCTGACGTCCGCTTCGCTGCTCCAGAAGGTTGTCGAAAGCGAAGGGTTGGCGGAAGAAGACCCCGACCTTAGCGCCGGAGCCCTGGCATGGCTGGAAGGTGCGCTAGAAGTTTCGCGCGTCGGACTGGCGGATGTCATCGAACTGTCTGTAACCTCGCATGATCCAGAAGAAGCGGCCCGTCTGGCCAATGCCCTTGCCGAGGTCTATGTGCAGGACCGCATTGCGTCCCGCTACGAGGGCGCCAAGAAAGCTTCCACATGGTTGAGCGAGCGGGCCGGAATTCTGCGCGAAGAACTGAGCCACTCGGAAAACGCCGTTCAAAAGTTCCGTGCCGAGCACAATCTCCTGGCAACGCAGTCGGGGAGCCTGACCGAGCAGCAATTATCAGAGTTGAACATAGCCCTCATCAACGCCCGCGCCGAACTGGCAACGAAACGCTCGAAGTTCGAGCAGGCAGAGAAAATACTTCGCATCGGCGGCGACGCCCAAACCTTGCCTGACGTGCTGCAATCCAATGTCGTGAGCGCGCTGCGCACCCAGGCCGGCGTGATGGCGCGCAAAGAGGCAGACTTGCGCCTGAGGTACGGTGAACAGCATCCGGAAGTGATGACGGTCCAGGCGGAGCGGCGCGACATTGAACAGCAGATCTCTGCCGAAACCCAGCGACTCATCGGCAACCTTAGAAACGAGGTGGAAGCCGCGGAAGCGCGTGAAGCTGCGCTCTCTCGGGCGCTCGCATCGGTCTCTGGCCAGTCGGCGGTCGAGGATCAGGTCGGCGTACAGTTGCGCGATTTGGAGCGTATCGCGGCCGCAAATAAAGAACTGTTCCAGACATTCCTGTCGCGAGCTAAGATCGCCGAGGAAAAATCAACGCTGCTCAGCAGCGGTGTGCGCGTCATTACGCATGCTGGCGTTCCGCTCGCACCGAGCTTCCCGAACAGGCCACTTTTCGCGGCTGTGGGTCTGGTTTTTGGCGCCGCGTTGGGGGGCGCCGGCGCACTTGTACGCGAGCTGTTTGCTTCCGGCTTTATGGCAAGACGTCAGGTGGAAGAAGCCTTGGCGTTTCCAGTTCTGGCCTCCCTGCCCCGAATGACGGAATGGTCGAGGACGAAGTCGAGGGTGCAGCCAGTAGCATACCTGGAGCACCGACCGTTGTCGCGCTACAGCGAGGCCATCAGAAGGCTGCGCCTGGGGCTGGGCGGCATATCCGAAGCGGATCACTCGCGATCAATCACTCTCGTCACCTCGGCCTTGCCTGGAGAAGGAAAGACGACCCTTGCTTTGAGCCTTGCTTACTCCGCTGCTGCCGATGGCGAACGCGCGCTGGTAATCGACGCCGACCTCAGGGTTTCGGCCACCACCGCCTTCTTTGGGATGGCGGAGAATGTTGGCCTGGTCGATCTTCTGACGCTCCCCATTGATCCCGCCAAGGCAATCCATCTGGATGAGCGTTCCGGCATTCACGTTCTGCCTGCCGGCGGAAAGACCTTAAATCCCCCGGCCCTTCTCGCCTCCGCACGCATGCGGGCGATGCTCGAGGAGTTCCGGCGCACCTATGACACGGTGATCATCGATGCGCCGCCGGTCGGGCCGGTGGCGGATGCCTCCATTCTCGCAGGCCATGCCGACAGGGTGGTCTTCGTCGTGAAATGGCGTGACACGGCGCGCGAAGCGGTCGCTGAAGGCATTCGATACCTCGGCAACCGGTCCAAGATTTCCGGCATTGCTCTGACCATGGTCGATGGACCGAAGCTGCCCAAATACGGGCGTTACGCGTCGCTCGACGGCAAGGGATATGACAATCGCTACTTGAATTGAGAATTGGAGCGCTTCGCGCTGCTGGCGAAAATGACTCGCCGAGAACAACATGGTTAATGCCAAGATAATAACGAAACACCATCAGCCATCTGAATACTATCAGAACGATATACTACCTGAGATTCAAACATTTTAAATAAAATAGAAAATAGAGGTGGAGAGATGCTAACTGACAACACACGCGGCGGCTCACCTACGGCGCCGATGGGCGATACTCAGCTCGAACGCTGGTACGTTGTACAGACACATCAACACTGTGAGAGCCTGGCTGAAAGACACTTGTCCTCACAAAACTTACGGACCTACCTGCCGAAAAGGCACCGAACCATTCGTCACGCGCACACCATAAAGACCGTTTGCTCGGCCTATTTCGACGGCTACCTTTTTGTCTCGCTGGACATTCAACGGCAGAGGTGGTCGCCGATCAATTCGACCGTTGGTGTACGGAAGCTCGTCATGAGCGACCGCAAGCCGATACCGGTACCCTACGGGATTGTAGAATCTTTGATCATGGCAACAGACGAAGACGGCTTCCTGCACCCAAAAGATATATTTCAAACTGGTAAAACAGTTAAGGTCTCAAGCGGCCCATTTGCAGAACAACTAGGCGTACTCGACTATGTCGGTCGGTCCGGCGCCGTTAGAGTGCTGATGGACATTATGAACCGTGCGGTTCCGATTTATATAGACAGAGATAAATGCATAGTATTAAATTGACACAGGAACTTTGTTCCTCGTAGCTTGCGGTCTATTACTTATTAATGGCATTTTATGCACAGATGATGAGTCCGATCGACTCACCTTCGGTGCGGTAGCCTGCGAAGAATTGGCCGGCGTCGGCTCGGATGAGCGACAACATCACACCATGGATTTTCAATGATGACGCTCCCGACAATCGATTGCGACGGGCTCCGTTGGCCATGCCTAAACAGGGCGAGAGGGGTGAACCACACTCTCTCAAAGAGGTCCACGGAGCCGACAGGCAGCCGTGAACGGTTTCGGTGGCTCCCATGAGCTCACAGCCCATGTCCACTTGGCAAGAAAACATCGTTGCACGGGATTCTACGCCTTCGGCGGCGAACAGCCTGGATCATGTGACAGTGTTGCGCTGCGATCCCGCTTTGTGCACATCGCCGCCTTCAGTTTCGCCGCTGGCGGCTGCCGCTGAACTATTCGCGGCGCTGGATGCAGCCGGCATCCGTTATGGAATGATCCAAGACATGGCAAGCCTGCCCGAAGCACTCGCTGGCCGTGATGATATGGACATGCTGCTCGATAAGCAGGACTACCCGGCCTTTTGCGGGATCATGGCGCGATTGCACGGTCTGCGCAGTGTGAGCCTCTCCTGCTACGACAATGCCTGCGCAGGTCGAGAAGACTGGTTTGTCCCTGATTTTTCACGCAGTGCCTATCTTCATATCGATCTTCATGTTGGCATCCGCGTTGGCTGGGAGTTCCGCAAGCGCTATCTGGCGTTCGACTACGCGGCAATTGAGCAATGGGAGCACCTGTCTATCGCTGGGATATCCATACCGGTCGCCTCTGCGGAGGCTGAGATCGGGTTGGCGATTGGCCGTTTCGCGTTTCGTTTGCGAGCATGGCCGTGGACACAATGGCTGGCTGTACCTGGGGATTGGGGTAATAAACTCGCGCGGCTGCCCTTACTATCGGGCAAACCGGAAGAATGCGTCATCGAATACGATGGCGGCCCGAACGGCAAAGTAACCTGCAGAATACGGCCGAGCGACAGCGGCATCGAGGTGCATCGCGCTGATCTTGCACGGCTGAGGCGCTCGATCCGTCACCGGTGCGGGTTTTCGAGTGGTAGCGGTCTGGCGGATGCAACAATCCACGTGATCCGCAAGGCCTCCTATCTTTCGTTAAGGGTCCTCGGACGCGTGTTGCCGGGTAGCGTTCCGGCCAAAAGGCGCGCATTGACAGGCGGGCTCGTGGTGGCTCTCGTGGGACCGGACGGGCTTGGCAAGAGCACCCAGACCAATCTGCTGGCGCGGACCTTCGCTTGGAAGTTCGGCTGCGCGCAGGTTTATGTCGGCACCGGAGAGGGCAATGGTTGGTGGTTCCGCAAAGGACTACAGAACCTGCTTGCACCCCGCAGACGTCATTTCAAGGCGATGATCCAGCGTGATCGGAAGGAGCCAGGCAGCGGGGCGAAGGGCAAGGCACTTGCGGCCGGGCTGGCCCTTTGGGGCGTGCTGATTGCGATCGAAAGATACGGGGTCGTCAAGCGCGCACATCGCTGGGCGACACGCGGCCTCATCGTCGTCTGTGACCGCTGGCCACAGACGCTTCAAAAGGGCTATCTGGACGGGCCGATGATCCCGTCGAACCTGCCCGCCGTTCCCGGAATTGCGGCCCTCGCCCGGTTCGAAGAGTGGCTTTACCAGAAGATGAATGAGTGCAAGCCAGACCTGACCCTTCACCTCGTATCGGATTTCGCGGTCTCGCAGAGCCGGAAGCCTGGCGAAATCAGCAAGGAAGGGTTTGAGGCGCGGATGTCATTGATGGCCGAGCTTCGCGCACTCGACAAGGACATCAGGGTCATCGACGCAAGCGCCAATACCGAGACCATCAACGGGAACCTTTTCAAGCAAATCTGGCTGTCCCTGTAGGCCGCCCCGTCCTCCCTACAGCCCGGACAGATAGCCCGAACAGACCAAAACGCACCACGCCTGCGGCGGGGCCAACTGCATGTTCCCTTGGATCGCAACGTTTTGAGGAACCCCACGCGGGCAGACACCCGTCGTTTCCCAGGCCACGGCTCCCGTCTGAAGGATCCGCAGTCATTAATGTCGCGGAGATACAAAAAGATGAAGATCGTTCACGTGTTAACCCGCCTGTATCGCGCAGGTTCGGAGGAAAATACGCTGGCCTGCTGCCACGCTCAGGTGAAACACGGCCATGAGGTCTTGCTGGTTCACGGCAACGAATACGATCCCAGCCTGCAGGCTTCGGTCGCCAAGACCATGCGTGTTGTTGGCCTCGACGCGCTTGTCCATCCAATATCTCCCTCCAACGATTTCGCGGCCCTGATGCAGCTCAGTCGATTTTTCCAAGAATGGCACCCCGATATCGTTCATACCCACCAGAGCAAGGCCGGCATCATTGGTCGGCTCGCCGCCAGGCAGGCGAATGTTTCAGGCATCATCCATGGCGTCCACATCATACCTTTCGTGCAGGTCGGCAGCGCGCAGAAGATGACGTTTCTGGCGGCCGAGCGGCTGACGGCCAGGTACACCCGTGCCTTTATCGATGTCAGCCAATCGATGCGCGAAATCTGCCTGTTCCACCGCATCGGCAGTCCCGCCCAGCACTATGTCGTTCATTCGGGCTTCGACCTTGCCCGCTTCTCTGGCGCAAAGTGGCCGAAGGAGGCGCCGCGGCTTCTTGGCATTGCCCCGGGCGAACCCAAGCCACCGGTCGTTTTGATGCTGGCGGCGCTCGAGCCCAGGAAGCGCCATATCGAGTTCATTGAAGAATTCCCGCAGGTTGTCCAACGCGTTCCGGACGTGCGGTTGATTCTTGCTGGCGAAGGGCCGGCACGGCCTGATATCGAAGCTGCCATTGCGCGTTCGCCGGTGGCGCAAAGTATCCACCTGATCGGATATCACTCCGAGCCGGAGCAACTGATCAGCTTGGCCGATGTCTGCGTGCTGACGTCGATGCGGGAAGGACTGCCGCGCGTTGTCATGCAATATCTGGCTGGCGGCCGGCCCTGTGTCGTGTCGGAGCTGCCCGGGTTAGGCGAAGTCGTCAAGCACGGGATCAACGGCGTCGTGACGCCAGCGGGTGATGTGGGCGCGGCGGCAGCGGCCGTTGCCGACCTCCTCGAATACAAACCGCTTCGCGCCCATCTGGCCGAAGGAGCAAGGCGCACCGACCTCACATCCTGGGGGCTCGATGCGATGTGCGACAGCGTCGAGATGGTCTACCAATCCGTTTTGGGGGCACCCGCTGCCGACCGTCCTTCAGGCGCGCAGGCATACCACTAACGAAGGCAACACCAACGCTTGATGCAAAGATCCCGGCGCCGCCGTCTGTGCCAAGCCGGGCGTCGATTCCTTTCTTTCAAAGGCAATAGGTTCGTCCCGTTTCCCCTGGGAGATGTATCGTGACTCAAATACCCGCCGAATCCACACGTCCCTGGCACAGGGCAATTTCGCTCCCAATGGAGCAAGTCAAGAACCGCTACGTGCTCAGATGCCTGCTGTGCTCCTTGGCGATGCTCAGCGATCTATGCATGATCATTGCGGCAGCGATCACGGCCGACGTCACCAGCTTCGAGGTGGTCGGCTTCGCCCAGAGCCCAAAGCTCGCCTACGTCGTCTTGCCCACCTATCTGGTCGCGGCCTGGAGCCTTGGCGCGTACCACTTGCCGACCTTACGTTCAGCCACGAACTCTATCAAAAGCTGCCTTGCCTCACTGGCTGCGGCAACCGGCTTTTCGCTGCTGGCCGCACACGCCTTCAATGTCATCGGCAATTTTCTGTCGCAAGAAACGCTTCTCTTCCTCGGCCTTACAGCCATTGGCCTCACCGTCCTTCATTGCGGCATAGCGGCGGGACTACGTCGGCGAGAGGATCAGACGGAGGCAAAGGTCGTTCTGCTTGGCGACGACAGCGTCCGTTCCAATCGCCAGCGTAAAGTCGCGGCGACGATCAACGTGAGGGCATGCGACTGGCATCCGGTGGAAACCGACCCAAATTTCCTCAATGATCTGTCGCTTGCCGTCGCTGACGCGGACCGGATCGTGCTGTCGTTCAAGGCTTTCAAGGAACAATTGAAATGGGCGAAGCTACTCGGCGAACTCGGGTTTGAGACCGAGTTACTTGAACCAGGTCTTGCTGGCCTGAAACCGTTGGCTCTCCGCTACCTCGACTCCACTCCAACGCTGGTTGTTTCCACGGGACCGCTGACTTTGCACAAGCGCGCCTTCAAGCGCACCTTTGACCTGCTGCTCGTGCTCTTGGCCGCGCCGGTGATGGTACCCCTCGTCGCCGTTCTCACCGTACTCGTGCGCGCGGACTCGCCCGGTCCAGCATTCTTCGTGCAGAAACGCATCGGCACCAACAACAGATACTTCAACTGCATCAAGTTCAGAACCATGCGTGTCGACTTGACAGACACAGCCGGTAACCACCTTACCGAACGGAACGACCCCCGGATAACACGGCTCGGGCATTTCCTGCGCCATACCAGCCTTGATGAGCTGCCGCAGCTTTGGAACGTCTTCTTGGGACAGATGAGCCTCGTCGGTCCGCGGCCGCACGCGCTTGGTGCATCCGCGGAGGGTGCGCTTTATTGGGAAGTGGTGCCGGATTACTGGCATCGTCACGCGATGAAACCAGGCCTGACGGGCCTCGCTCAGATCAGGGGCTATCGGGGCCCGACCGAAAAGCGATGCGACATCGAAAGCCGGGTCGCAGCCGACCTCGAATACATCCACTCCTGGTCGCCATGGCTGGATGTGAAGATCCTGTTCAGGACGATGCGCGTCCTTGTGCACAGCAACGCATTCTAAAACGCATTCTAAAGTGTATCGAGTATCGTCACGCCTTGAGCGTTGACGAAGGAGGCGGCGATGAAAAGGTGTGTCGATCCAACCTATGTCTCAGTTCCGTTCGGACGCGTGTGCCGGGGCTTCCATCGACCTGTCAGTGGGATTGATTGCGGTCGCCTTCTGCTGCGAACTCTTGCGCTCGTCATCGCTTTGTTCGCCGCGAACTTCGCCCGCGCCGACGGGTATCTCCTCGACACGGGCGACGTGGTGCGCGTCTTGGTCTTCGGGGAACCAGCCTATCCGTTGGAGGTTGTGGTCGATGATCGCGGCGCGATCGCGCTTCCACTTCTCGGAGACGTTCGGGCCCGTGGCCTGACGACCGGCGCCCTATCTCAGGATATCCGGAGCGCTTACCAGCAACGGAAATTGATCCTCGACCCTTATATCAAAGTCGAGATCGGGCAATACCGGCCGTTCTTCATTTCCGGCGCCGTTGCCCATCCTGGCTCCTATCCGTTCCAGCCGGGAATAACCGTCAGGCACGCATTGGCTCTCGCTGGCGGCTTCCGTCCAACGACAGCTGGAGAAACTGTGCCTGCGCTGCAGATCGCGGACCTGCGCAGCGAGCGGGCAAACCTGCTGATCGAGGAGTATCGCCTGAAGGTTCGCCTTGGCCGGCTTCACGCAGAGAGCAAACTCGTCGACAGCATTGTTGTCCCGACCGATCCCCCGGCTGAACTTGGCCAGAGTTTGATTGGCGAGATCATAGCAACCGAGCAGGCACAACTAACGGCCCGACTGTCCGCATTCCGCGACGACATATCCTATCTTCAAGCCTCGCTCGCACGCTTGAACAAGGAAGCCGAAATGTTGGCCGGCGCCAAGGGCGAGCGGCAGCAGACGGTGAAAAGCCAGCTCGACGAACTGGAATCCGTCAGGTCCCTGCGCCAGAAAGGTCTGATCACCAACTCGAACGTGATGGCATTGGAGCGCGCGCACAACAACTACCGCCTCGACCTCGCCCAGTTCGAGATGCAGCAGACGCGACTGCAGCAGGATCTGCTCAACATGGAGAGCGAGTTGCGCAAGAAACACCAGGAGCACGAGTTTCAGTTGATTTCGGACACGCAGGAAACACAGGTTCAGCTGGCGAAGCTGGCAAGCCAGCTACGATACCTGTCGGACAAACTGCTTTTCGTCTTCGAATATGGCGAGCACCGGACACTCGAAGACCTGCAGGGCTCCGTAAAGATCCTGATCTTCCGGCGCGGCAAAGAAACGGGCCAGGAAGTTGCCGCAAATGAGAACACCGAAGTCAATGCCGGCGACCTCATAGAGGTCTCGGTGGTGGCAAGCAAGGGCTTCTATTCGTCAGCGGCATCCCGTCCGGACCCGGCGGCAGACATGGAGAAGAAAGCCTTTTGAGGTGGGGTTGAGACGCTGTCCACCGTTTCGGCGGCCGATTTACGCGTTATGCGCCACGGGCGCAGCACCAGCAAACCGGTCAAAGAACCCAATTGCACGGTCATAACGGCGAGCAACGTCAGCAAGATCACAGGGAGAGGGCTGACGATCTCTCGATACTGCACCAGGTAAATTGGTGCGATCAACAATACTCCAACGGACGAAACGAAGATCCAGGCAACCCGCCTGGAGCATCCTCCGAGGAAACCAAACGTCAGAAGGATTGCGAGTTCTAACACCAGTCACTCCTCATGCTGAAATCTTCATCCGAAGCCACAGTTAGAGTCACGGGCAAATATCGTAGCAACGATCAACGAGAACAATGACAGTGGTGCAACAGTTTCGCAAGATGCGGCTTGCCGGTCGTTGGTTTCCGGCCTTTTGGGCGGCCGGGATGCACTAGAGATGGTTTTCAGCGGCCCAAATATTGCAGGCATTTTGACCTTCCTTTCAGGTGCGGCCGTCGTTGTTGTGGGAAGTCGCATGCGCTCAGAACCTCGCCACCCAACCGCACCGGCAAAACAGGCTCATCTTTTGCGCGGGCCGCGGCGCCGATCGCGCCATCGCACAAGCCCGCTCACAACCTTGCAAGTGCTCGGTGCGTTCTTGTTCGCACTCGCACTTGGTCGGTTCGCGTTTGAGTTCCTGCCGACCAGCGGCGCGTGGAAGACAGCAAGGTCCGAGCTCTCCGTCGCTCCATGGCGAGCCTGGATGGAAAGCCTCAACGCAAGCGCCACCCTGATAAGCGATCAGCTAACCAAGCTGACCGGTGTTGCGTTGGATGGCACATTGCTTTGGATAGCGATCACGGCACTGGGTCTGCTGCTGATGCTCGTTCCACGGAGGCGGAAAATCAAAGTCTCCGTCGCCAATAACTCTGCGGCGATGCTTTCGGCCGCTCAACGTCCCGCGCCTGGTACGGAACTTGCAAGCGGTTTGCGTTCCTGCCGTAGCGCACTTGTAGGTGTGGCAATATTCAGCGGCGTCAGCAACATCCTCATGCTGAATGGCGCGATTTTTATGCTGCAGGTCTACGATCGGGTCCTACCGAGCCGGAGCGTGCCAACACTTGTCGGCCTGTCGATACTGGCCGCTGCGCTCTTTTTTGGGCAAGCGCTCATTGATCTCCTGCGCGGTCGGATCATGACGAGGATCGGCGCTGAACTGGACGAAACAGTCTCCGCGCGAGTGTTCAGCGCTATTGCACGTCTACCTCTCCTCGTCGGGCAACAAGGCGACGGTCTGCAGCCTCAGCGCGACCTCGATAGCATTCGGACCTTTCTCGCCAGCCCGGGTCCCAATGCGCTTTTCGAACTGCCGTGGCTGCCCTTCTACATCGCAATCATCTGGGGTTTCCATCCCATCCTGGGGCTGACCGCGATCGGCGGCGCAATCGTACTTGTAACACTGACAATCACGACCGAGATGCTGACGCGAAAGCCTGCGAGCGCGGCGACATCTTCCGGGATCCGGCGCAACAACCTGGCGGAAGCCAGCCGCCGCAATGCCGAGGTATTGGCGGCCATGGGTATGCGCCGGCACCTGCACGACCAATGGCGGGAAACGAGCCGCGAACATATCGCCCAACAGCAAAGCGTCAGTGATGTCGTTGGAGGCCTCGGCAGCCTGTCCAGGGCGTTGCGACTGATGCTTCAATCGGCCATGCTGGGCATCGGCGCGTGGCTGGTCATCCATGGCGAAGCGACGGCCGGGGTCATCATCGCGGGGTCAATCCTCGCAGGGCGGGCCCTTGCGCCCGTTGATCTCGCAATTTCCCATTGGCGCAACTTCATCTCGGCCCGCCAAAGTTGGCGCAGACTGAGCCAGTTGCTCGCGCGGCTGCCTGAGGATATTGCACCGATGGCTCTTCCCGCTCCGCGCTCCAACCTCACGGTAGATCGGGTCGCCGTTAGCGCGCCCGGCACACAACGGCTGATCGTCCAGGGGATTGAGTTCGATCTGAATGCTGGCGTCGGGCTTGGGGTTATCGGCGCCAGCGGCTCCGGCAAATCAAGCTTCGTGCGTGCCCTCGTCGGCGCGTGGCGACCAACCATCGGCCGCATAAAGCTTGACGGGGCGGCACTCGAACAATGGCCGCAGGGATATCTCGGGCGCTACATCGGTTACCTGCCGCAGGACGTTGAGCTTTTCGCAGGAACGGTGGCAGCCAATATCGCGCGCTTCGAACCGGTGGCGGATGCCGATGCCGTTGTCGCTGCCGCCCGTGCCGCAGGTGTCCATGATCTGATCGTCAGTCTGCCCAACGGATACGAAACCCAGATTGGCGAAGGCGGGGCCGCTCTGTCGGCCGGACAACGTCAGCGCATTGCTCTTGCCCGCGCGCTCTATCGCGATCCATTCCTGATCGTCCTCGATGAGCCGAACTCAAACCTTGACGCAGATGGCGAGATTGCACTTGGCGATGCCATAAGAAAGATCAAGGCCCGCGGCGGTATCGTCGTCATCGTTACGCATCGGCCCAACATCCTCGCCGCCGTCGACCTGGTGATGGAAATGAAGGAAGGGCAGATGCAGATGTTGGGCCCGCGAGAACGGGTGCTTTCCAAGCTCATCCCGTTGCACCCCGCCAACATTGACGGCCTGAAACGCGTTGCCGCACAGTCCAAACCATCGAATTGAATGGTCGCCAAGACAATTACCGACTCTCAGATGAACGCGACACACTCCCACCGACGCTCCATTCGCCGTAACCTTCTGGGCGGGGTGACTATCATCGCCCTGCTCTTCGGCGTGGTCGGCGGATTTGCCGCAACCATTGAGATTTCGGGCGCAATCATCGCCCACGGCGTGGTGGTTGTCGCTTCCAATGGCAAGAAGGTCCAGCACCCGACTGGCGGCATCGTCAGCAGGATCCTTGTGCGAGACGGCGCGCATGTTGAAGCCGACGATCTTCTCGTGCAGCTCAGCGACGTCGTGCCCCGCGCCAATCTGGCCTTCGTGACCAGGAGCTTGGACGAGCTCTACGCTCGAAAATCACGCCTCGAGGCTGAGCGCGATGGCGACCAACAATTGACCATCGCCCCGACACTTACCGCGCGGATGAGCCAACCGGAGGTCGCGGCACTGGTTGAGAGCGAGCGGCGATTGTTCGAGATACGTCGCCTCGAACGATCCGGGAACAAGGCGCGGCTGCGTGAGCGCATCGAGCAACTGCAGAAGCAGATCGAGGGCTACCTGGCCCAAGGAAGGGCCAAGAAAAAGGAGATCGAGCTGATCCGGGAAGAACTCCAGGGAATTCGCGATCTTGTTGAAAGGAAACTCACGCCGCTGTCGAAGCTGACGGCCTACGAACGCGACGCGACCCGGATTGAGGGCGAGCGGGCACAGTTGATTGCCAGCACTGCACAGGCGCGGGGCGCGATCGCTGAGGTGCTTCTCCAAATCCTGCAGCTGGACAAAGAATTCTCGAGCTCGACCGGCAGCGAATTACGTGACGTCGACGCAAAGATCGCTGAATTCGAGGAACGCCAGGTTACGGCCACGGATCAACTTCTGCGCGTCGATATCCGTGCACCCGCAAGCGGTACCGTCCATCAGTCGACGGTGCACACCATTGGCGGCGTGATCGGCGCGGGCGAGCCGATCATGATGATCATTCCGGATCACGATGTTTTGGCGGTCGAGGCAAAGGTTGCCCCCCAAGACATCGACCAGATTCAAGTCGGCCAAAGCGCCCTGCTGCGGTTTACCGCCTTCAATCAGCGCATTACGCCGGAGTTCCAAGGTGTCGTGTCATTGATTTCGGCCGACGTCACGCATGACCAGCGAACGAACGAGAGCTATTACGTCGCGCGGATCACGCCGACGCTCGATAGTCCGGCACACGCAAGTCCCTTGGCCCTCGTTCCCGGCATGCCCGCCGAAGTGTTCATCACGATCGGGGATCGGACAGTGATGTCCTACCTGATGAAGCCTTTGTCGGACCAGATGATGCGCGCTTTCCGGGACGAATAGGCTCAACCCAGGTTGGGCCACCATTGCCGTTTGCTTTGCCCGGTATCTCCACAGAACGAGGTTTGCCGTGATCGCGACCAAACTCAGACCCCCGATATTCCTGATTGGCAACTATCGATCAGGCACGACCATCACACAGAAATTGATCGGCCTGCATCCTGATGTGGTGACCTGGTATGAGCCGAGGACGCTCTGGCTCTACGCGGATCCCGGGCGGTGCCACGACGTGTTTACCGAGCGCGATGCGACGGAAAAGGTTATCCGCTACATCCGCGGCCGCTTCCTCGAGTTTCAGGTAAGGAACGGTGGCCGGCAGATCATGGAGAACACCCCGTCCAACGTCCTTCGCTCATCCTATGTGCACCAGATTTTCCCTGAGGCGACTTTCCTCTTCATCACGAGAAATCCGTTTTCCTATATCAGCTCCATGGAACTGAAATGGCAGCGAACGAAGACGCTGAAGGGAATGAAGAGAACGCTTGCGACAACACCAATAACACAGCTTCACCATTATGCCGGCGCGTTGATCCGACAAATCTTCGTCAAGAAGATACTGCGGAAGAAATACGCGCCGATCTACGGGCCGAAATACGAGGGGATCGATCAGGATCTGAGGGAACACGACAAGCTGACCGTAATTGCCCGCCAATGGGCGCGTGGCAACCGCCGGGCGAGAGAAGATCTCGCCCAGCTCGGAGAAGGCCGCGTATTGACCTGTCGCTATGAGGACCTGATGCAGGATACCGAGACGACCTTGCGCCGCATCTACGACCACTGCGGGCTCGTCTGCAGCGATGATATCCTTCGTGTCGCCAAGGAGATGGTCGACCCCACGCGCCAGGAGAAATGGCTTCGTTTCGATCCAGAACAACTGCAGGCGATCCTGCCGGAAGTCGAAGAAGAGATGCGCGTATATGGCTACGAAGTACCCCTTCCGCTTCGAACAGAGAAGGCCGGCAAGGGCGCCGTGTTAGGTCCTTCGCCTGAGGAGTGCAAGGCGTGAGCGATATCCGACAGGGACTGGCAAAGCGCAGTGTCGTGGGCATGTTCTGGACGGGTTTGTCCATGGGGGCCCTCGCCCTGGCGGAGGTTGTCGCGCTCCTCGTGCTCGCCCGGCTCCTTTCTCCCAGTGAGTTTGGGCTTTATGCCGCGGCTCTTGTCATTATCAAGCTCGCAACCATCTTCGAAAACCTCGGTGTTGCGCCGGCAATCGTGCAGCGACCCGAACTCGACGAGCGTCACCTTCGGGTCGGCTTTACATTGTCGCTGGTCCTTAGCCTCCTGATCGCCGGACTGGTCTGGTTGGTCGCACCGGCTATCGCCCACGCCATGCGACTTACCGAACTGGCAACGGTCGTGCGTGCCACCAGTGTGGTCTTCCTTTGCCAAGGGATCGCACTGGTGGCGCAAGCCGTTGCCCAGCGGGCTTTGCGGTTTGAGTGGCTGGCCGCCGTCGACGCGGCGACTTTTGCCGTCGGCTTCGTGATCGCAGCACCGATCTTTGCCTTGGCTGGCTTCGGCGTCTGGGCGCTTGTCGGTGCACTCATGACCCAGAACCTGCTGCGCACGGTCGTGCTGCTCATCGGCCAACCACATCCTAAGCGGCTCTTGCTTGAGCGACGGGCAGCCGGAGAGCTGCTTTATTTCGGTGGCGGGTTCACCATAGCTCGCGTGTGCAACTACCTCGCAACCCAAGTGGACAAAATCATCGTGGGGCGCTGGCTCGGAGCGGAAGCGCTCGGCATCTATTCGCTTTCCTCGCAGCTCATGACGACGCCGGCGGTCATCATCGGCCAGATTCTCGACCGCGTCCTGTTTCCAACGATGGCCCTCGTGCAACAAGAGCCCGCCCGGCTCGCTCGCGCCTATCGCAGTGCGGTGGCGGCCTGCGCACTTGTGGTGCTGCCGGCAAGCGTCGTCGTCGCGATAACAGCGCCCGAGCTCGTTTTGGTCCTGCTCGGTCCGGGATGGGACGCGGTCGTCGCTCCCTTGCAGATCCTGGCCGTCGGTATGTTGTTCCGCACAAGCTACAAGCTCAGCGACTCCATCTCGCGTGCCACCGGTGTCGTATACGCAAGGGCATGGCGGCAGGCGATATTCGTGGTCACCGTGGCGACAGGCGCCTTCTTTGGACATTTCTGGGGCGTGACAGGTGTGGCGGCCGGCGTCGTCGCGGCAGTCGCGTCCAATTTCATGCTGATGGCGCATCTGAGCCTGCGCGTTACCGGGATCAGTTGGTCCGAATTCATCGGGGCACATGCGCCAGCGCTTGCACTTGCAAGCGTGGTCGGTGCGTGTGCCTGGATCGCGGTCGATCAATTGCGCCAAGTCCAAGTGGCGCCCCTCGTTCTCCTTCTCAATGTGGCGATTGCCGCCGGCGCGTCGGGGCTGGTGTCATGCTGGCTGTTGCCGACGCTGTTTCTTGGGCGGGACGGACAGTCGATGCTTCGCCTGATCGCAGGGATGGCGCCGGCGTGGCTGCGTCGAAGCCGGCCAGGATAAGGAGGTCGCTCTTCAACATTCGGCGGGCATAGTCCCGCCGACGATGCTCCAGCGTTCTAAAGCCCATCCCCGCGATCTGAACGTGCGACGCCGCCTTGACCAACGGCGCCGCTCCTTCAGCCGCGGGCTTCGGCGTTGCCCCGGGATGCCCGGCGTTCGGCGAGCATCCACACGGATAGCAGACCCGCAAAGGCTGGCTCGCAGAGCCGCCTCGGAAAAAGGAGGTGACATGAAAGAGGTCGCCTCTGGACAGAACGGATCACTGAGATGCAGGTGATGATCGGGGGACAGTCACGCTTGCAGCCTTTCGGCTTATCCTGTTGGCGTTTTCGAGAAATCGACACGGGAAGACGATCCCCGGCATCGGCGAGTTCTTCGCAAGGCTGATCGAGGCGGAGATCGACGATATCAGCCGGTTCCGCAACCCGAAGAAGCTGGCCGCCTATGCGGGCCTCGTACCGTCGACCTATTCGAGTGGCGGTAAGACCCACTACGGCAAGATCATCAAGCAGGGCAACAAGTGACTGCGCTGGGCCTTCGTCGAAGCGGTCGCACCGGCCGTGGCCAGCGATCCTGAGCTTCGCGCCCAGCACGAGCACCTGAAGATCAGAGAAACCAATAAGGCGCGTGGGGCGATTGCACGCAAGCTTTTGACGATCGCCATCCAGATCCTGCGTGACCAGCGCGCCCATGAGCGGCGCGGCAAAATCCAGGAGGAAGGCGCTTGGGCGATATCCCGGCTGTCCTGATGACTTCGTATCGAGCCCGGCAGGATTGGGCTGCGCTCTTCAAGGAGAATGGGAAACCGGGAACCGAGCCCTCTGTGACCGAAGCCAAGGCATAAGGTCACGCATTGGAGATTGGTTCAGAACCGAAGGACGGAAAAACAACCGGTCCAGCGGCCAGAGACGATTGAGCCGATCGGCGCCAATGCCGATCAAAACCGAACCGAACCCAAGGAAAAGCCGCCGGTTCAACGCGTTTTGCCCCTTGCGTTCTTTCATTGGAGATACGACATGACCAGCCTGGCTCGGTTTCCTAGCGTCAAACAGCTCTTGGCAGATATCGACCTCGACTATGGCCTCAAGGGCGATGGGCTGACCGCTGACGGATCAATGACACTGACCGGCATCTCCGCTGCCGATGCATTGGCTTCATTTTTCCAAGACATACTGCGAGCGACGGTCTCGTTCGAGGGGATCGGCGACTGGGACCGCTGGCCCACTGGCTTCGATCCATGGGGCGCGCCAACGCACCACGACGACGCCACGGCTCCAGCCGAAAGCGGGGTGGCGAACCAGACCGAGACCGTATCCCCAACCCTGGCGTCTGACGGCGACGCAGCCGCCAAGACGATGAGCGCTCAGAGTTTTGCGGTTTCCAGCAGCAGCACACCGACGACTTTCGAGACACGCGTGTCAGGTGCGGCCGATGACGCCGAGGAAAAGGCCTCTGGTTCAATAACCGGCAATGTCAATGATCTTGAACTTGGATATGATGACAGCACGCGCCAAACGGTCGGCTTGCGCTTTGCCGGCATCGATATCCCGAAGGGTGCGATCATTACCAACGCGTACATCCAGTTCACCACGGACGAGGTGAGCACGGGGTTAGCTTCACTACTGATCCGTGGTCAGGATTCGGACGACGCTGCCGAGTTTACCACCGCAAAATTCAATGTCTCCTCACGACCGACCACAGACGCATCGGTCAGCTGGTCACCGGCGGACTGGACGATACGCGGCGAGGCTGGCACCGGGCAACGTACGCCCGACCTGAAGGCGATCATTCAGGAGATTATAGATCGTGGCGGTTGGGCGGCGTTGAATGACATCGCCTTCCTGGTCACGGGGACCGGCACCCGCACTGCCAAGTCTTTCGATGGCAATGCCGTGGCCGCGCCCTTTCTGCACATCGAATATTACGTTCCGACAGCGAGCGCCCCGGTCGCCTTCAATAGCCCGGCCGATGCCAACTCCACCGCCAATCAGATTGCTGAACTGGCGGCCGCCGGAACGGCCATCGGCATCACCGCTTCAGCAAGCGATCCAGATGCCAGCGATACGGTGAGCTACAGCATAGACGACGCGCGTTTTTCCATCGATGCATCGACCGGCGTCATTACGCGTTCGGGCGTCGGTGTCCTCGACTTCGAGACCCAGACTTCGCTAACCCTGACTGTGACGGCGACTTCATCCGACCAAAGTACGGCCACCCAGTCCTTTACCGTTGGCATTCTCAACAGCCAAGAGCCGGTCGCCTTCACGTCCCCGGCCGATACCGACACGGCCACCAACCAGATTGGCCAGAACGCCGCCGCTGGCACCAAGGTGGGAATTACCGCTTCAGCGGCCGACCCGGACGCCGGCTCGACCATCGCCTACAGCCTGAACGATACGCGCTTCGCAATCGATGCGAACGGCATCATCACCCGCTCGGGCACGGGTACGCTGAATGCCCAATCCCAGCCTTCGATCACCTTGACCGTCACCGCGACGTCCTCGGACGGCAGTACCGCCTCCCATGACTACAGCGTCAACGTCATTTCAGGCACGCCCAGTCCGCCCACGTCAGCAACGCTCGTGCATATCGTTCCGACCTCGCAGTGGTCGCCGGCGAGCCCGGACCCTTCGGGTATCACCTACATCTCCCATCTCGGAACCTTGATGATCTCCGACGCTGAAGTCGATGAGATGTCGATATTTCAGGGAAAGAACCTCTTCGAGATGAGCCTTAACGGTACCTTGGTGAGGTCGATGACCACCACCAGCTATTCAGACGAACCAAGTGGGGTTGCCTACAATCCAACCAATCATCATCTCTATTTTTCCGATGATACCGGCACGAAGAGTATTTACGAACTCAATCCGGGAACGGACGGACTCTACAATACGGCCGATGACATCGTAACCTCGTTCAGGACATCCGCATTCGGCAGCTCCGACCCGGAAGGCATCGCCTATGACACGAAACGTGGTGTCCTTTATCTCGCAGACGGCTCGGCAAATATCTACACGATCAACCCGGGCGCCAACGGCAAATTCGACGGAGTGGCCTCCACCGGCGGCGATGACGTGGTGACGAGTTTCTCGATCGGCACGCTCTCCAATGGAGATCCTTGCGTCGAATACGACCCCGTCCACGACCTGCTCTATGTCGTCAAGTCGCGCACTCAGGTGGTCATGATGTCGACGACGGGGCAGCAACTGGGCACACTCGATATTTCGGCGGCCAATGCCCGCAAAGTGGCCGGTTTGGCCCTCGCACCGAGCAGCGACGACGCGAACCAGATGAGCCTCTACATCGTCGACCGTGGCGTCGACAACGATTCCAACCCGAACGAAAATGACGGCAAGCTTTACGAGTTCCAGCTCGACCACTGGCTGCTCGCGTGAGCGCGACCAACGTACATGATCGGCCGTCGGGCCACAGCCTGAAGTGATCCCGTCGCGCGCCTGGTCGCACGGCGGGCATGGAAGCACCGGCCTTGCCGGCTTGCCCCAATTGTCCGCAACCCGCGGAAAGGAGATTGGACATGTCCAAGCTGTCTCGCATCCCGTCCGCCCTCGACGACCCAAAACTGCTCGCGCTCGATTTTGCGCTGAGTTTTGACGTCAACGGCAACTACGTGTTTGACGATCTCGACGCCGATCCGATCGGCTTCATCGGGCTGAGGGCAGCTCAACCACGGTCGATAATTGACCCTAGCGCGCCCTGGGGTTTCTTCGCATCCGTCAACCGCAGCGAGCGTCCCTCCACCGTTGCGAACGATGACCAGGGCCCTGTCGTCGGGACGATCGGCAACCCAGCGCCAGCCGGCGCCCCTGAGCAGACGACGAACTTTGACACGCAGCCAAGTGGACTGCGGCGGTCGATCGCGCCGGCAACGGAGCCGATGTCGCAGACACCCGATACCGACACGGCGTCTCTAAACAGTGCTGCAGTCACGGCACTTGCGGCCGATCCGATCTTCGAGGCGCGCGTGGCCTCAAGCGCAGACGACGCGGAGGAGCGATCAACCGGTTCGGTGTCCCTGAACAGCAGTGACCTCGAATTGACCGTCGATGACGGCGTGGGCCAGACCGTCGGCATCCGCTTTACCGGCATTGACATCCCCAAGGGAGCAATCATCACCAACGCCTACATCCAGTTTACCGTCGATGAGGTGAGCACGGGGACGATTTCGCTCTTGATCCGCGGCCAGGACGTGGACGACGCTGCGGCCTTCACCACTGCGAAGTTCAACGTCACCTCTCGTCAGGCCACCGACGCATCGGTTGCGTGGGAACCGGTGGATTGGGCGACGCGCGGAGCGGCCGACCCTGCCCAACGCACCCCTGACCTCAGCGCAATCATCCAGGAAATCGTCAGCCGCGACGGCTGGGCAGCGCTCAACGACATGGTGTTCCTGATCACCGGTACCGGTACGCGTACCGCAAGAGCCTATGATGGCGGCCCGGCTGCCGCACCGCTCCTGCATGTCGAATATTCCGTGCCGCCGACCAGTGATCCGGTCGTCTTCAATACGCCTTCTGACGGCGATCCCAGCGCAAACCAGATCGCCGAGCTCGCGTCCGCCGGCACGGCCATCGGCGTCACCGCTTCGGCGGCCGATCCCGACGCCGGCGACACCGTCACCTACAGCATCGACGACGCACGCTTTACCATCGACGCAAATGGCGTCATCACCCGATCGGCCACAGGCACCCTGGATTTCGAAACTCAGACCTCGATCACGCTAACGGTCACGGCAACCTCATCCGACCAAAGCAGGGCCGTTCAGGCCTTTACGGTCAGCGTTCTCAACAGTCAGGAGCCAATCGCCTTTCGCAATCCGGCCGATAGCGATCCGACCGCCGACAGGATCGACCAGAATGCTGCCGCCGGCACCCGGATAGGCATCACTGCTTCGGCCAGTGATCCGGATGCTGGCTCGACCGTGACGTACAGCCTCGACGATCCGCGTTTTGTCATCGACGGAAACGGCGTCATCACACGCTCGGCAATCGGTGCGCTCAATGCAGATACCGAGCCGACGATTACACTCCATGTAACGGCGACTTCGTCCGATGGCAGCACGGCCACCCGCGACTACTCCGTCATCAACAGTCCGCCTGCCACCAATAGCATGATCTTCGAGAAGAGAGTTATCGCCAGCCTCGATGATGTCGAGGAGGCTGCTTCGGGCTCAGTCTCGGCCAATAGCAGCGACCTGGAACTGACGGTCGACGGCGCCAAGGTCCAGACGGTCGGCATGCGCTTCACCGGCATCGACATCCCAAAGGGCGCGATCATCACAAACGCCTACATCCAGTTTACCGTGGACCAGGTGAGCACTGGAACTGTATCGCTTATGATCCGCGGCCAAGATGTGGACGATGCCGCCGCGTTTACCACCGCTCAGTTCAACGTGTCTTCCCGCTCGGCAACGGACGCATCGGTCGCATGGGCGCCAGCGGACTGGACAACCCGGGGAGCGGCAGGATTCGCGCAGCGAACGCCGGACCTGAAGGCGATCGTTCAGGAGATCATCGACCGCAACGGCTGGACGGCGCTCAACGACATGGTGCTCCTTGTAACAGGTACCGGCACGCGCACCGCAAGAGCATTTGATAGCAATGCCGCGGCAGCGCCGCTGCTGCACATTGAATACTACGTACCGCCGGCAAGCGCGCCCGTTGTCTTCAACACACCCTCCGATGCAGATCCCGGTGCGAACCAGATCGCGGAGCTGGCCATCGCGGGCACGGCCTTGGGCATTACCGCTTCGGCCAGCGATCCGGATGCCGGCTCGACCGTTACCTACAGCGTCGACGACCAACGCTTCTCTATTGGCTCGAATGGTGTGATTACCCGCTCCGGTGTCGGCACGCTCGACTTCGAAACCCAAGCCTCGATCACGCTGACTGTCACGGCAACCTCGGCCGATCGTAGCACCGCCACCCAGACCTACACTCTCGGCGTTCTCGACAGTGATGAACCCGTCACCTTCAGAACGCCGGCCGACGCCGATACAGCCACCAACCGGATCGTCCAGAGTTCTCCCGCCGGCACCAGAGTTGGCATCACCGCCTCGGCAAGCGATCCCGATATAGGCTCCACTGTCACCTACAATCTAAGCGATAGCCGCTTTACCATCGATGCCAACGGCGTGATTACACGATCGGGTACTGGCACTCTCAATGCCCAGACCGAACCTTCGATCACCCTTCACGTAACGGCAACGTCCTTAGACGGTAGCACGGCCGAGCACGACTACATCGTCAGCGTCGCAGCCCAAGCGGGACCGCAGACCCTCTACCGCTTTGCGGTCTTCGGCGATTTCGGAGACACAAGCCTCAATGGAGAAAAGGCGGTCTCGGCTCTCATTCACAGCTGGAATGTCGACTTCGCCCTTACTGTCGGCGACAACGTCTACGCACCGCAAACCCTGGATGGGGCGGTAGGCCAGCAATATCACGACTACATCGGCAACTATCAGGGGGCCTATGGCGCCGGCAGCGCCGTCAACCGCTTCTTCCCCGTACTCGGCAACCACGAATATGGCGAGAACAATGTCACCAACTACCTGAATTATTTCACTCTGCCCGACAACGAACGCTACTACGATTTTCAGATCGGGCCGGTGCATTTCTTTGCCCTCAACAGCAACAAGGAGGATCCGGACGGCCGTAGTTCGACGTCGGTCCAGGGCAAGTGGATGCACACAACGCTCGACGCGTCGAACGCAAGCTTCAACGTAGCCTACTTCCACCACACGGCCTACAATCCGAGCGGCAGCACCAGCACGATGCGCTGGCCCTTCGAACCCTGGGGCGTGAACGCGGTTTTCGCTGGGCACGAGCACAACTACTACCGCGAAAACCGAGACGATAACGGCGACGGGCTCCAGCTCCCCTACACCACCACGGGCCTTGGCGGTGCGGGGCGCGACGTCCCCAATGTCGGCGCCAGCCTCGTAACAATCACCGATCAGGGAATGTTGATCGAGTTTTACAACGTGACCAGTTTCAACGGCACCACCGTCACCAGCTCTTTGACGGATACCTACTTCATCGCGACGCCTGCAGGCCGTGCCCCGACAATCTCAAACAACGGAGGCTATGTGCTGAACGGCACGACAGCTGCCGATTATCTCTGGGGGCTCGGAAGCGATGCAACACTAACGGGCGGGCGCGGCAACGACACGCTCGTCGGCGGCAAGAACAGCAATCTCTTTGTCTTCCAGGCTGGTGACGGCAACGACACGATCGTCAATTTCCGCGCCGGCGCCAGCACGGGGGACGCACTGGATCTGCGTGCTTACGGCATCGATAGCGCCAGTGAGTTCCGGCAGGTGGCGTCGAACCAGGGCGCGAATGTGGTGGCCAATCTCAGCGGCACAGACCACCTGACATTGCTCGGCGTGCATGCCGAACAACTCCACGACGACAATTTCGTCCGCGCAAGCCTGCTTGTCTGAAGCGACCTGGTCTGCCGCTTCTGAGCATGACCGGTGGGATATGATGAAACGAAAAAAGCCGGCATTTCCGCCGGCTTCGTCAAAACTTAAGGATCAATGCGTGATCCAAGACACCTGACTTGCGTCAGTGAGGTTTATTTCTTGCGCTTCCCAAAATCCAGGCTGGCGACTTTTTTCAGTTGGCCGCGTGACCCGTAGTGGGCATGTTTCTTGTCTCCCCATCCCTTTCCCGAGTGCGCTTTTTGTTTCGGGCGCGATCCACAGGATTTAGCAATCGCTCGTGAGCTCAAGCTTGTACCGAGCAACAACGTTATAGCTGGCGGGGTAATCGAAGCAAATTTTCCTGCCTTTAAGAGAAAATCGCGACGCGCCTCGGATTCGGCGCTAAGTTCTTCTTGCGCATTTTTTACATTATGCTGAGAACTTATCGACATAAAACTCTCCAGTGACGCGACTTAAGATTGTTTTTGCATTCTAACACCTTGATTAAGGTTAAGCAATCAACAATTTTCATCAATATATACTTCATACCTTGGAGCGAATATTTCTGTTTAGAAGAACGATCACGATCCGGCGAACGAGATGGGCCGGATCGTGCCGCGCCAGGTCTCGGACGCGTGAAAGCCGTCTTGCGCCCCAGACCAGGTTGCCAGCCAGTCGCAACGGCGCACCCAAGATCGGGTGACGCGAGGCAAACACGCGCCTCCAATGCTGAAACCGGATCGTTGGGCGCTGTCCGCACTCGCGCGGAATGTTCGTCCCGAAGAAGCGATACAGGGCAAGCAACTGCGTATCGACGGCATTGCGCACACTTTTGTCCACCACGGTCGCTCGAAGTCCGGCCCAGTCGAGAGGTTCGCTTTCGGCAAGCTGTGCCAGGTCGTACATGTGCCTGAGATCTATTCGTCCTCGGCAGTAGTCACCTTCCTTGAGCAGGTCATGCACGATCCAGTGCAGGGCGCGAGACTGAGCCGGAGGGATCTTCACCAGCAGGTCGTTCTGCCGGACGAGCTGGGGACGCGAAAAGCCATCGGGACGATGCGCGCGCAGCTCCAGTACGCCGACGTCCTGATCGCGCGCCAGGCCGCGGCCATCGGACAGAGGGACGTAACCGAGGACTTCGAGACAGGCTTGAGCCAATGCCTCGTCGCGCGCCGTGACGGCCAGATCGATGTCGCTCGTTATCCGGTCCGGAATTGCTTGGGAGAGAAACAGCGGCACTGCACCCTTCAATAGAACCGGAGCAATGCCAACTGCGTTCAGAGCTGCAACGGCTTCATGCAATTGCGTTCGCAAGCGTTGGTTGCGCTCGCGATTGCAGTCCCGAATGAACTGAAGATAGTCACGCACATCTCCCGGCACGCGTTCCAAGAGACCTGTCCGTTCAAATGACGCGAACAAGGCCGGCGTAAGCAGGGTCTGGTTCGCCAGCGCGATCATTCCCTGCCAGTCCGGCGGCTCCTCCAACCGACCGCGCAGGCCAGCGATCAACGCGTCGAGCGAGTTCACCACAGGCATCATTGGCAGGCTCGCTCAACCAGACCGACCGCGTCATCGAGCCCTGAATAGCTCAGGCGGTAAGCTCTCACCGACGCTATGACGCGGGCCAGGACGTCGAAGCCGGTGTCGCCGAGTTCACCGCTCGGCGCAAATGCGCCGCCAACCAGGCCCCTTAGGACATCGACCGGGTCGATCGGATCCAGGCCGGGATGGGCAGCGCGATCTCGGTGGAGCAGAATGACCGAGCCCACAGGCCAAGACTCCGTTGTGACCGCGGCGGACGCATTTGGCGCAAGATAGCGCACACGCCGGTTGTCCGGGCGGCGGAACGTTGGCGTGGTGTCGAGGTCCGGGAAGTAATCCGCCAACAGCGGCCAGGCACCCGACTTGACGGCCGGTGCGAATGGAAGCCCGACACAGCGTCCATCAGCATTCAGCAGCGCGACATCGTCCGACGCGAAGCCGAACCCGGCATGAACCAACGCAAGCGTCAATGTTGTCTTGCCTGCCCCCGGCTCGCCGCAGAGCAGAACAAGGCGCCCGTTCTTGAGAAGAGCAGCCGCGTGGAGAGCCAGTTCATAGGTGGCGGCCCTGAGGACATCACTCAGCACTTCCCCCTTCAATACCGTCGCCATCTCGTTGGGAGCCGACGCCACGATCCACTCGCCATTGCGAAACAGGTGCAGCCGGCCAGCATGGGCCGCCAACTGGAATACGACGTCGGTATCGCCCTCGCCGACTTCGAGGTGACTGAATATGGTCATCGTCGGAAGAGCATGGGCCTTTGGATAGAGGATGCGCACGCGGCGGCCGGCGACGCTCAACATCTGGCTCACATGCCCCTGTGCCGCAACGTCGTGCGGCGAGATATGGGGCCGGATCAGCCCGAGACGCTGCCAATCCCCCAGCGCTGCTTTGACCTGCCCGTGCGCATCCCGGGTGCTGATGCGGTCGCGCGCAATGCCACGCGCGACGGCTTCGGCAGGCATTCCCTCCTCCAACAATCGCCAGATATCGGCGGCCGTATCGTTCAGGGCAAAGATCGCGTGCTGCGAAGCACTGAACAGAACATTCTGCCCCTTTATACGCACGAGCCGCGCCTGGGTAACGAAGCGCGCCGACGCACCATCGCCCGGCGCTCGCAAATGGGCCTGCATCGGCTTCCGTCCCCCCTCAACCCGCGGCACTGGCGGCCACATACCCTCACTCGGCCGGCGACCCGGCCAATTCGGCAAACACCTTGGGATCACGCACGATCCGCCAACGCAACCAGAGCCCCGTGCCAAACGAGGTCAGGATCGAGGCCAGCACAAGGGCAGTGAACATCCGTCCATCGATGATGCCAGCGGCGTGCGCCACACTGGCCAGCACGATACCTGGCCCGCCACGGGTGTTCATGGAGACGCCGTAGTCGAATGCTCTCACCCAGTCGCAGTCGGCGGCTTTCGCGGCAAGCGTGCAACTCAACAGCTTGATTGCCGTGCTCATGCCTATGAACAGAACAGTCAGACCGGCATCGAACTCCTGCGCCAAGTTTAGCCGTTGCCCGACAAGCGCGAAATAGATCGGAACGAAAAACCAGATCGCGATGTCGGCGATGTGTTGCTTGACGGGAGCAAGGTGCCGCGAGGGGAACCGAGCCATGACAAGGCCCGCGACAAGCGCTGCGAAAACGATGTTCACATTCAACAGGCTCGCCACAGCGACGAAGATCAGGCACAGCAGCATGGTATAACCGGTGAACGGCGCCTCGCTGAACTTGCCGATGATCCACCGGCGGAGCGCCCTTACGACTGGAGGTGCGAAAAATAGCGAGGCGAGCACGAAGCCGAGCGTAATAGCGACCACGCGCCCGATACCGAGCGCATTCGCCGCCTCGCCATGCTGGACTGCGGTAGCGACGGCGAGGATCGTCCAGAGGATGAGATCCTGGATCGTGGCGGCACCAATAACGTTACGTGCGAATGGCGTTCCCATCACGCCGAGATCAAGGAATATGCGCGAAATGACCGGGATCGACGTGACGGCGGCAGCTATGCCCATAACCAATTTGAAGGCGAAGGGATCGCCGAGCTGGGTATCTGCAAAAAGCGAGGCGCTCGCATAACCGAACGTGAACGGGATCATCAGCGCGCCGACCACCAGCGCGACAACAATCCGCCCGGCCCCCACAACGCCCTCTGCCTGAACCTTGAAACCTGCCGTGAACATTAGAAGGACAAGGCCGAACCAATAGAACGCGGTCAGCAGAGCGGCCTGCGCTGGGAAAGCCACAAACAGCGATTTGTGTGCTTCGGGCGAAATCGCGCCGAGCACCGATGGGCCAAGGACGATGCCGCCGGCTATCTCTCCGATGACCCGCGGCATCTTCAGCCGCTCAAACAGCTGACCGCCGGCAAGAGCTGCAACGAGCAGCAACACCAGGGACAGGAAGAAACGAGCAGTTTCGGAATCGCTCACAACACGTCCTCGGATATCGGCGCGACCGGACGGTTAACAATAGAGCCGCGCATGTCACGCACGACCGTCGATCCTTGTGTAGGTGGCGACGACACGGGCAGCCAATTCATCAAGCGAATGGAGTTCCGTATCGAGAACGAAGTCTGGGTTTTCCGGCGGCCTGTACATACTATTGTAGCCGATGAGGGTATCGATCTCGCCGCGCATAGCCTTGCCGTAGAGCCCTTTCGGGTCTCTCTCTGCGCAGCCCTGGATGGAGCAGGCAACGTAGCCCGTCGTCAGGTTTCTAACATTCTTGCGCACGTATTCGCGTGCATCCTCACCCGCTGTGAGCGCCGCGACAACCACATTCAGGCCGGCCTCGGCCGCTTTGTTCGCCAGATGCGCAAGAACCGAAACGACAAGGAGCCGGCTTTCTGCACCAAAACCAAGCTGAGCGCCAAAGAAGCCGCGCACCTCATCACCATCGAAGAGAATGGCGGGAATCCCGGCCGTCCTTAGATCGGCAACCACGCGTGTTGCCAGCGTGGTCTTGCCGGCCGAAGTTGGTCCAAGCAGCCATAGGACCGTTCCGGCCTGCGGAAGCGCGCGCACGTGCCGGTTTTCGGGCTGTAGATGTGTCCGTCCCTGCACAGTCTATCCTCCCTATCTGGGCGCTATTCCTGGAACAGCGCGTGTTTCATCATCAGCTCTGCCCGAACGACATCCTGCACCTCGGAACGCATCATCCAGTTCGGCAATGCTTCGCCTGCCTTCAGCGCGCGCCGGATTTCAGTACCGCTGATGGGGCTGGCTGTTCTGCAGGCGCTCAAGTCGACATAGCGTTCGGATTGAGTGTCGTAACCAACGGCATCGAAGAAGATCGGTTCGATGCCGATATCACCGAGCTCGTCGAAAAGTTCGCGACCGGCATTTGCTCCGTAAAAGTCACCAACGCCAGAGTGATCGCGCCCGACAATGATGTGACTGCAGCCCATATTCTTGCGGCAGAGCGCGGTGAAGACGGCCTCGCGGGGACCAGCAAATCGCGGATAGGTGATGAAGCTTGACAGTACCACCTTGCCCGCGGGGTAAATGCCGTAGTCCAGCATGGCCTGATAGCCGTCGAGGATCAGGTGCGGCAGGAAGTCTCCGCGCTTGGTATGTCCGACAATGGGGTTGATCAACAGGCCGTCGGCATATGTGCGCTCCAGGGCTTCGAGCTGAATCATCTCGTGACCGCGGTGAACGAGGTTGCGGCCGTGGAATGCGACCACCCGGTTCCAGCCCTTGTGAGCAAAAACTGTCCGCAATTGCGACGGGGTCAGATCAAAACGCCGGCAGGGCAATTGCAGCGGCTGCACGAGCGTGACGTGGCCAGCGAGAAAGTGTCCCCCGCGCGCGCGTACGCGGGCGACGCCGGGATGCTCGCTTGAGTCCGTGCCGAACCATTTGCGCGCGAGACGATCAGGTTGGAATTCGTAGGTTTCGGATACATCAAGTACGGAATGTGGCGATCCGCCTTGTGTGGATAGCAGGATGCGGTCACCCTTGGCGTAGCGGGTCGCTGTTTCTTTCGGCACGGCCAGCAGAACCGGCATTGTCCAGATTGGCCCCCCAGGCAGCCGCTTTTCCTCGAGCACGCTCTCCAGGCAGGCTTTTTCCATGAAGCCGCGGAGTGGCGAGAACGTGCCGCGGGCAATTTGCTCGACGTCGGTCAGTTCTTCGTCAGCGACCATGATCGATGGCAAATGCTTGATGTCGCGGATTTCGGCCAAGCCTACCGCCTGACAGACGAGGCGCCCGCCATGGGGTTCCACCCCCGGAGTGAGCGACGAAGGCCGCACGCGGATGGGCCGCCCGCCATTGTTGGCGTTCCTGAGGAATTGCTGGGCGACCTTTGCCACCATCCGCGCACAATTGACTGGATACTGGCCGATCGCAGTCTCTGCCGCCAGAACAAGACCATCGGCGCCATCGGCCAACGTGTTATAGATATCGTTGACTTCGGCGCGAGTGGGAGTGGGCGCGCTGGTCATCGACTCGAGCAGATTCGTTGCGACATAGGCCTTGGCGCCATGTGCCTTCGCCTGACTGATGATCATCTTCTGTATGGCCGGGATCTGTTCGATCGGAACTTCGCGCGAAAGGTCGCCGCGGTCGATGAGGATCGCCTGAGACCTTTCTGCGATAGCTGCCAGATGACGCAGTCCACTGAGGCACTCTATCTTCGATATGATCGTCGCGTCGCTGCCGGCATGGGAGCGGATGACATCCACGTCGGAGGCACGATGGGCGAAGGAAAGCGCAAAGTGGCGAATGCCCATTCGCCGGCCGATGGCAATCGCGGCGATGTCCTTCTCCGTGAGCGGCGGCATCTCGATGGTACGCTGGACCGTCACCGCCTTGTTCTGCCCGATCTCTCCGCCGTTCAGGACCCGAAGGAGAACCTCTTCGTCGCGTTTTTCAACAACCTGGGACAGGACCGCGTTGAAATCGATGCTGACGAAGTCGCCGACTTCGAGCTTGCTGACGATGTATGCCGGGTAGAGGCTGATGGCGGACTGGTCACCCGCGACGGGCCGAGCATGCGCCGTCAGAAACCGATTTTCTCGCACGATCACCTTGCCATCGGCAAATGGCCCTGTGCGGACCTGGGCGCCTTCTGTGTCTAGGCAAAGCGGAACGGATGTACGCTGTTTGATGAAGCCGACAATGCGCTCGATATCTTCGACCTTCGTGTGCGACAGGTTGAGACGCAGGAGCGATGTGCCTGTCCGCTCCAACCAATGGATCACCCTGTCGTTGAGCGACGCCGGACCCAGTGTGCACAGCAGTTCGACTTGTCGTGCTTTCATGGCTTTAACCTCAGATCGGGTTCAATGCTCTTCAAGATCATGAGCGCGTTTGTCGGATGCGCCGCCCGGCACAACTCGCGCATTCGGTTTGAAGACGTCACAGTTCGTCATTGGAAAATCGGGGAACTGCCGGATGTGCGGTGATCCATTGTCGGCGGGACTTGTTCCAATAGTTGCGGGCGTCATTGCCCGTCAGCAAATCAAATCCTGCGGATGGAAGCGGCAGCTCCGGTGGCATCGGTTCATCTGGGAGCCACAAAAGCATATTGCCCTGGCTTTCAGACACTCTTTGCCAGGTTCGTTCCAAACGCCGAAATCCTCGCATCTTTGGCGAAGAAAAAGCGAATACCGAGTTCGTAATTTTCAGCTGTGGGGATACGTCGGAGGCTTTGACTGGCGCTTGGTGGACTAAGTCGCCTTTGGCAAGGTAAGCCTGCATGCGGATCAGTGATCGGTCTATCGTCACGACCTCTTTGCTGCCATCGCGATCATTCGATGCCGGGTCGAGACTCACGCCCGAAAAGCAGCCGTCGAACAGGCAATCTTGAATGGCACCGCCGAGGAGGTAGTCATCTTCTACTGCATCGTCCCTGATCTCGCTCAGCCAGCAACTCTTGAGCAGAAAGCCGTTTGCTTGGTCTGTCAGGCGAATGCCATCCCAACAACGACGCGCCCGCAGGCCCTCGATTGTCGGCCGCGTCGTTCCGTTTTTGACGAGCAGGCCGGCACTGTTGCAGTAGGTGTGCGCCCAGTCCGTATCAAGCGGCACTTCGCCGTTGATTCGCCCACCGACGAAATGAACCTCGGGGCAATCGCGAAGGACGACGGGATAGGGATTGACCGGCTGCATACCGATATCGCATCCAAGGATCGCATTCGGAGCCGTGTTCCGGCTGTTGGCGACAGTGAAAAGAGCCTGCGTAGCATCAACCGTGGTTTCGGGCGGAAGGTTGCGCAACATCTTCTGCGCGTAGCCGAATTCGCCGCTTAACACGACGCGTGTACCGTCCAGATCGTCTTCGTCGCGTGGTGCCTGCCGGTCGTCGGTCACGCCAGGGCCGGTCAACAGTGCGAGGGCGGGACCGACACCAGCAAGGCGCATGAAAGCACGACGATCGAGTTTCACGTTCAATGGCCTCCCGGTTCGATAGCTTTAAGCCTACGCTGGTAGGCCAGGAGCACTGCTTGCAACGTCTTGTCCGCCACCTCGTCCGGCGAGGCAGAGGCGGTCATGTCCACCACTGCAAGCATCGGCATGCCGCGTGCTGCGGTCTGTGTCTTCCAAAGGTCGGCGGCGATTGTGCAATAAGCGCGTTCCGCCTTGGTCCAGAGCGACACCTCGCCTGTTGAAGGCTCGCGTTGCAACCTGGAGGCGCGATCGTCCCTGCCTCGAATTCGATTGCGCGCCAGATCGATGCTACCGCGCAAGTCGACGAAGACGATGTCGTCCAGTCCAATGGCAGACATGATATCCAGCCAGTGCTCGGAAGTGCCCCTATTCCGGCTCTTCAGCAGAATGGACCAGAAGCCTTGCAGCAGTCCCTGGTCAAGGACCGTGACGTCGGCATCCTTGGACCGCTCCTCGACAATGTAGGCGGCAACCGACCACAGAGACCAAGTCCAGCGCATCAGATCCGCAGGCGCCTCCTGTCCATCCTCGGCGACAAACTTTGCAATTCGCAACGCGATCGAGCGGAAGTCGCGGTTGCGCAATCTTGGCAGGACAAGGCTCAACCTATTCAACTGACGCGCGACGAGCGGCTTGTCTTCCCACGTCACCCTTTTTTCATCGACGAGTGAACCGGTACGCCGCAGCCTTTCAGCCAACAGGCGCGAAACGGTTGTTTTCCCGATTCCCGGAAGACCGAAGAACTCGATGAAACGAATACCCGCTGGCAGCGGTCGGGCGCCGATGCCTTGGGGTTCCGCCCCCGCCATGGCGCGCAGCCGCTGCGATCCCGCAGGATCCCTATCCAAGGCGGCTACCCTCATGTGCCCAAAGCCTGCGCAGCCCGCGGGATCGCCTCGCGGTAAGTCAGGCGGCGCTCACCTGTCTCTGGCGCCGGCGATCGCCGCATGCTGCGATAGGCGATCAGCAGCGCGAGCGGGATCCAGAAGAACGGCGCCGTCGATGGGCCGAAGGAGTCGCTCATCTGGTTCGCCACAAGATAGTTCCAAACACAAACTGCGGATCCAAGCAGCATGCCATTGGTGCTGGTCGCGTACTTGCTCTGGCCCTGGCCTATCACCGTGGGGACAACAGCACCGGCAAGGATAACAACGACCAGCAACACCATGATGGTGATCAGCCCCAGTCCGGGGACACCCAGGGTGCGAAAATATTCGATGAACAGGTTATGGCTGTGGGGCGCGATATCGCCGATCGGCTGGCCCGCGCCGACACCCGTGAACGGATGGGCAAGACCCAGATCAATCGAGATGGACCACAGCCGCTCGCGCGAGATCATCGAATGCGCCTCGCCGCCGGACAATTGGGTCATCAGGAGTCGGTGCGCGCGCGGATTGAGGGATTGCAGGATGAACAGTGCTGCCTGGAGCACCAAAGGCGCCGCGACCACTCCCGCGATGACCGTCAACGGGCGCTGTCTCCTGACCGCGAGATAGGTGGCATACAAGGCGAAGAAGAGCCCGAGGCCACTGACGCCGACGACGAAATTGGTCTTGGAGCCGGACTTCACCAGGCCAAGGAGTACCGTAACCAGACAGCCGGCGAGCAACATTCGGTGTTTGCGTGCGGTAACCAGTCGGGCGGCAATCAGTGGCAGGCCAGCCGAAAGCGCTATTCCCAACTGATTTGCGTGCTTGAAATAGCCTTCTGCCCTATCCGCAAACTTGGCGCCGCCGAACCCGGCGATAACGATGCAAGCTGTTGCGACGCTCATGATGATCATCGCCGAAACCAGCCGTTCGATCAGAACACCGCCGTTCGGCCTCACAGAGATCGCAGCGATCGCAGGGATCGTGGCAAAACCGAAGATCTGCGCGAAGATCGCCCGCATTGTCCGCATCGGATTGTCGGCGTGGAGCATCGACAAAAGGGACAAAATGATGATCAGGCCGGCCGTCATAAGCAATGCCGTTGCCAAGGTCGCCTCAGTTCGGTGGATGCGTTTTCCGAGCGCGCCATAGGATGCTATGCCGACTACGGCGCAAAACAGAGCCAACAGGAAGGAAAGCGAACCATCCGTCCCGGCAATCCGTGTGGCGCCCGGAAACCAGATCGACGCAATCAGCAGCAGAAGGGAGACTTGAAGCAAAGTTCACCTGAACGATGCAAGGGTACGATACGGTCAAACGATATGGTGGCGGGTTCGCTTGAGTTCCGGGAGGGGATCCGTCTCAGATAGCAGACTTTCGAAACAGCCGATGTCCAGCAGTAAGACTGGAACTAGATTGTCATTCGATCGCTATTGGAAAATCTAAATACGCTACCGCACTGCAGGTGAATTTCCCCCGCATGTCTGGTGCGTTTTCGCTTTCGGCGCCGCCAGGGCAACTTTATCGCCAATGGCGCAGTTGCTGATAGTCTGGCAGTCAGAATAGGCGGAACCCTTTACTTATGCAAGAGAAGTGCGCGCGGAACTGCTTCACAGATTGGAACGCACTATGCATCGATCTCAGCCTCGTCAGCGATAGCGTGGGCTGGCATCGTCTGTTGGAAGGTCACCGGGAAACAGATCGTTTATCTTGTATGCAACTTCGGTCCTATTCGTAGCCTTGATCTTTTTCATGATGTTGCGGACATGAACCTTGACTGTGCTCTCCCGAAGGTTGAGTTCATAGGCAATGATCTTGTTGGCCTTTCCTCGCCTTAGGGCTTCAGCCACTTCGGCCTGGCGGGCAGTGAACATGCTGGCAAACGGCCGCGCGACTGTGTTGCCCGTCTCCAGCAACTGCCGCACCGCAAATACGCTGCTGGCGGGAACGAAGATGCCACCCGCCAAGGCAAGGTAGATGGCCTCTATGCATACGTCGATGTTGACGGAGGAAGGAATGTATCCTTTCGCCCCACATTCGAGCGCCTTCATGATCTGACCAAGCTCGTCTGTGTCGGCCAAGACAATGACTGGCGCGGGGTCGAATTCCGACGACAACCTACGAATCTCTTCGGCGACGGTGTGTTCCGAGATCTTCCTGCTCCCGATATTTAACAGGATCGCGGACAGTCGCGGTCGTTGACTGCGCTGCTGTCTCCATTCTTCGATTGATCCAAGGGCCAGCACACGCATGTCCGACTTTTGCGCGACGATACTCTTCGCCAGGCATTGCCGGTCAAGCGCGCGCCCGTCGATAATAACGAGCAAGTGCTCCTGTTGTGTTGACGGTTCTGGCGGATTGACGGCTTCGAAGTGTTCGCTGGCCAATGAGTGTGTGGTATCGCGAGCGATTTGCTTTCCGTTTGATGCGTTTAAGATCATAACTTCGATGCTCCCCGACCCGAAAATATTGAGACCAAACGCGGCAATGCATCCCTCACGCCACACTACTCGGTCATACGATATACTTCGGAAAATACTTAGAGAGCTTACTAGCGCATTAACTTGACTGCGGCTCTCCACTGCCGCGAAACACGCATACTCTACAGCAGCAACAAATTTCAGCCTACTACAAAGGTCGCCTCTGGAATACGATCAAATTGGGCTCTTGCGAATGAAAAAGGAAGTACGCCATCCGAGTATGTTCCGATGACATAGGTATCAAATATCCCACCTAAGTGGTATGCGTCGGTATAACCAAATGGTGATCGAAGATGTGTTCCTCTCAGTGGCGCGCATTGCCTTTCGGAGCGAAATTAACGTGCGCCACGACGGCTTCCAATGGCGTGCTGTTTGGCATCGTCTGGTTTTTCTTGGGATTTTCGTGCAGTACTGACGCTATGCCACGTTATTGAAATGGCTCACGCTTTCACTCTTCGCCGATGTCGTGGTCGTCATTGATGTTCCCTAAATGGAGGCGGTGCGTATCCTGGCGCTCGTCGGTCATAAGCGGTGTGCTCGCAGGGGCCCTCATCGCCATTGTGACGATGAGGGCCGCCAACAGGCGCATCATGGGCGAACTCAAAGCGCCCTGGTGGATGCTGACGCTCGGCGGCGCGACTATTGTTGCAACGGCCGAAATGTCCCTGCTCTAGAAAGGGCGCCGAGGTGCTGACATTCCTCTATCTTCTTTTGGCGTCGTCCGTGGCGCGGATTTCCGCGCGGCTGAGATGTCCATCAATTCGCTGAGGGCGTTCTGTCGAGCAAAGTCCGGGTCTGGAATGATGCCCGGGGCTTGCATGTGATCCTGGACGTCGCGGTCGTGCCATGAGCCTTTCCCAGCACGCGTCATCACGGGCAGCAACCGCCAAAAGCCCGGTCAGCAGTTTACCGGCTCGACACCTCGCCTTGGGTGCTGGAGTTCCGTTGGGATTTGTTCCTGAGGCTTACAGGTGCGCTGGCCCTTTGGCACGCTTAGCGCGGGCGACGGAACATAAAAGCCAGCCGCGCATTGTTAAAAGAACAACTTAGCTATTCAGAAAGGCAGTTTTTCCGATGCCTTCCACCCTCAAGAAGGAAGCGCAAACTCAGCCGCTGGAAAGTCAGGTCGTTGATCTCATTCCGGCGTTGCGCGCGTTTGCACGCACATTTGTCACCTCCAACTTCGAGGCGGACGATCTCCTGCAGGAAACGCTTTTCCGCGCGCTGCGCGGTATCGATGGTTTCGAGCCCGGCACAAACTTGAAGTCGTGGCTCTTTACCATCATGCACAATACGTTCCGCACACAGTACAAATTGCGGCGGCGTGAAGCGCCAGGCGTCATCGATTGCGCCGAGTTGCCGATACCCATGGCGCCACCGCAGGAGTGGTGTGTGCTAAACTGCGAATTGCGCACTGCGCTGAAAACGCTGGCCCCCGTGCATCGGGAGGTCCTGATCCTCGTCGCCGGCTATGGCCTGAGCTACAAGGAGGCCGCCGATATCTGCGACTGCGCCGTTGGAACCATCAAGAGCCGGCTCAGCCGAGCTCGTGACGAGCTCGCCTACCGCATGAACGGTGTGCCGGTTGAATGAACCGGCACGTTCGGATCACTGCATGAAGATCAAATAGAACGCACCGACGATCGCCAGGACGATCGCCAGGCCGAAAGGAACGACGAAAGATCGTTTCGCGACACGAGCGGTATATTGGCTGCGAAGTGTGCGGCGAGCGGCATCAATGCGAGCAAGCCGCGCCTCGCTCGTTAGGCCTGCCGCAGCGTCTTCGTCGTCTGCAGTAGCGTGCTTATCGCTGACGACTTCCTCAAGCAGATGCAACCTGCGCCTGTATTCGGCGCCGCTTTTGCCTTGGCGTTCAATCTGGGCGAGATTGTCGCCGAGGTCCGCCCGCTTCACCTCAAGGGTAAGCCGGTTGGCGGCGGCACGGATCGTCAACGCATCCTTCGTTTCTCCGGGCCGTTGCGTCAGGCATTCGACGGCGGCAACGACCTCTGGCGAAAAGCCGGAATCCAGCAGCCTTTCTGCTGTCCATCCCGGCGACTTTTCCAGGACATCGTGCAGAAAGGCAACGGTCTTGGCCTTGTCCCCCTGAACGGCATCGGCAACGCGTTGACAATGCCGTATGTAGGGTTCGCCCGCCTTGTCGCGCTGGCCGGCGTGGGCGTGAACGGCGACTTCTCGCGCCCAAGCATGCTCCTCGGGCGCCGACAGCAGGACTGGGGAGCGCCATAGTGAGCGCCGATCACGGGTGTCGGCCATCGTTATGGTCTTTGGTTGTGAGCGCCGCCAGGGGCGGTTACACCTTTGAGGCCAATGCCCGCCAAAGCAGGATCTCGTCGTGCCGCATCTGCCAGCGAAACGATGCCGACGAGGCGCTTGTTGCGATCGACAACCGGCAGGCGGCGCACCTGCTCGTCGCCCATGTTGCGGGCAACCTCGGACACGTCTTCGTCGTCAAAGCAGTACTTGACGTCTGCAGTCATGATATCGCCGACGCGGGTCTTGTCGTCGCGACCGTCTGCGACACATCGTACGACAATATCGCGGTCGGTGATCATGCCGATCAGGCGATCGTTATCGCCGACCGGCAGGAAGCCGATATCGTTTGCGGCCATCTCCCGCGCCACCGTTGAGATCGTATCGTCCGGGCTGGCGACGTGAACGTCCCGTGTCATGATGTCAGCAATTCGCATGAGAGTTCTCCTTCCACGTTCAGGATTCATCGGCGGGGCGACCGGCCTTTCCGTGCGGAGCCGTCGACGGCGCAACAATTGTTCCGGTATCGTCGTCGGCTTCTTGCGTGGGATGGGGACGCTCACGTTCAGCCAGTTCGCGGCTTGCCTGTTCCCAGTGGCGCTCGTCCTGACCCTCGGGCCGTCCCTCGCTTTCCCATATCGCATAGGCACGCCGGCGAATGAGTTCCTCCCTGTCGTCCATGGCACTGACCTCCTCAAGTGTTGCTCTGCAAACTCTGAAAACATGGATTTGTTCCGTTTCCGCCTCGGCGGATTGCCGCGCCGACAAGGGCTCTGCGAAATGCCCGGATCGGTCGCTTGCGCGTCGGGTGGGTCACGCACACGCCATTCCCGCGCGACCTACGCTACAGGGCAGTGGCCTCTCGTTTTGGCGACGAGGGAGCCGAGCGGGCTGACCTCTTAAATCTCGCTCGAAAGCGCCGCTCGCAACGATCCTCGAAACTTCTCGGAACCATGTGGGAGAACGCCGGTTCTTCATGGAAACGAGGAAAGCGAAATGAGCCCGAGCCCCTATAGACCCGGCGAGCAACCGCCCCCAGTACCAGAGCCGAACCGGACACCGCGCCCGATCGAGGAACCAGAACCCGAAGATCTGCCGGACGAAAAGCGAACGCCCAACCCGGACGAAGTCCGTGAACCACCCATTCACACCCACCCATCATTCGGGTAGTCGGGTAGTGGTCGCTCTCAGTTCGGCCCGTATGGGCCTTCGCTGTAAATGATCGTCATCAACTCGTGTAGCCACGTATCGAGTGGCTGTGCCCTCTCTCTCGTGGCAGCCAAGGCAATCGCACGTTCGAGTGTGCGCTCGACGAGAAAATCCGCAGCCTTGACGCTCGACATCAGCACCCTGGCCCGGAGACGCAGGCCAGGAACGAGATCCGTAACGAGTTGATCGGACAGGCCACCGTAGATTGGGGCAAGGGTCGACACATTCAGGAGGTATTGCTCAAAAACGGCGTTCACCAAGTCTGAGGAGCCCGCGCATTTGCTAAGACGTGCCGCTGACCTGAACCGCTCCGGAACGCTCAAATCATCGTAGCCGCTGAAGAAGATCAAAGGCACCGAACGGCGTGCGAGTTCGTCCGCTACGGGAAAGACCAACTCTCCATTCAGGTTGATGTCGAGGATGGCAACCTGAATATCGTCCGCCTTCGACAGGCTCTTCAAGGTTTCTTGCACTGTTGGTGTGGGGCCAATGATGGTCGCCCCGGCCCGCTCGAGCAATAGGGCGATGTCATTTGCGACATAGAACTCATCCTCCGCCACCAGCACCCGCAAATGCTGCAGGCCCGGCATCATTGTTCGTCCTCGATCTTTCTGTCCACCTCAGTTCTTCTGGCGCTGTGCGCGCTTGCGGCTCGCCGGGAATCGAGAGCCCTCTGCAGCCTGTTGGCGAGTATCAACAGCCGGTCCGGGACATCATCGACTCGTCCCACGTCCGGCTCGACCGCACGAAGAGCCGGATTGCCCATCAGCAACCGATCGTTTTCTGTCTTCTTGCCCGAAGCCATCGCTTCCACCTTGGTCGTTCCTACAGTGCTCTGTCGGGCATGCTCGTCACCAGTAGTGGCGAAACCGTGCGAAGGATACGCCCCCTGGAAGTGGAAGCCAAGCTTTCCGGCTGCGAGCATGACTGCAGGATGCCCTGGTGCGGAGCGCATGCCAGCCGCCTCAGTGCCGCGTGTTGCGCTTCGGGACAAAGTTGGCGCGTTCCGCGGCTGCTTCCAACGGCCTGCGCATGGCGGCAACATAATCATCGGTCAACTCCAGCAAAGCGATCGCGATTTCGTCCCACGACCAACCGGCACGTTCGGCACATTCCGTCAGGAGCTGAAATTGATTGCTCATCGCCAACTGACACTCGAAGCCACGTTCGGCACCGGCGTCGACATTCGCTTCGATCGTTTTCACCATCGTTCCTCCTGTTCGACAAATAAACTCGGAGGACGACCGCGGGTTCCGGCCAAGTTGATGGCACCGGCGAAAGTCCATCGAATCGGACCCGGAGCTAAAGCGCGAAAAAGCGGGATATTTCCGTTGGATAGGCAACGGATGCTGAGCCGCGAATAGACATCGTCACGGCACCCTTGCGACCGACCGAAGACGCTCGCCCACCCGCCCCGCTCCGCCCGACGCTGGTTGCGGCATTTCGGAACCATTCCCGTGCTCGTCGGTTAGTCCCCCGCAAGTTAGGAGGCTTGATCATGAAGAAAATCATCCTAGCAAGTGTATTCGCGGGCCTGTCCTTCGGCGGTATCGCCGTGGCGCAGACGACCGTCGTCGTGCCCGGTGAAGTCAAAACATACGTCCTTGAGCAGAGCAGCCCTTCCGTAGTCTATCAGGGCGACCTGGTGGTCGGAACGCGCCTTCCCGACACCGTCGAGATCCATACGATCCCGGATCAGCCTACCTATGGCTACGTCGTCCTTAACGACCGGAGAGTGCTCATCAATCCGCAGACCCGCGAAGTTATCGAGGTCCTGCAGTGATTATCAACCAAGGGTATGAATAGCGGAAGGACCGTAAGATGCTTGGAACCGTACTGCTGATCATTCTGATCCTGCTGCTGGTCGGCGCATTTCCCGCATGGCCCCATTCTTCGAATTGGGGCTACGGGCCGTCCGGAATCGTGGGCGTTCTGGTCGTCGTCCTGGTGGTCCTCTTGTTGATGGGGCGAATCTGATTGGAGATAGGCCAGAGTGCATCACCAGCTGAGCCCGACCTTGTCTACGTTTCAGACAAGGAACCGGGCTACAGCCGGTCGCGCACGGCGAACGGCTTTTGTTATCGACGCCCGAACGGCGCGCCGCTGAAGAACCCCAGCATCATTGCACGCATCGAAGCGCTTGGATTGCCGCCAGCCTACGACCGGGTCTGGATCTGCATGAACAAGAACGGTCACCTTCAGGCGACCGGCTATGATGCGCGCGGCCGGAAGCAGTATCGCTATCACGATGCCTGGCAGAAATTGCGAAGCCGCGCCAAGTACGACCAACTTCCCGACTTTGCCAAGGCGCTTCCGCGGATGCGGCGAACTGTCCGCAAACAGATGAATGGGCCGATTGACAACCCGACGACAATTCTTGCGGTACTGACTGCCTTGCTCGACCAAGCGCCTCTTCGCATCGGGAATTCGAGCTATGTGGAACAGAACGGCAGCTACGGCGCCGTTACGCTTCTCAAGCGACATCTCAGGATCCGCGACGGCCGCATCGAGCTGAACTTCAAGGGCAAGGGCGGGCAGCGGATCCGAAGGCGGCTGCGCAATCCCCGTCTACAGCGGATTCTGGAGGAGATTGCCGAGCTTCCCGGGCGGCAGCTCTTCGTGTCAGTGGGGGCCGACGGCAAGGCGAAACCTATCGAGTCCGGGCGTTTCAATCGTTACCTTGCCGATATTTCCGGTACCCCGATCTCCGCCAAGACGTTTAGAACCTGGGCGGGAAGCGTTGCTGCCTTTGCTGTCGCGCGACAAGCCCTGCAGGAGGGCCGGCACCCGACAGTCAAGCAAATGTGTGAGGCGGCCGCGGAAGTCCTCCACAACACGCCTGCCGTTTGCCGTAAGAGCTACGTCCATCCGGCTGTCCTCGCTCTTTCAAAACCAGGCGAAACAATCCCGCCTGCAAGCCGCAACGTGAAGCCGGCCAACGGCCTTCGAACTGACGAAGCCCAGTTTGCTCGATTTCTGAGACGGCGCGGGCCGAAGAAGTCGCAATAGAGCCAACGATGCCGCGCATGAGCACCGCCTTGTGGGCGCTCCCGCTGCCGGGAACCAATTGCGTGCTAGCCGGTTCGGCTGCCGGAGGAGTGCACGGTGATGAGCAAGGAAGCGCCGACGCTCGATGCTGGACCACACAACCAGCCTTATCTCGATGCAAATGCGGATCCTCATCGGCTCGAAGACCAATTGGTAATGCTGCGGCAAATGACGAAAGGGCTCGAACACGAGATCGACGCAATCCTTGCGGATGCGAGCGCGGTCGTTCGCGCGGCGCCAGACATCAACCGCGCCAAGGTGATCAAAGTGCTCGTTGCCGACAATCGGAAGAAGCTTCTCCGCCTGCAATCCTACCTGGTGATGCTGGAGGAACGTGTGGGCCGCGAGGCGATCAATTCCGATTGAGCGCAGCTTGCGACAGCCCCTGTTGCCAAAGGCACTCGCCTCTCTCCACGGAGGTGGAAAATGCCTAGCTTGTTGCGTTTTCTCTTTTGGCACCTGTCGTCCGGTTTCCTGTTGGGAACAATGACCGCTCTGGTGATCGTTGCCCAGACCCCCCAGGCGCTTGGCCACAACGGCTCAATCGACCCTGTCGCCCTGCTGATGCAGATCTTCGCCTTCGGCGCTTCGTTCGCGATGGGCAGTCTCGGCACGGCGCTGATGGGGAAGATCGACTGACCAAATCGACCGGCCGCCCCTCGCCCACCACCCTGATGATGCGACAGCATCGAACCGCCTCTTCCGTCGCAATCGAAGGTTTCTACAGGGAACAAAAAGCCGTTTGGAGCACTTGGGCACGGATACGCAGTGCCCCACGGGTCGGCGTGGGCTGCGAAGCGAACACTGACGTTACACGGCATCAGGAGATCTGAGATGGCACAGGACCAGCCCGCTTCCTATGGGAGCAAACCGTCTGCAGCTGCGAAACGAGGGCGCGCGAAGATCATCAATCCGTCGGAAGCCGTCTACTACGGGCATTACGACCTCGCGGAATTCATTGCCAAATACGGTTTGACGCCCTTGGTTGCGCGCGAGATTTTCGGTCGTGTCGGGCCAGCGCGCAGTGATCTCGACAAATACATGACCGAACGTCGCCATCGCCTGGCAGGGTGACCACACGAAACCGCGGAGCCGCTATGCCCCATCGGTCGGGCGCGGCTCCGAGGCGGTCTGGTATGGCTCCAGGAACCGATCCGCCTTTCCCGCCAGCCGCCACCGGAGCACCCCGTCACCGCAGACGACGTCGACCGTCGCATTCAGTGCTTGCGCCGCGCTGCGCCTCAGCACAACGGCTCCGAACCCGGACTGCGGAAAACTCGGGCCTTTTCTTCCCGGTGCGACCCGCTCTTCCCATGTGATCGAGAAGCCTCGGATCGGCCCCCGTTCGGCAAGCGCCCATTGCACTGAGATCGCTCCGGTTCGATTTTTCAGGACACCGCTGCGCAGCGAATTCAGCGCCAGCTCGTGGATCGCCATGCCGAGATTCTCGATCGCGACTGGTACCAACGCAAGGGACGGCCCTGAAATCTCATAGGTGTCACCGGCATAGAAGGGCGCCAATTGTGTCTCGACGAGATCACCGAGATCGGCCCCCTTCCAGTCGGCCGACGCAATCAAATCGTGAGAGGCCGCCAATGCCCAGATGCGCTCTTCGAGACGTTTTTGGAAAGTGCCGGCATTGGATGCCTCGCTGCGGCTCTGCCTGATCATTGCAAGGATGATTGCGTACTGGTTCCGAACCCGGTGGTTGACCTCACGCAGAAGAAGGCGAATGCGCCGTTCCTTTTCTTTGGTCGACGTAATGTCACGGGCAACCACCGACGCACCCACGATCTTGCCCACGCCGTTTCGAATAGGCGAGACCGTCAGCGAAACGGTGACGTAGCTTCCAGCCTTGCGTTGGCGTACCGTCTCGAACGGCTCGATCCGCTCCCCTCGCCTCAGGCGGTCGAGCAGTCTCATCTCTTCTTCGTGAAGATGCGGTGGGATAATGGTGAGGATGGACTGCCCCATCATTTCGTCTGCCATGTAGCCGAAGAGCCGCTCCGCGGCTCCGTTCCAAGTACGGACAGTGCCATCCAGATCCTTACTGACGATGGCATCGAAAGACGATTCCACGATCGCAGCGAAACGCGCCCGAAGGACATCGTCGGCGACTGCGTCCTCATCGAATAGGCGTGACGGCATCGGTTCTGCTCGCGTCCGACCAGGCATTCATTTGCGGATTCGTGCTACCTGACCCAACTAGTACGTCCGACCTCCCAAAATGTTCCGCTGCACTGCCGCCCAATCCATTCTGCTTTCCCAATGTTCCTGAAACTTCGGAGAAGCCAACGGCCTGGCGAGAACCAATTTGGTCCCCGCGAGTTGGGGGGCGTCTCTAAATTAAGGAGGATCCTTGAATGGACTGGAATCGTATCGAAGGAAATTGGAAGCAGGTCAAAGGCAAGATCAAGGAACAGTGGGGCAAGCTAACCGACGACGATCTGGATCAGATCGCCGGCAACCGCGAGCAACTCGAAGGCCGAATTCAGGAGCTTTACGGGATCGAACGAGACCGGGTGCGTCGCGAAATTGATGACTGGTACGGTCGCCAAACCTGGTAATTCGAGGTGGAGGCGATATGGCCGCCCCGGCCAAAAACATAGCCGGGCGCGGCCCTCTTCTTCCCTATCCCCCGCGGTGTTTTCGAGTTGACTAATTCTGCCGTGGGCTCCGATGCGCTTTGCGCGTTGTCAGTCCTGATATCTTTCGTAGGGGTCATGGCGTTGCAAGCGCCAATATAGTCTGTCGGCAGTCCGTTCAATGCCATCCCGGGTTGGGCTCGTTTACGTCGAATTCTACTTGGCACAAGGTTCAGCGTGAGGTTATGCTAATGCAACTATCGCGTCATACCTTCACCGGCCGCAGACGTGGCTCCAAAGTGGGAGGTGACATGATGTTGCCATCCTTGGGGGCATTGCACCAATCTGCGTAGCTTATGGGTTGATGAAGAGCCTCTCTTATGACTTGCTTCGCGTAAGCGAATTTACAAACCCACTAACTGCCACGGAGCACACTACTGCCCGCTCGTCTTCGAGGATCACCTCCGTTTCTTCCTTTTATTCGTCTTCTTCTAGGGAGTTGGATCTCGTTTCCCATGACCCGAATGTTTGTCACGACTTACAGCACTAAATTCATAACTCGATGTGGTGAGACCGATAGAAAGTCGACTTATGTTTGGTATGATTATCTTTTCGCGGCCGGAAACGAGTAAAAATGAGCGAAATCCGTTCGCTTGAAAGCACGGACATCCCAGCGATCGCAGGCATGTTCCAGCGGGTGTTCCGCAACGACCAGGGCACTCCGCCGCCGGCACTTGCCGATTACATGCAGCAGCTTTACCTCGATGCGCCCGGCTGCGATCCGGAGATACGCCCCCTCGTGCACGTGAACGACAAGGGCGTCATTTCCGGATTTGTCGGCGTCAACGTCCTGCCAATGGTGCTGAATGGCCGCCGGCTGCGTGCGGCCATCTGCGGCTCGCTGATGGTCGAGGATCGCGAGAACGATCCCTTGGCCGGAGCGCGCGTCCTCAAGGCCTTTCTGGCCGGACCACAGGATCTTTCCTTCAGCGAAACTGCAAGCGACGTCTCGGCGCAGATGTGGACACGGCTTCGTGGCGTCGTCCTGCCGCAATACAGCCTCGACTGGGTGCGCGTCATCCAGCCCGCTTCCTTCAGCCTGAGTGTTGCGTCCAACCGCATCAAGCCGGCGCGGCTCGCCGCACCTTTCGCGCGGGCCATTGACAGCGCCTACCGCAAGCGGATGGCGCCGGGCGAACAACGCTGGTCCGCCGTGTCTGCCGCCGGCATTAGCCAAGCCGGTTTCACGACACAGGAAACCGATCGCAATGGCTTTGCCGCCGTGGTCGATCGCTTCATCGCGCAGTTTCCGCTTCGCCCCGAATGGGCCGAAGGGCAGCTCGACTACATTCTCGGTGATGCGGAGCAAAAGCCCGAACAAGGAGAGCTCGTCTACGCTCTGGTCGCCGCACGCACCGGCACGCTCGTTGGCGCTTTCGCCTATTACGCCAAGGCGGGCGAGATCGGGCGGGTGCTGCAGGTTTTGGCGCTGCCGGGCCAGGCCGGCCCGGTCATCGACTGTCTTGTAGATCATGCCACCAAGCGTGGACTTCCGGGCCTGCGGGGTCGGACACAGCCGGTACTTATGGAAGCCATGCTCGGGCGTCGGATTGCCTTCGTCCATGTTTACTCAACAGTACTCCACTCCCGTGACCCGGCAATCGTCCAGGCCTGCCGGGACGGGCAAGGCTTCTTCAACGGTATTGCCGGAGAGCATTGGTGCCGGCTGATCGCCGGGACCTTCGGTTAATCTTGCTCCGTGATCCGCATCTGTTGCTACGCTGTTCGATCAGCCGCGCCGAACTAATGAAGCACCTCGGCCGCGGCTTGGGGCCCGCAACATCGAACGACGCGCCAATGGAAAGCTGTACGCAATCAACTTTGAATTCTTGTATCGATTCATACGCTCCCTTTCTGCAGATAGCGATGATCACCACGAAAGACAGGTGCTGCGGGTGCCGAGTCCACGGCAACCCAACGTCACTGGCTTAATTCCATGAAGAGGTATAGATTGACCGGCCGGTCGTCGCCCCGGAGCCGACGACCGGGAATGACTGCATGGGAGATCGGGCGAATGAAGCCTGTCTCCCCCAAGAAGGTCCGCGGGTCGAAGCCAATATCAGCGATACCCCGCGTGAAACTGAGAGCGTCAACTGGAGGATGGGCCGGGAACCACGGCCGCCAGGGAGGTTTCAATGCAGTGGGCAGTCAATGATCTTAATGGCCAATGGAATGCAACCGAGCTTGAAATGCTCCAGCGCACATTCGACCGGGTCTGCCTGTGGCAGAACATCCCTGCGAACAGTCTGCGTGCAGTGCGCCTGGTTCGGTATCTGACAGATCAGCTTCGCGGCGGCATCTGCGATGAGGGTACCCTGTTTGAAAACGCCATGTTGCTTGAGCGATCGCGTTCGGAAGCGACGTCCTTTCCCCGACGCGGCGCGCCGATGCGTGTGCTCAACTAGCTCCGCCCGATAGATAGGTCCGCGAGACCTGCAAGGTCGATCCCTTTTGAGGGCAGAGCGCTTCCGCGCCGGCCATCGGGGCGGTGCGGAAAGTGGCTGTTGCCGCGATCAACGGCGTGTCGGCTTTCCGAGCTATGATCCCGGCCGGCTGCGGTATCTCGATGGGCGGGAACAAATCCGGCGCCCAGTTGATTGAATGGTCATGAAGAACATGACCCTGTCGACTGTACTGTTGATGCTGTTTCCCGCCGCTGTGGCTCTGGCCCAACCGCTTCAGCCAGATGCGATCAACAACGCTTCGATCGCGCCCACTTCGTTGGAGCCGAAGACTGGAGCCTCTGACGATCCCGACCCCGCCATCGTTCGGCTTCAAGTTCTTCTGGATCGCGCGGGTGTGTCGCCTGGCGTCATCGACGGCTACGACGGCGAGAACGTGCGCAAGGCGATTGCCGCCTTCGAGACCATGCAGGGTCTGCCGGCAGACGGCAAACTGGACCAGGATGTCATTGAACGACTTTCGGATCAGACGCCGGCGGTACAGCCCTATGTGATCTCCGAAGAGGACACCAAAGGTCTCGTCGCCACTATACCCAAAGACTACTCCGAACAGGCGAAAATGGATCAGCTCGGATATACAAGCGTCGCCGAGAAGCTGGCCGAGCGCTTTCACATGGACATCGATCTCCTCAAGGCGCTCAATGCGGCCTCGATGTTTTCGGTCGGCAATAGCGTGTCCGTCATGGTCCCTGGAGCCCCAAGGCAGGGGACAGTCAAACGCATCGAAGTGCACCGACGCTCCGGCCAAGTCATGGCCTTCGCAGGCGACGGAACCCTCATTGCCGCCTACCCAGCCACGATCGGCAGCCGCGAGGCCCCGTCGCCCTCCGGCACGCATAAGGTCAAGGGGGTCGCTCGCACGCCTCCCTATGTTTACAATCCGAAGATCAATTTCCAGCAGGGCGACAACCGGAAGAAACTGACCCTGCCCGGCGGTCCGAACGGCCCTGTTGGCAGCGTCTGGATCGACCTGTCGAAGCCAACCTACGGAATCCACGGCACGCCGGAACCATCGATGATCGACAAGTCCGGATCGCACGGATGCGTTCGCTTGACGAACTGGGATGCGGAAGAATTGGCAGGGATGGTCAAACCTGGCGTCATCGTTGAGTTCGTAGACTGAGCCTCGTCAACGCTGCGAAGGACTGAAACGACGTTGCGAATGAGAGAGCGAAGCCCCGCAAACGAGCGGTCCAGCCGTGGTACTCCGTGAAAAGCCTGTATCGAGCAATCAGCGTATGCGCGTATGAACGCGCACGATGTTCATCTGAAGCTCATGACTCGTCGCGTATCTGCCCAGCACCTTCATCAGGCGCTGCTCTTCGGTCTTGTGAATGCCGGTGCGCCGGCAATAATCGGCGACATCCCAGATATGTTTGGCCTGGGGGTTGTCGACTGTTCGGATATCCGCGTGTTTCATCCTGCACCTCCCCTTGCGAGCGCATAACGTTGGGAGGCCGCTTTGGTTCCGCGCAAGCCGCTGAAAGCCAACGCGCGGACGGCAATTGTCGCCTTCAAGGGAACGTAGTTTCCGCCCGCTGGTTTGGGGCGCGAAATACCGCCCAAAACAGGAGGCAGATGCGATGTTCAACAAACTTCTAATTGCAGCCGTCATGGCCGCTTCTTTCACCGGCGTCGCCATGGCCCAGGCCGATATGACCTGCGATGAGGCCGGCATGACAAAGCTGGAAACGGACGTGGGTTCCATCACCGACGCCACCAAGAAGGACATGGCGACGAAGGAACTGGCCATGGCCAAGGAAGCAATGGCGGCGAAAGATGCGGCAAAATGCAAGACCCACATGGAGAATGCCATGAAGGGCAAGGACGCCATGTGATTTCAGGTTGCGGCGGCTACTGCATGTTTCCTTTAATCGTAGCCGGTTAAAGGACAAAAACATGCAGCACTCCAAAGTGCTACAGCGACCTTTGCGCGTCTGATAAGACGCGCGGCGCTGTAGGGTGTTTCGCCACTTTCCGCGTGGCGTGACACCCAGGCCGGCGGCTCCTTGTAAAAAGCGGGGTCTTCGCGGGCTTTGACTAATCGATCGTCTGCAGAATGCGGCGGGCGCGTTCGATGATCGGTGCATCGACCATCCGGTCGCCGACAAGGAAGGCACCCCTGCCCTCGGCCGCCGCACCTGCCGCGGCATCGAGCACGGCGCGCGCCCAGGCGACCTTTTCTTGGCTGGGTGAGAATGCCGCATTCATGATCGGCACGGCAGAGGGATGAATACAGGTTGCACCGTCGAAGCCATGGCGGCTTGCTTCGCGGGCAGCGGCCTCAAGGGCATCGCGCTGCTGATAGTCGGCAACGGTCGTAAGAGTGCCAAAGGACAGCTTGCCCTCCGCCTTGGCTGCGAAATGCACGAGCAACTTCGGCAGACGCAACACCTCGGGGAGCGGTTCGGCCCCCATGCTCGTGGCGATATCCTCGCCACCGGCCACGAGGCCCAACACGCGCTGACAGGCGGCAATTGATCTCGCGTCCAGCACCGCGCCGGCATCCTCCAACAGCGCAACGAAAACGAGCGGTTCGCGCCCGAGTTTGCGTTCGGTCGGTGCCAGATGTTCGGCAACAGCGCACACCTGCTCGGGCGAACGGGCCTTGGCGATGAAAAGACCGAAGGCGCCTGCGCGACAAGCGGCCTCGGCATCCGCCTTCTGCCAGTCCGGTTCGGCATTGATCCGCACGAAGACCTTGGCGCCGCTTCGCCCGGCCAGGGGGACTGACTGCGCAAGTCCAGCGCGTGCCGCCTGCTTATCGCCGTCGGCGACGGAATCCTCGAGATCGAGGACGATGGCGTCAGCGCCACGTTCATGCGCCTTGGCGATGAAGCGTTCGGACGAGGCAGGCACATAGAGAAGAGACCGCAGTCTCATGCTGCCCTACCTTTCAGAATGAGGTCGATTGCGCTGGCATCCAGCCCGGCTTCGGTGAGGACCTCAGCCGTGTGTTCCCCAAGCGTTGGCGCCGGTCTCCGCCAGACACCCGGCGTCTCCGAAAGCCGCGGCACGGTGTTGTGCATCGGCAGGCTGCCGAACTCCGCGTCCTCCACGTCGACGATGATCTCGCGCTCGGCGAAATGGGGGTCGGAAACGGCATCTGCGATGTTGTAAATCGGTCCAACCGTCGCGCCGGCGTCGCGCATGATCTTCAGCGCTTCATCGTGGTCGTGCCGGGCGAACCAGCCGCCAACGGCTTCGTCGACGAGGTCCCGGTTCTTGACGCGCTCCGAATTGGTCGCGAAGCGTGGATCCTCGTTCATGTCGGCGCGGCCGATGATCTCGAATATCCGCCTTGCGATCTGGGGTGTCGAACCGGATAGCGCCACGTATTTACCGTCGCGGCACCGGTAGACGTTGCGCGGTGCGGCTGTGTTGGAGGCGCTGCCCACGCGCTCCTTGATCTTGCCGGTCGTCCGGTAGATCGCGGCTTCCGGTCCGAGCACCGAAAACATCGGCTCGAGCAGCGAGAGGTCGATCACCTGTCCCTTTGCGTAACCGCGATCACGCGCGAGCAGCGCCGTGACGGTGGCCGAACTTCCGTAGACACCGGCGATCATGTCGGCGAGTGCCAGCGGCGGCAGCACCGGTTCGCGGTCGGGAAAGCCGGTTCGGTAGGCAAATCCGCTCATGCCTTCGACGATCGTGCCGAAGCCCGGGAACTGCGCATAGGGGCCGGTCTGTCCGAAGCCCGAGATCCGCACGATGATCAAGTTGGGGTTGCGCGCATGCAGCGCTTCCGGCGAAAGGCCCATGCGCTCCAGCGTCCCCGGCCGGAAATTCTCGATGAAGACGTCGGCCGTTTCGATCAGCGCCCAGAGCGCCGCCATGGCCGCCTCCTGCCGAAGGTTGAGCACGACGGAGCGCTTGTTGCGGCTATAGGTCTTCCAGTAAAGCGAGTGGCCGTCGTCTTTCCAATCCCGAAGCGGATCGCCGGCTGGCGGCTCGACCTTGATGACGTCGGCACCGGCATCGGCGAGCTGCAGCGACAACATGTTGCCGGCGACAAGGCGTGAGAGATCCAGAACCCTAGTGCCGACAAGCGGCCCCTTGGCAGCGGGATCGAACTGTCGCTTGGCAAACCCGCTCATCGAATGCGCTCCCCGGTTTCCTTGTCAAAGAGCAGAACCTTGTCGACGTCGATCGTAAGCGTCACATCCTGGCCGGCCGAAAGCAGCTTGCCGCCGTGGACAACGACGGAAATATCCTGGCCGCCCATATCGACGACGATTTCCTGATCTTCGCCGGTCGGTTCGACCAGGCTGATGCGGCCCGGCACGCCCGTTGCTCCAAGCGTGATATGTTGCGGGCGGATGCCGCAGACGACGCGCGTACCCGGCTGCACCTGTCTTCCAAGCGGCAAGGAGACTCCGCCGCGGGTCAATGCCGTTTCGCCGTCAGCGGTCGCCTCGATGAGGTTGATCTCCGGCGAGCCGATGAAGCCGGCAACGAAAAGATTGGCGGGATCGTTGTAGAGTTCGAGCGGCGCGCCCTCTTGCTCGATCTTTCCGCCGTTCATCACCACGATCTTGTCGGCCATGGTCATGGCCTCGGTCTGGTCGTGGGTCACGTAGACCATCGTCCGGCGCAACCGCTGGTGCAGCTTCTTGATCTCGCCGCGCATCTTCACGCGCAGCTTGGCATCAAGGTTCGAGAGCGGCTCGTCGAAGAGGAAGGCGCGTGGGTCGCGCACGATGGCGCGGCCCATGGCGACACGTTGGCGCTGGCCGCCGGAGAGTTCCCGCGGCAAGCGGTCGAGCAGCTTTTCCAGACCGAGGATTTCGGCGGCCTCGGTCACGCGCTTGTGGATCTCCGCCTTCGGCGCACCGGCGAGTTTCAGCGCGAAACTCATGTTCTCCGCGACCTTCATGTGCGGATAGAGCGCGTAGGACTGGAAGACCATGGCGATGTCACGCTCCTTCGCCGGCATGTCGTTGACGACCTTGCCGCCGATAGTGATCTCGCCGGCTGAGATATCCTCCAGCCCGGCGATCATGCGCAGCAGCGTGGACTTGCCGCAGCCCGAAGGGCCGACGAGCACGACGAATTCGCCATCGCCCATTTCCAGCGAGATGTCGTTGAGCACGGCGACACTGCCATAGCTCTTGCCGACACTTCTGAGCTCTATCTCGGACATGTTTCCTCCCTTCCTTTCCGCGTCACGCGGTTAGTGCTCGGCGACCTCGAGCCGGCCGATCGACATGCGTCCAGCCGAGGCCATGCGTAGACCCGCCATGCCGTAGCTGAGCGTCGCATCATCCGCTTGGAGCACCCGCTCGCCATCGACGAAAAACGTCAGCTTGCCGCCTTCGACCGTGAGATCGACCGCGTAACTCCGGCCGTATTCGATACGGAATGGGCTGCGCGCGAGGATCGTGGTGCCGTGATTTTCCAGAAGGATCACGGCCTCGCCATTCTCAAAACCGGCGGCATAGAAGCGGCTTGTCCCTTGAGCGCGTGCCACCACCAGATGCGAGGCGCCGGAGAGCGGCTGAAGCTCCGCGACGACACTGACGTCCCGCAGGTAGGCATTGCCGGTCCAGGCATCCGCGTCGGTCGCCGTATGCGCATGGATGCGCCCCTGCTGCAGGCTCCAATGGCCACGGTTCCAGGTGAAGCGGGTAATGCCGCCCCATTCGTGCACTTCTTTCGCAGGGTCGATCACGGCACGTCCCTTGCCGGATACGGAGAAGTCCGCCAGGAACAGCCGGCCGAGGAACTTCAAGCGCCCGAAATATTCGACCAGGATACCGATCTCATCGACCGCCTCGCCGTTGCCATCGGGGATGGTGAATTCGTAGTCCTGCCAGCCGCTCGCCGAGGGCACGTGCCAGGCGCTCGTTTCCTGAATGGTGCCGGTCATGGCACGACGGACGTAGGACGCTACGCGCAAGTTGCCGTCGCCGTTCCACGGGTCGAGCCAGAGCTTGAACTTCACCGTCTGGCCGTCATCGGCAAGCGGCGTGAACATCGGGCGGTAGCGCTCGTCGTCGAAGTCGGAGCGGCGATAGAAGGGCTTCCAAAAGATCCGCCCACCCTGCCCGCGTTCCAGCCGGTCGAGCAGGATTTCTAGCGATGCCTTGGCGTTCTCCGTATGACGCTCCGCCGATGCCTTGACGGCAATCTGGTTGAACGGCTCGGTGCGGAACCCATGGGTCGCGCCGGGAGCGTCGAAGTCGAAACGCACGCCGCGACGCTCGAAATCCTCGACCCAGAGCGCCGGGGCCTCCCGTCCCTGCAGGCGGAGCGCAAGCACCGTCAGCTCGCGGGCAAAAGAGGGAATATCAACGACGTTGATCGTGCCGGTAACGCCCGAGGCGACGACGAAATCGTTGATCGGCTTGCGGTATTTGTCCCAGCTCGGCTGCACCTGCTGCAGGGTGCCGACGATCGCACCGGCATTGCCGGCATTGCAGTCCGTATCCCAGCCGGCCATCGTCGCGATTTCGACCGTGCGCGGCAGGTCGCCCTGACCATAGATCAGCGCCATGACGAGAACGCCGGCGTTCGGAATGATGTGGCAGACGCCGGGATAGCGGTCATAGCCCCATTCCGCAGTCAGCATGTCGCGGCAGGCGCGCCAGTCATTCGGGTTGCTGTCGTGGAAACGAAGGACTGCGCGAGAAACCTTGGCATAGAGCGAATCGGCCAGGATCGTCGCGAGGCCCGTCTCGACGACTTCCTCGATGCTTTTTGCAACGAAGGCCTGGGCGATCGCCGCGGCGCAGAAACGCGCGCCGTTCAATCCTTCGCCGTCATGCGCGACACTTGCCGCGCGCGCCGAGGCCTCAGCCGCCGTCTTGGGATCGGCCGGATGCACCCAGCCCCAGCTATCGATGAAGATCTGGCCGCCGATCTGCTCGGCAACCGTGGTGCCGTTCTGGGCGATCGAGCCGGACTGCGGCGCCGGGATGCCGGCCCGAAGGTTCTGGTAGGCGGTATGCTCGGTCGAATTGCCGAAGCCGCCCCACCAATACATGCCGTGTTCCTCGGCCGCATAGTTCAGCCAGGTCTTGCCGACCTCTTCCGCGGTCGCGCCGAGACCGTAGTCGCGCAGCGCCCGGATGAAATAGACCGGACCGTTGGTGTCATCGTCCGCCGCGAAATTCTTGAAATCGCGCAGATATTCCGTCACCTCGCCATAGGTGTCGCGGATGCGTTCATAGCTCCAGATGGTCGGCTCGACGGGCGCGCCGAGGCGCACGCCGATCGCCTTGCCGATGAAACCGGAATAGATCCGCTCGAAGATTTCTGTGGTGCTGAGCATCGGATGCTTTCAAAGACTAGAGACTGGAAACCTGGGTGAGTTCGGGGACGGCAACGAGGCCCGCGCGTGCCTGCGCCCGCGCTGTTTCTCGGCTGCGGTCTGCCGCCTGGATTGCTGTCACCGTTTCGGTGAAGGCATCGGCGGAGCCGAAGAGGTCGAGCTTGTTGACGCGGTCGAGCTGGGAGGCCATCGGCCGGTCAATAATGCTTTCGCCATGCATGGCGCCGAGGATCGCGCCGGCCATGACGCCGATCGAATCCGTGTCGCGGCCGGAATTGATGCCGTCGACGATCGTCTTGTAGAAATCCCCGTCATTGACGACGGCAAAGCCGAGGGCCAGCGGCAATTCCTCGATCGCGTGGAGGCGCGACGGCTGGTAGGCGTCGGTGGCAATGCCGGCCTTCTGCGGCGTATGCTGCACATTGTCGCCCATCGGCGAATAGCGGGCGATGATCCGGTGAAACTCGGCGACGACCGTCTGATGGTCCGCGCCCCTCAGTGAGCGCGCGGCGCCCAGGATGTCGGCGATCGCATCACGCGTACCGTCCTTGGCAACGGCAAGCGTTTCTTCGATGACGGTGTCGAGCGTGGTTCCCGGCACGAAAGCGGCGGCAACGGCAGCCGCAAGCACGCCGGCAGCCTCGAGACCGAAACTCTGCTGGTGGCCGGAGGCAAAGGCGATCGCCTCGTCATAGGCTGCCTTCGGATCGCAGGCGTTCGCCACGCCGATCGGCGCGATGTACATGGCCGCTCCGCAATTCACCATGTTGCCGACGCCACCCTGTCGCGGGTCGCAGCCGGAAAGCTGATGGCGCTGAAAGATCCACTTTTCCGGATAGAACAGTCGCTCGATCAGCATCGTCTCGCGCTGCAATTCCGGCACCCAGCGCGGCGTCCAGGCGATCTCGCGCACCATGCCGGAAGCCATGTCCCAGGCATCAAGGTGACGCTTGACGTCGTCGTAGATCGACATGACGCAGAGCGTCATCAGCGTATCGTCGGTGACGATGCCGCCGCCGCGGACACGGCCGTTACGGGCCGCTTCGCTCTGCTTCATCCGGTGCCATTCGGTATCGAGCGACGTCACCCGGCCATAGCGCTCGCGAATTTCTGCGGCGGAGAGTTTTTCGACCGGCGCCCCGATGGCGTCGCCGTAAGCGACGCCAAAGAGAAGCGCCCGGACCCTTCCCCTAAGGGAGAGCCCTGCAGCATCATTTGTCATTGAGAACCGTCCTTGCATATTCGGTCATCTTCTCGCCGCCGGCACCGTTCCATTCGGAAACGAACTGGTCCCATTGGTCCATCTTGGCTTCACCGGAGACGAACTTGTACACCCAGGCCCGGTAGACGTTTTCGGTGGCATCGATGTCGGTGGCGTAGTCGGCAGGCCAGACGAAGGCATTGTCCGGCTTGAAGTCGGCTGAGATCGTCTTCAGCGATTGTTGCGCGGCCTCACTTAGCCACTGCACCGGCGGCTGCCAGTTTGCGGCAACGAGGAAGCGAGCATACCAGGTGGCGAGCTTGTCGGTCGGTTTGATGGTCTCGCCGTCCTTGGTGTACTGCTCGCCTTCGAAGCCGAGCCGCTCGATCGCCTGGCCCTCGGGGCTGGCGATAAAATCGAGCAGCTTGACCACCTCTTCCTTGTGTTCAGAAGTCGTCGCGATGGCGAGGCCGCGGGATTCCTTGGAGACGTCGAGCGCCATCAGCCCCTGACCGGACGGCCCCTTCGGCGGAGACAGCAGGCTCAGCGTCACGTCAGGATGGGCTTGGCGCATCTTGCCGCCATAGATGTCGATGACCTCAGCGGAAGAGCCGAAGATCACGCCGGCGCGGCCGGAATAGAATTTGTCTTCCTTCACGTCCCACTTGGTGGTGATGAACTCCGGGTCATAGAGGCCCTGCTCGCGAAGCGAGGCATAGAAGGCGATCTTCGCCTTTTCCGCTGCCGAGACGCGCGCATGGATCCATTCACCGGCATCGTTCTTCAGCCAGGTGCCGGTGACGCCGAAGGCCTGGTTGAAGATCGCATCGAGCTCCTGGGTGTTGTCGGCAGTGGTGACGCCGTAGCTATCGGCATTGCCGTTGCCGTCGAGATCGCCGTCCTTGATCGCCTTGAAGAGGGTGACGTAATCGTCTGTCGTCTTCGGCGCGGCGACGCCCGATTTTTCGAGCCAATCAGCGCGGATGACCGGCTGCGGCATGCGTGGCGGATAGACATAGAGCAGATAGGGATAGTTCTTCAGCCGCTCGACATTGTGCGGAAAAAGCGCGTCCTTGAGATAGGTCGTCTTCGGCAGCCAGTTGTTCCAGTCTTCCAGCACGCCCTGTTCTGCCATCTTGGCGTCGCCGCCCTGGAAATAGATGAGATCCGGGATATCGCCTGACAGAAGCATGGCGCTGAGCTTGTCGGCGTAACCCGAGGACGGCAGGTCGATGACCTGAATGTGGATGTCGGTGCCCTTGGCCTTCAGCGCCTCCTCGTAGGCCTTCATGAGCTTGACGTCGTCAGGATTGCTCGTCGTGAGGTCCTTCGAGACGACGCGGATCGTTACCGGATCGGCGAAGGCGGGCATCGCGACGCTCGCCATCAGTGCCACGGCGGTCGTTGCGCCAAGGATCAGTCTTCCAAGCATGTTTGTTCCTCCCAATATGCTTTGGCCATTTATGTTTCGGTTCGACATCGTCAGCCCTTCAGCGCACCGCTCATGGTGCCCTTGGTGAAGAACTTCAGGATGAGCGGGTAGATCGCGAGGATCGGCGCGATGGTGAGCAGGATCATGCCGGCCTTCAGCGCACGGATGTTGATCTGGCTGGCACCCGTGTAGGTGTTGCTTTCGACCACCCCGACCATGGCGAGTTTGTCGCCCTCGACCACGAACTGGCGCAGCACCACCTGCAGCGGCCACTTCGACTGGTCGTTGAGGTAGATCATCGCCCGGAAAAACTCGTTCCAGTGGAAGACGAAATAGAAGAGCGCGATGGTCGCGAGCGCCGATTTGGCGAGCGGCAGCGCCACGTACCAGAATATCTGGAACGGATTGGCGCCGTCGAGCTCGGAGGCCTCGATCAGTTCCTTCGGCACCTCCTCGAAGAAGCGCACCAGGATGATCAGGTACCAGGCGTTGACCACCTTGAAGAGGATCAGCGACCAGTAACTGTCGAGCAGACCGAGGCGCTTGTTGATGAAATAGTCCGGGATGATGCCGGGCTCGAAGACGATCGTGACCAGCACGAAGACGAAGATGATACGCCGGCCCGGCAGACCGGGACGAGAAAGCGCCCAGGCCATCAGCGCCGTCATGACGACGCCAAGAACCGTGCTGACCAGCGTGATGAAGATGGAGTTCACGAGGCCCCGCTGAACGGCGGAATTGTTGATCAGCAGATCCCAGACCTCGGTCGAAAACCCATTGGGGATGACCGTCAAGCCACTCATCCCTGCGACCTTGCCCGGGTCGGAGAATGAAATGGCGAGCAGGTTGAGGAGCGGCTGGACCGTCAGGACGACGAGGAACAGCAGCGTCGAGACGATGATCGCATATTCGAGCCGCTCGAGCGGCGTTCTGCGAACGTTGTGGGCGGCCATCACCATACCCCCTTGCCAGTGAGACGTTTGGAAAGAAGGTGCGCTGCGACGATCATCAGCATGCCGAGCACCGCCTTGAAGAGGCCGGCGGCCGTCGCCAGCGAGTATTCGCCGGTCTGCAGGCCGATGCGGTAGACATAGGTGTCGATGATATCGATCTTGCTGCGCACGACGTCGTTGGAGAAGTTGATCACCTGGTTGAGATCGGCATTCAGGAACATGCCGGCATTCAGGATGAAGAGCGTCGCGATCGTCGGCACGATGCCGGGAATGGTAACGTAGCGGATCTTTTGCCAGCGGTTCGCCCCATCGATCTCGGCCGCGTCGTAGAGCTCCTGGTCGATGGCGATGATGGCGGCGAGATAAAGCAGGCTGTCCCAGCCGGCCGACCGCCAGATCTCCGAGAAGACCAGCACCCAGCGGATCGAGCCGGTGTCGGTCATGAAGGAGACCGGCTGCATGCCAAAGAAACCAATGATGTCATTGACCGCGCCGTCGCTCGGCGAAAGCACCGCAATGAACACGCCGGCAATGACCACCCAGGAGAGGAAGTGCGGCAGGTAGATTGCCGACTGGATGAATTTGCGGAAGGCGCCTCCCCGGATCTCGTTGAGCAAAAGCGCGACGATGATCGGGATCGGGAAGAAGAAGACGATCTTCATCGTCGAGAGGATCAGCGTGTTCGCCAGCACCTGCCAGAAGATCGGTGACGAGAAGAGCGTCTGGAAATGCTTGATGCCGACCCAGATGTTCGGCGGGATGATACGTAGCTGCTCGAACGCAATCTTGGCTTCCCAGATCGGAAAGTAGTGAAAGATCACGAAGAAGATCAGGCCAGGAGCCATCATCAGGTAATAGGGCCACCATTGCCGAACGCTTTTGGCGAAGCTCTGGCGCCGAATTTTGGGAACGTTCCCATTTCGTGGCATAGTTGCGTTCACCGCAAGTTCGTTGCTTACCGCCATTGCCTACCTCCCTGCCGCAACACGCACGGGTGCCGAGGCTGAAACGTCGGCAAGCGAGCCGCGCTCCACCAATCGGCACGGCAGATAAATCCGCTCGCGCTGGCGCCCACCAGCAATCTGATCGATCAGGCATTCGACCGCACGAATGCCGATCTGCCGGCCGGGCTTTTCGATGGTCGTCAGGCCCGGCCAGGAAAAGGCTCCTGCCGGGATGCCGTCGAAGCCCAGTATCGAGATGTCCTCAGGACATCTCAGCCCCGCCTCGCGAACGGCTATCATGGCCCCAAGCGCCATCAGGTCGTTGGCGACGAACACGGCGCGGTTTCCTCTCCACTGCTTCGCAAGCAGGCGGGCCATCGCGCTGCGACCGCCCTCGACCGTATAGTCGGACTCTTCGACCATCAGGACTTCGGGATCGACATCGCGGGCGATGCAGTGCTCGTGGACCGAGCGCAGGAAGCGGGCGCGCGCGAGACGAGACCTCGGCCCGAGCATCAAGGCCGGCGCCGGGTGTCCGCGCTCAACGAGGATATCCATGCCGAGCCGCACCGCCTGAGCGATGTCGGAGCCGACGCTCAACGTATCGGGGAAGCGCTCGGCGCTGGAGCCGATGAAGACGAAAGGCATGCCAAAACGGTCGAGGTCGTCGAAATTATCCGCAACGGGATTGATGATCGCCCCGTCAACACGCGCCCGGCGCAGTGCGCGCAGGTGGGTCGCCTCCTTGTGCGCATCCCAATCGGACGAGAAAATCAGAAGCGAAATGTCATCCTTCGCCGCCCGATCCTGGGCGCCGCGGGCAACTTCGGCCCAGAACGGGTTGGTTATATCAGGAATGACGATGCCGAGCAGGCCGCTGCGGCCCGAACGCATGCCGACGGCAAGCTGATTGGGCTCGTAACCGGTGGCAGCAACCGCCTTCAAGACGCGGTCGCGCGCTTCCTCGGAAATATTGGCGGAGCCGCCGAGAACCCGCGCGACGGTGCTCTTCGAAACGCCTGCGCGTTTGGCGACGTCGATAATGGTCGCCCTTCGGCCCGTCCTGTTGTTCATAAAGCTTCCTCCCAAAGCTCAAGCAATGCCTCTCAAGGCATCACCTGAACTCTGTGGGAACGTTACCATGACGAAAAACACTTTGGCAATATGCAGAAGAAAATATCCCGATCTTTGCTGTTAGGCCGCCAACGGCCGAGCGGGAATGTCGATCCTGGCCCGAAATCGCACTTCGTCCGTTCACGCACTGTCGAAACGGAAGTCGCGGCTGTAGCTTTTCAGCCTCTGGCGGAGATTGGGAATGCTCGATGCCCTTAATGTCCTGGGGTCGTCTTACGATCCATCGGCGAGATGTGGCGGGCTTTCGATCAGACATAGACGGGAGGCAAGTAGCCTACGCCGCCGAACGCTAGGCTCGGCGGCGTATTGCCAGTGGTAGCGGCAAACTAGGCTGCCAGATGCTCGAACAGCCGGGCGACGGCCTCGGCACCGGGGTCGACATGGCCCTCAAGCTGCTTCGCGTTGATATAGGCCGCGCGACCGGCCTTGGCACGCGTCAGGGTGGAGGTGAAGTTCGCCCCCGTTCGTGCGGCGGCCGCTGCCGCGACCACGCTGTCGCCGAGCGCATCGAGCGCCGGAGACAGGGCATCGATCATCGTTCGGTCTCCGATCCTGGCACCGCCGATCTCCTGCATGCGCGCAAGCCCGGTTCGAAGCGCCTCGCGCATCGGTAGACCGCTTGATGCTCCGTCGCCGGCGGCTGCGAAGAAAATGGCAAGCAGCACGCCGGAGGAACCGCCCATGGTCTGGCTCAGTTCCTGGCCGATCGCCCGCAAAAGCTGAGTGTGATCGGAAAGTGGCAGCCGATCGATAGCGTTGATCAGGGCGCGAGCGGCTCCCGCCAGCGTCGAGCCCGTATCGCCATCGCCGGACTTTGCGTCGAGCGCATTGAGATCCTGCTCGGCGGCGATCAACACCTTGCAGCAATCGATCAGGAATGCACGCGTCGCCCCATGGTCGGATGCCATCGGCGTGATCGGGGTCAGGCCATCCGGCAACGCGCTGACGGCGATCGGTCGGACCTCCGAGACACCCGGCCAGGCGGCGATCGCCACCGGTGCCTTCAAGAGTTCAAGTTCCGCCTGGTCTGCTGCAAAGACCGAGACCGAGAAGCCTTGCATGTCGAGCGATGTCATCAGCGGCGCCGGACCAATCGTGTGAGTGATCCTGTTTCCGAGAGGCAAATTGATGAGGTCGTGGGCGAGCACCGACATTTCGAGAACCGAGGTGCCGCCCAGATTGTTGATCAGCGCGACATGGGCGCCTTCCCCCATGACGGCTGCCAGACGCTCAGCCATGGTCGCCACCGCCGAGCGGGCGCCCGCAAAATCGATCTGTTCGACACCGGCCTCACCATGGATGCCGAGGCCGAGCTCCGCCTTGCCCGAAGGTATCCGCGCTTCCTTTGGCGAACCCGGTACCCGGCAGGTGTCCAGCGACATGCCGATGCTGCGCGTGCCCGCGATCACCCGTTTGGCCGCCGCCGTTACCGTCTCGAGGTCCGCCCCGCGTTCGGCGAGCGCGCCGGCGATCTTGTGCACAAAAAGAGTGCCGGCAACGCCGCGCGCCTGCGGCAGGTCGGGCAGCGCGATATCGTCCCCGACGATCACCATGCTGACCTTCAGCCCGAAGGCGCGGGCGCGCTCTGCCGCAAGACCGAAATTCAGCCGGTCGCCGGTGTAGTTCTTGACGACGAGCAGGCATCCGGACGGACCGGTCACGGCGAGAATGCCGGCGAGGACGGCGTCGACGCTCGGCGAGGCGAAGACATCGCCACAGACCGCCGCCGTCAGCATGCCGCGTCCGACGAAACCGACATGAGCGGGTTCATGACCGGAACCGCCGCCCGAGACGATCGCGACCTTCGATTTATCCCAGTCGCTGCGCAACACGACCCGGATATGCGGATAGCCGTCAAGGCGGGTGAGCGCGCCGCCGGACAGGGCCAGAACACCGTCGATCGCTTCTGTCACGACATCTTCCCGTTTGTTGATGAATTGCGCCATATCGAGCTCCTTAAGCCAAACGCATGCCTGCCGCATCGAAGTAGAGCGGCTTTAAAGGTTGAATCTTGATCGTTTCACCGCCACGGAGTGGCGTGTGGGCGTCCGTGACGGTGATGAGATCGTGTTTCCTGAAGGTCAGATGCAGGCGCGTCTGGTCGCCGAGATGCTCGACGCGCTTGACCAAAGCGTCCTCCCCCGCACCCTGCTGGATGTGCTCCGGTCTGAGGCCGATGCTTGCCGCGCCTAAGGGGGCGCCGGCAAAAATGTCGGCCGGAAGCACATTGATCCGCGGCTGTCCGAGGCGCGTCGCCGCATAGACGCTGACCGGCTGCTCATACACCTCGCGCGGCGAGCCGAACTGAACGAGCTTGCCCTCATTCAGCACGCCGACATGGGTCGCCATCGTCATCGCCTCGATCTGGTCGTGGGTGACGTAGAGCAGGGTTGCGCCCGACCTTGCCTGGATGCGTTTGAGCTCGATGCGAAGATCGGCCCTGAGCTTGGCATCGAGCGAGCTCAACGGCTCGTCCATGAGGAAAATCTGCGGATCTCGGACAAGAGCACGGCCGATGGAAACGCGCTGCATCTCTCCACCTGACAGTGCCGTCGCCTTGTTGTCGAGCTTGTGCGCGATCTGGAGAACCTCGGCAACCTCCCTCACCTTCCGGTCGATCTCTTCCCTTGGCGTCTTCAGCAGCGGAGATTTCAGCGGGAACTCCAGGTTCTGACGAACGGTGAGATGTGGATAGAGCGAGTATTGTTGAAAGACCATGGCAACGTTGCGCTCGGCAGGCGCCAGTCCTCTCATCGGCTGTCCATCGATATAGACCTCACCGCGATCGGGCGTGTCCAGGCCGGAGACCATTCTCAAGGTCGTCGTCTTTCCGGCACCAGTCGGGCCGAGCAGCACGACGAACGAACCATCCGGAACCGTCAATGACACATTATCGAGAGCAACCGTGCCGGCGAACGTCTTCGTCACATTTTCCAGGACGACTTCAGCCATGTCTCAGCACTCCTTCATTGCCGTCGGATAACAGCACCTTGCCGGTTTCCGCATCGAAAACCGAAAGCGTCCTCGCGTCGAATTCGAGGCCGATCTGCTCGCCTTCCTGAACCCGGTGGCCCGATGGAATGCGTGCCTTCAGGTTGCCGTGGCTCGTTGCGAGCGTCACGATCTGGGTGGTCCCGAGATATTCGACAGCGCTGACACGGCCCCGATAGGCGCCGTCACTGACGAATTTCACATGTTCCGGCCGGACGCCAAGCGTCAGCCTTCCGGCGCGTCCTTCCCGCGAGGTCGGCACCTTGACCTCTATGCCGCCGAGATCGATAGCGCCGCCGCCCACGCCGATCATCCCCTCGAATTCCAGGAAGTTCATCGGCGGAGAACCAATGAACTGAGCCACGAACTTCGTCGCGGGCCAGTCGTAGATTTGCTGCGGCTTGCCGAACTGTTCGACGACCCCATGGTTCATGACGACGATCTTGTCGCCCATCTGCATCGCTTCGAGCTGGTCATGGGTCACATAGACGGTGGTCGCGCCCATGCGGTCGTGCAGTGCCCGCAGTTCCTCGGCCATGTGCTCGCGGAACTCGGCATCGAGCGCGCCGAGGGGTTCGTCCATGAAGAAGGCCTTGGGGCGACGCACGATTGCGCGTCCGAGCGCAACGCGCTGGCGGTCGCCGCCCGAAAGGCCGCCGACGGGCTTGTCGAGAATGTTCTCGATCTTGAGAATGCGGGCGACTTCGGCGACGCGCGACCTGACTTCCTCGCCGCGCAAGCCCTGGCTGACCAGCGGATAGGAGATGTTCTTGCGCACATTCATATGCGGATAGAGCGCAAACATCTGGAAGACGAAGGCGATGTCGCGCTTGCTGGCCGGCTTCATCCCGACCTCTTCACCGTCGATGAAGATCTCGCCGTTCGTCGGCAGTTCCAGGCCTGCCATCATGCGCAACGTTGTCGTTTTGCCGCAGCCGGATGGGCCGAGCAGCATGAAAAACTCGCCATCCTCAATGGTGAAGCTCGAGGAGCGCACCGCGGTGAAGGCGCCGAACTCCTTGCGCACATTCTGAATTCTGATCTGCGCCATCGGCTTACTCCGGAAAATGGCTGACGATGATGAACATCACCGTGCCCAGCAAGGTTATGACGAAGGACCAGGAATAGAGCACGAGCACGAAGGGCTGCATGAGCATGAAGACGCCCGCCGCAATCAGAGCCGATGCCAGCATTTCCCAGGCACCGCGGCGCAAGTGCAGCAATCCATTGAAAAATCTTGTCATTTGCGTACGGCTCCGAAGGTGATGCCGCGCAGCAGGTGTTTGCGCAGAAGAATGGTGAAGACCATGACCGGCACGAGGAACAGGGTCGCCCCGGCGGCAACTGCCGGCCAGTCCTGGCCGCTGACGCCGATGATGGTTGGAATGAAGGGGGGTGCCGTCTGGGCGTTGCCCGAGGTAAGCAGCACCGCGAAGGCGTATTCGTTCCAGGCAAAGATCAGGCAGAAGATGGCGGTGGAGGCGATGCCTGTTGCCGCCTGCGGCAACACCACCTTGTAGAACGCCTGGAAGCGGGTGTAGCCGTCGATAAGGGCCGCCTCCTCATACTCGATCGGTATCTCGTCGATGAAACCCTTCAGCAGCCAGACCGACAGCGACAGATTGACGGCCGTGTAGAGCAGGATCATGCCCGCATGGGTGTCGTTCAAACCCAGCGACCGGAACATCAGGAAAATCGGGATGGCGACGGCGATCGGCGGCATCATGCGCGTCGAGAGAATGAAGAACAGCAGATCGTCCTTCAACGGAACCTTGAAGCGCGAGAAGGCGTAGGCGGCGGCCGTGCCGAGCACAATGCAGAGCACGGTCGAGCCGAAGCCGATGATCACCGAATTGGTAAACCGCTCGGCAAAGCGCGACGGACCGGAGATGACGAGGCCATCCTTGCGAACCAGCCGGTCATACCAGGTCTGCGGCTCGCCGACCGCCTGCAATTGCTCCTCGGTAAGCCGGGTGCGCGTCGTGAAGACGTTGACATAGCCTTCCACCGTCGGCGTAAAGAAGGTCTTGGGCGGATAGGCGATCGCGTCGGCGGGCGACTTGAAGCTCGTCGCGATGATCCAGACAAGCGGCAGGATCGTGATCAGCGCGTAGCCAACGACCAGGATCCCGGCGAACCACTTTTGCCGTTGCGACGGCTCGGTAACGGAATAGCTCATCGTTGTTTGACCTTGTTCAGGGCTTTGACGTAGATCGACGCCAGTCCGAAGACGGTGACGAAGAGGATGACGGCGTAAGCGGAGGCGTAGCCGGTGCGCCACTTCTCGAAAGCTTCACGCTTCAGGTTGATCGAGGTGAGCTCGGTGATCGATCCCGGACCGCCGCCGGTCAGCTGTACGACGAGGTCGAACATCTTGAAGTTCTCGATGCCGCGGAAAAGCACAGCGAGCATCAGGAACGGCAGTACGAGCGGAATGGTGATCGTCCAGAATTGCCGCCACTTGCTGGCGCGGTCGCATTCGGCGGCCTCATAGATGCTGCTCGGAATGGAGCGAAGGCCCGCAAGGCAGATCAGCATCACGAAGGGCGTCCACATCCAGGTGTCGACGATGATGATTGCCCAGGGAGCAAGCGACACGTCGCCGATCATCGAGAAACTCGACGGATCAGCCCCTGTCAGGAAACCGACTGCGTAATTGAAGAGACCGATCTGCGGCTGGTAGAGGAAGGTCCAGAAATTGCCGACCACCGCCGGGCTCAGCATCATCGGCAGGACGATGATCGTCGTCCACAGATCGTTGCCGCGGAACTTCTTGTTGATCAGATAGGCAAGGGAAAAGCCGATCAGTACCTGAAGGACGATCGTCCAGATCAGGAAATGGGCCGTCGCCTGCATGGTCAGCCAGATGTCCTTGTCGGACAGGATGCTCAGGTAGTTCTTGAGCCCGATGAACTGGACCTCGGCATTCGGCCTGTTGACGCGAAAATTCGTAAAGCTCAGGCGGACCGTCCAGATCAGCGGAAAGATATTGACCGCGAGAAGCAGGACGATGGACGGGGCAACGAACAGCCAGGCCAGCGAGCGATCCGAGAGACCTCGGACCCGTTTGGCAAGGGCATGCGGTGTCGCTCCGGCGACCCGGTCCACTGTTGATTTCAGCATGGGTAGTTCCCTCATTTGACTGCCGCGCCGCGCAGGCCGCTGCAGCACTTTGAATTGCTGCATGTTTTCGTCCTTCAATCGACCACAATCGAAGGAACCATGCAGAAGGCGGCGACAGAACCGGGGAAAATCCCCGGCTCCGTGTCGCGCCATGGCGCGCTGGGAGGTGCACAGCCATGGCCCTTTTGGCGTCAGTACTTGCCTTCGTCGTCGAAGATCTGCGTCCAGTCCTTGACGAGACCGTCGAGTGCATCCTGCGCAGAACCCTGACCGGCAACCACATAGTCGTGGAAGCGCTTCTGCGTCGCCTGAAGCAGCGAGGCATAGGAGGGCTCGGCCCAGAAGTCCTTCACGATCGCCATGGAGTCGAGGAAGGTCTGGGCATAGGGCTGACTGGTTGCAAAGCCAGGATCTTCGACAACTTTGCGCAGCGCCGAATAGCCGCCCATCTGCCACCACTTCTGCTGGATTTCCGGTTGGGCGAACCACTTAATGTAGGCGAGCGCATCGTCCTGCTTTTCGGACGCTGAGACTACGGAGATGCCCTGGCCGCCGAGCTGCGCGAAGGCAACGCCATCGGGACCGGCCGGGTTCGGGAAATAGCCCGACTTGTCGCCACCCACATTGGCGTCGGCATTGATGCCGGGCCAGGTAAAGGCGAAGTTCATGTGAAGGGCGACCTGGCCTGACTTGTAGGCGTCGATGTCCTCGGACATGTAGGCGTCGGAATGCCCAGGCGGCGTGCAGCAGTCGTAGAGCGCCTTATAGAATTCCAGCCCCTTCACCGCCTTGGCGGAATTCACGTATCCCTCGAGCTCGTAAGGCTTGTCGGGGTTTTGATACTCGAAGCCGAAGCTATAGAGCACGTCCATCGCACCCATGGTGATGCCTTCGGATCCGCGCTCGGTATAGATCGCAGCACCATAGACCGTCTTTCCGTCGATCTCCCGTTTCTGGAAGAATTCGGCGATGTCCTTGAGTTCGGCAAAGGTCTTCGGCACGGCAAGGTCGCGACCGTACTTGCTCTTGAATTCCGCCTGCAGCTCGGGGCGGGCGAACCAGTCCTTGCGGTAGCTCCAGCCGACGACGTCGCCGAATGCCGGCAGCGCCCAGTAGTTCGGCGAGTTCTTCGGCCACTCGGCATAGCCGACGACGGTTGCCGGGATGAAGTCGCTCATCTTGATTCCTTCCTTGTCGAAGAAATCGTTGAGCTTGACGTACTGGCCGTTTTCAGCCGCACCGCCGATCCACTGGCTGTCGCCGATCATCAGGTCGCACAGCTTGCCGCCGGAGTTCAGCTCATTCAGCATGCGGTCGGCGAAGTTCGGCCATGGCACGAACTCATATTTCATCTTGATGCCGCTCTTGACCTCGAAATCCTTGCTGAGTTCGACCAAGGCGTTTGCCGGATCCCATGCCGCCCAGCAGAGCGTCAGCTCGGTTGCGCTTGCGTGGCCGGTGTTTGCGACACTTGCCGCCAGCAGGGCACCCAATGCGGCCAATGGTTTGAAATGACGAAGTTCCATAGCTGGGGCCTCCTCCCCTTTCCTCCCGACCTCCATCGGAAGCTGAAAACGCCTGTGGCGAATAGCGGACGCAAAGCGACGTTTCTTCGTGGGCAGGCCTCCCTCGCATCGCTCCGTGGCCTCACGCACTCCACTGCCGGCCACAGTATTATTAATATTGAGGTGCGCACCTCAATGCAAGCAAATTTTGAGGTGCGCACATCAATTCTTGCTTTTCGATTGCTTTTGTTGGAGGAATCGCCCTGAAGGTTCGTGAGCAAAGAGAAGCGATTGCATGCGCCCTACCGCGAAAGACCTGGCAGAGGCCGCCGGCGTGAGCCTGGCCACCGTAGACCGCGTGCTGAACGACCGACCGAATGTCAGCAAGAAGGCTTTCCGCAAGGTCAACGACGCCATCGAGCGCATCGGCTTCGTCAGGAACCCGGCGGCGGTAGCACTTGCGCGCAACAAGACCTACCGGTTTCGCTTCGTCCTTCCCGTCTCCGGCGACCAGTATCTGAGCGAACTGATTGGGCGCGTCACCGAGGCACGCGACGCGCTGCGCGCCGATTCCACCGAGGTCGAGGCCGTGCAGATCCCGATGGCAGACCCGCACCACGTCGCCAAGTATCTGAGCCTCATCGATCACGAAACTGTCGATGGCGTCGCGGTGATGGCACCGGAATCGCCACAGGTGCGCGATGCGCTGGTGCGGCTCGTGGAACGAGACGTGAAGGTCGTGCAGTTCCTGTCAGGCCAGGAACGGCTGGAAAGGGCCGACTATGTCGGCATCGACAACTTCGCGGCCGGCGCCACGGCCGGCAAGATCGCAGGCCGCTTCATCGGCAACCAGCCCGGCAAGATCATGGTCGTGGCGGAAACCATGATGGCACTCGACAGCATCCAGCGCCGTCTCGGCTTCGACAGCATCATCAACGCGCAGTTTCCACATCTTGCGTGTCTGCCCTCGCTCGAAACCTATGCCGACGAGAAACGCGCCGAACTGATCATCAACAGGACATTGCAACACAACCCCGATACGCTTGCCGTCTACGTGCTGAGTTCCGAGGCGCGGGCGCCGCTAACCGCGGTCTGGAATGCGCAAGGGCCACGCGACCTCACCGTCATTGCCCACGAGCGCACGCCCTTCAGCGAGCGCGCGCTGATGGACGAACGCATCGACGCACTGATCGCTCAGGACCCAGGCCATGCGGTCAGAAGCGCACTTCGCATTATGCGCGCCCGCGCCGACCACCGCGAGTTGCTCGCCTCGCAGGAGCGGATCCGCATCGAGATCCTGCTCAAGGAAAATCTACAGTTCTAGGGGCCATAGGCTGCGTCCGCGGCATAACCAGTTCTGCACACAAAAAGCCAAACGACGGTGAAGACGGCGCTCACGGCCGGAAGCAGCAACGACGCAAAATTCCGACGATAGTTGAATTGTGTCAAAACATTTGAGTAAGTGTCTCAACGACGCGGGGCGCCGAAAAACCTTGATTGCATTGGCGTGCCGGCAGAAGCGTGCGGCAATGCCGGACCATTGCTGTTTGGGCAGCCGAGTTGAGGCGACCGTCAATTGGCCCGACGCGAACCCCCCTCTGTCGCAATTGTGCTTCCATCAGGTAGGCAAACAGTCGAGGGTTGGTCCTTGCCAAGTCACGCACGACCCTTTGGCGTTCCGGTTGTGTCAGGGACTTAAACCTGTTGCTGAGCGCCGCAAACGCTTTGGCATTTGCGATCGATGCATCCAGCAGGAAGGTTTGCACGCTCATTTCCGGACCGGAAAGCAGGTCCGCCGACGCGAGCAAGACTGACTTCGCCTTCGCGTTGTCCCTTCTTACGAGTTGTGTGCGGCCATCGCGCTTGCCATCACGATAGGCTTCGATCAAATCGATCGCGGCAATCCGATCGCCCTCCTTGGCAGCTTTCTGCAGGACGGCGAGAGCCTTCTTGCTGCTGCGCGTGACGCCGTGACCGTAAAATAGGGCCTCGGCGACAACCGATGATGCTCCGACCACTTTCTCGTCTGCGGAGCGTTGGAGCAAGACCATGCCCGCAGCTGCATTCTTGCGGGTCTTTGTCGACGCCTTGAAGCGGCCGAGCGCCACGCTGGCACCCGGGTTCCCCATTTCGAAGGCCATCTGGTAGTACCTTTCGGCCTCCTTCGTATTGCGTGGGACAAGACGTCCGTTGTTGTAGGCATCACCGAGTCTGAGCATCGCTGAAACGCTACCCTGCTCCGCCGCGGCCTTATAATGTTTCACAGCCAGCTTCGGATCTTGCGCAGTAACTTGCCCCCCGCCGTAAATGTCACCGAGGGAGAGCAGGGCGGAAGCTGAGCCCTCAGCCGCCAGCGATGAAAGCACATTGACCGCCGAAGCGACGTCCTTCTTTATGCCCTGGCCGCGTGCTTCCATCTCGGCAAGGCGTATTTTGGCGTCCACATCGCCCTGCTCGGCTGCCTGGCGATAGTGCTCAAGCGCAGCGCTGTAGTCCGCCTTTACATCATCTCCCTCGGAATAAAGGTCGCCCAGCCGTAGATGCGCCCGGACGGATCCCAAATGCGCCGCCTTCTCAAGCGCCGAGACGGCAAGCGCTGGCTGCAAAGGGATATGTCCGGAGAGGTAGAGTTCGGCGAGTGTGACCAGGAGGTCCGGGCTCTCGCTTGCTCCGAGTGCACGAAGCTCCGCCATGCCGGCATTCACGTCTGGCTGTGTCCCCTCGCCCCTGATTGTCAGTTCGGCGACACGTAGCTGGCCTTCCAGGTTACCTTGATCTGCTGCTGTGCTATAGACCGCAAACGCCTTACCTGGATCGTCCGACCGATAGCCGTCGCCAAGCCTCAACATGGCCCTCACGCTGCCTTGATCTGCGGCTTGCTGGTAATATTGCCGAGCCCGCAGCGGATCAGCTGGCACCGTTTGACCCTTGGCGTAAAGGTCGCCCAAAGAGTAGGCCGCGCCCGCTTCACCTTGGGCGGCAAGCATCGCCAGTTCGCCGGTGGCGCCTCCCGCGTCGGGAGCCATGCCCCGGCCGAGTGCCTTCATTTCAGCGAGCCGCACCTTTGCCTCCAGGCTGCCTTGATCGGCCGCCTGGCGATAGTGCTCTAGCGCGAGGGCATAGTTGACCGTTACGGCATTCCCGGCGGCGTAGAGATCGCCGAGCCGTACATGCGCCGGCACCGAGCCGAGGCGCGCAGCGCGCTCCAAGGTTGTGATGCCGAGTTCCGGCTGCATCGGCACGCGACCGGACAAGCAGAGGTCGGCCAGCGCTTCCAGTACGTTCGGATTGTCACTTTCGGCGAGCGAACGCATCGTCGCAACGCCTTGCGGGACATCGCGTAACGTTCCTTCACCACGGATCGTCAGCTCCGCAACACGCAGGCTGCCGTCTAGACTACCCTGCTTGGCCGCTGCGCTAAAGGCGGCGAAGGCCTTGCCTGGTTCGCGACCTCGATAAACGTCGCCGAGCCGCAGCAGCGCCGTCAAACTCCCTTGTTTTGCGGCTTGTTCGTAGTAGTGGGCGGCCCGGATCGGATCATTAGGCATCACGCCTGCACGTCCATAGAGATCGCCAAGGGCGAGTGCAGCGCTGGCTTCGCCTCTGTCGGCAAGCGCCGCCAATTCGGCACTGGCGGCCTCCAGGTTCTGCTCTCCACCTTGGCCTCGGGCCTGCATCTCTGCAAGCCGTATCTTCGCCTCGACGTTGCCCTGTTCTGCCGCCCGGCGGTAGTAGCTTTGGGCCAGCGGAAAGTCGGTCGTGGCTGCCTCGCTTTGCGAATAGAAATCCCCAAGCCGCAGCAATGCGGCGACATTGCCTTGCGCGGCGGCCTGTCGATAATAGTCCGCCGCGCGGGCGCGATCGGCAGGCACAGCCTCTCCTTTGTTGTAGAGATCGCCGACGGCAAGCGACGCTTCAGCCCCGCCGCGGGCGGCAAGGTCTTCCAGCTCGGTCTTGGCAGCGGAGAGGTCCTGGGGGATGCCCTTGCCCTGCGCCCGCATTTCCGCAAGCCGAACCTTGGCCTCCAAATTGCCCCGCTCTGCCGCGCGGCGATAGTGATCGAAGGCGGCTGCAAAGTCCGTCCTCACCCCCTTGCCCGCGTAATAGAGGTCGCCCAATCGAACATTCGCCGTGGTGCTGCCTTGCGACGCGGCTTGCCGGAAATATTGCACTGCTTGGGCGGGATCAGCCGGGACAACTTTTCCGTCACCATAAAGATCACCCAATGCCAGTGAAGCCTCCTGTCGACCGGACGCAGCAAGGCTTTTAAGCTCGGCCTGGGCCGCCGCGAGGTCCTGCGGAACGCCAAGGCCCCGAGCTTTCATTTCCGCAAGCCGGACCTTCGCCTCAACGCTACCCTGGCTTGCCGCCTGACGGTAGAAGTTTTGCGCGCGAGCGTAGTCAGTCATGGCCGTCTGGCTCTTGGAGTAAAACTCGCCGAGACGTATCATCGCCGTCACGCTGCCGCGCTCGGCCGCCTGGCTATAGTACTCGACCGTGCGCCCAGGGTCGGCTTGCACAACCTCCCCCTGGCGATAGAGCTCACCGAGAGAAAGCGCGGCTACCGTCTCTCCCTTTTCTGCCAGGGCAGCCAATTCGTGTGTGGCCGATGCCACATCCCGCGCCATGCCCTGTCCCCGAGCCTTCATTTCGGCGAGCCGGACTGCGGCCTCTGTGTTCCCCCGACCGGCAGCCTGCCGATAATAGTTTTGCGCCAGAGCAAAGTCCGCCACTGGCGACCCGCTTTCGGAGTAATAGCTCCCCAGTCTCAGCAACGCGGTAATACTGCCGTTCTGGGCGGCCTGCCGGTAGTAATGCAGCGCTCTCACCGGATCGGCTGGGACCACGTCTCCCGCGCCATAAAGGTCCCCAAGCGAGATCGCAGCGGCGGTCTCTCCCCTGTCGGCGAGCGCAATCAATTCACGCGTTGCCGTTGCTACGTCGCGGGCAGTCCCCTGGCCCCGCGCCGTCATTTCAGCCATCCGGATCTTTGCCTCGTTGCTGCCGCGCTCTGCCGCCTGGCGATATTGGTCGAACGCTCCGGCGTAGTTCGTCGCCAAAAGACCGCCAGCAGAGTAAAGATTGGCCAAGCGAAGATGTGCGGTGGCGCTTCCCTGCGAGATCGCCTGCCTATAGTAGTTGACGGCGGCTGATGGATCTTGAGGTACGACCTTTCCTTCAGCATAAAGATCACCAAGGGCGAGGGACGCGCTGGCCTCCCCTCCCTTGGCAAGCGTCGCCAGATCGGCGGTGGCAGCCGTCACGTCTTGCTGGACGCCCTGCCCTCTTGCCTCCATCTCCGCGAGCCGCACCCTTGCCTCAACGCTACCAAGCTCTCCGGCGCGGCGATAATAGCCGGCAGCAAGGGTTGGGTCGGCAGGCACGACCTGTCCATTGCTGTAGAGTTCGCCAAGCGCAATCGCTGCGGCTTTTTCTCCTCCTTTTGCCAGGGCGGTCAATTCGCTTGTCGCCGACGCGATATCCGGCGCCATACCCTGGCCGCGCGCCTTCATTTCGGCGAGCCGAACCTTCGCCACCAAATTCCCTCGTTCAGCAGCGCGGCGGTAGTGGTCTAGCGCTGCCGCGTAATCCGTCGCCGATGTGGTGCCGGCGGAATAGAGGTCGCCAAGCCGCAAATACGCAGTCATGCTGCCTTGCGTGGCCGCCTGGCGATAATATTGCAAACCCTGCGTCGGATTGACCGGTACGGCTTCTCCCCTGCCATAGAGGTCGCCCAACGCCAGCGCGGCAGCCGTCTCACCCCGCTGCGCGAGCTCGGTCAGTTCCCGGGTCGCGGCCACAACGTCCCGCGCAATACCTTGCCCGCGTGCTTGCATTTCGGCGAGCCGGATCTTGGCGCTCACATTCCCCCGGCCGACCGCTTGACGGTAAAAGTCCTGCGCAAGCCCGTAGTCGAGCATCGTCGGTTGGCCTTGTGAATAAAAGTCGCCGAGCCGCAACAAGGCGGTCACGCTGCCCCCATCGGCAGCCTGCCGATACTGGCTGAGAGCTTTCTCAGGATCGAACGCGACGACTTCGCCCCTACCATAGAGGTCGCCGAGAGCCAGTGAGGCATCTGCCTCGCCCGCAGTTGCGAGCTGCTCGAGTCCGGCTTTCGCGGCGGCGATGTCCTGGTGGATGCCGCGCCCCCGCGACTTCATCTCCGCCACCCGTATCTTTGCGTTGACGTTTCCTGCATCTGCGGCCTGGCGATAGAACTCGATGGCGCGCGCGTAATCGGCGGCGGTCCGTTCACCGTCGGAATAAAGGTCGCCAAGGCGAAGAAGCGCCGTGACACTGCCCTGTGCAACTGCCTGCTGATAGTAGAAGAGGGCCTGAGCCGGCTCGGCTGCCAGAGCCTGTCCGTCACTGTATAGATTGCCGAGCGATAGCGAAGCGCCCGCGTCCCCGGTCGACGCGAGAGAATCCAACTCTGCCTTCGCGGCTGCAACGTCCTGCGTTGTGCCGCGTCCTCTCGCCTTCATTTCCGCGAGCCGCACCTTCGCACCGACGTTTCCCCTCGCCGCTGCCTGCTCATAGCTTACTCTTGCGGCCCTATAGTCGCCCGTTAGTGCGCCCTGGGTGAGGTAGAGATCGCCCAGTCGAAGCAAGGCCGTTATGCTTCCAAGCGCGGCAGCGTGCTGGTAATATGCGGTTGCGCGTGCCGGATCCGCCCGGGTGACTTCCCCGGAGTAATAGAGATCACCCAAGCTAAGGGCGGCAGCCGGTTCACTCCGTTCGGCAAGCGAGGTCAAAATTCGCATCGCCGTCGATACGTTGCGAACGCCCCCCTGCCCGTGAGCCGCCATTTCTGCGAGCCGCACCTGGGCGCTCACGCTTCCTCTGCTGACGGCGCGCCGATAGTAGTCCTGCGCGAGGGTATAGTCTGGCGTAGCCCTACCGTTGCCGGCGTAGAGATCGCCAAGCCGTGTCAGCGCAGCGACGCTTCCTTGATCGACAGCACGCCGATAGTGGAGCCAGGCTTGGGCAGGATCGGCTGGCATGACATCCCCACGGGCGTAGAAATCACCCAAAAGAAGGGATGCCTCCCCCTCGCCGCGGGCTGCAAGGTTTTCCAGTTCAACTTTGGCAGCGGCGACATCCTGTGGCACGCCTCGGCCCATGGCCATCATTTCTGCCAACCGGACCTTTGCACTGACGCTGCCCCTAGCGATTGCGGCACGATAGTATTCCAACGCACGTCCGTACTCGGGTCGGGATAACTCGCCTTGCGAATGGAATTCCCCGAGCCGGAGCAACGCCGTGACACTGCCCTGAGCGGCGGCCTGTCGATAGTAGATCAGAGCCTTGGCGGGCTCGATGGCTAACGCGCGCCCTTCGCCATAGAGATCGGCAAGCGCCAAAGAGGCGCCGGCCTCTCCTGCACTTGCAAGCGTCATCAGTTCCGTCGTCGCCGTGGCAAGATCCCGCGGCATTCCGCGCCCTCGCGCCTTCATTTCCGCAAGCCGTACTCTCGCGCCTGGATTGCCGTTCGCTGCGGCCTGTTGATAGCTTTGAACGGCTGGACCATAGTCGCCAGTCACCGCCCCCTCGTCCGCATAGAGGTCTCCAAGCTGCATCAGCGCCGTCCCGCTGCCACGGGCGGCGGCCTGACGGAAGTATTTTGCCGCACGAACCGGGTCGGCCAGCACGACATCGCCTTTCAGATAGAGACTTCCAAGGGAGAGGTCGGCAATCGGCGCGCCGAGATCGGCCAGAGCCTGCAATTCGCGCACCGCCTTCGTCACGTCGCGGGCCATGCCTTGACCGCGCGCCTGCATTTCGGCAATCCGAACCTTCGCCTCCACATTTCCGTGTCCCGCAGCGAGACGGTAATGAACAAGCGCGGCGGAGTAGTCCGAAACCAGGACTGTTCCGGCGTAGTAGAGTTCGCCGAGCCTGAAGTGCGCCCTTGCGGAACCCAAATCTGCCGCCTTGCGCAGCGCCGAAACCGCGATATCGGTCTGTTCCGGTATGCGTCCGGAAAGACAAAGCTCAGCTACTAGCTCCAGCACGCTGGGATTTTCGGATTGACCGAGCACGCGCAGGCTCGCCTCGCCTGCCTTCACATCGCGTTTCGTGCCCTCACCGCGGATCATCAATTCCGCCATCCGCAACTGCGCCGCGGGGATCCCCTGATTTGCCGCCTCGGCATAAGCGGCAAATGCCTTTTCGGGGTTGCGAGGCACGAGTTCGCCACGACTGTAGAGATCACCGAGACCAAACAGCGCGCCCCGATAGCCGTAGGCCGCCGCACGTTCGTAGAGAGTAAGCACGCGGGCGCCATCGGGCGCTTCGTTGACAACCTCACCCGAGCCTCTCGGCTGCGATACCGCGACAATCGCATCCGGCCCGGCATTGCGCAGCATACCTTCATACTCGCCGAGCAGACGATCCACGGTCGTGGCATCGACCTTGCGTGCAATGTAGAGGTCAGCCAGTTGCGCCAATGCCCGGCCAAGGTTGGGCTGGAAGACAACCTGTTGCCCTCCTTCAGGCCGATCGTGTTGGGATAGAGGGTCGATCGCTGAGGTTTCCGGCGCGGCGGCAGACGCCGACCCGGCCAAGAGGACACCGACAGCGACAAGTCCGATCCAGCCCGAGGAACTCATCACGCCCCACTTTCTGATCCGGCCACTTGGCGCCTTGGAAACACCGAGCGGTGCAAGGCGCGCAGGCGTCTTGCTGCGCGCCAACCGGTGGCAATCAGCCGATCGGCTGGCGGTGCGACGGGAAGCTGCGGCGTCTCGATCATATCCAAGAGCGCGTCTGGCGTCACTTCACTGGTGACAACAATGCGAGAAAGAGCGAAGAGATCTTCCGTCTCGTCGCTGAGCGCGTGACGAACACGGCAGGCGGCGAGGTAGCCTGCATCTTTTGCAATCCTGCGCGTTGCGCGGGACGCGTAGCCATGAGGGTATGCGAATGTGGTGACTGCCGCGCCCAACCCGTCTTCCAGGGCCCTCTTGCTGTCGCGAAGCTCGCTGGTAGCCTTTCCAAAGGACAGTGTGTCAAGTTCGGGATGAGTTACAGAGTGCGCGCCGATCTCGATCCCGGCGTCGTGCAGGTCACGCAGCGCGGTCCAGTTGAGCATCGGGCGATTGCCTTCGTCGAGATCCGCAAGCCATCGGGCGGTCGCCCCCACGAAACCGGTGGCGACATAGAGTGTGGCGGCAAACTTCCGGTCGACCAGAACTGGCATCGCGCCTTCGGCAAAGTCGCGAAGTCCATCGTCGAAGGTAATGACGCAGGTGCGCGGAGGGATCGGTTGTCCGCTGCAACGCAATAGCGCAAGGTCGCGAACCGTCATTGAGCGGTAGCCGCGCTGCGTCAGGGCCTGGAGATGTGCGTCCAACTCCCGCTCGGTCACCAGCCAGCGTCGATAGGCCGGGCCGCAAGTACGGCCGACGCTGTGATAGACCAGGATCGGGATAGCTTGCATGTCAAACCTCTCTTTCTGCCGGTCGTCTTGCGTCAATGCCATTACGCGGTCGATCGTCGCGCCGACGTTTTGCCCGGCTGCGCAAATAGCCTGGTACACCTGCAAGGATGCCAAGGCGCTCCATCCAGACGAGCCGCAGCGGGTAGTCGCTCGGAAGCCGCGCGGTTTTCTGCGACGTCGGCCCGGCCATGTGTAAGATGCCTGCTGGAAATGCCGCAGCGAGCCGAATAGCCCGACGTGGTTCGTCGACAACGATCTTCGTCAGGTAGGCGCCAAGCCCCATGCCATAACAAAAGGCTTGCCGACGCATGCCGTCTTCACCGCGGCGGTGGTAGTGCCAGATAATGCCCTGAGGCTGGTAGACCAGTCTAAAGCCGCCGCTAACGATGGCGAAGAAGGCAGCAAGGTCATCGCCGCCACGCGCCAGCGTTCCAGCACCGAGTGCTGCATCGAAGCAGCCAACCCGGCGCAACACACTTGCCCGGAACGCCATGTTGGCACCGGAGCCGAATTGACCAGCGGTGAAGGGAAAGAGCATGCTTTTGGGACGGTTCGCCTCCAAATCGTAAACTCGACGTTGCAGCCCCTTCCCGAAGCCGCCGTGCCGCTCCGTCCAGACCTGCGCCCGAGTTTCGAGTTCGGCTGGCAGGATCAAACCGGTCACGCAACCGACAGCCTTATCCTCCTCCATCGGCGCAGCCATCGCTTCGACCCAATGTCGGTCGAGCACGACGTCATCATCGGTAAAAAGAACGATGTCGCTGGACACGTAGCGCAGGCCAGTATTGTGTGCCCGTCCGAGCCCCGGGGTTGGCTCAAGCACATAGTGCACTCGTCCGCGGTACTGTGTCGAAATCAGATCCAATGTCGCCGACGAGGCCGGAGCGTTGTCTACAACGTGCACCTCATCGGGGGCGCGGGTCTGATCAAACAGCGACGCGAGGCAGCGATCCAGGCTCTCTGCGCGATCACGCGTTGCAATCACCACCGCCACCCTTTCACGCGTAGGCGCACGGTAGGAGTTATCTGAAGGCAAGGAGCGCACGGAGCCGATCTCCGCGAGCAAGTCTGCAGGCGCAATCACGGGGCCAGAATGCTGCAACTCGACGAGTGCGAGCGGCTGCGCGCCAGAGCGGATCAAACAGAAAACGCCGCCATAGGGCACATCGCCGCCCGGCCTGGTAAGGTCGATCGGCGGAAGTGGCTTGGTATGGTCTATGTCTACGATCTTGATTGGGCGAAACGGACCGACGTGTCTGGAGAATTTTGCGGCAAGATAGGCTGCCGTCGTAAACATAAGCCCCGCGATGATTGTGAACGCACGCATCGGCCCCGAAGGGTCAAGTCGCGTCACCATATCCATCAAGCCGCGAATGACGCCGGCCGGCAAGGTGCGGGTAACATAGGCACGCTCGGCACCAAGCTTTTCGCCCGCCCCTGCGGTCTCGACCACCGCACTTTTCGAGCGTCCCTCAGCCTGGCATCGTCTGCGGAAGTAGGCCCACCGCGTCCGTTCTCTGGTAACGTGGTGATGAACCACGGCTAGCGGATCGTAGAGAATGACTGCTGCCGGGAAGTGCCGGCGGGCGCGAATGCAAAGCTCTGTTTCCTCGCACCCGGCGGCATCCTGGCCACTGCGACCGAGACCTTCGCGAAAGCCGCCCACGGCATCAAAGACCGTCCGTCGGAACGACATATTGCAGCCAATCGGATTGCGAACCGGGCTCAGCCTGTTCGGCAGGCCCTTGTAACTGCAGCCGACCACCCACTGGAATTCTTCTGGAAACCAGCGCGGTCGCTGATCTGGCCAAAGTGGCAGCACCTTGCCACCGACGCCGATAATGTTTGGATCCACATAGTGCAGAGCGAGCCGTTGCAGCCAGTCGGCTTCGGCGACAGCGTCGTCGTCAAGAAATGCAACGATATCGCAGGGCGCGGCGGCACGCACGCCGGTGTTTCGCGCACCCGAGAGACCTTTTGCCCCGTCATTGGCGATCACCTCGACACCTGGGTAAAAGGTCCGCATGTCCCGCAGCAAGTCGTCGTTGTGGTCGATGACGACGACGAGCCGATCAGGTTTGCGGGTTTGTTTCAATACCGAGTTAATAGCGTCGCCCAGTTGTAGGCGGCGCTCATCGCAGTAAGCGCAGATCACAACCGCAATCGAAGACATGGCAGGCCTCAACCTGCCCGCTGCGTACGGTTTCTGGCCAAGGCACCGGCGCGACTGTGTTGACTGAGGCCCAGCCGAGCAATTGTCTTCAGGACGCGCCAGCCATCGGGGATCGTGCGTAGGTTGCTGACGCCGTGAATCCGCGCATATTCCCGGCTCGGAAGCTCCGCTATGGCGAGGCCTGCTTGGAGCGCGCGGATATTCATTTGCGTTTCGATCTCGAAACCGGTCGCGGACTCGACCCGCAAATGGGGTAAAACGTCACGCCAGAAGGCGTTGTAACCGTAGCAAAGATCGCTATAGCGGCCGCCGAAGCGCAGACGCACCAATTGCAGAAGACCCCAGTTTCCAAGACGTCGGTACCACTCCATGTCACGCGTATCGCCGCCTTGGAGAAACCGCGAACCCTTTACGAAATCGGCGCCTGCAAGCAATGCGCCCACAAAACCAGTCATCTCTTCGGGGTCAGCGGAACCATCCGCATCAAGGGTGATGAGGATGTCTCCGCGGGCCGCGGCGAAACCAGCAGCAAGCGCCACCCCTTTTCCAAGGCGCGGCTGCTCTATTACGACGATATCGGGCATAAGTTCGCGCGCAACGGCGACGGTGCCGTCGGTAGAGTTTCCGTCGACAAGGATGACCTCGTCTATCCAGGCGGGTATGCGTGGCAGGACATGCGGTAGGTTTTTTGCCTCATTTACCGTAGGGACGATGACACTGACCCTCGGGACAACGATGGCCCTGTCCATGGTGGACGGGCGGAGGGCTGCTCTTAACGAATTGTGAAAATGCTCACCCATTTTATTCAAAATCCTCCAACCAAAAAAAGAAAGAAAATTGAAAACAATAAGCGTTCATCCCCGGTCATGCAGATGGCCGCGGAAGAGAAAAGTGTGTAATACTTGTACATATTCAGTTTTATTACAATATTCTAACTTTGTAAACTACCGCGTGAATTTCTTGAAAAAGAGCATTTTATAGCAGAAGCCGTTATTTTCCTTGGTTTATTCCAATACAGGCTCGATGCTGCCGTTTTATTGCAGAAATATGTCGCAGTATAACAGATGGAATAGTTCCATTCACAAAAAAATTTAGGAAACAAATTCTCTCACGGACGCAATTTCTCCGGCGTCGTTATATTTAGACCCTTTATTTTTCTCTGGAAAATAAGATATTTTCCTAATTTCAATACATAAACCTAAATATCAGCAACCCCTTAAATGAAAGGAGTCGCCGGAGATCAATGACGAGCGGGGCTACACTGCGAGCGCATGTGGCTGACCGCTATCCACACACGTTGTCGTGACCACAGCGTCTCGTCGCTGCGGCAGTTAAACAAAAGCTCTCCTCCGGATTTCCTGGTTTGCGTGCCGAAGAAGCACAACATAGCGTCTCGCAAAGCTGAGCTCAGTCGAATCTAACCGATTGAATTTGCCTAATTCTGAGGGATAACGGAGAGTTGCGACCCACTAAGGTTGCAAGATCGATGGCTTATCATGTGGGAATCGCGTATCTTGCGACGCGAGGCATGATGCAGATCACCGTGCAATCAAAGGCAAGCGAGGCTGATGCAGTCGGAAGAACATATCGCCAAGGCACCGGCAACGGACCCAGTCAAGCGGTGGATGAAGCTCATGGAAGAGTGGAACGCTCTGATTGCGGACTTGAGGGAATTGCGACATTCCATCGCAACGACCGCAAGCGCGGATAACGCTACCTTAATCGAGGCCGAAGCGGCGCTCGTCGCCAAAGGCCAGGCGCTTAAGGAAGAGATTGACGCTGTTCTCGGTCAGGCCGCCAGTCAACGCCAGCCGGTCAACGGCCCACTGATTGTCGGAACGCTTATTTCGACGCCCAAAGGCGAGCAATAGCACACGTTCAGCCTAACCCATGCCGGCGTCAAGCTAAGAAGCTAACGAGCCTGAGAGCCGCCAACACTGCAAATATCAATAGGCAGCCACCTGTGCACCATATTAATGGGCGCAACCGGGATCGCGGCAAGCCGGTCTGTGCTCCCATCTGAACAAAAAATAGACCTGCGATCGCGGCGAGGCCACTTCCAACGTCGAGCGGGTTCGTATGGCGCAGCGTCTCGAGATTTGCAGGCGCTTCGCGGATCCTGACATCGATCGGGACCATTCCGTCTTCGTCTTTACCTATGGCAATCCTTACAGACTTCACAGTACCAAGGGCCTCAATATTGTGACGTAGCTGTTCGACAGCTGCGGCGCTGTAGCGGTCGCCGGAACGAAAGGGAACGAGGCGCTGGAGTTCGGATTGCATGCGAAGAGCGCCACTAAATCGAACCTCACCGAAACGGCTGCGGGGGCCCAGGTCGAGATCAATGACCGCAGTCGCGACACCCTCGCCCTTACGGACCCAATCCGTTGCCCGTCGCCGTGCGTGCGCGAAATCTTGGGCGGTGACGATTTGGAGGATACGCCGAGTGAACGTATCAACGACGAATGTTGTCGCGGGCTGCCCGACAAACTCATCAATGATCGCGGCGAGCCGATCGAGGACCTCACGGTCCAGTTCCGATGGACGAATGCCCTTGAGTTCGACGGACGTCACCCTGTAGAGATCACCAAGCTTGGGGTGGAGAACTATTTGCCCTTTCTGATCCTCCTCGGAGACATCCGCGTCCAAATAGCCAAAGCCGGCGATCACGCCCTTGAGCCGGGCCTTTTCGGTCGCGAGCGCCTCCTTTCGTTCGGCCGGCGAAGCGCCGGCGTCTAACAGAAGCGGCAATTGGTAAGCCTGCTCAAGTGCCCGCGCGAGATACGGTAAGGAAACTTCCTGCGTATTGAGCACCACCGATTGGGCTGACGCCGGTAAGACCGCAAACATCCAGACGGCGCCAGCGGTAAGGAACCTTGTGACGCGCCAGTTCATCTTTTTGAGCTTCTGTTTCGCCGTCAATATTCGGTTTTGCGATCGATGCGGCATTTGCTGGCTCCAAGCATAACCTGCCAGTGTGTTGTCCTACATTAGTAAAGCACAAAATTGTGAAGATGCACGCCCCCTAAGAGATCATTCTCGGGCATTTCATTTCCTGCTTATTCGTCTTATGCTTGTGAAGCGCACGGATGAACGACCATGAGGGAAGCGCTGGATCGGCTGTATGAGTTTGGAGACGGCATCAACGCAACCGATCGGCCCTAACGCCTTTGGTCACCTCATCCAATCCAGTGGGCCGGCCTCAGATGCCGTTTGGCTTGATCTCTATCAAAGTGACCGGACCGCGCTCGTCAGCCAGTCGCCCCAATGGGCACAAGCCGTCACTGCCATCGGCAACTACAGATGCAGCCCGCAGTACTTCCATTTCGCCGACGGTGCCCAAGCGGTATTGCCCCTATTTACCAAGGGTGTCGCCCCATTGCGTTACGCTTGGTCGCCACCGCCGGCCTGGGGGTTCGGTGGCCTGCTTTCTGACCAGGGAATTTCGCCTGACAAGTTGCGTTGCGTTCTCGCTCACCTTGAGACGTTGCCCTATGTCGGACTTAAAATCCGACCAAACCCTCGTTTAGCGAATATCTGGGCTGAGGCTGTCCGCCCCGGCTGGGCGACCATTCCCCGTCTGGCGCATGTCGTTGACTTGGCCGGAGGGATGGAGGTTGTACGGGCGCGCTTTCGCTCTAATGCTGGAACTAACATCCGACGCGCCCAAAAATGTGGCGTTGAGGTGGAAGTAGGTAACAGCGCTCGACTGATCGAAGAGTTTCACAGCCTGCTCGAACTTTCGTTGTTGCGTTGGGCGCGCAAGCAGCATGAACCTGCAGTACTTGCACGCTTCCGTGGGTTGCGCCGTGATCCACGTTCAAAGTTCGCCGAGATGGCGAGCCATCTCGGCGAGGCTTTTCGGCTCTATGTGGCGCGCATCAACGGCCGGCCCGTTGCCGCAATATTGGTGCTCATGCATCACCAAGCCCATTACACGCGCGGCGCGATCGATGAGGAGATCGCTGGCGAAAGCCGCGCCACATACCTGCTTCAGGCCCGGGCGATCGAAGATGCCTGCCGGCTCGGCAGTACACATTATCATATGGGCGAGACTGGGAATTCCGCTTCGCTCGCCCAATTCAAATCTCGCTTCGGCGCGGTCGCCATCCCCTATGCGGAATACCGCTATGAGCGACTTCCCCTCGCAAGCCTCGACAGTTTCGCCCGAAGTACAGTCAAACGCGTGGTGGGGTTTCGTGATGTATCTTAGGCAATCGATCACCATCACCGCCATACTCCTGTCTCTCTGTCTCGCAACATCGGCGGCACGTGCTGACGGACCGGTTCCGATCGCTGCCAAAGGTTCGTGGCGGCTGATCTTTGAAGATAACTTCGACGGGCCCGAACTTGACCGGGAAAAGTGGACCACCTGTTATTGGTGGAACAAGGACGGCTGTACCAATCTCGGCAATGCCGAACTGCAATGGTACCGACCAGAAAACGTCAATCTGTCCGAAGGACTTTTACGGCTCACTGCTCGACGACAAAAGGCCAAGGGCATCGAAGACCGGACTTTCAACTACACCTCCGGCATTGTCACCACGGGGCGCGACTACGACGAACTGCCTCGTCCCTCGCGTGTTCGGTTCCGTTACGGCCACGTTGAAGTCAAGGCAAAAGTTCCTGCGGGCAAGGGGTTCTGGGCCGCGATATGGCTTCTGCCGGAGACACGCAAATCCCGTCCGGAAATCGATATTATGGAGGTTCTCGGCGATTCATCCTCCACGTTGCGAATGCACTATCATTACCTTGACGCGGCCTCTGAGAAGAAAAGCGTCGGGAAGGACGTCGAGACATCAGACTTGACGGCGAACTGGCACGTCTACAGTCTGACCTGGGACGCGGACAAGATCATTTGGTACCTCGACGGCAAGGAGGTCTGGCGACACACGGACGTCCCGACGATATCCAGTGAAGAGATGTACCTGCTCCTCAATCTGGCTGTTGGTGGTGAGTGGGCGGGGTCTCCATCGAAGTCTACGAAATTTCCCTCCGCGTACCTCGTCGACTACGTACGTATCTGGCAGCGGGACGACGGCTGATGTTGCAGCGTAACAACCACGACCATGTCAACTTCATGGCCCGGATCTCGCGGGCCTATCCAGCGTTGGCTGCGCTTGCCAACTCGGCACTCCTAAAAAACGGCTACGCGCTAATCGCGAGCGCCGGGCTCACTTCGGTGCTCGGACTCGCCTTCTGGGGCTTGGCTTCTCGCTTTTACTCCCCCGAACAAGTCGGGCTTGGGGCAGCACTCATCTCTACCATGCTGGCGCTTGGAAACATTTCGCAGCTCAACATGGGCAACTTTCTGAACCGCTATCTACCAGCGACCGCGAAGGAGGGCGTCCGGCGTCTTGTGCTTTGGGCCTATGCATTAGCCGCCATTGCGGCGGCTTTTCTTTCCACGCTCGCCATCATTTTCATCTCCCGTATCACACCCGAATTGGGTTTCCTGCGAGAGCAGCCCATCTCAGCCGCAGCCTTCGTGGTCGCAACGGTCGCCTGGACGCTCTTTGCCCTACAGGACAGCGTGCTAGCGGGCTTGCGGCGGGCGACGGTCGTGCCCATTGAAAACGCCATATTCGCCGTTGCCAAGCTTTTATTGCTTACACTATTTGCAGGCTCCTCCATTCTCGGTGCTGGGCTCTATGCAGCGTGGATCTTGCCGCTGCCACTCTTGTTGGCCGGCATTAACTGGCTGATTTTTATCCGTTTTCTTCCGCAACACCGTATCAACGGCGAGCCCCAGAGAGCTGACCGCAGAGCGCTCACTCGATATTTTGGATGGGACTATCTGGGTACACTCGCCTCAATGACGGCAATGGGCATCGCGCCTCTCGTCGTCCTGCATTATGGAGGCTCGGCCAATCTGGCTGTCTATTATATCAGCTGGGAAATCGTCTACGGGGTCTATTTGATCAGCCGTTCGATGGGCGTCTCCCTATTGGCGGAAATCGCGTTCGATAAGTCGAAATTGCATCGGCTCGCTGTAGATGCCTTGCTCTACACCATCGCGCCATTGGCAGCTGTTGTGTTGGTGCTGATCATAGGCGCGCCACTTCTGTTGACGGTGCTCGGTATCGATGTCTCGTTTACAAATTCGACGCTGCTGCGCCTACTCGCTATATCCTGTCTGCCTTGGAGCCTCGTCACGCTCGTTCTCGCCGTCCACCGTGCGACGGGTCGGACACAAGTTGTTGCACTGGCACAAGTCGTAACGTTGGTCGTCGTGCTTGGTCTTGGCACTCCGCTTGTCGTCGCCTATGGCGCTCTGGGGATGGCGGCCGCGTGGCTGATCGCCCACAGCTTAACGGCGGTCGGCCTGTTAGGCGACCTGTCGCGCCGTCTCGGACCGTCCGGTCGGATCGATCTTACATTGCGTTTGTTATCGTCGCTGGCGCGGATCTGGAGCAATGTCGCACCGCGGCGGCATTCAGCGCCGCCTCTCGAGGCGTCAATTGCGAGCTTCTGTGCCGCCACCGGACTTGCAACGCCAGCTGCGCAATCCGTGCGGGAATTTTACCGTGAAAGCGACGTACGAACAGGTATGTTCCGGACGGATGACGCTGCGAACGAACTCCTCGTCTTCAAGGCATCGACCTCGCCAGAGGGTCACCGAGCAGTTACCCGCCACATCGAACGTAGCCGTGAGCTCGCCAGCAATCCCGCGTTCCGACACCTTGATTTTGCGGTTTCAACGATTATCGCGAGTTCTGTTGACCCATCAGGAGCGAAGCTCGCGGAGCGCGCGTTGCCGGGTGCCGACGGTCGTTCGGTATTTGCCAAGTCTGAACAGTACCTTTCCGCACTCACCCAAGCGATAGACGCCATCCACATAATGCACTCGCTGACAGGAACAAAAGGGGTAATCAACCAGGATTGGCTGGAAAGCTGGCTCTATTATGGATCCGATATTGTGTGCGCATCGCAATCGCATTTGCTCGGCCCGGCGTCGCGCGCAGAGGCACTTGCTGTCTTTCAGGCGCAGCAACGCGAGTTCTGGAGCGGTCGTTCGTTGTCTCTCAGCCTCGGCCATGGGGATTTCGCCCCCGGAAACCTGCTTTTCACGTCCAGCCCAGATGAAGCTGATGTCCGCTTGAGTGCTATCATTGACTGGGAGACCGCCACCCAGGATACCCCGCCCGGCCTTGATGTCATCTTCCTGTTGCTGACCGCACGCGCATTGCGCAGCGGCGAAGACCTGGGTTTCGTTGTACGCCGTTTTTTGGAAGTGCCGCAATTGTCACCCGAGGAGATGAAGGCCATGGCACCAATGCGTGCCACACTTGAGGAGAGCTACGGTGCACTTACGGACCCCGCCGTGTTGCGCGCGCTTTGCGGGTTGGCGTGGTGGCACCACATTGCGACCAATTTGACCAAATCGTCTTGTTTTGCTGATAAGGCGCTATGGCTGGCGATCAACATCGACCTCGTCCTGGCCTGGTACGGTGGTAAGGTGAACGCGGCACCGCACAAACTTGCGGCCGGCTGCCTCCGGAGACAAAAGCGCAATACAAGCGCGACGTCTTCCTACCCCATTCCTGCCGGCTCCACGAAGAGGGGGTAGCAGGTAATGACCGTCCTTGCCCGCGTCGAAGACATGCCATTGAACACAGGCGCTGACACAGTCTCCAAGCGATATGGTGTAGCCCTCGCCGCTATACTCATTGCGACGCTCCTCCTTTGGGCGATATCGTTGCCTGCGATCGAGCCCGATCGGATGACCGACATCGGCTTGGTTTCGGTTTTGCCCAGGAGCTTCTTTCTGTCACTGGCGTTGCTAGCAGTAGGTTTTGCCTGGCTGGTATGCGCTGGGCGTACCGCTGGCCCCTTACCCGTCTTCTATCTGATCGCGCTCGTGATCGTCCTTCACGCGACCCCCCCGATCGTTTACGGAACATTGCGCTATTCCTGGGCCTGGAAGCACCTCGGCGTCGTCGACTACATCCAACGTTATGGAGCCGTTGACCGAAATGCATCTTTCCTCGCGGCCTATCACAATTGGCCCGGGCTGTTCGCGGCGACGGCTTGGTTGGCCGACCGCTTCGGCTTGAGATCGGTCGATCTCGCACCGATCGTAAGCTTCACCCCGCCGGTCCTCACGCTCGGGCTTGTCGGGGCGTTTCTGGGAATTGCCAAACGCCTGTCCGCAGATCGCCGCCTACAACTGACGGCCTGTTGGCTCTTCGTGGTCGCCAACTGGGTCGGCCAGGACTATTTTTCGCCGCAAGGCGTTACATTTCTTTGTTACCTCATTCTCGTAGGCCTATTTCTTGGCCCCCTGCGCAAACGCGAAACGACATGGGCGGCGCGACGACCTGGTTTTCTGTATGCGCTCGGCCCTGTCTCACGCCCCATCGGGCTACCTTTCTGGACGGGCAGCCGGTTTGTGCGTACCTTCTCCGCGTTGCTGGCGATGGTGCTCATTTGCGTGGTCGTGGTCACGCATCAACTGACGCCTCTCATGATCATCCTTTCGGCGGTTTTCCTGACCGTACTCGGATGGCTTTCGCCCGCCTATCTGGTGTTTGCTATCGTCGCTGAAATTGGATGGCTTCTCTGGCCAGCGGCCCCCTTTGTCTACGAGCAAATTTTGAGCGAACTGGCCAGCATGGGTACGCTGTCAGAAGCCACCAGCAAGCTCGCGAATGTGGCCGACGTGAGTGCCGAACGTGCATGGGTGGTTTTGTTCGGGCGCGCGCTTTCGGCAGGCGTCATTGTCCTTGCGCTCCTCGGCGGTTTGCGTCGGCTCTTAAATGGCCACTGGGACCTCACCGCCGCCGCACTCTTGCTCTCACCAATGCCGCTGATAGCGGTTGCGTATGGCGGAGAGTCGATATTTCGCGTTTACCTCTTTGCGTCGCCCTTCCTTGCCTTCTTCGCTGCCGCCGCGTTCTTTCCATCGACGCGGGCGGGAAAGCCGGCCTATGTCTTCCTGCCGCTTGCTATCGTGCTTCTTTTTTCGACCATCGGTTTCCTATTCGCAAACAATGGCAAGGACCGCGAATACCGCTTTGCGCAAGACGAGGTCGCGGTGGCCGAATGGCTCTATCGCACAGCTCCGGAGGACACACTCCTCATCGAAGGTTCGCGTAGCTACCCGTCGCAGTTCATGAACTACGAGAATTTCTACTATTTGGCGATTTCGTTGGAAGCGAAGTCAACGCGAGAAGAAATTGCCGCCGACCCATCAGGTGTCTTTTTGCGGTGGATGGACAGTCCCCAATGGCGTGACGCCTACGTGATTCTCACGCGCAGCCAGAAAGCTTCTCTCGAAGCCAACGGGCAGTTGCGGCCGGGCGACTTCGACCACATCGAACGGGACCTGCTGGCCTCACCTCGCTTCAAACTGGTGCGGGCATCGACCAATGCCAAAGTATTTCGCTTACTGCCCGCGACTGCGGACGGCAGCACCCGCGACAATCGGTACCATTGAGCGGAGCTCAACCAACATCAGAAAGGTGTGTCGCATCGGAGCGCACATTATGGTGTAGTCATACGTGGGGGCCGCAAACAAGGCCTTTCAGGCTATTGCCGCCCTTGCGTAAGCAACTGTGCCAGTCCAGCGCGAAGATCCGTGCGGCATCGATGGTCGAGCTCTGCCTGGAGCGCTTGGGTGCACCCTTGAGAACGCCTGACTTCGCCGAGCAGTCCGTTCACGTAACTGATTGCGCATTGAGACTTGGTTTCTTCGATCATGATCCGCGCGAGCTCATTGATCGATGTCTCGACCCCGCTGCAAACATTTAAGATCCGAGCACCGTCCGGAATCCGCTCCGCTGATCGGATAAGCGCCTCGACGACATCGGCGACGTAAACGAAATCACGGGTCTGTTTGCCATCGCCGTAGATCACGATGTCCTCGTTGTTTCCCAGCCGCTGCGCGAATTTGGTGATCACGCCGGAATAGGGTGACTGCGGATCCTGGCCCGGTCCGAAGACGTTGAAGAAGCGAAGGCCCGTCGTCGAGAGACCATAGACTTCGTAGGCGGCTCGGGCGTGCAATTCGCACGAAAGCTTGTCGGCGCCGTAGGGCGAAAGCGGAACGCACTTGCCTTCCTCCGAGAGCGGCAGGTTCTGGCTCGCCCCGTAAACGGCGGCTGAGGAGGCGTAGACTATTGTTCGCTTGGTGCCAGACTTCGCAATTTCCTCAACCAGATTTAGGAACCCGGTGATGTTGATTGCGTGAGAATGCGTCAGCTCTCGATTGCATTTTTCGACGGAAGCGACGGCGGCCAAGTGAATGCAGGCATCGACACCGGAAAGCGCACCGCGAACGACCTCTTTATCCAGAATAGAACCGTTAATAAACGTGGCAGCCTTCGGCACATTGTCGCGCTTTCCTGAACTGAGGTCATCCAGCACCACAACCTCTCGGCCAGTTTCCAGCAATCGCCGCGCCAGATGCGCACCGATGAACCCTGCCCCCCCGGTAACCAAGATCGTTTTCAACCCGTTTCCCCCCATGACATTTGGTCTCGGCGAAAGTTGTCGCGGCAGATAGCCAACCAGAACGCGCAAATGAGTTGCTAACGAAACCAATACCTTGCTGTCTCTGCGCCACCAGCGACGCTCTCAGCTTCTCCATTCAATCCTCCATTTTCGCTGCCCAGCAGTCAAGTCATCGATCCCCCCACATCCTTCCTGCTCGCGTGCAGGTAGCAGACGTCGAGAGCGGGGTTCTCCGTCAATATGTACTCGTCGCGACGCCATGCGAAGCGCTAAATCCTGGCTGCCAAAACTTGAGGGCCGTTCCTGGTCGCAAACTAGTTGTGGGTTTACTCGGTGTCGGGGAGCGCGCGAATGTAGTCTGCGCCCTCTTTCCTTAAATTAAAACATACGTAATATATATCGTGCGGAAGTTTGTGCTGCCGAAGTGAATTATGGGTTTTAGCTTCTTCGCGGACCGACGCTTAAGTGTCGGATCCCGCGCGATTATTTGCATAAGATGATTTTCTTGTTCTTGCGTGTCCACTCTTCTTGCGTCTTGGGCCAATGCAACACACTTACGACAACCGGATCGCATCCACGATTTGCTATCGCGTCACAAGCCCCGCACCGCGTGACGCGTGGAGGCAATTGATGAACCATGATCCGGAAGCGATGCCTTATCAATCGCCAGAGTGGAATAATGCCATCTGCGCTGAGGGCAGGCTCAGGGACATCAGCCGCTACTACCAGTTCGAAGACGGGTGCCAGATCCTAGTTCCGCTCGTGACCGTGACGGCCATTGGTCCCGTGGACCTTGTTGCGGGGTCGTATCCCGATGGTTGCGGTATGGGCGGGGCCGTATGCTGCGACAACACAACCAGCCGCCACCTCAGGGAGGTCCTGAAGGATCTCATGGCGTTGCGTTTCCTCAGTATTCGGATCAGGCCAAACCCTCTACAGGGAAAACGATGGTCCGAAGCGGCGGCGGGCCTGGGGCTGATGACGAAACCGCGCCGTGCCCACGTTATCGATCTGAAGGACGGGTTCGACCACGTCTACAGCAAGCTCTTCACCAAGGCGACGAGGGTCAGTATTCGCAAGGCCGAAAGGGAGGCCGTCATCGTCAAAAGCAGCAGCACCGGTGAGTTGATCCCCCTCCTCCACAACTTGCTTGAGAGGTCCGTCAAGAGGTGGGCTGAGCAGCAGAACGAACCCCTCTGGCTGGCGAGATTTCGCTTCGGAAGGCGGGACCCAATCAAAAAACTCTATCAGATTCAGGAAGCGCTCGGAGCATCCTGCAAGGTGTGGGCAGCTTGGGTGAATGGGCAGCCGGTTGCAGCGTCCCTGGTCTTGATGGGGAAGAATGTGAACGACTCCCGGGGTGCAATCGATCGGGTTGCCTTGGGAACATCGCGCGCCAACGACCTCCTACAAAAACTCTCGATCGAAGATGCGTGCCGGGCAGGCTGCCGTTTTTACCACCTCGGCGAGAGCGGCAATTCGGCGTCACTTTCACATTTCAAAGAGCGTTTCGGAGCGACACACTACGACTACTCCGAGATATTCATCGAGCGATTCCCGATTTCCCGAGCCGAATACCTGCTTAAATCAGGCGTCAAGCGAGCGATCGGCTTCAAGGACTGAATCCGCGTTTGTCCCGTTCACCGCGCCCCGCCCATTTAACGAGAATGTGCCGGGGGCCGTTAAATGGGGCACAGGTTTGCGTCACTTATACGCATTGAATCGCCGCGAGCGCACCAACAAATCGGCATCTGATCTCGGCAAGCCGGAAATGGATGCCAAATGGAAGGCCCGGATGGCTCCCGAGGAGCTGCCCACCGGCGCAACTGTCGGCGTTGCCGATCTTGGCGGCGACACGCTGATCGAAGTCGGCGGCGGCGTTCAAGTGACGCCTCGGTCGTAACGGCACTCTGCGGGGCCGCCGCATCCCGCAGCGTGCTCCACCGTCATTCGCACACACGCCACTTCGCAGGCCCCGATTTGTCAGCTTGCTCCCGGGCCTCGCGCGAGTGTCGAGGCCATCGTCCTTGGTGTATCAGCAACCAATTGCGCGTGCCCATCCGGCCGCGCGCCGCGCCGCTTCCGTCAACACGGGCTTAGGTGCCTTGTACCATTCCTCTTCAGGAAGGTTGCGCCTATCACGAACGAAGTCGATCGCGGCCTCCAGGGTTGGGAACTGCTCGGGTAGTGTAAGATGCAGAAACAGCGACACGACGGCTACGGACCGCGAACGCCCGCCGCGGCAATTGACGAGAACCCCACCGCGCTCTCGCCTTGGGTAGGACGGCTTTTCCGGCAGGATCTGCTCCAGCGCAGCGCGTAGGATATAGTACGCTGCCAACATCTGGGTATCCGGATTCCCGTCCCCGTCGATCAGCCCGACCTTGTAGTAACGGATCTCACCCGGACCATGGACACTGTTGCGATGATCCGAGACGAGTTGCGGTTGGCGGACGAAATTGAAATCCAGGTTGACCGCGCAGTTGACGACGGCGGTAATGCCATTGCTGCGCAGGAGATCGAGATCGCTCGCCCCCTCCTTGCCCGCGATGAAGATGTCGACACCATAGGCCGGATGCTTGGCGTATATGAGGCTGAGCTTTGGCAACACGCTGCTGGTCTTTTCGGTTGTTGGGGTGTCGGTCGCGCTAATTTGCATGATTTCCTCATAGGCAGTCATGGTGCGAGGACTTTAGCAACACGGCCATCCGAAATGGCCATGGCGACACGGTTCAAGGTCGGATAATCCGCGCCGGCGCCGTATGCGACGTAACCGGGGCACAGATAATCGGGGGAACCGGCCGGCACCTTGCCTAGGGTCAGAGGCACATAGCGGCCGCCGGCGTTCTTCAGGATCAGCGTGGCGGCCGCCACGTCCCATGCATTGACACCGAAGCCGGCGGCGGCATCGGCGAAGCCCGCGGCCACATGCGCGATGCTGAGCGCGGCGCTACCGGGCCTTCGCAACGTCGAGAAGGTCTCGACCAGATCGCCGAAGCGGCGAAGCGCGACATCCTGCCCATCGAGGCGAAAGTCCCTGGAAACGGGATATCCTGTGATCAAGGTCGCACGGTTTTCATCGCTGACCGACTTTGAGACGATGACGTGCCCATTCAAATAGGAGCGCTCGAGATCACTCGCGAAGAGCATGTCGGCGACCGGGTCGTAGACGACCCCTGCCACGACGGCCCCGGCTTCGACCGCGGCGATCGACACGCACCAGAAAGCAAGCCCTCTGGCGAAATTGGCAGTTCCGTCGATCGGGTCGACATACCACTGGATGTCACCCTTGCCGATCTGGCCTCCTTCCTCGCCAAGCATGGTGGAGTTCGGTTCGTTCGCGAAGATGACGTCGCGGATCAACGCCTCGGCATTCCTGTCATGTATCGTCACGATATCATGCAGGTCGCGCTTGTAATCGACCGCCATTTCGGCCCGAAAGGCGGCAATCAGCGACGGTCCGACGGCGCGGGCAGCGCTCTCGGCAATCTTCATCAGATGACGCGAGCGGCCAAGTCGGCCGGCATCGTCCGATCGGCTCTGGCTTGCCTGCGGATAGGCGTTATCCATGCTCTCTTTCCGTTCATTCAGAAATGGCCGGCGCGACCCGCATTCGTGAGGCCGCGCCGAGCCCAAGTTTCTATTTCCCGTAGTTCACTCGCCAGAAGTCCTGCCATTCCTCGCGCCGGTCAAAATCCTCAAGACCGGTTGCGGCATCGTAGGGGAACAGGCGGTCCGCCACTTCCATGATCCCCGACGGCTCGTCCGCCGGCATCTTGATATCGGAGTTGGTCGGCAGCTTGCCGTCCTTCATCTGCGGCGCAATGCCCTCTTCCGTCAGCACGTAATGGATGAAGAGCCTTGCGGCGTTCGGGCTTGCGGTCTTTGTCGCGACCAGGCCGAGCTTGGTGTAGGTCCAACCGACCCATGGCTGGAGTTCCGTACACAGCCCGAGCTTATAGCCCTTGCCTTCATTGTCGCGAAACTTGGCCGAACTCAGGAGCCCGAAGAAGGGCTCCTTCTGGCCGGCGGCGCCAACCGCTTCAGCCACCGGGTCGTCGCCATCCGTGACGAGCGGTCCGTTCTGGGCGAGCGCCTTGATCCATGCCGCCGCGGCGCTCTTTTCACCCGTCTCCAAGTCCCTTCCAAAGTGGACCTTGTAGGCCTCCGCGACCTTGGCGTCGGCGTGTCTCTCCAACTGGTTGAACCAGTCGGTATAGGTACTCTTGGTCAGGGGATCGACGAGCGCGATCTTGCCTTTCCATTTCGCCTCCGTCAGTTCCCAGATGTTGCTGATGGGGCATTTGTCATAAGCCTCGGTGTTATAGGCCCAGACATTGGCATTGGTCGAAATCGCCAGAGGGCTCTGGAAGGCCGCCGGTATTTTTTCCTTCATATCACCGGGCAGATAGCTTTCGACAAAGCCCTGCGGCAGTAGCTGCGCCAGCGCGGCGGGTGCATCGGTGATCAGCGCGACATCGCCCTGGACATTGCCGGCCTGCGCCTCCCGGATGATCATCTCCAGCTGGCTGTTTGCCGACACTTTCACGCCCGTTGCCTTGACCCCGTATTTGGCGGTGAAGGCCTCGGCCATTTCGACGATCTTGCCTGTACTGTCATAGACGTTGATGGGTTTTTCCTTCTTCGCAGCCTCGACTAACGCTTCGAGATCGAAGGCTTCTTCGGCGCGCGCCTCAACTGCGACGGCGGTCGCAAGGGCGGCAAACGCCACCCCCATTGCAAGAAACTTGCTGTTGCCTTTTTTCATGGCTTCCCCTCCCAAGGAGACCGTTTCAAATTCACGAAGCTATTTCTGGTAGTTGATCCGCCAGAGGTCCTGCCAGGTTTCGCGCTTTTGGAGATCGTCATCGGCCGTCGCGGCATCAAAGACCATCAGTTCACCGAGGTGTTTGGAGACGCCGGAAGGCTCGTCCGCAGGCAGGGCAATCGTCCTGTTGCCGGAGACCTTTCCGTCAACGGTCTGCGGCGCGATCCCCTCGGCGGTCATGAGATACCGAACAAAAAGCTTCGCCGCGTTCGGGCTCTTCGTCTGGGCGGCGATCAAGCCAAAGCCGGGATAAAGGAAGCCCGTGAACGGCTTGACTCCGGCACAAATACCGAGCTTCAGTCCCTTGGTGACATTCTCCCGGTACTTTGCAGTCGAGGTAATCGCAAAGAACGGCTCGGCCTGACCGGGCGCACCTGCGGCCTCGGCCACGGTTGATGAATCGGCGAGCAGCGGGCCATTTGAGGCAAATGCCTTGACCCAAGCGACCGTTGCGCTCTCGCCTTGCGTATCGAGCGTCTTGCCGTAGTGCGCCTCATAGGCGCGCGCAACGTCGTTGTCGCGATGAGCAGCGATCTGATTGAACCAATCCGCATAGAGCGGCTTGTCGAACAGATCGAGCATCGCGACCTTGCCCTTCCATTTCGGCTCGGTCAGCTGCCAGATGTTGGTAATGGGGCATTTCTCGTACTTCTCCGTGTTGTAGGTCCATACGTGCGGATCGGAGACGACCACCAACGGGTTGCGCGACGTCTCGGCAATGTCACCCGCAAGATCGGGCGGCATCCAGCTGGTAGCGATGCCCTCGGGAAGAATCTGCCCAACTGCGGAAGCAACATCCATGGCGAGGCTGACATCGCCGACGGCGTTGCCCGCCTGATGCTCGCGGATCATGAGTTCGACCTGCGTCGCCTCATTCACCTTCTTGCCATTTGCTTCAATTCCGTATTTTTCGGTGAAGTCTTTGACAGTATCGACGATTTTGCCGGTGACGGCATAGACTGTGATCGGCGGTTCTTTCTTTGCCGCCGCGATCGTCGCTTCAAGATCGAAGATTTCCTCGCCCTTGGCTGCGGAAGCGAAGGATATAACGGCCGCCATACCCAAGGCGGTGACGGACACAACCGCTCCGAGCCGACGGGACCCCATGATTTGAGTGCTCATAAAATTATCCTCGGAGCTCGCTTCATTTCTGGTAGTTGATGCGCCAGAGGTCCTGCCAGGTTTCGCGCGCGTCCCAGTCGTCGAGGCTGGTCGACATCTCATAAGGCATGACCTGGTCGAGGACGGCGCCGATGCCGGACGGTTCGTCGGCAGGCAGCGAGACATCCTTGTTCGTCGACATCTTCCCGTCTTCGGCCTGCGGGGCGATGCCTTCGGCGGTCATCACATAGTGGATGAAGAGCTTCGAGGCGTTCGGGCTGTTGGTGCCCTTTGTGATCAGCCCGACACCCGGATACATCCAGCCGAGCCACGGCTTCAGGTCCTTGCAAAGCCCGAGCTTCATGCCCTTCTCGGCATTGTCACGGAACTTCGCGGAACTCATCAGTCCCATGAACGGCTGCGATTGACCGGGCGCCCCGACGGCATCGGCAGCCGCCGCATCGGCATCGGTCAGGAGCGGAGCATTGGCGGCAAGCGCCTTCACCCAGGCGGCGGTTGCACTGCCGTCGTCGGTTTGAAGGTCCTTGCCATGGAGCTCCTTATAGGCGGCGGCAACCTTGTCGTCGCCGTGCTTGGCCATCTGGTTGAACCAATCGACATAGGACGCCTTGCCGAGCGGGTCCTGCATCGCGACCTTGCCCTTCCATTCCGGTCCCGTCAGCTGCCAGATGTTCGTGACCGGGCACTTGTCGAAGAGTTCGGTGTTGTAGGCCCAGACATTGGCGCTGGTGACCACAGTGAGCGGGTCGTGGTATTGCGCGGAAATCTTCGATGCGAGGTCCGGCGGCAGCCAGCTCTCGGCAAAGCCCTGCGGAATGAGCTGCGCCATCGCGGCCGGCGCGTCGCTGATGATCGAGACATCGCCCTGGATATTGTTGGCTCGGGCTTCGCGAATGATCATCTCGAGCTGTGCTGTCGCCTTGACCTTGGAACCCTCGGCGCCGACCCCATACTTCTCGGCAAAGGCCTTGGCCATTTCGACGATCTTGCCGGTGCTGTCGTAGACCGTGATCGGCGGCTCCTTGCGCGCAGCCTCGATCAGCGCGTTGAGATCGAACGGCTCCTCCGCCAGCGCCGGGCCACCCAGTGTGGCGATGGCCGATGCCAGCAACGCGCGTCTGATTGCCCGTCTTGTCCTGTCAGTCTTCCGAAATTGCATCGTCTGTTCCTCCCTCAGAGCGTGTTTCGGTTTATCGCTGTGGCGCCTTAGTTCAGCGTGCTCGCGCGCAGAAGCGCGTCCGCTTCGGCGATGCGCTGGCCGTCTTTGTCGAAGAGGTGCAGCGCATCGGGTGGCGCAAAAAAATCGACCCTGGATCCGGTCTCGACGCGCGGGAGCGCATTGGTTGTCAGGAACAGCGTGTCGTTTTCGTTCCTGAGTTCAAGGATCCAGCTGCCGCCGGTCGGCAGGACGCCCGTCACCGTCATCTCACCTGTGAAGCTTCCGGCCGGAACATCCCCGCCCTTTGTCGCGTAGCCGATCGCTTCCGGCCGGATGCCGGCCGAACCGACGCCGCGCAACGACGGATAGCGCTCGCCGAGATAGGCTGCGGCGGCCCGCGACATCGCCGATGCGGACGATCCGAAGGTCAGGATATTGATCGGCGGGCTGCCGACGAATTCTGCAACGAAGCGATTGGCGGGGCGGTCGTAGATATCGTTCGGCGTGCCCATCTGCTGCAACGTGCCTTCGTTCATGACGGCAATCGTCGTCGCCAGCGTCATCGCTTCCCATTGGTCGTGGGTCACGAAGACGATCGTCGTCTTGAATTCCTTGTGGATGCGCTTGAGCTCCGCCCGCATTTCGAGACGCAGCCGCGCATCGAGGTTGGAGAGCGGCTCGTCGAGCAGAAGCACGCCCGGATTGACCGCGAGCATCCGGGCAAGCGCCACACGCTGCTGCTGGCCGCCGGAAAGCTGCGAGGGGTAGCGGTCGCGATATTTGGCGATGTCGAGCGCTTGCATGACCTTCTCTACCCGCTGCTCCCGCTCTTCCTTCGGCAGCTTGCGCAGGCGCAGACCGAAGTCGGTATTGCGTTCGATGGTTAGATGCGGCCACAGCGCGTAGCTCTGGAAAACAAGCCCCATCTCGCGCTTTTCCGGCGGTATGAACACGCCTGCCCTGACCGAGTCGACCACACGCTCGCCAATGCGGATTTCTCCATCGGAGAGGTTTTCGAGGCCGGCGATCATACGCAGCGTCGTGGTCTTGCCGCAGCCGGACGGCCCGAGCAGGCACATGAACTCACCGTCGCGGATTTCGAGGTCAAGGTTCGAAACGGCATTGGCGGAATTCACGCCATAGTTCTTCTGAGCACCGCTGAGATTGATGGTGGGCATCAGCTTCCGAGTCCTTCTGCGAGGTTGGTCTTGGTCAGCTTCTGGGCTGCCAGGGTTCCGAGATAGGCGATGGCGGCGATGATCAGCACGACCGCGTTTGCCGCCTGGGTGTAGTGGTAGTCGACGAGCCTGAGCGAGTAGGTCGTCAGCACATCGGTGCTCGGCACGGCGAGGATGACGAAGAGGCTCAGCCCCTTGATGCCGGAGATGAACGGCAGCAGCACGCCGGTGACGAGCGACCCCTTCTGGATCGGGATGACGATCGAGATCATCCGTCGGAACCAGCCGGCGCCGGCGATCTGGGCGGCCTCTTCGGGATCCTTGCCGAGTTGGGTCATGGCGGAAATACCGGCGCGCGAGGCATAGGGCATCTGGTCGGCAATCAGCGCCAGGATCAGGATCGTGACCGTGCCGTAGAGAGCGGGCATTGGCCCACGCGGCACGGCGAAGAGCGAGAGGTAGGCGGCGGCGAAGGCGATGCCGGGCACCAGATAGGGCAGGAAGGTCACCTGGCGCAGATAGACCGACAGCGCTTTGACCGGTGTGCGGATGACGACATAGCCGACGAGCAGGCCGAGGATGCCGGAGGTCAGCGAGGCAAGACCGACGATCATGAGCGTGTTCTTGGCGGCAGCCCAGAGGTCCGGGCTCAAGAGTATGCCTGTCTGCAGCGCCACGGTGTTGAGATCACGGCCGATCCAGTAGTCGAGCGTGAAGTTGTCGAATGTAAACTGTGCCGGCAGCTTCATGATGGTGGACAGGAACAGGGTGAGCAGCGGCAACCCGACGCTCAGCAGGAAGATAAGCGCGGCGAAACCCGTCGCCGGCAGACGATACTTACCAAGCCGGCTCTGGCGGTTCATCGAGCCCTTCGAGCCGACGGTGACAAACCGTCTGGCTTCGCGGACAAGCCGGGCGTCGATCATCAGGGTAATGATGCCGATCAGCATGATCGAGGCCGCGACGACACCGGCAACGCCCGTCTGACGGGAGGCGATGCTGCGGAAGAGAGACGTCGAGAGCACTTCGAACTTGACCGGCAGGCCGAGGACATAGGGTACGCCGAACTCGCCGAGGCATTTGGCGAAGATCAGCACCATGGAGGACAGCAGCGCCGGGCGCATCAGCGGCAGGATGATCTGGATCGCCACCTGGTAACGCTTGGCTCCCAGGATGCGCGCGGAGTCTTCGAGCTGCGAGTCGAAACGGCGAAGAGCCGAACCAAACAACAGGATGACGAACGGCGTATAGTGCAGCGCCAGGATAACGATGATCGGGAAGCGACCATAGGCGACCCAATCGGGCGGCGTCAGCCCCATCGCCTCGAACCACCCTGGTTGGCCGCCAACCGTCCTGTTCTTGAAGAGCGTCGTCCAGGCGAGCGCGAAGGTCCAGGCTGGCAGCATGTACGGCACTATGAGCGCGGTCGCGAACCAGCGGCGCCCAAACATATCTGTTCGGCTGATCAACCATGCGAGCACAGTCCCGATCAGCAGCGACAGACTGATGGCCCCGAGGGCGACCGACAGGGTGTTCAGGAGGGGCCGCCAGAAGAGATCAACCGAAACAGGTGAAAGGAACGCACGATTAAGATAGTAGAGCGTCAGATCACCAAAATCCTTGCCGAGCCGCCGCTCGTGACCGAACTGAACCCGAACTGAATCCAAGACGATCGAAATGATCGGCACGACGATCAGATAGGTGAACAGAAGAGCCGTCAGGATTCCGATCAATGTGGTCGGCTCTCGGGAAGCGACCTTCGCGCGATAGCGCCAGCGCTGCCATGGCGTCGGCGCGATCGCGCCATCTGGCACTGTCGACGCCTTGGCTGTTTCACTCAATAAGGCCATGCTCTTCCCCTCGGAACTCGACATGCGCAATCTGTCGCGGCGATCGACGCCGGGCAGCGCTCCAGTAATATTGATGGGGAAAGCAGAGTTCGCGCTTCGCTCTACGCAGCGCCGCACACGGACACAAGATACCGCACCCGCCCGGCTCCAATCCTCCCCACTCGCGGACAGGTACGAACGCCCTGCCAAAACGACAGCTCCAACTCCTCAAAGGCGCCGCCATTGTCGCGAACACAGACGGAACAAATATTCCAAAAACGCTCCGACTGTGGAATGCATGATCCAACGGCGACGATATCTTGTCAATAAAAAAATGCACACGTGCGCAATGATTTATCCATCTGTTTTAATTGATATTTTTTTGATGGTTGGCTATTCATTTTAGAACACGTGATCAATCGCCTATCGAAGGGTCTTTCCGGGGCTACGATCAATGGCGAGCGCGGAGGTAAAAGTACCGTGGATAGGGGCTGTCGAGCGGGAACCGAGGACCGTCGGTCCTAAGCGATTGCTTGCACTTTTTCGTTGGAATGGGGCAGCTTTTATGGCCCTGATGGAAATGTCTGATTCAATGGGGGAAGGCATGGCAAGAGGGTTCGTGACGGCCGAGGAAGTCGCAAAGCGCGCGGGCGTCTCGCGCTCGGCGGTCTCTCGGACCTTTACACCTGGAGCCAGCGTTTCCCAGTCCGTGAGGCGCAAGGTTTTGAAGGCGGCCCGGGAGCTCGGCTACCGTGTCAACCGGCTGGCGCAAGGCTTGAACAACGACCGATCGAACCTGATCGGTGTCGTCGGCGCCAACCTCAGCTCACCCTTCATTTCGAAACAGCTCGATCTGCTGAGCATCGGCCTCTTGCGAAAGGGTTTGCAGTGCCTGCTACTCAATGCCGCGGATGCCCGCAAGGATATCGCGCCGCTGATCGAACTGCTCTTCGAGTTCCGCGCGCAGGCCATCGTGGTTCTTTCCGGAGAGCCGCCGGAATCGATCGTCGACCAGTGCATCGCGAACGGCGTTAGGTTGATCCTCATCAACCAGAAACTCGAACGCACCGATACGAGCATGGTCTTGAGCGACGATTCCCGTGGCGCCGATCTCGCGGCCGTTCGGTTGATTGAGGCGCAGTGCAAGAAGGTCGCGGTCATTTCAAGCGGCAGTCAGACACCGGCGCAGGTTCGTCGGGCAACGGCTTTCAAGCAGAAGATGGCTACGGCAGGCGTTGAAGTCGTTGCCTGGTCGGGCGGCCCGACCAGCTACGAGAGTGGTTATCAGGCCGGTTGTGAGGTGCTGAAAGATGAGGCCATTGACGGCGCATTCTGCGTCACCGATCTGCTCGCCCTCGGCTTTCTAGATGCGGCGCGTACCGAGATGCATCGCCGCATCCCTGCCGACCTTTCCGTCGTTGGCTTCGACGATATTCCGCAGGCGAGTTGGAAGAGCTACGAGCTCACCACCGTCGCGCAATCCTTTACCGCGCTGACCGATCACGTGCTGGCCGCGCTTGATTCCGACGATGCCGAAACCCGTCTCCAGGTCGTGCCAGTCGCGATGGTCGAGCGCAAGACGGCAAGACGCTAAGCCATTTCCTCAAGAAGCCGCCGGCCTGATGCGGCTGTCGATCAACAGTCCGCTTTGATCCAGGATCGGATGCGCAACCGACGCGATATGCGCATTGATGCGCTTTAAGTCGCGCAACATGTCGAGATGAAGCGAGCTGGTTTCGATGCTTTCGGCGCGTCCGTCGCGTAGCCGTTGGAGATGCCGTTCGGCCGATTGCCGCTCCAATCTGCGAACATCTTCTTTCGCTTCGACAAGGCGCCGCGCCATGGCGTTGTCGCGCGTGGCAAATACCGCCTGCGCCATGCGCAGGTTGTCGATCGTGACCGCGAATAGCCGCGATAGTTCTTCGTGGCCGTCGCGGGAAAAGGTCAGGCCTCGAGTGATCTTCTTCGCGAGTTCGGCCAACAAACCCTTTTCGATGATGTCGCCGATGTGCTCGAGGTTGATGGCATAGTCGACGATGTCCGTGGCCCGGCGTCGGTGCTGGTCGCCGATTTCGGTCTGGTCCACGCGGGAGACATACACCTTGATTTCGTGCTGAACGCGATCGACCCGCCCCTCGAGCGCACTGATCGTCGACAGCTTGGAAATGTCCGTCTGCTGTAGCGCGTCGTTTGCCTGCACGAGCATGCGCTCGATCATGTCACCGACGCCGAGGACCTCGCGGCTGGCGCCAGCGAGGGCTGCAACAGGTGTCTGTAGATCGCTGTGTTCCAGAAACGACCGGCCATTCTCGGCTTTAGCCGGCTCCGGCAAAAGCCGCGTGGTTAGGCGAGAAAGCAAGCCAGTAAAAGGAGCAGCCAGGACCGCCAGCGCAAGATTGAAGCCGAGATGCGCGTCGACCGGCAGCTTGTCGTGCGACAGGGGCAACAGTTCGAGCAATTGGGCGGAATAGCCAGCGAGCGGCAGCGCCAGCAAGCAACCGACCGCCCGCACGATCAGGTTACCAACCGCAACGCGCCTGGCGCTCGGCGCTGCATGCAGCGTGGCCAGCACCGGCGGCACGGCCCCGCCAAGATTTGCGCCGAGCACAAGGACGATGAGCAGGCCTGTCGAAAGGTGCCCGGACGCCGCAAGCGAGAGGATCAACACCACGATCGCCAGGCTGGACGAGGCAAGCACGGCGAGGACGGCGGAGATGATGAGGGCGACCGGCCAGGCGTTGTCGAGCAGCGCGAGGAAGGCCGAAAGCGCGGCTGATGTGCGAAGCGGCTCCGTCGCGGCGCCGATCAGATGCAGCGACAGCAACATCAGCCCGATGCCCACAAGGGCAGCACCTGCCCCCTTGCGTGCGTTCGAGCTTCCACGCCCCACGACAACGCCAGAAAGCAACAGAAGCGGCGAAAGCCAACCCACGCCCATTGCGACGATCCAGGCAGTCATTGCCGTTCCGACATTGGCGCCAAGCAACACCACTTGCGCCATGCGGGGCAGGATGAGGTCACGCTCGACGAAGGACGAGACCATGAGGGCGGTGGCGGTCGAACTCTGAAGCGCGACGGTCGCGACAAGGCCGGCAAAGAAGGCGCGCGGACCATCGCGCGTTCCGGTCGCCAGACCCGCCTTCAGGCGAGCACCGAAGGCGCGCTGCATGCCGTCACGCACCAGACCGAGACCGAACAGAAGCAGGGCCACGGCGCCGAAGAGATTGATGCTGACGATCGCCGAATCCATGGCCTCTCCCCTGAACGCTACTGTCTGCCGCGCATCAACTCGGCCCGGAAGAGCCGCTGAAAGGCCGCGTAGCTGTCGAAGCCAAGATCACTGACCAGGCGCATCACGGTCGTCGTCGAGACACCACTGCGTTCGGCCACTTCGCGCGCACTCGCAAAGGCGACATCATAGGGGTGAGCAAGCACGAACTTCGCCACCTCGAGGCGCCCGCCCTTCAATCGCCGAACGCCGAGGCGGCAGGACTCTCGCAGTTCGATGAAGGTCGCAGGCGGGGCGGTGGAGGTCGCGCAGAAGGACAACTGATGCGTCATGTTCAGGCCGCCTCCTCTTTCGCGGACGCGTTCTCAATGCGGATGCGAAGACCGCCAGCCTCGGCGCGATCGAGGAAGGCGTCAAACGCGCCGAAGAAGATCGAAAGGAACCCGTCCGTCGAGCCATCCCAGCCGCTTTCCGGAGGGCGCCCAAACCGTTCAGCGAGTGCGCGATAAAGCCAAAGGCGTGGCGCGGGAATTTTGTCGAGTGCAAGCACCGCGGCCTGCCGCAGGCAATACCAATCGGCGATCAGTTCGAGCATATCGAGGCGAGCCAACTGACCGGCATCTTCGAGCGCGCATGCCGCGACCACATCTGTTATCGTGCCGGGACCACCGAGGCGTTCGCAGACACCTTCGACAGTGAGCCCGGAAATTTCGTCGACGACTTCCTTCGGCCATTCCTTCGGGAAATAGCGGTGCTGGACCAGAGCACGCTTGTGCGCCTTCAGGAGCGCTCCGTAGTCAGACGGATCAAAGGCGGGATCAAGGTTTTCTTCCAGTTGCGCCATTTCGCGGCGATAGCCGTGCAGGATGCGCGGATCGACAGCAGTGGAATACAGTTCAATAGTTTCAATCAAGAAATCCGATGCGGATGGCTCGACGACCTTGAAGGCTGGTGGAAAGGCCACCAGCGACGGCACGGCAATATTGGTGAGCTGCCGACCGCCCCGTTCTCGGCGTGTGACGCCCTCGACATGAAGATGTCCGCTGAAATGCACCGTCATCCCGCCGTCGATGAGCACTTCCGCGACGGCCTCGCGTGGCGTCCTGCGGGCAATGTTGGTCTCGCCGAAGAGCACGCCTTCGGCTCCCGTTGCGCCGTCGAAGGGGTCGAGCACCGGGTAATGCGAGAAGGCAAGAAGCGTTTTGCCGAGCCTCCTGGCCCGCGCCGATACCTCGGCGATCCACTCGATGATGAACGCCTTCAGCCTCAACAGTGCGTTCCAGCCGGCGCCGGTACTGTCGACGAAGCCGGCCTCGCCGCCCTCCTCGAACGTTCCGTCGCGCGGCTCGAACACGTTGGCATCGATCATCATCAGCCAGAGGCCGGGCGCCGGCTCGACCAGATAGGAAGCGTCCATCAGCGTGTAGCTGTTTCGGCCATCGGGGGATGAAACCTGATATAGCCGGTCCTCGGCCTTGTCCGATGTGCCGAACGGCGTCTCCCAATGGATGTCGCCGGGCCTCCGGAAGTATCCGAACGCGGCCATGGGGGCGAGACCCTTCGGATATCCCTCACAGTACATCAGCGGCGTTGCGTACGTGCCAGGGCCAGCCTTCTCGCCGTCGCTCGTGACAATGACCCTCGCGGCGTTCGCACCAAGGAACTGCTTCGTGTGATGGCGCCCCTTCGGGCCGAAGATGTCGTGGTTGCCGGGAAGCGCATAGAAGCGCGTATCGTGCTCGCGTTCGTGTCGCTCCAGGATGGCGCGCAGCCGTTCGGTGGTTTGCCTTTGGCCGTCATCCGTGTAGTCGCCGAGAAGGACGACATGCCGGATGTCGCGCCGAACCACCTCCGCAAGCGCCTCGTCCAATGCCTTCGCACTCTCGTTGAAAACGCGGGTGGATTCGCGGGTATCGGCCCAGCTTCTGATGGCAACCCTCTCGCCATCGACCTCGATGGCGGGAAATTCGAAGTTGCCCTCAAGATCATGAAAGTGAGCATCGGCAATGACGGCGATCCGCGGCAAATCAGCCATTGGAATTGACCTGCGCACGGGATGTTTCGACGAGATCGATCCAGGCGGAGGCACGCCTCGCCGCTTCGTACAGCATGGGCTTCGGCGTCTCGAACCATTCGTCCGGCCTCAGTTCGCGGTGCTCCCGGATGTGGGCGACTGCGGCGTCCAGCGTTGGAAACAGATGCGGCTGTTGCTTGTGCAGAAAAAGCGCCACCAACGATACGGAGCGACTTCGCCCGCCGCGGCAATTGACCAGAATGTTGCCGCCGTCGACGAAGGGGTAGGTTGAGCGTTTCGGCATCGTCTGGCGCAAAGCGCCATCGAGAATGTAGTAAGCGCCGAGCATCATCGTGTCCGGGCTGCCGTCGCCGTCAATCATGCCGAGCTTGTAGTAGCGTATGTCGGCGTAACCACTCGCACAGAGGTCATCGTTGACTGCAATTTCCTCTTCGCGCACCAGATTGATATCCAAGTTGACCGCGCAATTGACGACGATGGTGATCCCGTGGCGCTTGAGCAGATCCATGTCGCGCGCGCCGTCGCTACCGCCGATATAGAGATCGGCGCTGTGCGGTCCGAGCCCCTTTGCGATCAGACTGATTGCGGGGCGCGCGTATACCGGTGCATTCATTGGTGTTTCCTTCTAGGGCGGCGAACGCGTCATTCGGCCGGTGATCCCGCCATTCGTTGTTTCAGGCCGATTGAAGCGCAGCCGTCATTTCGCGGGCGCTGACCGGAATGCCCGAAGCCTCGCTCACACCAGCGGCGATGGCCGGTGTCGACGCAAGCACCGGCCCTCCCTCCTGAAGGCTGCCGATCTCCATGAAGGGGCACACGACGCCGCCCGCTTCGGCCACGAGCAGGAGCCCGGCGAGACAATCCCATGAGTTCATATGCAATTCCACATAGGCGTCCGAGCGCCCGTCGGCAACATAGGCAAGCGCAAGTGCGCCCGACGCGCCGCGCCTGACATTGGCTCCTTTGGCGAGCATCCGCCGCATGGTTTCGAGGTAGGCCTCGTCCGGCACGCGGCGTGACCATCCCATTTCGATGGAGGCCGCATCGAATGCGACCGTCGACGAGATGCCGATGGGTTTTTCGTTCAATGTCGCTCCAGCCCCCCTTCGACAAAAATAGAGTTCGTCCTGAGCGGGATTATAGATGGCGCCGATCTCTGCCCTGCCCCGCTCCACATAGGTGATCGAGATGCAGAAATGCGGAATCCCGCGCGCAAAATTGGCTGTGCCATCCACCGGGTCGACGACCCACATGCGCTCGGCGATCAAGCCGCCGCCTTCCTCCCCCAGAAATGCATCGCCCGGGAAGTGTGTCGCAATCGCCTGACGGATGTGAGCCTCGGACGCAGCATCGGTCTCGGTCAGAAAGTCCTGAGGGCCCTTCAACGAGAAGCCGCGCCTGAAACTCTCCTTGAAACCGGCGAGCACCAGCTCGCCGGCGGAGCGAATGACGTCCCGACATAACGACGCTCGCCCTGCGAGATCATTCGAATAGCGCGGATTTTGAACGTTCATCAGTGGGACTCCATTGCACACGCGTGCACATTTGCACGCGTGTGCACGGCGCGCAAGCAGAATCTGCGCCGCCGCCTCGTCGTCTCTACGGCCGCATGGGGCGCTTAGTACCGGTTCGCGTCGCGAGCACGTTACGGATCGCAAAACTCGAATGTATTCGCGAAACACCGGGAAGAGCCGAGAGGATTTCCTTGTGAATGCGCTCGAACTCACCGGCATTGGCGACTTCGACGCGCAATAGATAATCCGATCCGCCCGTCATCAGGAAACACTCCTTTATTTCGGGGTGCCTGCGTATCGCAGCCTCGAAGCGGTCGAGGTAATCCTCCGTCTGACGATCGAGCGTGATGTTGATGATCACGGCGATGGTGGCCTCGACGTTCGATGTGTCTACCAGCGCAGTATAGCCGCGGATAACTCCGGCCTGCTCCATCAGTTTTATGCGCCTGAGGCAGGCCGATGGCGAAAGGCCGACTTCGGCGGCAAGGCTCGCGTTGCTGCGCCGGGCATCGAGACGAAGCAGGCGAAGAATGTTGCGGTCTATCGCATCAAGTGCGGCCATTGCAGATTATTCCAATTTATCATCGTTTCTTTTAATGATCATGATTTTACGCAACGATCAATCATTCTTTCCTTGGCAATTTCACGATCGTTTCACTAATCTCCCGCCAACACGGGGGAGGCTGGAATGGACGGGGCAATACAGGCAAGAAGGCAAGGTACGGCGACCGCCACGGGCGGCGCATCGGGCTACCTGGCCATCGATCTAGGGGCCATTGCTCGCAACTATGAAAAGCTGGCGGCTGAGGTAGCGCCTGCGCGCGCAGCCGCAGTCGTCAAGGCGGATGCCTATGGGCTCGGCGCCAACCGGGTCGCCGCCAGGCTTTACGAACATGGTTGCCGTCACTTCTTCGTCGCCCAATTCGTTGAAGCCCTGCGCCTGCAGCCAAGTCTCGCAGCCGATGCCACCGTCTATGTGTTGAACGGCCTCCAGCCCGGCAATGAAACGGACTGCGCCGAGCATCGCATCGTGCCGGTCATCAATTCGCTGGAGCAGTTGCAGCGCTGGAACGAGACTGCGAAGACGCTCGGCCGCAAGCTGCCGGCGGCTCTGCAATTCGATACCGGCATGTCGCGCCTCGGCGTTCCACCGGCAGAACGCGCCGCCGTTGCCAGCCTGCTGACAGCAAGCGGTAGCATTGATGTCCAGTTCATCATGAGCCACCTCGCCTCGGCCGACGAGGCCGAGAGCGAGCAGAACGGAAGTCAGCTAGCCGAGATGAACCGCATCACGGCTGAATTCCCCGAGTTCGACCTGTGCTTCGCAAATTCGGGCGGCATCTTCCTCGGCAGACCCTATCATGGTGTACTTGCCCGCCCCGGCATCGCACTCTACGGCGGCGCGCCGACCGCCATCCAGCCCAATCCGATGGAACCCGTCCTGCGCCTCGATGTGGCTGTCGTGCAGACCCGCACCGTGCCTGCCGGCGCGCGCGTCGGCTACAGCGGCACCCATATTGCCACGGGAGAAACCCGCCTTGCCATCATTGCCGCCGGCTATGCCGATGGCCTGCCGCGCAGCCTGAGCGGCCGGGGCGCGGTCTATTGCGACGGCATTCGCCTGCCGATCGTCGGCCGCGTTTCGATGGACAGCATCACCATCGACATCTCCGCTTTGCCGGATGGTCGCCTGCATCTTGGCAGCCTTGTGGAAGTGCTCGGCTCCAATCAGGCGCTTGAAGACATTGCGCGCGACGCCGGTACCATATCCTACGAAATCCTGACCGGCCTCGGCCAGCGCTACGAGCGGCAATACCGCTGACCCCTTCTCTTCTCCCGTGAGGACATCATGAAAGTTATCGTTCTCGGCGCCGGCATCATCGGCGTGACCTCGGCCTACCAGCTTGCCAAGGCAGGACATGAGGTGACGGTCATCGACCGTCAGCCCGGCCCCGCCTTGGAGACGAGCTTTGCCAATGCCGGCGAAGTCTCTTTCGGCTACTGCTCACCCTGGGCCGCGCCCGGCATTCCGATGAAGGCGATGAAGTGGCTGTTCATGGAGCATGCACCTCTGATCCTGCGCCCGAAGGTCGACACCGCCATGCTGTCGTGGATGGTGAGGATGCTCTCCAACTGCACGTCCAAGCGCTACGCCATCAACAAGAGCCGCATGTTGCGCCTCGCCGACTACAGCCGCATCTCACTCGCCACACTGCGCACAGAGACCGGCATCGCCTATGACGAGCGGATGCAGGGCACGCTGCAATTGTTCCGCACACAGCAGCAGCTCGATGCGTCCGGAAAAGACGTCAAGGCGCTCGCCGCCGACGGCATTCCCTACGAGGTGCTGGACCGCGACGGCTGCATCCGGGTCGAGCCGGCGCTGAAGCACGTGCGCGAAAAGATCGTCGGCGGCCTGCTGACACCGAAGGACGAGACCGGCGACTGCTTCAAGTTCAGCAACGCACTTGCGAAGAAGGCCGAAGACCTCGGCGTGCGCTTCAACTACGGCAGTATCATCCGTGGCCTCGACGTCGAGGGTGGCCGCATACGTGGTGTCGTCACCGCGCACGGAACGCTGCAGGCCGACGCCGTGGTCGTGGCGCTCGGCAGCTTTTCGCCGCTGCTCGTCAGGCCACACGGCATCCGTCTGCCGGTCTATCCGGTCAAGGGCTATTCGCTGACGATCCCGATCACCGACGCGTCGCGCGCGCCGGAATCGACTGTGATGGACGAGACCTTCAAGATCGCCATCACAAGGCTCGGTGATCGCATCCGCGTCGGCGGCATGGCCGAAATCTCCGGCTACACCAACGATCTCGGCGAGCCCCGCCGCCTCACACTGCAGCATTCTGTCACCGACCTCTTCCCCGGCGGCGACGTGTCGAAGGCGAGCTTCTGGTCGGGCCTTCGCCCGATGACGCCGGATGGCACGCCGGTCATCGGTGCGACGAGGGTCGCGGGCCTCTATCTCAACACCGGTCACGGTACGCTCGGCTGGACGATGAGCTCCGGTTCGGCCCGGGTGATCGCCGATCTCGTCAGCGGGCGCAAGTCTGAGATCGACGCAACCGATCTCGCAATAGCTCGCTACGCTTAAGCAGCTCTCTTAATCACTTTCGAGGAAACAAATCATGATCCAGGAAATCCACACGAACGACGCGCCGGGCGCAGTCGGCCCCTTCTCCCAGGCGATCAAGGTCGGCAACCTGCTGTTCGTTTCCGGCCAGCTCCCGATCGATCCAGCGACTGGCGAATTCAACTCGGATGACGCGATCGCGCAGACCGAGCAGTGCCTAAAGAACCTTGCCGCCATTGCCGCCGCCGCCGGCACAAGCCTCGCCAACACCGTCAAGACGACGGTCCTTTTGACCGACCTCGGCAACTTCGCCGAGATCAACAAGGTCTATGCCGGCTTCTTCTCCAAGCCGTTCCCCGCACGCGCCTGCTACGAAGTCAGCGCGCTTCCAAAGGGTGCAAAGGTCGAGATCGAGGCGGTCATTGCGCTCTAAGCGCCTCGCGTAGGAGACGTCAATCAAATGAGCGGCCAACACCGCCCAACCTCTCCAGGCATGGCGTGCCTTGATACCACGCCAAAAGTGTTCGTCAGCTTCCGGCGCGTTGTCGTTCAAGCCATTCCGCGATGACCTTGGCGAGGCGCTGCGGCGCCTCCATAGGAACCATGTGTCCGGTGTGTTCGATAATTTCGAAGTCTGAGCCGGCGATGCCCCGGTGAAGCTCAAGCGCTTCGGCCCGAGACCTCAACCGGTCCTGCTCTCCCGCGATGACGAGGGTTGGACACCGGATCGTTTTCAGATCATCCCGTTCGTCCCGCCGGTCGATCAGCGACTGCCTGCGAAACACGTCGCCGCCCAATCGCTGCCCTGCCGCCTGGATGCGCGCAACGATATCTGCCCGCTCGGCATTGTCAGGGTGCAGCGACGAGACCACAGCCGTCCTGCTCAGCCCCTTGAAGACGGCACTGCCAGTCTGTCCAGCGATTGTTTTCTTCCGCTGAAGCTCAACATCGCTGTCACCGCGCGCGGATGTTGCGATCAGGATAAGGGCGGTTACCCGGTCGGCGGCCTGCCGGACGATTTCCCGAGCGACATAGCCACCCATGGAGAAGCCGACGAGCACGAATTTGGACGGCGCTTCCCCGAGGGCGCGGCGGGCCAGAGCCGGTATGGAACTGTCCTGCGAAAGATCAGCGTATGTGGCGGGGCCAAATTCGCCCAGCGCGGGAACCACGTCACGCCAAAGATCGGCGTCGAGCATGAAACCCGGAACCAGAAGCATCGCCATGTTTCGCCACCTCGCCGCGCACGTTGAGTGACGGTATTGGAAGAAAGAGGCGAGTCGTCAAGGAAGGACCTCGCTTCGAGCCAAAAGTCGACACGAGGAAGTTCAGTTCTGGATCCCCCCACGGCCGGCTATTCCGGTGGCATGACCTGGCGCGGCTCCGGGCTGAAAGCCCAACATGCTGGCGCGAAAATTCTGCAGGTGAACATTGCCTGGCTTCTAAATGGGCAAGGCAGAGGTCCTGCGGAGGCGCGATAAAGCTCAACGGGCAAACCGTGGGAACGTCTTCGTCACTCGGTCCGGACGCCCCCAATGCGAGCCGAGATAGACGGAAAAGGCGGGCTCCATTCTCAGCCCGCCATGTCTCGCGAAGCTCAGTCGCGTCCGGCAGCCGACTGATCCATCCGCATCTGGCGCAGCATGTTCCGCCCGGCGATAAGCATCTCAAACAGGAACGCCACGAGCGAGACGATGAGCGAGACGATCGCACCGCCGAAGAACCAGAACAGGTTCTCCTCACGGAAGCCGAACGCGAGCGCGCCGGCAAGCAGGTTAAGGATCGCGCAGCCAGTACAGATCGCAGCCAAGGTTCCCAAGGCGACCGCTATCTCCAGGGCAAACGTCCGCCGGCGCAGATAGTCCAGTTGTATGCGACGCGCCTCATCGTCCCCATCCTTTTCCCCCACCTCGTTAACCCGATCCGAGACCCTGCCGAGACGTGTCGCATAGACATTGACAAAACCGGCTGTACCGGCGAGCAGGAAGACAGGCGCCAGGGACGTCTGGATGATCGAGGCCAAGTCGTTGACGATTGATGGTGGCTCCATGAGTGCTCTTAATAACTTCCGCGCAAGAGTATTCGCCTTGATGTGGGTAGCGTCCGATCAACCTACAGCCGCAAAAATAGACAATTTTCCGGCGGCAGCTCAGACGACTTGCCGCAGCTCCCTTGCCGAGAGCCGCCTGCTTGATCGCATAGCATCAGATCAATGCGTGAAGCGATATCCTCGATCCCGGATTGGAAGTCCGTGAGCTCTCGTTAGTAGACATCCTCGGCGGGCTCTTCATTTCATTTGGTGCAATGACGAGCGAAACGGATGCTCTTGATGATCGCCGCATGAGCGCTAACGCAGGCCAAGAGGATCAGAAAGAACAAGGCGAACGCCGCAGACGAGCCGTCGACGAGCGACCAGTCAACTGGCGGAAGTTGCGAAAACGAAACACTGGCGAGCCCGGCACTGTTTTGCGATATCTGGAGCACAGCGAGCCCGGAGGCGATGAGCGCCAAGTGCGCATGAAGGAAGCGCAGCTGCAGATATCGCTCCGGCCGGACCGCCACATAGCCGCCAACCGCGGCGGCGACAAGGAGCGTAAAGGTCACGCCCCAAAAGACCATGTCGGAAGCGGTTACGAGCCTGAGTAAAAGCGTGCGCGTCGTCGGCAACATGGTCGTGTACAAGGCCCAGGCGAGCGGGCTGGACGGAGTGTTACCAAGCAGCGCGACACTCAGGAGTGAGATGGTTGCGAGCAAGTAGGCTCCGCAGGGCCCAAGTCGAATGATGGTCAGCGCTAACGCTCGCATGGCTCCGCTCCTTTATGCCCGCCCACCCGATGTGGGATGTGTCAGACAGAAAATATAAGATGATGCTTAATTGACGCTTACGAGATTGCCGCCTTGATTCGGAATATCTCGCGGTTTCACGGGGCCGCCCTCATCGAAGTCTGTCGGCTCCAACCCCTTGATTCGCAGGGCTGAAAGGCGAAATTACGAAGGCAGATGCGGCCGGCCAGCCGGCATGTGTCTCTTTATTGCGACTCTCAGTTTCAATTCTATCTTTATTAGCTATTTTTCTGGAAGATTTCCGGTGAGCTCATTTCTTGGCGAGGCTAGGATGCCCGCAATCGGGGGAATGTAATGGAAATGTCTCGGAGCAAAATAGGCCGCGTTACGCTGCTCGCGGGGGTGCTGTTGCTAGGCGGGTGCCAATCGGATGCACTCGACGATGTCGCCGCCTTCGGCGATAGCGCGAAAACGCTCAACGATGATTCGGCGGTCGCCTTCTACAAGGACGATGAGCTGGTGACCACGGGCAAGCTCCAGTTCCAAGAGAAGAACTACGGAAAGTCCTACGCGATCTACAAGCGGGCGGTTGAGGTCTTTCCGCGGGATCCTGCGGCATGGCTGGGCTTTGCGGCCTCGTCCGACATGGTTGGTCGCTTTGATACCTCGGATCGTGCCTATGCGCAGCTTTCCAAGATGATCGGCGGCACAGCCGTCTACTACAACAATATCGGCTATTCCCACCTGCTGCGCGGTGACCTGCCCGGGGCCCGCACCTACTTCCTGAAAGCATACGAGATCGACCCGTCAAACGAGACCACGGCGAAGAACCTCGAATTGATGAAAAACAGCGTCAAGTACGCTCAGCGGTAAGTCGCCCTTCGCTGAACTCCTTCAGCGCTAAACCGCCTGGCGTGAGGTCCCCTTGCAACTTCTTCTGGGAGCGCGAAGCGCGGCGGCACTGCCCTGTCCGCGAAGCAAGAACCTGCGCGGAGGCGCGCTCAACCTCGATCATTTCATTGTTTCATCGAAACACTGAAGTGATCTAAGCCTTTGAAATTACGCAATTCCGGACGGAAAAACGTTTCCCACTTTTCCTGGAATTGCTCTAGCGCACCTTTCTTAGAACAAGCTTGCCATCCGCCGAGACAGTTCGTTCATAGCGCGGCAGGTTGGCGATGGAACCGCCCTGAGGGTCAGCTGCGGCGAGGACATCGTCAACAGCGGATTCCGGAGCGGACACCGAATAGGATGATGGTGCCAGCCGCTGGGTCACTTCTTTCCCCGGCGCGCTGATGATCATGCTGCCACTGGATGCGAACATGCTCGTACCCATGCGGCCATCGAGGTCAGCGACATCCTTCTGCAACTCTTCAACGGATTTACGAACAGCCGCCATATCATCGGCCTTGGCCCCGCTGGCGATGTTCACGGCCTGTTTGCTGATCTGCTGCTTCAGGCCGTCGATCGAGCGTTTGAGTGCAGAAAGGGTTTCGCGGCTTTCGCGCACGTCTGCGGCATTCTTTGCCGTGTAAAGCAGGATGCCGGCGTTGAGCGGCAGCAGCATGAGTCCCAGCGCAATAATCGGCATGCTTCTCGAACGGATTGGCTCCTTCGCACCGTACTCTCTGCCCCGCAATTCGACGTCGGGCTCGATTTCCACATCGACATTCGAAATATGCGTCATCGACTTCCTCCGTCAGCAATCTGGGCCACGGCCCTGACTTTACCGATCCCCGAACCCCACGTGACCCCCGCTGGACCGCACTCGCTTTAAATGTTTTGCGCTCTTGCGCCGATGGCCAGCTTGCACGAGTATTTCAGACATTCTTTAACAAGGCTACGTCCCTGCCGAGAGCGACTCAGTCTCCCGCCTCAATCCAATGTGAACACCCCTCCCCAAGCCCGCTCAAGCATCTCCAGCGACGCGACCTTCGGCAGGTCATTGAACTCGCAATAGGAGGCGATGAAATCCAGGAGGTATTTGGGATGGTAACAGGACGCCAGCGTATCTCCCTTGTATTTTCGATCGTAGAACAGGCGCAAATCATCGCTCAACAAGTTTATCGCGACCTCGCGCGCGTAGGACTCGAAGATGCGGATATATTCATCTGGCGAGGGGTTATTCACAAATATCTTATATTTGAGGCGCCGCAGGCCGGCTTCATCGGAGAGTTCACGCGGCGCAATGTTGGTCGAAAAGACGACGAGCTCATCGAAGGGCACCTTGAACTTCTTGCCGGTATGCAATGTCAGGAAGTCGTAGCCACGCTCGAGCGGCACGATCCAGCGGTTGATCAGCGCCTGCGGCCGGTCCTGTTGGCGGCCGAAATCATCGATGATGAAGACGCCACCCGATGCCTTCAGATGCACTGGCGCTTCGTAGACATTGGATCCCGGGTTGTAGGTCAGGTCCAGCAGATCCAGGGTGAGTTCGCCACCGGTCTTGATGACCGGCCGCCGGCATTCCACCCATCGCTGGTCCGCCTTCGGATGCGACCTAACCGCCGGCTCGCGCACAGGCTGGTGCGTCGCCTCGTCATAGAAACTGATAACATAGCCGCCGACTTCGATAGCGTAGGGCACCCAGATCGTCTGGAGGAAGAGCTCCGAGGTTCGCTCGGCGATGCTCGTCTTGCCATTGCCCGGGGGGCCATAGAGCAGGATGGAACGACCCGAATTGACGGCAGGCCCAAGTTTCTCGACCAGCGCCGGCGACAGCACCAGCCCCTCGAGACTCCGGATCAGCCGCTCGGAGGTGACGCGTTCGTGGTGAATCGACTGCAAGCCGATCTGGCGGCAGAAGGCATCGAGAGGCACGGGAGCCGGGCCGACATATTCCGACTGCCGCGCCGCCGTCTGAGCGTAGTCCAGGCCCTTCATCGAGAGCGCGTAGCGGATGTCGGACTTGACGTCCTCTCCCGCAAGCCCTCTCGCTTCGAGATAGGACAGCTTCACCAACTCCTTGATGAGGAGGTTTGTCAGTACTTTCGACAGCTTCATCCGTTCGGCAAGGTGCGAAGCTGTAACCGTGTCCTGCTCGGTCGCGCACTTGGCCGCCAGACGCAGCAGGAACGACAATTCCAGTCCGGTTTCTTCAAGACTTAGCGGTGCCACCGGCATGCGCCGATCAAGCGCGAGGGCAAAGTCTTCACGGTCTTGGCTTTGCGAATACTGCATAGAGCCTCACTCCTATCTAGCCACCGGGCTTCAAGCCGGTGAGAATGCCGATGACGCGAAGGACGATAGGGACGAGCACGATGATGAGACTGACGGGAAACAGGAAGGCACCGAGCGGCAACAGCATCTTGATCGGCAGGGCATTGGCCTTCTCCTCGGCCCGCACGAGCCTGAGATCACGCATTTCCTTGCTGTAGACGCGCAGCGTCAGGGTAACGCTCGTTCCAAGCTCCTCCGACTGGCGGAAGAGCACGGCAAGCGCGCGCGCTTCGTCGATCCTCAAGCGCGTAGCAAGATTGGTCAGGGCTTCTCGCAGACGGCGGCCGCCGCGCACCTCCAGCATCATGATCGACAAATGCAAACCAAAATCCTGACGTTTCTGGACGAACTCCCGGGCGACACGATCCGCTGCCGCCTCAATGCTCATGCCCGCGTCAAGGCACACGATCAGCATATCCATGAAGTCTGGGAAGAGCCGCCGGTATTCCCGCTCCTTGGCGTCACCGCGCCGGTCGATGTAGATGTTCACCAGCACGAAAGTGGCGCCGGTCGCAATGATCGCGACGAGCAGGATCGCAAGCCTGGACATCTGCGGCGCGAATCGGTCCAAAGCCCAAGCCGCCGCAACCATGACCACGCCGCAAAGGAGCGCTCGCACCACCTGAAAGACGGTAACCGCTCTGGCTCCGAAATATCCCGCCCGGATCAGCCGGTTCTGTGTGGAATTGGCATTTTGGTCGCGCCTGGTAATTTCGAAATAGCGGCGGATCAGGCGGTTCTCCGCCTCTCCCAGGTCGACAAGGGTGCTATCGCCGAGCTGAAGGTCGTCGGCACCTGCCTTTGCGGTCGTCTCCGACAATCGGAGGCCGATCGCGCGTCGGCGAAACACCAGCTCCGAAGTAACGGCGGTGAATATCAGAACCGCAAGGAAGACGACGATGTAGATTCCGTACTCGCCCATAGCGGCCTCAATATTCGAAGTTGACCATCTTGTAGAGAATGATGTTGCCGATGATCATGACCACGCCCAGCACGGCCACGATGGTCGTGCCGTGGCCGCTCGCCCACACCGGATCGAAGTAAGTCGGCGCAAGCGCCCTGATCATCGCGTAGAGAAGGAACGGATAGACCGACATGAAAATCGCGGTGATACGCCCTTCTGACGAAATCGCTTTGACCTTGGCTTTCAGCATCGTGCGATCACGCAGGGTTTTCGAGAGATTTTGCAGGATTTCGACCAGATTACCGCCGGTGCCTGCCTGGACGCTCAAGGCGATTGCCAGCAGGTTCAAGTCTTCCGCACCGACGCGGTGACTGAGATTGACGAGGGCGTCATCCAAGGTGGTGCCATAGGTCAACTCATCCGAGAGCAGCCCAAATTCCGTACCAACCGGATCGGGCATTTCGCGCGCTACAAGCGAAATTGCAGCCGGCAGCGGATGACCCGCAGATAGGCTGCGATTGGCAACGTCGAGTGCCTCGGGAAGCTTCAGGGTAAATTTGCGAATCCGGCTCGCCCGAATGCGCCAGACGACAATGACGGGAACGAGAAGGCAGATTAGCAGGAAGACGGGAATCCGGACGAGGGTGCTCGGAACCAGGAATTGAACGACCAACCAGATCAGCACCGCGCCAGCGATCCCGTAGAGCGCGAAACGCTGCGCGTCGAACTTGATGCCTGACTGAGCATAGAACTGCCGGGCGCGCTGAACCAGCGGCATGGATCGCCAATCTTCGTCGGCGCCGCGCTCCTTCAGCATCGCACGGTAAGTCTTTAGGTGGTCCTCGCTCCCATCGAGCAGGCTTAGCCGATGATTGACGGCGCGTTGCCGCTCGGACTTCCGAAAGTAGCTGCGCAACAGCGCCTCGACGGAAACCAGCGCAGCGATGAAGACCGCAGCGTAGAGGAGCAGCAGAGTCATGGTTCAACAGCTCCCGTTTGCAGAGGTTTTCCCGGATCAAAGATCGCCGAAGGAATCACGATTCCAAGCTCCGCGAATTCCTCGACGAAGCGGGGCCGAAGGCCGGTCGCCCGGAATTCGCCGTGGATGCGGCCGTTCTCGTCGGTAGCGGTTCGCCTGAATCGCATGATCTCCTGCATCTGCACCACCTCGCCCTCCATGCCAGTGATCTCGGAAATCGAAACCACTTTGCGGCTGCCGTCGCTCAGGCGCTGGACCTGAACAATGATGGTGATTGCCGAGGCGATCTGCGAGCGGATGCTGAGCTGCGACATGGGCATGCCCGCCATGCCGACCATCTGCTCGAGCCGACCGACGGCATCGCGCGGTGTGTTGGCGTGAATGGTCGTCATCGAACCTTCGTGGCCGGTGTTCATCGCCTGCAACATGTCGAACGCCTCTTCCCCGCGCACCTCGCCGACGATGATGCGATCGGGTCGCATGCGCAGCGCATTCTTCAGGAGCTCGCGCTGGCGCACTTCGTTACGGCCATCGAGCGTCGGCGGCCTGGTTTCCAGCCGTCCGACATGCGGTTGCTGCAGCTGCAATTCGGCCGCGTCTTCGATGGTGATCAGGCGCTCCTTGGTCGAAATCTGCGACGACAGGGCGTTGAGCAGGGTCGTCTTGCCCGAGCCTGTGCCGCCCGAGACGACCATCGACACCCGGCCTTTGACCGCAGCACTCAACAGAATTCGCATCGCGTTCGCCATGGCGCCATTCTCGACCAAGCGCTCCAGCGTCAACGGCTTGCGCGTGAACTTGCGGATCGAGACGAGCGGCCCGTCGACCGAGATCGGCCGGATGGCGACGTTGACGCGCGATCCATCCTTCAACCGAGCATCGACGAGCGGTGTCGACTCGTCCACACGTCGTCCGACGGCAGAGACGATCTTGTTGATCACGCGGAGCAGGTGATCTTCGTCCTTAAAGCGTACCGCCGTACTTTCAAGCTTGCCACGCCGTTCGACGTAGACGCTGTTGTAACCGTTGATCAGGATATCGGCGATCGAGTCATCGGCAAGCAACGGCTCGATCGGCCCGAGTCCGAGCATCTCGTCGGTGATGTCGCGGATCAGGTCGCTGATTTCCTTGGCATTGAGCGGGAAATTGTTGCGCCGGATGTAATCCTTGACGAGCGGCCTGATCTCGGTGGCAATTTCCTCGTCGTCCATCGTGTCGAGTATGCCGAGGTTGATGCGGTCGAGCAGGTAGCGATGCAGATTGACCCGCTCGGCCACCATGTCGAGCCCGAGTGACTCTTCCAGCCTGGCACTTGCCGCAGCGCCGGCTGCCTCCGGACTGGGTATGGACGCGGCCTCGGCCACGGGCATCGAGCCAGGCTCAGGAGCCTCCCGAACGTTCTCCTCATCCGGCTGCTGCTGCTTGTAGAAACGTCCAATGAACCCGGTTGCCATCGCTTCCCACCTTGTTCGACTATTCGACGATCACCGTTGCTCCGACCCTCACCCGCTCGTAGAGATCGATGATGTCGGCATTGCTCATGCGGAAACAGCCGGACGAGGCGAATTGCCCGACCGTCGACTGCTCATTTGTTCCGTGGATGCGGTAAAGTGTGTCGGCTTTCCCCCGGTAGAGATAGATGCCCCGTGCGCCGAGGGGATTGAATGGACCGGGAGGCACCAGCTCCGGCAGTTCTGGTGCGCGCGCCTTCATCTCGGCCGGCGGTCGCCAATCGGGCCACTCGGCCTTCCGCCCAACCTTCACCACGCCGCTCCAACGGAAACCGTCGCGGCCGACGCCGATCCGATAGCGGATCGCGCGATTGCCTGAAATGACCAGATCGAGGGTCCGCTCCTGACTGCCGACCACGATCGTGCCAATCGGATATCTTTTCTCGATCGTTACGACCGTGCTCGTTTTCGGCCCGAGACTGCGCGGCACCGTCCCGCCTGCCAATGCTCCAGTAGCAACCGGCGTGAGCGCCAGCGCACTCAAGAGCAACACGGCCTGCGTCAACCGGCCACGACCGAAGCCAGCGCTGCTTCGGTCCACCGATCCACTGCTGCCGTAGAGGAATGCCCTCATCTGACGAGCGCTCCGAGCTTGCCAACGGCGGCGCAGAAGGGCGATCGCGAGTTGACCTCGTCGGGCAGAACGCCGCGGTTCACGGCCTCACTCAGCGTGTCCCAGTCATAGGGGATGATGTGCGCATGCGTATCATTGAACACTTTGTCCACCTGCTCGCGACGCACCCCAAGGCTGAAGAGCTTGGTATGATACTTGTTGATGACCACCTGGATAGAGTCGGCACTGCCGCGCTGCCGCACCAAGTCGGCGAACAGATCCTTGGCCTGATGGAGCGCCGGGATGGTCATCTCGGTGACGATTGAGACGCTGTTGACCGACCCCAATACGTCGCTCTTCCAGGGCGTTTCGTAATAGGGAACGTCGATCACCATGTGGTCACTTTCAAAGGATGCGACATCAAGCATGCGCAGCACCAGCTCGGCCCCTTTGGCCTCGAGCAGCAGGGACGGCTGTTTGAACGACAGCAGCGTGAACCCGCCGGAATGACGCTTACGTACGAGATCGATGAATTCGAGATCGACACGCGCCGGATTGGCGATGACGGTCTTCAGATCGTAGTCGTTGAGAAGGTTGAGGTAGTAGCCGAGCGATCCGGACGAGAAATCCAGATCAAACAGACCAACACGCGGCGCGACGCCCTTCGTCGGCTGCGCCAAGAGATGGGCAAGCGACGAGGAAATGACGCTCGCCCCGGCCCCGCCTACGGCAGCAACGATGGCATGAACCCGGCTCTCGTTGCCGTCGACGCCTGGTGCATGGGTCGAGATCATCTCGATCAGAGCACGACGCTCAAGCGGCTTCTTCAGCCAGTCGTCACCGTTCAGCCGGAACAACGGCCGCATCAGTTCATCAGACAGAACCTCGGAAACGATGACCATCGGAATATTGCGATGGCTGGCACGAAACGCGAAAATCTCCGGGCGGCAGAGCATGTCGCCGCAGTCGACGTCGAGCACGATCAGGTTGAACTGTGTCGGATCGACCCTTCCCGCCTCGTCAAGCGCACTCAACGACATGTGCCGCGCTTCGTAACGCGACAGCGACCCGAACGTGTCGAGCATGACGCTCGCCGCTGCCGCGTCGTCGGAGAGAACGAGGATCTTGGTGGTCGTTGCAAAGTTCATGTGTGCGGTCATCTCGCTCCCCCACGCAATATTGACGGGCTCAGCAGGTTGAACATGTCTCTAGGTCTTCCGTCGTCAGTGTCACCGGGTGAGCGGGAACTTCGATCTGATCCAATCCCAGCAGAGCGCCAAGCAGCGGCAGGTCGAATGTGACGTTTCGCACTTCCAGCCGCATGGTCAGCACCGGCCCGTTCGGCCGCCCCCAATAGCCGAGCCCCGAGCGCTGGTAGGTGACCACCAGGTTTGCCGGCTGTATGCGCCAGTTGAGGTCGCAGATGCCCGGGTTCGGGTCCCCCGCCACCCCGCAGACACCGTCGCTTCCCATGACGACCCGGTTTAGCTCGTCGCTGCAATTGGCGAGGGCCGGCCCGCAGGTCGACGATATCGTCGCGTCGTTCGGGGTCGCGTCACCGTTGTTCAACGGATCGTCGGCGTCGGTCGGGAACACGTCGGCGAAGTCGCTGGTCAAGGGATCGGAGACGGCTGCGAGGCGGGCGCCAAATTGCAGGGCCTTCACCGTCTGGTTCCACTGCGACATGGCGTAACCGAACTCGACGAAAGCCGCGAACACCAAAAGCACGAGCGGCAGCGTTATCAGCCCTTCGGTGAGCGTCACGCCATACTGGTCCTGCCAAAAGGAGACGGGCGATCGCCGCTTTACCATCCGATATACCTCTCTTCGTGAGAGGAACTGATGGTGATCGCGTCGAGACCGAGCCAGGAAAAGACAGGCGAACTCTGGTAGAGATGCGCGGTCTGCACCGTAATCGTACCGTTCGCGTCCGCCGGCGTAATCGTGATGTCGGACAAAGCAGGCCCCCAACCGGCAACACGCAATGCCGCGCCTGCGGCCGGGCTTTGCGTTCCATAGAAGGCGATAAGCTTGGCGGTCGTCTCGTTGCACGTTGGGTCGTAAGTCCCCGAATCCGGCCGGCATCGCGCGAGATAACGGCCGGCGTCCCTGAGGCCGGCGTCGATCTGCATCCGCTGCCAGAAGATATTGCCAAACTCGAGAATACCGGCCGCAAATATCGTAATGAAGGGCACGGCAACCAACGCTTCGGTCAGCACCGCGCCGTCATCGCTCGGCCAGAAGCCGCGACGGAAGCGATCGGAGATGAATTTTCGCAGAGCGATGATCATCGGACCAGCTCCGTTTCTTCGCGCAGGAACTCGTCAAGCGTGCCTCGCCCGCCCTTGCCGCTGATGTCGATCATCTCCAGCGAGAGATAGCGTTCGCTGGCGTCCTTGACCGCCGGCTTCGTCAGGAACATGCGCGCAAAGGCAATCGCCTGGGTGGCCTTATGGCCGTTCAGATGGCCAACCGAGGCTTCGTAGCCACAATTGACGATGGCGGAGAAGATCTCGCGGCGATCGCCATATTCATCCGCGGTATAGTTCGAAAGCGCCGGCCCCGTGTAGCACTGGCCGCCCGTCCCCGGCGTACCTTTTTCTCCGTTTGCCGAGGCGTGGCTGATCAGCGACGGGTTGTTGAGTTCGTAGCGATAGACGTCGTAGGCGGAGGGCTGGCTCGGTGCGGAAGCACCACCGCCCGGATAGCTCGAGTGGTTACTGAGGACGGCGGTGACCGACGGTGCCGAGCCACCCTGCGCGACATTCCAATAGGTGTTATAGTTCCAGTTGTTGCTGCTGCTGATCTTGCCGCCGCCCATCGCAGTCATGGTGGCGCCGTAGCCGAGCGGCACCGCCTTGGTGACATCTCCGACTGTGCTTCCGTCCATGACCGGGTTATAGTCGCCGCAGATTTTGCTGGCACCACCCGTCTGGTTCTGTGCTGAGCGCACATTGTCGGCCGGTCGGTAGCGACCGTCATTGCGGGCACTGTTGAACGATCCCGAGTACAAACCGAAGCGGGTGTTCACGCCGGCTTCCACCGGTCCCGCCTTTGCGCCGGTTTCGGTATCGAGGTTGTCCTTCGTGTAACAGGTGCCCGGATTGCCGGTAGCAAGGGCCTCTGCCAGCACCGACGCACCACTGCCCAAAGGTGTCCTTAGGAAACCGAAATTGCCCGGTCCGGGATTGGAGGACGATGTACTGTGCAGCTCGATCTGGCGACCATAGAGATCGCCGGCGGCGAATTTGTTATGCAACTCTTCCGCTGCCTGTTCGCTGACGGTCGCACTGCTGTTGCCAACCGGCTCGTAAGGATTGCAGATGAAGATCGGCGTGACGTCGCAGGCACTGACCCGATAGGCTGCGACCGCATCGGCGGACACATTGATCGTATCGCGGTTGAGGCCGACGGGCAGCGGGAAGATCGTCTGCATCGCCTGGTCCTTGGCCGTGACCCAGGCATAGCCGGCCTCGTTCGGGTCCGTCGTGACCATCGCCTCGGTAATTGGATCGTCGTCGTCGCCCGCGAAGGTCCCGTCACCGGGAATGCCCTTCAGGAACTTGACCGTCACCGTGCTGGCCGCATCATTCCCCGCGTCATAGGACACAGTGATATAAGAGCCGAGCGAGAAGCCGGCCCCGCCGTCGCCGAAGGCCGCAGTGTTGGCCAGCTTTTCGATCGCAGCTTCGGCGCGGGTGATCGCGTCGTCGCGGCCGTCGAGCTCGCGGGCACCCGCCAGCGCCATGGCGTCGACCGCGTTCTGCAGATCGGTATGGAGATTGGCGCTGCGGCCGACGTCGATAACGATGAGGGAGAAGCCGAGCAACAGCGGCATGGCAATAAGCGTCAACGCGATGACGTAACCCCGATGGTCGTCCCAAAACCGTTTTATTGCCCTGTTCAACATTGGCATGCCTCTCCGATCGCGGCGGCTTACCGTCGTGTCGCGTTGTTTTTATTACATTCCTTTCCGGCACTGCTGCCGCATCAAACTCTGCCTTTGCCCGTCAGTTGCCGGGCATTGCGCCGTTGCCCCCCGCCCCCGCGGGCGGGATCACGAACGCCGGCGCCCCCCCGCCCCCCTGATAGGTACGTACAGCTCTGCTCACTACCTTGCCATCGGTCGCGATTCGCGTGTTCTGCGCCACGCGTGGGAACGGATCCTGGGTGTGGATAGCTTTGTTGGCTTCTGCCGCGTTGCCAAGGCCAAACGTGATCGAATCTCTGTGGTTCATATAATCGGCACAGCTCGAGACAAGGCTCGCGATTGCCAGCACCAGAAGCGTGCGCCTACTTTTTCGCAACAGCAACGACGCCTCCTGTGTCGAGATCGAGCCTGTGGCCATATGGGCCAGTGACGCCTTCGCCGTTGCGGAAGCGACGGAGCATGTCTTTGTCCACCTCCAGAACGCCGAGTGCAAAAAGCTCCACGTCATTGGATGAACGCGTCTGCTCAAGCGGACTATAGAGCGCCTCGCCCGGTGCCGCCGGCCGTACGATGTGCGGGGTAACGACGATCACCAGATCGGATTCGCGCTTTAGGAAGCTCGTCGAGCGGAAGAGCGCACCGATCACCGGCAGCTGCCCCAAGCCCGGGAGCTGCTGAATATCCTTGGAGTTTATCGATTGCAGCAACCCGGCCATGGCAAAGCTCTGGCCATCACGCAACGCCACGGTCGTCTTGGCCGCGCGCGAAATAAAGCCCGGATTGCCATTCACGTTGATCGATGTGTCGAGTTCGGAAACTTCCGGCTCAACCCTCAAGCTAATGAGCCCGCCGTCAAGGACTACTGGTGTAAATGTCAACCGCACACCAAAAGGACGATAGTCGGTCTGCGTCGCGACCGTTGCGCCGTTGGCCACCGTCGTCTGGATCGGCACCTCACCACCGGCATGGAAGCTGGCTGTCTCGCCGCTCATGGCAATCAGGTTTGGCTGTGCGAGGCGTCGAACCAGACCCTTTTGTTCGAGGGCGTTGATGACGACGTCGATCTGGCCGCCGGAGATCTCGAGAACCTTGGCAATTAGTTGCCCAAAGGGTTGCATGCCGGTGGCTGCGCCCGCTGCATCTTCGAGGGTTCGAACCAGGGCACCATCCTTCACACCGATGCCCTGACTGGTCGTGGCCTTGCCGATGCCATTCCTGCCCGCCCCTGCCCAACCGATGCCGAGGTCGCGACCGGTTTGACGCGACGCCTCGATCACACGAACCTCCAGCATGACCTGCTGGGAATCGTTGACGCGCAACTGGTTGAGAACCGGCTGGTCCGAATAGGACTGGGCGATTTCAAGCACCCGCTGCAACTCGGTGGCGTCGCGCACCATGCCCGTCAGGCGGATACGATCATTCGAGTTGATCACCCGGACCCGTGACCCCGGCGAGGCGGAGCGGATCGCCGATGCTACTTCGCTGAAATCGCTGGCGACGCGGATGTCGATGACGCCGAGAAGCTTCTTGTCATCGCCATAGACCGATATGTTGGTCGCCCCGGTCTTCTTGCCGCGGATAAAAAGCGATTTGTCGGAAAGCGGCACCACGTCGATGAGTTCTGCGCTGCCGATGACGAGATCGCCGAAAGGCTTGCCTGTTGCAATCGTCATCGTGTCGTTCGGTGGCAGCACCACCTGTTGAACCGCCCCGCCGAGATTGATGAACTTCTCCTGCGCGTCCGCCGAACCGATAAGGCCGGGCCCCCAAAGGCCGCAGGCCGAAACAAGCGCAACCGTCGCCGCGAGGGCCTTGCGTCTTGCCGTGTATCTTGTACTTCCCCTCAACATTCCTGCGTACGCCCCCTCTCCTCGAAGTCGGCCCTACCCCCGCCTCAGGGTAGGCTGCATCACCTGTTACTGGATCTGCCCCACCCGGTACTCTTCCCGTTTGGTCGCACTCCAGACACCGACGGTCGCCCACTTCGGCTCCACCGGCAAGACCGGATCGACGTTTCGCTCGACAATTTGCACCTGTTTTTCACCTACCGGTGCCTTTATGCGACTTTCGACGGAGTTGATCCGTCCCCCAAGGTCGTCGCCGACCTGGCGAAGCATGCGTTCGATCTGCTCGAATCGCCCATCGTCGGCGTTTTGCGCGAGTTCGACCGCGACCGGGCCGCCCCCTAGATCCGCGACTGTGACCGGCCGCGTCTGCTCAACAGAGGCCGAGGAGATGTTGCGAAGCGCAAGCGAGAGCGTGCCGATATTGGTGCCAAGCGTCAGGCGCTGCGCCTCGGCGGTCGTCACCTCGAAAGTGACCGTCTTGACGATCGAGGGTTCGTCCTTGCGCTCGTCGGCTGTCTGGTCGACGGCGAGCACCTTCACACCCTGCAATAATACATCCACCGAGGTCTGCTCATTGCCGCTCTTGGGGTTGCGGATAACGCGGGTCAGGAGTACATCGACCCGATCCGAGGGACGCACGAAGCCGGCGACACCGAGCACATCGTTGACGCGAATGGAAACCGCTTTCATCCCTTGATCAAGGGCCGCCGACAGGGTGGCACGTTCGCCAGCGCCGGTAATCTTTGAAGTCAGCACCGGCTCTCCCGGATCGATCGCTTCCATGGCATAGCGCGGCTCGTCCTTGTCGCCGAGCACCGCCTGGATTGCCTGGAAGGAGCCCTCCGGTCTTTCCTCCGAGGGCCAAGGAATGGTCTTCAGATTTTCTGGGCGTACTCGATCGCCGAAGCGCATGGCCTTGGCGGCAACAACAAGCATCTTTTCCGAGGATTTCGCACCGCTGTTTGCGGCAAGCCGCGCCCGCTGATCAGCGAGGTAGGTACGCGTGCCAAAAACGGCGGCGACAGCAAGTAGAAGAGCAACAACGAGACTGATGATCGTCGAGGAGCGCATCGCCGATACTCCATACTTTATCAAAATAGCCTTATCGACAATTACTAAATTACGAGAGAGGGGTTAACAAACCCCTCTCTCTGAAAATCTCGAATTACGTGCCCATATCTGTATTGGTGAAATAAGTCGCCCATTCACCCCAATAAATGCCAAGTTGATCTCCGATGGTGCTCACCGAAACAATCACCCCGCCGACGAGCAGACCAAGCAGAATAAGGTATTCAGTCAGCGCTACGCCGTCTTCTTCCCGCGCGAAAGCGGGGACTTTTGTCAAAAATGCTTTCATCGAGAATTACCTCCAACACAGTATACTTTCTGCGTGACCGCTTATTTTCCCGGCCCCCGCCTGTCATCGAGACCGCCTCTCCGACTGACATTATTAATAATCCCTTAATTATTATATCGTCAACTTCTAATACGAAGTGGTATGAGCCATCTTTGGGTTATGGTTAAAATCATAGCCCCTACTTTTTAAGGGTTAATAGAGAGACCACCTGCGGAAACATGACATCCGTTAATATTTCTTGAGCTTTTCTGATCCGCGGTTTCTTGCGAAGCCTTTGGAAGAGCAGCACAATTGCATCTGAGATCACCTATCGCGCAGAACTGGTGAAACATGACAGAACTTATCAATATAATCCCTTTGGTAGCGGCGGCGCTCTTTCTTTACTCCGCCTGGAGCGACTTCCAGCGCTGGCGCATTCCGAATGGCGTCGTGCTCGCGCTCGTCTCCGTCTACGCGCTGGGCGCCATGATCCGGCTCACGACAACACAGGACATCGGCGCCGCGCTCTTCTCACTCGAAGGCGTCGGCGGCGATATCGGAGCTGGCTTACTGCTCTTCACGCTCGGGGTAGCGCTTTGGGCTTTTCGGCTGTTCGGTGCCGGCGACGCCAAACTATTCCTGCCGATTGGCCTCTTCGTCGGCTGGCACGGCATGCTCCCCTTCGCCGTCTTCCTGCTGATCGGCGGGATCTTGACCATGCTGGCCTTGAGGTTGCCGATGCCGTTGGCGTTCGCGCACTACGCCGTGATCATGCGGATCGAAGAAATTCGCGTCACTCGCAAGATCCCCTACGGCGTCATCATGGTCTTCGCCGCGCTTGTCACGATGGCCCTCAGCTTCTAAAGGGCCTGGATAAGCTTACCCATGGCGCTTCGACTGCGTACGACCGGCCGCTTGAACGGCCAGTCAGCGATCTGCTGCCATTGGGCTCTCCTCCTCCGTTCCCTGCCATCGATCGCTCATACCAACGAGCGCGATTTCTGACTCTCGTGGGATTCCTTTTGGGCTTCGAATCTGAATCGATGCTGCAAACAGGAGGTTTGCGGTGGGCGATATCTTTGCGACAGGACTTTAATGGGTTGGCGCTCCGGCAGTTGGCTCGGCAAACGAAGAATGCCGATCAAGCCCGGCGCTTGCTTGCGCTGGCGTCGATCTACGACGGCGGCTCTCGTTCAGATGCCGCTCGCCTCGGCAGCGTGACGGTGCAGATCGTCCGCGACTGGGTCGTGCGGTTTAACGAGCGCGGTCCCGATGGACTGATCAACGGAAAAGCGCCGGGTGGACGCGCGAAGCTGAACGACGCGCAACGGCAGGCGCTGGCGAAGATCGTTGAAAGCGGTCCGATCCCCGCTATCCACGGTGTGGTGCGTTGGCGGCGCAAGGACCTCGTTCAGTGGCTGTTTGAGGAATTCCGGATATCCATCGACGAAACCACCGTCGGACGCGAACTGAAAGCTCTGGGCTTTGCCAAGCTGTCGGCTCGGCCTCGCCACTATGTCCAGAACGAACTGGAGGGCGAGGTTTTTAAAAAGACTTCCCTACCGCACTGGCAGAAATCAAGGCGACCCGCCTGCCAGGCACGGATATCGAAATCTGGTGGGCGGACGAAGCCAGAATAGGCCAGAAGAACAAGATCACTCGGCGATGGGCGCGGCGAGGAACCCGACCATCCGCACCGCATGATCAGCGCACGATGTGGGCCTACATCTTCGGTGCGATCTGCCCGAAGAAGGGCAAGGGTGCGGTCTCGTCCTTCCCTATTGCGACACCGAGGCGATGCAGGAACACCTTGCCGAAATCAGCAACGCCGTCGATCCCGGTGCACATGCCGTGCTCATTCTCGACCAAGCCGGATGGCACGTCACGCCGAAGCTGAAGGTGCCGGACAACATCACCTTGATGTTCCTGCCGCCGCGGTCGCCGGAATTGAACCCGGTCGAGAACCTCTGGCAGTTCATGAGGGACAACTGGTTGTCGAACCGCGTCTTCAAGGACTACGACGACATCGTCGATCAATGCTGCCGCGCTTGGAACAGGTTCGTCGATCAGCCGTGGAAGATCATGTCCATCGGAATGCGAGATTGGGCGCATCGGTCATGATCAGCACACGTTGGTTCTCTACATTTGGCTGCTGCGTCAAGATTTTTGTTCGCGTTGCCTTCGTCCAATCCGGCTGAAGCATCACAAGCGTCCCATGGTTCTCTTCGGTGTGCGGTCTGTCCTGTCCGTCACCACTATCCGGGGCTCTTCGCTTCACATCCAGGGGGCCGATGCAGTGTATTAAACGCGGTCTTTGATCCGCATCCAACTGTCTCGCATTCGTCCGTCCCGGTCCGGTCGCTTCACCCATGGACACTGAGGGCTTGGTCTGCGAACGAACTTCACGATCTCGGTTTCTAAAAAGCCTTGCCGCTCGTTGCGGCGCGGAAATGATCCTCCCTTTTCCAAAGCCCAAGCAGCAGGACCGCCAGTTTGCGTGCGACCGCCGCCCGTGCGCGCTTGGGACCCAGACGTTTGGCCAGTCTCAAGCCCCAGCTTCGCAGCGCGGACGGCGCGGTCACCGTCGTCAGCAGGCAGCCAGCCGCCTCATAGAGATAGTGCCGCAACATCCCGTCGCCCTGTTTGGAGATCGCGCCTGTCACATCCCGATCCCCCGACTGATACCTCTTCGGCGTCAGGCCGATATAGGAGCCGATGGACCGGCTTTTTCCAAATCGTTGCGGGTCTTCCACCGTCGCCACGAAGGCCAGAGAGGTCAGCGGTCCAACGCCTGGCACTGACATCAGATGCCAGCACGGCTTCGACGCCGCCACGATCTGCCGCACCTTCTTGTCCAGGCCGGCCAGTTCGACCGCAACCCGCGCAAGCGTGTCGAGAAGTGCGGCGACACCAATATAGAGCGCATCATGCCGGTTGCAGGAAGAACGGACCTCCTCGTCAAACCGCTTGCCACCGGCGCGCGCCGAGATCTTGATTCCGAACGGGCGCAGCAGTCCGCGGACCTGGCCGTAAAGCTGGCGCTTCACGGTGACCAGTTGTTCACGCGCGCCAAGCAACGCTTTTAACCGATGGCTTTCCATGGTCTTCACATGCACCGGTGAATACCAGCCACTCGCCAGCATCTCGGCAAGCGCCTGCGCATCCGCCTTGTCCGTCTTCTCAGGCCGCGCCTTCAGCGCATCTGCGGCACGCCGCGCATCCATGCAGACCACCGGAAAGCCCAGACTCTTCAGCTCGTGGTAAAGCCAGGGCGTCATCGAACCCGTCTCTAGTCCGACTTCCGCAAGATGACCTTTCCACTTCTTCAGCCGCTCCGCGATCATCGACGGCTGCGTGTCTGCGCTCCCGCGCCACACCACCTGCCGATCCCGGTCCATAACGCAGATGTGTGTGCTCTTGAGGCTGACGTCCAATCCAACGTAATATTCCACCGCTGCTCTCCTCAGGTCTTCGACAAACCAAGGCGAATGCTCTCATCCGCCAAGGGGAGCAGCAACCTCATGTATGGGATGTATCAGGCATGCCATTTAGGCCCGAAGTAAATCGGCCGGGAAAGACCGATCTGCGGCACATGCTGCACTGAAGGCCCCACCGCCAGGCAGGCTCGCACACGTCAGGAGAACTCATGTTTGACCACGTCAAATTCGGCGTCAGGGACTTTGCCGCGAGCAAAGCGTTCTACCTTAGGGCACTCGAACCGCTCGGTGTAGCTATGATAGCCGAGGGCGAACCTTCCTACGGTGTCGAACTCAGTGCGAAGGGTAAGGCTTCGTTGTGCCTGCACCAGACCGAGGAGAACCCGGCGCATCTACACCTCGCTTTCGCAGCCGAGAGCCGCGAGCAAGTCGATGCTTTCTACCGCGCGGCTCTGGAAGCGGGTGGTAAAGACAATGGTGCGCCGGGTCTGCGCCCACGCTACCACGCGAACTACTACGCGGCCTTCGTGCTTTGCCCGGATGGACACAACATCGAAGCGGTTTGCCACGAAGCTGAGGCCTGACCGAGCGGGTTGAATGTCTCTGCCAGCGCCAGGCCCTCCGCCAAAGCGGAGGGCCGTCTCATTGCGCTATTGAACCGCGGCGGTTCCATAGACGAGGTTGGGAAGCCACAGCGAGAGCTGCGGAAACATGCTGAGCATGACCAGAAGGACCATCATCATCGCGAGATAGGGCAGCACCTCGCGCGCATAGGCCATCATCGGTACCCTCAGCACCATGGACGAGATGTACATCAGGCCACCGACCGGGGGCGTGATGCCGGCGATCGTCAGGTTGGTAATGAAGACGACGCCGAAATGCACGCGATCGATGCCGACGCCGTCGATGATCGGGATCAGCATCGGGGTCAGGATGATGAGCGCCGCCGACCCCTCGATCGCCGTGCCGATGACGATGAGGAGAACGTTGATGAGGAGCAGCATGAGCAGCGGATTGTCGGTTGCACCGCCCAACCAGCCGGACATCGCTTGCGGCACCTGTTCCCAGGCGAGATAGAAGCCGAAGGCGGCCGCCGCGCAGATCATGATCATCACGACCGCAGAATCGCGCACCGACTCCGCAAGCACTTCCGGGATCTGGCGGAGCGTGGATTCGCGGTAACCGAAGACGGCAACGAACAGCACATAGACGACGACAACCGCGCCGGCCTCGGTGGTGGTGAAGATGCCGTAGCGCGTGCCAGCGAAAATCACAACCGGGATCGACAGCGCCCAAAGCCCGTCGACCAAAGCCCGACTCGCTTCCGCCCGGCTGGCGCGCTCCTTGCGAAGCGGTTTGTAGCCGCGCTTGCGCGCGATGAAGTAGGTGGTGACCATCAGGCCGGCTGCAAGCACCAGGCCGGGGACGACGCCGGCGGCAAACAGCCAGCCGATCGAGGTTTCCGCCAGGAAGCCATAGACGATGAGGCCGATCGAAGGCGGGATGAGGCTGGTGATGATCGAGGCGGACGAGGTGATGACGGCGGCGAAGGCGCGGCTATAGCCTCGCTCAGCCATCTCGACGCCGAGGGTCTTGGCGAGCATCGCGGCATCGGCATTGGCCGATGCGGTAAGGCCGCCGAGCAAGGTGCCGAGCACGGTGCACATCTGCGCCAGCGCGCCGGTCATATGGCCGACCATCACGTCGGCGAGCGCCAGCAGGCGCCGGGTGATGCCCGACGCATTCATGATGCAGCCGGCAAGCACGAAGAGCGGCAACGCCAGCAAAGACACGGACTGGCTGCCCTCCGCCATTTCCTGGGCGAAATTGGCGAGCGGGATCATGTCCATGTTGATGACGAAGAAGGCGAGTGCGCCGATCGCCATGGCCCAGGTGATGGGCGTCGACAACAGGAAGAGGATGACGACCAGCAGCGAAGGGCCGGCCAGATGGAAGAAGGTCATATCAGCGATTCCACATTGCGATGCAGACGGACAGTCCACGGCCTTTCGACGATGAGGTGCTGGAACAACATGCCGGCCGAAGCGAGCGCGAGCGGTCCGTAGGAAAGACCCCGCGACAGATCGAGAGCGATCGTGTGCACATGCCGCGACGTCCAGGCCTGCCAGGCGAAGAGGACCGTCATGGCGATGAAGAACACGGCCAACAGAAAATAGTTGAACCAGGCGACCGCCTTCTGCCAACCCGCCGGGAACGCTGCGACGAGAACGTCGATGGCTGCATGGGTGCCGAGACGGACACCGGCAACTGCGCCGAAGAAGACCAGATAGGCAAAGGCCATGATCGCCAGTTCGTAGGTCCACGCGGCGGGCTGCGGGAAGATATAGCGGCTGATCACTCCCCAAAGGATCGAAATGACGATGACGAGCAACGCCGCAACACCAATCGCCTCATCGGCGCGGCGCAGGCTGAGCAGAGGAATTGCTTCCTCGGGTGGTCGTGAGGTTTCCATGGTTGTCTCGATATCCTAAAGGGCGGAATGGGGACGGCGGAATGGCCACGCGGCCCCAGGTCATCGCACCGATGCGCGACAGCATGAATGGGCTCGGCCGTAAGGGCCACGCCCGTTCGAGCGCTTACTCGGCCATTGCCTTCTGCACCTGATCGTACATCCCGGGCGTGATGTTCGGCACCTTCTCGTAGGCCGCGCGTGACGCGTCGATGAAGGCGGGGATATCGATGTCGGTGACGATCTCGACACCGGAGGCGGCGAGCTGCTTGGCATAGGCGTCGTCCGTTTCGAGCGTCATCTCCGTCAGTTCCTTGGCGATCTTCTGGCCTTCGTCGAGAAGGATCTTCTGCAGGTCTTCCGGCAGACCGTTGAAGAACTGGCTCGATGCCACCCAAGCCGTGAACATGATCTGATGGCCGGTCTTGGAGATGACCTTGCGGGTCTCGTTCAGCTTCGCGCCGGCGATCGAGCCGAATGGGCCTTCGGCGGCATCGACGACGCCGGTCTGAAGGGCGTTATAGACATCGCCCCAGGGCAGTTCCGTCGGCCGTGCGCCGTAATTGCCGAAGGTCGCCATCATGATCGGTGACGAGGGGACGCGAATGGTGACACCGGCAAGATCGGCCGGCGAACGGACCGGCTTGTTGGCGATGATGTGGCGGTAGCCGAAAAGGCCGTTCGGCATGATGATCTTGATGCCCTGCGCTTCGAGCTTGCCTGAAAGTTCCTTGTAGAGATCCGAGGCGAACAGACGGTCGGTCGCTGCCAGGTCCGGATAGACATAGGGACCCGCCAGAATGGACAGATCCGGCACAAACTGGCCGAGCTGGCCATAGTCGGTGGCGCTGAGCAGGCTCGCGCCGCTCATGACCATTTCATTGACCTTCTTCTGCGCGCCGAGTTGGTCGCCGGTCATGACGGTGATCGCGATGCGGCCGCCCGAACGTTCACCGACACGCTCGGCATAGGTCTTCATGGCTTTGACGATCGGCTCGTTGGGATTCACCTGGGAGGTCGAGAACCGCAGGCTGTATTCCTGCGCATGAGCGACGCCGCAGAAAGACAGGGCAGCCATGGCTGCGGCCAGAACAAAGGTCTTCATCAGTTCCTCCTCTTTCCGGACTCCTCTCCGGAATTCACAATGAATGAATAGATCATTCATAAATGAACCATTGCCGTCAAGTGGCAGGATGCCCTTTGACGCCAGTGAACAGCGGAAAACGACGAAGCCGGAGCGACTTATCGCCGCTCCGGCTTCTATTCTTGAAGAGCATATTCTTATATGAAAATTTCTTGCACTATACGCCGAACGTGTAATCGGCGATCGACTGCGGCTTCATCTCGATCGAGAATCCGGGTCGCTGCGGCGGCGTGTAAGCCGCGTTCTCAATTACGCAAGGGTCGAGGAAGTGCTCATGCAGATGGTCGACATATTCGATCACGCGCCCATCCTTGGTACCCGAAACGGCGACATAGTCGATCATCGACAGGTGCTGCACATATTCGCAAAGGCCGACACCACCGGCATGCGGCCAGACCGGCAGCCCGTATTTGGCTGCGACCAGTAGCACCGCCAGCACCTCGTTCAGCCCGCCCATGCGGCAGCTGTCGATCTGGACGATGTCGATCGCGCCCTCGGCAATGAATTGCTTGAACATGATGCGGTTCTGGCACATCTCGCCGGTCGCGACCTTCACCGGCCCGATCGCCTCGCGGATCTTGCGGTGACCGGCGACGTCGTCGGGGCTCGTCGGCTCCTCGATGAAGAAGGGCTTGGCGAAGGCAAGCTGCTTCACCCAATCGATCGCCTCGCCGACCTCCCAGACCTGGTTGGCGTCAATCATCAGATAGCGGTCCGGCCCGATCACCTCGCGTGCGATCGTCAGCCGCCGGATGTCGTCGGCAAGATCACGGCCGACCTTCATCTTGATGTGATTGAAGCCTTCGTCGATCGCCTCCTGGGCGAGCCGCCGCAGCTTGTCATCGTCATAGCCGAGCCAGCCGGCCGACGTCGTGTAGCAGGCGTAGCCTTCCCTCTCGAGCGTCGCTATGCGCTCGGCCTTTCCGGGCTCGGCCTTGCTGAGAATTCCGATCGCCTCGTCGCGGGTGAGCACATCCGTCATGTAGCGATAGTCGACGATGTCGGCGATCTGTTCCGGCGACATGTCGGAAACGAGCCGCCAGACGGGTTTGCCCGCTTCCTTGGCAAGCAGGTCCCAGACGGCGTTGACCACGGCGCCGGTGGCGAGATGGATCGCCCCCTTTTCGGGGCCGATCCATCGCAATTGGCTGTCACTCGTCAGGTGCCGCCAAAAGCGCCCCGGATTGGCGAGGATGTCCGCCGTATCCTGACCGACGATCAGGTGCTGCATAGCCTTAATCGCCATGCAGCAGATATCGTTGCCCCGGCCGATGGTGAAGGTGAGACCATGGCCCGCAACACCGGGCCTGTCCGTGTCGAGGATGACATAGGCCGCGGAATAATCCGGGTCCGGATTCATCGCATCGGAGCCGTCAAGGCTCTGTGAGGTCGGAAAGCGCAGGTCGAAGACGCGCAGATCAGTGATGCGGGTCATGGTCACTCCAGTCGGTGGTAATTAATCGTCCGCGCGTACGGACTGCTTCTGGCTGCCGAGGCCCTCAATGCCGAGTTCGACGACATCGCCCGCCTTGAGATAACGCGGCGGCTTCATGCCCATGCCGACGCCGGGCGGCGTGCCGGTCGAGATGATGTCGCCCGGTTGCAGCGACATGAACTGCGAGAGGTAGGAGACAAGATGGGCGACGCCATAGACCATGGTCTTGGAGGAGCCATTCTGCATGGTCTCGCCATTGACCTTCAGCCACATCGGCAGGTTCTGCGGATCCGTCACTTCGTCCTTGGTTACGAGCCAGGGGCCTGTCGGACCAAAGGTGTCGCAGGACTTGCCCTTGGTCCACTGGCCCTGGCGTTCGATCTGGAAGGCACGCTCGGAGACGTCGTGCACGACGCAGTAGCCGGCGACATAGTCGAGGGCTTCCGCTTCGCTCACGTATTTCGCCTTGCGGCCGATGACGACACCGAGCTCCACTTCCCAGTCGGTCTTTTCCGAGCCGCGCGGAATGATCAGGTCGTCGTTCGGGCCGACGATCGCCGACGTCGCCTTCATGAAGATGATCGGTTCGGAGGGAACCTTGGCGCCGGTCTCAGCCGCGTGATCGGAATAGTTGAGGCCGATGCAGATGAACTTGCCGGTTCCGGCGATACAGGGACCGAGCCGCTGGTTGCCGTCGACGACAGGCAGGCCGGAGAGATCGAGTGCCTTCAATTCCGAGAGCTTGTCGGGGTCGAGGGCGGCGCCGGAGAAGTCGGCAACGTGGCCCGAGAGATCACGCAAGGTGCCGTTTGCATCGAGGATACCCGGCTTTTCGTGGCCCGGAAGGCCGTAACGAATAAGTTTCATGTGTCTGCTTCCTGCTTGTGTGTTGTCAGATGGTCCAGCCGCCATCGATGGCATAGGCCTGGCCCGTCGTATAGGTGGCGCCCGCGAGGTGGACGGCAAGGTCGGCAATCTCTTCCGGCGTGCCAAGGCGACCCATCGGCTGGCGGGCGATGAAGGCGGCACGTGCCGTCTCATAATCGCCCTGGGCGCGCATGCGGTCCTGCAAGGACGGGCTCTCGACCGTGCCGGGGCAGATGGCGTTGCAGCGAATACCCGCTGACACGTAGTCGGCCGCAACAGCCTTCGTGAGACCGATGACGGCGGCCTTGGTGACGCCATAGGCGAAGCGGTTCGGCACGCCCTTGATGCTCGAGGCGACCGAAGCCATGTTGATGATGGCGCCATCCTTGCGGGCAAGCATGCTTGGCAACACCGCGCGGATGGTGCGGATCATCGCCTTGACGTTGAGGTCGAGGGCGAATTCGAGATCGCTATCCTTCATCTCCAGGATCGAGCCGGCATGAACGAAGCCGGCGCAGTTGAAGAGGATATCGACGGCGCCGATGTTCGCGACGAGCGCTTCCACCGCTTGCGTATCGAGCACGTCAAGCCGGTGCGTTTCGACGTCCGCTTCCTTGGCAAGTGCTGCAAGCGCGTCGAAATTGATATCGGTCGCATGAACTTTCGCGCCGGCCTTTACGAAGGCCAAAGCCGAAGCGCGGCCGATGCCCTGAGCTGCGGCCGTAATCAGGACGACCTTGCCTTTAAGATCCGCTGTCATTCTCGATCCCTCATGCTTTGCGTTCGACGACCAGGATATGGTCGGCGGCGAGAACGACCTCGCCACGCTGGTTGATAACTTCGCATCGTTCCACGACGCGTCCCGCCTTTGGCCGCTTCGGATCGTCCTCCTTGGCCGAGATCGTCACGCGGGTGCGGATCGTATCGCCGATATGGACCGGACGCACGAAGCGCAGACGATCATAGCCGTAGGAAAAGGCAACCGGGTTGATCAGCGAGGCTGTCAGACCCACGCCGATCGAAAAGATCATGGTGCCATGGGCGATACGCTGACCACCCGGCAAGGTCTTGGCGAATTCCGCATCCATGTGGTGCGGAAAGAAATCGCCGGTGTGGCCGGCATGAACGACAAAGTCGGTCTCGGTGATCGTGCGACCCGTCGTCAGACGTTCGTGTCCGAGCTCGTAGTCTTCGAAATGGATGATCTGTTCTGCCATGTCATTGTCCTGGAAGCGGCGCGATCGCCGTTGCCGGCGCAGCACTCGCTTGATAGGCGGCCTCGACGAGCGCCATCGTCTGCCAGGCGTCTTCTACCGAGCCGATCAGTTCATTGTCCTCACCCGTGACGAAGCGCTGCAGGTTCGCCATGCGGTTGGCGAAGGCGTCGGGAAACCATGCGCCCTCGAGCGGCACGGCAACCCAATCGCTGCCGCCTGTAGGCCTGATCCAGAGCTCATCCGGCTCGCCCTTGGGATAGTCCAGATTGACGCCGAGCTTCACGTAGGCCGCACCGGACGTGCCGGAGATGCGGAATTCGCAGGCCTGGAACTTGCGGCCGAAATCATGGTCGTGGTTGACCGAGAGCACGCAGCGCACGCGGTCGCCGTAGTCGAGGATCGCTGCCGTGCGAGTCTGGGCGACATCGTGGTTCGGATGGCCGATCGACTTCGCATGCACGCCCTGGGGATTGCCAAGCAGGCCGCGGACGAGGTCCAGGTAGTGGATCGAATGCATGGCAATCTCGATGCGCGGCAGACCTTTGAGGAACGGCCAAAGGCCCCAGGGGGTCGAAAGCGCCAGCCAGGCATCGAAATCCACCACCTTGCCGAGATGCCCCTTGGCGATGGCATCCTTCAGCGCCAGCATCATCGGCGCGAAGCGAAGCTGGAAGTTGACGGCTGCCTTCAGCTTGCGCGTCCGGCAGATCTCGAGAATGGCGGTTGCGGCGGCGAGGTCCGACCCCATGGGCTTCTGGATCAGCGCTGCCGCGCCGATCGGCAATCGGCCAAGGATGGCCGCATGGGCGGTGGGCGGCGTTGCGAGGTCGAAGATCGCTTCTTGCACCGAAAGCGCGTCCGCCTCACTTTCGAAGGCGTGGATATGCCATCTCTCCGCCAGAGCGGCCGCCTTGGCGTGATCCGGATCGTAAATCCCGGCAACGGGGAAGCCGGCTTTGCGGTAGGCCGGCAGATGCGCGTCGCCGACGATGCTGCCGGCACCGAAGATCACAATCGGTCGCGGCTTGCTCGGCTTCGGCCACCATTGTCTGAGCGCGCCCGGATCGAAGCTTTCAGTCATGACCGGATGCCTTCCCGTCGTGATGAAACACCTCTTCCATCATCGCCCACCACTCGCCTTCCTGTCTCGTCTCAAGCGGCTTCTGGCAGGGCATGCAGACTGACCACCATTCCTGGTTCTTCGGATGCGCCGCCATCTTGGCCATATCTGCCTCAAAGTCCGAGCCGACATATTCCCAATAGCCGAACAGCAGGTTTTCCGGCTCCTTGAGGAAGATCGAGTAGTTGGTGACGTTGCACTCGGAAATCAGCGCTAGGATCTCCGGCCACACGGCGGCGTGCAACGCCTTGTACTCCGCGATTTTCGACGCTTCGAGGCCGATCACCATTCCCATTCGCTGCATGATGACCTCCCTACCCGCGGAACTCACGGGTGAATTCACTGATCGAGCGGGCGCGCACGGCGTCCCAATCCCAGGCGATGCCGATGCCCGGCTCAGAAGGCGCGATGGCGCGGCCGTCGCGGATCTCCATGCCCTTGGTGGTCAGGTCATCAAGCTGCGGAATGTACTCGACGTATTTGCCATTCGGCACGGCGCAGACGAGGCTCACATGCAGTTCCATCAGGAAATGCGGGCAGACCGGGATGTCGAATGCTTCGGCTGCGTGCGCGACCTTCAGCCAGGGCGTGATGCCGCCGATACGGGCGACATCGACCTGGACGATCGAGCAGGCGCCCTTCTGCATGTATTCGCGGAAATGGCGGATCGAATACATGGATTCGCCGACAGCAATCGGTGTCGGCGTCGAGCGCGTCAGACGGATATGGCCGTCGAGATCGTCGGCCGGCAGCGGCTCCTCGATCCAGGCGAGATCGAGCTCCTTCAGCCGTGACGCCCGGCGGATCGCCTCGTCGACGGTGAAGCCCTGGTTGCAGTCGGTCATGATCTCGAAGCCGTCGCCGAGCGCCTTGCGCATGGCGGCAAGCCGATCGTAGTCCTCCGACCCGTGCGGCTTGCCGATCTTCACCTTCGAACCGGAGAAGCCCTTGGCCTTGGCGGCGAGTGCATCCTCGACCAGCGCCTCCTTCTCGATATGCAGCCAGCCGCCCTCGGTCGTGTAAAGCGGGCAATTGTCCTTGGCGCCGCCGGCGAGCTTCCAGAGCGGCAGCTTCTGCTTTTTGGCGCGTAAGTCCCAAAGGGCGGTGTCTACGGCTGCGAGCGCCAGCGCGGTGATTGCGCCGATGGTCGTGGCATGGGTCGCAAATTCTAGTCTGTGCCAGATTGCCTCGATGCAATCGGCATCCTCGCCAATCAGGATCGGCACCAGGTGATCGGAAAGAAGCCGCATCACCGACGATCCGCCCGTGCCGATCGTGTAACTGTAGCCCGTGCCCGTCGCCCCGTCGGAATCGGTGATGGTGACGATCGGCGTTTCCTGGCTGGCGAAGCTCTGGATCGCATCGGTCCGCTTCACCTTTGGCGGCAGATCGACCATGCGCAGTTCGATTTTCTCAATTCTTGCCATGTCAGCCTTCCAGAGCCTTGCCGGTATCAATGTCGAAGAGATGGGAACGGGAGAGATCGAAGCTCATGCGCACCTTCTCGCCCGAGGCAAGCGGGCGCGGATTGAGCATGCGCGAGACCCAGTCGCGGCCGTTGAACTGAATGAAGACCAGTGTCTCGTTGCCAAGCGGTTCGGTGATCGACACCGGCAATTCGACCTCATGCACGGCCGCTGGATCGCCGGCATGAAGACCGTGGCCGCTGGGATAGATATCGTCGGGCCTCAAGCCAAATGTCACCTTCTGGCCCGGGCGCAGGACGTTTGCAAAGCGCGGCGGGATCGGCAGGCGGGCGCCGCTGACAAAGACCAGCGCGCCGTTGTCGACGATCGCCTCGTCCATGTTCATCGGTGGCGAGCCGATGAAGCCGGCGACGAACTTGGTGGCGGGGCGCTGGAACACCTCTTCCGGCGTGCCGACCTGTTCGATATGGCCGTCGCGCATGATGACGATGCGGTCCGACAGCGTCATCGCCTCGACCTGATCATGGGTGACGTAGATCATCGTCGCCTGCATACGCGCGTGGAGCTTCTTGATCTCGGTGCGCACCTGCGTGCGCAGCTTCGCATCGAGGTTGGACAGTGGCTCGTCGAACAGGAAGACATCCGGCTGGCGCACGATCGCGCGGCCCATGGCGACGCGCTGGCGCTGGCCGCCGGAAAGCTGCGACGGCCGGCGTTCAAGCAGATGGCCGAGATCGAGGATGGCGGCCGCTTCGGCGACCCGCGCCTTGATGTCATCGGCCGAGCGGCCGGCGATCTTCAGCGAAAAGCCCATGTTCTCGGCAACGGTCATGTGCGGATAGAGCGCATAGGACTGGAAGACCATGGAGATGTTGCGCGCCCGCGGCGGCAGATCGTTGACCTTGCGGCCGCCGATCTCGATGGCGCCGTCGCTGACGTCCTCGAGGCCGGCGATCATGCGCAGCGTCGTAGACTTGCCACAGCCGGACGGGCCGACAAGCGCGATGAACTCGCGGTCCTTGACCTCGAGGTCGATGCCGTGAACGACCTCGAGGGCGCCGTAGCGCTTGACCAGTTTCCTGAGGGTGACAGGAGCCATGAACGATTATCCTTTCACCGCGCCGAAGGTCAGGCCCGAGACGAGGTGCTTCTGAATGATAAAGGTGAGGGTCAGCGCCGGGATGATCATCACGACGGCAAGCGCGCACATGCCGCGCCAGTCGATGGTGAACTCGGCGGTGTAGTCGAGAAGCCCGACCGGCAAGGTCTTGGAATTGACCGAGCGGGTGATCTGCGAGGCGAGCGCATATTCGTTCCAGGAGGTGAGAAACGCGAAGATGCCGGCGGACGCGATGCCTGGACCGGCGAGCGGAAACTCCACCTGCCAGAAGGCCTGCCAGGGCGTGCAGCCGTCGATCTGGGCAGCTTCCGCGAGATCCTTCGGCACCTGGCGGAAGAAGCCGTCGATCAGCCAGATGGTGAAGGGCACGTTGAGCGCGACATAGGTGAGGATCAGCGAGAAATGGGTGTCGATGATGCCGGTGCGGGCGTAGAGCATGAAGAGCGGCAGCGACAGGGCAATCCCGGGCACGGCCCGCGTCAGCATGAAGCCGAGGAAGATCGCCGACTTCGCCTTGAAGCGATAGCGGGCAAAGGCGTAGCCGCCGGCCATGCCGATCGCCAGCGCGATCACCGTCGACGTCACGGAGATGATCAGTGAGTTGCGGAAATAGTCCCAGACGGGAACGCCGCCCTGCCCCGCGCCCGAGAACATGGCGCGATAGGCATCGAGCGAGATGCTCTCCGGGATCCAGACCGGGGGCTTTGCCATGATCTCGACGGTCGGGCGCAACGACGAAAGCACGATCCAGAGGCCGGGCAGGCAGATCACGAGCATCGCCAAGAACAGGCCGATCAGATGTGCGGCTTTCCAGAAACGGCGGCGCAGGCGATGCGAAGCGTTGATATCCATTACCACTCAGCTCCAATCTGCTGGCGCGCGGCGGCGAGCTTGCGGAAGAAATAGACGGTGAAGACGATCGACAAGAGGATGGCGACATAGGCCATGGCGTTGGCGAGACCCATGCGGGCATCGGCATAGGCCGTGCGGCCAACGAGCGTCCAAAGCAGTTCGGTGCGTTTGGCAGGACCGCCGTCGGTCATGATCTTGACGATGTCATAGGCCCGCGCCACGTCCAGCGAACGGATCGTCATGGCGATGAAGGCAAACGGCATGAGATAGGGCCAGGTGACATAGCGGAAGGTCTGCCATGGCGTGCAGCCGTCGACATGGGCGGCCTCGACAGGATCCTTCGGCATGGCGAGCAGGCCGGCGAGGATCAGGATGGCGAACACGGCGGTCGAGGACCAGACTTCGGCGATGATGATCGAAAGCAGCGCGAGATTGCCGTCGATCAGCCACGGGATCGCCTGATCAGTCAGCCCCAGTGACTGCAGCGCATTGTTGACGAAACCGATATTGTCGTTGAACAGGAACTTGAACTGGAAGCCAACCAGCACCGGCGAAAACATCATCGGGAACATCATCATCGTGCGCAGCAGTCGCTGGCCATGGGTCGCCTTGTTGACGAGCAGCGCCAGGCCGAGACCGAGCAGCATCTCGGCGTTCAGGGCAACCGTCAGCAACAGCACGGTGCGGCCGAAGGCGACCCAGAACTCGGCGTTGCCGAGAACGGTCGCGTAGTTGCGCAAACCGACGAAGATCCACAGCGTCTCCGGCTTGGTCAGGCGAAAGGGTGTGAAGCTCGAATAGAAGGAAAAGAGCAGCGGCAAAACGATCACCACCGCGAGCACGACAAAAGCCGGAAGCAGAAGCAGGGCCGGTGCTGACAAATTCTTGAGCTTCATCGGGCAGTCCTGAGGATGGCATGAAATGGCTGAGGCGGCGCCGGCACCGAAGCGCCGGCGCCGCCTCCTTGGCTGTGATCAGAGCTTGCCCGCTTCTTCCAAAATGCCGGTCGCCTTCTCAGTGGCGGCATCGAGCGCTTCCTTCGACGTCTTGTCACCGAGGATGGCGGCCTGCAGTTCCGGATAGACTGCGTTGGAGATTTCGATCCATTCAGCCGTCTTCGGCACCGGGAAGGCATGCTTGGCGGCTTCCTGGAAAGCCTGCAGCACTTCGGTCTTGTAGGCGTCGCCTGCGGCTGCCTTGATGTTGTATTCCCAGACGGCCGTGCGGGTTGGCAGCGGACCGGCAGCCGATTCCAGCTTCTGACTGTCCTCGTTGGTCAACCACCAGACGAGCGAGGCGGCGGCCTCCTTGTTGGCGCAATCCTCGGTGACCGAGAAGCCGTGATGGCCCGACCAGCCGGTGCGCTTGCCGGAAGAACCGGCCGGCTGCACCTTCACGCCGACATTGCCGGCGACCTTGGACGACTTCGGATCGTTGAAGAAGCTCGCCCAGCCGGGCCAGTCGAGGTTGAGAGCGATCGAGCCCGAGGCGAAGCCCTGACCAAGGTCGTCCCAGAGATAGTTGGTCGTGCCAGGCGGTACCGCCTTGTCCTTGTAGAGCTTGACGAACCAGTCGAGCGCGCGCACGCCGGCTTCGGAATTGAAGGCCGGGCGACCATCCTTGTCGAGATATTCCCCACCTTCGGCGACCAGCATTTCATAGAAGCGACCGTTGATGGCCTCTTCCTTGCCGGCGAACTGCGTGCCGTAGAAATTCGGTGGCGCTGCAAAAAATTCGGCCTGGTCGCTAACCTGAGCCCAGGTGTCCGGCGGCGCGAGGTCGTAGCCATACTTTGCCTTGAAGGCGGTCTTCTTCGCTTCGTCCTGATAGAGGCTCTTCTGGTAGTAGAGTGCCGATACGTCGAACTGCGCGCGCGGCAGCATCACCAGCTTGCCGTCGAGTGTCGAGGCATCGATCAGTGCCGGCACGAACTTGGCGATCTCGTCCGGCGGCAGAAGCGCTAGCAGGTCGGTGTAGATGTCAGGATATTGCGGCGCGAAAGACGAATGGTTGGAACCGACGCACCAGCTGACGCCTCCGGTCGCGATATCCGACTTGATCTCCTTGTCGAGTTCGAAGTGGTTCTTCTTCGACAGGATGTTGACCTTGGCGCCGGTCGCCTTCTCCCACTCGCCGATACGCTCGTAGAGCTTTTCGTATTGCTGTCCGCCGATCAGCTTGGCGTCGATCGTGACGCCTTCAAACTTGCCGGGCAGGTCCGCGGCCATAGCCGTCCCCAATCCCGCGGCAAGCATGATCGCTCCGGCGGACACGCCGGATAGCAGCCTTCTCATCTCCACTCCTCCCTGGTTCACGCCCCTCATCTTGGCGCGATGTTCTCATTTGTGAGAAACTAATTCATATACAAACAACAAATTTATCCATCGTCAAGGGCGAACTTTCCTTTGTCGGCGCCTTTCTCTGCGTATATGGATATGAATATTCACCAAGGAGGGATCTCATGGACACCGAAGAGTCTGACCGCTATCGCGCGCCCGCCCTCGACAAGGGGCTCGACATTCTCGAGTTGCTCGCCAGCGTCGACGGCGGCCTGACGCAGGCGGAGATTTCCAAGCGCCTGAACCGCAGCCCCAACGAGTTCTACCGGATGCTCGACCGGCTCGTGCGGCGCGGCTACGTCACCCGCATCGACGGCGATCGCTATTCCCTGACACTAAAGCTGTTCGGTCTTTCGCAACTGCATGCGCCGGTTCGCAGGCTCGCTTCCTACGCAACACCGTTGATGCGCGACCTGGCGCAGCGCTCCAAGCAGGCCAACCACCTCGCCGTCTTCGATCGCGGCTCGGCCGTGGTCATTGCCCAGCAGGAAGCGCCTGATTATTGGGGCATCTCGATCCGGGTCGGATCGCACATCAGCCTGTTCGACACCGGCTCCGGCCACATCCTTCTCGCCTTCCGCTCAGCCGAAGAGCGCGAAATGATGATCGCAGAACACGCCAAGAGCAAAGACGAAGTCCCGCGCGGACCGGAGTTCCACGCGCGACTCGACCAGATCCGCGAACGCGGCTACGAGATGATGGCGAGCGCGCAGACCGCCGGCGTCTACAACCTTTCGGCACCGATCCTAGGTCCCGATGGCCGCGGCATCGCGGCACTCACCGTGCCCTATATCGCGCTGGTCAACGCGCCCTCGGCGCCGGATATTACCGAAACGATTGCCCTTTTGCTGAAGACCGCGGAGCAACTGTCGACGCTTGCTGGCTCGGACGTGGCGCCGGTAGCCGATTGACGGCAGCCGGCGACGGCCTTACTTCTTATTTGAACAGTCCATTCTTATGTGAGATGACGTTCGGAGGAGAAGCGCCTTGATCATCGACACCCATCTTCACCTTATCGACAGGTCGAAGCTCACCTATCCCTGGCTCTCGGGCGTGCCGGCGCTCGACCACGACTTTCTCTACGCGACCTACGCGCGCGAGGCCCGTCGGCTCGGCATCGAGGCCTGCCTGCACATGGAGGTCGATGTCGAGCCTTCGGAGATCGAGAAGGAAACGGCGGAGATCGAACGGCTGGCGCGCCAGCCGGAAAACCTGCTCAAGGGTGCCATCGCCGCCTGCCGACCCGAAGACGATGGCTTTGCCGCCTATCTCGAACGCCAGGAGGCAAACGATTTCGTCAGAGGTTTCCGCCGGGTGCTGCACGTCATGCCGGACGAGCTGTCCGAGGGGCCGACGTTCCGCGACAACATCCGCAGGCTCGACGGCCGCCGCTTTACATTCGATCTCTGCGTCCTGCCGCACCAGATCCCGAAGGCCATCGCCCTTGCCGATCTTGCACCCGATGTTCAGTTCATCCTCGACCATTGCGGCGTTCCCGATATTCGCGGCGGCGCCGAGCATCCCTGGCGCGAGCACATGAGCGAGATCGCGCGACGGCCGCACGTCACGGCGAAGATCTCCGGCGTCGTCGCCTATGCCGACGAGGCCTGGCAGGTCGCAACACTGCGCCCCTATGTCGAGCACACGATCGGCGTTTTCGGATGGGACCGGGTGGTCTGGGGCAGCGACTGGCCGGTCTGCACCCTCGGCGGCAATCTTTCGACCTGGGTCGGGGCCACGCACGCTCTTCTCGAAGGCTGCAGCGCAGACGAAAAGAGCAAGCTGCTCTCCGGCAATGCGCGGCGGATCTGGAAGCTCGCCTAGCGCATGGTTCACATGGATAGTATCCGGCCCGAGACGATCGCCGTCCAGTTCGAACGCGCGTTCGTTGGGCTTTCCTAGGCCGTCGACTGTATGCGCGCCGGCGGAGATCCGGATTTCATCGCGCCCGTCGTGTGCTCGGACGTGCAGGAAGTCGACCCCTGATCAACGATATGGTGGTCGCCGACATTGGCATCCGCAACATGGGTATGCACGTCATTCTAAGCCGACCCAAATGGTTTGTCGCCTAACCGCTCAAGGCGATGAAATGGAAATCCACGTCTTGAAGCGGGAAGCGAGAGCCTTCAGGACTTAAGCAAGCCAACCTTGCTGCAAAGTTGGGAAAGTATCAGCCGTTCGGCCCGTCTTTAAAGCGGACAGCGCGGAGTGGACGCGGTGGGGTTTCGAAAGCTCGCATTTGAGGTTTACTCGGCACGGAATGGATCAGCTTATCTCAAGCCCAAGAATAATAATGCTTCGACGATCGGAAGAGTAGACCGACTAAGCACGTTCCCGACGATACATTATGCGATGCATGGAGCAGGACGCGAACATGCCTGGCCAATGGGTGCTGATAGTTCACAAGTTGCGGTTAGAAGTTGAGCGCGCTTTTGAGATCATGTAACCCGACCATAAGCATCATTGGCGATGGCGAGGGCAGGAAGCCGACCGCCTCATAGAAGGCCCTCGCGTCCTCGGAAATTGCATGCACCAGCACGCCGCGGATACCCAGGATTTCTGCGGCATTGAGCAGGCGCAAACCTGCGTCGCGCACTAACGCTCTGCCGATACCGCGTCCCTGATAGGCCCCATCGATGGCGAGGCGGCCAAGCACGGCAACCGGAATTGGATCAGGCATGTTGCGCCGAAACCGACCAGGTGCTTCCGGCTGCTTCACTGCGCCGGAGGCGAGTGCATAATAGGCGATGACGCGATTTCCTTCGCACACGACGAATGTTCGCGATGCGCCGCCAATCTGATTGGTACGGGCGCGGCGACGCAGCCAGTCGTCGAGTTCAGGCACACCGGAATTAAAGTCTGCCAGTTCGTGCTGATCGGCCAGTGGTGTCGGTGCGTTAAGAGTCACGCCTCATCCCACGGCGCTTTGGTCGACATGGTGCGTTTCAGACGCTCATTTGTTTGCGCGGGCGCATCGAGCCGGGCAAGGTACTCGGCATAGATTTCGGGGCTGACCGTGAATACGGAACGGTCTAGCAGCACTTCCTCGGCGCGGCGCTCGGAAGCCTCAAGCATGAAATCCGTGCGCGTCTTACCTAGCAACTCGGCGGCTCGGTCGATCAAGTTGCGTGTCGCAGGCTTGATTCGCATATTTAGCGGCACGCTTGCGTCCGGACTTTTACTCGTGTTCGAGGTGGCCATGGAAAACTCCTGTCTGCACTCATTTAGATAGCGTAACGACATCATCTTTACAAGGCCCGTAAAGATTATGTCGTTACATATTGGTCGTGGGCTATTTCGGCAGCATGAGGTTCATTGCACGCCTTGATGGGAGTAGAACCGTAGCTTCGCGATTTGCGGCAGCCAACTAAGGGTCCCTGCCCATGGGCCGTGATAGCTGTCGGCGCCGTCGATGCCGTCGCGCCCAATACCCGAGCCAGCTCAGTGAGCCGTTCCTTGCAGATTATCTCGACGAGGCGGTGGAGATGTTCCGTCCGGCCGAGGAGCCAGGCGAGTGTTTCTTCGGTGACCTCGAAGTGCTTGGAGTAGCGTGCTTTCACATAGGCTTCGTTGAGAATGTTGTACCAGGCGACTTAGCGATGTTGGTCGCGCGGCCAGGCCTCGACAAGCCGCTGATCACGATCTTCGGCTAAGCCAAGCAGGAATTTGAGATTGTGCGAAGGTTTATGAGTAGGTCGCGCCCACAAGCGGTGCCGCAGATCTCGATATGAAATCCAGCCGCTATGCGCTGCCCTTCATTTCCCCGGATCGAAGACCATGCCGCTAAGCTGCGCAGCAGTCGCCGGCTGCTCAAGTGGGAGCAAAGCTCGCACCAAATAGGCGATTGAGATCGTCGACGACCTTTCGCGCCGCGTCCTTGCGCATGAGGCCGTCATTGATCCGATCCGAAGCTGCCTGCTGGAAGGCCATGTAGCCATCGTGCCGGGGGCGAACCCAGGCGGTTTCCAGCGTCTTGCGCGTTGCGCGATAAAAGTCCGAGGTTGTGGCATTGACGCCGTCGTCGTCCCAGGCGGCCGCGTGGCCGGGCTGCCCGCCGCCGGCGGCATAGGGGCCGCGCTGGACCTCGCCGCTCGCGACGAAATAGGCGAAATCCATCGCGGCATCGATCGAGTGGGAGAAGGCCGAGACCGCGATCCCGGTTCCGCCCAGGGCGGAGCCTGCGGGGCCAATGTTTCCGGCAACCGGTATGTCACCGAACTTCACAAGCGACGGCCGAAAACCCGGCATCGAATAGCTGACATAGCCGTAGATCAACGGCACGCAGGCAAACCCGGATCCCGGATGGCTCATGGCCTCCAGCACGGCGATCGGATCCATCGAGAAACAGGCGGGATCGATCAGATCCGTCAATTCACGCAGGCGCTCGAAGGCGTCGGTGCCCGCATCAGGAGCGATGAGCTGCCCGATACCGTCGCTGCAGCAGGCGTGCCCGAGATTGGCTGAGAGCGTGTAGAAGCTCATCAAGGAGTGCGGCGGGCGCATCGGCAACGCAACCTTTCCCTGGCGTGCCATCGCCAGCATCTCGGACCAACTGTCGGCCCGCTCCGTCCGGTCCGGCCGCCAGGCCTGCACCTGGGTCGCCGCGTCGATCGGAAAGCCCCATTGCCGGCCCTGCCAGGTGTAACTTGGATAGGAGCGACCGACGCTAGCATCGGCCAGTGCCTTCCGTTCGGCCTCTCGTCCTTCGACATCGAGCGGCGCCAGACACTTCTCCTTGGTGATCTGGCCGACATGCGGATGGTCGATGACGATGAGGTCATAAGCTCGCGCCAGTTCCTCGACCGGATAGGTCTCGAAATCCTGCAGCGAACGCTTCTCCCATTCGACCGTAACCCCGGTCCGCTCCCGCCACAACCGCGAACAGGCGATCATCGGATCGTAGCCGCGCGGGTGGCTCCAGGTCATGCCCTTCAATGTTATGCTCACAGGCCGAACTCCTCTCGGATCGCGATGCTGTGTTCGCCGATGCGCGGAGCGGCGCGGTCAACCTGGGCGCGCTTGCCGTTGACGCGTAGCGGCGATCGCGTGGTCAGGATCGAGACATCGTCCTCGCGCACGACCGTCTGCAGCATGTCGAGCACCCGGAAACCTTCGCTTTCGAGCAGTTCGTTCCAGTTGAGGACCCGCGCGCACCAGATGTCTGCGGGTTCAAGCAAGCCAAGCCAATGGTCGATGGTGTTTTCGGCTATCCGCCTGGCGATCAGCGCCTTGATCCTGTCGCGCTCGGAGAACCAGGAGGCCGGATCGTCGCGATAGAGGTCGAGTTCGGGCATTTCCAGGAGATCGGCGAGCTTCGGGATCGGCGTCATGGCGATGGCGAGATAGCCGTCTTTGGCCGGATAGACACCGTAAGGCGCCGACAGATAGGCATGGGCGCTGCGGAAGCCGGAACGTGCCGGCAGCCGGCGGCCGTCATTCAAGTGCGTCGTCAGCACTTCGAACTGGAAGTCGACGAGTGCCTCGAGCAGGCTGGTTTCGATCAGGCTGCCCTTGCCGCTGATGCCGCGACGGACGAGCGCTGCAAGAATGCCTTGCGCTGCCGCGGCGCCGGCGAGCATGTCGCCGATCGCCAGGCCGAATGGAACCGGCCCTTGGCCCTCGTCACCGTTCAACCACATGACGCCCGAGCGCGATTGCGCGAGCAGATCCTGCCCCGGGCGCTTCACCCAGGGACCATCCTCGCCGTAGCCGCTGATCGAGGCATAGACGATCTTAGGGTTGATCGCCTTGACCGCCTCATAATCCAACCCGAGGCGCTGGATGACGCCGGGGCGGAAGTTCTGGATCAACACATCGGCCTTGGTAAGCAGCGTCTTCAAGGCGGCAACGTCAGCCTCGTTCTTGAGGTCGATTGCCAGACTCTCCTTGGCACGGTTGATGGCGTGGAAGATCGTCGAGTCGCCACCGATCTCGGTGTCGCTCAGATAGAGCCGGCGCGACAGGTCACCGCCGTCGGGGCGTTCGATCTTGATCACGCGTGCGCCGAGATCCATGAGGCGCAGCGAGCAATAAGGACCTGAGAGAAACTGGCTCATGTCGACGACGACAAGGCCGGCAAGCGGTAGTTCGTTTGCTTCCGTCATCGCGGTTTATTTCTCGGTCTTGCCGACAAAGTCGGCGGGGTTCTTGTACTTCACCGTCTGCAAGTGCTCGCAATAGAGCACCAGTTCCCCTTCGCCCTTGAAGACCTGGTAGCTGGCTCGGATGAGCCCGAGCTCCTTGTAGCGGGGGGTTTTGTCCATGTTGGTCCGGATCGTGTAGATCGTGTCGCCGATGAAGACCGGCTTGATGAAGCGCAGCTTGTCGTAGCCGTAGGAAAAGGCGTTGACGCAATTGGTGGCGACGAGCCCGAGGCCCGCCGAAAAGACGAAGGCGCCAGCGACGAGGCGCTTGCCGAACATGCCGTCGCGCTCGGCAAACATCTGATCCTGCACATAGGGGTGGATGTCGACAACCAGCGTGTTGAACAGATGGCTGTCCCCCTCGGCGATCGTGCGGCGTAACGACCGGATGCGCTGGCCCACGGGCCAATCTTCATAGAACCAGTTTTCCGCATTCCACACCGGCAGGGCGGCATGGTCTTGCGGCATGTCCGTGGGATGCGTCGAGGAAACACCGACGGTGGGCGTGAATTCATGCATGAGCAGACCCTTGCGTAGCGAAAGCGAAGTCCGACCTTGATTTTCGCCATCGAACGCCAGTGGTGCTCAGCGGCAGCGATCAATTTCTTCTTATATGAATAGCTTACTCACATATGGGTCGACATTGCAAGAGACTCGAGTCTTCGACGGGCACTGCGCGATCCCGAGTGCAGCGAAGGTTATGGCGCCGCACGAGCCGAATCTTCCAGGTGCCCAATCTCCGCTCCGCCGCCGCGCAGCTCTCCAAAAGGGCTTGCCGAGCGGGGGATTTCTCCAAACGATGCCGCGAGCGCATTGCGTGTCCGGCTTCTTACGGTCACAAGGATGCGTAGAAGAGCTGGGTTTCGCTTTGCTCGGCGGCCGAGCTACGCGTTGCGAGGTCCCAGAGTGACTGACACCATGCCATCCACAGCCTCAACGAATGCGGCGCTTCACGCCGCGATCAAGGTCAACATTGTGGTGACGGCGCTGGCCAAGCCGGGCTGTCATCGGCCTATCACCTGATGAAGCTTGGCCTCCAGCCGGGCCGGAATTTCATCGTCCTCGACAAGAACGATAAACCGGGCGGCGCCTGGCAGCATCGCTGGCCGTCATTGACACTGAGCACCGTCAACCGTCTCCACGACTTGCCGGGCATGGAGTTTGCGGAAGTTGTTCCCGTTGGCGAAACGGAAGCACGGGCGTCGACCGCGGTTCCCAGCTACTACGCCGCCTACGAAGAGAAATTTCGGCTGCCGATCTATCGGCCGGTCGCGGTCAAGTTGGTCTGCGAACGTTTCGGGCGGCTTCGGGTGGAGACCGACCGGGAAACTTTTTCGGCCGAGGGGCTCATCAACGCCACGGGAACATGGGAGACCCCATCCATTCCCGCCTATCCCGGTGCCGACCGGTTCGAAGGTCAACAGCTTCACTCCCGCGACTATCAAACGGCGGACGCCTTTGCGGGCAAACATGTGATTGTCGTTGGCGGCGGTATTTCTGCGCTGCAGCACCTCGGCGAAATCTCGCAAGTAACGACGACGACGTGGGTCACGCGTAGCGAGCCGCAGTTTCGTGTACGGCCATTCACGCCGGAAGACGGCCGCGCCGCGGTCGCCGCCGTAGAAGAAAGGGTACGCAATGGGCTGGTGCCGGGGCTCGGTCGTGTCGGTCACGGGCATTCCCAGGACCCCGGCCCTGCGGGCCGTCGCAAAACGCGGGGCGCTGAAACGGCTGCCGATCTTCAGCGAAATCCTTCCGCACGGCGTGCGCTGGCCGGATGGAACGGAACAGACGGCTGACGTCATTCTCTGGGCGACGGGCTTTCGCAGCTCACTCGACCATCTCGCTCCGCTGCAGCTACGCGAGGACGATGGCGGCATCGTCATGGGCGGACGCCTGGCGACGCGGGTCGAAAAGGACCCACGCATCCATCTGGTTGGCTACGGCCCCTCGGCTTCCACGATTGGAGCGAACAGGGCGGGCGGCGCAGCAGCACGGGAACTGGCCACCCATCTCGGTCTGATCTGATGCGGCCGTGAGCGCGATTCCAGTCGCCGTTCCTTCGAGAAGCAATGCGGCCGCAATCCGATCGCGCGACGAGCCAATGGAGCGATCTCGTCGCCATTCCCAAGTCAAATGCGACGGGAAGGAACCCGTCGTTTGGTTCGAGCGCTCACGAAATGTCTATGCTAATCAAGTGGCCAACGATTCTGAGTTTTTAGTGTGATGAGCGCCAAGACCCGCGGCTATGTGTTTGCCTTCCTCGCCATCTGCATCTTCGCTGGCCAGGATGCGATAACCAAGTATCTGGGTGATCGCTATCCGGCGCTCTTCATAACGATGATCCGGTTCTGGGCGTTCGCCCTCTTCGTATTTGCCTTTGCCGCGTCGTCTCCCGGGGGCATTCGCAAGTCCATTCAAACGCGCCATCCCTGGCTGCAGGTTGTTCGCGGCCTTCTGCTGGTCGCAGAGATCGTCGTCATCGTCTTTTCCTATGTTCACGCCGGGCTCGCCATGAGCCAGTCGATCTTCCAGGCAACACCACTGATCATCACCATCCTGTCGATACCTCTTCTCGGAGAGGTGGTCGGATGGCGGCGCGGGGCCGCGGTGGTGGTTGGTCTTGTCGGCGTGCTGGTGATCATCAACCCAGTGGACGTTCATTTCGACATGTCGCTGCTTCTGCCGCTTGTCGCCTCCGTACTGTTCGCGCTCTACAGCATCGCCACGCGCGCAGTCAGCCGCGAGGATTCAGCGGTGACGAGCCTCTTTTATGCGGGTGTGGTCGGAGCACTGGCGATTTCGCTGATCGGCCCGTTCTACTGGACCGAAGTCGTCCCCACCGATTGGTTCGCATTGGCAGCCCTTTGCGTCTGCGGCACGCTCAGCCACTACTTCCTTATCCGGGCCTATGGACTGCTGCCTGCCGCGGAAGTTCAGCCGGTCACCTATTTTCAGCTGGTTCTCAACGTGATGTTTGCCGTCCTGTTGTTTGGCGAAACGATCACGCACAACATGATCATCGGCGCCCTGATCGTGGTCAGCGCAGGTCTTTTCACAATCTGGCGCGAACACCAATTGGCCAAGCGCTCGTAGCCGATACCGCAACTGAAGACGCGCACGCTTTGCGATCCGTGGGGCCAGCAGGATCTCGCTTCACGGCCACGCCAACGTCCTGATCGCCACGCGACGGAACAATTTCCACCTTCCCGTGTTGTCGGAGCAGCCGATCGGAGGGCAAGGTTTCTCCGCGGATGGAGTTTGCGATGAAATGGCTTCTCCCAGTCCTGTGTATCGCGGCAGGCCCCGCATATGCGCAAAGCCCCGAGCTCGAGACGACCTGCATGGCGGTCGCCAAGAATTTCTTCATGGTCGACACCCTTAACGTCGGGGTGGTCCAGTCCTTTCCCGAGATTGCACCGCCCGGAGCACGCTTCAAGTATTCCGAAAGGGCCGACACGAAGAAGGCCGATATGACGGACACGTTCGACTGCGAGTTCGACAATGTGAACGCGCCACGGAAAATTCTGCGCTTCTGCGTTTCACGCACCTGCTACGCCGCCGATGAGGACAATCCCGAACGCAAACGACGATTTCAGGAGATGCAGGTTCTGCTGCAAAGAGGGAAAACTGCAAACTGAGTTCGCTTGACGGCCGGCCAAGGCTCGGCCGACGCTGACAGAACTACTGCGTCTCGAGCTCAACCCCGACACGCAGCCCATTTTCCGCAAACAGGAGCAGCAGCTCACGAAGCTTTGGCTGCGAGACTTCCTCGATCGCGGCTTCGAGCGCAGTCCATTGCAGTCTCCTGCTCTGTCTCTCGGGGAAATCCCCCAGAACTTCCTGGACTTCGAGCAAATGCACGTTGAGGTGATAGCTGAGGTCGGTGCTATCCTTGGTGTAGACGAACGAGCCGATGGCATCGCTCGATACCCGGCCCCTGACGCCTGCCTCTTCCATCGCTTCGCGCGCGGCGGCGGCGCACGGCGTCTCCCCCGCCTCTATGCGACCCTTTGGTATTCCCCAGCGGCCGTTGCGGCGGCTGGTGACAAGCAGCACTTCAGGGGGGCCGTCTGCGGACATTCGAAAACAGATCGCGCCAGCCTGCTGGACACATGTCATTGAACGAGCAGAGTTTTGTGGCAACGTTGCGCATGCCAGCGACAATTGCTCGGACATTTCTCTCTCGGTTTCGATGGACTGCAGCGAGAATCTTGTCTGCGTTTATGACAGATATGTGACGCCCCGTCTCGCAATGAGCGATTGCAAAATGAAACGGCGGAGACAGTGTAGGGATGGCCACGAGGAGAAAGGTCGGAACAAGGGTGGGCAACAGGAACTGGATTGCTGGCTTCTCCGTCGCCGGACTGATGCTGCCCGAAGCCGTCGCCTATGCGGGCATTGCCGGCATCGCGCCACAACACGCTGTGGTCGCTGCCATTGTCGGCTGCCTGACCTATTCCATCTTCGGCAGAAGCCGTTTCGCCATCGTGTCTCCGACGTCATCTTCCGCTGCCATTCTTGCGGCCACGATGGCGACGCTGCCCGGATCGACGACCGACAAGATTGCGCTCGTGACCGTGATCGTGGCACTGACAGGCGTTCTGTTTGTCACGGCGTCGCTGCTGCGGCTTGGAAACCTCGCCGGTTTCATCTCACGCCCGGTGCTCCGCGGCTTCGCTTTGGGCCTGGCGATCACCATCATCATAAGACAATTGCCCGCCGTCACCGGTGTTGGCGCACCGGCCACGGACATCATCCACCAGGTCACAGCGCTTCTCACGGCATTCCCACAGTGGCATGCCGTGAGCATCACGGTCGGTCTTGTGGCCCTGGCCGCCCTCCTGCTCCTGCGCCGCGTGCCGTTTCTGCCCGGCGCCTTCCTGGTGCTGTGTGCCGGTATATTGGCTTCGAGACTGCTGGACCTGCCAAGCCATGGCGTGGGGGTCGTCGGCCCGCTGTCCGTAGCGCTGACCTGGCCGTCGTGGTCGCTCGTTCAATGGAGCCAGCTCAGGCAACTGGTGCCATACACGCTTCCGCTCGTCCTCATTCTCTTTGCCGAGTCCTGGGGCACCATCCGTTCGCTGTCGCTGCGCCATGGGGAAACTGTGACGGCCAATCGCGAACTGCTGGCGCTCGGCGCCGCGAATGTGGCCAGCGCCGTCGCGCAAGGCATGCCCGTCGGCGCCGGCTTTTCGGCCGGGTCCGCCGCCGAGGCGGCCGGCGCTGAAAGTCGAATGACGGCGTTCATCGCCGCGATCGGTCTTGCCGTCCTGGTCATCGTCGGCGCTGGCCTGGTGGAGAGCCTGCCCGAACCGGTTTTGGCGGCGGTCGTCATCGCCGCGCTGGCGCACGCCCTCGATCCGCGCCCGCTTTTGCGATTGTGGAAGCTGAAGCATGACGTCGTCATTGCGCTCGCTGCGGCAGCGGGGGTTATCGCCTTCGGCGTCGTAAACGGCATCACGATTGCGGTCGCACTCTCCCTGGCCGTTCTGCTGCACAGGCTTGCCACCCCCTATGTTGCCACTCTTGGCCGCCTCGGTCAGGGGCACGACTTCGTCGACATCGCCCGCCACTCCGATGCTGAGACAATTCCGGGGATCTCCATATGGCGACCGGCCCAGCCACTCTTCTTTGCCAATGCGGATGCCATCCTCACCGAGACGGCAGCAAGGATCGGCCGGGACCAGACCGCGCGCGCCATCATCGTCAGCCTCGAGGAAAGCTTCGATCTCGACAGCACCGCCCTCGACGCGCTGCTCGAATTCGACACGCTCGTCCGGGCGCAGAACAAGCGCGTGCAATACGCACGTGTACATGACCGTGTACGCGACCTGATCGCGCTGGCGGCTCCCGCGCTTCTTTCCTATCTCAGCTACAGTGTCGATGATGCCGTAGCCGCCGTGTCTCAACCAGGGTCCACCACCCCCTTGCCCGGAGCCGTTCAATGACGACCGTCTATGAGCCGCAATTGCAACCGGTCGAGATTGCCGAACTTCGTCCGACCCAGATCACCGTTGGCCTCCTCGAAGTCGCCGACAAACGCCAGGAATGGCGAAGGAATGCAAAGAAACACGGCCCGGAATATCTGGGGCGTCATATGGTGCCGGTCGTTCGGACCCGAAGGAGCGGGCCTATCTGGTCGACCACCACCTCGTGCGTGCCCTTTACGAGGAGGGCGTCGCCCATGTGCTGACCAGCATCGTGTTTGACCTCAGCCATCTCGGCAAGGATGAATTCTGGTCGGTCATGGACCATCGCCACTGGATGTATCCCTTCGATGCCGAAGGCCTGCGCCGACCCCATCGGGACCTTCCAAAGACCATAGCCGGCCTCGTCGACGACCCCTACCGGTCACTGGCGGGTGCGCTTCGCCGAGCGGGCGGCTACGCCAAGGATATCACCCCCTACAGCGAGTTCATGTGGGCGAACTTCCTCCGATCGCGCGTCGACGCGAAGCTGATCGCCAGCGACATAGACAAGGCTTTGCGTGACGCGCTCAGCCTTGCGCATGACAGGTCCGCCAGTTTTCTGCCGGGCTGGTGCGGTGTCTCGGACTGACGGGATTTTTGGGGCGGAATCTCCACTATCCGGCGTCAGCCGAGCCGACCGGAATTTTCGTTGTAGTATTCCGTTAGTACCTGCAGGCGTACCTGCACTGCTAAGCTCCTCCCATTGGTTTTGGGAGGAACAGATGACAGCTTCGAAAATTCTGATGATCACCGGTGACTTCACCGAGGACTATGAAACGATGGTCCCGTTTCAGACGCTGCTTGCCTGCGGCTATACCGTCCATGCCGCCTGCCCCGGCAAGAAGGCCGGAGAGACGGTCGCGACCGCCATCCATGACTTCGAAGGCGACCAGACCTATTCCGAAAAGCGCGGCCACAACTTCGCGCTCAACGCCACCTTCTCCAGCATTCGCGCCGACGACTACGACGCGCTCGTCATCCCCGGCGGCCGCGCGCCGGAGTATCTGCGCCTTAACCCCGATGTCATCAAGGCTGTGCAGCATTTCTTCGAGGCCGGAAAGCCGGTGGCGGCCATCTGCCACGGCGCGCAGCTTCTTGCCGCAGCCGGCGTGCTGAAGGGGCGCACATGCTCGGCATATCCCGCCTGCCGTCCCGAAGTCGAACTCGCCGGCGGCATCTATGCCGATATCGCGATCGACGATGCGGTCTCGGACGGCAACCTCGTCACCGCACCCGCATGGCCGGCGCATCCTTCGTGGCTGCGGCAGTTCATGGCTGTGCTCGACGCCTCCGCCCTGCTACAAACGGACGCCGCCTGAGGAAGCGGACAAGGGAGGGGCGCCATGTGCGAGTTGTTCATAAAGGCAGACGCAAGGCTCTGGGAAAGCACGACCCGTTCGCTACGCATTGATGGCATGGTGACAAGCGTTCGGCTGGAGAATTTCTTCTGGTCGAAGCTCGAGGAGATCGCCCATCGCGATCGCATGAACGTCACGCAGTTGATAACCAAGCTGCATCATGAGTCCATCGATGCCGGCCACGATCTTGGGAACTTCACTTCGTTCCTGAGGGTCTGCTGCGCGCGCTATCTCGACCTTCAACTGACCGGGGACATTCCGACGGATGTCAAACAACCGATCGCCGGACTGAACGCTCCGGCGATCCTCGTTCGCGAGCAGGAAAAATACCACTGAGCCGGCGGCCCTCAACGGTTGAGGGTCGCAAAACACCACCGCACGCTCGGCCAGCCCGCCTGAAGCGGCTGAGGTCATTGCGGTTCGTCAGCGTACTCGCCGCGATTGTCAGGCCGACGGCGGCTCTGCAGGCGGTCGCCTGGACCTTCGACGGCAGCTGCGGCCTGGGCAATGGTGACGCCGCCGACAGCGCCAGGTCCCCGCTCGTAGCGACCGGCTGAGCCGTCTGTCGGCCGTGCCCCCACAGAAGGCACAACCTCCACATCTACACTCGGTTCCTCTCGTATCGATACGGAAGCATTCCGTTCGAGCTTCCGTACTTTTTCGGGCGCAAAATGGCAGCGCTACAGACCCCGAGCACAGCCCGCGCAAAGCGGAATTCAGCCATGCTGCCCCTCGGCCGTATCGACTGCCTCGCCATCCTGGCGCCGTTTCCGATTCGGCAACTTCCAGAAGAATCTTTGCCTGAAACAGGAAATTTTCGACAAGAATTGCCTTTGCCGACTGAAATATTCTTGACACAGTTCCGTTTCGGAAATTTACTCTGCCTATCAAGGCCGAAATGGAAACGGTGATGACCCAACGCTACCTCGTCGATGATCTGGACCGCGAGATTATCCGTTATCTCTCCGAAGACGGGCGCCTTTCGGCGGCCGAGATCGCCGGCCGGATCGGCAGCGTCTCGGAGCGCACGATCCGCAACCGCATTGCCGGACTGCTCCAGGCCAAGATGATCGTCATCGGCGCCATTCCTGACCCGGTCGCTCTCGGGCGCGATGTCCAGGTCGAGCTTCTGATCGAGGTCGAGCCCGGCAAGCAGGAAGACGTCGCCATCCTGCTCGCCGAGTATGACGAGATCGGCTACCTCGCCGCCACGAGCGGCACGGCAAACCTGAGTGCTTCGCTCTTCGTCGCCGACCATGCGGCATTGCTTGAATTCATCGATCAGGAGCTGGGCAAACTGCCTGGCATCAAGCGCGTCACGAGCTCGGTCGTGCTGCGTCTCTACAAGGTATTCGGCACGAGGACGACCGCGATCAGCCGCGGTACCGACCTCGGCAGCAAGAAAAAGGGATAGACCATGCTTCGTATCGGAGTGGATGTCGGCGGAACCAATACGGACGCGGCGCTGCTGCGCGGTGCCGAGGTCCTGGCCACGGTAAAATCCTCGACCACCGCAGACGTGACATCGGGCGTCAGCGCGGCGATCCGCACCGTCCTGGCCCAAGCAGACGTTTCTGCCAGCGCGGTCAATGCGGTGATGATCGGCACCACGCATTTTCTCAATGCGATCGTCGAGGGTCGGCATCTTGAAAAGGTTGGCGTTCTCCGACTTTGCGGCGCTGCAACGCGCTCGCTGCCACCGATGATCGATTGGCCGGACATGCTCCGCCCCGTCGTCGACGGTGGTGCCGCCCTGGTTGGCGGTGGCGTCAATTACGATGGTTCGGAGATTGCACCGCTCGACGACGTGGCCATCCGCGCGGCATGCCGCGACTGGCGTGCGCGTGGCATCTCTGCCGTCGCGATCTGCTCGGTCTTCGCCCTGGTCGACCCGAAAATGGAAAACGACGCGGCAGAAATCGTCGCCGGGGAAATGCCCGGCGCGGCAATCAGCCTGTCGCACCGCGTCGGCCGCACCGGCCTCCTGCCCCGCGAAAACGCAACGATCCTCAATGCGAGCCTCCACACGCTCGGACGCGAGACGGTCGGCGCCTTCCGCTCGGCCTTCGCCGCCCTCGGCCTCACCTGCCCGCTCTTCCTCACGCAGAACGACGGCACGCTAATGGCCGCCGAATTCGCCGAACGTTATCCGGTGTTCACGATCGCGTCCGGACCGACCAATTCCATGCGCGGTGCGGCCTTCCTCACCGGGCTCTCCGACGCGGCCGTGATCGATATCGGCGGCACCACCACGGATATCGGCATGCTGGTCGCTGGTTTCCCGCGCACCCGCAGCGAAGGCGCGATGATCGGCGGCGTGCCGACCAACTTCCGCGTGCCGGATGTGTATTCCTTCGGGCTTGGTGGCGGCAGCATCGTGCGCCCGGGTCCGTCTTCGACGATCGGCCCTGATTCGGTCGGTTTTCGCCTGCCCGAAAAGGCTCTCTGCTTCGGCGGCGATACGCTGACGGCAACCGATATCGCCGTTGCTGCCGGCCTCGTCGACCTCGGCGACCGCGCCCGGCTCAGCCACATCACGGCGGAACTGGCGCAGAAGATGCTAGCGCAGATGAAAGCCAGCATCGAAACGGTGCTGGACCGCATGAAGCCAAGCGCCGATCCGATCCCCGCCATTCTCGTCGGTGGCGGTTCGGTGCTGGTCGAAGGGCTGCTGGAGGGAACATCCGTTTCGCTGAAGCCGGATCATTTCGGCTCGGCCAACGCAATCGGCGCGGCAATCGCGCAGGTCTCCGGCGAGGTGGACAGCGTGGTTTCGCTTGAAGGCACCACACGCGAAATCGCACTAGAATCCATTGTCGCGGAGGCTCGGGCGCGCGCCGTCGAGGCCGGCGCAGATGCCGATACGACCACCCTTGCCGAAATTGAAGAAACGCCGCTGGCTTACCTGCCCGGTAATGCCGTTCGCGTGGCCGCGAAAGTGATTGGGGAGTTGCGGGCATGAAGTACTGGACGCTCAGCGAAGCGGATATCGACCGCATCGCCATCGGCTGCGGCATTCTGGGTACCGGCGGCGGCGGCAGCACCTATCACGGTCTGCTGCGCGCCAAGGCGCTCTTACGTGAAGGCAAGCGCATCCGCATGGTGCGCCCGGCCGATATGGCGCCGGATGCCCAGATCCTGGGTATCGGCGGTATTGGCGCCCCGACGGTAGGTATCGAAAAGATCCCCGAAGGCAGTGAGGGTGTCCGGCTCTTGAACGCGCTCGAACGGCATCTGGGCCAAAAGGTCGATGCGCTGCTCGGTGACGAAGTCGGCGGCGGCAACGGTATTGCGCCGATGCTGACGGCAGCGATGGTCGACCTGCCCGTCGTCGATGCGGACGGCATGGGCAGGGCCTTCCCGGAAGTACAGATGACGACCTTCTTCATCCACGGCCAGGCCGTGCAGCCGGCGGCTCTTGCCGATGCCGATGGCAATGTGCTCGTCGTCACCGACGCGACGACGCCGAAGATGCTGGAGAAGCTGCTGCGCGCCAGCACCATTGCGATGGGATGCACGGCGCTGATGACGACGGCGCCGATGTCCGGTGAATTCGTCCGCCGCTTCGGCGTGCCCCACACCACCAGCCAGGCCTGGAGCCTCGGGGACGCGGTGATGAACGCGCGCGCGGCCAAGGAAGACCCGGTCGAGGCCATCTTGAAGCAATCCGGCGGTGTGCGGCTGTTGCGCGGCAAGGTGACTGATATCAGCCGCCGCGTTATGGCGGGCTTCACACGCGGCAAGCTCACCGTCGCGGGACTGGATGCGGACGCGGGCCGCACCCTCACCGTCGACATCCAGAACGAATATCTGATCGCGCGCGAAGGCGAAGAGATCATCACCATGGTGCCGGACCTGATCTGCATCGTGGATTCGGAAACCGGCCGGGCGATCGGCACGGAGGAACTGCGCTACGGCCTGCGCATCGACGTGTTGTCCATGCCTGCACCGGTGCTGCTGCGCAGCGAGATCGCGCTCGCCTCTGTCGGCCCGCGTGCCTTTGGTTACGATTTCGACTTCGTGCCGATGGGCGTGTCTGCGGATGCGCCTGCCGTACCCCACTACAAAGAAGACGCCTAAGCGTCCGCACCTCCAGAACTCGATTGGGAGCCTGACATGAACCGCCGCAATTTCTTGAAAACCGCCGCCCTCACTGCTCTCGCCACAGCCGCCGCGTCGCGCTGGAATTTTGCGATGGCCGAGGGCGCTGGCAGCATCTTCACGCTCGCCTATCCGACGAGCTTTCCGGATCTTGACCCCGCCACCTCGTTTTCCAACGACGGTGCGGTGCTCGCCAACGTCTATGAGGGACTGACGCGCTACATTCCCGCGACCGACACGGCCGAAGCCAGGATCGAACCCCTGCTCGCGACGTCCTGGGCTGTGAGCGCAGACGGCAAGACCTGGACCTTCACCCTTCGCGATGGCGTGAAGTTCCATGACGGCAGCCTGCTGACCTCACAGGCGGTGAAGGGCTCGATCGAGCGAACCAAGAAGATCGGCGGCGGTGCGTCCTTCATCTGGGGCCCGGTTTCGTCCATCGAAACGCCGGAACCGCTGAAGGTAGTCTTCGTGCTTTCCGAACCGCAGCCATTGGACCTCATCGCATCAGCCGGCTTTGCCGCCTGGATCTACGCGCCTTCCTCGCATGACAAGGAAGCGTCCTGGTTCAACGCCGGCAACGATGCAGGGACCGGGGCGTTCAAGATTTCGCGCTACGAGCCCGGTCAGCGCGCCGTTCTCGACCGGGTCGAAGGCTATTGGGGCAAGGTGCCGGACGGTGCCTTCCAGACGATCTCGTTCGAGATCGTCGAGGATGCGACGCTCGCCCAGAACATGATCGAGAGCGGCCAGGCCGACTGGACCTACAGCCTCCCTTACGAAAATCTCGAGGCGTTGAAGTCCAATCCCGACCTGAACGTGGTCGTGAACCCTTCCTTCGAAACGCTGTTCGGCCTCTACAATGTCAAGCGCGCGCCACTCGACAAGGTGAAGGTGCGTCAGGCCCTGTCACTCGCCTTTCCCTATGACGACGTGATCTCCGCGGGAACGAGCGGCTTCGGCTCGCGCGCCAAGGGCGTCGTCCCGGCCGGCATCTGGGGCCACGACGCCAATGCGCCGATACCGAAAACTGATCTGGAGGCAGCAAAGGCACTGCTTGCCGAAGAGGGCGTCGAGCCTGGCCTGGAACTGGTCATGACCTATTCCACGTCCCAGGCGATCGAGGCGGTCGCAGGCGAACTCTGGAAGGCCAACCTGGAGACGCTCGGCATCACGCTGAAACTCCAGCCGATGGCATGGGAAGCGCAGTGGCAGCTGGGCAAGTCGAACCCCGAGGCGGCGCAGGACATTTTCGTCATGTTCTGGTGGCCGACCTTCGTCACCCCCTACGACTATCTCTTCAACCTGTTCCACAGCGAAGAGAAGCCGAACTTCAATCTCGGCTACTATTCCAACCCTGAGGTAGACGCCAAGATCGATGAAGCGGCCAAGCTCTCAGGCACAGACCGCGCGCGCGCCGAAGCGTTGTTCATCGAAGCGCAGCGCAAGATCATCGAGGATGCGGCAGCCATCTTCATGCTCGACCAGCCGAACGTCCATATCATCCGTGCGGATATCAAGGGCTATGCTGACAATCCGGCCTACGGGCACATCGCCTTTGTCAACGATCTGAGCCGGTAGGGCACGCGGGGGGGTCTGATGGAACTTCTACGCTACATCCTGCGCCGCACGTTTCTCTCCGCCTTCGTATTGGTCGGCGTGACCTTCCTGGTCTTCGTGGTGGCACAGGTCGTACCGTCGGACCCCGCAGCGCTCTATGCGGGCCCGCGTCCCACGGCCGAGCAAATCGAGAAGGCGCGCCGGGAACTCAATCTCGACGCGCCTCTTCCGGCCCGTTTCGCGACTTTCGCCGGCGCCATGGCCTCCGCCGATTTCGGCATTTCCTACAAATCCAGGCGCCTCATCGCAGAGGATCTCAGGGCCTATCTTCCGGCCACCCTGGAGCTCGCCATATTTTCGACCGTTCTTGCGCTCCTGATCGGCATTCCGCTCGGTGTCATCGCTGCGGCGCGGCAAGGCGGTTGGGCCGACCGGCTCTGTAGCTTCGGCTCGATCGCGGCCGTCGCCATGCCGACGTTTTTCCTGGCCATGATCCTGCAGCTCATCTTTGCGCAATGGCTTGGTATCCTCCCGCTTTCCGGGCGGCTTTCCAGAGAGATCGCGATCTCCGCGCCGCTGCCGATGGTGACCGGCTTCAACTTGATCGACGCGCTCATCGCCGGCCGCCTCTCCGCATTCGGCGACGCCCTGACGCACCTGATCCTGCCGGCATTGACGCTCGCCTCCTATCCTGCCGGCGTCGCCATGCGGTTGACCCGCTCAGCCATGATCGAAATCCTCGAACGCCGTCATATCGTTGCCGCTCGCGCGCTCGGCCTTTCCGAGCCGCGCATCCTCTTCGGTCACGCGCTGCCGAATGCCATGGGGCCGGCGCTGACGGTGATCGGTCTCTCCTTCGCCTATGCCCTGACTGGCGCGGTGCTCGTCGAGATCATTTTCGCCTGGCCGGGTCTCGGCCGTTACGTCTCCGAAGCGATCCTCGCCAAGGACTTTCCGGTCATCGCCGCCGTCACCATGGTCGTGACCATCTGCTATGTCGTGATGAATCTGCTGATCGACATCACCCAAGCCCTTGTCGACCCGCGGGTGGCGCTGTCATGAAAAAGCTCCTCCAACGCCTCGGCTGGCCTGGCACCGTCGCCCTTGCCATCGTCCTTCTCTTCGTGCTCGTCGCGCTCTTCGCGCCGTGGATCGCGCCTTATCCCCTGCAGGGGGCCGGCGGCCCGAATGTTGTCGCCAAGCTCTCGCCGCCCTCCGCAGACTACTGGCTGGGGACAGACCATCTTGGCCGGGATATTCTGAGCCGCATTGCTTACGGCACCCGGGTCTCGCTGACGAATGGCATATTGATCGTCGCCTTCTCGCTCCTGATCGGCCTGCCGATCGGTCTTGCCGCCGGCTACTTCGGCGGTTGGGTCGACGAGGCGCTGATGCGCGGTACCGACGTCTTCCTCGCCTTCCCAGCACTGTTGCTGGCGGTGCTGATGGCCGCCGCCCTCGGACCGGGCTTTCTGAACAGCGTCATCGCCGTCGCTGTCACCTGGTGGCCCTGGTATGCGCGACTGGCCCGCGCGGAGGTGCTGGTGCTGCGCGGTCAGCCCTATGTGGAGGCGGCGCAACTCTCCGGCGTCTCGCATTGGCGCATCATCCTCCGCCACATCCTGCCGGCGACAGGCAGGCCGCTGACCGTGCAGGCGGCTCTCGATGTCGGGCCGGCACTTCTTACCGCGGCTGCCCTCTCCTTCCTTGGCCTGGGCGTGTTGCCGCCGACCGCCGACTGGGGCCAGATGGTCGATGCCGGTCGAAAGTTTTTCCCCGCGCGCTGGTGGTATTCGGCCATGCCGGGCCTCACCATCTTCGCGATTGCGCTCGCCTTCAGCGTGCTCGGCGATGCGCTGCGCGACCGCAAGGGAGGAACCGCCCGTGCCTCTGCTTGATATCCGCAACCTGTCGGTCAGCATCCCGACGTCAGAAGGCGACGTTCATGCGGTGCGTGCGGTCAGCCTCGAGATCGAGCGCGGCGAGATCCACGGCGTCATCGGCGAATCCGGCTGCGGCAAGACCATGACCGGGATGGCGGCACTCGGCCTGGCTCCGAAGGGTGCCCGCATCGTTGCCGACCGGTTCCATTTTGACGGCGAGGATCTTCGGGAGCATGCGGCGCGACTGCGTGGCCGGCGGATCGGCATGATCGCCCAGGATCCGGCCGCCGCCCTCAATCCGGTGCTCAGCATCGCCACGCAGATGGACGATGTGATCCGCGCCCATCGCGACCTGCCGCATCGGGCCCGACGCGCCGAGGCGACCGATCTGCTTGCCGCAACGGGGTTGTCTGATCCTGAAAGAGTGCTCCGCAGCTATCCGCACCAGCTTTCCGGCGGCATGCAGCAGCGTGTGGTCATCGCCCAGGCGCTGGCGACCGGAGCGGACTTTCTCATTGCCGACGAACCGACCACAGCGCTCGACGTCTCGGTCGGCGCCCAAGTTCTGGCGCTTCTGCGCAAGCTGGTGACCGAGCGCGGCCTCACCGTTTTGATGATCACCCACGACATGGACGTCATCGCCGAGGCCTGCGATCGTGCAACCGTGCTCTACGCAGGCCGCTCCGTCGAGACCGGCCCGGTCGATGCGGTGTTGCAAAGCCCCGGGCACCCCTACACCCGCGCCCTGCTCGCCGCACTCCCCGACGCTGCACCGCTCGGAGCACGGCTTGCGGCCATCGAGGGCTCCATCCCGCCGCCGCGCTCGGCAATTGCCGGCTGTGCCTTTGCCACGCGCTGTCCCCAGGCGCTCCATGAGTGCGCAGTCACGCCACCGCCGGAGCGCAGCCGTGCTGCGCATCGCTGGCTATGCCACCTGCCGGAGGATGCTGCATGACCACGCCGATACTGGACATCGACAATCTCGTGATCCGCTACCGCGCCGGTCTCTTCGCGGCGCGCCCAAAACCCGCAGTCAACGGCGCAAGCTTCCGCCTTGCCAAGGGCGAGACCCTCGGCATCGTCGGCGAAAGCGGCTCCGGCAAGACAAGCCTCCTGCGCGCCATCCTTCGGCTCCTTCCGGTGGAAAGCGGGCAGATCCGGCTCGACGGCCAGGACTGGCTGGCGCTGCGGGGCAGCGCGTTGCGCCGAGAACGCCAGAAGATCGGGGTCGTGCTGCAAAACCCTTTCCTCTCGTTGAGCCCAAGATTGACGATCGCCGATATCCTTGCCGAGCCTGTCCTGGCGCAAGGCGGCCGACAAGGCGCGGCCATGCGGAAGAAGATCGCGGGCCTGCTCTGCGACTGCGGGCTGCCGGCCGATTTTCTCGACCGACGCGCAAGCGAACTCTCCGGTGGTCAGGCCCAGCGCGTGGCGATCGCCCGTGCACTGGCGCTGGAGCCGAGCCTCCTCATCCTCGACGAACCGACATCGGCGCTCGACGTCTCGGTGCAGGCGCAGATTCTCAATCTCCTTTCGGACCTGAAGGAAAGCCGCGGGCTGTCGATGCTCTTCGTAACCCATAATCTGAAGGTCGTCGCACATGTCTCCGACGCGCTTCTGGTCATGCGGCACGGCGACGTCATCGAATTCGGCAGAACGAAAGAAGTGATCGGCGCGCCGGCCGATCCCTACACCCGAGAACTGCTTTCCTACGGGCGCCGCGAAAAGCTTGTCGAGCGCGAACTGGCTCCCGGCTGACGCCAAGCGCCTGCCCCGCTTTCGTTTTCAGCAATCGGCATGGGCAGCGACTGAACCGCCGCTGCCCAACCCCACTGGCGGCCATGGGCTGACCGCCGCTGCAGTCGAGTGTCTCCGCGTCAGACGCGGGCTACTTCGTGACCGTCAGCATCGTATGCATGCCGGCTTCGAAGTGTCCCTTGATATTGCAGAGCAGCACATAGGAGCCTGGCGTGAGCTTGGCCTTCATCTGGCCATCGGCACCCGGTTTCAGGTCGGACACCTCGCCAAGACTTTTCAGCTGCTTTTCGTTGACGCGGTGCTTGGCCGCGACGACATCGATCTTCTGGTCGGCCGATTTCAGCTTGATCAGCACCATCTCGTGCTCTTCTGTCATTGCGTCGTTGTGGACCATGAAGGTCGTCTCGCCGGCCTTGATGGTCGATTGATCCAGTGTGAGGGTCATCGAACCGCCAGCCTCGCCGCTCTCGACAACTTTGACGGTCGTGCCGGCAAATGCAGGCGACGTCAGACAGATGAAAGTAAGCACTGCTAGCTTGTTTCGGGTGAACCGCATTTTAAGTTTCCCTTTTTTTGCTGCCGTTTATCGGCGATGTGCGCCATGACGCGCGACCTTGCTGACCAGTGGGCTCTTCCTTGGTCAGGACGCGATCGTGCGTTCAGCCTCGGCGCAATGAGCGGAACCGATCGGCAATGCCGTGCGGCCCCGACGCCGTTCTAGGCGACACACCCTGTCCATCGGCTGTCCTGCAGCTGCTTTGTGACGGCGCCAGGGTTTTGCGGACGGAACCGGCTCGACACGCCATCGCTTGGTTGGAAGCCGCCATCAGCGGCCTCCTCCAGTACAGTCGGACGAGCCGATGCAGGTTGTGGCCTCCGCCGGCCGTGCTTTGGCGAAAAGTCTCCCGATACGGCTTTCGCCAGATCAATCCGCGCGTTCAGCGGCCCCGGCCGCCGCCACCACGTCCTCCACCGCCGCCACCACGGAAGGCGGCCCCGCCGCCCCGACCGCCACCGCCGTGGAAGCCACCGCGGCTGCCGCCCTGAAAACCGCCGCCGCGATAGCCGCCGCCACGATCATAGCTTTGGAAGTTGCCGCCGGACTCCTGGTAGAGCCGGCCATAGTTGCGGCTCAGTTCATTCTGGTTGCCGAACTGTCTTCCGGCACGATCGAAGGATAGATGATCCGGCGCCCGCTGACGAACCTGCTGGTTGCGACGGGGTGCAGGCCTTGTCTCTACCCGGTTCTGAATACGTTGGGCGGCTTGAGGTCTGTTGGATGCTGCACGCTGACCGGCATTTCGCAGGTTCTCTCCATCCGGCCGCTGGACCGGTTGCCAGCCATCCGGCGTGTGCTTCTGCCACTGACCGTCCTGGCGGCGATAGACGCTGCCGTCGCGACCGGCATAGACGTCACCGCCCTTGCTGCCGACGATAAAGCCTTTGTTGCCTTCCGTGTTGCGCCAGCGCAAACCGCCGGCACTGCCCGTGGTCCCGCCGCTGATCCGTGCGAATTCTCCGCCGTGCTTGACGGCAACGCTGCCCCAGGAACCGTAGACATTCTGCCCGCCGCGCGCGACCACGGCATTGCCGGTGCGTGGATTGTAGGCGGAGATGAAGCCCCGTTCGCCGCCAGGTCCTGCCACCGCGCCGGCGCGGAACCGGGTCCCGGTGACGGGATTATAAGCCGCGCCAAACGCCAAACCCCTCTCGGGACCGTAGGCGTAGCCATAGCGGCCGAAGGTTCCGTAGGCCGGGTTGTATGAGGCGCCAAACCCATAGCTGATCGGAGGCGGATAGTAGGGCCAATCGTCATCGTAGTAGTCCCAATAGGGCGGATAGTACCACCCCGACCCCCATACGACGGTGTCCCAGGCGAGATACGTATAGAGGTAGCCGAGGGTGTAGCCGTACCAGACGGCGTCCGGTTCCGTGTCGTAAACGCGGACATAGGTGGCGTTATAGACCGGAGACGACGATGGAATGCCGTAGATCTCGTCAGCAACCGCGCGTGCAACGGCAAAGGGCCCGGTCGGCGTATCGCCGACGAACCAGATGCCATCCTTGAGGACGAAATACTTGTCCGCGACCTTGATGACCTGCTCGTTCGCGTTGACGGCATAAAACAGGGACGTGCCTTCGATCGGCTCGAACTTCGGCTCGCCATTGTAGTGTACGTCCACCTTCAATGACCCATCGGTCGAAACCCGCGCAAGCTTCGGAATACTCGCCCTCAGACGCGCCATTGCGCTTTCGGAGGTGCCGGGGATCGAAGCACGCACTGCTGAATAGGGCGCGTCGTCAGGTAGATTCACGAAATCGTCCGGCAGATCGGGAGTGGCAAAACTCCAGGGTCCTTCGAGCGCGGCTGATGAGAACCACCTTCCAGAGAGAAGGGTGTACCAGTTCTTGCTGGCCCGATGGAAAAAGACCGAGCTGGTCGTATTGGAAACCCAATCAAGCCCTGTGCCCGCCACCGGTTCGAGGACCGGCTTTCCGTCAAAAATCAAGAGTTCCGCTGGCTTCTCCGAATAGAAGACCTTCGGGATCTCGTTCTCGTTGAAGCGCGTTGGCGGAAGGGAGACCTTTACCCCTTTCCAGTTCTCGATGTCAGGCAGTTTGGAAAACAGATCCGGAACCGTTTCTGCCTCAACCCAGCTGGTCTCCAATGTCTTCGAGGTGAGCCAATTCTTGTCGCTTCGGAGATAGTAATCGCCTGATTGTTCGACTTTAAACAGGTCCCAGTTCGTGTTGACAACGAACGATAGGCCCTCAACGCCCTTGACCGGGGCCGTAACCGCCTTGCCATCCGTCTGCAACAGGATCGCTGGCGCCTCGCTCTCAAAGATCGGCGGCGGGTCGGCCTTGATATCCGGAACGTCTGCGAGACGCTCGAAATCCGCAAGGCTCGCGGCCAGCCGTTGCTGCGACACGACGATCGGATCGGTAGGAACAAGCTTGCCGATATCGAGCGCGAGATCGGCAAGTTGCTGGCGGTCGAGCGCAGAGAAGTCGAGCCGCGTGGTGCGAACATCCGTCAGCGTGACGTTTTCAGATGCATCGTCAGCGACAGTCTTTGCCGAAAGCCCGATGATCCCGTAGACCGGCTTTGCGTCTGCGGACGATTTGAGTTCGGTGGCGACAAGAGCCTCGAGTTCCTTGAAATCCTTCCAGGATGTTATCTGCGGTTGAAAGAGCGTGATCGTCGCGCCCTTGTCGGTGTTGAACACCCTTGGCCAGGCAGGCGCGGTGGCGTCAGACTGGTTGAGATATTTGCCCGCAACGAACCCATTTGCGCCGGAATAACTCACGGCACACCAGCTGGCTTCCGAATCACACTCCTTGATATCGACTTCCTCGCCCTGGGGGATGACGCGTATCGCGTCAAATCCGGTGCCCGGGCCAACCCTGAAATTCACATTTGCCGTCAGGACGGCGGGGTCCGCAAATGCAGGGGTCGAGAAGAACGAAGCGACCGTGAGGTAGGCAAGAATTCTACGCATGATCACATTCCTTCATTGGTGTGTAGGTGTGTTCAAGTCCTGTTGGCTGAAAGTTGCACTAGGCACGGATCGTCGCGCAAAGGCGTCTCGAGATTGCAGCTATTCGGCGTCGTTTAATTCGGAAATCATTGCACATTCGATGACGAGTGCAACTGGCAACGCTGCCAACTTCTAATTAAACCGGGCATTGAACGACGCCTTCCTTGTTGCCCGTAGAGCAGACCCCATCGCGGCGCCCCCCGGTTGGTGGAGCGGCTGGAGAACGGCATCTTCCGGTATCGTGAATGTCCAACCTTGCAGATGGTTGCGGTCCCCCGCCTGACGGGAAAGGGCGTGGTTTTCGTGCTCTCCTTTTCGGGGCGCAAGAGTTACCCTGTTCTCGAATATCGAGATTGCCAAGAAGGCCGGCGCACGTATAGTTTTCATCTCTCCCGACGGCTTCGTCGTCGCCTCCCGCCGATGAAACCGTCAGTCTCAACGCCTGCCGCGCGTCGATCCACCCCTCATCGTGCCGATCTGCGGCACCCCGATGTATGATGCTCGACGTGCTTTTTGCCCTGCCCGTGCGCAATGCGGGCAGATGCTTCATGAAACCGATGCAAGGATAGTGGACATGGAAACGACCTTTTCTCCCGTGCTGACCGTTTGCGGTATCGAGGAACTTCCGGGGCAGAGCAGCCGAAACGTGACCCACGTTCTGTCGATCGTCGATCCGGAACTCCCGGAACTGGAAGCTTTCGGCGCCTATGGCGAGCACCACCGCACGACGCTGCGTTTCCACGATATCATTGCGGCGGCGCCGAACCGGGTGATGCCCCGCCCGGAACACGTGGAAGCCGTTCTTCGCTTCGGTACGGATTTCCTGATGCGGCAGGATCGGGAAGCCGCGAGCCATGTGCTGGTTCACTGCCATATGGGCGTGTCGCGCTCGACGGCGGCCATGCTGACCCTCATGGCGCAGGCAAACCCGGATGAGCCCGGCGAAAGCCTCTTTGCCCGCCTTGTCGCCATCCGCCCGCAAGCGTGGCCGAATTCCCAGATGATTAGCTTTGCCGACGAACAGCTCGGCCGCCGGGGTGAGCTCACTGCGGCGCTTGGCCGTCACTATGGTCGGCAGATCAAGAGCCGCCCCGAGTTCACCGAATGGATGGCGACACTCGGCCGCGATGCCGAATTGCAGATGGCCATCCACGACTGACCGCCTAAGGCGCACGCAGTCTCGAGAAATCATCGGCAGAGGCGCTCAGCCTGGATAACGTGGAATTCTTCGCAGAGCGCCCGCCTTCAGGAACACCACGCGATCCAGGTGGCTGGCCGGAAACCAGGGCAGCATCGATAGCGGACTCTCGCCTCCACGATGGCCGATGTCTGCAAGATGCGGCCAATGGCGACGCACAGCAAAAAGGGAACGGCATGATGAGCGAGCGTGACGTCGAAGAGATTTCCGCACTGATGATTGCAAGCTTCCGCCAGCTGACAGGCAGAAGCTTAGGTGATCCTTCCGTAGACGGCAGGTGGCTCTATGAATCCGCGCCGTTCGCCTTGCTCGCACATGACCGGTCCGAGGATCCCCGTTTCATATACGCGAACAAGACGGCCCAGGCCTGTTTCGGATATTCTTGGGACGAATTCATCGGTATGCCGTCGCGCCTTTCTGCCGAGGCGCCAGACCGCGAAGAAAGGCAGCGCCTTCTAGACGGCGTCTCTGCCAAGGGTTTCATCGACAACTATCGCGGCGTTCGGATCGCGAAATCCGGACGCCGGTTCTGGATCGAAGAGGCGACGGTCTGGCAGCTTGTGCGCTCCGACAGCGCCTGTGTCGGCCAGGCCGCAGTCTTTCACACCTGGAAGAACCAGTAGGCGCGCTTTACGCCTTATCTCGTGAGCGCTCGAGACGCTGCTTCCCGCCTCCCAATAGAGAGATCGTCTACGGTCGCCCCTACCTTTGGCCAAAGTCTCTGCCGCCCACCCCGGCAATAGACAATCTGCCGCCTTCCCTCTGGCAGACTTCCTCTACACAACAAGAGGAGGCCGCCATGACCGCCGTATTTGCCCGCACGACCTTTCACGACGCCCTCGCCCGCCTTGCCGATCCGCACCTGTTGCGGGAGCTCGCCTATGTCGGCGGTCGCTGGATCGCCGGCCATGACGGTGCCGGCTTCAAGGTGACCGATCCCGCCTCGTCGGCGACCCTTGCCTGGGTCGCGGCCCTTGATGCTGAGCAGACCGGGGAGGCCATCTCGGCCGCGAGCGACGCGCTACCCGCCTGGCGAAGCATGCTGCCGCAACAGCGCGCCGCGATCCTGCGCAAGTGGCATGACCTGATCCTGGAGGCCCGCGCTGATCTTGCGCTGCTGATGACGCTGGAACAGGGCAAGCCGCTTGCCGAGTCCAGTGCCGAGATCGACTATGCGGCCTCTTTCATCGAGTGGTATGCTGAGGAAGGAAAGCGCCTCAACGCCGAAAGCGTCACCAGCCATCTTCCCGGAGCCGAGATGATCGTCCGTCGCGAGGCTCTCGGCGTCGTCGGCATCGTGACGCCGTGGAATTTCCCCTCCGCCATGATCACCCGCAAGGCCGCAGCGGCCCTTGCCGCCGGCTGCACCGTCGTTGCGCATCCCTCCAGCGAAACACCGCTTTCAGCACTTGCCCTTGCCGAACTCGGCGAGCGGGCCGGCCTTCCCTCAGGTGTCTTCAACGTGGTGACAGGGGATGCCGCCACCATCGTTGGCCGCATGAATGCCGATGCGCGCATCCGCGCCATGAGCTTCACCGGGTCGACGGAAATCGGCAAGCTCATCGCCAGCCAGTGCGCACGGACGATGAAGCGGCTGGTCATGGAACTCGGCGGGCACGCGCCGCTGATCGTCTTCGCCGATGCCGACGTGGAGAAGGCAGCCGATATCGCGATCGCCGCAAAGTTCGCGACGTCTGGCCAGGATTGCCTCGCTGCCAATCGCATCTATGTCGAGCGGCCGATCCTCAGGGCTTTTGAGGAGGCCTTTGCTGCGCGGATTGCGCGCTTGAAGGTCGGCACCGGGCTCGACCGCGACAGCGCAATCGGCCCGCTGATGCACGAACGAGCGATCGCCAAGGTTGAGGAGCAACTGGCCGACGCGCTGCGGCTTGGCGCCAAGCTTGCAGTCGGCGGACAACGCCACCTGGCCGGATCGCTTTTCCTTGAACCCACACTCCTGATCGACGTGCCCGACGAGGCACTGATCATGCGCGAAGAGACATTCGGTCCGGTCGCAGCCGTGACGGCCTTCGACGACGAGGACGAAGTGATCGCTCGCGCCAACGACACTGAGTATGGCCTCGTCGCCTATGTCGTCACCGCGAGCGGCGCGCGCCAGATGCGTCTCGGACGGGCGCTTGAGTATGGCATGGTCGCCATCAATCGGGTGAAGATCACCGGCGGACCGATCCCCTTCGGAGGCTGGAAGCAGTCGGGCCTCGGCCGCGAAGGCTCCCGCCATGGCATCGAAGCCTTCACGGAACTCAAATATCTCTGCATCGACACGGCCGCCTGATCGCGGGCGCCACATTTCATACGCGAAAGGAAACACCATGCTCGACAGAAGCAACGAACTTACCGCCTGGGACCGTGATCACTTCTTCCACCCGTCCACGCATATGGGCATGCATGCGCGCGGCGAGACGCCGACCCGGGTCATCGGCGGCGGCGACGGCGTCTACATTACCGACACCAGCGGCAAGACGAGCCTTGACGCATTTGCCGGCCTCTACTGCGTCAATGTCGGCTACGGCAGGCAGAAGATCGCCGACGCGATCGCCGAGCAGGCCAAGAACCTCGCTTACTACCACGCCTATGTCGGTCACGGCACAGAAGCCTCGATTAGGCTGTCCAAGTTGATCATCGATCGCGCGCCTCAGGGCATGAGCCGTGTCTACTTCGGTCTTTCAGGTTCGGATGCCAACGAGACCAACATCAAGCTGATCTGGTACTACAACAACATCCTCGGCCGGCGGGAAAAGAAGAAGATCATCTCACGCTGGCGCGGCTATCATGGTTCCGGCGTCATGACGGGCTCGCTGACCGGCTTGCATCTCTTCCACAACGCTTTCGACCTGCCGCGCGCGCCGATCCTGCACACGGAAGCGCCCTACTTCTTCCGCCGCCCGGACCGGTCGATGGATGAAGAGCAGTTCTCGCAAGATTGCGCCGACAAGCTCGAAGAGATGATCCTGGCCGAAGGACCGGAGACGATCGCCGCCTTCATCGGCGAGCCGATCCTCGGTACGGGCGGCATCGTACCACCGCCGAAGGGCTACTGGCAGAAGATCCAGGCGGTGCTCGAAAAATACGAGATCCTGCTCGTCGCCGACGAGGTGGTCACCGGCTTTGGCCGTCTCGGCACGATGTTCGGCTCCGACCATTACGGCATGAGGCCCGACCTCATCACCATTGCCAAGGGCCTGACCTCTGCCTATGCGCCCCTTTCCGGCACGATCGTCTCCGACAAGATGTGGCAGGTGCTGGTGCAGGGCTCTGACGAGCTGGGCGCGATCGGCCATGGCTGGACCTATTCCGCCCATCCGATCTGCGCTGCCGCGGGCGTTGCCAATCTCGAACTGATCGACGAATTGGGCCTTGTCGAGAACGCCGGCAAAACCGGCGCCTATTTCCGCTCGGAACTGGCGAAAGCGCTTGCCGACCACAAGCATGTCGGCGAGGTGCGTGGCGACGGATTGATGGCGGCGGTCGAGTTCGTCGAGGACAAGGACGACCGGGCCTTCTTCGACCCGGCAAAAAAGGTCGGCCCGCAGATCGCCGCCGCCCTCCTGGATCGCGGCGTCATCGGCCGCGCCATGCCCCAAGGCGACATCCTCGGCTTCGCACCACCACTCTGCCTGACGAAGAAAGAGGCCGGCATCGTCGTGAAAGCGGCCGCAGACGCGATCACATCCGTGCTCGGCTCAAAGTAAGGCCCGGCGAGCAGGAAACGATGAAAGAGGCTCAATGGCGCAATCATGCGTTTCCATTCCCTGCCTGCTCGAAGTTCAGGAGGGCCCGCGGCCACGCGCTCAATGAAGCCTCTGGTGTCTCGGACCGAAGAAACCTCCGGTCCTCACCTTGAAGCGAATTCAAGAACGATGGCGTGCCCGCGCGGACACAGCAACTCAATGGCGAGGGCTACGCCTGCCTCTCTCGCTTCAGCAGGTATTGAGCTGCGGTGAGGTAATAGTTCCGGGCGGTAGCATTGATCTGGCGTTCGCCCAACTCGGTCAGCGCCTGGGCCTTGATCTCCTTGGCTGCCATGTTCGCAGGGTCAACGACCAACACATGATCGATCATTTCTGCCGCCCATTGAAACTCCTTGGCCTCAATGGCTTCCCGGGCGCGGGCGATGATCTTATCTAGGCTTCCTGCCATTTCGAGCATCTTTCGGGCGCGCTCCCCGGGCGGCAGAGGATTCAAATTCGTGGCATTTCCATCGAACCAGCCGACGTAATCGGCGTAAATACCACGCACAGCCCACGCGACAGTGCCATAGTATTCTTGCAGGTAGGGGCTCTTTGAGAGCTCAGGAGAGAGTTTCACCTCCTGAACAAGATCGTCGGGTGTCTTTCCTTGTTTGATCCCGGCCAGGGTCTGGTCGAGGACGGTCTTGATGCCGTCGCGGTAATCGGTGAGAGCCTTGCGGACCTCGTCCTTCCCGAGGATCGGGCGCATGTGGCCCTGGACCATGTAGGTGGCGTCCAAGGCGAGCATTTTGTCGAGGCTTGCGATCCACTTCTCCGGCGGCCGCAGCTTCAGGCCGCGGATCGGCGAGAGGTTCGGGTATGATTTCAGGAAATCATCGCCGGGGACCAGCACTCCCTTCCCGGCGATCCAGATCGCCGTGTTCTCAGGAGACTCCCCTGGCGTATGGATGAGCTGCATCTGCACCCCCGCCAGCTCTATGGTCTCGCTCTCCCCTCTGAATGTGCGGGTCGGCGGCAGGAATCCCTCCCGCGTATGCGGGGTCACACGGCCATATTCGAGCTGCGTACCCGCGTTGATGAACAGATGGTCAGCGAGCTTGGTGCCGAAGGCATCACCGCCGTCGCGCGGTCCTCTTCCGAACTCAGGACCAGATTCCAACAGCGTCTGATGGCTGTAGATTTCGGGGTTGTCAGATCCGGCAAACACGCTCGCGCCGCCGGAATGGTCCGGGTGATTGTGCGTGTAGATGATTGCCAGGACGGGACGTACGAAGCGATTCCCGAAGGCGTCCACGATCGCCTTTGCGTCGACGGGGTTTGCAGACGTGTCGACGATAATGGAGCCTTTCTCTCCCTGTATCAGCGTGACATTGCTCGCCGAATACCCCACGGCAGCAAAGACACCGTCCGTGATTTCGATGACTTCCTTCCGGAATTCTGCGGAACTCGCACGCAGTTGCTCGCGCCCGGCGAATTCATCTGGAGACGCGGGCGACGTCTGCCCGAGTGTTGATGCGACCATCAAGGTTAGTCCTACTTCACGGCTCCACGAGCCTGGCATGGTACGTTCAGAAATGACGGCGACCGGCCGTCTGTCGTTGCGGTTGCGACTGCAACGCATCCCGTGGACTTGATATGGGAATAACTGACGGAAGTCCCGTCCTTCCTTGCGGCCGAGGTCTGCGTGGTGATCGTCGGTGACCTCAAGTCTCTTCGGCCGTAGGGCTAAAACGCGGCCGGCTGTCCTGGCCAAGCGGCGTGCCAGTGGAAAGCTACCTTTCTTTGCGCTGGTTCAAACAGCCCGGCCCCTCTTGCCTTTAGGCTGGACGTCGAAATACCGGATCGTGATTGCGCAGCGCCGAAAGATGCCGCTGCGCAACTCTGGACGTGGAACAAACGTAATGCGAGCAGCCGAACCCGCGATGACATCGACATTGGCCCAGACAAAAGAGGACATCAGCCGTGCGATCGCACGGATGCACGGCGCGGTCTTGAGCAGCGCCATCGACTGCGAATGCCGTGACCGCGTGGGCGAGGCACTGCGCGACCTTGAGAGGCTGGAGCGCGAGCGGATCGAGCGGAGCCTGTTGACCGCGGCCGGCGAGCAACGGCGTAGGATCGCGGCACTTCTCGAACTGCTGGATGATTTCGACCCGAACGAAACAGATGCGCTCGACGACGGCACCATGGCGGAGGCGGGTCTGCTCTTTGCCGATATCGCTGCCGCCGCAGAGTTGGGTTCCTATCTGCTACGACAATCGCGCCAGGTTCGCCATTCATCCGGCGTGGTGCAGGAGGTGAGCAATCGTGCCGCACCCAGCGAGTGACCTTTGCCCAGCGCGTTTCGAAGGCTTGCAGCGACGCGACGCCTCGCAGCGCAGCCGGTTCAGAGACGCGCTTCTGGACATTGCCATGTCCCAAACCGTTGCGCTCGGGGAAATGAGCTTGCTTCTCGAAACCCTGCAAGACGATAGAGGAACCGGAAGCACGGACTGGCGCTGATGTGGCCGTCCCTCGCGTCCTGGCCGTTGCGTCGGGTAGTGACATCCGGTTCGCCACGGAACCCGACGAAGGCGGAGCCCATCCGTACAGACGCTGCGCATGGTCATGGCCGTTTGGCAGGGTGGGCCGCTCCGGAAGCGGCCCACCCTTCGTCGTCCGCTTAGATATCCCAGTCGGAGTCCAGCGAGTACGCCTCGATGGAGTCGATCTTCATCTCCGCGCCGTCGGCAAAGTCGTCATTAGGCGTGTCGGCCATCCCTCCAACCGCGAGATTGACGAGCATATACATCGGCTCGTGCATATCCGCGGGCGTGTCCGTGCGGGCGATCTCCGTGTCGTCGAAGTACCAGACGATCTCATCTTCCGTCCAAAGCACGCCATAGTCGTGAAACCCATCGGTATCGGCGACCTGCACTCCGTCTCGGCTGACGGTGTGCTCGCCACTTTCGTTGGAATGGGCGGTGGTGATCACGGTATTGGTGTCCTGCCCGCGCATTTCGACGACGTCGAGTTCCGGCGGCCAGGAGCCGTCGGCGGGTAGCAGCCAGAAAGCGGGCCAGGCGCCTTGATCGTCCGGCATGTCGGCTCGCATCTCGAAGTAGCCGTAGGTCTGGGCGAAGGACGAATAGGTCGTCAGCATCCCGGACGTGTAATCATAGCCACCGATCTCGGACTGGATTTCTCCCGAGGCGCGCTCGGCGGTGATCGTCAGCACGCCGTCCTCGACCGAAAACGGGTTGACGGAAGCGGTCGGCTCATAACTCGGATTGACGTACCATTGCAGCTCGCCGTTTTCGGTTAGCGTTGCCCCCTCTTCCGGCGCCCACCAGTATTTCGCATCCCAGACACCGCCTGTGTCGCTGCGGAGTTGAAGCGTGTCGAAATCATCGGAGAAAGTCTGCGTGAAGGCGGACCGGTCCAGGCTCAGCTTGAACTGGTTCTCCTGCAATTGGTCGGTTGTCGTATCGGCGAACACCACACTTTCGCCGTCGGCGAGATGAAGGCGGAGATCGTCCCCGTCCTGGGCAGAATTGGCCAGGACCTGTTCGAACGAGGTGAACCCATAGCCATCGAGGCGGACAGTGTCGTTGGAGCTGAAATCGGCGATGAGATCGCTGCCGTTGCCATGTTCGAACACGAAGGTATCGGCTCCACCGGCGCCGATGAGCACGTCGTTACCTGCGCGTCCGTCGATGGTCTGGCTGCCCGAACCACCGGTGATGATATTGTCGGCACTGTTGCCGAACGCATATCGGTCGTTGCCGGTGACGGTCAGGTTCTCGAAATTCTCCGGCAAGGTGTAGCTCATCCACGTATCGATCGTGTCTACGCCTTCGCCGGGGGCCTCTTCGGCCCGGTTCGTCGATGAATAAAGGTAGTAGATGTCGTCGCCCGTGCCGCCGACCATCGTTACGTCGACGGAACTGTCGCCCCAGATGGAATCGTTGGCGGGCGTGCCGAAAAGGCTCGGTCCGGATCCGCTTGCGGAATACCATGCCGTCGAACTTCCGCTGTAATAGACCGGCTGTCCTAGGGCGTTCATGGCAGTTCTGCTCATCGAGAAGTCTCCTGCTTGATAGAGTGCCCCTTCCCGGTGAGCACCCCTAGCATCTCTGACTGTGGCCTGTCGCCCACACCTCCAACTCTTTTGCCCCTGCGCATTCTTCAACTGTGATGCAGCAGCTGGCCGCCGACAGGCTCCCGTGGGGATCGAGGCGCCCACCGGAAAGCAGCCTATGCGCCGGCGACGCGATATTTGGATGGAGAAAGGAAAGCGCTCACGCCGCAGCATCACGATGGCGCGGATTCCGATCGATACCTCGTGGGAAGTCCCCCGGTCGCTGCTTTGCCTATTGATAGATATGGATTGTCGACACGCCGAGAGTGTGTCAGCTTCCCGCCTGGGAGGCCGATCGATGACAACGCCGCTATCGCATATACGTGAGATAGAGCGTGTTGGCTCGGGCGCTGCGAGCCCGCGCGATGCACCCGTGGTCCAATCCTGGCTTCGCTGCCTCAATGATTACAAGCTGGATCCGACGATCGCGCAGGAAGCCTATATCGTTCCGGGATCGAAGCTGCGCGAGCATCGCGAACAGGCTGAAGAACTGATCCGCATCGGCCGCTCCGGCCTTGAAGGGCTGTTCAACCAGGTCGCCGAACAGAACTATGTTTTGTTGCTGTCCGATGCGCGTGGCGTCACCGTCGATTTCATGGGCGACCCGACTTTCGACAACCAGCTGCGCAAGGCGGGGCTCTATCTCGGCTCGGAATGGTCGGAGAGCCGAGCAGGAACCTGTGCCGTCGGGGCCTGCATTGTCTCCGGCGAACCGGTCATCATTCATCAGGACGATCATTTCGACGCCAGCCATATCGGACTGACCTGTACGGCGGCGCCCGTCTTCGACACGCTTGGCGACCTTACCGCCGTGCTCGACATCTCCCAGCTCCGGTCACCCACCGCCAAGGCGAGCCAGCAGCTGGCGCTGCATCTGGTGTCCGCGACTGCACGCCGGATCGAGCTCGCCAATCTCATGACCCGTACCCGCAATGACTGGGTCCTGCGGCTCGCGCGGTCGCCGGAATTCCTTGATGTCGACCCGGACGCCGCCATCGCCCTGGATGGCAGCGGGCGTATCACTGGCATGACCCATGGTGGTTTCGGCGCACTCGCCCGCTCGATGAACATCCGCGGCCTCAGAACGCGTGATTTCCTTGGCCTTCCGGTTTCGGAGATCTTCGATATCGACGTAGACGACCTGCCGAATTTCATGCGCGGCCGGCCGAACGGCGAACGCCTGCTTCGAGCCAAGAGTGGTCTTGTCCTTTTCGCTAGCGCCATCGCGCCCGTCGTCAGCCTTCGCACGCCTGCCGGCGCGGAACCGCGCCTCCCACGGGCTTTGCGCGATCTCAGTCGCGGCGACGCCGCAATGGAACGGGTGCAGACCCGCGCGGCGAAACTTGCGACCCGCAACATCTCTATTCTCATTCAAGGGGAAACGGGCAGCGGCAAGGAATATCTTGCGCGCGCGATCCATGACAGTTGCGGCGGCAATGGCAACTTCGTCGCGGTCAATTGCGCGGCAATCCCGGAGCATCTCATCGAGTCCGAACTCTTCGGCTACGCTCCCGGCGCGTTCACTGGCGCCAGCCAGAAGGGCAAGCGCGGCCTGATCGAGGATGCCGACGGCGGCACCCTGTTCCTCGACGAGATCGGCGACATGCCGCTTTCGCTGCAAAGCCGGCTGTTGCGCGTGCTCTCGGAAAATGAAGTCCAGCCGGTCGGCGCGCTGAAGGCGCGCCCGATCCGCCTGCGCGTGGTTTCCGCCTCCCACCGCGATCTCGCGGAACTGGTGAAGGAAGGCCGTTTCCGAGAAGACCTTTATTACCGCCTGAACGCCGCAACGCTCTGCCTGCCAGCCTTGCGAGAGCGCCAGGATCTCGGCTGGCTGATCGACCAATTGCTCGCTCGCATCGAGAAGGAGAACAACGAGCCCTACCGCATCGACAAGGCCGCCCGGGCGGCCTTGCTGGCGCATGAATGGCCGGGAAATCTGCGTGAGCTTTCCAACGTCCTGCGGGTCGCCGCCGCACTTTCCGAAGGTGGCCTCATCGATACCGAGTGCCTGCCGGAACATCTCTTCGCCGCCCAGGTCGGTTCGCTGCCTGGCGAGGACGATGCATTGAGACAGGCGCTGCGAGACTGCGGCGACAACATCTCGGCACTTGCAAGGAAGCTCGGCGTCAACCGCTCGACCATCCACCGTCGCCTGAAGCGTCTCAACTGACGCAACGCCTGCAACACCTGTTGCGCAGCAACTGTTGCATTCCACGAGACATTCGGCTGCGATCATTTTTAAGAAATTGATATTACTGAATAAATAGGCAACCTGGCGATCTGGCATGCTGCTTGCTGTCCCTCCTGTGCAAGAACAACAGGAGGAAACACAAATGAAAGCTCTGCGCTTTCACGCAGCCAGGAATCTCCGCATTGACGATGTCGAGGCCCCGCCTCAGCCCGGGCCGGGCGAGGTGCTGGTGGAGAACCGTTTCTGCGGCATCTGCGGGACCGATCTGCATGAATATGCCTATGGGCCGATCTTCATCCCGAAAGAGCCGCATCCCTTCACCGGCGCCCATGGACCACAGATCCTTGGTCATGAATTCGGCGGCGTCGTAAAGGCAGTCGGCGAAGGGGTCAGCCATGTGAAGCCGGGCGACCGGGTCTCAGTCCAGCCGCTGATCATGCCCCGCCGTGGCGACTACTATGCCGATCGCGGTCTGTTTCACCTGAGCGCCAACCTCGCACTTGCGGGCCTCTCCTGGCATTCCGGGGGAATGGCGGAAGCAGCCCTTCTCAACGACTACAATGTCCAGCCCATTCCCGATGCACTGTCCGACGAGGAGGCCGCGCTGATCGAGCCCACCGCAGTCGCTGTTTACGCCTGCGACCGCGGCGGCGTCACCGCCGGTTGCAGCGTGCTGGTCACCGGCGCAGGGCCGATCGGCATTCTCGTTGCGATGGCTGCGCGGGCCGCCGGCGCTTCGAAGATTTTCCTCTCCGACCCCAACGAGACGCGACTGTCGCTGGCCAAGGAAGCGCTGGGCGACGTCCGCACGATCAATCCGAAGATGGAAAAGGTCAGCGACGTCGTCCAGGCCGAGACCGAGGGCGGTGTCGGCTGCGACGTCGCCATCGAATGCGTCGGCAACGAACATGCGCTCAAGGCCTGCGCAAGCGCCGTGCGCAAGCGGGGCGTTGTCGTACAGACCGGTCTTCACCCAGGAGAAAACCCGTTGAACTGGTTCGACGTAACCTTCAAGGACATCGATATCCGCGGTTCCTGGGCCTACCCGACCCACTACTGGCCGCGTGTCGCGCGCCTGATCGCCAGCGGCCAGATTCCGGCGCGGCGGATCGTCACCAAATATGTCTCGCTCGGCGAGGCGGTTTCGGCAGGGTTCGATAAGCTACTCGATCCCGCCGGCACCCATTTGAAAATTCTGATCGACCTGAAGCGTTAGGCCGGTCCGCGTTGCGGGACGGTTGAGGAGCCGTCCCATCTTCATCACAGAGCAGGAGGAGAAACGATGCTCGAGAAGACCCCCACCACCCGCGTTCAGACGCTGCTTGATGCCTTTGGCGACGCGCTCGAAACCGGCCGCATCGACGATGCAGCCAAGCTCTTCGCCGAGGAATGCTACTGGCGCGACCTCGTCGCCTTCACCTGGAATATCAAGACGGTCGAGGGCCGGGATCAGGTGCGCGACATGCTTGATGCGCAGCTCGCCTTTGCAAAGCCCTCCAATTGGCGCGTCGCCGCCGGCGAGGAAGCGACCGAGACCGATGGCGTGCTCGAAAGCTGGATCTCGTTCGAGACGGCGACCGGGCGCGGCTATGGCCTCGTGCGCATCAAGAACGGCCTTATCTGGACGCTGCTGACGGCGCTTGCCGAACTCAAGGGCCACGAGGAAAAGTCCGGCTTTACCCGCCCCCTCGGCGCCAAGCATGGCCAGAATGTTGGCGCGAAGACCTGGAAAGAGGAGCGCGAGCATGAGGAGCGCACGCTCGGCTATGAATACCAGCCCTATGTCGTGATCATCGGCGGCGGACAGGGCGGCATTGCGCTCGGCGCTCGGCTTCGTCAGCTGGGCGTGCCCACCATCATCCTCGAAAGGAACGAGCGGCCAGGCGACAGCTGGCGCAAGCGCTACAAGTCGCTCTGCCTGCATGACCCCGTCTGGTACGATCACCTGCCCTACATCGACTTCCCGAAAAACTGGCCGGTCTTCGCGCCAAAGGACAAGATCGGCGATTGGCTGGAATTCTATACGAAGGTGATGGAGCTGAACTACTGGACACGCTCCACCGCCAAGTCGGCCAAATGGGACGAAGCCACGAAGGAATGGACGATCGTGGTCGACCGCGACGGCGAGGAAGTGGTGCTGCGGCCGAAACAGCTCGTCTTTGCAACCGGCATGTCCGGCAAGGCGAACATCCCGGATTTCAAGGGCCGCGAGCGCTTTAGGGGTGAGCAGCATCATTCCTCGCAGCACCCGGGGCCGGATGGCTACAAGGGCAAGAAGGTTGTCGTGATCGGCTCGAACAATTCGGCCCATGACATCTGCGCCGCACTTTACGAAGCAGGCGTCGACGTCACGATGATCCAACGCTCGACAACCCATATCGTTAAATCCGACACGCTGATGGATATCGGCCTCGGCGGGCTCTATTCCGAACAGGCGCTGGCAAATGGCGTGACGACGGGCAAGGCGGACCTCATCTTCGCCTCGCTGCCCTATCGGATCATGCACGAGTTCCAGATCCCGCTTTACGACAAGATGCGCGAGCGCGACGCCGACTTCTACGCGGCGCTGGAGAAAGCCGGCTTCCAGCTGGATTGGGGGGCGGATGGCTCGGGTCTTTTCATGAAGTACCTGCGCCGCGGATCCGGCTACTACATCGATATCGGCGCTTCACAGCTGATCATCGATGGCAAGGTGAAGCTTGCCGCGGGACAGGTGGAAGAGATCACCGAGACCTCGGTAAAACTGTCTGACGGCAAGGAAATCCCGGCCGACGTCATCGTCTATGCGACGGGCTACGGCTCGATGAACGGCTGGGTCGCGGACCTCATCGACCAGGAGACCGCCGACCGCATCGGCAAAGTCTGGGGGCTCGGCTCCGATACGCCGAAGGATCCCGGCCCCTGGGAGGGCGAACAGCGCAACATGTGGAAGCCGACGCAACAGGAGGCGCTTTGGTTCCACGGCGGCAACTTGCACCAGTCGCGCCATTACTCGCAGTATCTCTCGCTGCAACTGAAGGCACGATTGGAGGGCATCCAGACACCGGTCTATGGCCTGCAAAGCGTTCATCACAAACGCTGACGAAAGTGCGCCGACGAGAGGGCGGTTTGCCCGCCCTCTCCCCGCGCTCGCGAGAAGTCCAGGCTAGCTTCACGCGAGAGATCTGGAACGCCCTCCGAAGCGCGGATGAACGTATCTCCGAACCCGCCGCGAGCGGAGACTCTGGCAAACGCTTATCTATGGTCGTTCCAGAGACCACGCAAATCGCGCGGAGCTCTCCTCAAGGCCTTACCAGTCCATCACTACCTTGCCGGAATTGCCGGAGCGCATGGCCTCGAAGCCGTCGCGGAATTCGTCGATCCTGATGCGGTGGGTGATGACGGGAGAAAGATCGAGCCCGCCCTGCACGAAGGCAATCATCTTGTACCAGGTCTCGAACATCTCGCGACCGTAGATGCCCTTGAGGTTGAGCATCTTGAAGATCACCTTGTTCCAGTCGATCTCGAAGCCGGCCGGCGCAATGCCGAGGATGGCGATCTTGCCGCCATTGTTCATCTTGTCGATCATGTCGCGGAAGGCCGGTGCCGCTCCCGACATCTCCAGCCCGACATCAAAGCCCTCGGTCATGCCGATCGCCTTCATCACGTCGGCGAGGTTCTCCTTCGAGGCGTCGACGACGTAATCGATGCCGACGCTTTTGGCGAGCGCGAGGCGCGTCGGGTTGATGTCGGTGATCACCACCTTGCGCGCACCCGAGCGCTTGGCAACCAGTGCCCCCATGATGCCGATCGGCCCGGCGCCGGTGACGAGCACGTCCTCGCCGACGAGATCGAAGGAAAGGGCGGTGTGCACGGCATTGCCGAACGGGTCGAAGATCGCCGCGACCTCGTCCGGCACGTCCTCAGGGATCGGCACGACGTTATATTCCGGCAGGCAGACGAACTCGCCGAAGGAACCCGGGCGGTTGACGCCGACGCCGAGCGTGTTGCGGCACAGATGCCCGCGGCCGGCGCGGCAGTTGCGGCACTTGCCGCAGACGATATGGCCCTCGCCCGACACCCGCTCGCCGACATGGTACTTGGTGACGGCCGAGCCGACCTCGGCGATCTCGCCCATGAACTCATGGCCGACGACCATCGGCACCGGGATGGTCTTTTGCGCCCACTGGTCCCAGTTCCAGATGTGCACGTCGGTGCCGCAGATCGCCGATTTCTTCACCTTGATCAGCACGTCATTCGGGCCGATCTCCGGCACCGGCACCCGCTCCATCCAGAGGCCTTCTTCCGGCTTCGACTTCACCAGCGCCTTCATCATGTTCGTCATCGGTCTCTCCCTCAGATCACGCCAAGCTCGCGGCCGACCGCCTCGAAGGCGGTGATCGCCCGGCGTACGTCGTTCTCGCTGTGGGCCGCCGACATCTGCGTGCGGATGCGCGCCTGCCCCTTCGGCACCACCGGGAACGAGAAGCCGATGACATAGACACCCTTTTTCAGCATGCGCGCCGCCATCTCCTGGGCGAGCGCCGCATCGCCGAGCATGACAGGGATGATCGGATGGCCCTCGCCGGCGAGCGTGAAGCCGAGCTTCGACATCTCGGTGCGGAACAGGGTGGCATTGGCATAGAGCCGCTCACGCAGCGCGTCGCCGTTTTCGATCAGGTCGAAGACCGTGAGCGAGGCGGCGGCAATCACCGGCGCCAGCGTGTTGGAAAACAGATAGGGCCGCGAGCGCTGGCGCAGCCACTCGACGACCTCGGCCTTGGCCGAGGTGTAACCGCCGGAGGCGCCGCCGAGCGCCTTGCCGAGCGTGCCGGTGATGATGTCGATGCGGCCCTCGACGCCGCAATGTTCGGCCGAGCCGCGGCCATTCTTGCCGACGAAGCCGACCGCATGGCTGTCGTCGACCATGACCATGGCGCCGTATTTGTCGGCGAGGTCGCAGACGCCTTGCAGGTTGGCGATGATGCCGTCCATCGAGAACACGCCGTCGGTGGCGATCAGCTTGAAGCGACTGCCCTCCGCCTTCTTCAGCTCCTCCTCCAGTGCTGCCATGTCGTTGTTGGCGTAGCGGAAGCGTTTGGCCTTGGAGAGCCGCACGCCGTCGATGATCGAGGCGTGGTTGAGCGCGTCGGAGATGATCGCGTCCTCTTCGCCAAGCAGCGTTTCGAACAGGCCGCCATTGGCATCGAAGCAGGAGGAATAGAGGATGGTGTCTTCCAGGCCGAGGAACGACGAGATGCGGGCCTCGAGCTGCTTGTGCTCCTCCTGCGTGCCGCAGATGAAGCGCACCGAGGCCATGCCGTAGCCGTAACGGTCGAGCGCCTGCTTGCCGGCCTCAGCCGGTTCTTCGTTGTCGGCAAGGCCGAGATAGTTGTTGGCGCAGAAATTGAGCACGCGGTCGCCCGAGGCGACCTCGATCGCGCCCGCCTGCTTCGAGGTGATGACACGCTCCGACTTGTACAGCCCGGCCGTCTTCAGGCCCTCGAGTTCAGAACGAAGATGGGTGAGGAAGCGATCGCTCATTCAGACGCGTCCCTCGGCTCGATCGACAGCGACGACAGGCGGGAAGCCGGTGCGGCACAGGGCATCGAGACCTTCGAGATCCAGCCGCTCGAGGCCCAGTTCCGGAAGGAGGTCGTTCTCGCCTTCGAAGTCCCGGCCGTACATGGCCGAGAAGATGCGGATACCGGCCTCGTGCAGGTCTGCCGGGCATCCGGCCAGGCGCGCGAGCTGCGCCGTGACCACCAGACCGAAGGGAACATCCTCCGTCACGTAGCGGCTGTCGGCCGTCGCAGGACCCGTGCCATTATGTCCGGCCTCATGCATTTCCTGGTTCATCTGCGAGATGGTGCTGACCGGCACATGGAACGACAGGTGGAAATGTTGGAAAATGTCGCGCACTTTCAGGTCCAACTTCTCGGCTATGGCCAGGCGCTCGCGATCGAGCGTCTCTAGAAGACGGCCTATATTGGGGGTGACGTTCTGGGCCTGAACCCAGCTCTCGCCACGCTCCATACGCGACATGTTGCCAAGCGCGATGCCCAGGTGGTTTTGCGGATTCAGGTTCGACAGGGCGATTGCCAGCAGGCTGCCGCGATCGACAAAATGTTCGCCGAAGAGCGCCTTGCAAACCGCGTGTCCCCTGGCGCTCTCCGACGCCGGAACGGTCGCCAGATCAACCTGCTTTCGTATCGTGTTCACCTGGACCAGCGCCGGGCCGAGCTTCCGACCGCTGACGATCGTCGTACCCCAGGCGACGATCGGCACGCTCATGCCGCGCGCGGCCAGAAGCGATGAAAGGTAGAGCGCTCCGAACGAGGTGTGCGAACTGAAGATTACCACTTGCCAAGCAGCGAGATGGGGCGCGATTTCGTCCAGCACGAACCTGTGACCGTAGGCCGGCAACGCGATGACGATCGCATCTGCACCGCTGACCAGATCTGCTGCGCTCTGAGCGACCGCCGGATCGAACACGCCTTCGACGGCACCCTCGGCCGTCAGGCTTTCTCCCTCGGCCAGCGCCAAGGTCCCTGTGCCGGATGGCGACCAGAGCGTTGCCTTGTGTCCCAGTTTTTCAAGAAGTGCGGCGGTGCCAAAGGCAATAGAGCCCGCACCCGCGATACCTACTCGCATGTCGTTTTCCATTTTAACTGATATCGGGTAACGGGCGCCGCCAGGCGCCCGTCGTTAAGACGTTGCGGCTATGACGCCGCGTTTCGGGAGGGGATGAGTGTGGTCGCTTCGGACGGCCAGCCAACCCAGATGTCGTCGCGGCGGAGGCCTTCCATTTCGCTTGGATGAACGAGCGCGTTGAGCAGGTGTCCGTCACCGATCTCAACCTTGAGCGATGTGTGGTTGCCCTTGAAGACGCGCTGGCGGATCCGCCCCTGCACCCGGTTTGCCACGCTCGGTTCGTGCGCCGAGCATTGGATTGCCTCTGGCCGCAACACGACGTAGATCGCGTCGCCTGGGTTCGGAGACAGCGCGCCGGGGGAGGTCTTGATCGTCACACCGTTCCACCGCACCGCGGCTTCCCCTGCTTCGGTGCCGACGACATCGGAACGCAACAGATTGGTTTCACCGAGGAAGGTCGCCACGAAAGCGGAGCCCGGGCGATTGTACAGGGTCGCCGGATCGCCCATCTGCTCGATCCGGCCATTGTTCATGACCACGATCGTATCCGACATAGTCAGTGCCTCTTCCTGATCGTGGGTGACGAACATGAACGTCTTGCCGGTCTGCTCCTGGATCGCCTTGAGCTCGACCTGCATGGTCTGGCGAAGCTTCGCATCGAGTGCAGAAAGCGGCTCGTCGAGCAGGAGAACGTCGGGATCGGGCGCCAGCGCTCGCATCAAAGCGACACGCTGGCGCTGACCGCCCGACAGCTCGGACGGAAGTCGGCCTGCGAATTCCTGCAACTGTACGAGTTCCAGAAGTTCCGATACCCGCTTCTGGATCTGCCGGTTGTCGACCCCCTTCAATTCCAGACCGAAGGCGATGTTCTTCGCGACGGTCATGTGCGGAAACAGCGCATAATCCTGAAACACGATGTTCACGTTGCGCCGGTTCGGCGGAACCCGGGTCACGTCACGGCCCGATAGCAGGATGCGGCCGCTCGTGGGTGTTTCAAACCCGCCGAGCATGCGCAGCGTCGTCGACTTGCCGCAGCCGGAGGGGCCTAGCAGCGTGACGAATTTGCCGCGCTCGATATTGAGGTTGAGATTATCGACCGCGACAAAGCTGCCGAAGCTCTTCCTGACATTTTCGAACTGAACAACCGGTTCCATCAGCGGATCCTCGAACGACGTGTGAGATATTCTGCGTAAAGTCCAACGATGGCGGTGACGACCAGGACGAGTGTCGCCATGACGTTGATCTCAGGCGACATGCCGGACTGTACGCGGGCGAAGATGAGCATCGGCAACGTGGGGCGATAGCCGCCGAGGAAGAAGGTGCGGACGAAGTCATCGCTCGACAGCAGCAGGCAGAAGATCATGCCGCCGAAAATGGCCGGCCCCAGGTAAGGAAGAGTGACGCGGAAGAAGGTGACGATGCTGTCTGCGCCGAGATCACGCGCGGCGTCGACCAGATTGCCCGGCATCGAGCGCAGTCGCGTCAGCACCATGACCACAACGAACGGAACGGCATGAACGACGTGGCCGAGAATGATGGCTGCCGTGCCGGTCGGAAGATCTATGGTCGTGATGAAGATGCGCAAGGAGATCGCCGAGATCATGCCCGGCACGACGGCGGGAAGGCACGCCACGGCAAAGGCCACGTATTGAGCGGCCCCGCGCAGCGACCCGATCAACATCGCAATCCAGACCCCGATCACCGTTGCGATGGCTGTCGTCGCCGCGGCGATCATGATGGTGTAAAGGCAGGCGTCCAGGAACTGCTTGTTCTGAATGACCTTGGCGTACCAGTCGATCGTCAGGTTTCCGAGCGGAAACGAGATGAAGCTCGCATCCTTGAAGCTGACAGCGACCATCAGCGACAACGGCAGAAACAGATAGAGGACAAACAGCCAGTAGACGGACTTGAGAGCCAGCCCCGGCCAATCGAGAAACATGGCGCGCATCAGAATGTCCTTTGCTTCGAGCCGCCGACGACCCGCATGAACAGACCCACGGTCACGAGGGATGCAGCCAGCATGATCATTGCGAAGGCGGCACCCGCCGGCCAGCGGCTGCTGGCACCGTGGAAGAAGCTGCTGATCGTCTCGGAGAACATGCTGGTGGTCGGCCCGCCAAGCAGGATGGGGGCAGAAAACACGCCCATGCAGGTGAGGAAGACCAGCGAACAACCGGAGACGATACCGTCGCGCGAAAGCGGCAGCACGATGCGGCGGAAGCGCGTGAACGGCCCTGCCCCGAGGTCGGCTGACGCATCAAGCAGGGATTTCGGGATCTTCTCGATGGCCGAATAGAGCGGCAGCAACATGTACAGGCAGACCATGTAGACCAGGCCGAAGCTGATCGAGAATGAGGTGTAGAGCATCTGGATGGGGCGGTCGGTCAGCCCGATCTCCCGCAGAAGCACGTTGACTGCACCACGATTGGCCAGAAGCATGATGACCGAGAAGATGCGGATGATTTCGCCGGCCCAGAACGGTGCCAACAGCAGGAGCAGCGCTCGCGACCTACCCCCGGGCGAGACCACCTTTGCCACGTAGTAGGCAACCGGATAGACCACGATCAGGGTTACCGCAGTTGCAATCGATGCGTAGACGAAGCTACGCAGCAGCGGCATCCAGTAGAGTTTCTCGCTGAAGAACAGCGCGTAGTTGTCGAGCGTGAAATTCGCCTCCACGCCAGGCTGTGGCGGATAGCTGGAAAGAAGGCTGATTCGCAGCATCTCGTAGATGGGGCCGATATGCATCATCAGCATCCAGACAACCGGCACGCCGGCAAACAGAAGGATGCGTCCGTATCGCCACTCGGCAACGGCGCCCAACGTATATCGATAGGCCGGCGAGTGGATCACCCGGGCAATGCCTGTCGAATATTTCATTTGAGCGGCATAGGCGGGGATACCCCCATCCGCTGTGCTTGTTCCCACGGCCATTGAATTGTCCCAAACCTTGACCCGCTGGGCGGCGACCAGACGTGCGTCGTCTTACTGACCCCGTCGCTACAACGGGGTCAGGGCCAATCGCCGCTCTATGGTTGCTTAAGCCGCCTTCAGTTCGGCGACGGCACGATCAATGATTTCGTTTTTCAGCGAACGGTTGGTCGAGCTGAAGAAGGTGACGCGCTCAAGTTCGTCCTGCGGCAACGTCGACGCCAGCCGCTCCTTGTCGTTGAGCAGCTTGTCGACGCCCGAGATTGTCGAGCTGAAACCGGAGGTGCGCGTCATTGCGGCACCGACCTCAGGATTGGCCAGGATAGCATCGAACAGTTTGTAGGCGTTCTCGCCGTTAGGCGCGTTATTGACGATGTTCAGCGTGTAGCAGAACCCGTAGGTGCCTTCTTTCGGAACGGACAGTTTTACTGGCACGCCGTCCATGATCAGCTTGGCGGCCGGGCCCGACCAGGCTTGCGCCAGGTGGATATCCTCGTTGATGAACATCTGCTGCACTTCGCTGGCTGCGTCGTAGTATTTGCGAACCATATGCTTGTGCTTGATCAGGAAGTCGCGCGCCTCGTTGGCGGCGTTGCGGGCCTCTTCGGCCTTGTCGGTATAGGTAACGAAGTCGCCATCGTGGCCGAGATACTTCATGGTGATCGACATGAAGTCGCCCGCCAGGTACGCGGTCAGACCCTCGTATTTCTCGTCGAACATGATGCCCCAGCTGTCGGCCTCCGGCACGTAGTCCGTATTGCGGACCAGGCCTTCGTAGCCGGCCAGGATCGGCAACCCCCACAGGTTGCCCTCGTAGCGCGCCCAGGACGCGTCCTGATAGGCCGGGTTGAGGTTCGACCAATTGCGCAGCCTGGCCGTGTCGAGCGCCTGTACCAGCTTCGAACCGATGAACTGGCTATAGCGATGGCCCGCAACGGTGACGATGTCGGTGGTCGGACTTGCGCCTTCTGCCGTGAGCAGATTGTACTGCTTGCCCTGGTCGTCCGTCAGACGGATGCGCACCTCAATGCCGCTTTCCTTCTGGAACTGCTCGATGAAGTCCTGCGGCAGGAACTTGTCGTATGTGGTGATGTTGAGAACCGAGCTCTGCGCGCTGGCCGGCCGGATGATGTACGGCGCTGCGAGCAGCGTCGCGCTGCCAGCTCCCAGCAGCTTGAGTGCGTTCCTGCGATTGATCTTCTGTCCGATAATCATTGTTCCTCCTCGCGCCTCCCAGCGTGACTTGATGAGCGTCGGTCCGTGCGTGGCGCAATGCCGGGCCGATCGCCAATCGCGCAACCGGATAGATCCGACTGCAGCCTGCACATAGATAGGCGCAGCAATTTTGACCCGTCTAATTGTTTTTGAGTCTGCCTCTATTCCAAAAGGTTATAGGATCGCAATTCGCGTCGCGGCGCCGAGCGCCGGTGTTTTCCAGCATAGCGAGCGGTCACATTGTCAACATCCGGTGACGGCGCTAGGGTGATTGCAGGCCGCCCCCTTTTGAGAAGTTATGGAATGAAGCGCGCACCGAACCTGCGACAAATCGAGGCCCTCAAGGCCGTCATCGAATGTGGTACGGTCAGCCGTGCAGCCGAGATATTGCATATCTCGCAACCTGCGGTGAGCAAGCTGTTGGCGCATTTGGAAGAGGATACGGAACTTGCGCTGTTCGATCGCGTCAAGGGGCGGCTCATCCCTTCGGAACATGGGATGCGGCTCTACAAGGAGATTGATCGTGTCTTTGCCGGCATCAAGCAGATAGAGCGGGCCGTCGACCTGATCCGGCGCGAGGAGCTTGGGCAAATTTCCGTTGGCGTGATGCCGGCCCTGTCCGGTCCCTTCATCAGCCACACCAACAAGCGCTTTCTTGCCAGGTATGGCGATGCCTATATTTCCGTGGTGATCCGCAGTTCGCAATTCATCGTTGAATGGCTGCTCTCCAAACAGGTCGACATCGGCCTGATCAATCGCAATACGGACAACCCCTATATCGAATGTGTTCCCCTACGCGGCGGTGACCTTGTCTGCATAGCGCCGGCGGGCCATCGCTTCGCGGCGAAACAACAGGTCGAGCCGGCCGACATCGACGGCGAGCCCTATATCGGCTTTGCCGCCGACAACCGCATCCGGCAGAAGATCGAAAGCACACTTGATGGCTACGGCACCCGCCTGAATTACATCATGGACGCAACCCTTGCACCGGCGGTGTGTGAAATGGTCGCCAACGGGCTCGGGATTGCCATTGTCGACCCGGTGTTCGCCTACGGCCAGCGCGATCACCTTACGATCAGGCCCTTCCGCCCCAACATTGCATCTGATCTCAGCCTCTGCTGGCTTCGCGATACAAAGAATCGCCATCTCGTTGATGCCTATGTTGAGGCGACGCGCGCCACCGTGCAGGAAATGCAGCTCGGAATGGGTGTGACCAGCCAAGCGACTGAGTGACATGGAAGTTCTCGGGCAGTCGGCGGATCGCCGACTGCGATAAGGTGCGTCTTGCTTCAGACGAGTTTGATGAGAGCGACACCCGCAAGCAGCAGCACCACACCGGCAAGACGCAAGCCCGACACCGACCTTTGCGGGAGGCGGAACCAGCCGTAGCGATCGACGAATACGCTTGCGACCTGCTGACCTGCGACAGTGAAACCAACGGCTGCGGCAGCGCCGATCACCGGGATCGCAGTAAACACCGTGGTGACATAGGTCGCTCCGGCGAAACCGCCGAGCCAACCCCACCAGGGCATGGTCTGCACGCCGCCGATGTTGGGGCGAGGTGTCTTCTGCCTGGCGAGCGCCACCAGCATCACCGCTGCCATGGCGAGCGTGGCGACGAAGAACGAGATCGCGCCCACCGCAAAGGGTGCACCGCCAAGCTCCTGGCGCAGCAGCGCATTGACGGCCCCCTGGACCGGGAGGACCGCGCCGGCCACGAGTGCCAAGGCGATCCATCCAAGCTTGTCAGCTTTGAGGTTGTCCTTTCCGCCTTGGCCGAACACGACCATGCCGACGCCGATGAGCACGACAAGCGTGCCAGCCGCGGCTCCGGCCCGAAGCCCGGTTTGCACCACACCAAGCAGGCCAAAGCTATCGAGTGCGAGAGAAGCGAGCATCTGCCCGGCGATAAAGAGGCCGACCGATACCACTGCGCCGAGGCGGGGAAATAGAACGATCGTCGAGACAACGTAGACGGCCGAGGCAGTGCCTCCGATGAGATGCCACCACTCAGCCCGCGGAACCGCGCCAAGCACGGCGAGGGTCCCGGTGAACAGGGCGACGAGAAACAGCAAACCGGTGCCAATCGCGAGCTGGAGCGTGGTCGCCGCGAACGGTGATCCGACCGCTTTCGAAAGCTGCGCATTGGCGCCGGCCTGAACGGCGAGCAGACCGCCCGCAACCAGAGCCATTGGGACGAACAGGGTCTCCATGACGGACCTCCTTGATGAGAATGACGTTGAGCGTGGATGGGGAGAAAGGATCAGGCGCTGATGCTCTCGCGGGCCGGCAGCCGCGGGACGACAAGTCCGCGCAGCACAGCTGGGCGGGCACCGACCGCCATGTACCACCGGGCGAGATGGGGCGTTGCGTCGAGCGTGAGGCCGAGCTTGGTGAGACCGGCATGGATCCATGGCCAGGTCATCACGTCGGCAATGCCGTATGCCTCACCCGCGATGTGGGAGTAGCGCGCCAGTTGCCCTTCGAGCACCCGGTAGACGCGGTTTGCTTCCGCCTCGAAGCGGCCAATGACATAGGGGATCTTCTCCGGCGCGAAGACCTTGTAGTTCCAGAGCTGACCCAATGTCGGCCCGACATGGGCTGCCTGGAACAAAGTCCAGCTTTGCGCCTGGATGCGCTCGGCATCGGAGCCGGGCAAGAGCACACCGGACCGCGCGGCGAGATAGGGCAGAATCGCGCCTGACTCGAAGACGGTGCGATCCTGATCCGGATCGACGATAACCGGTATCTTGTTGTTGGGATTGAGGGCCAGGAATTCCGGTGTCCTCTGCTCGCCGACCTCGATATCGATGACGTGAGCATCATAGGGCAGTCCGGTCTCTTCCAGCATGATCGAGGCCTTGTGACCATTCGGCGTCTGGTAGGTGTAAAGTTGGATGGGGGTCATCTTGCGTATCTCCATCGACCGGTCCGCTCGATCGTGGTTATTTAGTTAGACCGTGCTTTCTCGCAGCGCGATCTGTCTCTTTGCCGTCTGACGCTGCATATTTGCACACCAACCACTACGCGCCGACCAAACACCAAGGCGCCTGATCGTGAGGGGTCGGCTTTGCCGATCCGATCGAGAATGGCGGGGACAGCGCTGCAACTTCGCTCGCCCGGTCCGCTTCCCTGTTGTAAGTTTGCGCAATCATGCACAGCCACCACCAAATCGACTGGGAAGATCTCCGCTTTGTCCTGGCGGTCGCGGAGGCGAATTCTCTTGCCGCTGCCGCCCGCGCGCTCGGCGTCAATCACACCACCGTGCTCCGCCGCGTCGGATCGTTCGAACAGAAATTGGGGGTTCGGCTGTTTGATCGCCTCCCGTCCGGCTACACGCTCACGGCCGGCGGCGAGGAACTGCTCGCGGTGGCGCGCCAGATGGCCGAAACGGTCACTGAACTCGAACGGCGCCTGACGGGACAGGATCTGCGTCTGGAAGGCAGCCTGCGGATCACCACCACCGATACGCTCATGGCCTCGATCCTGCCGTCGATATTGGCTGCCTTCCAGCAGCGCCACCCCGGCGTCCTGCTTGAGGTGAGCACGTCGAATGCCCTGGCAAATCTCTCCCACCGCGACGCGGACGTCGCCATTCGCCCAGCCGTCGATTCCCCCGATGCCCTCGTTGGCCGCCGGATCGCGAGTGTTGCCTTTGCCGTTTATGCGGCGCCTTCCTACCTGCAGGAACGCGGTTTGGCATCAGTCGACGAGATCGACTTCGCGAGGGAACGCTGGGTTGGGCTCGGCGACGCCCTTGCTTCCACAAGCGTCGCACGATGGATGCGCGCGACGCTGCCGGCGCCAGCGGTGCTGCGCTGTGACTCGCTGGTTACGGCGCGCGAAGCGGCAGCAGCCGGCATCGGGCTTACCGCTCTCCCTTGCTATCTCGGCGATACGACGTCCGGCCTGATGCGCATCGGCGCGCCCGTTGCTGAAATGACGCGAGAACTCTGGCTTCTCACCCACGAGGATCTGCGCCGCACGGCCCGGGTCAGCGCCTTTACCGAGTTTGCAGGCCAGGCGCTCACGAAACATCGCCCGTTATTCGAAGGGCATCATCCCTCCGACCCCTCTCGTTAGAAAATGCGACTGGCCCACTAGTCCACTGCCGGGTCCTTCCCGCACTTTAACCGACCGAGCGCTTCGGCATGGAGCGTATCGTTTGCTGCCATGAGGACTGTCTCGTACCGGTGCGTGTCAGCCAGTGGGTGGCCCTCCCAGTCCGTAACGATACCGCCCGCCCCTTCGATGATGGGTATCTGCGGAAGGATGTCGTAATCGAACACGTTGCTCTCGACCAGGAGATCAACGCTACCGAGCGCAAGCAGACCGGCAGCGTAGCAATCGTGCGACATGCGCGTGAAGCGCGCCCCGGCGGCCAGCCGCGAGAAACGCTCTCTGGCATCGAGATCGAACTGCTCCAGCGCCGATGTATAGACGATCGCCTCCTTGAGACGGGCCGTATCGCTCGTTTGGACCGGTACACCGTTGAAGAGGGTCGGGCATCCGCGCTGGCCAACCCAGCGCTCGTTTGTTACGGGCTGATCTATGATTCCAAGGAACGGCGTGCCCTGATGCAACAGAGCGATTTGGGTGCCGAAAGCCAGCGAGCCGGAAGCAAAAGACTTCGTGCCGTCAATCGGATCGAGCACCCAAACCCATTCCGCATGCGCGTTGGCAACGCCAAACTCCTCGCCGCGAACGCCGTGGTCAGGAAAGCACGTCTCGATCATCTGCCGCATCGTCATTTCGGCAAGGCGATCGGCTTCAGTAACGGGACTGCTGTCCGCTTTGGCTGAGATCTCCAGCCGTTGGCGGAAATAGGGGCGTATAACGGTGGCGGCGGCATCGGCCAGTTCGTGGGCGAATGCCAGAAACGCCGGCGGGCAGACGTGTTCGGCCGTCATTCTTGGACCTTCTCAGCTTGGGTTATGATTTTCTGCAACAGGCTTCGGACGGTTTCGACCTGCCCGTGGGCGGCCGCTATCTCCTGGCGCAGCCGCGTCTCCTGATTGCCCGTTCCGATCGTCGTGAAGCTTGGCGAGCGGGCGGGAATGAACGGGTCCCCGGCCTCGGAAGCAAAGCGGAGTGCAGGCGCGAAGTAGCCCTCCTCCTCTTCCAGCCCGAAGGCCAGGACCTGGGGCCTGTCGCCGCCAAGCAGCAAGAGTTCCACCAACATCGCGAGCATCGGCAAATCGCCGTTTCCAGACAGGCAGGCGAGATGCGCCCAACCGCCGCGGTCCGCCCGCACGAGGCAGTCCTTGACATGTACCTCGGTGATGTATGGCGCCTGCGCTGCCAGGGCCGACATCGGTGCTTCGAACGCATTGATCATGTTGCCGAAATCGAACAGGAGGCTGAGGCGCGGGTTAGCGACCGCCTCGATGATTTGGATCAACTCTGCTGATTTGAGATCCTCATGCTGTTCAAGCGTGAACCGGAGCCTGCCTTCAGGATCGAGTACCTCAAGCCGCCTGAGATCTGCGATCGTCCACGCAACGATCTGCGAGATACGCCCCTCGTAACGCGGATAGCAGCGAAGCGAGCTGGCTCCGATCAAAAGCGCAATGCGCACCGCATCCGAGAGCCCGGCAAGCTCCGTCGTGCTGGTTTCGACATGCAATTCCAGGCCGAACTCGCTCACCGCCGCGCCAAAGGCGCTCAACGCCTCGTCCGGCATTCTGGCGAGACTTGCCTGCTCGCCGTCCTCGACATGAATCTTGAGGCCCGCGAGACGCTGCCCTCTCGCGAATTCAACTAGATCCAAGGGTTTCATGCCGCCAAAGCGGAAGTTCAGGTGAAAGGCATAGGCATGGGCAAACAGCGGCGCGCGTCGTGCCCGCGCAGCGAGCCGCGCGCGACTTTCGGCCGACAACCCCTCTATCCTCTGCCTCCAGTTCGGACGATGCGTCATTTCCCATGGCATATCGGTCACCATCCTGGTTCCTTCGCGAGCTTCGTCAGGCGGCAAGAACGAGCAGGTCACGATCAGAAATACTGACCTCGACCGGGGTGCCGACCGAAGGCGGCGGCGTGTCGGGTTGGTTGAAGGTGTCGAGCGAGACGAACTGACCGGCAACCGCGACACGGATGCGGATCACAGACCCCAGGAAATGCACCTCCTCAATATGGCCGGAGAGAACGACGCTGCCCTCGTCTTTTCGCCCCAGCACCACTGTTTCCGGCCGGAGCGCCAGGCTCAACCGGTCACCAACCCGGCCGGGCAGTTCCCGGTTCAGCGCCACCGGGATATCCCCCAGCCCTACGCGCCCCGCGGCTGCGTCGAGGAGGCGGGCGTCGAGGAGATTGAGTGTCCCCACGAACTGCGCCACGAAACGCGTCGCCGGCCGATTGTAGATTTCAAATGGCGTGCCGACCTGATCGGCTATGCCTTGATGCATGACCACTACGCGGTCCGACATCGACAGCGCCTCTTCCTGATCGTGCGTCACGAAGATGGTGGTGATCCCGAGCTCCCGCTGGATGCGGCGGATCTCCTCCCGCAGGCTCATGCGTATCTTCGCGTCAAGCGCCGATAGAGGTTCATCAAGCAGCAGAACCTGCGGCCGGATTGCGAGCGCACGCGCCAAGGCTACCCGCTGCTGCTGGCCGCCGGAAAGCTGGAACGGGTAGCGCTCGCCGAGTTTCGGCAGGCCGACCATCTCCAACATTTCACCAACACGCGCGCTGATCGCTGCCTTTCCCTCGCCCTTTATTCGCAGGCCGAACCCGATGTTCTGCTCAACCGTAAGGTTGGGAAAAAGTGCATAGGCCTGGAACACCATCCCGATGTTGCGACGGTTAGCAGCCAGGCCGCTTACATCGCGCCCGTCGATGCAAATCGCGCCGGACGTCGGCGTCTCGAACCCGGCGACCATACGCAGGACCGTGGTCTTGCCGCAGCCGGAAGGCCCGAGGAAGGAGATGAATTCGCCCTTCTCGATGCCGAGATTGAAATCCTTGACGACGCGCTGCGCGCCGAAGGACTTTTCCAGATGAAGGATGTCGAGAAAGGCCATGGTCAACGCCTCACGGTAGAGAATTTGGAAAAGCGGGTGAAAAGCTGGATCAGCCCCATGCAGGCCCAGGTAATGGCAAAGGCCACCACCGCGAGCGCCGATGGCTCGTAGGCGCGATTGCCGCCCATCCAGACCATGTACGGACCGAAGGACCCGACGTTGAGCAAGGCGGCGAAGACATATTCGCCGATGACGATCGCGAAGGTCAGGAAGGCCCCTGAGAGTACCGAGACGAAGACGTTCGGCAGGATGACGACGGCGAGAATGCGCGCCCAGCCGGCCCCAAGACTCTGTGCCGCCTCCGTCAGGCTACCGATATCGATGGTGCGAAGGCCCGTGTCCACCGAGCGATACATGTAGGGTAGCGACAACGTCGCATACCCGAACAGAAGCAGGAGGTTGGTGCCCCACCAGCTTCCCGTCAGCGGCAGGGCCGAGGACGTGTTGTAAATGCGGATATAGCCGAAGACGATGACGATCGGCGGAATGACCAACGGCAGCAGCGTCAGGAACTCGACGATCGGGCGCAACCCGGGAAAACGCAGCCGCACGAAATAGGCGGTCGGGACCACGATCAGGATACCGAGTGCAATCGTCAGCAGTGCCAACACGACCGAATAGCCGAAGGTCTGCTGGAATTGCGGATCGGCCAGCACGACACGATAGGCTTCGAAGCTGTAGCCATCGCGCTGCATGCGCATGGAGAAATCGAACATGCCGACGAGCGGCAGCAGGAAGTAGAGCCCGCCCAAGGCGACGGCGAGCCAGGACCAGAGGCGTCTCTCCGTCATTTGACCCACCTTTCCGCACGCATGCGCAGGAGGATGTAGATCGCGTTGGCAATGGCGGTCAGCAGGATCATGGCAAAGGCGATGGCGTAGCCCAGATGCGGATCGTTGAGCACGTCGCCGCGGATCTGCGCAAACAGTACGATCGGCGCGATCGAGAGTGATGAGCCGGTCAGTGCGATTGCGGTCGCAACAGCACCAAAGGCATTGGCGAAAAGCAGAGCGAGCGTGCCGAGAAGCGAGGGCCACAGCACCGGCAACGCCACCAGTCGCCAGTATTGAAAACCGCTGGCGCCAAGGCTTTCCGCCGCCTCCCGCCATTCGCGCCGCAGCCCCTCCAGCGCTGGCGTGATAATCAGCACCATCAGCGGGATCTGGAAATAGAGATAGGTAAGTGCCAGCCCGAGAAACGAGACGATGTTGAAGCCGGCCCCGTAAAGATTGATGCCGAACCAATGGCGCAACAGCATGGTCACGAAACCGAGGCGGCCGAGTGTTGCGATGAAGGCGAAGGCGAGTGGCACACCGGCAAAATTCGAGGCGACGCCCGAGAAAGTGAGGATGGCATTGCGCAACGGGCGCGGAAGGCCACCGAGGGTGATGGCGGCAGCGATCAGGAAACCGAAAAGACATCCAAGTACCGCGGTCAGCAGGCTGAGCTCGATCGAAATCCAGAAGGCCGACCGTATCGAGGGCGCCAGAAGCTTGCCAAGGTTCTCAAGCGTCACATGTCCCTCAGCGTTGCGGAACGCGCCAAGCACGATGTTGAGAGTGGGTAGGATGAGGAAGAGCGTGGCAAAGAGGAAGAAAGGGGCAACCCCGAGCCAGCTGAGGACCTGCCGCGGCTTGAAGGCCGCCGGCAGGTATGCGACGCTTGTCGTCATCGGATTTGTCCCTGGAATAAATTGCGCCAAAGGCTGGCGAGAGGCCTCCTGACAGGTAAGCCTCCCGCCGACCGGGAGAGTTATTTCACGTTGGCGCCGACCACCTTGTCCCAGCCCTCGACCACCGCGGTCTTGTTGGCGGAAAGTTCATCGACTGTTGGGAAAATTGCCTTTTCATAGGCTTCGGCCGGCGGCAGCTTGTCGAGCAGCTCCTGCGGGAACTTGCCGGCCTTCAGCATGGCGTTGAAACGCGCGGGGTGGCAGTAGCCCTTCAGCCAGCCGGTCTGCCCCTCGTCGGAATAGAGATATTCCATCCAGAGCTTGGCGGCGTTCGGGTGCGGCGCATAGGCCGAGATCGCCTGCACATAGACGCCGGCGACGACACCGCTTGCCGGCACGACCACGTCCATCGGCGGATTGCCGTTCAGCGCGTCGCGCCAGGCCAGCAGATTGTAGTCCCAGGCAGCGACGATCGGCGTTTGCCCCTGTGCGATGGTGCCGGCCTTGCCGAGGACCGGCACGAAGTTGCCGGACTTGTTCAGTTCGGCAAAGAGCTCAAGGCCCTTGCCGCCGGATTCCGCTCCAGGCTTGGCGCCGCGCGAGATGCCTGCCGACATCAGCGCAAGGATCGCCTGCGCCGAGGACCGCGGGTCGCCGGTCAGCGCCACGGCCCCGGAGTATTCGGACTTCGACAGATCCGACCAGTCGGCCGGTGCGGTCTCAAGCAGGTCCTTGTTCACACCGAATGCCATGACGCCGTAGTAGTCGCCGTACCAATAGCCCTTCTCGTCCTTGATGTTGTCAGGGATTTCGTCCCAGGTCGCCACCTTGTAGGGTTGCAGGAGGCCCTCCTGCGCGGCGGCCGGCGCAAAGGCCAGGCCGAGATCGACGACGTCGGGTGCCTGCGAGCCGGTATTGCCCTTGTTCGCCCGGATTGCTTCCAGCTCATCGGCCGTACCGGCATCGGGGTTCAGCTCGTTGACCTCGATGCCCGGATATTTCGCCTTGAAGCCGGCGATCACTTCTCCGTAGTTGCACCAGTCGTGGGGCAGCGCGATGACTGTCAGCGTGCCTTCCTTGGTGGCAGCTGCCACGAGTTCTTGCGAAGCCTCGGCGCGGGCGATACCCGGCAGCGCCGCGGCCAGGGCAAGGGTGGAGACGAAGGCGCGGCTCGTTGCGCGCGATAGAAGTCTCTTCATGGTTTCCTCCTGTTGACCGTCTGCGACGGATCGTGGGCGATGACTACTTCTGTCCTTGCATCCGGTCGTCGGCACCGCCGTCAGGCCCGGTTCCCCCGCACCTTGTCTGCGTCCTGCGGAAGGCTGCATCGGTGCGTTTTCGTGTAGGGACAGGATGTAACAATTGGACGACAAAGAAACGTCCATTATGGTGCAATTGACTGTACCAATTTTGGAGACGCATCGGTGGTCAAACAGCTTGAAGGCCCGATCCTGCCTTTCCTTCGCCTTGATGCCTCGATTGCCCTGCCGAAATTCCGCCAGGTGCAGGACCAATTGCGCATGGCGATCCTCAAGGGGCACCTGCGCGCCGGAACACGCCTGCCTGCGAGCCGCATCCTTGCCGAAGAGTTGGGCCTGTCGCGCCAGACCTTGGTGCGCGTGCTCGATAACCTCAAGGCAGAGGGCTATCTGGAAGCCCGACAGGGAGCCGGTACCTTCGTGTCGGTGGCATTGCCTCGCCAATCCGCGAAACACCGGTTCACCCCAACTCCGCGGGATGCCGCAGAGACTGCACCGCAGCGCCTTTCGCGTATTGGCGAGCTGTCACGCCGGATGTCAGCCGATATCGGCCAGATGGAAGACAGGCCCTTCCTCCCCAACCGTCCGGCGCTCGACCGGTTTCCCTTTGCCGTCTGGCGGAAATGCTGGAATTCGGTGACGCGCGGTGGCAAGGCCGTGGCCATGGGTTATGGCGATGTTGCGGGCGAGCTGGTTCTGCGGCAGAGGATCGCCGAATATCTGGCCCTGCATCGGCGCGATCCCTGCGATCCCGAGCAGATCGTCATCACGCCCGGCGGGCATGCCGCCTTCACGCTCGCAGTCCTGGCGCTCGCCGATCCTGGCGATGGGATATGGTTCGAAAACCCGGGGCCCGTCACCACCAGCAACCTGTTCCGCACGCTCGGGCTGCGGCTGTGCCCAACGAAGGTCGACGCAGACGGTTTGGATGTCGAAGGCGCCATGGCTCGTTATCCCGATGCGCGGCTCGCCTTCGTCATGCCATCGCGCCACCACCCGCTCGGTGTCACCCTGTCGCTGCCGCGCCGGCTTGCCCTGCTCGAATGGGCGCGAGCAAACGATACCTGGATCATCGAGGACGATTACGACAGCGAATTCCGTTATGACGGCGCGCCGCTGCCCTCCATGCGCTCCATCGACGGCAACGGACGCGTGATCTATGCCGGCAGTTTCAGCAAAGCGCTCTATCCGGGTCTGCGTATCGGCTATCTCGTCTTGCCACCGCAACTGATCGGTGCTTTCCGCAACCTGTCGGCACTGATCCATCGCAGCGTGCCGGTCGAAACCCAGCTCGCGCTCGCCGAGTTCATCGGCGGCGGACATTTTGCCAGTCATCTGCGCCGCATGCGCGGCCTTTATGCCGAGCGCCGCGAGGCGTTCATGCAAGCCGGGCGGGACGTCCTTGCAGGGCTTGCCCGCGTCGACTGTTCCGAAAGCGGGCTCAACGCACTCGCTTGGCTGCAAGACGGGAGTGAAGACCAGGCCTCGCACCGCGCCGTGCTCGATGCGGGGCTGCAGTGCTATCCGCTATCCGACTATACGATCGCCACACCTCAGCCGGCTGCGCTCATTCTCGGCTATGCCGGTGTTCCGGCGGATCGGATGAAACCTCTTCTTCTTCGGCTGGCCGAAGCGATCGCCCGAAAATAGCCCCTCGTCGAGGACATGTTCCAGATCGCTCACCACGCAGCTAGCGCCGTATGCGACGGAGAACTCTGCGCGCGGCGCCGCGACTAGGCCTTCCGGCCCGGCTTTGTGCCAGGCTTCTTCTGGCCGATGACCCGAATTGGCGCGGAGGGCGAGCCTGCGCCCTCCGCCTTTTCACGATCGTCAGGCCGCCTTCGCCTTGATGTTGGCGGCAGAGAGAGCGATTTTGGTGAGTGCCTTGTCGGTGGCCGCTTCTTCCTGAAGGGTTTGGTCGAGCAGCGGCACCGCTTTCTCCAACCCAAGTTGCTTGGCCCAGGTCTTCAGGGTGCCATAGCGCGCGATCTCATAGTGTTCGACCGCCTGAGCCGTGGAGATGAGGCCGGCGTCGAGAGCCGGGCTCCCTTTGAACTCCTCGATGATCTCCTCGCCCTCGGCGATGATCCCCTGGATAGCCTCGCAGGTCTTTCCCTGCGCGCGCTTGCCAAGGATCTCGAAGACCTGTTGCAAGCGCTCGACATGGCCCTCCGTTTCGTCTCGGTGCTTCTGGAACGCCGCTTTGCTGTCGGGCAATTGCGCGGCGCGCGCCATCTTTGGCAGCGCTTTCAGTATCTGCCTCTCCGCATAGTAGATGTCCTTAAGGCCGTCATAGAACAGCGCCTCGAGCGTCTTCTCCGGCATAGCAAGCTCCTGTGCCATCTGGTTGGAACGCCTCCAACAGCCGCGGAGCCGAAAGGTTCCAGACGGAAACAATACTTCGCCGGCACCAGTTGGAACCCGTTCAGCGCGCCATGCATTGATGAGACCCGGCATGCTCGATCCAGCGCAACACAATGGCCGCCGGAGCATTCGAAACATCCAGTCGCAAGGAGAACTGGTAATGAAAGACAATGGCTCTGCCCCGGTCCCGGGCACATCAGCCAGAACAGGCGCGCGAAATACGAAGCGTGTGCGAGCAAAGCGCTTCGACCCATCGACGGTCTTTGCGAACGGCCACTACGACCTGACGGAATTCATCGCCAAATAGGACTCCAGCCGACGGCCGCCAGCGAGATCTTCGAGCGGACCGGACCGAGCTGGCGTAATATTGACCGCCACACGACAGAGCAATCCAGACCCGTGAGCCGGGACCCGCCTCTAGTTCGAATTGGCTAATCGCTAAACCTTGACGGGAATGCGCGCCTGGAGTTCAATCTCGTTTGAGGCGCAATGCTTCGAGGCCGCCAGAGGCCCGACAAAGGGAAGTGGCGGCCTCACCAGGCGACGGCGAAGCGTCGCTCGCCGCGACGGATGGCGCGCAGCAGCCCTCCTGGCGATCGGAACCGATGGGCATGAACTGGCAAGATTGACCGCGACGACATTTCAATCTCCCACGCTTAAGCCTCGGAGATAAAAGGGCATCGGCAAGTGGCAAGGGCCCTGATCCCTCTACCGCGGCATTCTTCGGGTTTGACAAGCCCGATCGTCGCCCCAGTTCATGGTGATGGCTTTAAGTGAGGTCGTGCGCAACAACGCACAACGAACAGCAGCACTGGTCAAATGGACCCTCGGTCGGGAACGACCGCGCCCGAGCGGCCCTGTTTCCTCCATGCGCAACTTCTGGGGCCTGTTGCTCGCCTATTGGCTCTCCGAACGTTGGCGCGAGGCCTGGGGCTTGACCTTTATCATCCTGCTGCTCACCGGATTGTCGGCGCAAGCAAGCGTCTACTTCGCCCTGACGTCCGGCGAGCTCGTCAATCGGATCGCCAATTTTCACCATCCCACCGTGCCCACCACGCCTTCGTCGCTCCTGACCACCGCAGCAACGCTCGCGGCGATCGCGATCACCAGGGATGCCGGGTTCACTGCGGTCCGTCATTTCTTCTCGACCACGCTCCACCGGAAATGGCGCCAGTGGCTGGATGAACGCTTCAACCAGGCGCTGCTCGATTCCAACCATACCCATTTCCACCTTCAGCAGAACGGATTTGGCGCCGCGACCGAAGGCGAGAGTTCGTCGCCCGACAACATCGACCAGAGGGTACAGGAAGCCATAAAGGGCATGACCGGCGGTGCCATCGGTCTTGGCGTGGGCATCGCCGGCGTTGTTTTGTCGCTTGGCTTCGTCGGGAGCAAACTGATCGAAACATCGAGCCCCGTCAGGGGGCTTGATCTGCTCGGCAGCTACGGCAGCGCCTGCCTGATGTTTCTGGCGATCGCGATCTACGTGCCGCTCAATACGTTCATCGCAGCCAAACTCGGCAGTGTCCTGCAGGGCCTGTCCACACGCATTCAATCGGCCGAGGGCAGCTATCGCAGCGAATTGAACCAATTGTTGCACCGTAGTTTTCATGTTGCGGTCATCAAGGGCGAACCGGCGCAGAAGGCCATCAACGGGCGCCGATATCGCGAGATCGACCACACCTGGACGAGGCTCAACCGCGTGACCGCCGGCTACATGGGCTTCGAGCTGGTGCATAATTTCCTCGGCTCACGCATCGTCGCCTATGCGCCAGGGCTACTCCCCTACGTCGACAAAACGATCAGCCTGCAGGACTATGTCACCGGCGCCGAGCTGGCGACGGCTCTGATCAACGAATGCTCGTGGTTCATCCATGCGATGCCCGACATCGCGACGCTCAGGGCGAATGCACACCGGATCACCGAGCTTGCCCAAGCAATAGAAGCGGTGCAGCAGCCGCAGAATTACTATGCTCGCAGCGGCCCCTCGGTGTTCGAGTACAAGACCCAGGACACCGCGCGCGGACTTACGATCCAAGCGGTCGAGCTCATGCATGCCGGCGATGACCAGGCTTTCCTGACCGCTGACGAACTGAATTTCCTTCCCGGAGAGTGGACCTTGGTGGTCGGTGAATCTGGAAGCGGCAAGACTTCGCTTCTGAAGGCAATCAACGGTCTGTGGGCACACGGACGCGGCACGATCACGACGCCGGAGAACGTGCGAAGCCTCTACGCTGCCCAGGACGTCAAGCTCCAGGGTGTTTGCCTGAAGGATCTCGTCTGCCTGCCGGATGAGGCTGACGCCCATGACGTCGCCTCTGTCGTATCGGCGTTGGAGGAAGCCGGGCTCGAAGAAATTACGGAAGGGCTTTCGAGCGATGGTCGCGATGGGCAGAACTGGGACAAGCTTCTGTCGGGAGGCGAGAAGCAGAAACTGGTCCTTGCGAGAATCCTGCTATTAAGGCCAGGCCTGCTCTTCCTCGACGAGGCGACAAGCGCCCTTGATAGCGACGCGGTTCGGGCGTTCCATCAATCGATCAAGGGCCATTGCCCGGAGGCGACGGTGATCGCCGTTATGCACGACACCTCGTCGATCCAGTCAGAAAGCGGGGTCGATTTCTTCGATAGCGTGCTCACCATCGACAACGGCATCGCGACGAAAACGCCAATTACCGACTGGCGCGATACGCAGGAGTAGCTGCCACCGGCGGCCCGCCCTATTTCTTGGGTCATGTGCCGCGCATTCATTTTGTGACGCGGCGTGAACAGCGATCAAATTCCCCCGAAGCTAGGAGCCCCAATGCGTATTGCCCTCCTTGTCAACGCACTCGAAACCGAAGCGCCGGCCTATACGACGACCGCATTGGCGCTTGCCGCGCTCTCTCGCGGACACGAGGTTCTTTACGTCACGCCTGGTGATTTTATCCTGCGCCCTGACGATACACTGATGATACGGGCGGCCGGTTTCGTCGGCACGCGACCGAAGAAGCCCGAGACGCTCTTGCGAGCACTTACGGACGCCGACAAAACCATCGTCAACGTCGAAGAAGTGGACGTTCTGCTGCTTCGCAACGATCCGTCGGAGGACGCCGAAAACCGACCCTGGGCATCTCACGCCGGGGCGAATTTCGGCCGTCTCGCCGCGGAGCGCGGTACGATCGTTGTCAACGATCCCTGCGGCTTGGCATTGGCCCAGGACAAGCTCTACTTCCAGGATTTCCCGGTGACCGTTCGCCCGACAACCTTGATCTCCAAGGACATCGATGAAATCCGTACGTTCATTGACAGCCACTCCGAGGGGGTGATCATCAAACCGTTGCAGGGTTCTGGCGGTCGAAACGTCTTCCGGGTGGGTACCAGCACGGAGGGCAATCTTACCCAAATTGTCGAGGCTGTCGGCGTCGTCGGCTATCTTATCGTGCAGAGCTACCTTCCGAAGGCGTCGGACGGCGATACGCGGTTGTTCCTGATGAACGGACGACCGCTGCACAGGGGCGACGTCTATGCTGCGTTCAGACGCGTGCCGCCCAAGGGAGACGTCCGCTCCAACATCCACGCAAGCGGCACTCCAAAGCCGGCCAACGTTACGAAGGAGATGCTGGCGATCGCCGAGACGCTACGGCCGAAGCTCGTTGAAGACGGCATGTTCCTGGTCGGCCTTGATATCGTCGGCGACAAGCTTCTCGAGATCAACGTATTCACGCCTGGCGGCCTCCAGACCATTCGCGAACTCCACGACATCGATTTCTGCGACGAGATCCTGGACTCGCTGGAAAACAAGGTGGACATCAAAAAGACCTATCGGGGATCACTCAGCAATCGGATCCTGTCGACGCTTTGAATTGGCGGCCCAATCCGTCGCGCGCTCCACTTTCGCGCAATGTGTTGACGGAACAGAACCGCCGATCCGGATGTTACTGTCCGCGAGTGGCAGGCAGAGCCCGTTTGCCGCAAAGGGCGACAAAGGAGATAGCGTTTCTGTGAATTTTCTACACCAGATTGTCTCTGACGTGCAGTTGATGCTTCGCCGGCCGCCGCGCATGCAGTACGCGGCCTTGTGTTATCGCTTTCGCAAAGACAACACACTGGAGATCCTTCTCATTACCAGCCGGGACACCGGACGCTGGGTCATTCCCAAGGGCTGGCCGATGAAAGGAAAGCGCGCGCATGAGGTGGCTGCGAGAGAAGCCTATGAAGAGGCTGGCGTGAAGGGCACCTGCCAGAGGTTTCCTTTCGGCCACTACTTCTACAAGAAGAGGCTGGACCATGGGCTCAAGATCTCCTGCAGGGTTCAACTCCACCCCCTGGAAGTCACGCGCATGCGCGGGAAATTCCCCGAGAAGGGAGAGCGAAAGCTCGCCTGGTTCGACTATCGGGAAGCGGCGAAGCGTGTCGCCGAGCCTTCGCTGCGCGACCGGATACTCCGTTTCGGACAGCAACGCGTTCCCTAGAGCCCCGCGCGTTTGGTTTCCAGAGCATCTTTCCGCTTCAAGTGATTCCACTTGAATGCGGGATCCTCTAGTGGACGCTGGCGACCTTGACGGCGTGGGCGAAATCCTCCGCCACCAGCTCACTGATCGCGATCAACACCTCCTCCACCGAAAACCCGGAGTCGATCGTCTCGCGGATCAAAAGCTGGAGGTCAAGTTCAACGACGTCCCGGCAATCCTCGAGCCGTTCCTCAGATACCGTGATGCTCTGCAGTTCTTCCATCGCGAGACTCCTCTTGACGTGGATTCTGCTGGTTCGCCCTCGCAAGCTTGTTCGCACGACCTTCCAACCCTTGGGAGGAGGTTTGAGTTCCGGCGAGAACTCCTCGAAGAGATCAAAGAAAGAGATTCGCTGCAACGCCTTGCGGTCGCATTGAGCCGCCTACCGGTCGCGGTTGCCTTGACGGCGTGACCGCCCTGCATCTCTCGACGGTTCTTCCGGCCCTTCCCAGCCAAAGACGCTGCGACCGCCGAACTCTTGCGATTGTCGAAACTCGCCGGCCACGATCTCCTTGAGATCCGGGCCGGTCACGTATCTCTCGAACTGGCGAGCCTGATCGTCGAGGCGCTTGAGAACCTGCATCTCTTCGTCACGACCGAGCTTCGCTTTCGACACGGCTGACTTCATCACCCGGATCGTCTCGTCGTAGACTTTCAGTGGAACCGGGAACGGGTGGCGATCCTTGCCGCCGTGGGCGAGCGAGAAGCGCGCCGGATCGGCGAACCGGCATGGCGCACCGTGCACCACTTCGGCCACCATCGCCAGCGCCTTGACGGTCCGCGCCCCAACGCCCGGCACCAGCAGGAGATGCTCGAAATCCTCTGGGCCACGGTCGGCGGCCGCAGCGAGCGTGGCATGCAGGCGTTTCATATTGACGTCTTCTTCGCGCACGTCGTGATGTTCAGGCATAATCAGATGCGGCAGCATTGGCTGCGCGCTTTGCTTGGTCACCCGCCTTGGCTCGATGGCTGCGACCTCCCGGACGATCCGATCCGGCCCCAGCGAAGCCAGAAGATCGAGCTGGCTATTGCGCGAGGCCGCGGCGCGGCGGTCGGCAAGGTTGACGATCTCGCCCTGCCGCGCGCCTTCGATCGCCGTGTGGGGCGAATCCACGAAGCTGGTGATCCCCTCCGAAAGCCAATGGTAGCGCCGGGCCTGCCGCTTTTCGCCGTTCATGCCCTGTTGCACGATGACCCATTTGCCGTCGTCGGTGACGATAAAACCGTGCAGGTAAAGGTCGAAGCCGTCTTGAACTGCTGCACTGTCGACCTTTGCGACGAGGCGGCTGGTTGTCGCCAGGCCACTTCCATCGAGGCCCACGCGCTCGCCAATTGCAATCAGCTCGCCGGGGGTCTCCCGGGAGTTCCGCCCTCGACCGCCACAGACATGAATACCGAGTTCGCCTGACAGAGGCGACAAACCACGCTTCAGGGCGCCGATGACGCTGGTGGTGATGCCGGAAGAGTGCCAGTCCATGCCCATGACGCATCCGAAAGACTGAAACCAGAACGGATGTGCCAACCGCCGAAGAAACTCGTCTCGACCATATTCGATGACGATCGCCTGGGTGATGATCGCACCAAGTTTCGTCATGCGCTCGCCAAGCCACCGGGGAACCCGGCCACCGTGAAGCGGAAGATCTGCACTGCCTGCTCTCTGGACCATCCGGCTCTTATACACCGGCAGATGGTGCAGTCACACAGGAAAGTTCTGCAAACGTTCTCATTTGCGCCGGCAGTCGGCGAGACCACGGTCGCAAGCCGAATGGTCATGACGAGACCTTGCCCCCAGGAAGGTTCGACTGCACCAGCTTGAGTAACCACCAACACTACCTTTGCGCTTAAGATAGGGTTCAGCAATCGGCGATATGCTCCGCACCAAACGGCATTTGAGCAGGGTGCAGAATGAGTGAGTTCCAAAACAGAGCTGTTCGATTGATGGTTGCCTCCATAGGCGATGCTTCGACCAGCGATATCTCCGTGCGTCGCACGAACGTTCTGACGACTGCGATGGAACTCTACGTTGCCTTGGGGGGATCGCACGAGCAGCTTGAGACCGCCATCGCGAAAGAGGCGAAAAAGGAAAGCGACGCGCCGAGACGTATTGATCTGGTAATCGGCGATCTGATGATGGAGATGGCAACCATAAGCCACATTCACGATATCGACGTCATGCAGGCAGCGCACAATGTTCTCGACAGCGGCGTCCGTGAAACGACTTCCGCCTGAACTCCGCCCGTCCCGGCGGGTTTCTCGCTGCTCTGCGCCTTGCGCCCTTGGTGCCGTCGATTGTCGCTTGAGTAGCCAACCATTCCCTTGGGAGGCAGAAATCCTCGGCTTCCCGCTTCTCCGGCACCGCGTAGCAATGGTCTGTTAGAAGGGGGCGGCCAGGAAGTTCAATTGGACGTTCAGCCAATACCGGGCCTGTCTGGTCGCGGATTGAACCTCATGCCCAAACTCCTGGGTGTAGCGGCCTTCACACATCGTCGTGTCGACCACCCACAATCCGCCCGCGTAAATCGCCATCAGCAGGAAACCGCGCATGGCGGAGCAGAATGAACATTCGATATTTCTAAATTATTAACGCGGGACGTGATCTGCGATTTATGTCGAGCGGACCGCCTCCGGTCGGCTACCGCCCACGCCCGCGTCCAAAAAAAGAGCCTCCACCAACCAAGCAGAGGCCCAGAGTCAGGTGCTTGCGATTGGCCGCTGCAGCGGGGACTGCGACGTCGGCGCAACCGCAATCGGAAAAGGCTGACAGAGGCTTCATCGGAAGGCAATGAACCTAAACGGACTATTGGATAACCAGCCGGGGCTAGACGGAACACCTCCAGGGCAGTAGCGATCGAACGCCCACAGGGCGATCCGCTGGCGTGCGCGCGAGATTGTGCGGCGGCCTCCGCGCTCACGGCCCAATGATGATTTGATCGCTCAGCGTTACCTTCTCGAAGTCATTGATCAGAACATCGGCACGTACCTGCCAGGCGCCCGCCAGCGGTATGTTCACGCGCTCGATCCGCCAATCTGCGTCGCCCCTCCGCGCTGCCGCACGTTTGAATGGCTCGATGCCGGAATCAGGCTTGGATAGGACGAGCGTCACCTCCTTGGCGGCAAGCGGTTCGACTTCGCCCGTGGCGAGGTTGATCGATACGTCGACCTCGCCCACCCGTCCGGGCAAGACCTCAACGAGGGCCATCGCCTTGTCCGTGTGGATGTGAACGCTTGCAGGCTGAGCCGCCAGAGCTAAGAGCGCGCGCGACGGCGGCGTGAAGCGCCAGCAAGAAACGGCGCCGAAAATCAGGACGACGATCAGTGTTTCCGCGGCGATCGAGCGGACCAGCCGCTTCGCCGATACCCGATCGTCAGCCATTACCGGTTCCGTCAGGCGCCAGCGATTTGCAAGCGCCAACAGAAACAGTCCGACCAGCAATGCCATCTTGACCATCAGCACCTGGCCATAGGCGGTTTCCACCAGCGCCCGTGGCTTCTCCACCTGCACGATGGCCAAGATGAAACCCGCCACGATAAGAACAACGAGCACGTAAGGGATGGACGCCGAGAACCGGCCGAGCGCCTGAAGGGCCATCGGGTCCTTGCGCCGCAACGCGAGGCCCAGGGGAGCCAGCGCTCCAACCCAGAGACTGATCGTTGCGACGTGCAGGAAGACTGCCGGGCGCATCAGCCATTGCGGCTCGGCTGTCGATGCATGGCCGCTCAGCGACAAGGCGACGGATGACGCGATCAGCGCGGCGAGAGATGACAGTCGAGCAGACCGACCCTTCGCCCGGAGAGCGATGGCGGCCACACAAAAGGCAGCGAAGGCGGCAATGGCCGTCCCGCCGAAGCTCGTTGCCATCGCCGTGGACCAAACGACCGGCTCGACAATTTGCGTCACGGAAACGCCCAGTGCATCGAGCCCCTGAAAACCCACAGCGGCAAGTGCGCCGAGGAGCCCTATACCGAGCGCTGCTGCGACGACTTTGCACCCTGATCGCGGACCAAAGAGCAGCCAGTGGCGCGAAAACACACCGCCGACGCCGATGAACAGCCCCACGTAAAGCGCGAGCTTCGATAGGAGGAGACCGGCGCGCACGGCCCAGTCGATCTCGTCTTCGTTCATGAACGGAGCGGTGCTGGCCGCGCCGACCGAAAAGACGACCGATCCACCGATCGGATGCCCGTCGGCAGAGGTCACGCGCCAGCTGAGCACATGTGTGCCGTGCCCAAGATCGGGTGGCGCCGCGATCACGACCACTCGATCCTTCAGGTCGAACCGCTCGAGCGGGATCGCTGTTCCATCCGGTCTGACGAGCTTTAAGGACAACGGCGAAACCGGCTCGCTGAAGGTCAGCACGTAGACCGATGGCGCGGTGCCGACGACCGCGCCATCCTGCGGTTCACTTGTGTTGAGCGATGCGTGGGCGAAGGCCGCGGCGGCCTGCATGAGGACCCCGCAGAGCGCGATCACCATCAGCCTCGCAAGACGAGTGAAGCTCGATGATACCTGCATCATGCGTGATCTCCGGTCACTTGGCCCTCGCCCCCACGTTGCGCTGCTCAGTGCACGCTTTTCTTTTCAAGCAGCTTGATGCCGGGCGCCGGATATTCGAGATCGTCACTCGACTTGCCTTCTGCCGGGACCTCGATCCAACGCTCGGTCGCGCCATCAGGGCACTCCTGCACCAGCGGCACGTAGAGTGTCTTGCCGACTGGCAGGCCCTCAGTCAGAAACGCGCGGAAGACAAACTCCTCATATTCGTCGTCGGCCAGGCTGCCGCCCTTCCAGACGACCTCCTTCACGCCCTCCTTCATCGGCGTGCCGAAGTAGTCATAGGACTTCTCGTAGGCTCCCTTGACCTTCTCCAGCGTCCAGCCCGGCTTCGGCATCGGCTTTGCGGCGATCATGCCTTCCGGGATCTGAACGCGCAGAGCGATGGTCGGCTTGCCCTCGCATCCATGCGGGACGCGGATGACGGCCTTGTAGGACGCGCCGACATGCGCCTCCGTTGTTTCGAGCGTGGAGTGGGCAAAAGCTGCCGTGGTGCTTATCGCGATGAAGGCAGCGGTGGTGATGAGTTTCGACAACATATGGCTATTCCTTTGAGATTATTGGGCTTGTGTTGGGTCGCGGGAAATCCCCCCGCGGCTATCAGGGATTGGATGCAGTGATCCGGAAAAGGTTGCCGACATTGTTGGTCGGTGGCGGGCAGCGATCGCACAAGACGGTCAGTGCACGGGTCCCCGTTGGCTCAAGAGCGGCTTGCAGTCAGTCTTGGACCACGCGGAAGGGACGTCGGGATGCGCCGAAGATCGTCGCGATGGGGCCGGCGGACGCCAGGGGAGGATATCCCTCCCCCCGACATAGGCTGGCGCGAACGCAACCGATCAGGCGAGCAGCCGAGGGGGCGCGCGAGGATAGCCGAGGCGATGTTCGCCCGTCGGCAACGGCTCTGCCGCGGACCAAAACGTGTGCACCGCCGACGCGACTTGGTGGTTAAGATCGTCGCCAGGCTGCGCAGTCGCCGCCAAGACCTGCGAGGACACGCAACATCCAAGAAGGCAGCAATTGGCAGCCTTGCCATGGCCGCCGTCGTGATTGCCGTCGTGATTGCCGTTGCTGGCGTGATCCGCGCTGATGCACAGTGCATTGCCGAAAGCGTCGAGTTGCGAGACGGCAGGCATCGAGCTGAAGGCAAATGCGCCGGCGACCGATTGCAGCACGAACAGGCAGGCAGCGATGAACGCCAGTCCCCAACCGTTGCGTCGCCTCACCACAATCAAGCTCCTTCTACGCTGTCTCCGAAAATGTCCGGAGCCACCGCATAGCTAGCCGGTACGCCCGCCCCCTTCCTTGCTCCGCAGCAAGCATCCGCGTGACGTTCAGGGTATCGGCCAGTTGAGTGGCGCCATTCTTCGGGCTCCCCGGCAAGAACAGACCTGCCGCAACCAGGGAGCGCGCCGCCGCCTGACAGCGTAATCAAACTTTCATTTTTCCATCATGCAGATTGGCAAGGACTGTCACACTCAACTGTTAGCAAGCGCCCGGCTTCATTCGTGCCACCGATCCTGGTGTCCGCCAATCTGCAAGGAGCGTTTTGCAATGAGAGTCTCCGTCACTACGTCCGTATTCATCGGCCTGATGGCAAGCGTCGCGTTTGGCGCGTCGGCGGCCGCAGCCGCAAAGACGAAGTTCGAATTCTGGTACGGCCTTTCGGGTGATCTTGGCGAACGTGTCCAGGATGCCTGCAAGAAGTTCAACGACAGCCAGTCCGAGTTCGAGATCGTCTGCACCTCTCAAAATGGATACGACACGACCCTGCAGAACACGATTGCCGCCTACCGCGCCAAGAAGCAGCCGGCAATCACCCAGATCTATGATGCCGGCACTCTGGACATGATGCTGTCGGGCGCATTCGTGCCCGCCAAGAAGCTGATGGCCGACAACGGCTACACCATCGACTGGAACAACTATTTCGGCGGCATCGCCAACTATTACGCCACGGCAAAAGGCGAGCTGAATTCCTTCCCGTTCAACTCCTCGACGGCCATGTTCTATTACAACGTCGACGCCTTCCAGAAGGCCGGCATCGACTTCAAGCCGGACACCTGGGAACAGGTCGAGGAAGCTGCCCGTAAGCTGAAGGCCGCCGGTTACGAATGCCCGCTCGCCTTCAATTTCGACACCTGGCCGCTGATGGAGCAGTTCTCGGCCATCCACAACCAGCCGCTCGCCACCAAGGCCAACGGTTACAACGGGTTGGACGCCGAGCTTGTCGTCAACAAGACCAAGTTCGTCGATCACGTGAAGTTCTTCAAGAAGATGGCCGACGAGAAGCTCTTCGTGGTCAAGACCAAGCAACTCGGCATGGACATCGTCCCCGCCTTCACGTCCCAGACCTGCCAGATGATACAGACCTCGATCGCCGACCACGGCACGATCGGCAAGACCCTTCCCGAAGGTGTGAAGTGGGAAGTCGCCATGTTGCCCGTATGGAAGGGCACCGAGCGGCAGAACTCACTCGTCGGCGGCGCATCGCTCTGGGTGCTCGCCGGTCGTCCGGAAGCGGAATACAAGGGCGCGGCGGCCTTCCTCAACTACCTTGCGACGCCGGAAATGGCCGAGTGGTGGTCAACGGTGACGGGTTATATCCCGGTGACCAAGACCGGTTTCGACGCCATGAAGGCCAACGGGTTCTACGACAAGGCACCCTACAAGGGGCGTGAACTCGCCATCCAGAGCCTGTCCTTCACCCCGACCTCTGAAAACACCCGCGGCATTCGCCTCGGCGGCTTCACGCAGATCCGCAAGGAGTTCGCGACCGCTCTCGAAGCGATCTTCATGCAGAACGCAGACGTCCAGGCTGAGCTCGACAAGACGGTTGAACGCGGCAACGCCGTTCTGCGTCGCTTCGAGAAGACCTACGCCGGACAGACCCTGAACTAACATCTGATCCGTCCGGAGCCTGCCGCAACATCGGCAGGCTCCGATTTCTATTCTTGCGCATCGGAAATACAACACATGGACAAGCGTGCGGCCTTTCGCAGCTGGTGGCTGCCCAGCCTATTCGCCCTGCCACAGATCATTTTGATCCTGCTCTTTTTCTATTGGCCCGCAATTGCCGTGTTGCGGTGGGCCTTCACGCTCGAGCCGCCATTCGGCGGCGCCGCTGAGTTCGTCGGTTTTGCCAACTTCCAGGAAGTATTCGCCGACCCGCTCTACTGGAACTCCGTCGGCGTCAGCCTGGCATTCGCCCTTTGCGGCACGCTTGCCACCATTTTCATTGGCCTTGTTCTTGCCCTTGCTGTCGACCGGCAGTTGCCGGGCTCCGCACCGTTCCGGTTCCTCTACATTCTGCCTTACGCGATTGCGGGGCCGGCTGCCGGCATGGCTTTCCGTTTCATCCTGTCGCCTGAGCGCGGGCTGATGGCATCGGTCAACGCCACGTTTCCGGATTTCTGGAACCCAGCCAAGTACGGCAGCCACGCCCTTATCCTCGTTATCGTCGTCTTTGCCTGGAAATGGGCGGGCTACACCTTCATCTTCCTTCTTGCTGGTCTGCAGTCGGTCCCTCGATCGCTGATCGAGGCGGCCGCGATGGACGGATGTGGCCCGATCCGCCGCGCAGTCGACATCCAGATCCCGCTGCTGGCGCCAACGCTCTTCTTCCTGCTGGTCATCATGATGACCGAAGGTTTCGTCGGCGCCGATACCTACGGCATCGTCGCCCGAACCACGGATGGCGGCCCGAACCACGGCACCGACGTGATGGTGTACCGCATCGTCGAGGAGGCATTCCGCGGTTTGAACTACTCCGGCGCGTCGGCCCAGAGCCTCGTGCTCATAGGCCTCATCATGATCTTCACCTTCATCCAGTTCCGCTTCATCGAGCGCCAGGTCCATTACAAGTGAGGCTCCTATGATCCAGCGGACACCTTTCGCCAACGCGCTGACCTATGGCGTGATGATCTTCGGCTTACTGCTGCTGATCGGCCCCTTCATCGTCATCGTGTCGGGCGCCAGCCAGACATTCCAGCAGGTCAACGCCATACCCTTCAGCTTCGTGCCGCAGGACCGCCTCTTCGAGAACATGGGCGCCGCCTGGTCGCGCGCCAACCTCGGAACAGCGATGCTGAACAGCTTCGTCATGGCCAGCCTCGTCACGGTCGGCAAGGTGGCGCTGTCGGCGCTGACGGCCTTTGCCATCGTGTTCTTCAGAACGCCGCTGAAGGGCTTCTTCTTCTGGATGGTGTTCATCACCCTGATGCTGCCGCTCGAGGTGCGCGTGGTGCCCACCTATGCGGTCGCTGCCGACCTGTTTCAGCCGGTTCGACTGCTGATTTCCGCCGTCACCGGTTTCGAAGTTTCCGTCGATTGGAACCTTCTCAATTCCTATGCCGGCCTCACGCTGCCGTTGATCGCAACCGCGACCGGAACGTTCCTCTATCGCCAATTCTACCTGACCCTGCCCGACGAGCTGGCGGAGGCCGCACGCATGGACGGGTCAGGCGCGATCCGCTTTTTCATCGACATGCTGCTGCCGCTCTCGCGCACCAACATGCTCGCACTGACGACGATCATGTTCGTCTATGGGTGGAACCAGTATCTCTGGCCCCTCCTGATGGTGACGGACCCCCAATACAAGACCACGATGATGTCGCTGGTCGCACTCCTGCCGTCCGACAACGGCACGCCGGACTGGAACGTGACGCTCGCCGGATCGCTGATCATCATGCTGCCTCCGCTCATCGTCGTTGCCGTCCTGCAGCGGTGGTTCGTTCGCGGCCTCGTGGCCACGGAAAAATGACCCCGCTTTCCCCAAACAGAACAGACAGAGAGGTCCGCGCCCATGGCTGACATCGCAATTCGCGCCGTGCGTAAATCCTACGGAAAAAACCCCACCCTGCATGGCATCGACCTCGCCTTTGCGTCGGGAGAATTCGTCGTGATCCTCGGCCCGTCCGGCTGCGGAAAATCCACGCTTCTGAGGATGATCGCGGGGCTTGAGGACATCACCGCTGGCGAAATCGCCATCAACGGCCACGTCGTAAACAGGCTCGAGCCACGTGAACGCGGTTGCGCCATGGTGTTCCAGAACTACGCCCTCTATCCGCACATGACGGTCGCGGGAAATATCGGCTATGCCCTGAAGGTGGCCGGTGTCCCGAAGGCGGAGCGTTTGCGCCGGATCGAGGAAACGGCGAAGATCGTCGGGCTCTCCGATTATCTCGATCGCAAGCCGGCGGCACTTTCCGGCGGCCAGCGCCAGCGCGTTGCCATGGCGCGCGCGATCATTCGCGAACCGAAAGTCTTTCTTTTCGACGAGCCGCTGTCGAACCTGGACGCCAAGCTGCGCGTCACCATGCGGGCCGAGATCCGCAAGCTGCATCAGCGTCTCCAGGCAACGTCCATCTTCGTCACCCACGATCAGGTGGAAGCGATGACGCTGGCGGACAAGCTGGTCGTGATGAACAAGGGCGTGGTCGAACAGGTCGGCCAGCCGCTCGACATCTACCACCGACCGGCAAGCATCTTCGTCGCATCCTTCATCGGCTCGCCGGCGATGAACCTGTTCGATGCCGCTGTCGACGTTGACAACGCCTGCCTAGCGTTCGGCGGCACAAAGATGCCCATCGACAGGGCGCTTGCTGGGCGACTGGGCGCAAGGCACGTCACGGTCGGTATTCGCCCGGAACAATGTGTCGTTGCGCCTGAAGCAAAGGGCGTCTCGATCAAGGTGGATTTCGTCGAGGAGCTCGGCTCCGGCCGCGTCATCCACTCGGAACTGAATGGCCATCCCTTCGCCGCCAGTGTCGACGAGCATACGCGCACCCGGCCGGGCGATCGGATCACCCTGGAGCTGCCTCTGGCGCATTTGCATCTCTTCGACCAGGAGACCGGCCGGCGGATCCACGTCGATCTGGAGCCCCGCGCCGTCAGCAGCGCAGCCAGCCATCCAACGCTCCAAGCAGTCTGATCACTTCAATAAATCAGGAGAAACCGTGATGAACGACATCATATCCGCCGTGGGATTCTGTAATCGAACGGGCAAGGGCGATCTTTCGAGCCTTGACGCCTCCTTGCGCGAAATTGCCGAGACCGGAGCCGACGCCTGCGAGATCGGAATCTATGGCGAAGAGATCGTCAGTGGCGGCCGCATCATCGAAGACCGTGTCCAGCGCGTCGCCGAGACGACGAAGAAGTACACCTTCAAGAAGCTTTCGCTGCACGGCCAGATCGTATCCAACTTCATGGATCGCCAGCACCACCATCTGCAAAAGAAGGTCGTGAGGGCGATGCTCGAGCTGTGCGACCGGCTTGGTGCGGGGATTCTCGTCCATCACTCCGGCGCAGCACAGCTTGCCCCCGGAGAGAATGCCGCTGATCTCGACAAGATGGAACGCAACGCACTCGCGGAGATGGCGGAGGTCGCAAAAGGCTACGGCGTCCGCATCGCGCTCGAGAACATTTTCACGACCGAAAGCGGCCAGTATCGACAGACACCGAGCCAGGTCGCCGAAACCGTGCGAGCGATCGGTTCCAACAACGTCGTCGCGCTCATCGACTTCTCGCATGCTTATATCGAGTCCACGCATCGCGGGCTGGATTTCCGTGACGAACTGAGGGCAATGGCGCCCGTGACGGGCCACCTGCATGTTCACGACAGTTTCGGCCTGCCCTATTCCATGAACCGCTTCTATCATCCGGCCGAAGCGACCGCGCTCGGCATCGGCGATCTGCATCTGCCGATCGGCTGGGGCGACATTGCCTGGGATGACATCTTCTCCGAACTGACCTTCCTTCCGGATACGACGCTGATCATGGAAATCGGCGCCGAGCGGTTTGCCGATCAGCAACCTGCGTGCCTGAAACGGGCAAGGGGTCTCGCCGCAGCGGTCGGACTTCGATCCGCTGCATAATATTTCCGGTTGCCCCGCCGCATGTGTGGTGGGGCAACCGGATTGCACCCGCTCAAAGCGCACATTCCGGCCGCGTGTTGCGATACACCTGAGACTTGAGCCGCCGCTTCGCCGCTCGGCATGAAACCGGTCTCCCACAGCGCCTTGCCGTATCACCGCAAAAATCCGACCTTCGACATCCCTGATCTCGGCGCACCTATCCCTGTTCGCACGGTCAGTGCCGACGCCAATCCATCGGCCGCGCGTTTTTCTAATGCGGCCGAATGGCTCAGCGGGCGGCCGCGACATCACCCGACTTGTCGCGGGGATAGGCGTAGGCACCTGCCTTTGAGGTTCGAAAGCCGCCACTCGCCAATGCCTCGGCGAGCTTGACGGCCGCCACCACGCCATCGATGACGGGTACTCCAGCTTCGCGGGAGAGCCAATCGCACAGCTCCGCCATGCCTGCACAGCCAAGAACGATCGCGTCGACGCCATCCTCGCGTATCGCCGCGCGCGCTTCGCTGAGTAGTTTGGTCCGCGCACTTTCCGGGTCGGCTTCCAGGGCCAGAACAGGCAGATCGACCGAGCGCACGCGGCGGCAGCGCGCGGCAGCACCATATTGCCTGACGAGATCCTCGATCACCGGCACCGACCTCGGCAAGGTGGTGATCACGGCAAAGCGGGTCGCCACCGTCATTGCGACCTGCACCGCCGCCTGGCAGATACCGATGACCGGGCCGGTTGCCACTTCGCGCGCGGCCGCAAGGCCGGGATCATCGAAACAGGCAATCACATGCGCCGACGCACCCCGCTTCTCCGCAGCACGGATCGCCGCCAGCATCGCCGGGACGGCCATCGCCTCGTCCGCGTAACCTTCGATCGAGACGGGCGCACCGATTGCGGTCTCCGCATCGATCACAGAGCCTTCCGATCGCACAGCTTCGGCGGCCCGTGCGATCTGATCGGTCATTGATGCGGTCGAGTTCGGGTTGATGACATGTATGCGGATCATCGGGCGGCCCTCTCCGGCCTTGGGTTCACTTGCGCGAGCTCGAGAGGCAGCAGTTCCTCCGGCTTCTTAAGTTCGAATTGTCGATCTGAGGTGATGTAATTGTCGGCATGTAGCCGCGCGATCGGCTGATAGGTCTCGGGGTTCGCATAGCGCCCCGCAGGATCGAGGCACCGGTCCTGGATATGCATGTGCACGACCCTGCCGATGACCAGCACGCGCTTGTGATAGTCGAGGATCTGCTCGACCCTGCATTCAAAGCTGCAGGGACTTTCGCCAATACGGGCGGCGTCGATCTGGTTGCACGGTATCGGCGTCAGGCCCGCGAAATCGAGTTCATCGACCTCCGAGGCGAAATTGACGCCACAGACGATCATCGCATCGGCGAGCGCCATGTCGACCATGTTGACGACGAACTCGCCGGTTCGGCGGATGTTCGTGACCGTGTCCTTCTCGTCGCCATTGCCACGGTTCTGGATCCCGAGCACCACCAACGGCGGTTCATGGGAGAACACGTTGAAGAAGCTCATGGGCGCTGCGTTGTTGTGTCCGGCTGGCGATCGCGTGCCGACGAGCGCGATGGGGCGCGGACCGATGAAGTTGGTCAGCAGTCGATAGCGATCCGGAGGCGGTAGCGTGGTGAAATCTATGTTCAAGTCCGGATCTCCTGCTTGCCTGTTGATAAATTCAGCAAAGAACCCCGACGCCCGGCGCGACGACAATCGGGGCGGCAGCGCGCACGCCCGCCGTTGACTACATTGGGGAATGGCGTCGGTGAACGGCAAACGGCGGCGAAAAGCACTGATGGCTCGAGCGCGCAGACACGGCCGACACCGACATACATCCTTCGGTGGGAACTATAGATTCTCAGGAAAGCATCGCCGGCCCGCCGGTCGGCAACGGGTACGATGCGCATGCTGCCCTCCCCGACAGTGCCAATCCCGAAGATCAAGCTATATTGCATCCATTATAACGTCAATATCGCACACGAGAATTGCATACAATAATGGGAGAAATTAGAGAGATGGACCTTTCTCCGGCAAGGCAAGAAACTCGCCGCGTAAAACTGGCAGGCATATATGGAAAAGAAATCAGGATCTCGCCGAACTCCACGGGAAGATGGGGTGGTAGAGGCGGACCCAGGTCACCCGCACGCGGCAGATGTGGACGAGCTTTCCTTGATCGCATCCCCGAATAAATTGCATACAAAACGTGCGGGTACGCATCCCCGAACCTGAGCTTCCGCAGGCAAGCAGCGTCCGAGTGGGCGTTGCGATCTAAAGGCCCTCTTCCTTTGCGTAGGCAGCAAGGAGATCCGGCAAGCCGTCCTCAGCGTTGCTTTTCAGCAGAGCTCGGGCCGTGATGGCGCCGATGTGGTGGCCCATCAGCTCGCATGCCTTTTCGCGATCGTTCCGCGCAAGGGCGGCGATCAGGGCGCGGTGCTCGGATACGGCGCAATCGGAAGAATGGGGGCGTCCATAGAGCGAAAGGATCATCGAAGAGCGCGAAACGAGTTCCGTAACATACCGCAATAGGGTCGCGTTCTCAGTCAGTCTTGCGAGCAGGACGTGAAACTCACCGGCGAGTTGAATCGAGGTCGACGGATTGCTGACCCTTGCCTTGTCCTCGGCATCGACATGCGCTTCAAGCTCCTTGATCTTCGGCGGCGTCAGCCTGCCGATCAGGCTATCGATCACCAATGTCTCCAGGGCTCGCCGCACGGCAAAGATATCGTGCCCATCCTCGAGGCTGGGATGGCTGACACAGGCGCCCTTGTTGGGACGCAATTCGATCAGTCCCTCGCCGTTCAGCCGCGCCAGCGCCTGGCGCACGATCGTGCGGCTAACGCCGAGCCGCTCGCCGATCGAATCCTCCGGAAGCTTCGTTCCCGCAGCGAAGGCCTGGTCTAGGATCGCGCGCTTCAGGATACGATAGACCACGTCCGACTTGGGAACCGAGGATTTTGCATTGCTGGCGCTGGGTTTGGGCGTCGTCATGAAGAACCTGAAAAATGGCGGGGCGTGCGGTCGAAAGAGTCTGCCGAGGGATGGACCGCAAACAACTATCATCCCCCAACCGGAACGGCAAAGGCGCGGCCGACCCCTTCGGCCGACCGTTCCTGCGATTGCCTGTCGACGTCTCGACCGGTCGAACTCTCCTCCGTCAGCCCGGTTGCCGATCTCATCAACAAAGCGTCACTCGATGGCCGGCAGGTCACCTGCCAGTTCGCCGCCGTCCACGACGACGCGGCCGCGCCGGATAACGGTGCGCTTGCGCGGGGTTAGCGCGACCGCCTCCGCCAACGTGCGCGCCGGCACCAGCACCAAATCGCCGAAACAACCTTCGGAGAGACCATAACCGCCGAGCCCGATGCCTTCCGCTCCACCGAAAGTGCAGACGCGGGCCGCATATTCGAGATCGACGTCGTTGGCCATGCCATTGCGCTGCGCCAAATACTTCGCCCGCTCCAGCATGTCGCCATTTCCATACGGCTCCCAGGTGCCTTGAATACCGTCGGAACCGGAGGCGACGGTGAGACCGCTCGCGCGCATCAACCTCAGTGGCAATGCGGGCGCCGATGGACTTCCCACGGTCATAACCGCGATACGCTCGGCAGTCAGCCGTTCGACCAACCCAGCCTGCCGTGAGGCATCGAGCATCCCCAGGCAGTAGGCATGGCTTACCATGACCCGCCCCTGCAGCGACAAGGCGCGCGTGCGTTCGATGATGAGATCAAGGCAAAATGCACCGAGGTCACCCGGTTCGTGCAGATGGATGTCGATCGGTTTTGCATGACGTTCCGCAAGAGCGAAGATTGCATCGAGATGACGCACCGGATCGCGCTCGATGGAGGCAGGGTCGATACCGCCGACGATGTCGGCGCCGGCGCTCAGAGCCGCGTCCATCAACTCGAGCGTGCCCACGCGCGGTAGCATGCCACTCTGCGGGAAAGCCACGATCTGCACGTCGACCAGATCTCGCATTGCCTCGCGCGTTTCGAGGACACCCTCGATATTGGCAATGCCGATCTCGGTATCGACGTCGACGTGGCTGCGAATGCTCAAAACGCCGTAGGAAAGCGTCTGCATGATCTGACGGGCCGACTGCCGGCGGGCATTGATGCCAAGTTCGCGCTTGGCGTTGCGGTCGGCCAAGATCCGGTCATTGCGGGTCGGGCCGACGCGGTTTTCGAACCAGTCCATGCCGATGAGGGTCTTGTCGAGATGGGTATGAGCCTCGACAAGACCCGGCATGGCGACATGTCCGGCCGCATCGATCTCGACCGCGGCACGGACGCTATCTGCCGCAACGAACCGGCCGTCACGGATGAAAAGGTCTTCGAGCGGGCCGCCGAAGGGACGGGCATTGCGGATGAGTAGGTCTGCAGTCACCTTGAAATCCTCGTCTATGCCGGTGTTTACGTGCGATCGCCTAGTCCGGCACGGGCCATGGCGAGATCAAAGGCGCGCAAGGCGCGATCTAGGATCGCGTCTTCGTCCTGACCAACAAGGCGCCGCCCGCGCATCAGCACACGTCCACCGACGATGGTCGTATCCACGTCCGCCCCGTTGGCGAAGCGCGCGATGCGCTGCACCGGATCGTGCGGCGGCCAGAGATGGGGCTGACGCATGTTTACGAGGAGGATATCGGCGCGCTTGCCGGCCTCGAGCGAGCCGAGCTGATGCTCCATCATCAGTGCGCGCGCGCCCTCGATCGTTGCCATCTCAAGCAGCTGCAGCGGCGGCAACACGGCATCGTCTGCAAAATGGCGCGCGTGGTAACGGTGCGCCTGGAACAGGTTGCGAAACATGTCGAAAGGCCTATCGGGTGCCGCGGCATCGGTGCCGAGGGAAACAGTGACGCCGTCCGCCATCAGTTCCGGCGCCGGGCACCGACCGTAAACCGACATCAATGCACTGGGATTGTGTGCGACCTTGGCACCGGTTCGTTTCAGGACTGCGCGGTCGCCCTCAGTCAGGTCTATGCAATGGGCAAGCAGCGATCGCTCGTCAAAGAGGCCGAGGCGCACGTCATTGGCGGCGATGGACCCGTCGCGGTGTCCATCCTGTACCAGGAGGCATTCTCTTTCCCGCGCACGATCTCGGACCTTGCATGCAATTCTGTATACCGTTTCATCGCGCAGTTCCTGCTCATCGAATACCGGCAGGGAAAAGACGACCTGTAGCCGCTCGTCACGTCCCGCCCAAGCATCGACCAACTCCGAGGCCACGTCGATTTGCCGGTCCGGGTCGACGACGATGTCGCTGTGGGCCGTCGGCGTATACTGGCGATACACATGATCCTGTCCTGGACGGTTCGGCCCCACTGCCAGAACCTCCCGCACGCCCATGGCGGCAACCGAGGCGAGGTGCGCTTCGGCCGCCTCCGGGGCCTCGCTGCGCATGATATCCGGGCCGCCGCCAAACAGCAGCGCCGCGGTCGTCGTGCCGCATTTGATCCTCTCGGCGGCCGACAGTGCCGCCTCCGCCGCCCAGAATTCGGGATCTGTCGCGGTTGCGTAGATACGGCCGGTCACGGACATCCAGTCCTCGGCCTCACTGCCCAGCCCCTTGGTCAGCATATGTCCGGCATGGGCGTGCGTGTCGATCAATCCGGGCATCGCGACCATGCCGGCCGCGTCGATGCGCTCCGCATGCGTTTTTCCGACAAGGTTTCTGTCACCGATGGCGGCGATGCGTCCATTCTCAACCAGGATATGGGCGCGTTCGAGAACCCGCCGTCCCGGATCCATCGTGATGATCGTGGCATTTTCAATCAGTAGTGCGTTCGTCATGGACGTTTCCCTCTCCGGCTGCCGGGTTTGGCGTTCTTTTTTGACAAAGCGCTGCCAAATCGACTTTCGCCATCTTGATATTGTTTGCATCAGATGTACACTATTTTTGGGAACATTCGTATCCAATAGCAAAGACAATATGTATACGCTAAACGGGAGAAAGCAGTGAAAACCTCTATAAAGACCCTTCTGGCGGGACTCGCCCTTCTGGCGCCGCTGTCTGCGCCCGCATTTGCCGAAACGCTGCGGTGGGCCTCATCCGGCGATGTCATTTCCTACGACCCGAACGCTCAGGTCGACAGTTTCACCCAGAGCGTTCACCACATGGTTTTCGATCCTCTGGTGCGCCGCAACAAGGATCTGAAGCTGGAGCCGGCGCTTGCCACGTCCTGGGAAGTCGTCGAGCCCACGCGCTGGCGCTTCAAGCTGCGCCAGGGCGTGAAGTTTCATGAGGGCCAGCCCTTCAACGCCGACGACGTGGTGGCAACGATCCAGCGCCAGATCGATCCCGGCGCGCGCAACCGCGAAAACCTCTCCACCGTTGTCGGTGTCGAGAAGGTGGACGAGTATACCGTCGACCTCATCCTGCGCGCACCTTACCCGCTGCTCCTCAACGATCTTGCCGCCATCTACATCATGAGCAAGCCCTGGATGGAGGAGCACGACGCACTGAAACCGGGCAATGCTTCGACCGGCGTCGTCACCTATGCCAGCAACCATGCCAACGGCACGGGCGCGTTCAAGCTGAAGGCCTACGAGCCGGACTCGCGCTCGGTCTTCGAAGTGAACAAGGAGTGGTGGGACAAGCCGCAGCATAATCTGGACGAGGTAGAATTCCGCCCGATTGCCTCCGACGCGACCCGCGTCGCGGCCCTGCTGTCAGGTGAGGTCGACATGATTGCGCCGGTTCCGCTGCAGGACGTCGACCGCATTGCGGCCACCGACGGTCTGAAGGTCGTCGAAAACCCGTCGCTGCGCACCATCTTCTTCGTCTTTAGCTACCGGCCGGAACTGCATGCAACTCCAGGCCAGCCCAATCCGCTGCGCGATGTGCGCGTGCGCCAGGCACTGTGGCACGCGATCGACACCAACACCATCCAGAAGCGCCTGATGCGCGGCAAGTCCCGCACGGCCGGCATGCTCGTCGCACCGGCAGTGACCGGCTACGACGAGGACATCGATGTACCGCTGCCTTACGACGTCGCCAAGGCCAAGGCGCTGCTGGCGGAAGCCGGCTATCCGGACGGCTTCAAGACCGGCCTCGCCTGCCCCAACGACCGCTATATCGCTGACGAACAGATCTGCCTTGCCGTTGCCTCCATGTGGGCGCAGATCGGCGTCCAGGCCAATGTGAGCGTCGAGAGCAAGACGACCTATTTCCCACGGACAGACAAGGGCGAGTTCGATGTCTATCTTCTCGGCTGGGCTTCGTTGCCGCCGATGGACGGTTTCAGCCCGCTGCAAGCGCTGCTCGCCACCAATGACGGCACCTTCGGCGGCAGCAACGCAGATGGGCTTTCCAATCCCGAGATCGACAAGCTGGCCTATGCTGCTTCGACGGAACTCGACGAAACCAAGCGCGTCGAGGAGTTGAAGCAGGCCTTCCGCATCACCCATGATCAGGTGCTCTACCTGCCGCTGCATCAGCAGCCGGTCGCATGGGCGATGAACAGCAAGGTCGACATGCCGCAGTTCCCGGACGAGTATGTCCGTCCGTGGTTCGCGCAGATCAAGAAGTAATCGGGACTCTCCCAAGGCCAGTCCCGGCAAGCGAAAGCAAACCGGGACTGGCCCGCAAACCGGGTCAACCCCTCCAGAACCGGCGACGGCACGGAGGATGCGGGAGCGCATAAGCCCGGCGGCCGCCCTTAGGGCAACATCGCTCCCCGTAAGGACTATCCGATGATCAGACTTCTTTCAGTCAGGCTGCTTCAGGCCATCCTCGTGATGGTCGCGGTGACGGCCATCGCCTTCGTCATGTTCCGTTTCGTCGGCGATCCAGTCGCCTCAATGGTTCGTGAGGGTGCAACCCAGGCGGAAAAGGACGCAGTGCGCGTCGCGCTCGGTCTCGACAAGCCGGTCTTGGCTCAGTTCGTCAAATTCGTTGGCCAAGTGCTGACCGGCGACCTCGGCACAAGCTATCGCTACCAGCAGCCCGTGACGACCCTGTTGCTCAGTCGCCTTCCCGCCACGCTGGAACTGGTGATCGTTGCCACCGTGCTGGCACTGTCGCTCGGCATACCGCTTGGGGTGCTCTGCGCGCTGAAGCCGCACGCCTTTTTCTCTCGGCTGACCCAGTCAGCGACACTTGTCGGCATTTCGATGCCCACTTTCGTCACAGGCCTGCTGCTGATCCTGGTTTTCGCAGTGAACCTGCGATGGTTGCCATCGTCCGGACGCGGAGATCTCGTCGATATCGGATTCTGGCAGACCGGATTTCTCTCGCTCTCGGGCCTGAAGTCGCTGATCCTGCCCTCGATCACGCTGGCATTGTTCCAGCTCACGCTGATCATGCGGCTGGTGCGCTCGGAAATGATCGACGTCTTGTCGTCGGACTACATCCGCTTCGCCTTCGCACGCGGCCTGCCGCGGACCTACATCTATGGGCGGCTCGCGCTGCGCAACGCATTGATGCCGGTCGTCACCGTCACAGGCCTGCAGATCGGGCAACTCATCGCATTCGCGATCGTCACCGAGACGGTGTTCCAATGGCCGGGCATGGGCCTGCTGTTCACGAACGCCGTCGGCTATCCCGACGTGCCGGTGCTGGCCGCCTACCTTCTCTTCGTGGGCTTCCTGTTCGTCATGATCAACATGATCGTCGACATTCTCTACACCTTCATCGATCCGCGCCTGAGGACACGATAATGGCTACGCAATCCCTGATGCGCCGACTTCCGCCGGTTTCCGTTGTCATCGCCAGCCTGGTGCTCGTCGTCATGCTGGTCCTCGTCATCTTCGCGCCGATGATCGCGCCGATGGACCCGCGCGACGTCGCCTCCTATTCGCTGATGGACATGGAAATTCCGCCAGCCTTCATGGAGGGCGGCGATTCCCGCTTCCTGCTCGGCACCGACAACCAGGGCCGCGACCTTGTCTCGGTCATCCTGTTCGGCTTGAGGATCTCCGTCGTCATCGGCCTCGGCGCAGTGGTCTTTGCGGCCGTGCTCGGCGTCGTGCTCGGCCTCGTCGCCGGCTTCTTCGGCGGCGTGGTCGATAGCATCGTGATGCGGATCGCCGATATCTTTGTCAGCTTCCCGACCATCCTCGTCGCACTGCTCATCAGCGGCATTGCCCGCGCCCAGCTCAGCGCCGAGACGATGCTCGCCTGGGCGCCGCTGGTGCTGATCTTCTCCATCGCCATCAACGAATGGGTGCAATACGCGCGAACCGTACGCGCCTCGACCATGGTGGAGATCGCGCGAGACTATGTGCGCGCCGCCAAGGTCATCGGCCTGCCATCCACCCGCATCATGGGCCGCCACATCCTGCCGAACATCATGAGTCCGGTGATGGTCATCGCCACGATCAACCTCGCCGGCGCGATCCTGACGGAGGCAACGCTCTCCTTCCTCGGCGCAGGCATGCCGCCGACCTATCCTTCGCTCGGCACGCTGATCCGCATCGGCAACCAGTTCCTGTTCTCCGGTCTCTGGTGGATCGCAGTGATGCCGGCGACAGTGCTGGTCATCCTCGTGCTGGCCGTCAACGTGATTGGCGACTATCTGCGCGACCATTTCAACCCGAAACTGATGGCCCGATGAGATGACCGAAACAACGCGCCCCGTCCTCGATATCCGCAATCTCCGTGTCGAGTATCCGCTGGCCAACGGCGACACGCTTGTCGCCGTCAAGGACATCGATCTCACGATCCGGCCCGGAGAAATCCACGCCCTCGTTGGCGAATCCGGCGCCGGCAAGACCACCGTCGGCAACGCGCTGATGGGTCTCTTGCAGGCCCCCGGCAAGATCGCCGCCGGCTCGATCATCATCGCCGGCAAGCAGATCAACCTGCGCACCGGCCGCACCGAAGGCATCGTGCCCGGGCGTGACGTCGGTGCGATCTTCCAGGATCCGATGACGAGCCTCAACCCGCTCTTCACGGTGGAAAGCCAGCTGTGCGAAGGCATGCTCACGCATCTGAAGCTCTCCTCAAGGGAGGCGAAAGCTCGCGCGCTCGAACTGATGAAGGCCGTCGGCATCCCGGAGCCCGAGCGTCGGCTTGGCAGCTACCCGCACCAGCTTTCCGGCGGACAGCGCCAGCGGGTGGTCATCGCCACAGCACTCGCCTGCAATCCGCAGCTGATCGTGGCCGATGAGCCGACCACCGCGCTCGACGTCTCGGTGCAGGCGCAGATCCTCAAGCTCATCCGGGATCTTGCCGACCAGCGGGGTGTCGGCGTGTTGCTCGTCACCCACAATATGGGCGTCGTCGCCGAGATCGCCGACCGCGTTACCATCATGCAGAACGGTGCGGTCGTGGAAAGCGGCCCGACGCGCGAGGTGTTGACAGCACCGAAGGCGCCCTATGCCCGCACACTGATCGCGGCCGTGCCGCCCATCGATACGCGGCTCGAGCGTCTGCCAGTGCCGAGCGAAGAAACGCAGGTAACGCTCGACGCGCGCGCCACGGTGCGCCGCAAGAGTGCGAAGAGCGAGACCGGTAGTCGCGACGAGGTGGTGCTCTCGGTGCGCGACCTTGCCGTGGAATACGGCGGCCGCGGATTGCTTCGCAAGACATCGGTCTTCAAGGCCGTCAAGGGCGTGTCCTTCGATGTTCGGCGCGGCGAGATTTTCGGCCTCGTCGGCGAATCCGGCTGCGGCAAGACCACCGTTGCCAACACCATCGCCGGTCTTGTCACCCAGAGCGCAGGCTCCATCGATTTCGAGGGCACGGCGCTTGGCGGCCGAAGAGAAAAATCGATCCGCCAGTCCCTGCAGATGGTGTTCCAGGATCCCTATTCGGCGCTCAATCCGCGCCTGAGGATCAACGCCGCCATTGCGGAACCGATCCTGTTCTACAAGCTGGCCTCGAATGCGGATGAAGCCAGGCAGGACGCAAAGACATTGCTCGAAGCGGTCGGCCTTCCCGCCGATGCCGGCGCACGCTTCGCGCACGCCTTCTCCGGCGGCCAGCGCCAGCGCATCGCCATTGCCCGCGCTCTGGGTCCGCGCCCGTCGCTACTCATTTGCGACGAGCCGACTTCGGCGCTCGACGTCTCGGTGCAGGCACAGCTCCTCAACCTGCTGAAGGATCTGCGTGATCTCGCTGGGCTCTCCATGCTGTTCATCAGCCACGACCTCGCGGTGATCCGCCAGATGTGCGACCGCGTTGCCGTGATGAAGGCTGGAGAGATCGTCGAGCTCGCCGATACCGAAACCCTCTTCACCGCGCCGAAACACGAATATACCCGCGAGCTTCTCCGCCTTGCCCCCTCGGTCGAGCGCATCATGGGGCGGGAACTGGCTTCGGCGTAAGCGTGGATGGCAAGGCCTTTGCCGCCTTTCCGCGCCGGCCAAACCCCAACGGCATTGGGGACCTGTCGCCGACATCCTTTTTGGCCCGCCACTGTCCCGGCTTGCGCTGGTGACCTTGGGGGGCCTCCCATCGCGAATGACTGACGCGCCACCGCGCAAGTGCCTCTTCGGGCCACAAACAAGAAGAAGACGTAAAGGAAATACCCGATCATGCCCAAATCAACCCAGCCCACGACGGGCCGCCAATGGATGCTGCTCATTCTCGTCGTGCTGGTCGCCGTCAATCTGCGGCCATTTCTTACCGCCCCCGGGCCTGTGCTGTCCGAGATCGTCGCCGATACCGGCATGGGATATGGCAGCCTGGCCCTGCTGACATTGTTGCCGATGATGCTGATGGGTGTGGGTGCCTTCGTATCCCCGTCGCTGCAGGCCTTGATCGGCACGCGGCGCGGCATTCTCATCGCTCTCGTTGTGCTGGCTGCCGGTTCCCTGCTTCGGCTCGTCGCACCGGGCGGCATAGCGTTGGTGATGACGGCCGCCCTTTGCGGCGCAGGCGTCGCCTTTATCCAGGCGGCTTTCCCGGGGATCATCAAGGCGGAGTTTCCGCGCAGCATACCCGTGGTCACCGGCCTCTATTCCGCCATCCTGATGGGCGGCGGGGCTTTGGGCGCGCGGCTGACGCCATTCCTCGTCAGTGCCGGCTACGGCTGGCGCCCGGCCCTTGCCTGGCTCGCGGCACCGGCGCTTGTTGCTCTCAGTGCCGCGTGGCTGATCCTGTCGGATTCGCGCAGCGATCGCCCGAACAAGGCGCTCACCGGCCGGCTGCTCCGCCGGCCCCGGACCTGGACGCTCATTCTCGCCTTCGGCCTGGTCAACGCCGGCTACTCTTCGGCCGTCGCCTGGCTCGCCTCCTATTACCAGTCTCTTGGCTGGAGCAGCGGAGATAGCGGCAATCTCGTAGCGCTGATGGCCATCTGTCAGGCGGCTGCCGCCCTCGCCCTTCCGGTCTTGGCCCGCAGCAGCATCGATCGCCGTGCGTTCCTGCGCCTGACGCTGGCGATGCAGGCGATCGGTTTCGCCGGTCTTGCGTTCCTGCCCCAGGCGGCGCCCGCGATCTGGGTTGGCCTGTGCGGTGCCGGCCTCGGCAGCAGCTTCTCGCTGGCGATCGTCACCGCCCTCGATCATCTGCCGCGGCCGGAAGAAGCCGGCGTGCTGGTAGCATTGATGCAGGGCGGCGGCTTCCTGATCGCGTCCCTCGGCCCCTTCGCCACGGCATTTCTGCACGACATCAGCGGCAGCTTCGCCCCTGGGTGGACGCTGCATCTCGTCTGCGTCGTCGGCGTTTTCTTCCTCTATACGCGCTTCAACCCGTCACACTACGCACAAGCCATGCAGTCCCCGATCTGAGCAAAATATTGCTCTCTCGATGGGTTTCGACCCTTGGCCCTCCTCGTGTGGGCTGACCGGCATCTTGCGAACGAACTCGGCCAGAACACGAGAGGCATCACCTGGCGACGAGCCTTTTCGTTTTGCGCCCACCGCTGTTGCCGAGGGTCGATGCCAAATCACTAGACATCTCGCCGTTTTGTATGCAATTCGAGGAGACAATTGCTACGGCTTGGAGTGACCAGTATGGCAAAGAAAGAGAGCGAAGGCGGCGGCGGCCGCGCTCAGGCCGTTCATCGCGTCCTGAAACGCGCAATCCTTGATCAGGCGCTGTCTCCAGGATCGAAGCTGCCGGAAGATTCGATCGGCGAAAGGTTGGGTGTCAGCCGGACCCTGGTGCGCGAGGCGCTGGTTCGCCTCAGCGAGGAAGGGCTAGTGGAGTTGCGGCCGAACAGGGGCGCCGTGGTCGCGCGGCCGACCCTTGAGGAAGGACGCAATCTGTTCCTGACCCGAATGGCGCTGGAGCGGCTGGTGGTGGAGACGCTTTCTGGAAAATTGACGAGCGAACAAATCGGCATTCTTTCGTCTCATATCGCTGCCGAGGAAGCGGCGAAGAAGGAGCGTGCTCCGTCGATCCGTCTGGCGGGCGAATTCCATACACTCCTTGCACAGATGACGAACAACGCCAGCCTCATCCGCTACGTGAACGAACTGGTCGCCCGCAGTTCCCTGATCCTAGCACTCTATGGCCGACCGCATTCTTCGGAATGCGCCGTATCGGAGCACCAGGAGCTTCTGGACAAATTGATTGCCGGCAAAACCGACGAGGCGGCAGCCCTCATGGCGCATCACCTCGATTCGGTGACGACCCGGGCTTTGCTTCCGACCGACGGAGACAGAAACATCAAGGAAGTGCTGTCCGCCTACGCTGTCGCGGAAGGCCTTGCCTAGGCGAAACGCGGCACTCCCGGAAGGTAACCGAGAGCCTAGTGCGACAGTCGGGGCGGGAGCCATTTCTTGGACACCCGCGCTACCGACCTTGTAACACTTCGACGTTCGGCACGAGGCAGACTGCCGGCTCGTGATGACGAACGTCGGTGCAGTCCAGGCAAACCCTGAGCTCTATCAGGCTTCGCCAACCCCACCCGACACGAGACGCCCCTTATGGAAGGTCGCAGTCCTGGCGGGCACGCGGGCCACCGCCTCTGCAGAGCAACTCGCCCCGACGAGCGTGAATGAGGCCTCATCGCCGACGTTTGGCCACGCGCGCTTGCCCTTGTCGTCGAGGGGCAAGATGCCACCGGTGGCGATAGACATGGACCGTGAGAGACGGAACTCGTCCGACCCACGATAAAGCTGCGCATAGAGATACGCCTTTTCCAACATGTCCCCGCTGCCGAACGGCGACCAGTGATCGATGACGCTATCGGTTCCGGTCATGACGAAGACCCCCTTCTGCGCCAACTGCGGCAAGGGCATCATCAGTCCACCGATCGGCACCGTCGAGGCAATCGAGATCTTCTGTTCCGCCAGGCGCGACGCCGTCTCCTCCAGCACCTCCGGAGCAAGTGTCGTCAGTGCGAAGGCGTGGCTGATCGTGACTTTGCCGCGCAGAGCGAGATTCTTCTCGACCGTATCGATCATGTAGTTGACCGCCGCCACGCCGGCGGGGCTCGTTTCATGCAGATGAATGTCCACACCCTTGCCGGTATCCAGCGCGATCTGGAACATGGCGTCGAGTGACTTTTCCATGGCGCCGTCGACATTCGTCGGATCCAGGCCGCCGACATACTGAACGCCCATCTGCATGGCTTCACGCATCAGGCCATCGACCTTGGAGTGAAGCAGGCCGTGTTGGGGGAAAGCCACGATTTCACACACGAAATCATCACGATGGTTTTCCAACGCCTGCTGCAGGTGCTCAAGGCTTTTGAGGCCGCTGACCGGGTCGATGTTGCAATGGCTGCGTGCGACGGTGCTTCCCTTGGACTGCAGCAGCGCGATCAGGCCCTCGGCGCGCTCTCGCGAGGTCGGCAGCAACTGAGGAAGCAGCTTCTCCTCAAGCGCGATCATATCCATGATGGTTTTGCCCTGACGCGGGCGCGGCGCCTGCCACGGGCCACCATAAAACGTCTTATCGAGATGGATGTGCATATCGCGCATCGTCGGCAGCAACAGTTGCCCGTGCGCCTGATAGCGCGGCACACCTTCGGGCAGGTTCGCATTCTCCGCGTGCAAGGCGACAATCGCGCCGTCCTTGATCTCCAACGCGTAGAGCGCAGTCCGTGTGGCGACGACGACATCGCCGTCATACTCAAACCCCTCCTCCAATCGCACGCCGGTCAGGATGTAGTGGCGATCCGCGAGCGTCTTGGTGTTCGTCTCGCCGGCGCTCTTACCCGCGCTGGCCGATGCCTCGCGAACCGCTCCGCCAGACAACCCGGCGACAGCGCACGCCGTGGTCAGCGCCCCGGTCCGGCTGAGAAAGGTTCTGCGGCTTTGCGGTAGCATCTGTTCCAACATTGTTGCGTTGCCTCATCATGGATTGGGTTAGGGCCGCCAATCTACCGAACGGCGCCACCGCATGGCAGCGACATTTACCAATGCTGGCTATTCGATTTGCCAATGCAAGCGGGCGATCACGCAGCGATTGTGAATAACGAAGGGGTGGACGCCTCCCCTCTGTCGCTACCTCCGCAGGTCACAATACTCGATGAGGCGTTCCGCCAAGGCCAGTGCTGCAGGGCTAGCATCGTCGCGGTAAAACAGCGCCAGTTCAAAGTCATCGACGGACGGCAGACGCTCGGCAGCGCCCAGCACGCGGTGGGAAGGCAGACGGCAACTCGCAGGCAGCAGACTGACACCAAGCCCGGCAGCCGAGGCGGCGGCAAGCGCTGCGAGACTGGCGCTGCTGTAGCTGATGCGCCAGCGGATGCCGAGAGTGTCGAGCGCCTGACATAATTCGTCGCGGTAGAGGCCGTTCAGTGGGAACACAGCCAAGGGCACCGGCACCTGCTCGATCGCCGGACGCACGAGGCTGTCCAGCCACAGCAACGGTTCCGGCCTTGCCGCGCGCGGCTGTTGCTTGCGGCGCTGTTTGACGAGAATAAGGTCGAGCTCCCCGTCCCGATAGGCGAGTTGCAGATCGGCGCTGAGACCGCTCGTCACGTCCAGCCGCAAGTGCGGATGCTGGCTATTGAAAGCCGCCAGCAGATCGGCCGTCGGCACCATGAAATCCTCGGGCATTCCCAAGCGAAGCACGCCGTCGCGCCATGGGCCCGCCAAGGCGTCATGCGCCTCTTCGTTCAGCGCGATGATGCGGCGCGCATAGCTCAGCAACTTGACGCCTTCCTCCGTCAGCTGCACCTGATGTGACGAGCGTTCGAAAAGCGCCTTCCCGAGCATTTCCTCAAGTCGGCGAATTTGCTGACTGACTGTCGATTGGGAAAGGTTCACCCGCTCGGCTGCGCGGGTGAAGCTGTTGCTTTCGCAAATGGCCACAAAGCTCAGCAACAGCTGGGGATTGAACATGGGATAGCGGTTCATTCGTCCCCCAAAAATGTGCTTGAGCCGATTTCGGCGAGGATGACGGCGGATCGCCGCACCATGCGATCACCAGGCGGTCCAGATCACGCCTCACACCAAGATTGAATGCGTTGCATTTATTATCTTGTATACAATCTGCATGCAAAGGGAAAAGTCAGGCTTCGCTGCGAAACGATGGCCAGCCTCCATCCGAACCTACCCTAGAAGCCCTGGAGCGCGCCAGGTATGCGCCCGACGAGTTCATGAAGGATCGTCGCGTTTGGAACGGAAAAATCGGTTCCTGCATCTCGCACCCCGGTCCATTCGCTAACGCAATGGTTTCCATCGGTTTTCTTAATTTCCGAACAGCCGAAAACATCCCTATAGGCGAGGCCATGTCGCGCTCTCCGGTCGCGAATTGCGCAATGCGGCAGCGGCGAACATCGCATTGGTACCCCAGACGCCGCAACGAGCAGCTGCCTCTCGAAAGGCGGCTAGCCCGAGGGGCGAACAGCCGCCTGGAAAGGTGCAATGTGATGACGCAAGAACTGGACAGCGCAGCCCGTTCCGACACGATCCCAGGCGAGCGCTCCTCCACATGCGCGCTTCGCGTCGGTTTCCTGGCCAGGATCGCGTCATCTTTTCTCCTTTATCCAGGGTATCGAAGGCTCTGGATATCCAACCTTTTCTTCTTCGGGGGCCTCTGGACGCAGACGCTCGTGCTCGGCTGGCTGGTGTTTGAGACCACCCGCTCGGAGTTTTCCGTCGCCCTCTTCACCGCGGCAAGGCTGGGGCCGATGATGCTTGGTCCCCTCGCAGGCGTGATCTCGGACCGCTTCGACCGGCCCAAACTGCTTTTGGCTGCGTCCGGCTGGGCCTTTGCCGTCCTCAGCGTGATTGCGCTTCTCGTAGCCCTGGACAAAATATCCTTCTGGGGCCTGGTCTTTGGGGGCTTCTGCATTGGCCTGGCGCAATCCCCATCCCAGCCGGCACGTTTCGCGCTGGTCGCCGACCTCGTCGATCGCGAGAAGCTCAGCAACGCGAATGCTCTGAACTCGCTTGTCCTGAGCATGACGCAGATGATCGGGCCGGCGCTTGGAGGAACGATGATCGTGGCATTCGGAGCTGCATCGGCGCTAGCGATCACCGCCGGCTGGTATCTCGTTTCGTTCGTAGCGCTCTGGCCGATGAGGAACCTGAAGAGCGGCCGGCAACCAGATCGAGAAGAAGGCTTTGTGAGCCTTGTCGCGTCAGGCTTTCGCACCATCTCCGGGAACGTCCTCCTCCGGTCTGTCCTGGGCGTCACGTTCTTGGCCAATATTCTGCTGTGGCCGATCTACCAGGGCTTCATGCCGGTTATCGCTAGGGAACATCTGGACCTGACGCCACAGGGGCTCGGCCTGCTATTGGCATGCGCCGGCACCGGCAGCCTGGCTGGGGCTCTCGTCATCGCCAGTCTCGGAGACTTCCGCTACAAGGGCGGCCTTTTCCTGATTGGCACGGCCATCTGGGGCGGACTATGGGCGACTTTCGCTCTGTCGTCCTCGGTGCCTCTGTCGTTCGCTCTCATGGGGCTCATCGGACTGTCGGCGTCACCGTTCGGCATCCTGCAGACCACGCTCATGCTCATGATGACCGAACCGCACGTGCAGGGACGCGTGATGGGCATTCAGGAATTGACCATCGGCGTGATGCCGGTTTCGAGCCTGCTGCTCGGCTCGGCGGCAGAAATCATCGGCATTGCCAATGTGGCGCTGATCAGTGGGACGCAGTTGGCCATTTCACTTGCGATCTTGGCTCTGCGTGTTCCGGAACTGCTACGCTACAGCGGCCACAATAATTGAGCGCGCCAACAGAAGCCTACCCTCGCGATGCAATGTCGTTTTGCCCGCTTAACGGGATCGACGGCTTGCAACCTCCACAAACGCGTCAAATACGCGAGCGCCCGGATGGCTTTCGGCGTCCAGCAATTCCGGGTGCCATTGCAGCCCCATGGCAAAAGACTGCGAGCCGATCTCTATCGCTTCGACGACTCCATCGGATGCTCGGGCCGTGACGGTCACGGCGCCGGATACCTCCACAATCGCCTCTCGATGAAACGTGTTCACAGCGAATGTGTCGGCGCCGAAGATTTCAGCCATTCTGGTGCCGGCGACGATGCGCACGTCATGCGACACATTTGCCTGGTCATGATTGAGGGCTTCCGGCCACGCCGAATGGACATCCGAGACCATCCGGCAGCCGTTGAGACACCCAAGCATTTGCATGCCATTGCAGATGCCAAGCACAGGTTTGTTACGCGCAAGGAACCCTTCCATCAACGCCATATCGACAGCAAGACGATCAGATGGCGGATATTGGGATTGGTCTCCATCGACGTACCAGCCTTTCGGAAAATTGATACGGCCGCCGACGCTCAGGAACCCATCGAACTCCTCGACGACCTGGTCAACCAGATCATGAATGTACGGGATGCCGAAGGCAAAAGCGCCGGCGCGGCGGATCGCAGAGAAGTAATTCTTCGAGGTATCATAGCGTCCGCCACCTGAACTGGTGTTCTCATCCATGATCACGGCGATCTTCGGCATGCGGTCCATTGGTTCATCCAGAATCTAGAAATTCTACGTATATTTATCCCGTCCGGACCGCGCAGGCAGTCGTTTTCATACCGACACCACATCTATCTCCGAACGTGACCCACTGGCTAGGCCAAAGCCATCCGGACCCTATGGTTTCCGCCGATCTCGATAAGCTCGGATCGCGCCGGTGCCGTAAAGACATCCGGCGCGGTGCTGCCGTCGGAAACGAAGCTGCGGCCGACGAGTTGCGGCATGGTGGCGTAGAGATCCTGCCTGGCCGCCGGATTCAGGGCCGCATCCGGATCGGGAATGGCCGCGATCAACCGTCGCGTATAGGGATGGGTGGGCGCTTCGAAAATCTCGCGCCAGCCGCCCTCTTCCACGATCTCGCCGAAATACATGACCAGCACCCGATCGCTCATATGCTCGACCACGCTAAGATCATGGCTGATCATCAGATAGGAGAGGCTGAGCTTTTCCTGAAGGTCGAGCAGCAGGTTGATGATCTGTGCGCGGATCGATACGTCGAGGGCAGAGACCGGCTCGTCGAGCACGACGATCTCGGGCTCGAGGATCAGCGCGCGGGCGATGCCGATGCGCTGGCGCTGGCCGCCGGAGAATTCATGCGGGTAGCGCCCCGCCTAATATTCAATTACTTATGTATTCACCCCTCACGTACAGACGTCCGCGCTCCGTCAACACACGGTCGGTAGACGGCCGAACTCTCGCCGAACCCACCATCGGCCGCGGCGCTGCCTCTCAGGTTTAAAGAAGCTCGGCCATCGACCGTAGGAGCCGGTCGATCTGGTGAGGCGTGTGCTCGGAAAACACCGCAAGCCGCATGGTCGAGACGTCTGATGCATCGGAATAGCCGCCGGGCTGCTGCACCCTGACGATGATGTCGCGCTCCGCAAGATGATCGCGCAATTGCTCGAGGTCGGTGACGCCCTTGATGGTGACGATCGGCACTGGCGTGTCGGCGACTTCGAAACCCAGTGCCCGCAGCCCGCTGCGCATGTGCTTGACGTTGCGGACGAGATTGGCACGCTTTTCCGGCGTCGTTTGCAGAACCCGCAACGATGCTGCGGCGGCGGCCGCAAGACCCGGAGGCGCCGGCGAGGCACCGCGCATGATCATGGCATTGCCCGCGATCTTCGCGGCAAGATCCGCGCCACCAGGGACGATGCCGCCAAGCGCACCGAATGCCTTGCTCATCGTACCGGCAAGATAGTTGCCCTCGCCTTCGAGCCCCGCATGTTGCAGCGATCCGCGGCCGGTCTCGCCAAGGACGCCAACGCCGTGGGAATCGTCGATGCAGAGCAATGCGCCATCATAGGAGGCCATCGCTTGCCGGTAGTCGATAAGCGGTGCCAACTTGCCCGAGGACGGAAAAACGCCATCCGTCAGAACCGCCGGCCGCTCGCCCGGTTTCACATGCTGCGACAATTGCGCGGCCAGATCGTCCGGGTCGACATGGCGAAATTCATGGATCCGCTTGCCGAGCGTCGGGATTGCGTCGCGGGTGCTGTAGTGCGTCGCCGAATCCATCAGGATCACGTCGAAATCGTCGCGCAAGCCCTGCAGCAGCACCATCGGGCTGGTGTAGCCGGAGATCATGTAGACGACCTCCTCGGCTCCGAACCAGTCGCGCAGACGCCCCTGCAGGTCGGCATAGACCTGCATATGGGCGAGCGTGCCCGGGCCCATGCCGTACTGCCTGGTGGCGTCGCAGGCCGCCTCGATCACTTCGGGGTGGCCGTGCAGGCAGAAGTAGGACGTGCCGCAATAGTAGTCGACCTCGCGCCCGCCGATGAACATGCGGGCGCCCAGGGGTGACTCCATCTTGATCGGAGCGGCCATGGTCCGGCTCACGCCGCTTCCGCCTGGGACGGGCTGCGCCGCTCCAGGAACATCGGCCCGACGCGAATGCCGCGCTTGCCGTTGTCGTCGACGGCGTCGAGCTCGAGGATCTCGTCTTCGTAAAGCCGTCCATGCATGCGGAAGCGGCCATCCTCGACCGGCTCGCAAGTGTGGGTGCAGAAGTACTCGATCAGGCATTTCATCCCGCCATGGCTGTAGGTCAGGTAGGTGACGTTGAAATCCGGCCCGTATTCGCCGAGATGTGGCGCGATCGCGTCGGGCACGGTTTCGTCCTCAGGCGCCTCGATGCGTGTCCACTTCGCATCCTTCCAAACGAGTTTGCCGGCTTCGGGAAACGAGAGGTTCATGTGGGCGTAGTCCGCGCCGCGGCCGTAGATACGGCCGTCGATGACAAAGTCGTTGCCGGCAACCGGACGGATCCGGTGCGGCACGCCCTCGCCCATCAGATAGATCTTGCCGTCCTTGGACTTGACCTCGACGATCTCCTGCGTGGCGTCGTCCCGGTAGCAGCCCGGCAGGGTCTTGAACTGAGCTTCGGAGATCTCCGGAGGACGCTGTGTCCGCTCCGGCATCTTGCCCATCTTGCGCTCGGCAAGGACGATGCGCACGCCGTCGACGCCGAGCCGCGAGGCGATCTGGTTGGCGAAATCAAGGGTAGCGAAGATCAGCACCCCGACGCCGGCGGCCGGCAGCAGCATCATCTGCGAGGCATAGCCGTAGACGGCACCGCCATGACCGACAGAGGTCCAGCCATCGACGTCGCCGGAACCGAAGCACAGGCCATAACCGTTGAGCGTCTTGTCGTGGCCGGCCGGACGCTTGCCGAACGGCGTCCACATTTCGCGCAGCGAGGCTGGCGAGATGATGGAATTGCCCTCTGCGTCGAAGCCGCCACGAAGCAGGCATTGGGCGTAGCGTGCCATGTCGCCGGTGGTGGAAAAGATGTTGCCGGCCGGAGATCCGCCGAGGCTGAAGACCGGGGCCGGCGTGTCGCCGTCGAGCGTCCACATGTCGGCAGGCGCGAGCCGCTCGCGAATGCCGGGCGCCATGCCGCAGGAGGAGTTGTCCATGCCGAGCGGCTTCAGGATATTGGCGGCGACATAGTCGGAATAGCTCTGGCCGGTCACCGTCTCGATCACCCGGCCGACGACAGCGATGCCGGCATTGGAATAGTGCATCACCCCAAGGCTCGGATCTTGCTTCAGGATCGAGCTCGCGAGCTCGTTGACGGTATCTTCGAGCGGCGGCCGGGTGGCGTCGAGATAGTGGCCGCTCTTCGGCTCGCGCACGAGACCGGCCGTATGGGTCATCAGCTTGCGCAGGCTGATGACCGAACCGTGTGGCCCGCCTTCAGCGCCGGCAAACGGGTTCTCCGGCTTGAACCCCGGCAGATAGGTCGACACGTCGACATCGATATCGACCAGGCCCTTTTCGGCCAGTTGCATGATTGCCAGCGAGGTGAAGGTCTTGGTGATCGAGCCGATGCGGAAGCAGGTGTCCTTGCCCATGTCGAAATGGCGGTCGTGACGCTGGACATGGCCTTCGGCGAGCACGCCATCTCGATCAACGAGGGCGTAGGAGATCGACGGGATCGCCTTGTCCTCGACCTCGTATCGGATCAGATCCTCGAAAAGCTCGATGGCAGCAGCAGACAGAGAGGACATGGAAAATGCTCCTTTGATCTTAAAGGGATTGGGGGACCTTAAAGGCATTGGGTCTCAATGGGCGTGACGGGGGTCGAGCATGTCGCGCAGCGCATCGCCGACCAGGTTCCACGACAGCACGAAAAGGAAGACGGCAGCGCCGGGGAAGGCAAGCGTGTACCAGAACTGGAAGGGGTTGCCGGGCTGGCCGACGATCCAGTTGCGCGAATAGGCGATGAACTGCCCCCAGTCGGCGTAGCCTTCTTCGGTACCGACACCGAGGAAGCTGAGCGCCGAGGCCGACAGCACCATGGAGCCGGTCGCCATCGTCGCCAGAACCAGCACCGGGAACATGGCATTCGGCAGGATATGCAGCACGATCAGCCTGAGGTCGCTGGCGCCGTAGCTCCTCGCCGCGTGGATGTAATCCATCTCACGGATCCTCAGGATCTCGCTTCGCACGATGCGGGCATAACTCATCCAGCCGAATGTCGTCAGCGCGATCGTGATCGGCGCGATGCCCTTGCCGAGCAGCGCCGTCAGCACCATCGCCGCGATCAGGAAGGGCACTGCCATGAACACGTCGACGATGCGCATCAGCACTTCCTCGACGACCCCGCCGTAATAGGCGGCGACTGCACCGACGACCGTGCCGATCAGCACCGAGATCGCGACGACCCCGAGCCCGATCTTGAATGCCGTGCGCGTGCCCCAAACGACACCGTAGAAGATGTCGTACTGGCCCTGCGTGGTGCCGAAAACGGCCTCCGGCGACGGTGGCTGCGGCGTTGCCAGGAAGCCGGCGCGCGGCGTGTCGTAGGGGGAAAGCTGGAAGCTTTGCGGCGGCGCCAGGACCGACGCGAAAACGGCGATCAGCACGAAGGCGGTGAGGATCACGACGCCGAACAGGGACACCGGATTTCTTGCGAGGTAACGAAGAAACTTCATTGCGTCTTCACCCTCGGATCGAGCAACGGATAGATGAGGTCGACGATCAGGTTCATCAGCACCAGGACGACCGCAAAATAGAGGCCGAAGCCGAGAACGGCGGGAAAATCGAGATTGGCGGCGGTCTTGGCGGCGAACTGGCCGAGCCCGGCATAGTCGAAGATGGTCTCGGTGATGACGACACCACCCATCATGACGGCCAGCTCCATGCCGGCGATGGTCGCAAGCGGCAGAAGCGCATTGCGCCGGGCATGGTGCAGTTCGACCACACGGCGCGGCAGACCCTTGGCGCGGGCAGTGCGCACATAATCCTGGCGCAGGGTTTCCAGCATCGAGGTGCGCATGACCCGCGTCATGCTGGCGACGTTGACGTAGGTCAGCGTGATGACGGGTGCCGCAAGGTGGCGAAGCGCGTCGCCGAAGATTGCCAGATTGCCGTTGAGCAGCGCGTCGATGGTGTTGGCGCCGGTGTAGCGCACGAAGTCGCTGGAGCTAACCACGGTCTGTGCCCATTGGCTGAGCCGGCCGGGCGGGAACCAGTCGAGCGCCGAATAGAAGATCAACAGCATCAGCAGGCCGAAGACGTAGACCGGGAAAGACCAGCCGAGAATGGTGAAGATGCGGATGACGTGGTCCGGCCAGCGGTTGAGATAGATGCCGGCGCGCGAACCGAGGAAGACGGCGAGCAGCAGGCAGGGAACGAAGGCGAGCACCACCAGTTCCAGCGTCGCTGGAAACAACGACATCAGCGCCGTGGACACCGGCTGACGCGCGGTTTCCGACCAGCCGAGATTGCCACTGAGCACACCGCCGATCCAGCGACCATACTGGATGTAGGAGGGATCATTGAGCCCATACTGCTCGATCATCCTGCGGATGCTCTCCTGACCACCCTTGAGATAGTCGGGTGACGGCGCGTAGGCCGCCAATCTCTGGGTCGGCGAAAGCGACATCTGCAGCGCGAAGATCATCAACGACAGTGCGAAGAGGACGATCGGCAGCATCATCAGTCGTCTGAGTGCATAGTTCAGCACGGTTCACACGTTCCGATTTCAGGGAAGATGAAACAGGTGCGGGGGGGGGGGGGGGGGGGGGGGGGGTTTCCCCCCCGACCCGCACTCGCCAATCAGTCGTTGGCCTTGGTGACCGGGTAGAAGTCCCAGGCGCCGTAGAGGATCATGTTGTCGACATAGCCATCGATATTGCTGCGGGTGACGACGTAGCCGAAGTCCTCCCAGAGGAACTGGGTGGTGGCGTATTCGTAGGACATTTCCTGCAGCTTGGCGTAGATCGGCTCGCGCACGGCGGGATCGACCGAGGCCCAGGCTTCGTCGAGCAGCGGCTTGAATTTCTCGGCCATCAGGTCGCGGTAACCCTGGCCGACCATGCCGCCGACGAGACCCGTGGGCGAGAGGTAGTAGCTGGCAGCGCCGAGCGGGCCACCCGGGTCGGAATAGTCAGGACCCCAGCCCATTACCGTCAAGGGTGCCGCCGGCTTTTCGCGGTTGTTGAGCTTGTCCGAAACAGATGCCCATGGCAGCGCCTGGATCTGCATCTTGAACTTCGGATTGATGCGCGACAGGCCCTGCTGCAACGCCGAGAGCGCCGCAGTCAGCTGCGGATAGCCTTCGGTCACGTAGGCCGTGAAGGTAAAGCCCGTGTCCCACAGCTTGCCGCCAAACGCCTTCTTAAAGTGCTCCTCGGCCTTGGCGGGATCGTAGCTGTAAACAGGCGAGTCCGGGCGGTAGCCCATGATGCCGCGCACCGTCGGCCCGCGCGACTGCACGGTCTTGCCGAGCAGCACCTGGTTCAGCAGCGCGTCGTAGTTCTGGGCATAGTTGAAGCCCTTGCGCACGTCGATGTCGGCGAAGAAATCCGGCGGGATGCCCGCACCGTCGAGCTTACCGCTACCGATCGCCGGATTGTCGTTGTCGTCGAGCGGCCATGCAAAGAAGACCCCGCGCGAAAACACCTTCTGCAGGCCGTCGATGACCTTGACGCCCTCGGTCTTGCTGAGTTCGTCGATGAACTCGACCGGTGCGGTCACGAAATCGGCGTCACCGGACAGAAGCTGCAGGCGCCGCGTCGTCCATTCCGGAACGGTGCGCATCACCACGCGCTCGAGCTTGGCAGGCCCCATGAAGTAATTGTCGAAGCGCTTCAGCGTTATGCGCCGGTCGGTGCGATCCCATTCCTCGAGCATGAAGGGGCCGGTGCCGTTTTCTTCGGCGAACAGGGGATTGGCGCCGAGTTCCGGACGGTAATGGGCCTTCCAGGTGTCGCCCGAGCCATCCCAGCCGCCGACCGAGGCAACCCATTCCTTGTCAAGGACCGAGGTGCCGAAAGGCAGCGCGATCACGCCAAGCGTTGCCGGAAACGACTTGGGCAGCTTGAGCGTGACGTTGTCGCCATCGACGACGATCTGCGATGCGAGCTGGTCATAGACCTTGCGCAGGACCTCGGGGCTGGCGTCGTTGATGGATTTGACTTCGCCTTCTGTCTCAACCCACTTGGCGATGTCGGTGTATTTGCCGGCGGTGATCACCTCCGTGATCGCGTTCGACATCCACGACTGCCCCTGAAGGATGGCGCGCAACAGCGAATAGCGCACGTCCTCCGGCGTGATCTGGCCGTAACCCGGCTCGATCGTCGCCTTCTGTGCGTCGGTCAGCTTGTCGTAATATTCCCAGGTGACTTTGCCGTCGGCGCCCTTCGTCCCGACCTTGTGGGCGAAAACGCCCTTGCGGATCGGGAAGGTGTAGCTGACCGAACCGTCATTGCCTTGCTTGATGAGGCCGTTTTCAAGCGACGGAACCTCGGTCGAGAGTGACGGCACGAACTCTGAAATCTTCGAGCCGTTGAAGTTCAATAGACGGCTGTAGATATTGAGCGAGCCGTAGGAGCTCGGCGTGTTGGCGATATAGGCCGGGTCGAACGACTGGATGTCGTCGGTCCACATGAAGATGAAAGTGCCGGGGTTCTTGGTCTCGGCCATAGCGGGCGCAGCCGCGATGCCGAGCCCCAGGCAGAGGGCTAGGGCTAAGTTGCGTTTCATCGTTGTTCCCATTTGGTGGAGGCGGAAGTTTTTCTTCTCGTTATGGGGGAGGCTAGAAGAGCCCTTGCACGTCTGTCCAATGTGTAATTAGGATAGACTATGCAAAACACGCATGAGGGCCAGCATGGAACTGCAATGGCTTGAAGATTTTCTGGAAATTGCCGCGACAAGGAATTTCTCGACGGCGGCGACTGCACGCAACATTTCCCAGCCCGCCTTTAGTCGGCGCATCAAATCGCTTGAGAACTGGATCGGCGCCGATCTCATCGACCGCAGCACCTATCCCGTGCAATTGACGCGGGCCGGCACGATGTTCCTGCCGGGCTGCCAACGCCTCGTGCGCGAGGCCTACCGGCTGCGCACCGATTGTCGCAATGTCGCCGGCGAGAGCTCGGCCATGCTGACGTTTACTTCGCTGCATACGCTGGCGATGTATTTCTTCCCGAAATGGATCGGCTCGCCGCTGATCTCGCGCTTGCCCCTTCGCACCAGCATGCATGCCGCCGACTTCCTTGAAAGCATCGATCACCTTTGCTCGGGCCAGTGCGATTTTGCCATCACCTATGTGCATCCCGATGGCCCGCCGGTACTGGAAGGCGGCCCGTTCGAATCCCTGCAGATCGGCAAGGACCGGCTCATCCTGGTGTCGGGAACCGACGAAAATGGCCGCCCGCTGTTCGACATCGACGTGCCGGAAAGCACGGAAATCCCCTACCTCGCCTATTCCTGGAGCGACGGCTACATCGGCAAGCTGGCGACCTTGATCCAGTCGCGCTGGCGTCGCCCGCTCAATCTCAGCACCGTCTACCAGTCGGGTCTCGCCGACGGCCTGAAGCACATGGCCGTCGCCGGGCGCGGTGTCGCCTGGCTGCCGCAGATCTGCGTGGCGGAAGCGATGCGGCAGGGCCGCCTTGCCCAGATCGGCGGGCCACAGATGTCACTCGAAATGGAAATCCGGATCTTCAGGCGCGCCGGTCCCGGCAGTCCTGACAGCGATGGGTTGTGGCAGCATCTCAAGCAGTGCGCGGCGCTGCCGCAGTACAAAAGTGGCTTCGATGTCGATATCGACGCCGCCTAGAGCGTCGTGGCGCCCAAAGGCAGCGGATCGCCGCCTATGCGAAGACAGGCGGCTCAATGCACAAAACGCATAGTTTCGCCTGCCACATTCGTGACACATTGATTTCACTCGGTTTTGTGGCCTAGGCGGAAGGTCGTGGTGCAGCGCACAGGCCGTGGCGGTCCGCCTAACCGGGACGACCCTGCCATTCAACCATATTGACAGGATGCAACCTCGTTGCGAGACCTGAGGACGCAACGTCCCCTCGCAATCGGGTCCATGTGCTGATGTCCCTGTCCAAATCCGCAACACCTGAACTGCCCGAGGATGTCATCCTTTCTGTGGAAGACCTTGAAGTCTGTTTCGCCGCCCACACCCGCGCCGAGCTGCGCGCGGTACGCGGCGTCTCCTTTCGCATAGCGCGCGGCGAGACCGTCGCGCTGGTCGGCGAATCCGGGTCCGGAAAATCGGTCACGGCGATGACGATCATGCGGCTGACCGAGTATGACGGTGCGACCATCACCGGCGGGCGAGTGCTGATGCGATTGAAGGACGGCACGGTCGCCGACCTCGCCAAGCTCTCGGAAAAGCGCGTCGAAGCTCTTCGCGGCGCGGACATCTCGATCGTGTTCCAGGATCCGATGTCGAGCCTAAACCCGGTCTTTACCGTCGGCGACCAGATCGCCGAGGCGGTGATCCATCACCAGGGCAAGACGCCGGAGGAAGCGCGCCAGATCGCGCTCAACACCCTCAAACTGGTCCGCGTGCCCGATGCGGAGCGCCGGCTCGACCAATATCCGCACCAGCTTTCCGGCGGCATGCGCCAGCGCGTCATGATCGCGATTGCCCTTGCCTGCCGCCCATCGCTGATGATCCTCGACGAGCCGACGACCGCGCTCGACGTGACCATTCAGGCGCAGATCCTCGATCTCGTTCGTGCCCTGCAGCGCGAAATCGGTATGTCAGTGCTGTTCATCACCCACGACATGGGCGTCGTCGCCGAAGTCGCCGACCGCGTCTGCGTCATGCTCAAGGGCGAAATCGTCGAAACCGGCTCGGTCTACGACATTTTCGCCAAACCGAAGCATGCTTATACACGCGCCCTGATTTCCGGCGTGCCACGCCTCGGCAGCATGGCCGACAAGGATGCGCCGGAAAAATTCCCGCTGCTGGTGTTTGAACCGGAGCAGCAACTCGCGGAGGCGACAGAATGAACGCGTCTGCGCAAATGACGGACGCCCGGCGCCCTCTCGTCTCGGTGCGCAACCTGGTCACGCGCTTCGACCTGAAGGCGGGGCTGTTCGGCCACGTCTCCGGCCGGGTGCATGCGGTGGAGAACGTCACCTTCGATATCTTTCCGGGCGAAACCCTGGCGCTGGTCGGTGAATCCGGTTGCGGCAAGTCGACGGTTGCCCGCTCGATCATGCAGCTCGATCGACCACGGTCGGGCTCTATCCGCTTCGATGGAACCGAGCTGATCGGCGCGCCGCGCCCCGTCCTCGCGAGATTTCGCCGCGAAGCCCAGATGGTCTTCCAGGATCCTTTCTCCTCGCTCAACCCGCGCATGACGATCGAGCAGTCGCTGATGGATCCGATGCGGGTTCACAAGCTGGGCTCGACGGAGGTCATGCGCGCCCGTGCCGCCGAGCTTCTGGCTAAGGTCGAGCTTTCGCCCGAGCACCTCGAGCGCTATCCGCATGCGTTTTCCGGCGGCCAGCGCCAGCGCATCTGTATCGCCCGCGCGCTCGCGCTCAACCCGCGTCTCATCGTCGCCGACGAGGCCGTCGCCTCGCTCGACGTGACGATCCAGGCGCAGGTCATCAATCTCTTGATGGACCTGCAGCGCGAAATGCAGATCGCCCTGCTGTTCATCAGCCACGATATGGCCGTGGTCGAACGCATCGCCCACCGCGTCGCCGTCATGTATCTCGGCGAGATCGTCGAGATCGGCGATCGCCGCTCGGTATTCGGCAACCCGCAGCACCCCTATACCCGCAAGCTGCTATCGACCGTTCCGATCGCTGACCCGACACGCCGCCCGGAAGGACGCCAGCCGATGTCCGACGAAATCCCGAGTGCGGTGCGTGGGCCGGACTTCGTGCCGCACGAACTGCCGATGCTGCAGATCTCAGCGAGCCATTACGTGCGGCAGTCGTAACCGGCTGACAACGGCCGCAATTTCCCGTTCCAGATCAGAGTAACCCAACATGAGCACTTCCGAAGTGACGCAATCGGCTGCGAGCGCGGCCGGCATGGCGTCGGCAGACATCGACAACGGCGCAAACGAGGTGAAGGCCGAGGGCTTCCTGCGTCCAACGGCTGCCGAGCAACCGACGCCCTATATCGAAGTCGACGAGAGACGGCTTACGCGCAACATCAAGGGCATGCAGCAGCGCGCCGACGCGGCCGGCGTCACGATGTTTCCGCATGTGAAGACGCACAAGAGCCTCTACATCGCACGACAGCAGCTCGAGGCAGGCGCGCGCGGCATCACCGCATCCAAGCCCAGCGAGGCACTGATCTTCGCCGAAGCCGGGATCCCGTCGATCATCCTCGCCTATCCCATCGTCCGCGCCGCGTCACTCGATCGCCTGCTGCCTGTGGTAAAGGCACGGGGCGTCGAGCTGCGTACGATTGCGGCGAGCGAAACGGGTGTCGATGCGCTGTCGGAAGCCGCCAACCGACACGGCGTCGAGATCGGCGTGTTCCTCAAGGTCGACGTTGGCCTCGGTCGCGTCGGCCTCAAACCCAATGGTCCTGCAGCGCTCGATTTGTGCGCAAGGATCGCCGCCACCGACGGCCTGCGTTTTGCCGGCCTGCTTTCGCACGCCGGACATGCCTACGCGGCTTCCCAACCGCACGCCTTAGCCAAAATCGCCCGCGATGAGGCGACAGACCTCGCCAGTCTCGCCGACCGGCTTCGCGAGCGCGGAATCGCGGTCGACTGCATTTCCGTCGGCGCGACGCCGACTTGCCAGGGCGCGCCGCTGCCCCAGGAGGTCGACTGTATCCGGCCCGGCAATTACGTCTTTCTGGACGGTACCGCGCTCCGGCTTGGTATCTGCTCCGCCGACGACCTCGCGCTTTGCGTGGTCGCCCGCGTCGTTGCCTCCAACGACACGCACTTCGTCATTGACGCCGGCTCGAAGTCCATGAGCTCCGATCGCGGCGCGCATGGCATGGGTGGTGCAGGCTTCGGCACTGTCGTCAGCGCCGAAGGCGACGGCGAAACCGGTATGTGGACACTCGAACGACTGTCCGAAGAGCATGGTTTCGTTCCCTTCTCGGGACGTCCCTTGCCGCTCGGCAGTCGCGTGCGTGTGTTCCCCAACCACTCCTGCGCCTCGATCGCCAACTTTGACAGTTTCGTCCTAAGTCGCGTCGATGGTACCGCGCTCAGCCTCCCCGTGGATGCCCGCAGCGGTCAGACCTGACGAGCCTCACCGGCTTTACCAATCTCAACTCTCTCTCCCTCGCACCGCCAGCACATCGCCGGGAACCGTCCTCGTCTTGCAGCGTTTCCTGTTCCACCGGTGCTTTCGGACGCCGGACCGCAGGAGAGGACCTGGATCGTACAGATCAGAGGTTAGAGCCGAGGGTAAAAGACGATATGGGTTTGGTGCAACTCGGCCGGGCTCGCCTTGCGCTGGTGCTTCCACGGCATCGCGAACTCCTGCGCATGACAAAGAACCAACAGCTCTACGACCTTTACGAGGCCTATGCGCGCGAGTCGATGACCCTCGACAATCTGTTGCGGGAACTTCCGCGCCGCGAGAAGCAGGTATCCGAACATCAGCAAATCTGCCTGGACCTGCAGGCCGAAGTGGTAACGCTGCTGACGCGGCTCGCAGAGCCGCTCAAGCCGGGAGCGTTGTAGCATTCGGCCGCGACAGCCCCGGAGGCACCGTGCCCGACGCTTAACGCTTTTAAGCGACCCGGAAATAGTCTGTCCCAACTTCCAGAGCCTCAGCTCGGAATTCGCCCCGAAGGCCACCTGATCTGATCAAAACGAGTTCCTATATTACAGTTCCGTCGCCGGCGGTTCATTCCCCGTGAGCGGAGATGAGACCAAGGCGTATTTATCAACCGGAGGAATTCTGGATGACTAAGAGAGCTGTTCTGGCCGGTGGCTGTTTCTGGGGGATGCAAGACCTGATCCGCAGGCTTCCCGGCGTCACCGATACGCGCGTGGGTTACACCGGTGGCGACGTGCCCAATGCAACCTACCGCAATCACGGCACCCATGCCGAGGGCATCGAAATCCTCTTCGATCCGGAGAGGATCAGCTATAGGCGAATTCTGGAGGTCTTCTTCCAGATCCATGACCCGACCACGAAGAACCGCCAGGGCAATGACATCGGCATGTCCTATCGGTCGGCAATCTATTACGTCGATGACGAGCAGAAGCGAATTGCCGAAGATACCATCGCGGACGTGGAAGCATCAGGCCTGTGGCCAGGCAAGGTCGTGACCGAAGTGGAGCCCGTGGGAGATTTCTGGGAGGCCGAGCCGGAACACCAGGACTACTTGGAGCGCTATCCCAACGGCTACACCTGCCATTTCCCGCGTCCGAACTGGGTTCTGCCCCAGCGGTCGGCTGCGGAGTGATCGTTCTGGCAGATGTGCCTGAGCCCCCCGTGTAATGCATAGGCTCTGTGGTCGTGGTGATGCCGGGTGAAGCATGGGCCCAACCAGGTCGGATGGGCCCTTATTCGGAAGCATATCCTTCGATGTGGTAGTTGCTTGGGGTGACACGGGTCTGATTAGTCCCACCCGTGCTTCCCGATCGTTTTGTGGCCGCGGCTAGCACGCCTTCCTGCAAACGGCCTCATCGGCAAGAATGGCGGCCGCCTCGTTCAGCAAGACGTCCTTTGCGTTCTTGCGGGCATTCTCGATGGCAATGTCGGCACTCAGGCTCCGCTCGTTTGCGTTGAGACCATCATCTCCGCCAGTATCGTCGACATCGCCTGCCTGCGCACGAGCCTTCCGTCGACTTTCTCGTTCAGCCTGTTCTTTGCGACGTTCGGCTTCATTGAGGGAAACCGTACCCTTCTCGCGCTGCGCCTTCAGATCCGCAATGTCTTTCAGCAAGCGCTGGAAGTCCGGATCGCTGTCAACCCGCGCTTCATGGCGGCTTTGCAGTTTCGGCAGCAGCGTCATTACGGTGTCGGCGGGCGCATATTTCGCGGGCTTGATCTGCGTCCATGGCAGGGCGTTGTCGTAGCTGGTCTCGCCAAAGGTTTTCGGGTCGGAAAGGCTTGGCAGGCTGATATCAGGGGTTACGCCGCGCAGTTGCGTCGTGCCGCCGTCGATCCGGAAAAATTGGGCAATCGTCACTTTCAGCTCACCGAATTCGGGTTTGCTGTTGCGAACCATCTCGTCGAGATTGACGACAGCTTGAACGGTGCCCTTGCCGAAGCTGGGTTCGCCAATGATCACACCACGACCGTAATCCTGGATTGCCGCAGCAAAAATCTCCGACGCCGACGCCGAGCCACGATTGATCAGGACACCCACCGGGCCCGTCCAGACGGGGTCTGAAAAATCGGCGCTTCTTACTTCGACCTTGCCGTCACTGCCGCGCTGCTGGACGACCGGACCATTGCCGATGAACAGGCCGGTCAAGTCAATCGCTTCGTCCAGTGACCCGCCGCCATTGTTGCGCACGTCAATGAGAACGCTTTCGACCTTTTCCCGCTTGAGTTCGTCGAGAAGCTTCCGGACATCGCGGCTCGCGCTTCTAAAGTCCTTGTCGCCTTTGCGCCGGGCTTCAAAATCCTCATAGAATGCCGGCAGCGTAATCACCCCGATCTTGCGCGTGGCGTCGCCCAATTTCACAGTGAGAACGGTCTTCTGGGCAGCCTGCTTTTCAAGGCTGATTTTATCGCGCACCAGGGTGACGACGCGATGAGTGGCATCTGCTCCGGCATCTGCCGGCAGGATGTCCAAGCGCACGACTGAGCCTTTTTTCCCGCGTATCAGTTGCACGACTTCATCCAGGCGGGTGCCAACCACTTCCTTTATCGCGCCGTCCTTGCCCTGACCAACACCGGTAATGCGGTCTCCGACCGCAAGCTTGCCGGACAGCTGCGCCGGCCCGCCGGGCACGAGCTCGCGGATCGTGGTGTAATCGTCGCGTTCCTGCAGTACGGCACCGATACCAACCAGGGAGAGCTTCATGGCGATGTTGAAATCGGCCGAAGCGTTCGCGCCGAAATAATCCGTGTGCGGATCGACGGACGTCGTGTAGGCGTTCATGAACGACTGGAAAACGTCACCGCTCTTGTACTTGTAGGCGCGATCGAGAGCGTTTGTATATCGCTTGGTGAGCGTTTCGCGAATGGCTGCGTCGGTCTTGCCGCCCAGCTTCAAACGCAACCAGTCGCTTTTTACGCGCTTGCGCCAAAGGTCGTTGCTCTCGGCTTCCGATTGTGGCCAGGGCGCCTTGTCGCGCAGTACGGGATAGTTTTCCTGCGTGCTGAAATCGAAGTCCTGTTTAAGCAAGTCGCGCGCGTAGTTCATGCGGTCGACAACGCGCTTCCCGTATACGTTGAAGATCCCGAACGGGATCTTCAAATCCTTCTGTTTGATAGCATCGTCGATCTCACTGCGATCAGACATGAAACTGTCGATGTCCGCCTGCAGGAAAAGCACGCGATCCGGATCGAGTGATTCGATGAACCGATCCATGATCCTGGCCGACAAGGCGTCGTCGAGTTGAACCGGCTTGTAGCTGAAACGCGTGAGAAATTTTGCACTCAACTGCGCAGCTTGTGCCTGTTGCTTCAGCGGCTCCAGAACAGGCGGTGGGGCGACCTCAGCATAGGCGGACTGTACGAATGCAAGAAATGCACCAAGGAAGACGTATGATATGCGCATTCAGCGTTGATCCAATTCTTAATGCCGAGTGTCTATGCCAATCTAGGTGAAGCAATTATGGTTTTTTGGCAACCGGGTGGCTCATGCTCGGCAGTTCTTGCGACCGAAAGACCGTTCAATCGACGGCGAGGTCGACCCCGCCGCCGTCAGAATGACCTCCACGTCATCAGAAAAACCTCATATGATGAGCGTCCGCTCAAAAGCTTTCCAGAGGATCCAGATGATCCGGCTCGAACCGCCGCTACGAGTTGCAAGCGAGGCAGATGCGAAGGCGTTGGCCGATCTCGTCAACTTCGCGGGCGAGGGTTTGCCGCTGTACATCTGGGAGGGGCTTGCCAAGGACGGGCAGGATCCATGGGACGTGGGTCGCGCCCGACAAATGCAAAGGGTGCGCGAAGGCCAGATTGTAGTCGTGGACTTCGGAGATGGCGCCGTAGCAAGCCTGACTGGTTACCCGATTGGATCGGAGCCCGAGCCAATTGCCGATGATTTCCCTGCCCTGTTCCGGCCGCTGCAAGAACTGGAAAACAAGGCACTCGACAGCTGGTATGTCAATGTACTGGCCTGCTATCCCGAGTACCGAGGGCAAGGGCTTGGCTCACGCCTGCTCGGTCTGGCAGAAGAGATAGCGCGGGATCAGGCGCTCCGTCGGATGAGCGTCATCGTTGCCGACAACAATGTCGGTGCCAGACGACTGTATGAGCGCAGCGGCTACGCGCAAGTGGCAACGCTCGCCTGTGTCAGGGAAGGCTGGAAGGGCGATACGGAAAACTGGGTGCTTTTGATGAAACCGCTTCGTGCATCGGATGGCTGATGAGCTCGCAATCTCTCGAGCCCTCAATCGTGCGCACTCGCCCGATCATGATCGTGGCCGCCACGCGTCCTCACCGCCGAATGCCTGTGCTGCTGTCGGCTCAGCCAATCTTCTTCGTCTAACGTGCAATCGGTTCGAATGTCTGTATGTCTGCCATGGGGACGGTCCGTGGCGCACGACAACCGACGACGAATCACCCCCAAAACGGTGGACAATCCCGGGATGCGTTCGGAGGTTATCGAGCAGCGGCCGCTCCTGCCCTCGGGCTTGGAACATTCGGCGTTGAGGTCATGAGACAGGAAAGCACCCACCCAGAACGCCAGAATTGCTGCGCTAAGGCACCCGCTTTCCTTGCGCGACTTCACGTTTTGAAATGAACCGTCACTTAAAATGACTTCCTATTCCGGGCGAGTGTGGTCATGTGACGCTCAAAGTTCGTCTGAGTCACCCCTCGACGACCAACGGACCAAAGAGCTGACAGTATGGAAAACCCGATCGCATTGAACCGTCTTGCCGAAAACAGCGTCTTTCGCAAAGGAGATGTTTTCGTCCTCTTCGGCGAGTTGTTCGGTCGCGGATACGCGACTGGCTTGCTCGACGAAGCTCGGCGGGCTGGAATGGAAATCGTGGGGATCACGGTCGGAAGGCGCGACGAGAAAAACGCGCTGCGGCCTCTGGACGCCGAGGAACTCTCCGCCGCCGAAGAGCGGCTGGGCGGTAAGATCATCAACATCCCTCTGATGGCCGGCTTCGACCTCGACGCTCCGGCCGGTGGCCCAACCCCGACCGATCTTCTCGCGGACATGACGCTGGAGAGCTGGCAGGACGACAAGCTCGACTGGGACTACATCAAGCAGTGCCGGGACATCGCCACCGCGCGGTTCACGAATGCGCTCAAGCAGGTCATGGCCGTTCTCGACGGAATGATCGCCGGCGGCCGCAACGTCTTTTTCGCCCATACAATGGCCGGAGGCATCCCGAAGGCGAAGGTCTTCCTGGTCATTGCCAACCGGATCTACAAGGGCCGTGGTGCCCGCCACATGTCGTCGCAAGCCCTGCTCGACAGCGATATGGGCAAGCTCATCCTGCAGAATTTCGACGAAGTCTCCGCAATCACCTTCCGACATCTCATCGACTTCAGCACGGCGATCCGCGAGCGCATCGAGGCATCGGGCGGTCAAGTCCGCTATACGGCCTATGGCTACCATGGAACGGCCGTCCTGATCGACGGCAGCTACCGCTGGCAGACCTACACTAACTACACGCAAGGCTACGCCAAGCTGCGGCTCGAAGGCATCGCGCAGGATGCCTGGACCGCGGGTGTCAAGGCGACCGTCTATAACTGCCCCGAAATCCGGACCAATTCGTCCGACGTATTTACCGGCATCGAGCTCCCACTGATACCGCTGCTGCTTGCGTTGAAGAAAGAGAACGGCGGCCATTGGGCGGAGCACCAGTGGCAGGCCTGCCAGCAGCTTCTGGCAGACGGCTTCACGATGAAGGATGTGTTCCAGAAAATTACCGACATGCAGGCCAATGAAGTCATGCGTCCGTTTTACGACTTCTCGGCGTGGCCCATGGCGAACAGCCAAGCACAGTCCGATCTGACAATCGGCACGTCTAACGAGATCACACAGATGCATCGCGACGGCAAGGTCATGATCAGCGATCACCTGAGTGCTCTTGTGGTCGAGGCGACGGGCCAGCTCATTTTTGGCGCGTCGTCGGAGCCGTCCGGTCCCGTCCAGTGGCTCAACCACGATATCGTGGCGCGCCGGCTCAACGCTTCCCACATGCAATGGGAATCGCCCTCTGTCGCGGAAGGGGCGCAAGACTCTCAGCTCGAAGTTGCCTGAAAGCGGCCCGCCCGCAGGCGCGGTCGACAACGCGTACTACGCGACCACCAACGCCGCCTTCCCCGTCGCGGCCTCTCCGATTACGGCCGCGTCGAACCCATGCTTGCTGAAGACGTCGAGCACTTCCGGCGCGGACGATCGCGAGCAGGCGACGAGCAGACCTCCGCTTGTCTGCGGATCGCATAGCAACGCCTTGTCGATCGTTCCCATCTCGCAAGAAAAGGAGACGTCATCTCCGTAGCTCGACGCCTCGACAAGATCCGCATCGCCGCGCTGGAAGCAACGCTCAAACTCTACCGCGACCCCGACCGGCTGAAGGAGCGCCTGCCGACGCTACGCTGCCTCACCCGCCCGGAAGCCGAACTCGCCGCGCAGGCCACCCGCCTCGCCCCGGCAATCGATGCGCTGCTCAAGCCGCTCGGCTATTCGGCGGCGCCGTGACCCTGCCAAAGCCAGGTTGGCTCGGGCGCGCTGCCCGTCGATACGATCCCAAGCGCCGATCTTCGGCTGACGGGCACGGGCGGCGACGCGCCGGAACGGCTCTCCGCAAGGCTTCGCGCCCTACCCTTGCCGGTCGTCGGCCATATCCGCGATGGCGCGCTGATCCTCGATCTGCGCTGCCTCGAGGCTGACGCGCCCCTGATCGAGGCACTGACGGCGCAATGATCGTCGGGACCGCAGGGCATGGCCAAGGCGCGATCACCGGCTTCGTCGACGTGCCGGGCCACGAGCGGCTGATCCGCACGATGCTCGCCGGCGCCGGCGGCATCGATTTCGCGCTGCTGGTCGTCGCTGCCGATGACGACGTCAAGCCGCAGACGCGCGAGCATCTCGCCATCCTCGACCTGCTCGGCATTGTCAGGGGCCTCGTCGGGCTGAAGTGACGGCGGAGATTCGGGCCGCGCTCTCCGATTCCGGTCTGGGCCACGCTCCCGTGATTGCCGTCTCCGCCGTGACCGGCGAAGGAATCGAGAACTTGCGGAGAGCGCTCGCCACCGCTGAAACGGAAACCGCCGCCCACAATAATGCCGGCCTCCTGCGCTTGGCCGTTGACCGCAGCTTTACCCTCTCAGGCGCCGGCACTGTGGTCACCGGCATGGTGCTTGGCAACCGCGTCAAACTTGACGATACCGTGATCGTCCGGGCTGACCCGCCCGCGTGCGCGGCATCCATGCGCAGAACCGGAAGGCCACAGAAGCGCTTGCCGGCCAACGCTGTGCGCTGAACCTTGCGGGGGAGCGCGTGGCCAAGGACGCGATCCGGCGCGGCGACGTCATTTTGGCCCCAGCGCTGCATGCCCCGACGGACCGGATCGACGCCACGGTCCACGTGCTCGCCTCGGAGGCTAAGCCCACCGGCGCCTGGTTTCCCGTGCGGCTGCACAGCCATGCTGCCGAAGTTGGCGCACGGATCGTGCCTCTCGCCGGCCCGCTCGCGGCCTGGTGCAACTGGTTCTCGACCGCCCCATTCAACACGCGCCCCCCATCCCTGGTATCCGCAGCAGCTCTGCCCCGAGTTCATCTTTCAAATCCTCCGCCGTCTCGTACCCGCGCGCGGTAGGCTCGGCAAGTAGCCATGGCTTCAGTTTCAAGTCTGAGGGTTTGGTGGCCATGCCCGCATAAGATCAGGTCTTCTCGCGCCAGACAATTGTAGGATCCGACAAGGTTCGGCGCGCGCCCGAGGAAAAACATCCGACTGGAACGACTTTGATGACCGCACGTTATTAAAGCGGCCCCATTTCCCTTCCCATGTCCGGGGCTCAGCCACCCTTTCCTGTGGCCCCGTCGTCGCCTTTCGGGGCCATTCTTTTTGGCTCGCTTCCTGCCTGGTGGGAACCTTTTCGCCCGTATGCGCGTTTTGGCTCGTCGGGATCACGCGGCGGACTCTCCAATTGTCCCCGCGATAGCCAGAAGCAGCCTCCGGCCTCGTCGCACCGACGGGGCCATTTTCTCGTGTGGACGCGAAAGAAGACGCCCCGGACTTAGGTCGGGTGCGCTCGGGCAAAGGTCCTATCCGCATTGCCGAATCTGATTTCCCCCGTCATTGCTGCCCAAGCACTAACGGTATCGGAAGCCCCCGCCGTTGGCGCCAGTGATCCCAGAGCGCGACCCCAGCCCCAAGCGAACCAGTGCTCTGAGGTCCATCTCAGGGCTAGGTTCCGCAAAGATTGAGCGCACGGCGGTTCATCGGAGGTTCAGGCTTGAGGAACCAAGCTGAGATCTAGAGAGGATGCGTCAAATGAAAAAGCTATTATCCACCCTCGGAGCCGTAGTCCTAGCGGCATCTTTCGCGCTACCGCTAAATGCCGCGCCGATCTTCGTGCCGAAACCCGAACAAGTGCAGGCTAGCGATGTCGAGCAGGTAAGACACCGGAAACATCGTCATGAGCACGCGGATCGCCACTGGAAACGGCGGTACGCCCACCGTCCCTGCGATTACTACGGCCGGTGCTACCCCCGCTATTCCCGGTATTACGGCTATCGTGATCAATACCGATACGGCTATCGAGACTATTACCGCTACGAACGGCGGCAAGGCGTGACCGTCTATTTTAACTACTAGCCGCAACGCTCGCATGCTTAACACCGCCCCGGGAAACCCGGGGCGGACGTTCGATTGAGGCGTGATTCGTGGAGATTGCCGAGGCCACTGCGGGGACCGCGAACCTCTAAAGTCAGAGATCATCGCTTATCTTCAATCGATCGAAAGGGTTGTAGACGTCAGGCCGGAGGCACGACATTGGCGCAGCGTCACGGCGGCAACTTCTTTGGTTGTTTTGCGGCCGGTTCGGCGCATACTGTCGCTATCGCTGGGCAGTATTTAGGGCCCCGACGACTGGAAGACTTCACGCTTTCGCCCCAGGTTACAGGAGGTCGCGTGATGTCTCCCACGACCCACTCAAAGGTACTTCTCCCTCACGAGATCAACCAGATCGAACAGATCTTCGTGGACGTCCTGCGCGGGCTCGGCCTATCGCGGAATTGCGAGGCCGCAGAGGCAATCGGAAGGCGTATTATCAGCTGTTACCAAGGCGGCACTCGGGAGAGCGGCGCTCTGAAACACATGATCGGCTACTATAAATCGGCGGCGGTGGAAGAGAACGCGGACTCGCTTACGCGCGGCAACCAGGAGGTTTCGATCCAGGAGATTACCGGCCAGCCACTCAGCCCCGACGAGCTTGATATGCTCCAACGGACATTCGATCGGGCGTGCATCTGGTGTAGGATCCCGCGCTCTGGAAAACGCGCCGAAAGCCTGGCCCGGCATATTGCCAATCAATTCCGCAATGGGGTGAGCGACGAGGCTGCGCTGTTCGACAGCGCGATGTTGCGGGAGCAAACGTTCCGCAGCTCTTTCTATCAGTCGGATGCATAGGGAACATTCCGGATCGGTGGCCGTTGTTTTCATTGCCGATGACCCCACGGATCAAAGGCTGGGGTTCCATCGACAGTTTTAAGAATGCGGCCCCTAGTGTAGCACGGTTGGTATAGTACGCGCGCTCTGAGGCCCCGTCGGAAACGACGGGGTCATTTCTTTGAGGCAAGCACTTCGGCTTAGGCCTGATACTCCCCCGCAAAGGTCCTAATCCGTTGTGGGACCCAAACTCCGCTGCCCATTGCTGGCTGAGTAGTCAGCCGGCATGCGATGACCGGAGATGACGTCGAATGAAGTCCCGGATTTCGTGAATGAGTTGATCGCGGCTGGGTGCGAGATCACGGCCATCGGGCACAAGATTTACGTGACAGGCGAGGCGAAGGGTTCCGCAATCGGAGAGGTTCGTCGGATTACAGAAAAATACGGGGACCGTGATCCGCTGAGGTTGGAGATTATCGCCATAGCCATCACGATGTGCTCATCACAGCCGCTGTGCTGATCTGGTTGATTCTGTCGCTCACGTAAGCGCGACAGGGCTCCTACAAACCCTGAATTTCTACTGAAAGTTTAATATCTAATATACACCGAACGACGTGAGAACGCGCCGTGTACGAAAGAGGATTTCTAACCCGTTAGGATTAGTGCGAATTTGACACCTGTCAGATCCTGAAGTCGTCGCCTGTCGGTTGAGAAACCAGGCGAAGCAGCCTCTAATACGCACTAGAACGATCCGTGAACAATTTATGTGCCAAAGCACAACACCTCGACCCAATAAATTTTTGGGCTTGTTCCGTTCAGGAATGCTGAACTCATGCCGGCCGCTCCATGACTCGGTGAGATTGATGGCAGGCCTTGCCAGTCGTAATTTGTGGCGCCATCAAAATCCCTGCCGGAAACAATTCGGGGAATTCCAATGAAAGACACACAACCGACTATCCTGGATCAGGTCCTATCCGATTTGATCAGGGGCCAGATTGAGCAGCGCCACACAAACGAACTTCGGGCCATTCTCTCCACCGGCAATGAGATTACGATGCACGGACCCTTTACCATTGGGCGCGACTTTATCATCTACAAAACCGCGAAGGATAACAGCGGCAAGTGGGCAATGACCCCCTTTGCTCATATCGTGCAATTGGTAATTACGTAGACTTCGGCGCTTACCTAATTGCGACCACACGGCGAGAAAGTGTGGTATACTTCTGAGGTTGCCATGCGGCGACCGGACACAACCGGACCCCTCCTTAGCCGCACGGACCGCGAGGCCTTAAAGGGCGCTTGCGCGTCTTTTTGCCAGAAATGACGAACTGACAATGGCGACGAATGCGATCAGCATTCACAGCGCTCCGATCAAGGAGGAAAGCGCCATGTCAAGTCGTCTCGTTTTCGCGCTACTCATCGCGTCCATGGGCATAGTTATGGTTTGGGCCTTCAGACCCGCGCCGACTATCTTCACTGGTTATGAAACACCACCTAGCGCGGCCAAATCCGACCGCATAGACAGCGTACCCCGTTGATGCAATCGAACGGCGACCACCCTGCGCAGACGGCGGTTCTTGGGTGGGCACTTTGTCAATAAAAAAGGCCGGGCAAACCCGACCTTCTACATATCGCCTCAATAGCCAGTGCCAGTACATCCGTGGTCAATGGCCAGAATCGATATTTGTTAAGCAGCAGAAAGGTTGTCCGCTGCGCTCTTGCCGGATCTACCGTCCTGCACGATTTCGAAGCTGACCTTCTGACCTTCGACAAGTGACCTCATCCCAGCCCGTTCAACTGCGGATGCGTGAACGAAGACGTCCGTTCCGCCGTTGTCAGGGGCGATAAAGCCAAAGCCTTTGGTGCTGTTGAAGAACTTTACGGTTCCAATGTTCATAACAATTTCCTTTCAATCGCAATTGAATTTCCTGGCCAACATTGCGTCAGCCAAGCGTTAGATCGATTTTGAGAGAAAAGTCGGCTTGAACGCCAAAGCGAGGAAACAAAGCTCAACAAGCAAGATCGATGCGCAACTCCTACAGGCACAATGTGTCGTCAACAAGTCGGTTCCTCGTCTGCCTTGAGTGGGGTTTCCATCCCGAGGCATCCACGCTGGCAAACAGAAAACCCGCCTTGCGGGCGGGTGGTTTGGCGACGGCCGGTCACAGTTCGGACGTTGGAAAGACTCTACCGGGGTTTCGCGTCGAAAGTCAATTCATTTCGGACACGAAACATTACTTGCACCCAAAGCATTTGGCGCATGCGACCAGATCCTGTTCCAGGACCGGCGCAACGCCGCGCTCGCTGATCTCGAACTTCAGGCCGGGCCGACTGTTGCCTGCGCGGGATCATGACGAAGCGCAATGACATCAAAACAATTTACCACGGAAGAAACTATACAATTGTATAGCAATGATCTTGCGACGCGGCCACACCCGGTTATTCTGGGCTTCGGCGGCCTCGGCCGCCTCAATCAAATCTCTAATCCTGGTAGTAGCGATGTCACGCTTCGATATTCTCTTCGAACCCGTCAAGATCGGCCCGGTCACCGCGCGTAACCGCTTCTACCAGGTCCCGCACTGTTCCGGAATGGGGTACCGTTATCCCAACGCAGAGGCCCACCTGCGCGGCATGAAAGCAGAAGGTGGCTGGGCGGTCGTCTCGACCCAGGAAGCGGAAATCCATCCAACCTCGGACCTGACGCCGGCCAACGAAGCGCGTCTTTGGGACGAGGGCGACCTGCCGGCGCTCTCGGCCGTCACCGAGCGCATCCATCACCATGGCAGCCTGGCGGCCATCCAGCTCGTGCATAATGGCCTGCATGTCGCCAACCGCTTCAGCCGCATGATCCCGCTTGCCCCGTCGCATGCCATCAGCGACAGCCTCGACCCCGTCCAGGCGCGAGCGATGGACAAGGCCGACATCGCTGACATGCGCCGCTGGTATCGCAATGCCGCGTTGCGTGCCAAGAGAGCCGGTTTCGACATCATCTATGTCTATGCCGGCCACGACATGAGCGTGCTGCAGCACTTCCTGTCGCGCCGCCACAATGATCGCAGCGACGAATATGGCGGCTCCTTCGAAAACCGGCTGCGGCTTTTCCGGGAGATTCTGGAGGATACTCGCGAGGCGATCGGCGATACCTGTGCACTCGCCGTACGCCTCGCAGTCGACGAACTGATGGGCCCATCCGGTATTACCAGCGAAGGAGAAGGCAAGGACATCATCTCGGCGCTCGCCGATCTTCCCGACCTATGGGACGTCAACCTTTCCGACTGGTCCAACGACAGTCAGACGGCCCGCTTCTCCGAGGAAGGCTACCAGGAGCCCTATATCCGCTTTGTCAAATCCGTCACGACCAAGCCGGTGGTCGGCGTTGGGCGCTATACCTCACCGGACAGCATGGTGCGGGTGATCCGCCAGGGTATTCTCGACTTCATCGGCGCGGCACGCCCGTCGATCGCCGATCCCTATCTGCCGAAGAAAATCGAGGAGGGACGCATCGACGACATCCGCGAATGTATCGGCTGCAACATTTGCACTTCCGGCGACAATACCAACGTGCCGATGCGCTGTACGCAGAATCCGACAATCGGCGAAGAGTGGCGCAAGGGCTGGCACCCCGAGATTATTGCAACGTCGCTGGCGCCCGAGCCGGCGCTCATCATCGGTGGCGGCCCGGCGGGTCTCGAGGCGGCGCGTGCTCTTGCCCAGCGCGGCGTCGACGTCGTACTCGCCGAGGCGGGCGGAGAATGGGGCGGACGGGTCGCGCGCGAATGCCGCCTGCCAGGGCTTGCGACCTGGGGCCGCGTACGCGACTGGCGCATCGGCCAGCTGAGCACGCAGGTGAATGCCCAACTCTACCTGCACAGCCCGCTGAGCGCCGACGACGTTCTTCAGTACGGCATGCCTCATGTCGCGATTGCCACCGGCGCGAACTGGCGATGCGACGGGGCCGGCCGCACCCACCGCCTGCCCCTCGAATTCTTTTCCGAAGGCGCCCTCGTTTCGCCCGACGCCCTTCTTGTCGACGGCGCTGCGGCCGTGTCCGTCGACGGTCCGGTCGTAATCTTCGATGACGATTGCTTCTATATGGGCAGCGTGCTTGCTGAAATGCTGGCCAGGGCTGGCCGGGCCGTGACCTTCGTGACGCCCGAAGCCCAGGTTTCGCCGTGGAGCAAGAACACGCTGGAACAGGGACGGGTGCAAAGACGTCTCATCGAACTCGGCGTGGATATCATTCCTGCCATGGCGCTTGCCGGGCGCACGAAGGACCGGCTTGAGGTTTCCTGCGTCTACAGCGGAAAGACGCGGCAAATCGACTGCGCCACACTCGTCCCGGTTACAGCTCGGCTGCCCGATGAAACCTTGTGGCATGACCTGAAAGCACGGGAAGCGGAATGGGCCGATGCGGGGATCAAGACTGTTGTCCGGCTAGGCGACTGTCTGGCGCCCGGCCTGATCGCCGCCGCCGTCTATTCGGGTCACGAATATGCCCGAACCTACCAGGAGCAGATCGATAGGGATTGCCCTCCTTTCCTGCGCGAAGACATAGCAGTGCTTCACGACAGGTTGGGTAGCTGGAACCGATAGCGGGCGCGCCGGGGCGCGTTGCCCTCGGCACGACCATCGCATTGAAGCTCGACGTTCGAGTCGCAAATACGCGCCTGCCGGTTTGCGCGCATTCACGATCCTGAAGGCAATCCGGTTGAACTCTGGGAACCGCCGGTCCCCTGAGTGGTGGTGAACGCTTCGCCATCCATGCGCAGATAACCGAAGGGTATCGTCCATACGTCCTCGTATGGTTTCCCTCTAGACCTTGGAATGTCGCGCACTACTTCTTAGTTTGGCGCGCCTGAAATTGTATCAGGCCGCAGCCTGTTCGCGTTCTCTGCCGCAAGGATCTGTGGCTCGGATCTGCCCTTCGCCCCTCCAACGTATTTTCACCACGCCAGCGGGATGACTTTCCATGGCCACTGCCCAATGCACCTGTGGCGCTCTTAGACTGACGTCTGGCGAACCGCCGCAATTGACCGCGCTGTGTCACTGTTTGGCTTGTCAGCGAAGAACTGGCGCGCCATTCAGCGCCAATGCGTTCTACTCTGTCGACTGCATCGAGATTTCCGGAGCGTCCAAGGAATTCGTTCGCACTGCTGACAGCGGGCGCAAGGTGCGAATGCATTTTTGCCCAACATGCGGTTCTACCGTCTTTTGGAAGGCCGAGGCCGCACCGTCCTGGATCGGGGTGGCGGTCGGCTCCTTTGCCGACCCGACCTTCGCGCCACCTGCCCTGTCCGTGTTCGAGCAGTCGAAGCACAAGTGGGTGCAGCTTGACGAGAAGGTCAGGCATTTCAAAGGCCTACCGACCGGCCAAGATTAGTGGCGCGCTGACGAGAGTGTCGAGGCGCGTGTGAGAGCGAGCATGGACCATATCGGAAAAAACGCTTTCCGCTTCATAGCTGTTGAATCGCAAACCACCGGGAAACGCCCGTCCTGCAGCGTGACGGTTGCGCGCCTCTTGCCCCCGTCCCTTGAGGTTGGGACCTTACTGTCACCCATATGCCGTCGGGGCAATGGGAAACCACATCCGGCCGCCGCCCTAAGCACCTCCACGGTTGGATAGGCCGCCGGACCAGCCCGATCCCCGTCACGACTGCTGTTAGTCGCCCGATTTCGTGCGTCCGTCTGAGAGACCTGCTGGCTAAATTCACACGGCATTTCCACCGACTTCGGCCGAGGCAAAGGCGGGTCCGAAGTTGGCGGATCCGGACGACGGCCGGTAATTCTGTGGTCTTTGGACCTAGTGCCCAGGCAAGCTCGGCGGCGCGACAAACTGGTAGTATGACCACACCCCGATCAACGCGGCTACCAGCGCCAGCCAAATCAGCGCCTTTCGCTGCGTTGGACTGACCGGCTTGGCCTCCTTCTTTGGCTTCGGTCGTTCAAACTTGATGATGTTGTTGTCGTCCATCTTGATCCCATCCTGAACACGCCACTGCCCGCATTCCCATGCATATAGCGGGCACGGCGTCATTGATACGCCCTCAAGCTCGCCTTCTTGACCTAAGCTCCTGATTTGGCGTCAATAAGATATGAATGCAGGCTCGTCCTGGTTATCGAGACGTCGGAGGCAGGAGCATGGCTGGGCGCTATGAAGAACCGCAGGATTCCAACGCCATAGCCCCTTTCGGATCAGCCTTCGATGGCGCGAAGATCATCAGCCGGCGCCAGAGGCGCTGGGGTCCACCAGGCTCATTTTACCAGGGCATTCAGCCAGACCGTCGGAACAAGTCCGGCAAAGTGGCATCGCGTGCGATGCCACTGAAGACCTCTGCCACATGCTTGTTCTCCTCAAAGGAGCATCGCCATGAATTTCAACACTCAACGAATTGAATTTTCGGGCCATTCCGGCGCAACCCTCGGCGCTCGTCTCGATCTTCCCAACGGTCCCGTGCGGGCCTACGCGATTTTCGTCCACTGCTTCACCTGCTCCAAGGACCTGGCAGCGGCGCGCCGCATCGCGGCCGAACTTGCGCGTGAAGGGATCGCGGTCCTCCGCTTTGATTTTACCGGCTTGGGATCCAGCGAAGGTGAGTTCGCCTCAACCAATTTCTCCTCCAACATTGCCGACCTGCTTTCGGCTGCAGACTATCTGCGCCGACACTTCGAGGCACCGTCACTGCTGATCGGCCATTCCCTCGGCGGCGCGGCAGTTCTCGCCGTCGCCAGAGACATTCCAGAGGTCCGCGCGGTGGCGACGATCGGGGCACCGGCCGATGTCGGCCACGTCCTGAAGAACTTCGGGACGAGCCTCAAGGACATCGAGGATAGCGGTGCCGCCGAGGTCGATCTTGCCGGGCGCAAGTTCCTGATCAGAAAACAATTCGTGGAAGACGCCCGCGCGCATCGCGTCCTGGATGCTGTCGCGACGCTGAAGAAACCCCTTCTCATTCTTCATGCCCCGTTGGATCAAACGGTCGGTATCGAGAATGCGAGCGACATCTTCCACGCGGCAAAACACCCCAAGAGCTTTGTCTCCCTGGACAGGGCCGACCATCTGCTAACCGATCCTGCCGACGCCGCCTTCGCCGCCCGGATCATTGCGGAATGGCTGGGTCGCTATCTCGTGGCTGACCCTCCACAGGGCACGAGACCGATGGAACAGGTTCGCGTGATGGAAACGGGGGAAGGCAAATTTCAGAACTCGGTCCAGGCCGGTAGCCACCGCCTTTTTGCCGACGAACCACAAAGTGCGGGCGGGCTGGATTCCGGTCCATCGCCCTATGACTTCCTCTCGATCGGACTCGCTGCTTGCACCTCGATGACGCTGCGTCTTTACGCCGACCACAAGAAGCTGGCGCTGGGGCGCATCAAGGTGGAAGTCTCGCATTCCAAGATCCACGCGAGGGATTGCGAAGAATGCGCTGCATCCGAACGCGCCGATGGCGGAAAAATCGACCGGTTCGAGCGGGTCATATCGGTCGACAGCGAGATCTCGGATGAGGTTCGCGCCAAAATCGCCGAAATCGCCGACAAATGCCCAGTCCATCGAACGCTGGAAGGGATAGCCAAGATAGAGACGGCCGTGAGATAATTCCGAGGTCTCGCCCATCGAACCGGTCCCGAACGCCCACGCAAGGTACGGGGTCCTCGGCCTACGAGGCGGGAATCACGCCAAGCATGGACATCGTTTGCATTGGAGGCTGATCGGGCGAAGGCGAAATCTGCAGCGATCTAAACAATGGTGGCCCGTGTGGCGAAGCTCGTCCGGAAAAGTGCGTCGTGCGCAACTGTGTCGGGATCAAAACAGCAGTCACGGGCGATGTAGATTTTATAATCTGCATCGCTTGACCACCCGACGCTGGAAAAAAGGACGCCGCTGGTCGCTATCCCAGCCATGACCAACGTCTTGATGCCTTTTGCCTGCAGGTCTTGGTGCAAAGTCGTGCCATGAAACACATTGGCGCGCGGACATGCGTATCGCCAGTCGCTTTCGGCTACATCGAGCCCAGTTACGGGCGCCGGGTCACGAAAGTAACCTGTCTTCATGATGTTGCAGATCAACATATTGTTTTCACAGGGCGACTCATAGTCGATCGCGAAATTCGCGAAGATCGTCGGGTTCTCCGTGTCACGCCACCGCGCAATCAGTGAATTGGTGCGATCGAGCAGATCCGTTGGAACATCGTTTGCCAGGATCGAAAAGACGTCGGCCTGATAGTGCATGATCAACAAAGCTGCATCGGCGACGTCCAAATCATCCATATACGACACTGCTGCCCTCCCGCTTTCCCGCCTGCTCGCTTCGACGTAACCAGGTGGCCGAATTCTCAAATCGCCGAACGGCCCTCGCCTCATTCAACGTCGACGCGGCGTATCGTGTCAATCACGGCTGCGGGCGATCGGGTTAGCGCTAACAGCATTCGGCAACAGGTCGATCCGCCCCAAGACGAGCACGGTTAGGCGGCGGAACCGAGAGCCAGTGGCGTACATCCTCCCCTAACCGGCCGCGCCAGCGACCGGACAATGTCGATGATGTCGCCTCCCGATGCGATCGAGTCTTCCGTGCTCCAGGCGACCCCCGATCTTGAAGCCTGAAGACGACGGGATACCGTGCTAGTGCTTCAGTATCTGGCTGAGGAACAGTTTCGTCCGCTCGTGCCTGGGATTGGTGAAAAATTCGTCCGGATTTGCTTCCTCAACTATCTGTCCGGAGTTCATGAAGATCACACGGTCGGCGACCGCCCGCGCAAACCCCATCTCGTGCGTGACGCAGACCATCGTCATGCCGTCCTTCGCCAGGCTCGTCATGGTGTCCAGAACCTCGGACACCATCTCCGGATCGAGCGCGGATGTCGGTTCGTCAAACAGCATCACTGCCGGCTGCATACAGAGGGAGCGCGCGATCGCGACGCGCTGCTGTTGACCGCCAGAAAGCTGGATGGGGAACTTATTGGCCTGCTCTGGAATTCGTACCCGCTCCAGGAATGTGAGCGCTCTCGCCCGCGCCTCTGCTTCCGGTAAGCCGTTGATCCACATTGGGCCGACCATGCAGTTCATCAGCACGGTCATGTGCGGAAACAGATTGAAATGCTGGAACACCATTCCGACATTGCGCCGCACGTACGAGACATTGCGCATCTTGGCATGCAGGTTGATGCCGTTGACGACGATCTCGCCTTCCTGGTGCGCCTCCAGGCGGTTGAAACACCGGATCAACGTGGACTTGCCGGAGCCGGACGGGCCGCAAATGACGATGCGCTCCCCTTTGCGAACCGTCAGGTTGATATCCGTCAGCACCTGGAAGGCGCCGTACCATTTGGAAACGTTCCTGGCGTCGATGATGGTCTCAGCACTCATCTGACCTTGCTCCTGGCATAGTGACGTTCGATGCGGGACTGGATCAACTCGAGAGCGATGGACAGGGTCCAGTAGAGCATGGCGGCGGATATGAGCATTTCCATGTGCTGGAAGGTCTTCTGGCCCAGTGTGCGGGCGAGAAACATCAGTTCCCAGACACCGATGACGGAGACCAGCGAGCTATCCTTCAGCATCGAGATGAACTGGTTGCCGGTCGGCGGGATGATGACCGGCAGCGCCTGTGGCAGAATGACCTTGCGCATCGTCAGCCCGAAGCCGAAGCCGATGGAGCGTGATGCCTCCCACTGGCCGCGATCGATGCTCTGGATGCCGGAGCGGAAGATCTCCGTCATGTATGCGCCGTAGCAGAGCGAAAGTGCCAGAATGCCGGCCGGCACCGCGTCGATGATGAAGCCGAGTTGCGGCAGGCCGAGATAGATCAGATAAACCTGCATCAAAAGCGGCAGGCCGCGAAAGAAGGACGTGTAGAAGCTGGCAATCGCATAGGCGAAGCCGTTGCTCGAGAGCTTGGCCACAGCGCCGAGAATGGCGATCGCCGATGCGATCACAATCGAGATCGCTGAAACGTATACCGTGGTTACCAGCCCCTGCGTGATGAGGAACGGTAATTTCTCCTCGATAAATGGCAGGCTGAGATTGAAGGTCTGGAAGAAGGCGAGGAACAGCGCGAGCAACTCAAGCCAGACGACGGCGATCTGGACTCTAAGGCTCGCAAAACCGATCAGGACGATGTTGAGGCAGAAGAGCACTGCCACGACGAATGCGGTCGCAAAACGGCCATAGAACCCACTTTCGAGCGGCTCGCCGATCACCGGGCGCATCAGTTCGCCCATCGTCGTGCCGGTCAGGCCGAAGGCCGTGAAGGCAATGAGAACGGTGGCGAAAATGCTGGCCACGAACCACGGCTTGTGGACGAGTATTTCGGACTCAACAGTATCCGGATAAAGCATGTTTGGTCCCTTTGGACAAAGGACGGTCCGGTCTCCCGGACCGCCAGATATGGGCTGCCTTACTTCACGATGGTGTAGTCGACGCCGTACCACTTTTCCGAGAGCTTGCTCAGCGTGCCATCGCCCTGCATCGCCTTGATCACTTCGGCGATCTTGTCGCTCAGTTCCTTGTCACCGTGTTCGACGGCGACAGCGAGCGGCTCGTAGAAGACCGGGTCGCCAACTTGCTTGATCGGATAACCGGCCTTGATCGCGTCGCGGATGCTGGGCAGCGACGACACGACCGCATCGAGGCGGACACCGTCACCGAGCCGCAGGTCGTCGAAGGCGGTCGTCGAGTTCGCGTAGGATTTCACTTCCTTCGGCTTGAACGTGTATTGGAAGGCAGGCGCGCCGGCGGCATCGAGTGTCAGATCCTGTTTGGCGTAGGCTTCGAAGGTCGACGTAGCCGTGGCGCCGACAACCTTGCCGTCCAGATCGATCAAACCGACCGTAGGGCTGTCCTTGTGAACGGCCACGGCAGCCGGGGTGTAGTAGTAAACCGCCGGGAAATCGAAGACCTTGGCGCGTTCCTTGGTCGGCGTCATCGAGCCGACATGCATGTCCCAGCGTCCCTGCCAGTTGCCGGCAGTGATGATGTCCCAACCGGGCGTGACGAACTCAACGCCGACACCCAGCCGCTTGGCAATTTCCTTGGCGACATCGACGTCGAAGCCGTCCATCTCGTTCTTCTCGTTCATGAAGGACTGCGGCGCCCAATTGGCGTCGGTCGCTACCTTCAGTGTCTTTGCATCGAGCACGTGGTCGAGCACGGCACCGGCGTGAGCCGGAACGGTCGCGAGCGACAGGGCGAGCGATGCCGCCGCGGTGAGTTTTGCGAATGTGTTCATGCTGTCGTTCCCTTTTGTCGTTCTGTTTTTGACAGGGTCCTCTTCCTGCCATCGGGTTGATCTTCTGTTCTCAGGCGGCCTTCCGTCTTCCGGCGATACGAGGTAGCGCGGCGCTGCCCTTTCCTAGAAACCGTGGAAATCAGCGCTATCCTTTCTGAGCCATCTCGTCGCGGACGCTCCGCGCGACACGGAAGGCTTCGACACCCGCGGGAATGCCGCAGTAGATCGCGATCTGCACGAGTGCCGCGCGAAGCTCGTCATCGGTTAGACCGTTGCGGATCGCCCCACGAAAATGGATGCCGAACTCATGCATTCGGTTGAGCGCCGCGAGCATTCCGAGGTTGAGCAGGCTGCGGCTCTTCAGATCGAGGCCCTCGTCCGTCCAGACGGTGCCCCAGCAATATTCGTTCAACAGATCCTGGAACGGACGCGAGAAGGCATCGCTGCTACCGACCGCGCGATCGACATAGTCGTCACCGAGCACCCTGCGCCGGACAGCCTCTCCCCTTGCCTGCAAAGCCTCATCCATCAACCGTCTCCCCCTGGCACAAAAACTCGCCCATCAGCGATGCAACAACGTCTGGCGCCTCGATGAGGATGGAGTGGCGCAGGCCCGGCAGGATGCGAAGCTGCGAACCGGGAATGCGCTCATGCATGTAGCGCGCCATACGTGGGTTGGAGCCGGCGTCGTCCTCGCCGGTGGCGATCAGCGTCGGGCAGCGGATCTGGTCGAGAAAACCGCCGAAATCCGTTTCCGCCAACACGCGATAGGCGGCCGCGTAGCAGTCGGGATCGTTTTCGGCGTCCCGCGCCCTTAGCCTTTCGACCACGTCCGGGTGGCGCGCCTGGAAGTCTTCCGTCAGCCAGCGCGACAGTGAGGCATTGTGATGATCGGCGGGCGTGCCGGCTCTGAGCGCCGCCAGGCGTTCGAGAACCCGCTCACGTTCGGCCGGCGTGCGGCCGGCGACCGTCGACAAGAGCGCCAGCCGGCGCAGACGGCCCAGATGGGTCAGGGCGAGACGCTGGGCGATCAGCCCGCCCAGCGAAAACCCCGCAAGGTGGAAGGTGGGGAAACCCACCGCATCGGCGAGAGCCAGCGTCTCGTTGACGAAATCATCGATCTCGTACCGCCCCTTGACCCAGCTGGACCGGCCATGCCCGCGAAGGTCGAATGTCAGGATCGTGAACCGATCCTTCAACCGTTCGACCACGCCCGACCATGCCTCGAGATAGGAGCCGACGCCATGGATGCAGACGAGCGGTTCGCCTTCCCCCTCGATACGGTAGTTGAGCGTCACCTCTCCAATGGTATGGCGCTGAGCCCCTGCCATCGTCAGCCACCCACCGCAACGCGCTTCTGTTCCGTCTCACGGGCGGCGAAGAATGGCATGATTTCGCTGACGAACAATTCCAGCGTCCGCTTCTGCAGCTCGAACGGCAGATTGAAGGTCAGGCCCAGGCAGTACTGGTCCACGCCGGCGGCCTCATAGACCAGCAGCTTCTCGATCGCTTCGTCCGGCGTGCCGAACATCAGGTTCTTGCGGATGTTTTCCGGGTTGTAGTTGTCTTTGCCCTTGACCGCCTCATAGGGCACAGCCTCGGGGAACCCCTCGCTCACGGTTCCGATGTTCTGCATGAGGTTTTCGAAGGCGCGGCCGTAATCCATGCTGTGTCTGACGGCGCGCTCCCAGCCATCCGGCCGGTCATAGACGCAGGTGCGGCGCTGCATCATGAAGCGCGGACGCCGTACTTCGGGATGATCGGCAACGGCCTTATGAAACTTCTCGGAAAGCACGTGGATCTCGGCCTCCGGAGCGGAAAGCGGTGTCGACAGGATGCTGGCGCCGTTCGCGATCGCCCAGTCGAAAGTGCCGGGGTCGCGCGCCGCCACCCAGATCGGCGGATGAGGCTGCTGCAGCGGCTTCGGCACGGCCGCCGTGATCGGGAAATTCCAGTATTGCCCCTCATGGGCATAGTCGCCGGACCAGAGCTTTTTCACGGCCGGCACGATCTCCTTCATGTAGGCCACACCCTCCTGCTGCGGCATGCCGCCCGCCATGCGGTCGAACTCGTACTGGTAGGAGCCGCGGGCGATGCCGAATTCCAGGCGCCCGTTGGTCAGGTGATCGCAGAGTGCCGACTCGCCGGCGAGCCGGATCGGGTTCCAATAGGGCGCGACCAGGGTGGAGGTGCCGAGCCGGATGCGATCCGTGTGCTGGGCAAGCCAGACCAATGTCTGAAACGGATTGGGGGAGATCGTGCATTCCAGCGTGTGGTGCTCGGCAGTCCACAGCGTTTCGAAGCCGCCTTCGTCGGCAAGCCGCGCGAGTTGCAGCAAGTTGCTCTTCACCTGCTCCATCGGAATATCGGGGGAGAAGCGTTCCATCGTGAGGGAGACTGCGAACTTCATGTTTTCTGCCTTTCCTGTGCCCGTGCTTTTGCTGTCATTTCAGGCGGATGACGAAGGGGTCCTGCATCCCGCCGGAGTAGTCGACGATGACGTTCTTCAATCGCGAGAACTCGTGCATGACCTCGAAGCCGCCGCGCCGGCCGTAGCCGCTTTGCTTGAATCCGCCGTTGGCGGACATGAAAGAGGCAGAGCGGTAGGTGTTGATCCATACGGTCCCGGCGTCGATCCGGTTGGCGAACCGCAGCGCCCGATCGATGTCCTTGGTCCAGATGCCGGAGGCCAGGCCATAGCGCGTGTCGTTGGCGAGCCGGATCATCTCTTCCTCGTCGCGAAATGACATGACGCCGACCACCGGGCCGAAGAGTTCGTCGCGCATGAAGGTCATGTCGTTTTCGGCGTCGACCATCACGGTCGGTTCGAAGTACCAGCCCCCCGACGAAAGCCCTTGCCGCTGCGGCCGCCGGCCGCCGGCGGCGATGCGCGCCCCTTCCCTGACGCCGGAGGCCACGTAGGATTCGACTTTTGAAAGCTGATCAGCGAGCGCGAGCGGACCGATGTCGGTGTCGTCGGCCATCGGAAGGCCGACGCAGATGCGTTCTGTCCTGGCGACGAGCGCCTCAATGAAGCGATCGTAGATGCGCGCTTCCACAAAACAGCGCGAGCCTGCGACACAGGTCTGGCCAGCGGCAGCAAAGACACCGGAGACGACGCCGTTGACCGCATGTTCGATATCGACATCGCCAAAAACGACATGAGGCGACTTGCCGCCGAGCTCCATCGAGCAAGGGACAAGGTTCTCAGCCGCGTTGCCGGCGATGCGCCGGCCCGTGGCCGTGCTGCCGGTGAAGACGTACTTCGCAATTCCGGGATGACGTGTCAGCGCCTCGCCGGCACTCTGGCCGGTACCGGTCACGACATTGACGACGCCGGCGGGAAAGCCCGCCTCGTGGATCAGCTCCGCAAGCGCCAGCGTCGAGGCGGTCGCATGCTCCGAAGGTTTGATGACGACCGTATTGCCGATTGCGAGGCAAGGCGCCAGCGTGCCGGTCAGAAGCATCAGCGGCGAATTCCACGGCGTGATCATGCCGACGACGCCCAAGGGTTCGCGCAAATTGAAGTTCAACGTATCGAGACGATTGATCGGGATCGTCTCGCCCTGCAATTTGTCGGCCATGCCCGCGAAATAGTGGTAGCTGTCGGGCATGGAGCGCATCTGCGCCCGGGTTTCCTTGAGAAGCTTGCCATTGTCGCGCGTCTCGATTTCCGCGAGCGTGTCGGCGTTGGCGCGAACGAGTTCGGCAAGCCGGCGCATCAGCGCACCGCGATCGGTCTGCGTCATGCGGCGCCAGGCCGGATCGCGAAAGGCGGCATTGGCAGCGGCCACGGCGGCCTCGACATCGTCCGCATCCGCTTCGGCAAGATGATACCAGCGCTCGCCCGTCGTCGGGTCGAAACTGGCGATGTAATTGCCGTTCTTCGGCGCCACGAACTGTCCGTTGATGAACAGGAGCTGGCGCGAACCTTCGATGGAACTGACCGTCGTCTTCATATCATTGTCCTTGGTCTTTGGAGGTCTGAAGCCAGGTACGGGCTTCGCCGTCGATCATCGCGATACGGCCACCGTCGTCGGAATCCATGTAGATGCCGAAGCGGCCCGCCTGCCTCTCGCGTACGTAGCGCCGCAACATGGATCGCAGTTCGTGCGTCGCGATCGCATCGTCGGGAAGATCGTCGAGCGGGAAGAAGCGCAGATCGGCTGGCAGCCTGGTGCCGGCGCCGCCCTCGCCCGCCAGTCGGGCGCGATAGACCAGATAGCCCGGGTCGCTGTCTGCAACATCGAAGACCGAATAGAGGAAGGTCTCGTCCGGGACGAGCCGCAGCGCGTCGCCACCGTCGATGACGAGCTGGCTGTCCGCCTTGCGTCGCCGCGCAGACGGCAAAACCCAGCCGCCCTTGCCGTCCGAACGCAGAAGCAGGCCGTCACCCGCTTCGATCAGATAGCCGATGATCATGCCATGCGACGCGAGCCAGCCATTCGGCAACGGATCCTTAACGCTGGCATAGCGGCCGCGGCAAAAGCCGAGCGGTGCGGTCGGACTGGTACCAAAGGCCCGAACTTGGCCGATCAGGATCGCATGATCGCCGGCATCAACAGTGCTGAAAGTCGTGCAGTCGAACCAGGTCAGGCTGTCGGTCAGGACCGGCGCGCCCGTGTGGATGTGATCGTGGGTCACCGACTGAAACTTGTCCGGAGATTTTGAGGCAAAGGTTCCGGAGACGTCGACCTGTCCTTCATGGAGGATGTTGACCGCAAAACACCCTGCATTGGTGAAGGCAGGATAGCTCGAAGCCGACTTCGCAACGCAGACCAGAAGCAGCGGAGGATCGAGCGAAACCGAGGTGAAGGAGTTCGCAGTCATTCCACGCGGCGTGCCGTCATCGTCGCGGGTGGTGATGACGGTGACACCGGTCACGAACGTACCGAAGGCGCGGCGAAGCGCAATCGGATCAATCGGCACGTCCGTCGATGCTGCAGTCTCAACCATGCGCTTCTTGCCTCCTCACCATCAGGTTGATTGGAGGCTAATGCCGTCACGGCGGTCGTTCTTCCGTCGCTTCACAGGAGTGGGCGAAGAACTTCTGCATCGAACCCTAGGAGGCGATTGAAGCCCACGAAAAGGGGTGGCGACGTGGTCGCAAGACGGCTCCCGACGGACGAGGAAAAACTAGCTGCGGAGGGTGGAACGGTTGTCGATGACACCGTGCAGGCGGATCGCGAGTTCGACGGCAAAGCGCTTTTCCGGCGTTTCGACATCCACGCCAAACAGCTCCTGGATGCGCGCCAGCCGATAGCGCAGCGTCGTCACATGCAGGCCCATCGCGTCGGCACAAGCCTGGCTGCGACACCCCTCCTGCAAGTAGATCGACAGCGTTTCGAGGTAGGGGGTTCCGTTGTCCCGGTCGTGATCGGCGATCGCCCCAACACTCTCGTGCACGAAACCGCGCACGTCGCCGGCCTCGCAGGCAGCGACCAGCATCGGCAGCGGGCCGAAATCCTGCGCAGAGACCGCGCCAGTCAGACCAAAGGAGCGGCCGATGCGGATCATTCGCGCGCAGCGCTCCCAGGCCTGCGGATAATCCGACAGGGCCGCACACCGGTTGCTGGCGACGACGATCGGTGCCTCGTCGAAGTAACGGCCGAGTTCCTCGGCAATACGGCGGGCGAGCTTTGTCGTGCGCTCCTGCCGCTTACCCGTATCGTGGGGAACGAGGCAGACGACGCCGCCCTCGACGGCAATCAAGTTCGCCTGAACGGATGCCTGCTGCATGACACGCGACAGCGTGTGCTCCACATCGACGGAAGCGCCGCCAAATGCCTTCGTCTTATCCGGAAAATCGACGACGATCATCTGCTGAGGCACGGAAAAACTCAGGCCGAGCCGCTGGGCGCGCTGGGCAACATCGCCGGCATTGCGCCACCGCGCCTCCACGATCTCGAAGAAGAGTTCGGTCTGCGTCCTGGTCTCGAAGCGAAACCGGATGAAGCTTCGCATCATCTGCACGCTCAGCGCAAACTTGGCGCTGTCGAGCATCAGGAGATCGAGATCGCTGAACTCGCGCGTCGTCGGGAAGATGATGAGCGCCCCGACCAGTTGATTGTCGACCATCAGCGCTTCGACACGGGCCGTTATCTTGAACCGTTGCGTGCCGTCATCGAGGTAGAGGTTCACGGCATCGGTCGTCCCGCGCTCGACAGCGTCTCGGGCGGCCTTCATCAGCGGCCGGCTAAGAACGGTGGAAGCCGCCTCGTGCCAACTGGCCTCGTCGTAGAGTGCGTTCGGCGGCTGGCCGGCGACAACCTGATTGGCGGTGAAATCAACGACCACCGTCGGATTCGGCAGCATCGTGCCGACCATGGCCGAAAGTGGTGCGACCGCCCCATCGCTCAACACATGTTCCAGAAGCGAGGTATGTGCCTCCAGGGCGCGCTCCAGCCGCTGCGCCGACCGCTTCTCCGCCTCGAGACGATGTTCCCGTTCGACGGCGATGGCACCGAGGTGGATGATCGTGCCGAGAAAGGCGAGATCGTCTTCCGACACCTCGGCGACCTCGCGAGCAATGACGCTCAGCACCATCGGTCGGCCCTCAGCATCCCTGCAGTTCATCGGCATGACGAGCACCGTACGATAGTCGCGCTCGAAAGCCTCCCTCCGATAACCTGGAAACTCGGCGGATTCGCGTGCGTCACGGATGTAGACGGGCTCGTTTCGCTGCAGCGCGATCAGCGACGGGCTGGTCGCCAGCTCCCATTTGTCGGGCAGTCGCCGCTCGATCAGTGTCGGATCGTAGCGCACGATGACATGGGCGTAACCATGCGCCGCGTCGATGCCCATGATCGACCCCAGAGACCAGTTCGCATGGCGACAGGCGGCCGCAATGAGCTGCTGCAGCGCCGTCTGAAGATCGCCACCGCTGTTGATCTGACTGGCGACGTCGCGGAGCGCCAGTATCTGGGACTTCTGATCCAAATCGTCTCGCCTCTTGACATCTATCAACCAACCATGCGCGCGGCGAAGGCCAAAGTCTACTCCGCTTCCGCGAAGCCGCAGCGCACATCTTCCGACGAAATGTAGGAAGCGCCGCCCGACGATCCCGCTAGGGTGCGAAGCAATCCCAACGAACAGCAACGGCGCATCCCATGACGATCGGCATTCGAAAAATCTGCACTTTCCTCGAAGAAACGCTGGTGGAGGGCGGCAAGGCGGCGCCGCGTCCCGTCAATATCGTCGTGGTCGCGGCAGTGATCCAGAATCCCTGGGCAGGCCGCGGCTTCGTCGAAAACCTCAGGCCGGAGATTATCCGCATTGCAAGCGAGCTCAGCCGCGAGATGACGGACCGATTGCTGCGCCAAATGGAGCCGGAACGGATCGAAGCTTGCGGCAAGGCGGCGGCCGTCGGCATCGCCGGTGAAATCGAACATGCTTCGGCGATGATCCACACCCTGCGTTTCGGCAATCCCTTTCGCGAGGCGATCGGCGGCACCAACTACCTGGAATTCGCCAACACCCGCAATGCGCCTGGTGCGCTGCTGTCACTGCCGATGATGCACAAGAGCGAGAGCGGCAAACGATCGCATTTTCTCACTTCCAACTTCCAGATCGCCGACGCCCCGGGGCCGGACGAAATTATCGTCGCCATAGGTGCCTCCGACAGCGGCCGTGCCCATGCCCGCATTGCCGACCGGTTCCAGGACATCGCCGAAATGGATGCGGAAAAGGCTGCATTGCTCGGCAAGGCTAAATAAGAGCAGACAAACGAGTTGCGCGGGAGTTTGCCATGAAGCTTGATGCGATCGACCTGCGCATTCTCGATGCAATCCAGCGGGATGGACGCATCACCAAACTCGCACTCGCCGAAAAGGCGGGCCTTTCGCCCACGCCCTGCTGGATGCGGCTGCGCAAGCTGGAAAAGGCCGGCATCATCAGCGGCTACCATGCGCACGTGGCATTGCGGCGTGTGGCGCCGGTTGCAAGCGTGATGGTCGAGCTGACGCTCGCCAACCACCGTCAGGCGGACTTCGACCGGTTCGAACGAGCCGTCCGCGATATTCCGGAAATCGTCTGCTGCTGGTCGGTCGGCGGCGGCGTCGACTATATCCTGAAAATTGTCGCCGCCAATATCGACGCCTATCAGCGCCTGATCGACACACTTCTCGATAGGGAACTCGGCATCGCGCGCTACTTCACCTACATCGTCACCAAGACCGTCAAGGAAGAAGCGGTGCTTCCCGTGTCTTTGCTGATGCCCGATGTGGCCTAGCAGGGACTGGCGCCGGAGCGCCAGACATACGCACCCGGCGGGACAGGGTTGCGAATTAGATCGCGCCGAAGTTGCTCGTCCATAGCTCGCGAAGATCGGGATCCGCGTCGACACGCCGGGCAATACTGAGCAGCTTCGGGCAGTTTTCTGCCAGCCAATCGCGCCCCGGTCGCCAGCGCGTCATCGCCGCGATCCAGATATCAAGGGCAGAGAACCGCTCTCCGAGCGCCCACGGCGCGGGTGCGATCTCGTCCTCCCACTGGCGCCACAGATCCATTCGGCGCCCGAGCACCCGGCTGCGCAACTCGTCCGGCACGCTCGGTGCCCAACGCTCGGGGTAGTCAGCGTAGGTGAAGGTCCCATATACGGCAGTCACGAGCCAGATCAGGCGACGAAGAAAGGCAGGACGAAGCGGGTCCCCGACCGATGGCGCAAGTCCGGCTTCTGGGTATGTCTCCGCAAGATGAAGCAGAATGGCCGCGCTCTCCGTCATCACCGTGCCATCGGGAAGTATGAGCACGGGCACCTGTGCGAGCGGGTTGACGGCGACAAGACGGTCCCGGGCCGGGCCGGGCTCATCGAACCCCGCGACATTCTCGAACGTATAGGGTAGCCGCGCTTGCACCAGCGCCGCTTCGACGAGAACGGAGCCCCAGCTCGGAACGCCGTAGAGGCGGTAAAGTGCTTGTGTATCGGCCATCGTCATTTTTCCTCGCAGTGCACGGTGCCATTTTGGTCGCCGCCCCGCAAGATTGTGCCAGAACGTTCCCAATCTCAGACGACGCCGTTCTTTCCTGAAGTCGATGGCAACTTGGTCTCGCGAACGTCCCACGCACGGACGGCGACGAGCAGCGCGACCGATGGTCTTCGGCCGTATCGCCGGGCGTTTACTACTCTTGCTCCGTAGACTTGCCACGTGCGGGCATCGGATTGTTTTTCGCTTCCATGGCGGCCTCGATCTGCCTGATGACCTTGACGGCCTCCTGGAGGATTGCCCGCATCTCGTCATCGTAAAGATGCACCGGCATCCCACCGGCCCGAATGACATCCATGGTTTCGGCTGACTCCTTCAGTCGATCGGGCTGCCCGAGCATCGTCCAGCCTTCCTGGACAGCGACATAGGCCCGGACGAGGAGGCGAAGCTTTTCGCCCTCCGTCAGCATGTGAACGTCACGCTCGGCCTGCGTCAGTTCGGCAATGACGTCTGAAGTACTTCTCATAGGACACCCAGGCTACGCAGATACAACCGGTTCATTCAGTATGAGCTAACGTATGGACCGGAGAAAGCAAGTGGCCTCGCCTTGGCCGACCGATTTGGCCAACGAAGGCCGAGGTCGTGGGGATCTGCTCGTCGCAGGAATTCTTCATCATGAAGCCTCAGGGGGCAGCATCAACGGGTTCTTAATCCTTCGTTGACCATAATTTCCGTCGAAGAGCCGAACCGCCGGTCGTTGCCGCCGGTGGATTGTACCTCGAATGAATCGGAACCCGCCGTGTCTGAGTATCCAGTAACCGCGTATCTGGCGCCTGTATCGTGCGTCGCAAGAAGAAGCGTTCAGCGCATTGGACGATGGTTTGGGCGTGTGACCGCGATCGCCGCCATCGCAGCGTCCGCTATGGCCTTCACCACCACCGCGTCTTCGGCGGAAGTTCGATCATTAAAACTGTTCTTCACCCACACCGGCGAGCGCGCGACGATCACCTTCAAGCGGGACGGTAAATACGACCCGAAAGGGCTTTCACAAATCAATCGCTTTCTCCGCGACTGGCGTAGGAACGAGCCTGCCCGCATGGACCCGCGTCTTCTCGACCTCGTCTGGGAAGTCTACCAGCGTGCCGGGGCCAAGGACTACATCAACATCGTCTCCGCCTACCGCTCGCCCGCCACCAATAACATGCTGCGCGGCCGTTCGCGCAGCACCGGGGTCGCCAAGAACAGCCAGCACATGCTGGGAAAGGCCATGGACTTCTACATTCCAGGCGTGAAACTCGCTCGGTTGCGGGAGATCGCCATGCAGATGCAAGTCGGTGGGGTCGGCTACTACCCCACCTCCGGATCTCCCTTCGTGCATCTCGACGTCGGAAACGTGCGGGCGTGGCCGCGGATGTCGCGCCAGGAACTGGCCCGCATTTTCCCGAAGGGGCAGACGCTTCACCTTCCCGCCAATGGCGGGACCTTGCCGGGTTATGACCAGGCGATGGCCGACTACAAACGACGGGTCAAGGCCACCTCGATCGTGGCTGCGAACAGTGCCGGTCCAGCAAAATTAAAGACTGCGGCACCCGCCGACAACACCCTGCTCACCGCAATGCTTCCAACGCGCAAGAGCCGTGGGGAAGAAGCCCTCGAACGCCAGACCCTCAAGCAGTCTGTCGAAGAACCGCCGTTCTTCGACCTTGCTTCAATCACAGCACCGCTTCCGACGCTCCGCACGGTCGCCAGCGAGCGCGCGCTCCCCGTAAACATCTCTGCATTCGTTCCGTCATCGTCGTTCAAGATCGCACTTGGCACGGGCATGATGCGGGCACCGGGCACCAGCGAATCCAGTCTCACGGGCTCGCCGTCCGCGAAGACGGAGTGGGCCATTCGCGACGCTACGCTTCTCAAGTGGGCGCTGGCGCCGGCCAAGGATCTTGAGCAACTCATCCTTCCGGCAGGCCTCGGGTTCTCGGTGGCCGGCGCTGAGGATGCAAACCGCGCACCGAAGGGCGCTTACCAACTCGGCGAACAGAAAAAGGCCTTTGACAAGGAACGCTTCTGGTCGGACGGCTGATTGCGGCGCGCGGACGTGTATCCCGGCGACATGCAGTCGAACCGGCCGTTAGTCAATCAACCGGTCGGTTCAACCTGCCGGCACCGCCCGCCTCACAGAGACGTTTCCGGCGCTACGATTTAGCGCCGTCAGCCATGCTGCTGATGTAGGCGCAGAACATGTCGGCCATGGCGCCGGCATAGGCCTCTATCTCGGCCAGACTCCGTGGCGTCTCTGAAAACGCCTTACCGACGGTGGTCATCGTCGTGATGATCAGATCCGCGGCCAGTTGCCGGGCAGCACCGGTGCTGTGCGGAAGCACTTCCAGCATGAAATTTTCGAAGATCGGATCGCCCGCTTCCTTTGCCTCCCGAGCTTCGGGCGCATCGCGATAGAGCGGGGCGGCGTCATCAAGCGCGACGCGGACGATCGCCTCCTCGCATTCGGACCGGATAAAGGCGTGAACGAGGGTCCGTAGCCGCTCAAACGGCGATTGCGAGCGATCCTCGAGGATACCCCGCAGAAGATCCGTCGTCTGCTGCCACTCGTCTCTTTGCAAGCGAAAGAGGATCGCGGCCTTGTTGGGAAAATACTGGTAGAGCGATCCGATGCTCACGCCGGCTTTTTCCGCCACCCGGGTGGTCGTGAATCTCTGCGCACCCTCCTCCGCCAAAACCTGAACAGCAGCCTGCAAAATGGCGCGGACAAGCTCGTTCGAGCGCGCCTGCCTCGGCTGTTTTCTTGAGGATATACGGGCACTTGGACGATCCGTCATTGGGGCGCTCGGCAATGCGATTAGCAAATGCGACGAATTATTCGTATTTTCAATTTCAACACAAGCGCATTCCTACAACGGAGCTTTTCATGACGACCTTGACCACCGAACCTCTCGCACCGCTTCTCGATCGCCTGTTCAAAGAAGCCGATGCGGCATCAAGTCCGGCGATGGCCGCGCTTTCGCGCGAGGAGCGCGAACGTCTCGTGCGCAGCAAGACGGAATATCTCGATTTGTATGGGCGACTGAAGGATCTCTGGCTCCCGGTATCGCGCGAAACGGGCACGCTGCTTTACATGCTGGCTCGCAGCTGCGGCGCAAAATCGATCGTGGAATTCGGCACATCCTTCGGCATCTCCACGCTCCATCTTGCCGCCGCGCTGCGGGACAATGGCGGCGGGCGATTGATCACCAGCGAGTTCGAGCCTTCCAAGATCCTACGGGCACGCCAAAACCTGGCTGACGGCGGCCTTATCGACCTTGTCGAAATCCGGGAAGGCGATGCGCTCAAGACCTTGAGCACCCGTCTTCCCGAGACGATCGATCTGCTGCTGCTCGATGGCGCCAAGGCCCTCTACCACGAGGTGCTGGATCTGGTGGAAGACCGTCTGAAACCCGGCGCATTGATTGTCGCTGATAACGCCGACGATTGCCCCGACTACCTTGCCCATGTTCGCTCAGAGGCCTCGGGCTATATCTCCGTGCCCTTCGCGGAGGATGTCGAACTGTCCATGCGGGCCGGATAAATCTGCGGCTACCCAACCTTCAAGACTTGTCCGAAGACTGGAGAAACATCATGCACGTATTCGTAACGGGCGCGACCGGCTGGGTCGGCGCGGCCATCGTGGACGACCTTTTACGCGCAGGCCACCGCGTCACCGGCCTTGCCCGCTCCATGGAGAAAGCAGAACATCTTGTCGCCGCCGGCGCCAATATAGTCCAGGGCTCGCTCGACGACCTTGATGTGCTGCGCGAAGCCGCATCGGCGGCAGACGCCGTCGTCCATACCGCTTTCAACCATGATTTCATCCATGCCGCCGGGAACCATGGCTTCACGACATTCCTCGAGAGTGCCGCACACGACCAGCGCGTGATCGAGATCCTCGGCGGTGCACTCGAAGGATCGAACCGGCCGCTGCTGCTTACCTCCGGTCTGTCCGGCCTGCCGCGCGGCGTCACCGAAATGGACCTTCCGAACCCGGCCAGCCCGCGCAAGTCGGAGGCAGCAGCAAGAACCCTTGCCGCACGGAGCGTGCGCGCAGCAACCATACGCCTCGCCCCGTCCGTTCACGGGATCGGCGATTACGGCTTTGTTCCGGTCCTGGTGAAGCTGGCGCACGCGACTGGCGTTTCGGCCTATGTCGACGAAGGACAGAACTGCTGGTCGGGTGTTCACAGGCTGGATGCCGCCCGCGTCTACCGGCTCGCCCTGGAGCAGGGAGTGACGGAACCGGTGTACCACGCCGTCGCCGACGAGGCGGTCCCGTTCAAGGAAATCGCCGCTGTAATCGGCCGCCAACTCAACCTTCCTGTCGAGGCGCGGCCGCGTGAACACTTCGGCTGGTTCGCCACGATGGCAGGCGCCGACATGGCCGCTTCCAGCGCGCATACCCGGACATTGCTTGACTGGCAGCCTTCCGGCCCCGGCCTTCTCGCAGACCTCGATCAGCCCGGCTACTACACTCGATGAGCGCTGGTGGTCAGCGATGGGGTTCTGTCGCTGTCAACCGCGATGTTGGCCCACAACGTCGACCCGGCCGTCCGGGCGGACTGGCTAAACGACATGTTCCTGCCGTCAGACCCTTTCGATTGGTCGCGCAACGTGGTCCTCCTTCGCAGCGGCGACCAGACATACTCGTCGACGCCGGCCTGGGGTTGGACCCTGACCTGAACTTGCGGTCGGGTTCGAACACCCCCGACTGGCACAACGGCTTTTGAACACGACCCCGAGGAAGCAACTCGCGTTGCAGCCCAATCCTCCTCAACCGGGACGGCGACATCAAGCGCACCAGGGACCTGACCCGCCACGTCCTTCTCGACGGCGTCGGATCCGCCCACTGGAACGACTGGTTCCGTCACCATGACCAGGAGATACCCGTCACGGTTCGCCGGCTGAGTTTTGAAGATTTCAATCAGAACCTCGCGGCGGCACGCTGCGGAATTGGCATTGCGATGGGGGACAACATCACTGCTGGCGAAGAGCTTGCCCAAGGTGCGCTTGTCCGCCCGCTCAAAGGTTTCATAAAATCGGCGACGAAGGGCTATTACGTCATCACGCAAAAGAACCGGGACCATTCCCCGCTCGCCAAGGTGTTCATCGATTGGGTGGTCAACGAAGCCCAGGCCACAATAGAATTTGCCTGAGGGAATGGAGCAACGGCCAAATCGCCCCTAATGAGGATACGCGTCGGTTGCGCGTGCTGGACTGAGCACTCGGACGATTGAGCAACGACGCAACAGTCGCCATAGTGCTGGCGCACCGCGGTGCCGGATTTTTCGGGAGGAAGCGACATGCATGAATTCGCAATTCTTGTCACCATCCTGGGCGTCTTCCTTCTTGGAGCCATGAGTCCTGGCCCAAGCTTTATTGTGGTGTCGCGTATCGCGATCGCCCGGTCACGCGCTGACGGATTAATGGCAGCGGTAGGCATGGGAATTGGCGGCTTTCTATTCGCTTGCATTGCAGTCGCCGGCCTGACAGCGATCCTCCTTCAAGTGGAGTGGCTCAGCATGCTGCTCAGGCTCGCCGGTGGCGCGTACCTCGTCTGGATCGGCGTCGGTATCTGGCGTGCCGCTCCCCAGACGATAGCAATTGCCGATGCGCCCGCAGATCAACCAGGTACACTGTGGAAGTCTCTGCTGCGGGGCCTTTTCGTGCAGATTTCCAATCCGAAGACGGCCATCTTCTATGCATCCATGTTTGCTGCGCTGCTACCGTCTCCCACACCCACCTGGATGCTGCTGGCGCTTCCGCCACTGCTCTTCATCAACGAGTTCGTGTGGTATGCGATTGTCGCCCTGGGTTTTTCGTCACGTGCGCCGCGGGTCGTCTATCTGCGCTCGAAGACCTGGATTGACCGCGTGGCTGGCGCTGTGGTGGGCGCACTCGGCATCAAGCTGATGGCCGATAGCGTGCGAACAATCGGCTAGGGCCTATCCGCACTCGACTCTCCCGACCACGCTTCAAAGCCGCAGACGTCGGCGTTTCCACCGTCGACCGCATCCTGAATGTGCGGGGTCCGGTGCGCGCTCAAACGGCCGAACGCGTGCGGGAGGCTGCCGAACGCATTGGATTTCACGGGGTTACGGCGATCCGCCGCCGCTAATATCTGAGCGACGCTTACTCGCCGCGACCACGCTCGTACAGCATGTCGTGGATCGAACCCCCAATCGATAGACGGTGGGTTGCCCAAAGTTTGTGTTGACCGTTTTCGACGGCGCGGCGAAACTTGCAACCGGGAGCGAGGAGGAGGACGAATGATGGCTGAGCCAGACCGCTGGCGCCACATGGCAAGCGCACCGAAAAACGGCAGTCGGATCCTCGTCACGATCCGCCCGTCCGAACAGGGGACAGCGGAAGTTGACCTTGCATATTGGTCGAATGGCGATCAGTTCGGTAGAGAAGGCTGGCGCGCCTCCGATTCCTCGCCCGGCCGCATCATCGAATACGCCGAGCCGGAACTGAAATGCTGGATGCCGATGCCTTCAGCCAATCTCAATCTCACCTCGATGCCCCTACCCTGGGAAGGCGATGACGACCAAGAACTGGACGGGTCGGGGATTTGACGAAAGCGAAGAGCATATAGCAGACCGGCCCGCCATCCGGGTCCGGCAAGCAATCCAGGTGCCCTTATCGGCCCGACGGAGGAACCGCTCTATTGGGCAAGCCCCCATGCAGGGGCAGAGTGCTTTGCGCCTTTTCCAGCCATCGTGCATGTCCTTGAATGGCCATCAGCGTTCAGGCAATCCCGCTTTCCGCAACCCCTCGGCCATTTGATCTTGCCACCGCGGGATGTTTTGAAACCAGGGAAGCGCTCGATACCGGTCGATTGTAAAGCCTGGCTCGGCCGCCAATAGCTTCCTCGCAGCCCATCGGGAGGTCTCCAAGTCTCCGTTCATCGCCGACCAGGCGGCGAGATGACGGTAGGACCATGTGACGTCCGGATAGGTGTTGACGACCTCATGGGCTATCGCAATCGCCTGTGAAAGAGCACCTTCCATGGCCAAGGAAAAAGCCATCCCCAATCTCATATTGAATGCGAGCGGATCTCTTGGGCTCAGGGTCATCCCCCGCTGGAAGCATTCCGGTGCGTGCGTGGCTTCGTTCTTGTAGATCGCGAGCCACCCCAGGCGCGCCCATGCCCAGGCATTGTTCGGATCAAGCGCAAGCGCCTTTTCGATAAAGGTGGTCGCGCGCTCCTGGTCGCCGCAGATGCTCATTGCCGCACCGGCGGCAGTCAGGGCGGTTGGATCGTCGCCGATCGAGCCCACAGCCTCTACCGCTGCGCGCGCCTTTTCCAGCTCACGCTCCGGCTGTTCGGTCCATAGGTAGGAGGCGTTCGAGGCGTGGCACCACGCCAAAAGTGCATGCGCGCGACCATAGCCCGGATCGACGGCGATAGCTTGCCGAAGCAGCTCGATCGCCTGGTTGTTGGTATCCTTGCGGCGGCCCCAGAGGTTCGGGTAGGCGCGCATGACAAGGTCATAGGCCCTGAGACTGGTCGGCGGCCTGCGCCTAGCCAGTTCGATCTCGGCATCGCGGATCGCCGGGTGAATGGCGCCTGCCACCTGCGCCGCGATCCGATCCTGGAACTCGAACATGTCTTCGATTGCGCCCTCGTAACGGTCGGACCAGAACTGGGTCCTTGTCTCCGCATCGACCAATTGCACCGAAATGCGCAGTCGATCGCCGCCTCGGCGAACGGTGCCCTCGACCACATAATTGACGCCGAGTTCCCTGCCGACCTCGCGCACGTCGACGAAGCGTCCCTTGTAGGTGAACGCGGACTGTCGCGCGATTACAAAGAAATTCCGAACGCACGAGAGCGCCGCGGTGATCTCCTCGACAACGCCGTCCACGAAGTATTCATCGTCTCGCCCGCTGAGGTTGTCGAAGGGCATGACGACGATCGATGGCTGGTCCTTGCCACGGCGGGCGGCAAGTGGTGGCACGGACGCGATGCCGCCTTCGACAGACGTCTCTTGCTGCCAATCGACCCCGAAGACGAAAATTGGGCGCGGGATGTTCTTCAAGTTGCGCTCGCCGAGGCTGATCAGCGGGAACGGCACTTTCCCATCGAGATGCTCGCGCACCGATGCGGAAATGCAGATGCCTGACGGAGCGGCGATCTCTTGCACGCGCGCAGCGATATTGACGCCGTCGCCGAGCAGGTCGTCTCCCGCTACGACCACGTCACCCAGGTTGATACCGATGCGGAACTCCAAAGGGCGATCGGGCGGGCGGTCTTCCAAGGTACTGAAAAGACGGCGCTGGATTTCGACTGAGCACCGGACGGCCTGGACAGCGCTTGGAAACTCGGCGACAAAACCGTCACCGGCGCTACCGAAGATACGGCCGCCATGCTCCTTCACAACTTCGGCAATCCGGTTGCGGCACACATTTAGTGCGGCAAGTGTACCTTCCTCGTCCAGCGCCGCAAGGCGACTGAAGCCAGCAACATCGGCTGAAAGGATGGCTGCGAGCTTTCGATCCACAGCGATGACCGCTCCTGGGGCGCCACGATATCGTCGGGCTTAATATGCCGGCATTTTCCCATATTCACGAATGCTTGTCGCCAGCAAGATCGGAGGATCGGCAGCGACTCAGGATGCCGCGTCGCCACACGTCTGATAAGACGCATGGCGACGCAGATTTCGGTTACCGCTGCGCGACCGGGCGCACCAGCGGCGTCACCCTTCGGATGGTCACCCGGCGGTTCTCCTCCTCGGGTTCCTGCGTACCGATTTTCAGGAAGCGCTCACCATAGCCTTGCGTGACGAGGTTTTCCGCCGGGATGCCATAGACCTCGGTCAGGAGGACTGCGACCGACTCCGCTCGTTCATCGGACAGGACCAAGTTCGCGCGGTCAGAGCCGACAGCATCCGTATGCCCCTCGATGAAGAAGGTTTCCCCGGGATCCTTGTCGAGAACCTTCTGCATTGCATCGGCGACCGTTCGCAGTGTCTTTGCCTGTGACATCGAGACTTCGGCACTCCCCGTCGCGAAGTGGATCGTGTCGAGATCGATGCGCCGGACCTTGTCACGGAGGCGAGCCGAATTGCGGACCTCATCGATCGTATAGACTCGCTCGACGCGTTCGACCGGCGGCTCGGACAGGAATTCGTAGTAATCCCGATCCGGGTCTTCCGAGTAATCGACGATGTAGTCATCGACCGGAATCGTCAGGCGCATCGGCGGCAGTTCGTACCCGACGTCGACGATCGCCGGGCGCCGATCCTCCTGATACTCCGGCGCGTACATCAGCACATATTCGTTGCCATCGTCATCGACGCGCGAGCGCTGCAAGATGTCACCATAGCGTAGACGGTGACGATCCGATACCCGCCCGGACGGACGATCGTTTCACGAACGCGTCCGCGCGGAAGCTCGTCGTAGTAAGACTCTTGCGCATCGTGGCGCAGGCGCGGACGATCGTCGCCACGCACGAAAATCTGGTCGCCGACGCCGAGGACGACGCGATCGTCGACCCTCTCGACCACCTGCACCTCGGTCACATCATTGTTCGTGGTGTTGTTGACCGTCGTGCTGTTGATCACCGTATTGTTGATAACGGTGTTGTTGACGATGTTCGTCGTCTCCGGGACCGCGAAGACTGGCGCCGCCTCGACGCGTCGGCCTTCTTCCTTGATCGCCGCCTCGATCCTCTGCGAAACGGCCTGCCGCACCTCGGCCGGAATCTCAGCCTGGGCCGCGGCGTCGTCTGCAGGCGGCGCTATGTTCTGATCCTGGACGCGCAGCTCTTCGCGCTGCTTGCGCCGAGTCTCGCGTGCCCGGTTATCACCGAAATTATCGGCGTCCTTGTCGCTGTCGAGCACAGCCGCGCCGTTATCGACCGGAAGCACCACGGTTTCGTCCGTCGCCGCCGGATCCTCGGCGATCTTGCGCTTCTCTTCCTTCGTGCGCTTGTCGACGACAACCGGCGCGGCCTTGCCCTGGGGCTCCTCGCCCTGGCGCTGCTCGGCCGTTGCGGGTTGTTCGGCCCCTGGAACCGGCTGCTGCTCACCCTCGCCTGTCTGCGGCGTCGGCTGCTCTGCTGTGGTTTCGCCTGTCGGTGCGGCACGCTCTTCGAGGGCCTTTTGCTCCTCGGGCTGCTTTCCTTCAGCTTGCTGCTTGCGCTTCTTGGGTAGCGGTACCTGCTGTTCCTCGGCCTTCTGAGGGGTGCCTTCCTCTACGGCGGGCTGCCGTCCTTCCGCCTGCTGCTTGCGCTTATTGGGCGCGGGTGCCTGCTGTTCTTCGGCCTGCTGCGGGGTCCCTTCTTCTACGGCGGGCTGGTGGTCTTGGGCCTGCTGCTTGCGCCTCTTGGGCACAGGATTTTGTTGCTCCTCAGCCTGCCGCGGAGCCGCTTCATCGACACCAGGCTGCTGTTCCTCAGCTTGCTGCTTGCGCTTCTTGCGCACAGGAGTTTGTTGCTCTTCGGCCTGCTGTGGAGTCCCTTCCTCTGCACCAGGCTGCTCCTCCGCCTGCTGCTTGCGCTTCTTGCGCATCGGAGCTTGTTGCTCTTCGGCCTGCTGCGGAGCGCTTTCCTCGACGCCAGGCTGCTGTTCTTCGGCGTGCTGCTTCCTCTTCTTGCGCACAGGCGCTTGCAGCTCTTCAGCCTGCCGCGGTGCGTTTTCCTCGGAGCCGGGCTGCTGCTCTTCGGCCTGCTGTTTGCGCTTCTTGCGAACCGGCTCTTCGACCTGACGCTGCGGCTCCTCGGCCTGCGGTCGCTGCTGTTCTGTCTGCCCTTCCTCGGCGGCATGCTGCTTCTTGCGCTTCTTGAGCAGAAGCAAGTCCTCGGGAGACTGCTGGTCGGTCCCGTCCTGCGCTACCTGGAACGGCGCCCTCAAGCAGCCGGCAAGAAACCGCGCGGCCCGAAGCTCGATCTAAAGCGGGTGCGCCGCCACCAAATCTGCCCCGCTTATCCGCGCCCGCCCGGACAACGATCTCGCCGATGACAAGCTCGATCACCGCTCTCGCACCAACCGGTCCAGCTTCTACCTGAACAGCCGGATCCGCCGAGAAGGATCGTTGTCCGGCACGAGCATTGCGGCGCCAGCCAAATAATTGCGACGGATGTATTCCGATGCGATGCGCAATCGCCGAAATGCTTGCGCCGGGCTCCATTGCCTCAACCACGGCCCGCTCCTTGAATTCATCGGACCACCGCCGCCGAAACTGCCGCGGCGCAGCCTCAAGCCGTTCCGGAACGGCTTCGATCATATGGAGGTTTCTAGTTCCAGAGCTAGGCGCAGACATAGAAGCTCACGCCTGTGAATCGTCTGTCCGCAATACAGGCGCCCGCGCTACCTACGCCAGATGGGGTCAGCTTGCCGCTTACCGTTCTCTCCGGGTAGCGCTAGAACGTCAAAAAGCCCGGCGGATTTCTCCGCGCGGGCTTTTGAGTGTTTGGTTGCGGGGGCAGGATTTGAACCTGCGGCCTTCAGGTTATGAGCCTGACGAGCTACCGGGCTGCTCCACCC